>NZ_JAVTSU010000021.1:0-116936 GCF_032678605.1 Pedobacter miscanthi
AAAATAGCTTTGCAGTTTCATTCACACAAGATGTTCATCTATTAAACCAGCTGAATATCAATGTATTAATACGAATTAGGGGAGTTTGATATTATAAAGAACGACGCACCTAATGACGCACATTTTATATGCGATTTCGTGCATATTTTGGTATAACCCGTAAAAGCAAAAACCCTGCAATCATTTGATTTGCAGGGTTTTAGCTCTCTTTGATGTTGTTTCTTGTGATCCCGCTGGGATTCGAACCCAGGACCACTACATTAAAAGTGTAATGCTCTACCAGCTGAGCTACGGAATCATTTATCTATCCCCCTTGCGGGGCTGCAAAGATAGAAATTAAATCTATTACCACAAAAGATAAACTAAAAATATTTAATAAAAACTTAACATCAATTAAACAAGATCATGTTAAGCATTTATGAATCATCTTGTTAAACATAATTAAAAAAATATTTTTTTTAATTACACATCGAATTAAACCACCCTTACAAGAAACCCGTTACCATCCTTACTACAAATCAGGTTCTTGAGTATTCAAAACATAAAAACAGAATTTAACATTCCTATTAGTTGTACATACAATTGAAGACTTTTTTATTTTCAATATTATTTACATTTTTACATATACATTCGCTTTTCCCTAATGAATATTGAAAATATTTATGGCGAAGATAAGTGGGCTGCGTTTGGAGGTTTTTCTCCACTCATTACAGTCTTCAAATCTTACCATCCGCTTAATCCCGAAATTGAAAACATTATTAACAGCCATACATTTCCTATACGTTTCGCTAAAAACAAGCATATCGCTTCTCCATTAAAGCATAACCGTTACATTTTCCTGATTTTAGAAGGAGCGGTACATGGTTATCTTAAAATGGGAAATAAAAAAATTACTACCTGGATTGCAGCAGAAAACGAACTGGCCGGAACAATCAGAAATTTGTGGGAAAATGAAATTTCCGACGAATACATTGAAACCATCGATCCGGTATTTGCGATTGCCATTCCGCACGAAATGTCTAAACTTCTCTATGAAAATTTCCCGATTGCAAATTATGTTGGTCGTAAAATGACTGAAATCTATTTTCAGGGGGCAACCGAAAGGGCATATATCTGCAGGCTTCCTACGGCATTAAAGCGTTACCAAAGGTTTCTGATCTCTTACCCTCACCTCATTAACCGTGTGCCGCTAAAGTACGTGGCTTCATTTATAGGCATGCGGCTCGAAACATTAAGCAGGATCAGGAAACAGGCATTAAACGAAGTCGCGAAATAGATTCTCTAATATGGAGAAATCAAACGTTTGCGCAGCAATCACCTGTTTGTTAGGTTGATAAAAAAGTTATTTTTATGAGGTACTGATTAAAAAAATCTGCTTCATGAAAAAACTAATGATCACGATAGCCTTGCTATACGCAGGTTTATTTGCATTTCCTCAAAGGAAAATGCCGCAGGTACGCCCTAATATCATCGTGTTCTTAGTTGATGATATGGGTATAATGGATACTTCTTTACCATTCTGTAAGCGCATTATGCCACTAAACAAACGTTACCATACCCCAAATATGGAACAAATGGCTAAAGAAGGTATGAAATTTGTTAACGCTTATGCCCAGCCGGTATGCACACCAACGCGGGTCAGTTTTATAACGGGAATGAATGCATCGCGTACACACGTTACCAATTGGACTTCGCCACAAAAAAACAACAATACCGATCCGGAAGATGATCAGTTTTTACCTCTAAACTGGAACATAAATGGTTTGAGTCCGGATACTGCAACAGAACATACCGTTAATGCTACGCCCTTTCCTCAGCTCTTAAGAGATGCGGGCTATTATACCATACATATTGGTAAAGCCCATTGGGGGCCTATGGGTTCGCCAGGGGCTAATCCTTACAATTTAGGGTTTATGGTAAATGTCGCCGGGCATTCCGCAGGGCATCCACAGAGTTATCTATCAGAACAAAAGTATGGCAATATGCCGGGAAAAGCACAAGCACAGGCTGTACCAGATTTAGAAGAATATTATAATACAAATACCTTTTTAACTGAAGCATTAACCCTGGAAGCAAAGAAAGCAATTGGTGTTCCTATAGAAAGAAAAGAACCATTTTACTTAAACATTGCACATTATGCAGTTCATGTACCTATTATGGCGGATAAAAGATTTGTGCAGAAATATTATGATGCAGGGCTAGACAGTACAGAGGCAAAATACGCGAGTTTAATAGAAGGTATGGATAAAAGCCTTGGTGATATCATGGATTTCCTCCGTGCAAAAAAGGTTGATAAAAACACCATCATTATTTTTATGAGCGACAATGGTGGTTTAGATGCACATTTACGCGGAGGAAAAATAAACACACATAATTCACCTTTCAGATCAGGCAAAGGATCGGTTTATGAAGGCGGTGTGCATGAGCCCATGATTGTAAAATGGCCAGCTACAGTTCCTGCAAACTCAGTGAATAACAACCCGGTTATTATTGATGATTTTTTTCCAACAATTTTAGAAATTGCAGGCATTAAAACCTCAAAAAAAATACAAAAATTAGATGGGATAAGTTTACTGCCAACCTTAAAAAATCCTGCTGTTAAAATTGACGACAGACCGTTAATCTTCCATTATCCAAATAATTGGAATGCTACTCCAGATGAAGCAGCACTGGGTTTAAATTATTACAGTGCCATCCGGTTTGGAAACTGGAAATTGGTTTACCCTTTACGCACGAAAAAGTTAGAATTATATGATTTAAGCAAGGATATTGGTGAAGAACATAACCTTGATTTATCAAATCCTGTAGAAACCAAAAAATTAGCTGCGCTTTTAGGTAATACCTTAAGGGAAAGAAATGCCCAAATGCCTATAGAAAAATCGACAGGTAAAGCCGTTCCTTATCCTGATAAAACTTTTATAAAGTAAATCATTTAATTAAAAGCAAGTATTCTAGTTATTTTGATTATTAATTAATTAAAGAGTGTACTATGATAAGGCTTCACCATATAAGAAATATGGAACACGTAAGCTTATACACCCCTTACAAATCAAAAAAAACATTGATTATCAAACTTTCACATAACCGTGATTATAAGATTGGAGATGAGCGAGCTGAAGCAATCTCATGTTAAATATTTTTAATTTGCTGCTATATTTTTAACAGTATTCAAGTTTGCTTTGCGGATGCTATGCACCATTTCCAAGTTCAAATAAGTCCCAAATTTCACGTTAAAATACAATCTATAAAAGGCATAAAAAAACGGGATTGATTTTTAATCAATCCCGTTTTTCACATTAACTATCTACTTAAAATTTAACCGTATTGAGGTTTTTATCAATTAAAAATCCATTATTGATTTTGAGGTTAAACTGAAGTTTACGTTTTGCCTTCAATTTAATTATAAATAAATCGCTGGTTCCGTTTATTGCTTCTTTGCTGCCCACATTTACAAATGCCGGGTATAAAACTTTATCTCCATTGGTATGTAAACGATCATTGGTCAGGTTTTCCATCTGTTTGATGTTTAAACCTTGCACGCCTACAAAATCATAATCTGCCGGACTGTAAGGCAGGGCAAAACTTAATGCGTTTACAGCTTTTAGGTTAATTCCTTTTACTTTTATTTCGATCACTTCATCCTTATTATATACCGGCTTGGCTGTACTGATTGCTAATTTACCCGCAATCTGATCAATTTTACTGTCATCTACCCCACCATCGAGCTGGGTGGCCACCACCGATATATCATAAGCATCAATCAGGTTATTTTTATTGATATCTCCATTACTGATATAGCCTTCAAAATCGGCATCGCCTTTTCGTAGGCCGGTATAATTCATGTAAGAGGTTAAATCGTTCCGGTCAATTAAGCGGTCGTTATTAATATCTCCAGGCAAATAACTTTCGGTACCCGGAACTTTAAATACGTACAATTCGCGACCAGATCCAAACCCGCCTACACCATCGGTAACTGCAATTTTGATGTAACGCGCAGTAGGATGTGTGGTAAAATTGAAGATCTTGACTTCGCCGCTGTTGGCCCATTCAAAAGCCCCTGCATCAGTCCAGTTCTCTTTATTGTTACTGTAAAATACTTTACCTTTTAATAAAATCCCGTTACCCCTTCCACTCCGCGGCAAATAATGGAATTTATCCAATTGATTAATGGATTTAAGATCGATAACCATATCAAACGGAACTGATTTTACGCCCCATTTGGTATGCCAGATGTTACCTTCATCAAAATCAAATAGTTTATCAACACCTTCACCTCCCTGATTTTCTGCGGTAGTTTGGGCCACAATACCCTGAATGGCAAACTCTAAAGGATTTGATTTAGTGGTTGCTTTAATTTCGGTCCAATCAGAATAGCCATCTTTATTTACCGCACGTAATTTAAATGTATAAGCTGTTTCCGGCAATAAACCATCAAATAACAATGCGGTATCGCGTATGGTGGTATAATGCATTTCATTGAAATCGATTTCATAAAAATCGGCATTGTTTACTTTATGCCATGTTGGCGTAAGCGTATAAGCCTCTCTGTTTTTATCAGTAACACCTGCACTAAGCGGAGCAGTTAATTTCCCCGTTGAAATGAGTTGTTTATCTGCTGGCTCAAATTTAAATCCGCCGATATAAAGTGTTACGGGATTGATGGTAATATCGGTAGATTGCAGTTTAACCCATAATTGTGGGTTTTTAACCATGGCCACTTTTTCAAACTCACTTCCTTTGGTGGCAAAACGGTTTAAATTTGGCGCAGCATCATAAAAATAGGCGTTTGCCTGCTTTAAAAATTCTTCTTTTGAATTTACTTCTGTTAGCTTGATTTTACCATTACCAATTTTTGCAGTTAACTTTTTTGGTTTATCCGTTACGTTAATCACAAATTCAGTCGTTTTTTCTTTTATAAAACCATCGAAATCGCCTTTTGCAGGGTTAACGTTAACAAATACATTGTTCTTTTGATCTAACTCTGTTTCGATTAAGGTTGATGCGCCTTTACCCAGTTTATAGGCTTCTGTTGTGCCATCATCATCATATTCAGTGAACGAATTTTTCCCAAAAGGATAAAGTTCGTAAATCCGGTTTGTTTTGTTGATTTCAGAAACGTTGTTATTTGGATTGGCAAGTGGAATAATAGCACCGTTTTTCACAAAAACGGGCAACTTCCAAAGTGGGGCATCAAAACTGTTGAGAATGCAGTTACCGGTATATTTTTCTCCAGTGAAATAATCAATCCAGGTACCTTCAGGCAGGTAAATACCATTGCGGATATCGTTTCCTTTATCATCAGATTTAGTAGCCTGATAAATGGGTGCGACCAGAAAGGAGGGTCCATATAAATACTGGTACTGCGTTGAAATGCCCTGGGTATAAGCATTTGGATATTCCAGAAACATCGCCCTGATGATCGGCAACCCCGTAAGCGCTTCTTTTGCAACACTATAAGTATAAGGTATTAATGCCGATTTAAGCTTTAAATAATTGCGGTTAATTGAGGCTACGGGTTCTCCTAATGCATGCGGATATTTTTCGTTAGCACCCCAGCCATCCATATTTAGTTCCATGGGCGTAAAGGTTTTCCATTGAAAATCGCGGGTATTGATGGTTGGGTTTTTACCACCAAAAATACCGTCCATATCAGAAGTAATATTGGGCTGACCGGATAAACCAGAGCCCAAATAAGTAGGAATATGAAAACGGATATATTCCCAAACGCCACCTGTTTGATCGCCCGACCAAATGCCAGCATAACGCTGTGTACCTGCCCAGCCATCTAATGAAATGATAAAAGGCCTGCTGCTGTTGCCATAATAAGGCATAATCTGCGCTACATCGGCCACACCATTTAATCCGAACGAATAACCGGCACCAACCCACGCCACATCGGTTTTTAATACACGTACTCCGGCATCTCTGGCTTCTTTAATGATATCGCGTTGCAACAAGGCGCTCACTCCTGTTTTAGGATGGAGGTCAGACTGGGTCCATAAACCTATTTCTACGCCATTTTTACGGGCATAATCGCCAAAACTCTTCAAATTCTGAATATTGCCATCCAATGTTTCTGTTTGACCGTAACCAGCTCCATAGCCATCATTTGGAAGTACCCATCCCAATGGCATATCATTATTTTTATAACGATCGATTACTGCACGTGCAGAAAATTGATAATTGTTTTTCTCACCGTTAAGTGATTCTTTTGTTCCTCCGTTATCCTTCTGGCTTTCTTTATAACGTTTTCCATCCTCAAACAAGGTTCCTTTTTCATCTTCTTTCCAAAAATCGCGGTTATAAGCGTTTAAATGTCCCTGGTAAAAACCGAATTTTGGCAGGAGTATTGGATTACCAGTAAGCTGGTAAAAATCATTCAATAAAGCTACTGCTCCATTATTAATCATAAAAAAGGCATCCAGGTAATCAGTTTCATGTGCCAGTTTCACTAATCCTTTTTCTTTAGCGCCAAAGTTATAGTTCCCTTTGCTAAAGGTATGCCACATTACCGCATAACCATTGGTAGACCAATAATAAGGTGTTGGCGAAGCTACTCCCCCATCTGTCCAGGAGTTTTGGTTTTCGATTGAGATGGCTTTCCCTTTATGCGAGAAACGGCCATTTTGCACACCCCCTCCATAAAAATACTCTTTTGGATTTTCTTTAAAACTGAGCGTTACTTTGCCCTTTTCGAACTGAATGGGTGCAAGCTCTTCAACTGCAACGGCCTGGGTAGCCATGTTAATGATTTTAATTAAAGAAGTGTTTTTATCAATCAGTACGGTAATTTTAGCCGTAGAAATGAATAGCTGATTGTTCTCATCCTTAATTTCGAGTTTTGAAACCGGCCTTCGTGGATTTTCCACCAGAATTTTAGCCTCTGGTTTTGCTTCAGGATTGCGTATAAATCCACCATTAGGATCTTCAAAAAGTCGAAAAATATGATCGCCATAAAAATCGAGGGTCAACCGCTGATTATCAGAAAGCAACAATTCAATTGTAGTAGTGTTGATCTTTTTAACATCAGTAACCTTAATGTTTTTTTGTATAGGTTGATTGTTGTTTTTTGCCGTTTCCTGAGCTGAAATAAAGAATGGAAATGCGTACAAAATAAGGGTGGATGCTAATGAAATTACGGTTTTAAAACGTTTGTTAGAAGGATGCCGGGTCATTAAAATTTTGATTTGGTTATATTAATAATCAGCAGACCTATAATTTTAACTGCTGTTTGATAAAGTTAGCAATCGTGAGTAAGGAAATGCGGTGTTTTTAGCTACAAACACCGCGCAATCGTTTGCCTATCTGGTTTTTTACTTAAACAGATACTCATCGTTTTATCATTATGAAGTGAAAAACATTTATAGTTTAGCATCTTGGGAGCCTGGTTTTTGAGCCGACTAACCTACTTAAACAACCATCCGGTTAAGCATTCGGCTTAAACATTTTACAAAGTAACAGGAATTTATGGCAAGCATTTTGCTTACTGATGACAAAATCAGATTAATGAATCTTTCAGTATCCCAACCTTACAGCTGCGTAATTATTGATGATAGTCGCATGAGTAAACAGCTTTTCGAAAATTTCGTTTCCAAAATAGACAAACTTGAACTTAAAGGTAGCTTTACCGATAAGGTAGATGCGATGGCGGCCTTTTGGACATTCGGAAAAGTAGACTTTCTTTTTTTAGATGTACAGATGGACATGTCGGGCATTGATGTAGCCAGAATGTTAAAAAACAGTGTAAAATATGTGGTAATTTTAGGAAACCAAGGTACGCAGGCGATTGATAATTTGGCCAGTAAATGTAAATTCTTACCAAAACCGCTCGACTTCACGAAGTTTCTGAATACAATTGAACAATTGATTTCCATTTAGTGAGAAGCCATGAGTAGATTATTCGTTTGGAAACAAATTCCGTAATAGACTAATTACTAATGAACTAAATATCCGAATAATCGGTAGGATAAACGAATTTTGTGTCGTTTTTAGAAACGTTGTGCTGATACTCCGGCATTGCAGATAGTTTTTTCCAATAATCATCAGCAGAAAAAGCCTTCCAATGTGCGTCCCTATCAGTTTTATTTTCGAAGGTGGTCAGGTACATCAGATTGGGCATTCGGCTACCTGAAATTACTTCTCCGTAAAATACAGCATTAAAATTTAGTCGCTTAAATAAGCCTATTTCGTCGCCTTTATTGAACATTTGCACCTTATTCTGGTAATATTTTTCGGTAGGCGATTCGTAACTCCTCAGCTCATATACCCGATCTTTCATTGGTGATTTTAGGTTGGGTAGCATAAAAGTGGGTGCGTTTTCAAAGGCCTTTAACATAATGGATTCAAGGCGTTCGTATGGCGCATCGCTATACAACGCATCTAAATATATTTTACCATCAACGGCATATTGTTGGTCTTTTGCCAGTTTTTTATCGAGCTCTAAAATACCATTGAATGATTTTAAAGGAATAAATACATAAATAAGCTTTTCAGTAACCGCAGCCGGGTCGCTCAAAATTGGCTTAAACACGCCCACCTTTGCAATTCCAGAACGGTGTAATGCAGGCAAATAAGCTTTCTGTAAATATTCATCCAGCGTTTTTTCCTGTGCGTCTGTTTTTAAATGGTAAATTTTAATTTGATAAAAATCTATCTTCGATGCATGAACGACAAGTACGTTAAACGTTAAAAAAAACAAAAACAAGCAGGATATTTTGATCTTAGGCAACATATTTACTGATGATTAAAATTATTTGGCTCTAATGTACCAATTATCAGTTAAAAACAATCAGTTTGCTATTGAAACCAATGAACCAGCCTATTTTGAAACATTAGGGTTTGGTGGTTCGGCATTAAGCAGGTGTTTAACAAAAAAATCACGTTTACGCCTGCGGCCATAAGTTCCTCCATCGCTATGGCCCATGCCCGGAATACTTAGGATGTCAAAATCTTTATTTGCTTTGATCAGTGCATCTGCAAGTCGGTAGGTTGATTCTGGTGGTACATTTTCGTCAGCTTCGCCTACAATTAAAAACAAACTTCCTTGTAGTTTAGCAGCATTTGTAATGTTGGATTGTTCGGCATAATGCGGGCCAACAGGATAGCCCATCCATTGTTCATTCCACCATTGCTTATCGATTCTATTATCGTGGCAACCACAGGCAGAAACAGCAGCTTTATAAAATTCAGGATGAGATAACAATGCGCCGGTTGAACTTTGTCCGCCAGCAGAGGTACCATAAATTCCAACACGGCTAATATCGGCGTTCGGGTATTTTGCTGCCATAGCCTTCATCCACAATATCCGGTCAGGAAAACCTGCATCGGCAATATTTTTCCAACATACATCATGAAAAGCTTTCGATCTGTTCGCCGTACCCATGCCATCAATCTGCACCACAATAAAACCCAATTCAGCGATACTTTGCATTTCGCCTGCTGGTAAAAAACTTTTAGGTACAAAACTATCGTGAGGACCAGCATAAATATTTTCGATTACCGGATAGGATTTGCCGGCGTCCATTTTTGAAGGAAAACAGACAATACCCCAAATATCGGTTATTCCATCCCGTCCTTTGGCCACAAATACTTCAGGCAATTTTACACCGGTAGCTAAAAAAGCATCTTTTTGTCCATGTTCTATTTCCGCTATTTTTTTTGTGCTGGCTGTTAACCTCAATTCGCTAACGGGTGGTACATTTACCTGAGAGTAAGTATCAATATAATACTTGCGATCGGGAGAAAAGCTGAGGTTATGGTTCCCTGTTTCCGGTGTAAGGCTTACCAAGTTTTTACCATCAAAGCCAATGCGGTAATAATGGATAAAATAAGGGTCTTCGCCTGCATTCATTCCGCAGGCCCTGAACCATACCTGGCGTTTTACCACATCCACACTATCAATATCACGCACTACATAACTGCCTTTTGTAATTAATGATTGTTCTCCATTCAGGGCATTTACCAGATAAAGATGCCGCCATCCATCCTGTTCGCTGGTGTATAACATTTCATTTGTTTTAGGCAGATAACGGGTATAAATGCGGCTTTCGTAAATGAAGGTTTTAGTTTTTTCATCGATAATATTTTTAGTTTCACCTGTTAAAACATCCACTTCAATCACCCTGAAACGCTGGTGGCCACGGTCTACTTTTTCGTAAGTATAATAGCGACTGTTGTTACCTCTCCAATGCAATTCTGGCGGACCAAAAAAATCGATAGGTTCTGCATTTACCTTGATTGACTTTTTAGCTGCTATATTAAATACGTAAGGCTGATAAGCTGTAAAATCATCGCCTGGCTGTGCATATTCCCTCGATCTTAATTCACCACGAGTGGTGCCAGGAACGGAGCTCAGTACATAATGCACCTTTTTGATTTCTTTCGGATCAGTTTTGTAGGCCACAACGTTTTTACTGTCCGGCGACCACGTAAAATCCCCATACGGTTTATCAGCACTTCCATCTGTACTTAATTGCGTTTTTGTTTTTGTGGCAATATCAACCACGAACAGGTTTCCGCCACGGATGAGCATTTCTTTTTTACCATCTGGTGATACTCTATTTATACTGATATTTTGCCAGCGCGATCGTCTTTGCTGCAAAGGGCTTTTGGCATTGTAATAATAAATATTAGTATCTTTTGTAGCTGATAAACTATAGTCGTTCAGGTTTAAATGATACCACTTATCCTGTATTTTAAGTGTTGAGATATTGCCCTGATCCGCGAAACCTAAAGCTGTTAGCTGAATTTTTGATGGATTTTGTTTTTTACCGGTGGCTTTTTCAATGATTTGTGCGAGTTTTTCATGATTAAACGCCGTTTTTCGTTTTCCTGTTGCAGCATCAACGTTATAATATTCCCATGTTTTGTTTGGAAGGTTCTTTTTATACCAGAAAGCCGTTCCACTTTGGTTCCAGAATGGAATAATATCATTATTAGTTGGAATATTGCGCAATGCAGTATCTAATTTACCAGACCGCTGATAGGCATCGGCCATTTCGCCGGCATTGGGCAAATAAGGACTTAGTCCTTTTTGTTGAGCAGAAGCCTGAAAAAAAGCTAATATGAATAAAACAGGAATTATTGATTTTTGAGCAAAGGCATGAATCATTATAACAGATTTTTGCTGTAAATATAGTCAGCGGCTTTTACAGATTTCTGTTAGATATTGACAGGTATGATTAATATTTTAACCTTACTAATGCATTTTTTTACCAGCTTAAGCGCCTACATAACTTACCCTGCTTACACTGTTATAGCTATCGATATATGCCCTTGGCGATTGCCCTATGATACTTTTAAATACCCTGTTAAAATTGGTAATGCTATTAAAACCCGCTTTATAGGCTACACCTGAAATGCAATCGGCTTTTTCGCCTGAAATAAGGCTTTTACAGGCATCGTTAATTCTTACCTCATTTAAAAAAGAGACAAATGTATGTCCTGTGTGTTTCTTAAAGTACCTGCAAAAGGCCTGTGGCGTCATGAAAGCGGCATTGGCTACATCTTCTAACGAGATTTGATTATTATAATTCTGGGTAATAAAATTAATAATCTTACTTAAACGCATGCCTTCATTTTCGCTCACATTAGAAGAATAAATATCCGAGCAGAGCGATTCTACATTTTCATTTAATTCCTGTAGACTATTGATCAATTTTAAAAAATTAAACAACACATCTACTCCGGAAGCCTCGTGAACATTAAACATTTTAGAAACAATACTTTTTGAAAATTCATCAGGAACTTTAAAACCATGTTTGTTTTTTGCAAGAAATGCACTGGCCATTTTCATTTCAGGAAGATTGAACAAAGGGCCTAAAATAGCATTGGGATTAAAATAAATGGAACATGCTTTGATTGTTTTATTGCAATCAGCTAAAAAATATTCAGGATTACTTTTAAACAAATGTGGCAGTTTTGCGCCGAGAACAAAAATATCGCCAGACCTGAATGCATGCATATCATTTCCTGCAATTAAGGTCCCTTCTCCACCTTCTATATAGGTAATCTGCCATTCATCATGTCGGTGCAAATACTGATAAAAATATGGCAGTTCGATATGTTCCGTTATCACACTTTTATCGTTAGGCACAAGCATAGTAAATGGCAATACTTTCATGGTTCGGTCAGATTTGGTTTGTTTATGATGACCTGAATGTAAGGATATTAACCCTAAAAACCTAATTAACACCAAATAAGGTTAAAATCCTGCTATAATGAGATAAATATCGGAAAGATGCCTGAGCGATAAAGGCGAATGTTAAATAGAGAAGTCAAGTTTAAAAAAACTTGACTTCTCTTGGGCGCGGACCAGAAATTAACTTATTAAATTACCGAACCACTTTATAAGGCTCCAATTTAAGTTCAGGAGTTACTCCTGCAATAACCTGGCTAACAAGCAATCCCGAAGCCGGGCCTAAACTTAAACCCATCATCCCGTGACCAGTAGCAATGACCAGATTATCTCTTTTTTCACTTCTGCCGATATACGGTAAACCATCGGGAGATGACGGCCGGAAACCGTACCAGATATCTTTTTCTGCCGGAAGTGCCGGTTTCAGATCTGGAAAATATTGAGGAACCGACTCTACAATACCTTTAACCCGCTGCATGTTGATCCTCTTATTAATTTTATCTAATTCCATTGTACCACCATACCTGATCTGACCGTTCATTGGGGTAATGGCTACCCTGGCTTCGCATAATAATGCCGGAATGGTTAAACGGTTTTGAGGCTCTGGTTCCATAAATGAATAACCTTTACCGGGCATCAACGAAATTTTAATATCGGCCATTTTAGCCACGGCAGGCGACCACGAACCTGTAGCCAAAACATACTGATCAGCTTCCCAAGCGGTATTGCCGGTAAAAACTTTCATAATCCGGTTACCAGCAGTTTCTATGCTATCAACCTCTTTATTCCGCTCAATCTTTACACCATTATCAGTTAAATATTTGAGCAAAGCGTTCATCAATTTGGTTGGATAGAGGTGTGCATCGCAACGGTAATGTACGGCACCTAAAACATCCAACTTTAAACCGGGTTGTAATGCTTTACATTCTGCGGCACTGAGCACAGCCATATCTAAACCCAATTCAATTGCCCTGGCGGCTAAATGTGCCTCTTCCTCTCCTGCTTTTTCCGTTTTGTAAAAGGCAAGGATCCCGTTATTGGTAAGCTCAAAATTAAAATCAGGCTCTTTTGCCAGCTCTTCATATAATTTTTTACTTAATAAGGAAAGGTCACGTAAAGGTATTGCAGACTGGCTTACATGTTTTGCCGTAGCATGTTTCATAAATTTCAAGCCCCAATTAACGAGGTTTCCATTTAATGACGGACGAACATAAAAAGGGCTTTTGCTATCAAACATCCAGCGAATACCTTGTTTGATCATACCTGGGGCAGCCAGTGGCACAAAATGACTGGGTACAATCATCCCGGCATTCCCAAAAGAACAGTTATCAGTAATATCGCCTTTATCTAAAACAGTAACCTCATATCCTTTTTTTTGCAGGTAATATGCTGAAGTTAAACCCACAATGCCACCACCAATAATTAATACCTTCGACATTTTTTATTTTATTTTACTCACCTATTTTAAAAACTTATTAAATCACCTGAAATCCATGTGCGTATGGATCATCTTCGGCATCGATTTTAATGGTATTGTAACCGAATACTTTGGCCCAACCTTCTACACTTGGGATGATTGCTTTAATTCCGTTTAAATCTACCACCTCTTCTACCCTGCCAATAAACTTACTCCCTATAAAACTTTCGTGAATAAAATCTTCTCCCTGTTTTAGCTTTCCTTTGGCAAACCATTGTGCCAAACGGGCCGAAGTACCGGTACCACAAGGTGACCTATCGATGGCTTTATCTCCATAAAAAACGGCATTTCGGGCGGTGGATGTAGGATCGATTGTTTTGCCTGTCCATAATACATGGCTGCAACCATTTATTGTAGGATCTAATGGATGGACAAAAGTATATTGCTCATTAATGCGCTTTCTGATGGTTTGGCTCCAGGTAATCAGCTGAGAAGCGGTATAGTTTTCCAATCCGGGGAAATTTTCCTGCGGATCTACAATGGCATAAAAATTACCTCCATAGGCTACATCGAAAGTCAGCGTACCTAAATCCGGACATTCTACCTGTAAATTTTCGGCAGCCAGATAAGAAGCTACATTTTTGAGCTTAACTGATTTTACCTTTCTTCCTTCTTGTTTGTACTCAATTAAAACGAGACCTGCAGGTGCTTCCATCCTGATTACACCTGGTACTTTTGGCTTAATCAATCCTTCTTCAACAGCAATGGTAATGGTACCAATCGTACCATGACCGCACATGGGTAAACAACCACTGGTTTCAATAAAGAGCACCGCCACATCATTCTCCGGATCATGAGGTGGATAAAGAATACTACCCGACATCATATCGTGGCCCCGTGGTTCGAACATTAAACCTGTTCTGATCCAATCGAATTCTTTCAAAAAATGCTGGCGCTTTTCGCTCATGTTTGCACCAATAAGCTGAGGGCCGCCACCTGCAACCAACCGCACCGGGTTGCCACAGGTATGTGCATCTACACAAAAAAAGGTTTTATTCATAGGAGTTCGTTAATTTCTGGTTCACTGTTCTGAAAATCGCTAAAGGATTTCCGTCTTTCAATTCATCTGGTAATAACTCCTGCTCCCAATCCTGATAAGCCAATGGCCTTGCAAAACGGTTAATGGCAGTAGAGCCAACTGAAGTAAAACGGCTGTCGTTTGTTGCGGGAAATGGCCCCCCATGTTGCATGGCTGCGCAAACTTCTACACCTGTTGGTACGCCATTAAGGATAATCCTTCCGGTTTTACCGGTTAACTTATTTATTAATGTTGGGTAATCCTGAAGTTCTTGTTTATCGGCCATTAAAGTTACCGTAAGTTGTCCTTCCAAAACACCAATTGCTTTTTCAAGTTCCGAAATATCCTGGGCCACAACCAAAAGCGAATATGGGCCAAAAATTTCCTCACGGAGTTTTGGGTTTTTAATAAAATCGACGGCACTTACCCGCGCAATTTTAGCTTCAGATTGATTTTTTAATTCGTTATTTTTCAGATCTGAAACTGCCATTACTTCAACTCCTGCTTCATTTATAATTTCTGCAGAAAGTTTAGTAAAATTAACGGCAATACCTTCAGTAAGCATTGTGGCAGATGGAATTAAGGCAATACTGTTTTTTAAAGTGCTTGTAAAATTTTCGAGTGCTGGTGATTGAACGGCAAATAACAAACCTGGGTTGGTACAAAACTGACCTGCGCCCAGCGTAATGGATGCGGCATATTTTTTAGCCAGTTCTTCGGCCTGGTTTTCTATGGCCTTTGGAAGAAAAATTACCGGATTAACACTTCCCATTTCCGCAAAAACCGGAATAGGTTGTTCGCGTTGCTGTGCAAGGTTAATTAAAGCCATACCACCTTTAAACGAACCGGTAAATGTTACCGCTTTGGTTAACGGATGTAGAACTAAAGCAGTGCCAACGGTATAACCATCATCGTATAACAAAGAGAAAATACCTTTAGGCATTCCAGTTTTTTCAGCAGCTTTGATGATTGCGCCACCTACTAAAGCACTGGTTCCATAATGAGCGGGATGCGCTTTTACTACAACCGGACAGCCAGAAGCTAAGGCCGATGCGGTATCGCCACCTGCAACTGAAAAAGCAAGCGGAAAGTTACTTGCACCAAAAACGACCACCGGTCCGATTGGAACCAGCATTCGTCTGATATCCGGTCTCGGCAACGGTTGTCTGTCGGGCAGTGCTGTATCAATTATTGCATCTACCCATGAACCTTCGCTAACTAAGTTGGCAAATAACCTTAACTGACCGGTAGTCCGTCCTAGCTCACCTTGCAAACGCGCCAGTGGCAAACCACTTTCTGCTGAAGCCCTGTTTACCAGTTCTTCACCAAGATTGGCAATTTCGTCGGCAATGGCATTCAAAAAACTGGCTTTAAGATCTTTATTTAGGTACCTATAGCTTTGAAAAGCCTGTGTTGCCGATGTTAAGGCATCATGAACAAGGCTTTCGTCCGCTTTAAAAAATTCACCATCAAGCATTAATCCTGTCGCAGGATTAATGGCTTTAAGGCTTTTTTCATTAACTTCTATATAATTACTGGCTACAATATTTTTCCCGTTCATATTTGGTTTTTAAACTATTTGCCCCAGCTACCGGCTGGTAATTCTGGTCTGGTTGCTAAACCATCGTTAATAATTTTCAATACCCTTTCGCGCTCGGCACCTTTTAAGGCTAAACGCGGGGCTCTTGTTCTTTCTGTTCCAATACCAGTACCTACTTCGGCCAGTTTAATGTATTGAACCAGTTTAGGGTGGGTATCCAGTTCTAAAATAGGCAAAAACCAGCGGTGGATTTTTAAGGCTTCAGCCGTTCTGTTTTCTTTTACCAAACGGAAAATGGCAACTGTTTCTTTCGGAAATGCGCAAACCAAACCAGCAACCCATCCCACACAGCCCATTACAATACTTTCCATTGCAATTGGATCTACACCTGTAAAAATTGCAAAACGATCGCCAAAACGGTTAATCAGGCGTGTAACATTAGAAATATCTCTTGTACTTTCTTTAATTGCCTGGATGTTAGGATATTTCGCCAGTTCTTCGAACATATCTAATGTTACCTCGATTTTATAATCAACAGGGTTGTTATAAATCATGATAGGTAATTTTGTGCTTTTGGCCACTTCAGTTAAATACTCAAGGGTTTCGTCAGAATCAGCCAGGTAACGCATAGGGGGCAATAACATTAAGCCCTGTGCGCCAGCCTCTTCTGCTTTTTGAGCAGCAGCAATCGCTTTTTTGGTTGTGGGCTCGGCGATGTTTAGTAAAACCGGAACGCGGCCATTTACAATCGATAAAGTATGTTTTAAAATTTCGATTTTTTCTTCATCATTTAAAACACTTGCTTCGCCTAATGTACCGCCTAAAATAATACCTTCAGCACCTGCTTCTAACTGTGCTTCAATATTTAAATCGAAAGCCGGAAAATCTAATTCATCATTCGCTGTGAACTTGGTTGTTACAGCAGGGAAAACCCCAGTCCATTTAATACTCATTTATTTTTATAATTTTAATATTATGATTGATACAAGCTTTAATCAAACTATTTCTTTAATTGATCAAAAACATCATTTAACTCAGATTACCCTTAATCATCTTTAAACGTTTTTCAAAGGTAGCAGATCACCATTTGTCAATATTGTTAGATTTTAACCAATACCGATCATAAATGCACCTTTTGAATAAGTATTAAGTAAAACAATAAAGCCAGACAAAAAATGGTATCCTTTCGAAAAAGAATACCATTTATCTGAATCCGTCGGATGGTAACATCCAACGGCACTATGAACATCAACGGCACTATGAAATGCACGATTTGAATAAGTATTAAGTAAAACGATAAAGCCAGCACAAAAAAAATGGTATCCTTTCGAAAAAGAATACCATTTATCTGAATCCATGGGATGGTAACATCAGGCTGCACTATGATTTGACAGCACTACCACCTGAGCGCAGCATAAATTTATTTTTAATAAGCTCCGCTCCTTATTGATTCGATTTCTTCGGTAGTTAAGGCCAAATCTTTACCCAACATCCTGCTTCCGTTTTCAGTAACCAGAAAATCATCTTCTACCCTGATCCCGCTAAAGTTCCTGAAAGTTTCCAATTTATCGTAGTTGATGTAATCGGTAAATTGTTTAGCAGCTTTCCAGCGGTCAATCAGTTCAGGTATAATGTACACGCCCGGCTCAACAGTTAATACATAACCTGCTTCGAGTGCTTTACCCAGCCTCAACGATTTTAATCCAAATTGTGTGGTGTTTTTAACCAGTTCATCGGTATAACCAACATATTGTTCACCTAAATCTTCCATGTCGTGTACATCGAGCCCCATCATGTGCCCGGTACCGCATTGAAAGAACATGGCATGTGCACCAGCCGCTACGGCATCGTCGATATTGCCTTTCATCAAGCCTATATCCTTTAAGCCCTGCGCCAGCATTTTACAAGAAGCCAGATGCACATCTAAATACCGCACACCCGGTGCCAAAAGGTTTTTAGCGTGGGTATAGGCATGGAGTACAATATCGTAAACATCTTTTTGTTCTGCACTGAATTTCTTACCTACCGGAAATGTACGGGTAAGATCGCCGGCATAACCGAGTTCTGTTTCCACGCCCGAATCATTTAGTACCAATTGTCCTTCCTTAAGCTGGTTGCCATGGTAATGATTATGCAGAATTTCGCCCTGAACAGTCAGGATAACCGGATAGGCCAGATTGCCTCCTGAAGCCAGGGCAGCACCCTGAATTTTTGCAGCAAGTTCTCGTTCAAACATGCCTGGTTTTGCCTGCTGCATTACCATTAAGTGAATATCGGCTGATAGCGAGGCTGCACGATCAAGCTCTACTATTTCTTCAGCTGATTTAATTGAACGTTGTGAAACAATAGCTTTTATAAAATTAAGTGATGCACTTTCTTTAAGCTGATGAACTGGAATATTAAACCAGTGAGCTAATTTAATTTTATTCTCCGGCCGATAAGGTGGTAAAAAATGAACGCCACGTTTTTTTGCCTGATATTGATTAAGGTAGCCATCAAGCTGATCTAAAGGCAACACTTTGGTTAAACCGGCATCTGCACTTTTTTCGGCTAAAGTTTTTTGCCTGCCCATCCATACAATATCATCAATACCCATTTCGTTTCCGAAGAGAACGGTTTCTCCTCCATCTAAATCGATGATGGCTGCCAGTGATGGTTCGCTGATTCCAAAATAATATAAAAAGGTACTATCCTGCCTAAAGTGGTAGGTATTGTCCTTGTAATTCATCGGACTGTCTTCATTACCCAAAAAGAGTAATATCCCGGAGCTTATTTTCGATTTTAATGCGGAACGCCGTTGGAGGTAAACTTCTTTTTCAAACATAATATTCAGTGTTAAGCAAATATCCCAAAAAGCAATTGTTATCCTGAAGGGATCGGCTTTAATGGTTAAAATATGGGTGTTATCTGCAAATTATAAGTTAGGCTATAAAAGTGAAAATAAATTTCTGTTTAGCAAAAAATAAGGCGGAAATCTGACAAATGAAATGAATTACAAACTTGTAAAGCATTATTTTTTAACTATCTATTCATTGTAAACTCATATAGAAACAAATAAATAATCTTATTTAATGTTTTAGTTAATATAAAATTTTACCTAATTACAATTTAATCATCTGATTCAGAAGTATTAATATATTTTATCTGAATATTAAACATCTATAATTGATATAAATAATTGATTTTAAAGATTAAATAAAAATATAAGTCTTTAAAATTTTGTTGTAAAGCTCATTAAAAAATTATTAGATGGGATCAATTGAGTTTAAGTTACCCGCAGACATGCAGATTATTGAGTAATAAATAGCTAAGCCTATAACAGCGTGATCTCAATATTTACCATGTAATCATTTAACAACCATATAAGCTTACATGCGCACATTTCTTTATGGTTATGCCCTGCGGCAAATCGTTATCCTGCAGAAGGAATTTTATGACCACCTTAGATACCTGAGCCCACCTGAGTTTTTTATGTTGCGCCAACCTACCATGGTTCGCATAGAAATCGAAGTGGTGATCGGTTAAATAGCCTTACACTTTTCTTTCAGCCATGCAGCTTCTTCGGGAGATAAAACGGCTTGAAGCTGATCAAAAACCATTTGGTTATACTGATTTAACCAGGTAAGCTGATGGGATTCTAAAAGAGATTTATTGATGATAGAAGTATCTATAAAACATAAAGTCAGGGTTTCGAAAGCCAGAAAATCGCCAAATTCGGTACTGGTATAAGGTTTACATAAAACGAGGTTTTCTATCCTTACGCCATGACTTCCCAGACGATAAATACCAGGTTCGATGGAGGTTACCATACCTGGTTTAAAGGCGACATCTACATTAGCGGAACTAATGCTTTGAGGCCCTTCATGTACATTAAGGAAAAAACCTATACCGTGACCAGTTCCGTGGCCGTAATTGATGGCATAATCCCACAACGGCTTGCGACAGACCGCATCGATCTGATAACCTTTTGTAGTGGCGGGAAAGATTAGTTTAGAGCCTTCTATCAGTCCTTTTAATACCAGCGTGTAATCGTTAGACTGGGTAGATGAACAGTTGCCAATAGGTATTACCCTGGTAATATCGGTGGTGCCATATAGGTATTGCCCTCCAGAATCGACAAGAAACAAGCCATCGCCAAGAATTTCCTGATCACTTTCTGGTGTTACGCTATAATGTGGAAGCGCACCATTGGCATTGTAACCTGCAATGGTATTAAAACTCAGGCCCGCAAATGAACGGTGTTCTGCCCTTAATGCCTCCAATTTTTGTGATGCAGACCATTCGGAGATCTTTTCTTTGCCTAAATGCTCCTCTATCCATTTAAAGAATTTGGTTAAGGCTACACCATCATAAACCATAGCTTTACGGATATGGTTAATTTCCATTTCATTTTTCAGGCTTTTAAGGTATGTACTGGGATTAATACCTGAAATAACCTTTGCGTTTTCTGATAGTTGCTGATAGAGGCCAAAGCAGGTGCGTTTGGGATCGATAAAAACATCCGCATTTTCGGGCAAGGCAGCTAACGCCTCTAACACGCCATTATATGGGTGTAAAACCACACCTTGCTGATTTAAAGTATCAATATCATGCTGTGCGAGTTTTTCTTGATCTATAAAAAGTTTTGTTTCGTGAGGGCTAATTAAAGCAAAACTTAAAACAACCGGATTATAATCAACATCGTTACCGCGGAGATTAAAAAGCCAGGCAATATCATCAAGTGTAGAAATCAAATGATAATCGGCCTGATTGATTTTTAAAGCCGCTTTAACCTGATCTATTTTAGCTGAAATGCTGAGGCCGGCGGCTTCTTCTCCGATTAAAAAAGCCTTTTCTTCAGGCAGCCCTACCCTATCTATCCAAATTTCATTGATAAAATCAACATTTTTAATGGAAATTTCATGCTGTTGCAGGTTATCTTTCAACGCGGTTGCCAAAGCCACGGTAATGAGCTGATGATTAAAACCTACTGTTGCCCCTTTAGCTAACACCTGATGGAGCCAATCGATATATTCGGGAGTATGTGGTACTTTGAGCTTTACCAGTTCATAACCTGAACCACTTAACTGCTTTTCGGCCTGGGTAAAATACCTCGAATCTGTCCAAAGACCAGCAAAATCCCTGGTGATTACCAAAGTACCTGCAGAACCGGTAAAACCACTGGCAAATGGAATGGTTTTATAGTGTGCAGGTAAGTATTCGCTAATGTGCGGATCTGCAGCGGTAATGATATAAGCATCTATATTTTGTTTGGCCATTAGCTTGCGCAAGGCCTCTAATTTTTGTACACAGGTCATATTAAAGCAGAATTGATTGTTCAAATGTAAATATTACAATGATATAGATACGGCAAACAGGTTAAGAATTTTAACCACAGATACACACAGGTAAACACAGGTTTTTGATTGGTGTATTCTTGCTATCCCCAATAATAAGGATTAAATTAATTATTGTTTTTCTTTCTCCAGTACGGGAATTTCAAACCTTTTAATCAATGGCGTATGGTGCTCCTTTTTCGAAATGGCGACCATCTGTTTTATAATATCAGGATGCTGAGCAGCGATATCGTTCTGTTCTTTCAGGTCTGTATTAAGGTTGTATAAAGTCCATTTATCATTGCCTTTCATCATATCTAACCTTACCCCTTTCCAATGGCCAATACGAATGGCCTGTTGTCCGCCATACTCCGGGTATTCAAAATACAGGTAATCGTGCTGTTTCTGTTTTCCTTTATCCAAAATGGTTGGCAAAATGCTTAAACCATCAATTCCGGATGGCGTTTTGATATTCAATAAATCGCAAAAAGTAGGCATCATATCGAGGGTTGAAGAAACCATATCGTTGGTTACGCCTTCTTTTACTTTACCAGGCCATGATACGATAAAAGGCTCTCTAATGCCTCCTTCTCTAACAAAACCTTTACCCCAGCCATACTCGCCTTTAAAAGGGCCGTTGCTTTCGAAAAAAACAGGATCGGCACCTGCATTAAATGCGGTTCCATTATCGGCACAAAACATAATGATGGTATTGTCGTACACGCCTTCTTCTTTGAGCTTTTTAATCAGTTGCCCCACTTGCTGATCGAGCAGGGTAATCATTGCAGCATAAGTAGCCCGCGGGTAACGGCAGGGAAAATACGAACCACCTAAAAAAGGTTTTTCATCACCAAATTTTTTATGATAATAGGCTACCAGATCTTTTGGGGCCTGTAATGATACGTGTGGCAAAGGACTTGCGTAGTACAAAAAGAAAGGGTTATCCTTGTTCTTCCCGATAAAATTTAATGCTGCGTTAATCAGAAAATCGGGTGCATAATCGTTCTGTTGATATTTTTCGTAGTTTTTTTCATTCAAAGGATCCAGATCTGCAGGAAATTTAACATCGGGATCAACAATTTTATTATCAAGGGGAACCCTGCTTTCGTTTTCCCATAAATGTCCGCTGTAATAAGTATGGTCTTGCCGCTGACAAATAAAGCCATAAAAATAATCGAAACCCTGGCGGTTTGGAACTCCGGCGGTCATCGGGCTACCTAAGCCCCATTTGCCCACCAACCCGGTATTGTAACCTGCAGTTTTTAATACTTTGGCAATGGTAATGGTTGAATCTGGGATCGGGTATTGCCCTTCGAGAAAAGGATTTGCTTCCATTGCTTTAAAACTCCAAACATCGCCACGCTCTCCCCACTCGTGGTTACCGCGGATAAAGGCTTTGCCCGAATTAATACCCGTCATAAGTCCAAATCTTGAAGGTGCGCAAACCGGATAAGCGTAATGCTGTGTAAAACGCATGCCACGTTTGGCCAATTGATCTAAATTTGGTGTTTCTATTTTTTGCTGACCATAACTACCGAGTTCGCCATAGCCCAAATCATCGGCCAGGATATACACAATATTGGGTTTCGCTTTTGATTTTTGTGCGAAAGAGCAGATTGCTGACAGAACAACAGAAAGGATTAAGAAAGTTCTTTTTATCATATATCAAGTATATAGTTGTTTAGGTGATACAAGATATTGATAACATATGTTGATGGCTTTATTTTTCTCTGCACAAACGTTTGCATAGTGATAACCACCGCCAAAAAAACTAAATAAAACGTAAAAATAATTTGGAGGGGAATGTATTATTATTACCTGAATGTTTTTCATCATCTAAACCACCTTAGGGTACCTCAGCTGATTTCCCTTTGCGATTCATCACCTTAAACCTTACACCCCAAACCTCTTTAACAAAACCACTACTTTTCTGAATAAACTTCTGCAACCTGCTTGGTAAGGTAATTAAAAGCCTGTGGTATTTCGGTAGCGGCATTGTTTGTACTGGCTTCGATAAAGATGAAACCTTTATAATTTATTTTCTTTAATGCACGTAAATATGGTCTAAAATCATCACCAGCCACGCCCGGTAATGTACGTTTCTCTTTTTCGGCAATTTCGCAAAAGCCAACCTGTTTGGCAGCAGCTATAATTTCGTCGGGCGATTCGCTTTCGCGAAACATGTGAAAAACATCAACATTAAGCCTGAAGTTGGGTTCGTTTACTTTTTTTACAATTTCGGCGGCTGCTTTTAAAGAGGTAATAAAATTGGTTTCGGTGGTTTCGAGGTTTTCCAACAAAATCACAACATCGTTTTTCTTCGCTATTTGACCTATTTTTTTGCAAAGGATTACAAAATCGGCTTTTGCTTTATCCATATCGTAACCTGTTGGAATACTCCGTGCACCTGAACTACCTAAAACAATGTATTTTACACCGGCCTCTTTGGCTCTTGATAGTACGGTTTCGGTATAACTTAAAACTTTTGCCTCATCTACATCTGGTCCGGCTATTTTTAAGCTGCCCGGAAAAAACAGGTTACAGCTTAATACTTTACATTTAGCCGCTTTTACCTTTTGCAGGTTTGTACGAAATTCAGCATCGCTTAATGTAGGTGAAAGTATTTTGGGTACCGATTCGCCGATCATTTTAAAGCCAGCGGCATAAGCAATGCTATCTTGTGCTAAACCACTTACAATGCCTAATTCCGGATATTTTTGTTGTGCTGAAAGTGGATTTGCAATCCATAAAATAATTAAGCTGGTAATTGCTAAAAATATATTTTTCATAATACGATATTAAGATCCCGATGTAAAATCGGAACAGAGTGACAATCAATCTATTCCCAAATAGATTTAACAGAATAAACCTTCAAATCTTGAATTTCGATATTATTTCCCCAAAACTGAAATCCTTCGGTATTTTTAGCATCTAATTTACGTTCCATCGAATAAGAATAAGCGCCACCATCAATAAAAACTTCAATAGAGGTTCTGTCAATGTAGATATCGGCTGATATTTCCATGCTGGTCATATCCTGTGGAGAGTAAAAAACACCATTTACAAGGTTGAAATTCATATCATAGTCTAATATTTTCTGCCCAGAAAGACTAAAACCTGCGCTTGTAGCGTGCGAGAGCTTTAATTTTGTTTTAATGCGGATTCTATCGTTGTTGTTATAGGTTTTAAGTTTTTCGCTGGCATCTTTAGCATATAAATTATTCCATTCGCCAGCACTTTCGAACAATTGATCAGCTTCTTTTATGGGTTTGCTTACTAAACGCAAACCATCATTTGTGGTTTTGAGTTTCAGTTCGGTAGGCAGCAGCATCATACCGTTAAAAGGCATATCAGGATGACCAATCCTCCCCCATCCAATCTGGATCCTTCTGCCGTCGCTTTCAGGGATATTGGTAAAGGTTTGCGCGGCATAAATGCTTCCGGTTACATAAACATGCTTGCCAGATTCGGGTGTAAACTTTTTCCCATCAAAAGTACCGGTCATGTAAGTATTGGAAGCCCCATACATTACCCATTTGGTTTTGTTTTTATCGCCATCAATGGGTAGTTCGAACAGATCGGGGCATTCCCAAAAACCTGTGGTATGACTTTGGAAAGTCCAGTCTTTTAAATTGGCCGAATTATAAATTGAATGTCCGTCGCGCTCGTTCAGCACCATTACCCAGTGTTTGCCAGGTTTATACCAGAAAACCCTCGGATCCCTGGTATCCACACTATTCCATTTTGCCTTCGAATCAATGACAGGGTTTTTGGTATATTTTGTCCAGGTGCGGCCCTTATCCAGGCTATAAGCCACACATTGCACCTGTTTCTCATCTGTAAAAGCGGTGTAGGTGGCCACCATTGCCGGCGTGTTGCCTTTATTAAAACCTGCGGTATTGTTATAATCAATTACAGTTGAACCAGAGAACATGGTACCTATATTATCGGGACTTAAAGCGGTTGGCAATTCTTCCCAGTGGATCATATCTTTACTTACGGCGTGGCCCCACGACATATTTTCCCATTCCCTTTCGTAAGGGTTATGCTGATAAAAAAGGTGATATTCGCCTTCATAAAAAATAAGTCCGTTCGGATCGTTTATCCAGCCCCTTTTTGTGGTAAAATGAAACCGCGGACGATTCTTTTCCTGATATATTGTTTTCTGTCCTTCAATTTCGTCATTCTGGTAAATTTTCTGCAATCCGGCTCCATCCCCCTCGTAACTGATTTTTATTGTTTTACCTTTTAAAGCGGTTACATCACAGAAAACCCAATATTCGGGTTCTTCTTTTGCAAGCCTGATTTTAAAAACCCGTTCTTGTTTGCCTGCAATTTCGAATTTCATATTGGTTCTGGCCTGCTTCTGCGAAACGGGCAGGTTGAGGTAACGTTTATTGATTTTGATTTCAATATCAGCTGCAAAGACAAAATGAGAGAAAAAGAGTAAAGCGCCAATGGTAAAAATTGCTTGGGGTGTAGTTTTCATGTTCCGGGAAAGGTAAATCGTTTTATCAGTTAAAGAAGGATATTGGTTAGTGGACGAAAAGATAGGGAAAAATATTGAGGCTAAGCAAAAGTGTATTATTTTATTTACGTGGTTGATGTGATTGCAAGAAATGGTCACTTTGAGTTCCGTCATTGCGAGAAGGCTTTTTTTGTGGTAGTGGCAGCAGAGTGGAATTGTGGCATTTGAACTATCAAACTACGATATACGTTTAAAAGAATTTACTTATGTTTGGCTGTCAGCAATTGATGTTATGGAATGTAATTGTTGAAATCCTACATCTTAACCTTAGTCAGATCCGTATTTTGCAGCTTCACAAAAACCCTAACCAGCACAACGAAAGCCAGCAATGGTACAGTTTTAAAAATGGCGACGCGGCCGCTTTCGAATACCTGTACAAAGCCTATTCGGCAGGTTTGTACAATTATGGATCGAAGTTTACCAAAGATAAGGACCTGATTAAAGAATGTATCCAGGACCTTTTTGTTGGCCTGTGGACGAAGAGGAATTCGGTTGGAAATCCTGAGCACGTTAAACATTACCTCTACAAATCTTTCAGACATGCCATTTTCAAAAAAACTTTTCAGCTAAGTAAAAATGAAACTTATGAGGAAACGGAAAACTATTCGTTCCAGGTGGTTTTAAATGTGGAAGAAAGTATTATTGATTACGAAAAGCAGGTACAGATAAGCGAACAGCTTCAAAATGCTTTGGCCAAACTTACGGCAAGACAAAGAGAAGCTATTTTCCTTAAGTTTTACGAGCAACTGAGTTATGAAGAAATTGCGGAAGTAATGGGCATCACGGTAAAAGCGGGATATAAAATTATGGCCCGTTCGTTAGATTACCTGCGAAATAACCTCTCTAAAGATGATTTATTATTGCTTTATCTTGTGCTTCATTTAAAATTATTAAACTGATAATCAGACGAATAAACTAAAATTGAAATTT
The DNA here is from genome assembly GCF_032678605.1 of Pedobacter miscanthi. Lineage (GTDB taxonomy): Bacteria > Bacteroidota > Bacteroidia > Sphingobacteriales > Sphingobacteriaceae > Pedobacter > Pedobacter miscanthi_A. The sequence continues at coordinate 26,945 of NZ_JAVTSU010000021.1, forward strand.
TTATTTATTTCAATGGGGTAAAAAACGACTGCTGCTGCTAATAGGATCAAAAGAAAGAACAATGAAGAAACAGCTAAGCGATTATAAAGCTTATACTTTAGCAGACCTGATCAATGATGAAGCCTTTATCCTCTGGGTACTTCAGCCGGATGAAACAGCAGATACGTTTTGGCAGGATGTCCAAAATACATACCCGGCATTAAGCCCCGTGATTTTGAGTGCCCGTGAAATTGTATTATCAATACGGTTCGAAACGGATGTACTCGATACCACCGAACAACAGCAAATTTGGCAAAATATTGAAGCCAAAACCGTTTCAATTAAAAAAACAAACAGAATTATTCCAATATGGTACCGTTATGCGGCAGCAGCTGTTGTGGTAGGAATTCTCTTCTGCATCGGGATTTTATATTCGGTTAACCAGAAAGTAAATATCGAGGCACCATACGGCCAATTGAAAAATATCACTTTACCTGATGGATCGATTGTAACTTTAAACGCGAACTCTACCATTAAATACGACAAAAACTGGGATAACAAAGAAATCCGCGAGGTTTGGATCTCTGGAGAAGCCTTTTTAAAAGTAAATCACCTGCATAAAACAGGGGCAATACAAAACCACGAACGTTTTATTGTGCATACAGGAGCGGTTAATGTAGAAGTTTTAGGTACTTCTTTTAACGTAAACGACCGGAGAGGCCGTACCGAGGTTGCCCTGTTGGAAGGTAAAATAAGTCTGGATTTAAAAACCGGCACTAATAAACCACTTATTTTGGCACCGGGCGATATCGCCGAATATGCAAACGGAAAACTGGTTAAAAAACCGATCAATGTGGCCGAATATGCCTCATGGAAAGATGGTAAACTGTATTTCCGCAATGTTCCGGTAGGTAAAATATTCGATTATTTCGAAGATATTTACGGCTATAAAGCGGTTGTGGATGATCCGAAAATTTTAGAGAAAAGATTATCGGGTACTTTAAGTGCAAAGGATCGTGATGTACTGTTTAAAGCCATTGGCATTACCCTGAACATCAACATTAGTCCGAAAGAGACTACACATGAACTGATTGTTACATCTAAATAAGGCGGATAATCATGAAAAAAAACTTAAAAGTTAGCTTTATTGCCTTGATATGCATGCTGTTTTTTAATCAATTTGCATTCAGTCAGCAGGTAAAAGAAACAGAAACACAGCCATTAACCCAGATACTTACTCAACTGGCCGCACAATTTAAAATCAATTTCCTGTACGAAGAAAGTCAGCTTAAACAAAAACAGTTAATTTATAAAGCCAGTGATTATACAGGCAAACCACTAAAGCAGATTTTAGATGCCATTATTTTACCCCTTAATTTATCGTGGTATAAGGTAGATGATAAAAACTATTCTATTTTCCCTACGGTTCCTAAAACGGTAACACCGGTAAAGCAAAATGTTGTTCCTGTGGTTGCAGATTCTGTAGCAAAAGATCAGGTAAGCGGCCGGTTGCTGGATGAACATGCCAAACCACTGGAATACACAACTGTTACTTTATTGGTTGCAACTGATTCATCTTTTGTGATCAATTCACTGACTGATCTCGACGGAAAATTTATCTTTCCATCGGTTAAACCGGGCAATTATAAAATCAGGGTTTCGCCCATAGGTTATAGTCCTTATACCACCAAGCCCTTTACCGTTGGTGGTAATACGCCGGTAAGTATTGCGCCTATTGCGATGCAATCTTCAGGCGAAAATTTAAAAGAGGTTAAAATTACCGCCAGCAAACCATTGGTAGAAGCCAAAAGCGACCGATTCATTTTTAATGTAGATAACAGTGCCATGGCGGTGGGCAATTCGCTGCAGGTATTAAAATCGGCACCTTTTGTGCGTATCTCGGCCGATAACACCGTGAGTTTACAGGGCAAACGGACTATGATTTTGATCGATGGCAAACCTGTACCCGATGCTGCACTGGAAAATATCCTGCAGACCATGCCGGCAGGGAATATTCTTAAAATCGAACTGATTACACAGCCTTCGGCAAAATATGATGCTACTTTTGGCGCTGTGATCAACATTATCACCAAAAAAAGCCAGATTGAAGGTTTTACGGGCGATGTACGCGCCGATGGATCAACCGGGAAATATGCTACAGGCAATTTAAATACTTCGGCCACCTATAAACACAAAAACCTAACCCTTTATGCGAGCGGTGGTGTTACCAAAGGCGACAACATTTTCAGCATAAGTTCGGAAAGGTTTCAGGATCCTACCGATCCGTTATATTATTTAACCAACAACTGGTCGAGGATATCGCATAACAACCTCTATAATTTTCAGGCCAGTGCCGAACTGCAACTAAACAAAAACCAGAGTATAGGTCTTTTTGCAAATGGTGGCATCTTTTATTTTAAAGGACCATGGGCAACAACAAATGAGTTTGGCCGAAAAAACATCCGTACCGACTCGGTATCGTATACCGATGCCACCTTTAACCAACGCGCCAGTTCTTACACCTACAACTTTAATTACCATCTTCTGGCCGATTCGGGCAAAAACGACCTCGTGGTACTGGCTACCTTTACCCCATGGAAACGTAACCTTTTCCAGGATTTCCCTTCGGTACTTTACGACGGATCGGGCAATATCATCAGAATACCGACCCATTACCAGAATAGGAACAAGGCCGCAATTGATGTATACATTGGTCAGGCTGATTATACACATGAATTTAAAAAACAATGGAAGCTCGAAACCGGTGTTAAATTTCAATATACCAATTCTAACACAAGCGTAAATTACCAGGATAACCGCAACGGAGCATTCACATCGAACCCGATATTTTCTAATGAAAGTAACCTTAAAGAATCAATTGGTTCGGTATACGGAATACTGAGCAAAGACTGGAAGAAAGATAAAGTACAGCTTGGTTTAAGGGTTGAAAATACACAGGCTAATTTTGCAGGGAACTTTAAACAAAACTACAGCAATTTATTCCCTACATTTCTTTACCAGCATAATTTTAACCAGGAATATAACATTTCCATTTCCTATAAGCCCACCATTAACCGTGCGCCTTATTACGAACTGGTTCCCTATACCGTGCTGCTTAACCGGTATACCATTGAGCAGGGCAATCCTTCGCTTACGCCGCAGTTTGATGATACCTATACTTTAAGTGCGAATATCCACAAGCTTAATCTTTCGTTAAGTTACACCCACACCAAGGGTACAATCGGACTGTTCCCTTACAGGCAGGATCTTGCAACGAAGGTTACTTATTTTACACGCCAGAACCTTGATCGGGCATCAGATGTTTCGCTTTACCTGTTTTATCCGGTCAAAATCAACGACTGGTGGGAAACCCTCAACAGCGGCACACCAATTGGTTATAATATGGCCGAAGGTCCGGTTTTGGGTACCCATTATAAACTGGCCGCCTTTCACTCTGATTTTAAAAGTTCGCAAGTTTTTAAAATTTCGAAGAACCTGAAACTACAGGTAGATGCCTATTACTGGACAAACTATGTACAGGATCTTTCGAAAAACACTGGTAATAAAAATGTAGATGCTTCTTTTTTACTTAACCTTTGGGAAGGTAAAGGACAGTTACGCTTAGGTGGTAATGAGTTGATTTTTAAACGGAATGATTATCTTATTGAACGCAATTATGGTAGTTTTAATTCTGCGGAACGGGTTAGTACCGATAGTAAACGTGTTTTTGTAGGTTTCACCTATAAATTTGGTAAATCTAAAATCCAGAAATCGGATACGAAATTGGGTAATGAGGATGCGTTGAAGCGGTTGTAAATTAGCTTAAAATAAAGAAGTCAAGTTTTTGACTTCTTTATTTTAATTCGTTGAAAAGATCCTTCGACTACGCTCAGGATGACAAATTCCATTAAAAAATATTTTAGTACCTTAAGGTGTTGCCGTAGTTAATGTTTTCGGGATTAAACCCACGTTTATTTTACGCACCATTTCTTCTAAATGCAGTTTGGTTAAACCTGTGGCAAAAGGAATTGCTTTTTTAATATCGCCTCTCAATTCAATCAAATGAGCCCGCATAATACTTCCACCGTCTGATTTGGTTACATCAGGGTTCATGTATATATTAATTCCGCCCAACTGTCCTGTCATTACAATTTCGTTGGTTGATACGAACATTTTTATCGCATTACTCATGTAAACTTGTTGCAGGTTACGGCGGTAAATATCAATAGGCTTATGGTCATAAATTTCGCTCCATACTCCTTTTTTCAGATCGTTAAGGTATTCTATTGCGGTATAATTTTTTACCGGATCGGTGGCTTCCCTGTTGATCATTTTTACGATGATATCAGAGCCCATCATTCGCATCAAAACTGCATACTGAATGTTGCCAATCGTATAAACCGGATTTGCGCCCGTAACATCCGAAATCTGTTGGTTTAGCAACCATTTTGGCGTAACAAAAAACTCATCATTTATAAATTTAATGGCTTGTTTCTGGGTAGCATAAGGTACTGGCGATAACAAGCCACCGGGTTGTTCTACACTTTTAAAGGTAGTATAAGTACCAGCAAAATTCCTGATGACATGGCCAAGGTATTGCGTGTACTGTTTAATTACCTCTTTGTAAATTTCACCTGTTTTTTCGTAACCTTCATTTGGTTCTCTCGTCCAGGCCATAATGTTTGGCACTACTCGTTTTAGATTTTTAATTCCATAAGTACTAGCAAGCATTGCATTATCACCCATATCTTCACTTTGTGAGCGTGGATCGGTAAATAAATTCTCTGATCCGAAAAACAAACGTTTATTGGTTTTTAAACTATCAATAATCAGTTTATTGAGATATGGTGTTTCTTCTTCTGCCGTTTTAAACTCCGGCATCCAGCGGTAACCGAACTGTATGGCCCATTTATCATAATCGCCAATGCGTGGAAAAATTCCTTTTTCCGAAATATGATCTTCGGGTTGTGCCACATAATTAAACCGGGCATAATCCATAATGGATGGTGTATGGCCATGGGCTTCAACCCAGGCTTTATCTCTTAATTTTGCTACCGGTACGGTTGAGCTTGATCCAAAATTATGCAACAGACCAAGCGTGTGCCCAACTTCATGCGAGGATACAAAACGGATGAGCTGTCCCATCAGTTCATCATCAAATTTTAGTTTTTGTGCACGGGCATCAAGCGGACCAGCCTGTATCATATACCAGTTGCGTACCAATTGCATAATGTTATGGTACCAGTTAATGTGACTTTCGATGATCTCGCCACTGCGCGGATCGTGTACATTCGGACCGCTTGCGTTGGCAACCGCCGAAGGTTTGTAAACAATTACGTTGTGGGTGGCATCATCAATGCTCCAGTTTGGATCGTTGGTTGGTGCAGGCAACGCTTTTATCGCATTTTTAAAACCCGCCTGTTCAAAGGCTTTTTGCCAATCATCTACACCTGCAATTAAATACGGTACCCATTTGGCGGGTGTAGCCGGATCGATGTAATAGATAATCGGATTTTTAGGTTCTACCAGTTCGCCGCGTTTATATTTTTCAATGTCGGCATCTTTAGGTTCCATTCGCCAGCGTACCACCACTGCCGATTGTTTTACCCCTTGCGGATCTTTATCGAAATCGGTATATCCCTGTGCAAAGAAACCCACGCGTGCATCGGCAAAACGAGCTTTCATGGGCACTTTTGGCAATAGCACAATTGAGCTGTTCAGTTCGTAGGTAATGGGAATGGTTGATGTAGTGGGCTGGCCGCCTACCGGACCTCTGCTATAAGTACGCACGGTACGGATTTCTACATTTTTGGAATAGGTACTGATGGAATTGATGTAAGATTTATCAACCTGGATGCCGCCAATGCCCAGCAATCCCTTTATCCCGGCGTTAAAGAAAAAGATCTCGTTTTCGGTATTGATAAAATCGGTAATATCGATTACACTGCTTTTTACTTTGGTAGAATCACCTCCGTAGGCCTTTACCGGAAAGGAGGCTACAATAGGCTGGATATTCGAATTCCTTACCGATTTGTATAAACCGTTGGCGGTGGTATCAGCCGAATGTTCGTTAAAAGAATTGAGGCGTAATAAAATACGGTCGTTGCTTACTTTTTCGAAACTGATTACATTTTCGGCAATTTCATCACCGGCATAACCCATCATCTGCGGACGTGGATTGGATGCCGCTTTAGAAATCCGGTTTACCACCAGCATTTCCCTGCCCAAAAGGGTATCGGGGATTTCGAAATAATACTTCAGGCCAATCTGGTGGATATTAATCATACCCAGGGCCGTTTTCGCTTTGGCCGTAATAATTTCTTTATAAGGTTTAACTGCTCCCGGCACACTATCGGCCTTTTTAACCGGAACAGCTATGGTAGCTGGTGCTGTAACACGTGGCTTTTTTTGTCCATACGAGAACATGGCAAAGCTTCCTATCGCCAGTGTACATAAAATAGGTTTAAACATTTATCGTTTTTTGATGGCCGGTTTTTAGCCGGCCTGATATAAGAATTGGTTTTACTTTCCTTGGTTTGATTGCGGTAAAAGTGAGGCCAGTTTTTTGGCCAGTTCGATTCCGCGCAGGTTTGCGGCAATGATTTTCCCGCTAGGATCGATCAGAAAATTCTGCGGAATAGACATCACCGAATACAATTGCGCCACCTCGTTTTTCCAGAATTTTAAATCCGATACATGTTTCCAGTTTAACTGGTCATCGTGGATGGCTTTAAGCCATGCCTCTTGCTTGCCAGGTTGATCTAACGACACAGAAAGGATTTCGAAATTACGGTCTTTATAGGTATTATAGGCTTTTACCACAATCGGGTTTTCTTCTCTACATGGCCCGCACCAGCTTGCCCAGAAATCGAGCAATACATATTTCCCCCTAAAATCGGATAAGTTTATCATTTTGCCGGCAGTATCGGGTGCAGAAAAACCAGGCGCAATGCGGCCAATGCTTACGGCATCGAATTTATCCAGGATAGTTTTGGTTTTAACCCCGGTAGCGGTTTGCTGAATGTTTTTATCCAGTTTAGCAAATGTTTTTTCGAGTAACTGCACATCTTTTGGTAAGGCACCGATCACATCCTTTAAGGCAAGCAAACTGGTGAAATAATCAGGATGCTGTTTGATAAAAGCAATGGTAAGCTCATTTTTCTCTTCTTTAAGCTTTGCCATTTCGGCACGCCAGGCACCAAGGCCCAGGGTATCGTACTTTATTTTTTTAGTTTGGGCATCGCGGTATGTTTTTTCGCTCAAAGCCAGTTTCTGATTTACTGAAACAAGTGTGGCCTCCAGTTCTGTTTTTTGTTTCTGAATAACCGGCGATGTTACATCCGGATCATTTTGCTGTGCGAAAACACTTCCAGTTAGCATAAAAGCTAACAGGAAGGTACTTAATCTTAGTTTCATATTGTTGGTGTTTAATGTTTTAATGTTAAAATACCCGGCTTCCGATGCCCTTCTCTACATAATTTAAACAGCTCACTTTTCCCTGGCCTTCAAAATCGGGTTTGCTTAACTGCTGTATGGTTCCGGTTGAACTGATTTTATGCAGCCATACTTTATATTTCCCGTTCTGGTAAGAAGCAATCGCGAGAAAATCCACAGTAGTGGCTATACCCGCAGCTGGTTGAGGATATTTGATGTGCTGGATACAGGTAACCACTTCGCCTTGCGGAAGGGTAACCTGCAGGTTTTCGGGAATGGAGGTAAAATCTGTCATATACACATTATTGCCCTTGGCATAATAGATATAATCGGAATCGTAATTGCCTCCAATGGCATCGGCCGACATTAAGCCGTGGGTAGCCGGAACTACTTTGGTGCCTAAAACCATATCACCCGAACCACTCAGCGGGCCATAACTGGCATTCATCTTGATTAAAAGCCCTTCTCCGGTTGGTTTTTTAAAAAGTGCAAGTGCTGCACTTCGCAAACCTGCATAACCTCCTACCCATACCATATCGGCATTCATGTTTTTAACCAGCGCTCCATTTGCACCCGGCAAAGCAAAAGTTCCGTTATCAGAAAATACGATCGATTTGGAATTATCATCGAAAAATATCCCCCTGGCAGCAATTGCGGCTATAGGTGTAATTTTATAGGTAGAAAGCGGAGGACTTGCAAATAAGGTTCCTTTAGTGAGGGTAAAAAGTTTGTTATCGTTAATCAGAAACACATTGTTATCAGACATGGGCTGCAAAACATTCTGCGGCTTTTTAACATCGGGACGGGTAAAAAACATATCATCAAAACCCATTACCTTTTTCCCGTTATCAATCCTGTATATAGCAGCATCCTGATCGGTTATCGCAACCAATACACTGTAGAGATCGGTGGATTTTAAATTGTTTTTGAAAGAGCCTGCATATACTGCTTTGATGCTTTTTCCGGTTAATCCCTTGCCATCATTGAAGTTGGCTATCCAGTTATCGATGCGTCCGGTTGGGTAAATAAAATCGAAATCGGTTTTATTGCCGTCATCTTTTAAAATGTACCAACCCGTCATGGTTAAGGTGGATACCGAAAGCGTACTGGTAATCAGTTGGGTTACGCCGGTAATGCGATTTTTAATGTTAAATACCAGGGTATATGAACCCGGATTAAGTAAAACCTCATAATGCAGGTCTTTTGATGTAGAGATCACATCTCCCTTTGGCACAATGCCAGAGTTAACGTTAAAATTATTGGAATAAACGGTCCAGGAATAATCATAACTACGTTCATCAGATACGCCAGGGGTAATATTTAACTGATCCTGATGGGTATAAACCGTGTATGCTTTTTCGTAGCCACTTACTGTAGCTGGTGGTAAATCGGGTATATAAGCGTTGGCACTTTCTTTTACACAGGAACCAGTAAACAATACCAGTAAACCCATGAGTAATACATATAATTTTTTCATCACATTTAATTTTAAATCAATGGTTTTTCATTAAGGGAAAGTAATCGGCACGCTTCCTACTTCGTCTGTTTCGCGTAAGGGTGCTTTGCCACTGGCAATATTTACCGGATCGTTATTAAAGCTGGCCAGTGCCGTTTTTAAAATGTTGGCATAGTTTTGTAGTGCGCCAATACTTACTGCCGTTTGGTACCAGGTTTCATCGATCTGCTCATGAAGTTTATCGATCATGAACTGGTGTTTACGGGTGCTGTATTTGCCAAAAGTATAAAATGCTGGTGCCGTTCCATTATCCAACCTCCAGGAGTAAAAACGCTCCAAACGATCAGAAAACACAATGGATATACTACGACTTTGTACTTCACCTAATCCAAACTGATCATTTGCTGCCAATTGCAGGCGCAGGCGGTAGGTATTTGTTTTAAGGCTTGCATCGCGTAACAGTACCACCGGGATTTTCGCTTGAACGGTATTGGCTTTAATTACCATCAGGTTTTTAAGGGAAGGATCATCAAAAGGAACAAAATGCTGACCGGAAACTGCCGGGAATAAATCGGTTTTATTACTTACCTGAACAAATTTTACGGCACGGTCTACACTGGCCATTTCGCCAATGGTATTTACCTGAATGTAAACCGTATCGCGGATAATGGTAGGTGCCTCGTACACAAATGTGCTGTTTAGGGTAGCAGTATCGTTAAGTTGTACACGGGCAACATCGCTGTACAGCAAACCTGGTGTTTTACTGCAACTTATGGCAGTTACGGCCAAAAACACAGCCGCTGCAAAATATATTAATCTTTTCATCGCCTTGCTTAGTTATTGTTATAATTGATTTCACGGTCTGGTTTCGGCACCAGGTATTTGGATGGCTTTACATTGTAATACGTGTAAGTCCAGCTGGCCGGCAGTGTGGTTAAATTAAAACGTTTATAGGTGAAGAAACTCTGCCCTTCAGCGTAAAACTCGCGCACATATTCCCTGATGAGTTTATTTTTACGGTCGGTAACCCAATCGGTAGCGTTAAACGAGGTAAAAGGAATCCCTTTTTTACTGCAAAGGAAACTATAAGAAGCCTCCGCACTGGCTTTAGAATCGGCACATTCGGTTAAAATCAGGTACATTTCGCTCAGACGTAACAAAGGGATTTGCAAAACAGGAAACAAACCGGTTTTTTGGATATATTTTTTATACATCACATAATTGGTAGCCCCGGCAGTGGTTTTGTAGGTCCACATTTGTTTCCACCTGATATCCGATGTTCTTTCATTTACCGGAAACAGGTTATTGAGGTAGTAAAAACCATCGGTGATGTTAAAATCGTAACGCATTAAACTTCCGGTTTCGCCAAAAACACCTGTTGCAGTAGTAGCCAGGTTGTATATACTTAAAGCGCTTATATGCTCTGGCGACATGGTATAATCTTCTGCCGCACGGTCGCGCTCCTCGCCCAGCCTAAACAAAGGTGCACCCGTTGGATCGGCTGCATCAATCACCATCTGGGCGTATTTGGCTGCATTCACTTTGTAAGTGGCATCCGATGTGCTTAACCAAAGGTATACCCTTGCTTTTAAAGCCAGTACCGAATAATAATTCATCCTCACCTGCCTGTACAATAAATAGTTATCGCTCAGCACCGGTTGGTCGTTTTGGCCGGGGTTTAACTGGGCAATAGAATATTTACGGATCGGATCTACATCTTTTAACAGGGCTTCTGCCTGATCGAGGTCATTCAGTACCGATTTCATAAAATCCTGGTAAAGCAATGGTTCGTGGATGTCTTTACTCACCGTGGTTACATATGGCAGAATCCTAGCTGTTCCTGGTGCAGAAGGCAGCGGACCATACATCCGCATGGCATCGAAATGGCAAAAAGCACGGAGGGTTAAGGCCTCTCCTTTTACAATGGAATAGTTCCCCTCCGTAAAAACCGGTTTTTTATCATCAATAACGCTGAGGATGCTGTTAACATCTGCAACTACCTTAAACAGGTCAGCATAAGTATTATCTAACCAGCCCCTAACCGTTGCATCGGTATAATCGCCGTTAATTAATTTAGTAAGTGAGGTGTTACTGGATGAAGGATTTTCCCAGTTGATGGCCATAAATTCGATATTGCCCCAGGTGAGTGAGCCACCATAAATGTTACTGCTTTTCATGCGGATGTAGGCACCTGTTAAGGCATCCCTGAAACCTTTCTGCGTTTTAAACAGTTCATCCTGGGTGGTTTGGCCCTGTGGTTTTACATCAAGCCATTTTTTGCAGCCGGCTCCGAACAGGCTACAAAGTATAATAACGGTTGTAAGTATTTTTTTCATGATCCTGTTTTTAAAATGCTGCAAATAATGAAAGTGAAAACTGGTGTGTATAAGGATAATCGGTACCACGCTCCTGTTTTACTGTAGAGATGTAAAAAAGTTCTCCGGTATTACCTGTAACCGATAAAGTTTGCATGCCCAAACGTTTGAGGAACCTTTTATTGGTTACTTCGTAAGCCACATTAATATTCTGGCAGGTAAACGTACTTTCGTTCTGTACAAATCTGGAAGAAGGATATACTGTTGTAGATTCATTAATTCCACGGTAAAGGGCCACATCTCCCGGCTGTTTCCAGCGGTCGTAATATACCCTTGCATCCACATTGAGGATCTTGTTCGCATTTTCTACCTTATCAATCAGCGTTTGGTTGTAGAGTTGTCCGCCAAAAAGAAAACTAAAAGAAGCATTTAGCGTAAAGTTGCTGTAACGGAACAAGGTGCTGAAATTCCCCCTGAATTTTGGCTGGCTTAAACCAACGGCCACACGGTCTTTCGCGTTCCAGGTGTAGGTTACTTCACCATCTTTATTCAGAAAAAGTTCTTTACCCGTACTTGGGTCTATCCCTAATGAACGTACTGCGTAAATGGTATTCTGCGAATCGCCTTCTCTGATGATCCGGCTTGGGCTTGTACCTACCTGAAGTGCCAATTTTTCGTTCGCCGCTTTCATGGCTTCCGATAGTTTAACAATACGGTCTACATTGTGTACCAGGTTTCCGGTTATAGACCAGGAAAATCTACGCTGGTTATTGCGGATTAACCAAACACTGGCCATTAACTCTATCCCTTTGGTTTGCAAGGCACCAATATTTTCGTTATAACTGGTAAAACCGTTGGCGTAAGGCAGTTCGAGTGATGAAAGCAGGTTAGATGTTTTCTCTAAAAACACATCAGCCTCTAAAGTAAACCTGCTGTTAAACATCGCGGTTTCGAACCCAACATTGTATTTATTGGTTTGTTGCCAGGCCAGATCCGGATTGCCCAAAGTATTCTGATGTGCACCTAACCAGGTTTTATACCGGTCGTTTGTATAATAACTGTAAGTACCCAGGGCCTGATAAGCATCAAACTGTGTTGAACCGGTTGAACCGTAAGATCCCCTCAGTTTTAAACGGTCGATAAACCTGAAATTATCTTTAATGAAAGATTCGTAATGCATGTTCCAGCCTAAACCTGCTGACCAGAAGGGGGCAAAACGGCGGTTAACACCAAATTGCGAGGCTCCATCCACACGGTAAGCCAAATCTACCAGGTAACGATCTTTAAGGGCATAGTTAAAGTTGGCTACAGCGCCTATCCGTCTTCTGGTAGCTTCCGATCCGGTTGGCGATCCACCCTGCTGGTATTGAAGTGCCATGCCCAAAAAGTCGATCGATTCATCAGGAAAACCCTCTGCACTAAAAGTGTAAATGCGGTTGTTATTCTCGGTCATATCAACATTTAAACCGGCGTATATGCGGTGGATATTTGCAAATACCTTAGAGTAACTGGCTGATAAATTTCCGGTATAGCTAAAATCCTGACCAGAAGAATAAGCATAACTTCCCTTTCTGAAAATATCAGCATCGCCGTAATTGGCGAAAGAAGAATGTTCGGCCGGTTTAAAATTATCTTCGTGGGTTTGGTTACTGCTTACCCCAACACCTGCACGGAGAAACAGGCCATTTACAGGCGTCCATTCTAATTGAAAGTTATCGGTAATATTGGTGGTATGGTTAATATCATAGGTATTTAATGTGGCATCGTATAACGGGTTGGCATAAGGTCCGCTATATTTCGAAGTTTGGGTAATAAATGGCCGGTAATAAGGCGTAAAAAATTTTACTACCTTTCCTGATGCATCATACGGTTCCCAGTAAGGGTTTAACTTAGCATAATCAGCAAAAGAGCCATATGGCGATTGCTCGGCTTTGGTTTGTCCAACCACCAGGCTATTGCGGAAAGTAAGCGTGCGGTACTTGTACATCAGGTTGATGGTTCCGTTAAAGGTTTGCCTCCCCGATCCTTTCATCGCCCCGTTAACATTGTTATACTGTAAACCCAGATCGTAACGGAAAGCCTGGTCGCCCCCTTCTACTTTTAAATTATGGAGCTGATCTACCTCTGTACGCAATGGCACCGATAACCAGTCGGTATTTACACCTTTAGCCACCTGCCCCAGTACCTGGTTATAATATTTTTGCAATTCAATATTGGTGGCAGGATCTTGCGTGGCACTCTGAAAATAGCCCGAAAGCCTTTCCAGTTCCAGTTTATCGGCAGAGTTTAAAAGGTTGTAACTGCTTAAATCAGGGATACTCAGGTTTACTCCGGCCCTGTAGGTAAGCCTTAATTTACCGGCAATAGGCTCTTTGGTTTTAATTACCACAACCCCGTTTGCTCCACGCGAACCATAAAGGGCTGTTGCTGAACCATCTTTGAGCAAGGTTATCGACTGAATTTCGGTATTATCCAAATCCAGCATGCGTTGCAGGGTGGTTTCAAATCCATCGAGGATAATAAGCGGTGTATTTAAAGCCGCCGATGTTTGATCCTGCAACTTATCAATGTTGGGCAGGCTACGTGCACCCCTCATCTGGATATCAGGAATTTTGTTCGGGTCGGCACCTGATGCATTGTTCGGTACCACGTAAAATGACGGATCGATATTGCCCAATGTGGTAAACAGGTTTCTTCCCTGAAACTGTTGCAGTTCTACCGCTGTAATGGTGCGTACCGCCCCGGTATAACTTTCTTTGGGTTTATTAAAAATTCCGGTGACCACGATATCATCAAACTTGTTATCTCCGATTTCCATTTTAACGATAATGTTAAGCTGGTTCTTTTTAAGCTTGATTTCCTGCGTTTTGTACCCCAGATAAGTAATCACCAAAATGGCCTTATCATCCACATTGGAGATAAAAACAGTTCCGCCTACACCGGTTATCATTTTTTTATTGGTGTCTTTTATCGTTACCGTGGCACCGGGCAGCGGTTTTCCTTCTTCATTGGTTACCGTAACCTGTACGCCGATGGGCACAAACGAATAAATTTTATCAGAAACACTTGTAACCTTTTCGCGCAGCATTACAGCTTTATCATCTACCTTATAGGCAATAGGCTGATTTTTGAAACAGATTTGCAGTACATCTTCTAATGAGGCATCTTTGACGTTAATAGATACGGGCGTGGTTTTTTTTAAAAGTTCGTTGCTGTAGAAAAAGTCGTAACCACTTTGATCGCGGATTTCATTAATAATCTGACTGAGCGGGACATTTTTTTTGCTGATTGTAATTTTCTGTGCAAATCCTGCGGCAGAGAGCTGCAGGAAAGATGCAATTAAAATAACGGTAGTTAATCGCATAATAAGCAATAATTTACGGACATACCCGAGCGGCATACCCCTTTTCCTGGGATAAATTCTATACATTTGTTTGGTTTGGTTTTGTGCAGATGCCCTGGCTTCGAAACTGGGGGTACCTGCAGCAGTAGTTGATAATTATTGGATAGATGCCAAACTTAGCCAGGAGTACCTACAAGTATTCCTGGTTTATTGCTGACCTTAATATTGCTGTCGTAGATATTTCTTCATCTTTTAGTTTGGTTTAGGTTAGGTTTATTGGATAATGAGTTGTTTGTTTTATTTTGTGACAAATACTTTGCGTCCTTCTATCCTGAAATGGACATCACCGTTAAATTCGATGATTTTAAGTATTGCTGAGATATTTCTTCCACGTGATATTTTCCCCGAATAGGTTAAGTTCGGATCGGTTTTGGTTTCGTAAACAACCTCAACACCATACCACCTTGAAATTTTCGACATAATGCCTTCCAGACTTTCGTTAAATTTAAAATAGCCATCTTTCCAGGCCACCACATCTTCCATATCCACTTCATCCGAAATGCGGATATGATTACCAGTACGTAAGGCTTGCTCGCCGGGTTTTAGCAATGTATTTTGATTACCGGTGTATAGTTTTACCGATCCCTGCAAAAGGGTGGTTTTTACGTTTGGTTCATCGTGGTAAGCCATAATATTAAAATGGGTTCCCAGCACTTCTACGGTTTGCCCTGCACTGGCCACTTTAAATGGCATGTTTTTTTGATGTGCGACTTCGAAATAGCCCTCGCCGGTTAATTCTACCTTACGTTCCTTTCCACTAAAATGAGTTGGATAACGCAATGAGGAAGCGGCATTAAGCCATACTTTTGTCCCATCCGAAAGGTTTACCTGATACTGGCCACCCATTGGCGTTTCGATGGTATTGTATTGTTCGTTTGCAGCAGCTGTGGTATTCGATAAATCGTAGATGATTTTTCCTTCTGCCGTTTTGATTACTTTAATGCCCGTTTCATCGGCAATGGCACCATTAACAGCACCGCTAAGATCAATTTTTTTACCATTGGCCAATATCAGGGTGGCTTTATTACCTCCGGGAGCAACATCGGCTAGTTTCGGGTTAGCCGTTTTGTTATTTTGAGCAATATAAAACAGAAGGCCAACGCTGAGCAGCACCAAAACGGAAGCAGCAATACTCCATTTTAACCATGAAGAAGACCTGATTACTTTTAAACTTTTGGCGGAGCGGTTAATCCGGTTCTGGAGACTGGCAAAATCGGACCTTATCGTCCGTGTTCTGGATTCATCGCCCATCAACAATAACATCTGCCTGAGCTGATCAGCTTCCTGCCTGCGCTGTGGATTTTGCAACAACCATTCTTCCCAGTATTTTACATCCTGATCATTTCTTTTAAAACAATAATTCAGAAAACTTTCCTGTTCTAACAGCTGCAGATTGTCTTGATCTCTCATTTAATTGATTAAACTTTGGAGAATAGAGCAGGAAATTTAAATTTTACCTATAGAAATTTAAAAAAAATTAAAATTAATAGTGAAAGTAGCGAAATTGCGATTGATAATGCACCCAAATCGCCTTCACCAATGATCTTTTTGAGTTTTTCTACCGCATTATAGATGGTATTGTAAGCGGTTTTAACAGCAATGCCATTACTAATCGCAATGTCATCGTACGAAAGACCCAGATAAAACTTCTGATAGATCAATCTCGACTGGCTTTCAGATAATTTATCGATATAATTTTTCAGTGTAAGGCTAACCTGGTTGCTGGTATGCTGCCTGATGTACTGTGTTTCTACCGAAGGATAAGTAGGCATTTCTTCCAGATCATAAAGATCCAGGCTTTCTTCGGCACTAAAATGCTGCTTGCGGAACAGTTTACGAAGAAAAGAAGTGATGAGGTAATTGTGATGATTGGTAATATGGCCTAGTTTTTCCTTATTTTCATAAACGTATAAAAACAGATCGTTAATGCAATCTTTGATATTTTCGGCACTTGCCCCTTTTTTTGCGCCGATGTAGGTAAAATAATCATGGTAATGGGCATAGATATCGTAAAAGGACGTAGTATTTCCTTCTAAGATAAATTTTTCCCACTCCGTCTTTAGATCTTTTCCTTTTTTCAACGCCTGAAATTTGCTTTTTTAGTCTATTTTTAGCCGAGAGCTTGCTAAAACGTTTAAGATTAAATAAATATCGTGCAATTATCGACAATAGCAATAATATTTTAACAAAAATTTAAATAAAACTTCACAGCAATTTTAATTAAAACCTGTAGAAGTAGAATTACAATATTGATTTATTAGTCACTCGTTCATTGGGAAACTACCAATTCCTGGATTGTTTAATTGAAAACTGCTAATTGTAAACAGTGTTTAATAAAGGGGCGTCATCTCGACCGAAACGCAGTGGAGCGGAGAGATCTATCTCAAGACAGATTTCACGGCTACGTTACACCCGATAGCTATCGGGTCTGCTCAAAATGACGAAGCCTCGCAATTCGCCTATATTTCAGCGCCAACCGCTACTTAAACCTATACCCTACCCCAATTTTAAAAAACTGATTGGCTTGATTGGATGTTCCTAAACTATTGCTGATTTTGTTTGGCTTTAACCATTGGTAGCTCCCGTTAATATCGAATCGCTTAAGGTGTACACTAATGCCGCCCATAAAGCCAATACTTACTTTATTTGCTGCTGTGTTAACCAATGCAGAATCAACTGCTTTACCATGATATAAAGTATCACGTGGATCAGCTATTGGTTTTAATTTGGTAAATACATCCGATTGTTTGATGGAGAAAGCGATTATCGGCCCTGCCTTAATGCTTATTTTTTTTGATAACCGGTAAGCTGCCGCTAAGGGGATATCTACCGCTATTACCTTTCTTTCATCAGCTATTGTAAACGGAGGTAATGAATCAGGGCGATAATAACTTGGATGAGTAAACTCCCTGGCAAGTTTTTGGGCACTATTGATGTTTACACCGGCTATAAGTTGCCATTTTTTATTGAGGGCATAACTACCAAACAAGCCTGCATAAAAACTACTGCCACTTTTTTGCACGTTCATGCCGCCAGTTATCCCGTAACTGTATTTAGGCTCATCATCTTCATTACTTGCTTTTGGGGTTTTGGGCGCTTTGATTTTTGCTGGTTTAGTTTTTTTCACTTTTCCGGTATTGTTACCAGCTGGTTTATTTTTATCCCTGTTTTTTGCCGTGCTGCCTGCAGTTCTCAAACCATTGTCATTCGCATAAATCTGCATAACAGGTTGTAAAGTGGTTAAGTTTTTTGCGTGATTTGTAGAATCGTTCTGAAATACATTTTCCTGCCCAAATTTGCCTGGAGCCATTAATTGCAGCTTAGCACTTTTAAACAAAGAATTTACGGTTACCGCAGCGGCAGAATGATCATTAGAAGATTGGCTTGCTGAATTTACAAAAACACCACTCCTATCCGTTTTTTGCATGCTGCTATTCTGATACCCTGAAGTTGAAACAGCATGTAATCCAGCAACAGTATAATTGCCCTCTTTTTTTGTTCCGCCTGCAACAGTTTTATTTTCGTCTCCAACAATTATGCTGCTATCAGTGTTCACATGTTGTGCTGTAAGGTTATTTAATGTATCCCGATTATTAATCAGGTTACTGTCTACAAGGTTACTATAGCTTTCTATTTTATTGCTATCGGTAAGTATAGAATCAGTTAGCAGCCCCTTATTTTCTTTAACGATTTCTTTCCTGGTGCTTTTTGAGTGTGGAACCGTTACATATACCACTGCAGATACCGTAACGGCTGCTGAAAATGCGTACCCAAGTATTTTAAATAATTTGGCTCCGGCTGATATACCAGGTGGATTACCACCTACCGTACCAGCAGGCAGTTGCTCATTTAACAGCTTGTGCATGCCCGCCCACGAGGCATCTGCAGTATCCTTAATTGGAAGGCTGTCGAATTTCTTGCTCCAGAGTTTATGATACCATGCTGAATTTCTCATCTTCTTTTTGTATTTTCAGTTGGTTTATCAATTGCTGAAGAAGCTAACATTTTCCTCAACTGTTTTTTTGCTTCCGTAAGGTGCCATCTAGAGGTACTTTCGGTAATATTTAAATGCGCTCCAATTTCCTTGTGCGAGTAACCGTCTATAACCGAAAGGTTAAAAACCAACTGCGTTGCAGTTGGTAACAGGCGGATGAGTTGGAGAAGATCTTCTACAAAAAGTTTATCAAGCACAGCCGGCTGGATAAAAATCTCTTCAATTTCTTCCGGGTTTACTACTTCGTTAAACTTTGCCTCTCTACGGCCCAGGTCTATACACGATCGTACCATTACTGTCCTTATCCAGGCACCAAATTCTCCTTTTTTTACATCAAAAGTATGGATATGCTGAAAAACCTTTAAAAACCCGATGCTCAGGGCATCATGCGCCAGGTCATCTGATTTTAAATAACGAAAACATATTCGCAGCATATCAGCATAGTAAAGCTTATAGAGACCTTCTTGTGCTTGCCGCTCATTGGCCTTGCAGCCTTTGATTAGTTTGGTATCCTGCTTAAAAAAAAGGTTCATTCATTCGGTTCGGTAAGCGGTTTTTCATCGTGTTGTATTAGGGTTACGCAACGAACAGGAAAAACGCTGGGTAAAATTAATTTATTTTTCAGTCCTAAGTTTATTTTTTCGACCAAGCGTTTTCTAACCGGGCTGCGTATTTTATTTAAATCCCGGCTCTATGCTCCAAAACGAAAGTTATAACAGACACAACAGTTGGTACAACCAACATTTTCCATCCGAAAATGCCAAAACCAACCTATACCAAAAAGCAAAAGCTGCTGATAAAAATAATATTGCGCAGTGGTTACAACAATTATTCTTTAGTTGTCTCGACCCTTTATTGAACCAGAAAAACCGCAGTTGGCTTACCGTTGGAGATGCTTATGGTTTTGATGCCCAGTATATTTTAAACTCGGGCAATGAGGCATTGGCAACCGACCTAAACACCGACTTTTTAAACATTGCCTTAAAAGAAGGAATTATTAAGTCCTGTGCCGCAGAAAATGCCGAAAATTTATCACAGGAAGACAATAGTTTTGATTTTGTATTATGCAAAGAATCTTACCATCATTTCCCGAGGCCTTATGCTGCCATGTACGAAATGATCAGGGTGGCTAAAATAGGTGTAGTGGTGATGGAACCTCAGGATCCGGTTATTAAAATGCCCCTGTTATTAATGCTGACAAATGTTTTTACCCACCATGGGCAAATCTTAAATAAGTTGTGGAAAAACCGCTTTTCATTCGAACCCGTCGGAAATTTTGTATACAAAGTTTCCGAAAGGGAATTTGAAAAACTGGCCGCCGGTTTAGGCTTACCTATGGTCGCATTTAAAAAGATCAATCCAAATTATTGGTTTAAAGGAGCTGAGGCCATTTCAACTGAACCGCATAACAGCAAATTTATCATGATTAAAATGAAGAAATTCTTTTTTGATGTAATGGTTAAATTGAGGGCAATGCCTGCACAAGTATTAACTGCTGTTATTTTTAAACAATTGCCTGATCGCGATACCATCGCGCTTCTAAAAAAAAGCGGCTACCGCATGGTCTATATCCCTAAAAATCCTTACCTAAATTAAATCCCGCTAACCAGTACCAAACATGAAAATTAACACCACATCCCGAATGCTATATTTTTATGCCGGCCTTACCTTTCTGGCTTTCTTTTTAGTGATTTACCTATTACATACAAATTTGAACTGGCAGGCCTTTTTTGATGCGGCAACAGCATTTTTGCCCATGGCACTGGGTTTAACTTTAGCTGCAATACTTTTATTCACTGGCATTTACCTTTTAACAAAAGGGCGTAACCAGGGAAAAGATAAAAAACATGTGAGGTATTTATAGAAAGGAAACTCCATATTGGGTTTATGGTTGCCAAGCTTCAAAAGAAAATTCGTCCTCTTGACCGGAGTGCAACGGAATGGAGAGGTCTATATTGCCTAACATCCATCGCAAAAGATCCTCCGACTACTTTACCATTTTCAGATTTAAAAAATTGGTCGTCATTCCCACCCAGGCCTACCGTGTGGACACATCTTTTTTAAATTTTTGTGGCGTTATGCTAGCTTGCTTTGAAATAATCCAGCCATAACCGAAGAACTCCGTCAATCCCAAGGGCCAGAAAAATCAAAAAAACAGGCGTACAATAGTACAAATGGCACTATCAAACCTAAAACGCAGTGGTTTTGTGTTTCATGTTTGCAAAAACTTTTCACCCAACCCTAACAAACAAAACAATTGCCATTGTTTTTTTGATGTGTATGGGGATTGTGTAAAAGGCCCCTTGCTGGATTGACAAAGCATTTTTACATACTTTTGATGCCTCAAAAGTTTGATGCCTTGCGGCATAGGAGCAAATAAAACTAATCTAATATTTGTGTCCACACGATAGGATCCTTCGGGAATCTTAATGTAACTTCAAGCCCTGTCAAGGCATTAAGATTCCCAATCAAGTTGGGAATGACGACTCGTGTATATCTGTCATCAACCCTCCGACGTATTTGAAAAATGCTAAACGCTATCAATGACAGATTCTAAAGAATGGTCGTCATTCCCGCGCAGGCGGGAATCGTAATGCAACCTGCAACCCCTACTAAGGCATTACGATTGCCAGTCGGGGCTGGCAATGACGATTTTACGCACTTTCATTAAACCTCCAATCTATTTGCAAAATGCTAAGCTCGATCATTGACAGACTCTAATAAAAAGCGTAGTCATCTCGACTCGAACATGCCGAATATTCGGGGGAGCATCTATCCCGAGGCAGATTTAGCTTCGCTGAGCATTCCGTGGTTCTCGACTTCGCTGGACTCCGCTCGAAATGAAGGTAAATCAGGAGAATTTTGTAGAAGAAACCTATCTGTCATTCGTATTGATTTTATACAATATCATCACCCCCAAGGACGACAAGTTGCTTCAGGAGCAGACTAATCATTATTTAATACAAACAGGAGTAAAGACTCTGGACTCAGGCCAGGGACTATAATTAAGACTTCGTCCTAAACAACTATATTTGATCATAATTTTCTAAGGATCAAAACATGAAGACATTGGTTATTTCGGGTGGCGGCAGTAAAGGTGCTTTTGCCGGTGGTGTAGCAGAATATCTTATTCATTACCGTGAAACCAATTACGAGCTCTTTGTTGGTTCTTCAACGGGTAGCCTCCTGATTCCCTTTTTAGCCATTGGCGATGTGGCACGGATTAAAAAGCTATATACGACCATTTCGCAATCTGATATTTTTACCGTTTGCCCGTTTATTGTTAAATACAAAAATGGAAAAGTAAAGCTGCGCATGAACCATTTCGGGATTATTGCCCAGTTTTTTAAGCGGCAAAAAACCCTTGGCGACAGCACTGGTTTAAGAAATTTAATCAGGAACAATTTTAAGCGTAAAGATTTTGAAACTATAAAAGCCCTTGGC
Source organism: Pedobacter miscanthi (assembly GCF_032678605.1). Lineage (GTDB taxonomy): Bacteria > Bacteroidota > Bacteroidia > Sphingobacteriales > Sphingobacteriaceae > Pedobacter > Pedobacter miscanthi_A. The sequence continues at coordinate 48,970 of NZ_JAVTSU010000021.1, forward strand.
AAGGAAGTAGTGGTTACTGTAGCCAATTTAACCACTCAACTGATCGAATACAAATCGAGCAATGATTGTACTTATGAAGATTTTTGCGATTGGATGTGGGCTTCATGTAATCTGGCGCCATTAATGAGCCTTTACCAGAAAAATGGCAACGATTATGCAGATGGGGGTTTCGGAAACCTTATTCCGGTACAGGAAGCCATTATAAAAGGCGCTACCGAAATCGACACCATTGTGCTTCGACAGGAAAAAGCAGTTTATAACAATCCTCCTTTGCAAAACGCCATTGAGGTATTTGCCCGTACCAGCGATTTTATGCTCAACCAGATCGCAAACGACGACCTGATTATCTCGAAACTGCAAACTGCAAGCAAAAACGTAAAAATTAATTTTTATTTCATCAACCGTGAGCTTACCACCCATTCATTTGTTTTTAACAAACAGGAAATGACCACCTGGTGGCAGGAAGGATACGACCTGTTTAAAGCAAAAGATTGTACCACACATGTATTGGCGGTTGAGCCTGATACCGGGATAAAACTAACCAGGTAATCAATGTTTTCGGTCTGTGAGGACACAGACCGGGGATTAATGTCAAGGTATAAAGATCGAAATGATAAGTATAAATTACTTCACCACTGTAGCCTCCAGCTCTACTTTTAGGGTTTCGAAAAGACTTTTCACTTCCAGTAAGGTTAATGATTGCCGGATGTTATGTTTTGCGATCCAATCCTGAAAAATATTAAAGTGTGGCCAAAGTTCTGCTGTAGCCGTGGTATAAATATTTAGCCTTACAATACCGCTACATGCATAACCAGCCTCTGCAATTACAGTTTCGAGGTTTTGAAGGGCCTGGATCAATTGCGTTTTCATATCTGCATCACTCGAGATCCCTTCAGCATTAATGGCCGTTTGACCAGATATATATAAAGTACCTGTTACATTTTTTACTTCAACAGCCTGCACATAACTTCTTTGATCCTGCCATTGCCAGGGATTAATGATTCTTTTTTCCATCTTATTGGTGTTTTTAATTTAACAGCACAAAATTATAGATAGCTACCGGAAGCACCCGTTGACAAACCGCACGAATTTAAAGTGAGGTTGATCACAGCCTATAATACCATTACAGATACAATTCACCAAAAAACACCCTTGTCTTTTTTGTAATATTTAAATTACAAATACGTCTTTTTACTTAAAAATGCTAACTTAAATTATTGATCCATCTAAAAAGTGGATTAATTTTTAACCGAATTACTAAAACGTTTTAATTATGCTAAAAACGTGTTTTAAAACGATTATGGCCGCGAAAGATGTCAAAAAAAGGGATGGCCGGAATTATTAGGAAATCAACTCAAACCTAAAAATAAAAAACCTTTATGAAACACAGATTAATCCTCATCCCAGGCATCCTGATCTTTCTTAGCCTCTCCTGCAAGAAAAAAGAGCTGGAACAACAACAGGAACAGCTTTTAAAAAAGCCTGCTGCCCTGGCAAACACCAACCTGTTGGCCGAACCTCCCCTTACCTGGCAGGAACATTGGTTTGACCATGTGCAAGTTTTGCAACGTTTTTACCACGATACAAGCATTGTGGTTTACCACGACAATGATGTAAGCAATACTGTTACCTGGCCAAACACCTACCTGACACAGGTTTGGAACTATACCAAAAGCAAATATGGTTCATTTGGTCCTGATTCGCGTTTGTGGGCAATATTCCATACCGGCAAGTACAGCGGAGGTCACCCGAGCACCTATATGGATGCCAGTCACGATTACCGCAATGTTATCGATGTAGGCTCTTCGAGCACCAGCGCATGGCTTTCGGGCACAGGCAACGATCTCGATATCACAACACACGAAGTTGGTCATATTGTAGAAGGCGCATCCAGAAATGTATTAAACTCGCCTGCATTTGGCATCTGGCACGACAGCAAATGGATGGAAATTTACATTTACGATGTGTATGTTGGCTTAAACCGAACAGCCGATGTGCAACGCTGGTACAACCTGGTGGCCAATGGTGCCGAAAATTACCCCCGTGCACAAACTTACTGGTTCAGGGATTGGTTTTTCCCTATGTATAGTCAACAGGGCGATGCTACTGCTTTAAACAAGTATTTTAGTTTATTGGCGCAATATTTCCCTAAAGAAACGGTAAATAACGGACAGGGCAATATTACGCGTTTTTCGAGATCGATGAACTATGGTGAATTTATACATTTCTGGAGCGGTGCAACGGGCATGGATCTTAAACCACTTGCTTTAAGTGCCTTTGGCACACTGGATGAGCAAGGAAATGACTGGACTAGCCAACTAAATACAGCTAAAACAGCTTTCCCGGGTGTAAGTTACCTCAAAGATATTACCAGCTCGGCAGCATTAAGTGTAAGCAATGAAAACGCTGGCGGGGCATCTGCAGCTGAAGGTTCTTCGAAACTGGCCGATAGTTATTACAATACCAAGTTCTTTTTGGGCGGCTACCCTACTACTTTCTGGGCGCAGCTTACTTTCCCTTCAAGTCAGGCGGTTAAAGGTTATACCATTACAGCAGGTAACGATGCGCCAGACCGCGACCCTAAAGGCTGGAAATTAATGGGATCAAATGATAATGTAAACTTTACGCAGCTTGATATTCGCAGTAATCAAACTTTTAGTTTGAGGAGGCAAACCAGGAAAATATTAATCAGTAATACAACGGCTTACAAATATTATAAATTGTTTATCACCGCTAATAACGGAAGCACAGACCTTCAATTTAGCGAGTGGAGACTGTTACAATAAAAAATTAAAACTAACGACCGGGAATTTAAGAGTTGAGCAGTTCCTGGTCGTTGTTCTCATTCTACACGCTTAGAGTTCGGTTTTTTTCGGAAGGTGTCCGCAGGACGGGGGTCTCTTCACTTTAATGAATTATCTGTTTTTTTTTGAAAAGCAATACCTGCATTTCAATCAGGTGTTAGTCCCGCTTTCCATTACAAGTCCTCTCCCGATGAAAGAATCGGGATGCGGGCTTTCATTCCAATCGGGTTTAACGGGCAAAATAACGGCTACTATTAACGGAAACCACCAAACGTTCCGTAGGGACGATGGGCAATATCATTAAGTTAATCACTGATTATAAAAACATAATTATCTATAAAAAGATGCACAGATATAAAATCCGTGTTTATCCGCGCGCATCTGGGATTAAAACCCCTTAATTACCGATACTAAAGACTCAAAGCACTCAGGCCCAGGCCTTACGCAGAAACCTGATCCAGTTGCCATGCATTAAATTTTCTACATCTGTTTTGCTATAGCCACGTTTTTCGAAAAGGTAAGGGATTTTATCCAGATCGGCAATGCTTTCTAAATCATAAGGGCATTGCTCTCTTCCAAAAGCGCCATCCAGGTCAGAACCGATTCCCACATGGTTGGTATTACCTGCGAGCTGGCAAATGTGATCGATATGATCAATCATTACTTCGAGGTTACAGCTCATACCTTTTGGTGTAGAAATCCCCCTCTGCCAGTTGGGCACCATCATCCAGGCATCAAGGGCGGCACCAATTACTGCACCGCGGGCAATTAATGCCTTAATCTGATCATCACTAAACTGCCTGTTGTGGTTAACCAAAGCCCTGCAGTTATTGTGCGAAGCCCAAACATGGCCATTGAAATGATCAAGCGCATCCCAAAAACTATCATCGCATAAATGGGTGGCATCGAGGATAATATTAAGTTTTTCCATTTCGGCAAGCAGCCCATAAGCTCCTTCACGTAGTTTTCCAGTGGCATCTGTACCCTGGGCATATCTTCCCGGGCCATAATGTGCCGGTCCGAGGGCCCTTAAACCACTATGATAAGCCTGTTGCAGGTAATCAACATGTACGATAGAATCAGCCCCTTCCAAACTTAAAATGTAACCGATCCGTTTTTTTTCATTTGGCGAATCTGTAGCCCATAAATTAAGGTGCTTTTCTAAACTGTCCAGGTTGTTAACCTGCATCATTTCCCCCTCATCTTCCATGGCTTTATACCAGGCCAGTTGTCCCTGGGTTTGTGCCCAGGCTTGCCCGGGAGAGTGCCAGCCTGGCAATGGATTATCGGGCGCTACAAACCTTGCAATCTGTGTAGCCACCACCAAACCGATATTACCTTTGCGGAGCTCGGGCAATGATACGGTAGCTTTGCCACGGTCGGGTTTATCTGTTAAGCCCTGCTCGCGTGTATTGATTTCAGAAAGTGGGCGGGTTAAATCGCGGTTCCACTCTAAGGCATTCATACTTAAATCCAGATGGGCATCTATCGTAAACATATCGGTTTTATATCGTTATTTTTCTTTTCCTGGAAATGATACTCCAGCTTTGATTGGCATTTCCTTCAGAAACCACAAGCGCATTTTCGTAAAGTGCCACAGTTGGGCAGATGTGGTAGGGCAAACCATACAACATATCGCCTATTTGGTATGGGTGATTTTCTCCGGCATCCAGTACCAAATGTTCTTCACTCTGGCTTACAGCAATAAGTTCTGGCGCATTTAAAAAAGCTACCCTTTTATCGAGCGGTTTTTCTGCGGCCACGGCTTTGTGCCCTAAATCACAACAGATGAGGTTACTTTCGGGCAGCGAAACAATTCTCGAAACGACCAAAGCAGCCGTATTAAATTTCTGTTCTTCAAAAGCATCCTGATAACCTTTATCCCAAAGGGCAAAAGTTCCGGGACTGCAATCAAAAGTGGTTTGCGTATTGTAAATGGTAAAAGTTGGTGTTCCTCCGGCAACAATAATTGCTTGATGATTAAATCGAGACTGAATTTCTTCACTTAAAGCATGTAATTGTTCAATAATTACTTTTGCTTTTTCAGTGCGAACGCCATAACCACTTTCATGAATATGACCATCGTAAGCATGCAAACCTTTAATTGATAAACCTTTAAGCTGATTAAGTTTTGTATAGAGACTTAACACTTTTCCGGGTAAAATCCCTGTACGATCCATGCCTACATTTATATCCATAAAAATGCTGGCTTTTACTCCATTAGCTTGGGCAGTTAAAGCCAATGCAAGTGCAGCTTTTTCATCATCAACCAAACAACTGAACTGGGTGCCCGGGTATGCTTTCTGAAGGGCCATAAACCTTTCTACATTTGGCCCAACAGGCTGATAGGCAAGCAATACATCGCTTGCACCACAAAGGCCTAGCATTTCTGCTTCGGCAATAGTAGCACATTTAAATTTTGAAATGCCTGCATCAATCATCAGCTTACTCACCTCAGCTGATTTATGCGTTTTAACATGCGGACGTAAACGGCTAATACCATCAATCATCGAAATCAGCAGCTTAATGTTTGCTTTAATCCTGTCTGCATAAAAAACCAAACCCGGCGATTCAACAGAGTCAGGATCATTTAAATGATACCATTGTTTTTCTAACATAACGGAGGTTTAGTATAGTTCGAACAAGGCTTCGATTTCCACGGGGATATTATCGGGTAATGAGCCGAAACCAACCGCACTCCTTACACCTATTCCGTTATCTGCTCCCCAAACTTCTGCAAAAAGCTCACTACAGCCATTAATAATGAATGGATGTTTCTCAAATTCGGGCGTGCAGTTTACCATGCCCAGCACCTTGATTACCCGTTTTACTTTGTCCAAACTACCCAAATTGGTTTTAATGGTCGATAACATGGTTAAGCCTACCTGCCTGGCGGCAAATTTACCTTCATCCTGATCCATATCTGATCCGATACGTCCAATAATGAGGCTTTTATCATCTCTCACCGGACCGTGACCACTCAAATACAGGTATTTTCCATCAATAAGGTAAGGTTTGTATACACCAAGGGGAGCAGGGGCTGGTGGAAGGTTTAGTCCAAGTTTTTCGAAACGGGCATCTGCAGTTAAATTTTCCATATTAAGCTATTATTATTTTAAGTAAAAGTACGCCGGCAAGCCCTGCTGTACCCACAATTGATTCCATTAATGCCCAGGAGCGGAAAGTATCTTTTAAACTTAAGTTAAAATACTCTTTAAACATCCAAAACCCGGCATCGTTTACATGCGAAAACATTAAACTGCCAGCACCAACGGCCAGAACCATTAAATTCGGGTCGGTATGGGTAGCTACCATCAAGGGTACAATCATACCTGCTGTGGTGAGGCCGGCAACCGTTGCAGATCCCACACAAAAGCGGATCAGTGCTGCAATTAGCCAGGCCAAAAATAAGGGTTCAACAGATAATTGCTGCAGGTAGCCGGCAATTTCTTTACTCACACCACTTTGGGTTAAAACTTCTTTTAAAGCCCCCGAACCAGCTATAATCAATAAAATCAGGGCGATATCTTTTAAGGCGTCTCCAAAAATACCCGAGAGGTAATCCATTTTCTTTCCCTTCGAAATCCCGAGAAAATAGCTCGCCAAAATGAGTACGATCAACATGACGATAGAAGGGTGACCCAAAAACGTAATAACAGGTATAATGGCTGAGTTTCGATCTAAAAGTAAAGGTAAAAAAGAAGCCAGGCCTAATAAAATAACGGGTAACAGCGCTGTAAATAAACTGATAAATGTTCCCGGCAATTCATTTTCTGGCAATTCTTTTGCCCTAAACGAGGTCATTGGTGTGGAAGGGATATTTTTTAGCGTTTTGGCAAATAGCGGTCCACCGATTACAATTGCAGGGATGGCAACCAGTAATCCGTAAAATAGGGTAAGTCCCATGTTAGCTTTAAATTGCACCACCAAAGCCGATGGCGATGGATGGGGTGGCAAAAAACCATGCGTAACCGACAAAGCAGCAAGCATAGGCAAACCGATATACAACGCTGGTAGCTTATATCGGTACACTACAGAGAAAATTAGCGGAACCATCAGCACGAAACCAATGCCATAATAAAGCGGGATGCCGATTACAAAACCTGTAATTACCATAGCCCATTGAATGTGTTTAGTGCCAAACACAGCCATCATTACCTGGGCGATTTTTTGAGCGGCGCCACTTTCGGCAACCAGTTTGCCCAACATGGCACCTGTGGTAATGATGATTACTAAAGAACCTAAAACATCTCCGATTCCTTTTTCAACCGCACCAGCAATTTTTAGCAATGGTAAACCTAAAGCCAACCCCGCAAGTACAGAAACAATCAGAAAAGCCAGAAACGCATTGATTTTAAATAAGGAGATCATTAAAATCAATAGTGCAATGCAGCAGAAAACGATGAGGATGGTCATTTATTAAATTTTAACTATTTTTCAACCGCACTGTTTCTTTAGATGATAGGATGCAAAATAGTGAATATTTTGATACATCTATTGATAATCTGTCAATGCTGACGCAGGAAGGATCTCTAACAATAAGATTCTTCTCTCTGTTACCAATGACAGAAGAATGGTCGTCATTCCCGCCTGCGCCTATTGTGTGGACACAAATATTAGAGTAGTTTTATTTGCTCCTATGTCGCAAGGCATCAAACTTTTTAGGCATCAAAAGTATGCAAAAATGATTTGTCAATCCAGCAAGGGGCCTTTTACACCATCCCCATACACATCAAAAAAAACAGTGGCAATTGTTTTGTTTGTTAGGGCTGGGTGAAAAGTTTTTGCAAACATGAAACACAAAACCGCTGCGTTTTAGGTTTGATAGTGCCATTTGTACTGCTGTACGCCTGTTTTTTTGATTTTCCTCGCCCTGGGGATTGACGGGCGTGCTTCAGTAAGATGTTATTTCAAAGCAAGCTAGCATAACGCCACAAAAATTTAAAAAAGATATGTCCACACGAAGTGCTCAGCGAAGCTAATCTTAATGCAACCTGCAACCCCTACCAAGGCATTACGATTGCCAGTCGAGCTGGCAATGACGATTCTAGGCGCTGTTATTAAACCTCCAATGTATTTAAAAAATGCTAACCTCTACCAATGACGAATTAATGATTGCAGCCTTTACTAAAATCATATAAACTTTTAGCAGAATTATGTAAACCTGTTTATTCAGGCCGGCTTACATTTGCTTATATGAAAGTTAAGGCAATTTTCTTCCTCTTTGTATTTATGCTCAATACCTTGATAGGTTTTGGCTGTTCCATAACCATGGAGAGCGAAGGACATGAACATGGCCATAAACATCATGCACATCACCTCGAAACAGGCATTGATCTTTCTAAACACCTTAATTTAAAAATAACAGAGAAAGAAGATTCCTGCTGTAAAAACCTGGTTAACGATTTTCTGGGCCAAGGCAAGCTCCTACCCGATTATGTAAAGGTTAACCTCAAAGTACCTGCGCTGATTCCGGTTGGTTTTAGCTTCGCTTTTATTCCGGAAATAGAAATTATTATTGCAGATCAGCAAGAGGTTGATCAGCACCTTTACCGTCCACCACATCCTGATATCAGGATATCTATACAAAGTTTTCAGATATAATATTAAGATCACATCTTTTGTTTCCCGCTGATTTCGCAGAAAAGGGACGCAGATTTAGAGGAATAAATATTTCTCCGGCTAATCTGCGCTTTTTATCTCCTTAAATCTGCGTGAAAAATTATAAATCTTAATACAAATCATTTTTAAAAACAAAAAACATGAAAACTTTCTTATACGGTCTAGCCTTCTCTTTATTTTTCCTTAATACTTACAGTTCAAATGCAGCAGAGAAACAGGCAAATAATCTTATAGTAGATCAGGAACCTAAAAACAGTGCAACAGCGATTATAGATGCTTACCTCAAATTAAAAAATGCCCTTAGTACGGATAATGGCAAAAATGCTTCCGCAGCCGGAAATGAACTGGTAAAAGCATTTAAGGATTTTGATCAATCTAAACTTACACCCGCGCAACGCAAAACCTATACCAATATTGAAAGTGATGCTAAGGAGCATGCGGAGCATATTGGATTAAATGCAGGTAAAATTGCTCACCAACGTGAACATTTCGATATGCTGAGCAAGGATATCTACGACATCAGCAAATTATTGGGTACAGACCGCGAAATTTACGTTGACAGGTGCCCTATGTACAATAAAGGTAAAGGCGCCATTTGGCTTAGTGAGGTTAAAGAGATTAAAAATCCTTATTTCGGAAAATCAATGTCTACCTGTGGCTCAATTAAAGAGACATTGCATTAGCAGATGACTACCGTTAAAAAAGCCTTAACCGGGCTGCTATTAATCATGATAGCGGCCCAGTTTTACAGGCCTGCCCAAAATAGTAATCCGTCGGATATGCCAAACCATATTTCGAAAGTTGTGGTTATACCTGCTAAAGTAGCCGGAATACTCAAAAAGGCTTGTTACGATTGCCATAGCAATAATACCAAATATCCCTGGTATGCTCAAATACAACCGGTTAACTGGTACATTAATAAGCATATTGAGGCTGCAAAAGCGCAACTCAATTTTGGAAACTTTAAGGAATATACCACGCGAAAAAAGATGAGTAAACTCCGTGCAATTGAAAACAGTCTGGAAGATGGTACCATGCCCATTACATCATACACCTTGATCCATAAGGGTGCTATTTTAAGCGAAGATGAAAAACAACTGGTTATCGCCTGGATAGCAGCATTGAGGGAGGGCCTTGAAAAAAATCAGTTTTAAAAAAGATAAATATCGAAAGATGAAAAATATAATATTCAGTATTTTAATCCTCTTTTCGCCGGGCGCTTTTGCCCAGGAGATGAAAGGAATGAAAATGCCAGAGCAAGAAAAAGACAAAGCAACGGCGGGCATGGATATGGGTGATCAATCCGGTACGATGGAAAACATTAAAAAGGCAAAAGCAAACCTTGGCCCAATAAAAACAATCACCTCGAACGTGCCTCCAAGAACCGTTCGCTACGATTTATATGTTGCGGATACTACGGTAACTTATGCCGGCAAACCCAAACATGCCATTGCCGTTAATGGCAGCATCCCGATGCCTCCCCTTACCTTTACCGAGGGCGATACCGCAGAAATTTACGTACACAACAAGTTAAAGGAAGAAACTTCGCTGCACTGGCATGGTCTTTTTTTGCCAAACCGTTATGATGGTGTGCCGAATATGACGCAAATGCCGATAAAACCGGGTGCGACGCACCTCTATAAATTCCCGATTATACAAAATGGAACGCACTGGTACCACAGCCACACGGGCTTGCAGGAACAAATTGGCATGTATGGCGCTTTTATCATCAAAAAACGCAAAGAATGGGATATTCCTTCCATTCCACTCGTACTAAGCGAATGGACAAATATGGACCCAATGGAAGTTCAGCGAAGTTTACACGCAGCATCCGATTGGTTTTCGATTAAAAAAGGCACCACACAAAGTTATGCAGAGGCTGTTAAAAGCGGTAATTTTAAAACGAAAGTGGCCAACGAGTGGAAAAGGATGAACGCCATGGATGTTAGCGATGTGTATTACGATAAATTCCTGATCAACGGAGAAAATCAAAATGTACAACCACAGTTTAAAGCGGGCGATAAAGTGAGGTTAAGAATTGCAAACGCTGGTGCATCATCCTATTTCTGGCTTAAATATGCCGGTGGAAAAATCACGGTAGTAGCAACAGATGGAAATGATGTGGAACCAGTTGAGGTGGATCGTTTGATTATTGCGGTATCCGAAACTTACGATGTGGTGGTGACCATCCCCGAAAATAAAAGTTATGAGTTTTTGGTCACGCCAGAAGACCGGACAAAATCTGCTTCCTTATGGCTTGGAAAGGGCGAAAAAGTGCCTGCAGGACAAATGCCGAAGCTAAAATATTTTGCCGGAATGAAGATGATGAACGACATGATGGACATGAATGGCAACATGGTAGAAATGAAAGGCATGAAAATGCAGAACCAGGTGATGGACATGAATATGGTGATGTACCCGGAAATTACCGGGTCAGAAAATCCCAAAAAAATGGACGATATGGATATGGGCGACATGAATATGGATGATGAAACGCCCAATATCGTTACCTTGAACTACAACATGTTGCGCGCTCCAAAAAAAACAGTTTTACCAAAAGGCCCGATCCGGGAGTTAAAATTCGACCTTACCGGCAACATGAACCGTTATGTATGGACACTGGATAATAAAACGGTTTCAGAATCGGACAAAATCCTGATTAAAAAGGGAGAAAATTTGAGGATTATTTTATATAACAATAGCATGATGCGCCACCCCATGCACCTGCACGGACACGATTTCAGGGTAATTAACGGACAGGGCGATTATGCCCCCCTGAAAAACGTACTCGATATTATGCCTATGGAAAGGGATACCATCGAATTTGCGGCTACAGAAAACGGAGGTGACTGGTTTTTCCACTGCCATATTTTATACCACATGATGAGTGGTATGGGCAGGGTTTTCAGTTATGAGAACTCACCTCCAAACCCAGATGTACCTGATCCGAAACTGGCTCAGCGCAAACTTTTCTGGGATGACCGCATGCCACACCTGATGGGCCGCGTAGGCATAGAAAGCAGCGGCAGCGATGGTCAACTGATGCTGGCACAAACGCGCTGGTCGCTCAATACCATGTGGCACTTAGGCACAAACGCCATGATGGGGTATGAAAGTGAAACCATGCTCGGCAGATATGTCGGCCGCAACCAGTGGTTGTTCCCTTATGTGGGCTTCGATTACCACTATAAAAAGTTCAATCCTGATGAAAAAAACATTTTCGGAAGTGATGAACGCAATATGTTCGGGCAAATCAGTAACAAAGAAAACCGGAAAACCATTGTTGCAGGTATCGCTTACACCCTACCTATGCTGATTGTTGCCGATGCGAGGATTGATGGTAACGGAAAATTAAGGTTTCAACTGGGGAGAGAAGATATACAGGTTTCTAAACGTTTACGTGCAAATTTTATGGTAAATACCGATAAAGAATATGCGGCCGGGCTCCGATATATATTAACGAAATACATGGCACTTTCTACGCATTATGATAGCGACATGGGCCTTGGAGGCGGATTAACTTTTAATTATTAATATCGTCCTTGTACCAACCCAGGTGTGCTCAGGTGGTCCATATTTAAATACCGCTTTATGTTTTTTCACAACCTAAGCCAACTGAGTGCACTTAAGATGATTTATGGGTGTTGGGTGAGCCGCCGAAATATGGAGAGATAGAAAAGTTTATTAAAAGGATATGGAAAACAGTGTCAGCAGTGCTTCGGTTCGGCTGGTCCTGCTGTACGCTGTACCGATGAAAAATCGGTGCCGCTTCCATCAGGTTTAGCTAACAGTGGTACAAGCTTGAAATAAAAGGCAAAATTAAAGCATTTTAGCCTTTCACTTTTATTAAGTTTCCTGATCCTGCTGCTTACAAAATTGATGTTTACATCGTTATAGGCCCTTTTATAATGCGCAATGTGCAGCTCAATATCAGCAAGTTTTTTCAGGTATTCGATGTATAAAGCCTGCATCTGTAAACGTTTAGACTGAATGGTTTCAAGCTCGGCAAGTAATTGATGGCCATCTTCGTCCAACGGACAAGCTTTTTCGAGTTTAAGGTTTTCTTCCAGTTTGATCAGCAGGCTTTTTAAATGCTCATGCTGGCTTCTATTAATCCCCTGCATTAATTTTTAATAAAACCCGGGAAGCATTAGCCGCTTCCCGGGTTAATAATAAGATTAGTTTATTTCAAAAACACTTTTCTAACAGCTTTATTCGTCGCATCCAGGATGTAAACATTCCCATCCTGATCTACAGCCATATCGTCCATAGAACCAATTTTCGCTGTTGCCAATGTTCCATCGGCAAAACCATAAGTAAACCTGACCAGGGTTGAAGCACTTTTGGCTGCAATATCAATTTCCCTGAGTGCATAATTATAACGGTCGCCGGCTATCAGTTTCCCTGCGCCATAAGGCATCAAACCGCCAGCAATGTTGTTAAACCTGGCCTGTGTTCCAATTCCATCCTGATAACCCGGTTCACTAAATCCGATCCAGTTGGTGAGGTTTGATCCACCAGAAGGAATATATGAAATGGCATTATTACTTGCCTGACCTGAATCTACGTAATATAGATTTCCAGAAGCATCAACAAATGGGTGCGCCGTAGGCCAAAGCGGTCCGGCAATTTTGGTAAAACCACCAATGGCATTTACCTTGTTCATCCCTGCAAAGGCGCCATTAATATTTACATACAGGTTGCCTGCGCTGTCAAATGTCATTAAACCTGGCGAGAAGCCAGAAACATATACGGTATTTTGGCCCGAAGGCGTAATTTTTCTAATCTGGTTGCGGCCGATATCGGATACAAAAATATTGTTCTGTTTATCAATCACAATGCCACAAGGTGTATCAAAAATAATATCGGCGCCATTGGCCTGTAACACGGTTACCGTACCGTCCGGTGCAATTTTTTTAACCACTTTGTTCATCCGGTCGGTTACATAAACATTACCGCTGTTATCAACCGCAATACCGGTCATAAAAGTTCCAAAAGCATTGCTATTAGGCCCTCCTGCCAAGGTAGTCATACCTGCCCTTCTAAAATTTTGTGGGGCTAAAGCTTCCTGACCGGCAACCACCACTTTTAAATCGCCTGTGCTCAAACCTGCCGGAGCATCCAATACCAATGTATTTTCGCTTGCGGTTTTTACCGTTGCCAGTACACCATTAAAATAAACTTTGTTATCAGCCGCAGTGCTACTAAAGCCAGAACCTTTAATGGTAACGGTTGTTCCGGCTAAACCATTATCCGGACTAACCGAAAGAATACCGAGGGTTTGATCTTTAAACTGTGGCCCATCAGTTGGTTGATCGTTCACCACTACCCTTACGCTTCCACTGCCAGTACCACCCGGCAGGATTAATTTAATCTGATTTGCCGAGGCAGATGTAACCGGAACGGAAACGCCATTAATGAATACTTTATTTTCATCAGCCAGGTTACTGAACAATGTACCCGAAATGGTCATTTCTGTACCTTTTGGACCGCTTAATGGGGTAACGATGCCAATAGATGGCGGTGCAACCACGGTAAAAATTGGTCCGGTAATTTTCTGCCCGCTTATATTTACCGATAATGGGCCAGTTTTTACACCATCGGGTACAATAACAACCAATTTTTCATTACTGGCTTCCAGTACGGTTGCCGTTGTGCCATTAAAATCGACCAGGTTTCCTGCAACAAGTTCTGCAAAACCTGTACCTGCAATGGTTACTTTGGTGTTTTTACCACCGGTTAAGGGTTTAATACTGGCAATAGCCTGGTAGGTAAAATTCTGTCCTTTTGCTTCTTTTCCGTTCACTTTTACCATGATGGCACCAAAACCCGCATCGGCGGGTACTTCGGCAACAATCAGGTTATCTGATACGCTCACCACCAAAGCCGCTTTACCGTTGATAAAAACGGTGGCAGGTGCGTTTGTACTGCTAAAACCTGCTCCGGTAATCCTGATTTGTGAACCTGCAGGGCCATTTGCAGGTAAAACGGTGGTGATGGTTAAATCCTGATAGGTATATGGGCCGACATCAAAACTTTGGGTATCGTACTTTAAGGCCAATGCACCTGTAGTTCCACCTTCGGGCATACGGATTACCAGCGCTTCGGCTGTTGCACTGATTACTTCTGCAGTTTTGCCGGCAATGGTGGCCGAATATTGTTTAATATCGGTACCAAAACCTGTTCCGGTAATGGTTACCAAGGTACCTGCATTACCGCTGTTTGGGTAATAACTTTCTATTTTAAATGCTACCGAAACCGCTTCGGTTTTATCCTTTTTACAGGCCCCAATGATGAGCATCAGGAAAAGCATCAATCCGATACTTAAACTCTTTTTATGTTGAATAATCATAAGATTTATCTTTAGTGTTAAAAACTATACCTTAATCCCAGTTGCATCTGTACCCTCGAGCTAAAATAATCGATGCTATAAGGCTGACCAGGGTTGTTGAAGGTAAATACCGGATAGTTGCCTGCATTTTGTTGTGGCGGGAACAAAGTTGGCGTTAAGCCTACACTGCTGGTGGAGTTAAAGGTATTGGGTGAGAAATACTGTACCCCCCAGGTTTTATTGATGAGGTTGGTGAGGTTGATGATGTCTACATTTAAACTCAGCGACTGCGATTTACTGCTATTTACAAACAGCTCATGTGCCAGATGCAGATCGGCCTGTACATTCCATGGGGTACGGCCTTTGTTACGCTCGGTAAAATCGCCCCTGCGGCTGCTCAGGTATTTGTTGCCATCAATAAACTGGTTAAAAGCTGTCGCCTGTTGTGCGGCCGTTTGCATAGGCAGATCCTTAAAATAGCGGATGGCTTCTTCGCGCAATGGAATATAGGCCAAACTTACCTGTTGCGATAAACCCTGGATACTACTGTTTACAATACCATAACTAAAGGGGCTACCCGATTGCGCACTAAAGAATAAACTTACCGTTGTTCTTCCGGCTTTTTCCCAAACATGGTTATAGCCGATACTAGACACGATGCGGTGGCGGGTATCGAAATTGCTATAACTCAATGCCGGATTATTGGGTACCAAAGCCTGGTTTAACTGCCAGTTACTCTCCATGGAGTTCCGCACCCCATTGCTTAAATCTTTCGATTCGCCATAAGTATAAGAAGCTGTAACATTTAATGCTTTAATAAAGGTTTTGGTTACTGTTCCGGTAAGGCTGTAACGATACCCCTGACTGGTATTGCTCAATAAATAGATGTTAGAAAAACGGGGATCAACCGTTCCACTATATACGGGCTGTTGTTTCTGTTTATCGTAACCATAATACAGGGGATTATCTTTGGTATTCAGTTGCTGAAAAAGCACATCTTTTAAACTTTTGGTGTACATGCCTTCAACGGTAAAACGCCAGTTGTTATCGGTTTCATAATCGATGCCCAAACTTCCACGGAATACCTGTGGCATCACAAAATTGTTATCCACCAGATCGATCTGTGTACGGCCACTGTTTGGGTTATTGATTACGGCACCGTTTTGCTCGATAAAATTCCCTATCCCGTTCGTACCCGGTTTAATGGCATCGCTGCCTGGCGCAAAAGGCTGCTGATCGGCCCGCTGATCGAAAGCACCAAAGTTATTGCCTGTATTGTAATAGGCGTAAGCTAACCAGGCGAAAGGAATACGGCCGGTAAATAAACCCGCTCCTCCTCTAACAATTAGTTTTTGATTGCCCAATGCATCGTACCTGAAACCTAAACGCGGCGATAACTGTACTTTGTTTAAAAATTTATTTTCGATGCGGTTAAGCGGTGTGTAGGTATAGGTATTGCCAAAATTCGGATCGGCCATAATATCCCTTACCTTATCGCTCAAGGCTGGCATGGTTGGTAAATTCACCATATCGGCGCGTAAACCTGGCGTAATGCTTAATTTATCGCTGATCCTGATTTCATCCTGCACATACAAACTGTACATGTTTACATTAAAATCGGCCGCCGGGTTAGCCAGCAGGTACTCGCGGCTGTTATTGGTGTAATTGTAACTTCCCCTTACGCGGTATGGATTGTTGCTGGTAAAATCTTCAATACTCTGGTAATCTACACGGCCGTTCCAGGCATTAACAAAACCATACTGGATGTTGTATAACTCATTATGTGTACCCACCAAAATTTTATGGCGTCCTTTGGTCCAGTTTAAGTTTGCGGTAAATTCCCATGTTTTTTGTTTCATGTTGAAAATACTCGCTTCGCGATCAGTACCCAGATAAATGGTGGTACCGGGTGTACGGCCCATAATCTGTACCTGCGGTAAGGTAGGATCGCTTAAAGGATCGCGGCTATCGCTTACATGGGTAAAACCCACCAATACATTTCCGGAAAGTTCATTGTTGAACCGGCTTTTTAACTCGGCAACGGTACTGGTTTGGTTATTTTCTTGTTGGAAGGCCATACTACTGAAACGGAAATCCTGCTGATCGCGGTCCATATGGGTGGCCTTGCTAAAAATCGTATTGTTCCTAACGGCCAATTGGTGTTTATCGCTGATGTTCCAGTCTAAACGGTTAAAGAATTTTTGCGATTTGTTCGAATTGGTGTATACACCTGCAGTACCGGCATCGAAAACATAGCCGTAACGGGTTTTAACGGCATTGCTGATTAAATCGGCATCAGCTACGCTTAAAATATGGCTTGTTTCTGCTGTACCTACATACAATTGGGTAGGATCCTGACGGTGGGTAATCTCTTCATTGCTAAAAAAGAAAAGTTTGTTTTTAATAATTGGGAAACCGATACGGAAACCTGCCTGGTAGTCTTCAAAGTCTTTGTTCATTTTACCCAAACTGCCCACACGGTCGTTGCCCGTAATGGCTGCATTCCGGCCAAAACCATAAACCGATCCACTCACTTTATTGGTACCACTACGGGTTACCGCATTGATTGATCCACCTGTAAAGTTTCCGATTTTCACATCAAATGGCGCAAGGTAAACCTGCATGTCCTCAATTGCATCTAAAGAAACTGGGTTCGTTCTTGTACTGCTCCCGTTCATGCCTGATGTACCGGTTTGTCCTCCCAGCGAAGGGCTAAAACCAATGGCATCGTTGTTTACGGCACCATCAATGGTTACGTTGTTGTAACGGAAATTGGTTCCACCGAAACTGTTATCGCGGCTTCCCTGTGGGGTTAAGCGCGTAATATCGGTTAAACTCCGGTTTATAGTGGGCATATTTTTCACCTGCTCGGCACTGATATTTTTACCCGTGCCATAATTATCGGCCTTTTGTTTGGGTTTGGCCCTGCCCGATACCATTACGGTACTCAGTTCCTGTGCATTTTCATGCAGTACAAAGTTGAGCTGCTGACTGCCGCCTAAACGAACCGATACATCATTCATCACCTCAGTTTTCATCCCGGTGGTAGAAACCGTTACCGTATAGGGTGAACCAATACGTAAATTATTTAAAAAATAGCGCCCATCGGCATCAGCAGAGATGGCATAACGTGTTCCGGAAGGCGTATGGATAGCCACAATGGTTGCGCCGGGTATCGAAATCCCTTTGGCATCTTTAACCTGCCCGGTTAAAGAGCCGCTGGTTTCTTGCGCCATACCATAAAAGGATATGAATAGTAAAACGCAGAGCATGATTATTTTTAGCCCAACCTGCTGCAGTGAAAACATCTCCTGCAAAAAGACGGGTGTTGGATATATATTTTTCTTCATCAGTTTAATTTTAATTGCCTACGTTTCTTATTGGGTAATCCGTAAGGCGCCATCTATAATATGTAATACCCCATTTCCGGCGAGGATATCCTGTTTAACCAGTTTTACCGCCGTCGTATTTCCAATTCCCTTTAATGTAATGCCATTAAAACTGCCCGGAGTGCCTGGATCTGGGGTTAAGGTCATGGTAACCGAATTGCCATCGAGCATGGCCTGGCGGCTGGTATTAGAAGAACCAGTGCTGAGGATATAATCGTAAATGAACCTTCTGTCTTTTACGATATGGTAATTCACCAGGCGCTTTAATACCTCCACATCGGTATTGTTGATCTGTTCTACACTGGCATAACCCATCGCCTGCATGGCCTGGTTGTTCGGAGCGAAAATAGTGTAAGGCCCTGCGCCATTAATGGTTTCCAGCAGACCAGAAGTTTTTAAAGCTTGTGTAAACAGGGTAATGTTCGATTCGGCCGAAACGGCATCGCCCAGTAAATCGTGCAGGTAAGGACTTAATACCCGGTTAAGCACCTGAATCAAACCATTTGAAGCCGGAATATTCTGCGAGATGATCCGCGAACCGTTTAAGGTAAGCACGGTATCGGTTCCTTTGATCCAGTGTGTGGCATATAATTTACCCCCACGCGAGCGCAACTCCTGGTTAAACAGGTAAGGCAGTTTATTGAGCTCGTATTTTCCATCCAAAGTATGGTATTGGGCAATGCGCGAAATAATGGTGGGATTTGCAGTGAGCACACTTACCGGACCAGCATAACCCGCCAATGCGAAAGCGGCATCAGAAGGTACCAGCGCCGTGTAAGGTCCTGCGCCCTCTTGCAAGGTTTTATCCAGACCGCTACGTTTTAGCGCTGCACTGAAAGATGAAAGATTAAAATTATCGGCAATAACGAGGTTGATTTTATTGTTGTCGTAATCGCTTAGTTTATTTTCATCTTTACTACACGATGTACCCAAAAGAGTCATCAGCAATAAAAAAAATAAGGTATTCTTATGGTATCGGTTTATTTGCTGGGCCATGTTATTTAAGTTTAAATCCTTTAGGAAAAAGTAGGCGATCTACCACGTGTATTGGTCCGTTAAGGGTATTGATATCCCCATCAATAACGGTTGCTGCAGGATATTCGGAGCCCTTTACCTTAAGCTGGGCACCATTGTTGCCTGTAGAAAATTCGAGCGGCATGGTATAGGCATATTCTGATGGAGGGTTTCCGCCAATATTAACCGGATAATTATTTAGCGCCGGTTTTAACACATTACTATAAAACACTGTGGCATTATTGGCGGTTTTATCTCCACCCGAAGTAGCAGGTTGAAACATCCTGCCCCAATTACGGTGAAAATTATATACGGTATCCATCGGAAAAGCGCCTACGGCCGAATAGCTATTTTCGTCAAAAAAAACCCCATCCATACTGCGTTCGTTAAATTTCAGGATATCGGCAACGGTTTGAAACCCGGCCTGATGAAAAGCCTCATCTGTTGGCGCAAATAAAGTAGATACCGTGATATTTGGCCCTACAAAACCTGCATATGGAGGTGTTTCTATCGCCCAATCTTTTTTGTAGTAAAGCCTGTTATAGGCATAATCCCTCATAATATCCTCCGGCTCTATTCTCACTCCGAAAATGGCCTCGATATCATCGCCAATTTTATTCAGGAAAAGCTCATCTGCCAGGCGTTGCGATTCTACGAACATCGTAAACCGTCCATCGGCTTTTAAAGCATCCAACATGGTTTTTACAGGCCTTTCTATGGCCTTTTCCATAATGTAAAGCCCGCCGTTGGTTGCAGGCAGGTAATTAATTTTACCTACGTTTTTACCGTTCATCAGTAAATCTTCGCCTTTTACCCCAACATAATGCCTGTAATAATATAAATCATATTGATTATTGCTTTGGGCATTTTCATAATATTTTACATACAACCCGGGATGGAGCAGCAGGCTTTTGACCATAAAATTATCACTCCTCAGTTTCAGTTCATCTTTGGTTACCGGGCCAATGGTGGTATAAAACATCATCAAACTATCCAACTCTTCTACAGGCAGTTGATTAATGGCACTAGCGCTTAAACCTGCGGCTTGCATGGCGGCATCGTTTGGTGCAAAAACCGTAAACACCACTTTATTTCCCTGTTTTTTTAAGATATTTTTGATATTGCTTTTTTGCCATGCGCTGTAAAACAGTTTGGCAGGCGAGGCAGTCAATAACTGCTCTACCGTTTGCGTGGCATCGCTTTGAAACGGGACCTGGCCCCCTTCCTGATCGGGCATAAATTCTGTTTTAGAACAGGCACCTAAAAAAAGAATGCATGCTCCTAAAACGAAAACCCAAAAGTTTTTTAAATTTCTCATATTCATGATGATATATTATTTCTTAAGCGCCTGATCGGGTGTAACCAATCCACTAATTAAATGGTGGACAATGCCGTTGCTACACAGGTTATCGTTTTTTGATGTTAAATTGCTGGTTACCGAGTTTAAGATCACATCAGAAAACGTGTTCCCGCTACGCAGCGTAAGGGAATAACCCAGCTTAAATTCAGGATACAACTTTCCCCCTCCGAAATTCATATAATGGCTATCGTTTTTAAGGAAATAGTTATAGGCCCCGTTATTATTGATCAGTGAAAACACCTGCGAATCGGAGATAAAAAAGTGCCTGTCGTATAAAATGTAAGCGCCAAAAAGCCTGTCGCCAACGTATTTACCGGTTTCTAAAGTATTTAATGACGCTTCGGTAATGCCCACATCCTCAAGTGCTTTATTATTGGGTGCAAAAATGGTAAATGTTGTTCCGGTGGCCAGCTGGTCCCAAAGGTTAAACTTCTTTAAACCCTTTACAAATACACTGTAATCGGCATGTTCTGCCAGCCATTGCTGTACCGTTTTGTTAAAGTTCGGCTTCAATACATTATCCATTAAATGCAGTACACCATTGGCTACAACCACATCTTTTCTGATCACCTCAACCCCATCAATATAAAGTTCGTTTTCAACACCTCCACCGGGGTTAAAAGCCGCACGCGAAAGGTATAATTCCGAACCACTTAATGTAGCGTATCGGATATCTACCCCATTGCTGGGCATGTCATTTACCATTAGTTTACGCGGCAGGATGTGGTAGCCGATTACTTTTTTTAAGCTATCGACATTCATTTTATCAAAATCTGTCGTGTTGTAAATACCCAGGCGGTTAAAAGCTTCGTCGGTTGGTGCAAACACGGTAAAAGGTCCTGCACCATTTAACTGTTCAGTATATCCTGTTTTTTTGAGTGCGGCATAAAAAAGGCGCATTTCATAATTGTTCTTTACAAAATCACCTGCCGGACGAATGTTTTCGTTGGGTAAGGCTACCGATAAATCATCATGTTTACAGCCTGCAACAAAAAGCAGCTGTACAGCAATTGCCCATGCAAAAAGCATTTTTCCCATTTGTAAAACCGGCTTGCGATGCTTTACATTATTTAGTTTTTTCATTGAAATCATGTTTTTAATAAATGGGCGGTGCATATTTTCGTTGAACGGTGGTTAAATAAACCCGGCCATTAACCACTTCGATGGTATTTACGGTAGCAAAAGTTTTAGGGTTATTTACACCCGAATGGATGTTGACCAGCAAATTGGGCAGTATAGCTGCATTATCGTTACTGGTCATCCTTACTTTACCGTTTTGCAAACAGTTTACCGAAACCCAGTTGCCCCCGTTATCGGTTGAGGCTTCGTAAAAAGGATTATTGGTAATATCCATCCCCGGCACAAAAAAATCGAACCTTTGCCACATATTGGTGGTGATGCCATTGCCGGTATTACTTGCCCAGATGGGGAAACTTACGTAAGGACTAACCTCACTTGTTGCCGTATTCAGTTTAACATTGGCCAGATATTTCCCTTTAAAACCAGGTATAGTGGCTCCCGTGGTGCTTAAAATGCTTTGATTTTCGTAAAGCGACAGGAAAACATTCATTTCATCTTTCATACCTCCCTGAAAACTGGCCATCAAGTAATCTTCGGCTTTAAGCGATTTATCGGCTTCCCAATATCCTTTAGCGCTCATATTATAAAAGTTCACATAGGTAAGCGAATCAGACAAAGGCAGCTTTTGAAAAACCTCCTGGCGGAGTAAAAGCCCGGTTCTTTTGGTTACAAAATCTTTTTGTAACACATGTAGCGTGTACACCTCTTTACTGGTCAGGTTAAGTACGGTATCGATCAGGATATCTTTTTTTAGCTGACTTTCCAATTGAAAAAAGGGCACTGTATTTTTCGGGCGGTAAGCAAACATGATCCGCATTTTACCCGACGGAACCTGTGCCCAGCTGCTTAAATCGAAACCGTTTAAAATGGGTCCAACCAATACATTTTCCTTACCCGGATATTCGGGATTGTTAACGGAGGTACTGGTACCAATATGTGATGGATATGGAGGTGCATAGGCATCGCGCTGATCTAAAAAGTCGCCTACAATTTCGGCGCTTGTTGGCATGCCGTTAGCATCCAACACCGGATTGATGAGCATACAAAAAAACGGTACTTTATTATCCTTACTGCCAAGTGTTTGTATATAATTAAGGTTATTAAATACCCTTAAATATGCCGGATCGTCGATTTTAGAGTATTCTACCTTAACGCAGCCCTGGTTAAGCAGCAGCAAGCAAGCGGCAAAAAGCCAAGCTAACCGCATTAATCCGGTTTTTATTATTCTCTTATTTAATCTCTCGTTTTTCATTATTTGTTGTGTTTGATAATGATCATTCTTGCTTTGTTTGCGGCTGTACTGCCTGTGCCCGACTGGCCAATAAGGCCGACGGTGTAAATTCCGGGTTCTTGTACCGGCAATCCCCGCCCTACTTTCTGATAAAGGCTTTTGTCGGCAATAAAGGCCTCACTTTTTAACACCTCAATATCACTGGCCCATATACCCGGCACCACATTAGGTTTAGAACGGTAAGCCATAATCTCGAATGCTTTTTGTGTATAGAGGTTACTGATGTAAGGGCGTTCGAACAAAGGCTGCCCAGGTTGCAGGTTAACCCCTGCATTTGCATTGTCGTTCCCTCCGGCCGAAGATTGCCCGTTACTTTGGGTAAAAGTGATATAAGGATTCCCTACCGAAAGATTTAAAAATCTTTTAAAAAAGAAATAAGAGTATTGATTGCGGCTGTAAGTGGCATCATCTTCTGCCCCGAGGTAGGTGGTACCACTTAAATCGTTGGCTACAAGCAGTACCTTAGGTGTTCCTGATTGATCGGGATATAACCATGCACTATAATTTTGCGCGGGGCGGAGTACCTGACTGGCACTGGCAATGGTTTTGCCCGATGCATCCAAAGCCTCAACCGTATGGCTGCCCTGAATCAGGTTTGCATAAGCTCCGGCCGTGCCAAAGGCCAAATTGCCGGCGATGGTTTTGCCATCTACCTTAAAACTTACACTTTGCCCCGCCAAACCATTTACGCCCTGTACCCTGAAATAAGTATTGTTGGCCGATGGACTGTTATCGCTAATCACCTGAAAGGAATTTTGATAGGTTGATGAAGTTTCATCAACTTCGTTAATGAAGTAATCAAATTTTTGCGGTGCGATTAAAATGGTATAAATACCTCCGGGCTGGAAGGTTTGGATAGGCGCATAAGTTTGTTTGGTCGAATTCATCAAACTTACCGGAATGCTTGATGTAGGCGGATCGATCAGCGTAATGGCATCTAAACCTGTGCCTAAGGCTGGCATCTGTCTGCCATCGGCCATCAATATTTTAAACTGATAGGTTCCGTAAGGCAATTCTATATATTCGGACGTTCGGGTTGCCGAACTGATATGATTGGTTTTCGCATCAACTAAAGTTCCATCTGCATAAGCCAGCGATACGTCTCCGCTTAAATCTTCCTGACGGCCACTGCTGTTAAATCCAGGGTTTTTAATGGCACCGGAAAGGTTTACTACCCTGATTTTAAAATAATCGGGTTTCGAGGCTACTGAAACACCTCTTTTTACAGGCACTACCTCTTGCTGGCCATCCATTGCAAAAGTTGGTAATAAGAAATAATCTGTCGGGTTGTTGTAATCGTTTTTTACATCGAGTTTTACATCTCCGGCAAATACAGGGGTATAACTTCTTACTGTAAAATTCAGTTTTGCAGTTTCCTGTGCATTAAACAGGTCTTGCGGAACAAACCAGGTTTTCCCCAATTGTCCGTTTGAAGGGAAATACGAGGTACCCGGATACTGCTGGCTGTTCGGTTTGTTAGGCTCCCGCACGATAAAATTTGTCAGGCTGTCGCCATTGGCAATCACCTGGTTAAAACCTGCTACATTGATAATGCGGGCGGTTGAACTGGCCCGGTTCTGGGTTAAAATCCTGTTGTCTGTTTCGAAATCTGCCTTATCCTTTTTACAGGCCTGAAACAGCAGCATCATACTAAAAAAAAGCAGACTAAAGCATTTATAATTTATCTTATTCATTATTTAAATAGATTATAGGTAAAGCCTAACATAATTTCGGCACCACGGGTATAACTTCTGTTGATGTATTCGTTGCCATACCATTTGCCCCCGGTTTGTGGATTGGCATACACGGTTTTGATATCAGGATTGAGGATGTTTTTGGCATAGCCTTTAAACTTGACACTTTTAGTAAGGCGCTGACTGAATACAAAATCCAAAACAGGTACCGGACGGGTATATAAATCGGGTTCGCCGGTGAGGTTAATCTGCACCAAACGTTCGCCCACCACATTAAAGGTTAGCGTAAAATCAGAGCCTGATTTTGGGTTCTCATAATTTAACCAGGCATTGATGGAATAGGGCGCCTGCTCAAAAAGCGGACTGTTTTTTGGGGTATAACGGTCGAGTGAGCGAATAGCCTCGTAACGCTCAGGCGTTTTTTTAATGTCACTCTGTGCCAGCAATAAATTAGAACCGAAATAGAAATTTTTCAACGGATCCCAGATATTGCCCAGGCTTTTTATTACCTCTAATTCAAGTCCCCATACCCGGCCCACGTTAGGATCGTTCTGGAACTGGATGGTAGGAAACTCGGGATAGGTAGCGGCTAAACCAGCCGTTTGCAAGCTAAATACCTTGACCAATTGATTTTCGATACGTTTACCAAATGCCGAAACAGCCAGCACCTCTCCTTTTGCCGGAAACCATTCCCACCTGAAATCGAGGTTTTGGGTAAACTGATTTTTAAGGTTTGGATTACCTACTACTAACCCCATCTGAAAGGCATCAAATTCGAAAACATTGGTAATTTCCCTTAACTCTGGTCGTGCCAGTGTAGTGTTGTAAGCACTGCGGAAATTCATGTTATCGTTTAGCGTATAGGTTGCATTAACTGAGTAAAATGGCTTGTAGCCGGTTTTATATACCGAGTTTGGATTGATAGGATTTAACGGGATTTTGCCTCCGTTTGCGCCTCCGGCAGTAAGCGAAGGATCTAAAAACACACCAGCAGTATCAACAGACGAACCAATATTGGTCATTTCGAAGCGGACACCACCTGCAATACGCAACTTTTCGGTCAGCTTTAAATCGAGCATACCATAAAAAGCATTGGTTTCGAAATAACCTGTATAATTATTGGGCGACTTTTGGCTGTTGTATAAAAACCCGCCAACCGGCATCATGCCTTCACCCTGATTTCCGGTAGGAAGTTTAACACCGATAAATTCGCTGCTTACCAGACGGTTCAGGTTGCCTTCGGCACCATAAAGTGGTAAAGCCTTGTTGCTGGTAAAGTTAGATCCCGGCAGGAAAAGTTGGTTTTCGCTAAAATCGCGGTCTCTAAACAAATAATTTACTCCGGTTTTTAACTCCTGTTTTTGTCCGAAGAGTTTAAAAGGGATACTTAAATCGCCCTTGTAATTGTAATTTTTCTCATCCAGGTTTCGCCATCTTCTGCCGTTAGGTTCGGCCTGTATAATACCATAAGGACCAAAACCGTTTACATAACCAGATGTTAAGGCATAAAGGTGTTTGCTGTAAACCGTTGCACCCGCATTACTGCCTGTTCCAACCGTATAATAACCGCCACCCCTTGGGATATAATCGGCCAAACTGGCGAAACGGAAATCAGGATCGTTTTGTTTTGATCTCGAACTGGCCACATTATAACTTAAACGTGGAGATAATTCTTTATCAAAAAATTTATGCTCACCCTGGAGGTTAAAGGTATTCAGGTTGCGGAAAGTTTGTTTTAGCGAGTATGTTGTCGTTTTCACCTCCCCAGGCAAACCTGTATATTCGTAACGGCCAGACAAATTAGTGGCTTTAGTTTCGCCACCCCAGCTGCCCAGGTATTGCATACTGATTTCGTTACGGCGGTTAAACTGATAGGTAACCCCCACCAGCGTTCCATAATTGAGCGTTTCTACACCGGTGTTTTCTTTATAGGTTTGGTATTTACCCATATATAAACTGTTCGGTGTAATGTAGTTTGGAATATTCCGCGGACTGTAAACATCAGGGTTACCGGTTACTACGCCCTGATAAATACTGTATTGGGTTAAATCACCACCACTAATGTCGGTAATGCGGCGATAATAATTCCCGCCCATGATTAAACCCAGTTTATGTTTTTTAAAAATGTTAAAGCTATTGCCATAAGTAGCCGAATACAACTGGTTTAAGGGCGCTTTTTTGTACTGGGTAGTCATTACCGGATCGAAAGACTGCATGATGTTGTTGATGCGGTTGACTTCCTGATAAGCTGTTGGACTGTAATTGCTGCTGGCAATCATGCTTTGGATAGAACCCAAACCATTCGGATATTGACTGGCCAGGTTTTTAAAGTCGCTGCTTAGGTTTTTATTGGCGATTTTATTGCCAAAAGCCCCCATATCGCTGTTCCAAAAGCTATTGTATTGCCCGCCGATACCTACATTTGAGTTTACACCCGATTGGGCAATGATTTCGAAGGTTTCCTTTTCGGGAACTGATTTGGTTTTGAGTTCTACAATACCCGCAGCTGCATCCGCTGGTTTATCAGGTGTTACAGTTTTATAAATGGTAATGTTATCCAGCAGTGATGCCGGAACCAGATCTAAGGGTATTGTGCTCCTATCGGGATCAGAGGAAGCTAAACGCACACCGTTTAACTGTCCGATTACACTTCTATCGCCCAAACCACGGATGGCCACATATTTATCATCCGTTACGGTTACGCCCGAAACGCGCTGTAAAGCCTGCGTGGTGGTGATACTTCCGGTACGCTCAATCTGTTGTGAAGATATCGCATCCTGAATAATCGACGATTTTTTACGTTCTTCCAATACGGCTACCTCGGTATTTGCCTTTCTCCTGGCCTGTACCATTACCTCATTCAACTGTGTTGACGAAGCTTTTAAAGCGATGTTTAGCACTTTGGTACCTGCATCTACCTTAATTTCACGGCTAATGTAACCCAGGTAAGAAATGACTAAAGTAGCGCCTCCTTCGGGGACGGTAATCCTGAAATTTCCATTCACATCGGTCGAAGCCGCAGCAGTTCCACCCTTAACCCTTATGCTTACACCAATGAGTGTTTCCTTGTTCTTTTCGTCGAAAACCGTTCCTGTAATTAAAATTGGTACAGGTTTTCGGGTGATGACCACATAACCTTCTACCACACTGTATTTGAGGTTGGTATTGGCTAAAATAGTATTCAAAGCCTCGCCAACGGTAATGTTTTCGGTATTGAGGTTAACCTTTTTGCTGACCTTGTTGAGCAGGTTTACGGCTACATTAATCTGGATATTGCCCTGTTTCTCTACCAAAGCCAAACTGTTTTCTATCGTTGCGGCTTCGAGTTTGAGTTTGATTTTCCGATTCAGATCCTGACCTGACACATTACTGGCGAAGAGCACCCCCAGGCCGGTAAGATTTGCAAGGATCACTAGAAAAGAGCATTTCATAAAGAAATAAATTTTATCTGCGGACAGATTGTTATCAGCCATCTGCCTCAGTTTCCTTTTAATATGGTACAAGGCTTTATCACATTGCCTTGCATATTGAAAAGAAACATGCAGATGTAATACTTTTTGCATATTTTTGATCATTATGATTTTTCGCCTTTGGGCGGATATTATGAATACTTTATCGCGGGCTGACGGGTCTTCGAAAACAGCCAGTCCGTTGATGATTTACGCGTCCTCCCTTAAAGGAGGACGTTTTTCTTTTAGTCTGTTTGTTACATCCCCATCCTTTCTCTCCTAAAAAATGCTAACATGATTTTGATTGATTTTATAGTTAAAATTGCCTGCAACACTGAGGATTTTAATCAGTTTGCTTACAGGAATATCGGTGGTTAAATTCACCCTGATCTGCCTGTTGGCAAGTTGTGGACTGTTAATCTGGATGGCAACATTATAAGTTCTTTCCAAAATGGCAGCAATATCGGCCAGTTTAGTTTTCCTGAATACCAGTTTCCCGTTTTTCCAGCCCAGAATATCGCTAACAGGCGTAGTACCGAATTCGCTTTGATGGGTTTGCTCGTTCCACACTACACTTTGACCGGGCAACAATACGGCAATAGGATGTAATATCTTGTTCACCTCCCGATCTACCCTTACTTTTCCGATACTCACCAAAACACTAACCGGTTGGTTTAAAAAAGCGTCAACTTTAAAAGAGGTGCCCAATACCCTGGTTACGATGTTTCCGGTATGGATGATAAATGGTCTTTTTGGATTTTTAGTGACTTCAAAAAAAGCTTCTCCCCTTAAAGATATGGCACGCACATTTGCAGCGAATTTTGAAGGAAAAGAAAGTGTACTTCCTGAACCAAGATATACTACAGAACTATCGGGCAAAAGGATTCTGGAACGTTTTCCATTTGGGTTTTCGAAATGCTGGACCTGTACATTTTGTTGAGGTGTTTTGTTCAGCCTCGGGATCAATATTGAAATGGAACCCACCAATACCAAAATAGCTGCCGCATACGATAAATACCTGCGGAGTTTTTTCTTTTTTGGTGATAAGCTTAAAATTTTCGGTTCATTGCCTTTAATGCCTTCGGCTGATTGCTTTTTGTGAAATTTGGCAAGAGCATCTTCAAGATCCGGTTCGTTGTATAAATCAGTGTTTGCTGAAGCGATCTCGTCCATCACCTCTTCAAAAAGTACAGAAAGATCATCGGTTAATAACAGCGATTTCAGTTCAGCAGTTTCTTCCGCTGTGCATTCGCCGTTAATATATTTTCTGATGAGTGCTTTTTTTTCTGTTTTACGATCCATTGATGTTGTTCTTCAATAGTCATAACACAAGTTTTTAAGGGTACCACCTATTCAATGGAAAAAAAATATATTTTTTTATTTACGAAGGTAAAAATAGGAGGATATAGGGCGCCAGAAGCAAAAAAAGGGTAAAATCAGCATGTTCTTTTATATGCTGTCTGAAAAAGCTCAATGCAGCAACCATGTAATTTTCGACGGTATTTACAGACAAGTTCATATCGCTGGCAATTTCGGCATAGGTTTTATTTTCTTCCCGGCTCATTTGAAATACTTTTCTACGCGCAGGACTTAACTCAGCCAGTTTTTCGCGGTAAATTTCTTCGAGTTGTGCATAAACCAAAGCATCGTCTGATGGTCTCGATTGTACCATGGCGCTTTCGAGCTGTTCATCAAGTTCAACCGTTAGCATTATTTTTTTACGGTAATGGTTGTACAGGGCATTTTTTACAGCGCGGTAAAGGTATGGGGCCAGATCGGTTTCAATTAAAATATCACCTTGTTTCTTCCACAAACCGAGCATCACATCCATTACCAGTTCTTCGGCAACAAAAGTATCTTTACTGTTTTTTAAGGCATAACGGTATAAGGCAGAATAGTACCGTTTAAAAAGCAGGTCGAAGGCAGCTGAACTTCCGTTTTTATGCTTTTCTAAAAGTACTACATCCGGTAAATCTTTTATTTCGTTGAACATGCCTTGCGAAGAGAATCTCTGTGCAGCAAAAATAGAACCTATACCACCGTTGTATATTAAGGCAATATTAAGTTATTAAACATTAGCAAATCCCTTAAAAACAGAATAAGCCACAACATCCGTTGTGGCTTATTTACTAACCAAATAATAACCAATATCTATGATATCTATACCTCAAAAGTAATAAGGGAAGATGAACAAAAAATGAAGTTTTCATCGATGTCTGGAACCATACAGATGGATGACAATTGTCGGTTTAATGAAGTTGTAGAGGAAGGAATCGAACCTTCGGCATGCTACCGGCCAGCGCTCTACACGATCATTTTCTTTTTGATCGCCGCAAAAGTAATAAGTTGAATGACATTTAAAAGTGCAAAGCGAAAGCTTAACAGTTTAATAATATCACGCTATTGCTGTGCTTTACTTTATCCATGCCTATTCAATTAAGTATCATAAGCGCTCAGTAATGTTCGCCAATGCCTCAATTCCCAACAAAGGAATTATATATCCTGATGGGTACACTATACCAAACTTTAGGAAAAGTACGCTTAAAGTAGCTGAACTTATTAGCAGGATGATCAATTTTATTAAGAATGGAATGGCACTCTAGACTTTTAATCGCACCTGGAAAAATGAGTTCGGCAAAAAGCCGGTCCAAAACCGGGTAAGTTTGGCAGGCACCTTCAAGTTTTGTTTTTGAAATAAGGACCAGATATGAATCTTCAATTGCCTCCAGATTGAAGCATTCAGTATGCTGTAGCGATCTGTCGTTAATAAACACACTTTTTGCCTTACCTAACCAAATATCCCGCCGGCGACCTGCCTGTTCTGAAAGAAAGCCACTTACAAAGCCTTTTAACACGATCACAATTGTATTATCCTGCCCTTTTATCTTTTCTGTCCGTACATAATCGCCAGCCGGAACAGAAAGCATTTCAGCATTGCTGAAGATATACTTTATTGCCTGCCGTTCAGACTTTCCGACAATGGGAAATAAAAATGTCAGAAACATTTTTATTTCCCCTAAGCCATTTTTTTTACTATAACCCATTTTTAAGCATACTCTCCAAATCTTTAAGTTCTAAATTCTGTTTTACCACTATTCCGTCCTGGTTGATAAGAAAAGTAGCTGGCAACGTTTTTACCTGGTAATTTAACACCGCTTTAGATTTCATTGCTGTGGGGGCAATTAATTGTACCCATGGAATGGCATCGGCTAATATCGCTTTCTTCCATAAATCCTTGTTTTCATCAACCGAAACAGAAACAATTTCTATTCCTTTCTTTTTCAAATCAGCATAAATAGGGGCTATATTTCTGTTGGTGGCACGGCACGGTGTACACCACGATGCCCAAAAATCTAAGAGCACAAATTTATTATTCTTCAATAATTGTGCTAGTGAAACAGTATCGCCTTGAAGCGACAGCAATGTAAACAAGGGGGCTTTTTTACCAATAAACCTGTTGGCCTGCGCCAGCAAAAGTTTCTGTTCGATTTCATCAGACACTACATTATTTTTTCGGGTAGCGTAAAAAATCTCCTTAAGTACAGCAAGATCTTTCTCTCGCCAAAGGTTGATGTTGGTATGTGCCAGCCATTGGCCAATAATATTATTTGCATTCTTTTTTACAAATGCCAACCTAACCGACTGAACTTTTTCGGCCTGAATTTGGTTTTCTTTTTCTGCCAATAGTTTCTCTTCAAGATTAGCTGCTTTCATATATTTATTGCCTGTTGCCGCCCAATCCTTTTCCATGGGTTTCATCATTTTCAGGTAAGCTTCAAGAATGGCCTGTTTTTCGCCACCACTTACGGTTAACTGAGAGTCGGCATTTAATACGACCCTGCAAATGCCCTTATCCAATATGATGGTCTGATCCATAAATGGTTTTCTCGCCGATAGGGTAAAAACGGCCGGCAGGCTATCACTAACATGAAAGGTAAATTTACGTTGGTTATCCAGACTGCCGGTATCGATAAGTGCTCTTTTGGGCCATTCTCTGTATAGCTTTAATTTGGCCCCCTCTTGGTGCAGGGCCGAACTGAATTCGACATCCATGCTAACCGGTGCTGCCGATTGCGCCCTTGCACTCCATGTAGCTGCCACAAGCATAACTGCTGCAACAAAGCTTCTTTTTAAATAAACAATCATTTTTAATAGCTAAAATTTCCTTAATTATTTTTTGTTTCCAGCAAGCGATCTAATAAAGCGGTAACTTTTGCATCGCTTGGCCTTGGTGCATCGTATTGAAGCAGTTTTCCTTCAGTATCAAAAATCAAAAACCTTGGGATGGCGGTGATGTCGTAATATTTTACAAATGCCGATCCGCTACCTGCAAAAAGCTGATCTATATTGATGTTTGCTTCCGATTTCACCATATCCAGCCATTTCTGTTTCTGGTTTGTATTATCTATTGAAACTCCAACAAAGCTGATATTTTTGCCTTTGTAACGTGCCGCCAGTTCATCAAGATAAGGGCGTTCGCGTTTACAAGGACCGCACCAGGTAGCCCACACATCGATGTACACGTATTTGCCGGCATATTGTTTAAAAAAAGCAGGTTTCCCATCTGTACTTT
Source organism: Pedobacter miscanthi (assembly GCF_032678605.1). Taxonomy (GTDB): domain Bacteria; phylum Bacteroidota; class Bacteroidia; order Sphingobacteriales; family Sphingobacteriaceae; genus Pedobacter; species Pedobacter miscanthi_A. The sequence continues at coordinate 81,577 of NZ_JAVTSU010000021.1, forward strand.
CGAGTGCGGATTTAAAACCATCGGCACCTGCAAGCATTGTTTTAGATTTTTGAAGGTTTGCTAAAATTGAATTGGAATATGCTGTATCCTTGATCTTCTGTAGGTTATTGAAGACTATTTTCTCCGTTTCTTCATTAAATTTAACACCTTTTGTTCTTTTTATAAAGGCATTTAATTTATAATAGGAATAGGCATCGAGTAATTTCTGGTTGTTAACCAGTTGATATGCTTTCTGCAGATAATCATCCAAAACCTTTGCTTTATCTGTATTATCTGCCGTTTTTCTATTTACTTCTATATACTGATCTAACCAATATATAGGTGCATCTAACAGCATCATCACACCATCATGATTCAAATATTTTTTATAGTCATATCCATCATCGTAATAACCGGCCTGCATTACCCAGGTAGTCTCTTTATTCTTCTTTTGTGCCTTAAAAAAACCCGGATAATCATATAATATGGCGGTGTATTGGAAAAATGCCGATAAATCCAGGTAATCTTTTATAAATGGATTTTTACCCTTATAATCTGCCTTTACTTGTGCAAACAATTGTTTAATCTGATTGAGTTCCACCTTAACTGAATCGGGATTTTTATTCTCTTTGTAAATATTTCTTACAATCGGGTTAGCAGCGCTATTTGCATTGTAGAGGGCTTTTGTTTCCTCATTAATGCCACTTGCAAGATCTAAAGATACCGCAGCATCGTTTACGTCAAGTTTTGCAACTACATTCTGGTTGGGCTGGACAAAAAAATCAATCGATCCCGGACTGCCTTTTACCGTATAGGTTAACTTATAGAAGCCATATTTTTTAGGGTTCAGCAATAATTTAAAACCACCGTTTTCGTCAATTACAAGCTCGTATTTTTTCACCGTTCCTAATGCAACATTCTGGTATCCTTCTGAGATATCCCAAAGTGTTGCTTTAATTTCGGTAACGGGTTGATGGCCTATAAAACGGCCCGAAAATATAGTTGGATTGGCACCGGCAATGAGCACCTGCAGTATAAAAAATATAAAAAGTAAGTATTTCATAATGAATGGAATTGATATGTTGTTATTAAATAAATATTTAAAGCAGGGCCGATAACCTTTGACATGAGGGTTGCGTTACCCAGGCCATTTGACCTGGGTTTCTGTTACAATCTTCACATTAAATCGATACCGACTTATCTTGGGTTCTGAACTATTAATGGGTTTATGGAAATTATTTTAGGTGCAATTTGAAGCAAATAGCGTTCAGTATTAGGTTCGAGTGTATAGGTTTGCCCTCCTACTACACGACTCAGTGTTTTTTTGAACCGGTCATCTCGATTTAACCTTTTCAGGTCGAACCACCTGATGCCACGAAAAAGCAGTTCTCTTCTACGTTCTGATAATACTTTAATCAGGGCATCATCTGCTGAAGTGGCTGATAACGCAACATAATCAGCTGGCTTAAAACGCTTTATACGCAATACATTTAAAACAGCAACCGCTCCATCTTTATCATTAGCCCTGGCCAGGCATTCGGCTTTTATCAACATCATTTCGGGCACCCCGATACTAAAATTCGGCGTGGCACCCAAATAATCGGGATTAATACTTGTGCTTGGCAGCCCGGTTGAAGTTAAACGTGTAAAATTGAAAACATAACGCAGGTCTTTTAGGTCCAAAACCGTTAACAGATCTGAACTGGCCATAAAACGTGTTAATAGCGTTGGGCTTGCAGCACTTTTGAAGTAAATATTTTCTACATTATTCTGTGGCAGCGGGTTGTTAACAATTGTTGAGGCCGTTGGTTTTAGTGGGTTACTAAAACTCAGCACATTCCAGTCAAAGAGGGTATTTTTCGTTGCCAGCACTTCATTGGCATATTTTAATGCGTTTACATAATCGCCTTTAAAGAGGTATACCCTCGCCAGCAGCGCCTTCGAAGCTAATTTACCCGGGTGGATATAATTGCGGCCAACATCAGGAAAATCTGCAGTGGAAATAGCGGTTTCCAGATCACCGATTACCTGATTATAAAGCTCTTGTACAGTAGCCCGTTTAGCTTTGGCTTCGAGATCGGGCTGCAGCATAATTGGCACAGAGAGATCGGTAGCTGCTGTTGCCGGCACATAATCTTTTCCATATAAATTAGCAAGCGCAAACAGGTAATAAGCACGTTGGGTTAAAGCCTCTGCTTTTAAGCGGTTCCTGGTCTGATCGTTTCCTTCAGTTGCCGTCGCCAAATGATCCATTACCAGGTTGCAGGTATAAATGTAACTGTATGGGGCATTCCATTCGCTGTCATCATCTGTTGCAAACAAGATATCTTTCTGCCAGGTGTATGATCTGGCTGATCGATCTGCGCTCGTTGAGGTAATTGTACTGCTCAATATATCATCCGTCATAAACTCGGGGTAGGTATAACCAGACTGGCTAAGCAGGATATCATTTAAGAATTCTTCGTAATCAGCAAGTGTTTTTGGCACCACCTTCCCTTTTATCGGATTGGCATCCAGGTATTTTTTGCAGGATCCAAAAGTAGTGAGGATGATAGCTGCGATGATGATTAATTTAATTTTCATGATCTTATTTTTCTTGATTAAAAACCTGCACGCAGGCTGATCGTTGTAACTTTAGGTGAAGGCAGGTAATATGCCCCGGTTTGTGCATCAACGGCTTCGGGATCTATACCATATTTATTTTTTGTCCAGATGGCGATGTTATTCATCTGTGCAGAGATTGTGATACTCTTAACCGGTGTATTTTTTAATGCAGAACCCGGTATTTTATAGCCGATCTGCACTTCTCTCAAGCGGATAAAACTGCTGCTTTCTACACTGTTGCTCGAAAATTTTGCTGCTCGGTCGCGACCATCGTATAGTAAGGATGGCACCGCCTGAAAGGCCGCAATATCGGTGCGGGCTTCATCTCCAGCTGTTTTCCATCTATCGGCAACCTGATAATTGATTACCGGGCTCCATTCGTAACCATTCATCGATGGCATTTCCCTGCGAAATACCCCTCCGAAATTATAAATCAGCACTGCACTTGCAAAAACACCTTTATAATTGAAAATATTGGTAAAACCACCGGTATATTTTGGTCTGTATGAGCCGCTATATGCTAAAGAGCCTAAAACAGGTACCAACACTTTATTGCCATTTGCATCATAAACCTGCGGATCGCCGGCACTGCTCAACCCTGCCCATTTATAGCTCCACAGGCTTTCGCGCTGATATCCTTCTACATAGTATGGCACTGTAGCGGTAACACGTCCAATAACGGGACTACTTTCTGCGATTTTATTTTCAGTGATTTTATTGGTGTTATAAGCAAAATTAAAAATGCTTGTCCAAGAGAAACTCCCCAGCTGCAATACCCTACCCGTAAGCGCTATTTCTAAACCGTTATTTGTCATTTTGGCTCCGTTTACTTTTGTTGAAGTAAATCCGATTGTTGGATCAAGTAACTGGGTGCCCAACAAATCATAGCCATATTTTTTGTACATATCTACAGTTAGCTGGAACCTGTTTTTCAAAAAAGCTATATCAGCACCAAAGTTATATGTTCTTGTACGCTCCCACCTTAATTTTGGATTATAAGGATTGTTCACATCAACCCTTGAGCGGTAATCGGAAGTTGCCGCTTGAAAAGCCCGCGTAGCCACAAGCAAAGGCGTTGTTGTTGGATCATAGTTTCCAGTCAATCCAACAGCTGCCCGTAGTTTAACCAGGTTGATAAAATCGATATGGAAAAATTTCTCTTTGCTCACATCCCAGGCTCCACCGACTGACCATAAAGGTGTACGTCTAGATTTTGGGTCCACACCAAAAAGATTGGACTCATCAAAACGCAAACTGCCCTGTAGAGTATACTTGTCATCATAGGTATAGGTACCAGTTGCATAAAAAGAAACTTCTCTGGTATTTAAATAGCTAAACTTATCATATTGGGTTGCATCATAAGTAGTATTAGAACCACTTTGCCCAATTACCCCATTTAAAAGTACAATCTGGTTAATTGGCGACCAAGACTGTAAATCGTCGTCATAATTGTATTTACGGTTAGTAAAGCCATTGGTTAAGTACTGCTTAACTTCTACTCCACCACCAAAATTAACAAAGTGTTTACCTCCAAATAAGTTAGTATAATTAACCTGCGAACGGACAGAGGTATTATCGTTTGTTGTTTCGGATAAATTCAGATAATCTCCTTTTGGCAGGTTAAAAACAGCTTTTCCACTTCCATCTAAACTGGCATATTTGTTTAAAAGTGCCCGGGCTGTACTCGAATACTCATTTACAAGCTGCCTATTGGTGGTTTTCATTTTATCGTACAGAAAATAAGTATTAAAAGTTAAGCCTTTGGCCAATGTAGCTTCTATGCCAAGTTTTGTTCTTAAACCGAAAACACTGTTGTTGTTATCTGCCAAGCTTGCATCCTGCAATAAATTTTTACCATTATCGTAATAACCTTTAGCCATTAAAGTGGCATTTGTGTTTACGTTAAACGAACTATAATCGTATATGTAATTACCCTTTGCATCGAGCTGCATCTGATAGGGTGACAGGCCGTAAATCTGCGACCTTAAGTCGGTACCTACATCCTGATTGTTAAAAACAGCATTCAAATCTGCAACAGCATGAAGCCATGGGGCAATTTCATAATCGTTACGCATATTAACCTGTATGGCACGCGATGCGTCTCCGATAAAGTTCGATTTATTGTTATCGTACGATCCTGAAAACCTGAAACGGTACCGCTCTGCTCCACCTGCTAACGACAGGTAATAGTTCTGGCGTACACCTGTACGGGCTAAAAGATCTCTGTTCTGCCGAAGATTAGACAGACCTGAAAGGGAGTCTTGTTTACGGGCCAGATCTCCGGCTGAGATCAGTCCTTTTTCTTTTTGCAGGATGTAATCGAATGATGGTGAAAATCCGCCTTGTGTACCTTGAAAAAATGATGAATTAAAGAATCCCTTCGCATAAATTTCGTTATCTACGCTAATCATATCAGCTGAGCTGGCACGTCTGAGCACGCTGAAATCATCTTTTGCAGTGAAATATAAATTAGATGAAAAATCAATGGCTAAAGCACCCTTTTTTCCGCGTTTGGTTGTGATTACAATTACCCCGTTAGCGGCCCTTGCACCCCATATTGCGGCAGCAGATGCATCCTTCAGGACATCGATTTTTTCAACATCGTTAAAGTTATCGGGCAACTGGTTAACCGGAAAACCATCTACAATAATTAAAGGGGTATTGCGCTCGCTCTGAATCGCACTTCCGCCCCTTACCTGGATATCTGATCCAATTTGTCTTCTTACACCCTCTACCGCCCTGAAACCATTATATACCGAGAGGCCAGGCACGGAACCTTCCAATATGCGATCGAGCGTTTGACTACTCCTACGTTCAATATCTGCTGCCGAAATTGTAGCATAACTACCCGTTGTATTTTTCTTTGCCAGCGTTTGATAACCATTTGATACCACCGTAACTTCTTTCAGCGTATTGGCATCAACCTTTAAATTGATATCCAGCTGTGCATTGGCAAAAACATCAACCTCAGTAGTCTGATAACCGATATAACTGATAGATAAGTGGGAAGACGTTGAATTGGTTCTGATTCTGAAATTTCCCTTATCATCAGTTATGGCCGCGTTTTTTGAACCGGCTTCGCGCACTGTAATGCCAGCCACATAAATGGTATGATCTGCGTCTATCAAACCTACTTTACCTTTTACCTCAACATCCGTTCCTGACGAGGCGGCACCCGAAAGGTTTTCGTTCTGTTTTTTACTTACTGCAATCATATTGCCATTGGTTTTAAAAACAAAACCATAAGCCTCACTCAGGTATTCCAGTACCTCGGTTAAAGAACGTGCTTTAGAAGCCATGTTAATCCTTTCCTTTTTGTCGATATTTTTAGTCGAATAAAAGAAACGCACATTAAATTCTTTTTCAAGCTTAGCAAAAGTTTCTTCTACCTGAGCCTGATTAAATGCAATTTGTTTTTTTACCTGTGCGGATGCATTTAAGTAAAGCACCATAAATAAACAACTGATTAATAGAAACTTACTTAATAGAGTTAGACTGTAGCCCCCCCATTTTAATTTTTTAAAATTCATGAAATGTTTGGTTGTTTGGTTTGTTGGTTAATAAATAACAATGTGGTTCGGGTCGGTAAATCTGTAGTGTTTGTTTACAGAAAAACACAGCATATCCATTACCGATTTAATAGAATCGTGCCTGAAAGTTCCATTAAAAGTTTCTTTGCCTACATCGCTCTCTTCTACATCAATGGCAACATTATAATAAATTTCAAGCTGCAAAAGCACTTCTTTAAGCGGTGCATCCTTAAAAATAATTTCCTGGGCTTTCCAGTTATTAAAATTCCGGAGCGAAAATCTTTCGGTTTGAAGTAATTTAAGACGATCGCCAAAACTTACACTTTCTTTAGGGTTTAAGGTGGCAATCAGATTCCAGAGCTTACCTTTTCTTTTTGCGATGGTAACCTTACCTTCTTCTAATTCTACTTTGAGTTTTTTACGCGAATTATTGGCTTCTAACCTAAATGCTGTACCAACGGCAGTAGTTACATAATCGCCTGTGTAAACCTTAAACGGATGCGTTTTATCTTTAGCTACTTTAAAATAAGCAACTCCCGATAAATGCATGGAGCGGTCCGCCTGTCCAAAAGTTGAATCGATATATAATTGGGCATTTTTTTCAAGAATGACAAAACTACCGTCCCACAGGTTAATGGCTTTCCTTTGGGATGCACCTGCCTGATAAAAATATTTGTGAGAAGAAAATCTGGCCAGACCAGAATCATTTGTCCTGTTCTGCAGGCGATAAAATATAAATGTTACGGCTGTTAAAACCAATAACGCGGCAGCAGCAGGCAACATATACTTCCATAAATAGGTTTTTGCGCTACTTTTAGATAAATTCCTTCTTAGAGAAGCAACTGCCTGAGGCTTTAATTTCTCAGCCAGCAGCAGCAATTGCAGATTTTCGATCCGATCTGCAGCCTCTTCCATATAAATTAATTTATCTGGATTGTTAATGGCATATTCTTTCCAGAAAGCGGTATGTGCTTCATTTATATTAAGACAATAATCAACAAAAGATTCGTCTGTTATAAAATCATCGCTAGAATTAAACTCCATATTTGTTTGCTCTTTTTAATACAGAGAACAACACAATTGAAATTTACCACAGCCAAAGAAAGTTTTTTTCATTTATTTCTGACCGGAGTTTATTAATGCCCCTGTGGAGCAGATTGTAAACCGTTCTTATGCTAGTATTTTTGTGGTCGGCTATCTCCTGCATCGATTTATTTTCCAGAAAACGGAGTTCTACAACTTCCCTTTGCGCGGGACTCAGCAACAGAAGTGCCTTTTCGAGTTTTGAAAATTGTGCTGTAATCAGGTCTGCATCCAACAATTCTGAATCATGCAAACTGAGCGAGTGATAAAACTCCTCTGTGGGTTGGGTTTTCTGGTACCTTTTCCACTGATAAATCAGTTGCCTGCGAAAAGAGGTTAACAGATAAGCTTTTACATTAACATCAAGTGATAGCTTGTCCCGTTTCTCCCAGATATAAATAAAAAAATCCTGAAGCTGGTCTTTTACAAAATCAGGTTCACCACTTAGCCATTTACAGCCCCAAACAAAAAAAGTGCTATAATAATGCTCATATAAAGTAACCAGCGATTTTTCGTCTCCCGCACAAAAAGACTTCCAAAGTTCAGCTTCTGTGCGGTTCACATTCATTATAAATATTTATAGGATGGAGATTAATAATTTCTGGATTTTGATTAACAAGGCACATTACAACCTATCAATCACAAATATAACTATTCATTTTGAATCAGTTATTATCTTATAGTCAATTGCCTGCAACCGCGAATTAAACGGTTTTAGATCAAAAAAGTGCCGGCCCAAATACCCATCTATAAAGCTTTTCGGTCTTACATTGTGTATCTGCACCAGTTGCCCAACTCCAGAATGATGGTGTAAACTATAGATAATTTGGCCTGAAAGTTTTACTTAATACTTTAAGTTCTTCGGTACTGATGAGGTTAGGGTCTTCGAATTGCCGTTTTACCAGGTTTACAGGAACTTTAACGGTGCCATTTGTGGTGCGGATAATGCAGATTTCATGATCGGCAGTGGAGGATACATAATGCCCGATTTCGGATTCAATTTCGGATAAACGGATCAGCAATTCGTAATAGATATAGAGCGGGAAATTCACCCCACAAAGTTAACATAATAAAAAGTAAAGATTTAATTATTGTTATGTTAACGTTAATTATAGTGATAATAATTAATTAACAGTGCGAATCAGTTCGCTTTGGGCCAATCAATCTAACCAAAAATTAACCATTGCTTAACAATAGTAGTTTTAAGTTTGCTGTTAAATTCAGAAAGGTCATGAAAAAACGCTCAACTCACTTAAAAAGAACCGTTTATTGCTGCGCTTATCTTATTTTGCTTCTTATTATACTTTCTTCCTGTAAAAAAGATAAAAAAAAGCCCGATTATCCCGCAGGAAGCAACGAAAATATCAATACCTGGATTCTTGATAGTTTAAAACGTTATTATTACTGGAATGAGCAACTGCCTGCTGATCCGAATATTGGCTTATCGCCAAAAGATTTTTTCAATTCGGTGCGCAATGGTGCCGACCGTTTTTCGTACATCAATATCCCGAATGATGCCGCGACCGTAATACCCAACAACCGCAATTTCGGCTTTGATTATGTAACGGTCAGCGATCAGAACAGTACAAAAATAATCGGGATTATTAAGCTCGTTTTAAAAGATTCTCCTGCATCAAGGGCAGGTTTAAAACGCGGAGATTACATCAGCAAAATAAATGGCAAAACGCTAACATCGGCCAATGCCCAGACTTTACAGGAGGAGATTTTAAGCAGCGACCGATTTTCTTTAGGCATGGCAGAACTAAACAATAATACATGGACGGATACGCGAACAATAGAACTGGCCAAAGGGGTTATCCTCGATCAAAAGGAAATTAGCAAGGTGATGGAGATTAATGGAAAAAAAATCGGCTATTTGTATTTCCTTGATTTTAATGGGGGCTTGGCCAGCTCGCTCGGAGCTGTTTTTAGCAATTTTAAAAACGAAGGCATATCCAACCTTATCCTTGATCTGCGTTACAATTCGGGCGGACAGGTTTCAGAAGCTGCAGCAATATGTGCCATGATTGCTCCAAATATCTCTTTTGATAAGCCATTTATTACCTACAGGGGCAATAAAAATGGGGGCACCAGAACAGAATCTATTGGTACAGCTGCTACTTTCGATCGTACGGTCAATTTTAACACCCTGCTTCAGCAAAACCTGGGATTAAGCAGCGTCTATATTTTATCCACCGCTGCTACCGCCTCTGCTTCAGAAGTAATGATCAATAACCTCAAGCCTTTTATCCAGGTGATACAGATTGGTGAAAAAACCAGGGGAAAAGATGAAGCATCGTTCAGGATTTTTGATGCCCGCAATCCGAAACAGGTAAATTGGGAAATGCACCCAATAATATATAAACTGTTTAATGCACAAGGAGCCGGAAATTATAGTGCAGGTATTGCCCCTGATGTGACTGAAAATGAAATCAATACCCTGCCCCTGCTCCCTTTTGGCGATGAGGCAGATCCGCTGGTAAAAGTAGCAATAGCCAGGATAACCGGTAAAGTGGCTAAAAGTGGCATTAGTCTCAATGCAAAGCGCTCTGGGGGTTTCCAATCAGGAAATATCTTAATGGATTCGAGGGTGCAATCGGCGCAGCGAAGTATGGTCATCACGCATCGCTAAAATTGATAGAAAAGGTTCTCATTAGCTTAACATTAACTTTAAATGTAAGGCCTAACTTGCCTTCATTAACCGCTACTCATGGAAAAGTTGGATGATTTTAAAAATGTAAAACTCCTGAATGCAGTGAAAACTGGCGATTCTGCTGCTTTTAATGAAATTTACCACAAGTACCGTCAAAAAATATTTGGTTATGCCTACCACTTTACGCGTTGTCGCGAAGAAGCGGAAGAACTTACGCAAGACACCTTTGTAAAGCTTTGGGAAAACAGGGCCAAAATAGATCCTGACAAAAATTTCGATGCCTTTCTTTATACCCTTATCCGCAATAATTTTCTGGGTACGCTTCGTAAAAAAGCAAGAGAAAAGGCTTATAACAGCGAAAATGTAGCACAAGAGCAATCTTTTAATGCCATAGAAGATGAACTTGATGCAAAGGAATCTAAAAAACTGGCCCTTCAGGCGATTGAAAGCCTTTCGCCCCAGGTAAAAAAGATATACCTGATGAGCCGCAACGATCACCACACGCACGAAGAAATATCACAACTGATGGGGATTTCTAAAAACACCGTGAACAACCACCTTAAAAAATCGCTGGGCATTATGCGGAAATATTTCAAAACTTATTCTCCTGAAACGATTATATCATTGGTAGTAGTTCAATTATTCAATTAGTCATTGGTTCAGTGGGCATTAACCACAGGTTATTCATTTCCATTACCCATCTTACATTTACCATTTTTTCATCATTAAGCAGTTGAGAAAATTAAGTTTTTACCCGCCCGTTATTCATCATTGGTTATTAATTTCCGTCATCCATCTTACATTTTCCATCGCCAAAGATCCTTCGACTACGCTATCAATAACGAATTCTAAAAATGGTCGTCATTCCCGCGCAGGCAGGAATCTTAATGCAACCAGCAACCCCTACCAAGGCATTACGATTGCCAGTCGGGCTGGCAATGACGATTCTACGCACTGTCATTAAACCTCCAATGTATTTGAAAAATTCTAAGCGCTATCAATAACGGATTCTAAAAAATCGTCCGTCATTCCCGCGCAGGCAGGAATCTTAATGCAACCTGCAACCCCTACCAAGGCATTACGATTGCCAGTCGGGCTGGCAATGACGATTCTACGCACTGTCATTAAATCTCCAATGTATTTGAAAAATTCTAAGCGCTATCATTGACAGATTTAAAAATCGTCCGTCATTCCCGCGCAGGCGGGAATCTTAATGCAACCTGCAACCTACCAAGGCATTACGATTGCCAGTCGGGCTGGCAATGACGATTCTACGCACTATCATTAAACCTCCAATGTATTTGAAAAATTCTAAGCGCTATCATTGACAGATTTAAAAATCGTCCGTCATTCCCGCGCAGGTAGGAATCTTAATGCAACCTACCAAGGCATTACGATTGCCAGTCGGGCTGGCAATGACGGTCTTTCGCAGCTTATCCTGTATCTAAAAAATATCTCTGTCAATTATATTGACTTTTATAAAATAAAATTATCCCTCAGAATGAAAATCCGCATTAAATTTCCCATAAGCTGTGGTTAAATTTTAATTTTTTAAAAAAAATCTTCTCCCCTTATAGCTGTATCCAAAGTTTCAAGCATATATACAGTAACGCGCAGCATAAAGGCGTTAGAACAAGCAAAAAAAAGTGAAACAAGACCATATTAAAATATTATTTGAAAGTTACCTGGAAGGCAAAACAAACTTGGAGCAGGAAAAATTCCTAATGGACTACCTCGCCGATCCAGCGAATGGTGACAGCGAATTCCATGCGGTAATGGAAAAAGCATGGAAAAAACAGAACAGTCAACCTGATTATTCCGCTGAAGCAAACAAAGGCCTAAATGAAATCTGGAATAAAATTGAATACCAACAGCCTAAAAGCAGATCATATCCTATACTAAAATATGCGGCGGCCATTGTGGTGGTTATTTCTGCGGCGATAGGTTGGTATGCCTATAAAAAAATGCAACAGCCTGTAGAAATGGCCATAGCGCTTTTAAGTAAAACAACCCTAAAAGGGGAAAAAGTAAAACTGATGTTGCCTGATAGTTCTATTGTATACCTGGGTGCCGGGAGTAAACTTACCTGGCCATCACATTTTGTTAAAGGCAACTTAAGAAACATCGAGCTGGAAGGCGAAGCTTTTTTTGAAGTAAAACACGACACCACCAGTCCGTTTATTGTACATAGCGGAAAAATGCAGACCAGGGTTTTGGGTACTTCATTTAACATTTATGCCTACCCTAAAGATGGTACCTTCAGTGTGGCCGTGCGCACCGGAAAGGTAAGGGTTTCGGAGCGCAGTGAAGGTAAGTTAAAACAGCTATCGCTCCTTACCCCGGGGATGAAACTGTTATATCATTTAAAAGCCCGCAACATGAGTGTAAGCACCGAGCGTATAACCGAAGTAAACGGATGGATTAAAAATAGTTTCGCATTTAAGGATGTAAGTCTGCCCAATATGCTCAAATCATTAGGAAGATATTATAATATTCATTTTGAACTCAACAGCAATAAATTAAACAAATGCAGGTTTAACGCCACGTTTACAAACAAAAGCATTGAGGATGTAATGGAAGAAATCCGCGTGATGAGCGGTAAACAGATGAAATACAAAATAGATACCGTAAATAAAACAATTACCGTATGGGGGGAGGGCTGCCAATGATAGCTTAGCTATACCTTAACGCGCTATTAAAATGCGCAAAACCGGATTTATACCTATGAAAAACAAATTAAACCTCTTAACATGAACAAGGAGCCAGATTGCTCGAACAATCCAGCTCCTAAAACAAAAGTTTTTAACCCGTGAGAATTAAAAAACATCTTGAACCTATGAAAATAGGATTTTATGCCTACATAAAAGAATATATTATCAATTTGAATTACCGGCCGGTAGTGGCCCTGTTAGTGTTATGTACCTTTTTGGTTAACCACAGTATGGCCGAAAGTTTTATGCAAACACCAAAAGAAAGTATTTTAAGTATAATAATTGCCGAAAAGAGTATTCCTGATGCACTTTCGATACTGGAAGAAAAAGCAGGCTTTGTAATCAACTACAACAAATCAATTTTTAGCCAGAATGGAAAAATAAACCTCGAGGTAAAAAATATGTCCCTTGAGCTTATCCTCAAAAAAATACTGAGCGGAACAAGGGTTACCTACAGGTTTGCCAATGGCAATACGATATTGCTCTACAAATTACCCGATCCGGTAAAACCTGGACGGATATCTGGTAAAATATTCGATGAAAAAGGAATAACACTTCCCGGCGCTTCCATTAAAATTATCGAAACGGGCAAAGCCACACAAACTGCAAGTGATGGAAGTTATAGCATCATTGCAGAACCTGGCACTTACACGGTAGAGTTTAGTTATATTTCTTTTGCAACCCAACGGATCAGCGAGGTAATGGTGAAAGCTGATAAAGCCACCCTGTTGGATGTTTCGTTAAAACCTGATGCCCAGGGCCTGCAGGATGTAGTGGTAACCGCAACATATAAAAAAGCATCGGTTGAGGGTTTATTGGCCCGCCAGAAAAATGCTTCGGAGATTAGTAATGGAATAAGTGCCGAGCAGATTGCCCGGACACCTGATAAAAACATCGGTGAAAGTTTAAAACGCATCAGCGGTGTAAGTTCGATAGATAATAAACTGGTTCTTGTACGCGGTATTGGTGAACGTTACAATACTGCTCAATTAGATGGAATAACCTTACCTAGCACCGAAGCGCAAACCCGAAATTTCTCTTTCGATCTCATTCCTTCAAGTTTGGTGGATAATGTAGTGGTAAGTAAAACGGTTACGCCAGATATGATCAGCAGTTTTGGCGGTGGTTTGATCCAGATTAACACCAAGGATATTCCCAATGAAAATTTCATGAGTTTTACTGCGGGTACTTCATACAACGACCAAAGTACAGGTAAAGATTTTTTAAGCCACAAACGTGGCAAGTATGATTATTTCGGTTTTGATGATGGAAGGAGAAAATTTCCGACCGATTTACAGCATACCGAACCCACTGCGGTGCCAAATAATAACCTTACACCCGAACAGTATGCACAAAAATTAATGACCCAGAGTCAGAAATTTACGAATGATAATTTTACGATGTATAAGTATAAAACCGCACCATCACAAAACTATCAATTTACCATGGGCAGGTTAATCGGTATCGATACCACAAATAACAAAAAACTGGGTTATACAGCATCATTAAACTACCGGAACAACCAGAACATTAATATTATTGAACAACAAACCAGGAGCGAATGGAATGCTAATACCCCAAATACGGGTGCTAAATATATGTTCAACACTACTTTGGCAGCCATGTTAAATGTAGGCTTACAACTCGATAAAAACAGGTTTAGTTTTCGCAACACCTACACGCACATTTACAATAACGACCTGCTACAAACGGTTGGTTACGATGCAAATGATGGTTTTACTTTTTATACCAACGGAGTAAAACCGAATGCCATTATCGAAACCGACGACCCTACTTATACAGATCTTTTACAAAATAAACTGAATGGACAGCATCAGGTTGGCAAGGTAAAATTAGAATGGAACCTATCCAAAACATCAATAGATCGTAAAGAGAAGGATATGGGCATTACTACCCAGAACTTACAAAAGATAGGTAACGATTACGCGTATTTTTACCAGGCAAGTGGGCAAAGGGAGGGAAATATTAAACCCACATCACGCCATAACTACAGCAATAATGAACACCATTTTTCGTGGGGGGGAGATGCGAGCATGCCTTTTAAAACAGGACCTTTAAATAACACCTTAAAAACCGGTTATTTTGGGATTCAGAAGCAAGGATCGTTAACCTGGGAAATCGTTTCGCTGGTTCAAAATGCTACAATTCCGGATAGTTTAAGACATATCCCAATAGGTCAGATGATTGATCCGGCAAAAATTGGCAACAATGGCTACAATTACTTTATAAGCCCTTACTATTTAAATGGTTATAAAGGAAAAAGTATTACCCATGCTTCTTATTTGATGCTCGATAACCGCCTTGCAGAAAAGTTGCGGCTGGTTTGGGGTGTTAGGGCCGAATATTATCAATATACCGAGCAACGCAACGACCTTAATATTAAGGGAACAAGCCTGTTTTCGCTTCCTCCCGAAAAGAAATGGAGATGGTTGCCATCGGCTAATCTTACCTACAGTCCTACCAAACAGCTTAACCTGAGGGCTGCATTTTCAAATGCGGTAATCAGACCAGAGTTAATGGATAACAGTAAGTTTTTTAGATACGACCCTATGTTTGATGGATTGTTTGGCAATGAAGGTTTAGCCAGTACACAAATTAAAAATTACGATTTTAAGGCAGAGTGGTTTCCGGGCCTTGGCGAAATTATTTCGGCAAGCGCATTCTATAAAAAGTTCGACAATCCCGTCGAAATTACTTACAGTTTATCAAACGGTATTGGTTTTTATTATATTAAAAATTCTGATGAGGCCAAAGTTTACGGCTTAGAATTCGAACTGAGAAAAAATCTCGGCTTTATTTCCAACTATGTCCTGTTATCGCGCCTTACCCTTTACGGAAACCTTACCCTGCAAACAGCAGATGTTGTTGGCACCTACAAAACCAAAGGACCAGATGGAAATGATATAATGGTAAGTTCTAAAGCAAAAAGGAACATGTACGGACAGGCACCTTATCTTCTTAATGCCGGTTTGCAATATTTGGATGAACATTTTGGATTTAACATCTCCTACAATAAATCAGGACGTAAAACTACATTAGTTAGTCCGGAGCTTAACAACATTGAGTATGAAAACCCACGTGCACAGATTGATGCACAGGTAAGTTATAAATTTTATAAAAACAAATTCGAAGTTAAGGTCAATGCAGGTAACCTGCTCAATAAAGCATCTGTTATTTTCAAAAACACAGCCAGTTATGAAGCTAACCCCGATCATATTGCCGGCACTTCCGATTACAGCACCAGATTTCGCCTGAAGCCAGGTTTTTCAAACAATTTAGATGATGGCGACCAGATTATGTTTTCGCAAAAGTTTGGCAGAACCTACAGTACCTCTATTACTTACAACTTTTAAAACGACCATGAAAAACAATATCAATAAGGTTACACCATTTAAAAAGAAAGGAGGAACGCAGTTTCCTGTATAGCCATAAAAAAAACGAAAGGTTGTATCAGAACCCTCCGTTTTAAACCGATCATTTCTAGTGGAACGGCGCATCAGGATAAACCCGAATATTTTAAAAACCTACTGTTAAAAACCAAGGGTAGCTAACAGGTTTACTTAGTGAAATTAATAAGAAATACTAAGATATAAAAAATCATCCCATTTAGGTAAAAACAAGCTTTCATTTCCATAAAAACAATGGATTATTAGCTAGGCATCTAAATAACCTTGAAAAAATCAACCTAAAAAACATGGATCATCCCTATGAGATCCTATGAAAAACAAAAAACGAAAATGAAAAATTTCAAAAACTTAATCGGTCTTTTATCAATTGTTGCTGTTTCTTTTACAGCTTGTAAAAAAAATGAAGGTGGTTCTCCAGCATTCGGTAACCGCAGCACTTCAGCAGCAGATTATTCACAATCATCGTTACCAGTTGTAGCGGTTAGCGGAGACATTACCAGCTCTGTAACCTGGACAGCAGGAAACGTTTACGAATTAAGCGGTGTGGTAACGGTTAGAAGTGGCGCAACCTTAACCATCCAGCCAGGTACCTACATCAAAGCATCAGTAAATACCCAAGGTGTACAAAACGGTGTATTGGTTATCGCAAAAGATGGTACTATCAATGCTGTTGGCACAGCAGAAAATCCGATCGTATTTACAAGCCGTTACCTTTTAGATGGTGATGCCAGCACAACAGGTAAACCTGGTGATTTTGGTGGTGCAATTATTTTAGGTAATGCAAAAATCAACGTTACCGATAAATTAATCGAAGGTTTAGCAGATGAAGGTAAATTCCACTACGGCGGTACTAACGACGAAGATAACCGTGGTACTTTACAATATGTACGTATTGAGTACGCTGGTTTCCAATTGGCTCCAAACGTTGAGGTTAACGGTTTAACTTTAGGTGGTGTAGGTAGTGGTACTACTATCGATCACGTCCAGGTTTCTTACGGTTTAGATGATGGATTCGAATTTTTCGGAGGTACAGTTAACGCAAGTAATTTAATTGCCCTGGCTTCTGATGATGATCAGTTTGATTTTGACAATGGTTTTACTGGTGTACTTACCGACTGTATCGCTATTGCAGATAAAAATGCTACACGCAGCACAAGCAGTGGTGTAAGCGATTCAAACGGTATCGAATCGGATAACAATGCTCCAGGCGAAGATCCAACATTTAGCTTAATTCCAAAAACACACCCTGTATTGATCAATGTAAGCATTTTTGGAACAGAAAATACTTCAGGTATTTCAGGTTTAGGTTACCGTAATGGTATCCGCGAGCGCAGAGGTTCGGAAGTTTCTTTATCTAATGTAATTGTTTCTGGTTACAATACCGGTATCGCTTTTGATGCAGATGCCAATGCAAGCCTTTCAGATATCTCTACTACATCTGTTCACGGTTTCACCAACTCAATCACAGCAGCAGTTGGTGCTTATGTTGATGGTAGTGGCAACAATTTGGTCGTTAACGCTATCACTGCAAGTTCTTTTGGTGTGAGCCAGCCATGGTACAACACACCAGGTTCTCCATCTACAGTTACGCTTCCAGGCTGGGCTGCTACATGGTCAAAACTTGTATTTTAATTTTTCTCTCTTATCAAATGAGACCGTACCCTTTTGGGTATGGTTTCTTGATTATAAAAACAGGATTGTTCTGTTTTAAATAATAATTACCCTTTTTATGAAACTAAAAACCTTTACCTTTTTCTTTTTTTCGGCCATTATAATTTTAGGTTTATCTTGCCGCAAAGCAGAACTTCTTCAACCAGAACCTGCTAAAATTATCCAGTTAAATATTACCGGGGCGTCTGATGTAGCATTAGAATACCTGTATAAAGACAGTATTATAGCTAGCCCTCCTGTTGGTGGCATTAGTGTAAAAACCCTCCTCTCTGTAAAAGGCGAGAATGCAATTTTAAAGGTGAGAAAAAAAGGCACCTCAGAAATATTACTCACCAAAACCATTACTGCAGTACCATTTGACCAGAACATCAGTTTATTTTATGATGGAACCAAAATATATAACAGTGCCATTTCATTGATTATTAAAGGTTTTGCCTTATCTGGTGAAGTCGAATTTTTATTAGATGGAAAGTTATTGTCTTCGGGCACCAGCATCATCAATAATACTTTTTTTATCCTTATTGATAAAGGCACCACGAGGGAAATTACCATCCGCAAAAAAGGAACAACCGAAATTCTGTTTAGCAAAACAATCGAATCTGAAATAGCAAGGCAGAATATTGATTTTTTTTTCGATGGAACCAAAATCGCAGATAACGTTAAACTCACTCCTCCGGCAAATCCGGCCAATATGATGATCAGTGCAAAGTTTGAATCCATATTGACCCCACAATTTAAAAATGTTGATGTAGATATTGTTTTTTATACAAAACCTAAATCTGCCACCATTACAACAGCAGGAACCAAAGTTACACCCGAACTTAGGCTTACCCTTAAGAAAGATGGCTCGTTTAATTCGATAGAACTTCCAGCCCTGCCAGGACCGGATTACATCTATAGTTTTGATATATTTGAAGCAGGGACAAACAATGTTCCTTACTCTACCACAGCTGCACCATTTGTAAACGCAGCATTTCCTTTTAAGCAAAACGAAGGCAGGTACGGTTCAATCAGTTTTGAAGCAAATACATCGAAGTTATTTATTATAAAAGATACAAAAAATTTAGCTGCAGCAACAAGATCTACCTATTTTTCGGGTGCCATCACCGATCTTTCTGAATATTTCAATTAAAATTATTAACTAAATCACCATAAAGGGGAAAAACCAGCGTTTGGCCCGGGTTTTCCCTTTTTAAGGTTATGGGCAGAAAGACCATCGCCTTCATTTGTAACCAGAATGGATGATGTTGGCTATTTATCTTCATTAAGTTAAAAAACAGCCTCT
This sequence comes from Pedobacter miscanthi, assembly GCF_032678605.1. Classification (GTDB taxonomy): domain Bacteria; phylum Bacteroidota; class Bacteroidia; order Sphingobacteriales; family Sphingobacteriaceae; genus Pedobacter; species Pedobacter miscanthi_A. The sequence goes on from NZ_JAVTSU010000021.1 coordinate 100,521, forward strand.
TACTTTAACGTATTGATAACAATCATTTAACATTCAAAACGATTTAAATCAGTTACTTATTCATTTATTTGACTTGCGGATAAATCATCTGCAATTGATATCCCAAACTGATTTTATGTCGTCCTTTTGTACCATTATACCCTTTTTAGGAAACACCGATTTAAGTACACCCCTCTCTATTGTTTTCATTGTCTGCCTGCTTGCCGTAATTGGGTTTGAGTTTGTAAATGGTTTTCACGATACGGCCAATGCAGTAGCTACTGTAATTTATACCAAAGCATTAAAACCCGTTATAGCCATTCCATGGTCGGGTTTCTGGAATTTTATGGGTGTTTTTACCGGAGGAATTGCTGTTGCCATGGGTATTTTAAAACTCGTTCCGTTAGATGCCTTAATGAACCTTCCGGTTGGCGTAGGTGCTGCAATGGTTTTAGCGGTTTTACTGGCTTCCATTGCCTGGAACCTCGGCACCTGGTACCTGGGTATCCCCTGCTCGAGCTCACACACCATGATTGGTGCAATGATTGGAGCTGGTTTAGCTTTTACCTGGTATTATGGCGGCAAAGGCGTAAACTGGGGCAAGGCCGAAGAAATCGGTTTATCGTTAATCCTATCGCCGATTATCGGTTTTGGAATAGCCATACTGCTGATGTATTTTTTAAAGCATGTAATTAAATACCATGCACTTTTTCATATTCCAACCGGCGAAAACGACCGTCCGCCGCTATTGATCAGGGCTTTGTTGATTACCACCTGCACTTTGGTCAGTTTTTTCCATGGCAGTAATGATGGACAAAAAGGCGTGGGCCTGTTAATGTTAATCTTAATTGCTTTCCTGCCGGCAAAATTTGCAGTTAACCATCACATCCCAAATGATAAAGTGCTGTTTCAGCTTAACCAAACCGAACAGGTACTCCAAAAAACAGCAGGGTTAAACCACGGTAAAAAATTAGACATTACCACGCTGGTAGGCAAAATAGATAAAGCGAAGTTTCATTTATCGCTTAAAAACGAAACCGACAAAAAAAATACTTATCTTTTCCGTAAGCAGATTGAAGAAGTAGTTGCTTCGGTAAAAACCATAAGGGAAGATAAAACATTGGTGCTTAATGCTGCAGATGATCAGCTCCTTCAAGATAATGCTTCCGAGCTGTCGAAACTGGTAGAATTTGCACCGCTTTGGGTAATCCTTTTAATTTCCATTTCGCTTGGCTTGGGTACGATGATCGGTTGGAAACGCATAGCAGTTACCATTGGCGAAAAAATAGGTAATGAGCATTTAAATTACGCGCAAGGTGCCACTTCCGAAATTGTTGCAGCCTCTACCATTGGCTTAAGCACGGCTTTTGGCCTTCCGGTAAGTACCACACACGTATTATCGAGTGGAATAGCCGGTGCAATGGTAGCCTCAGGTGGAAGAAAAAACCTAAACAGCAATACCCTTAAAAATATCGGTCTGGCCTGGGTACTTACCTTGCCGGTGTCAATTGTATTGGCTATTTTATTGTTTATGCTTTTTCACCTGTTTATTTAACAGTTTCAAAATAAATTATCTTCAAAAAATGAAACAGATACTTGTAGCAACGGATTTTTCAAAAAGCGCCGGAAATGCCCTTTCTTATGCTTTGGCTATGGCAAAAACGCTGAAAATGGAAGTTGTTGCCATCCATGCCATCCACCCTACTGAAGGGATTAACAACAGTACCTACAATGCCATTTTTATCGAATCGTACTACGGAAATAAAAGAGCTGCTTTAAAAGAATGGGCCGAAAATATCCGCGAAAGGGAAAATCATAGCGATGTTAAGCTTGAAACCATTTGCGGTGTGGGCTTTTTAAAAACGGTAATTACCAAACACACCGAAAATAACCCGGTAGAACTGTTGGTAATGGGCATTACCGGTGCCACAGGAATCAGTGGTATTGTGGGCAGCAACGCCAGTATGGCGGTTACCAAAATGAGGATTCCGACATTGATTGTACCCTTAGAAAGTAGTTTTACCAATTTCCCCATTATCACACTAGCCACTGACTATGAAACTGTACTTTCGCCAAAAGATGTTACAGCTCTTAGTGAACTTTTAAAAGCTTCGGGAACAAGAAAAATGCAGGTGCTTTATGTAGCCGAAAAATCGGATGAGGTGCACATCCAAACCGGCGAAAAAAGAATCAGGGATCTTTTACCGGATACCGAAATAGAATTCAATTACATTATGGACAGTAGTGCCCCAAACGGCATTATGGATTTTATCAAAAGCAATCATACTGATATTTTATGCCTGGTTAAACACCACCATAATATCATTTACCGTTTATTTACCAGCAGCACGGTTAATCAGGTAATGAACAAAACGGTGAAGGCCATTTTGGTTTTACACGAGTAGATTATTTAATCCGGAGTAGAAGGATATTTAAGGATGGAAAATGTAAGATGGGTGATGGAAAGGGATTTCAATCACCAATCTGGCGCTTGCATATAATTAACCGATTTAAACAATTAACCGGATAAACCAGTTTTCAGTTGGTAGTGCTCAATGAACCAATGACAAATGAACCAATGAACTAACTACCTCCTCACTTTCCTATAAAGTCTTTCAATCTTCTTTGCATCCTTTTTAAAAGTATCAAGATAATCTTCTATTTCTTTCTTGGATAGCTTTTCTACCTTAGCCTTTACCTCCTCTTTAAACCGGCCCACGGCAAGCAGCTGGTTTTTACTGTCGCGGAATTTTACATTTGGAAAAAGTTCGGTGATGTGGCGTTTATTTCTTTCCCTGATTTCGCTTAATTTAGTAAAAGATTTTGGATGTTTTTCGCTGTCGATATCAGTCAGCGCATCATAATAATCGTAATCACCAATATAATTGATGAGGCTTAAAGTAACAATATTCGTATCCATACTATCATTTGTTTCAGTTAAATATACTAAGTTTTGTGTCTGAAATACACTTAGTAATATAATTTTTATACGGTTAGCTTAGCAGTATGTAATAATATTATATCACAGGCTATCCGGCACAAATTCTTATTTTAATTTATTCTAAATTAACTTACTTTTGTGGTTATAATTCTATTCCATCAGGATAGCCAACAAACATTTCATGAGCTTAGGCACAAACAACAAAACTACAGCTAAAAAAAACGCGTCAAAATCTCTCCTTAGTAAAACAGTTTCATTTCTGCACCTTTGGCTCGGTCTCCTGGCAGGAAGCGTGTTGATTGTGGTTGCCTTAACGGGCTGTATCCTTTCTTTTGAAGATGAACTTACCCCCACCCTGTTTTCGAAAGAACAGCAGGTAATACCAAAACCCGAACGCTTATCTATCGATTCGTTAACAACAATTGCGAAGGCTGCTTATCCAGAAAAGAAAATTTTCAGGATGATGCTTTCTGCTGAACCAAACAGAAGTGTAAAAGCAACTTTTGGCACAAAAAAGGCAGGTTATGATTATATATATCTAAACCCCTATTCTGGCGAAACTCTATCTAAAGGCAAAGAAAATAAACGTTTTTTCACCGTTGTGCTTAATTTACACCGTTTTTTACTTGTGGGGGCGGTTGGCAAAACCATAACAGGCATCTCCTGTGCCATTACATTTTTCATGACGATTAGCGGGCTTTACCTCTGGTGGCCAAAAAACAGAAAAGTGTTAAAACAGCGTTTAGTGGTAAAGCAAAATGCATCTTTTAAAAGAACAAACTGGGATTTACACGCTGTAGGTGGTTTTTATGTCATGATTTTTCTTTTCATCATCACCTTAACAGGATTAATCTGGAGTTACGATTGGGTAGAAAATATGATGTTTAAACTCACAGACGGAAAAATATCAAAACCGGAAGTAGTAAAACAGCCAGAAGTAAAAGGAAAAAAGGAAGCAGGACTTTACGAGAAAATTGTATCGGCTACCAATACCATTTATGCACACCAGGGCGATTTAACAATCAATTTCCCGGATAAAAAAGATAAACCCATATTGGTATCAAAAGAAAACGGCGAAGCAAGAGTAATTACAGTCGATCAGGTTTATTTTAACAACCGCAATGGCGAATTAATCGAAAAACGACCTTTCGCCGGTTTAAGTTTGGGCAATCAGCTCCGTAAACTGAATAAACCGATCCATACGGGAAGTATTTTTGGCTGGCCAACTAAACTGTTGATGTTTATTGTGGCCTTATTAACGGCTTCGCTACCCATTACGGGTTTATTGATTTATTTAGGGAGAGGAAAGAAAAAGAAAAAAGCACTTGTAGCTTAGTTAGTAAAGTTTTTCTGTCATTATGAACGCAGTGAAGAATCTCTATTAGTGAAAGCATCTGATTAAGTGTAAGATGGTAACATCTTACACCACGACTATCGGTAGCTGAGGAAAGACTGCGCGGATGGATAACGTCACAAATATTAATTTTTATACAATAAATTATAGTGAAGTCAGGTGTTACCACCTGACTTAGCGTGTATCTAAAAAGATCTAATTAGTGTAAGATGGTAACATCTTACACCACGACTAAGATTACTTCGCCGGCCGAAAAAGCCTTTCTCGCAATTGACGATTCCGCCCGGCCAATAAACCGCATTAAAACCTTTTGTCATTTATCTATTTTTATAAAATAAATTATCCCTCAGAATGACAAAATCCTATAGAAAACTCCCCATTGCTGTCATTCTAAAATCTTTGAATAGTGAAGTCAGGTGTTACCACCTGACTTAGCGTGTATCTAAAAAGATCTAATTAGTGTAAGATGGTAACATTTTACACCACGACTAATCAGCCTTTTTTATAATGTTCTGCTTAAAACTTCAATATAAAGTTTCCGGTAAATCTTGCCGGAGCCTGTGGTGTAAGGCGTACCGACCAGGCTTTTTCGCTGGTTAAGTTATCCACTTTAAATCCGATACGGAATTTAGCATGATCGTAAAAAATACTGGCATCAAAGATTTTATACGATGGAATAATAAATCTTGATAAACCACCTGTAAGGGTTGGATAAGTATTGAGATAATAAGACTGATCACCAATATTTCCACCTACACCAGCACCAACTCCTTTAAATTTACCCATCGGAATACGGTAACTTACCCAAAAGTTATAGGTATTAGGCGGGCCGGTTACGCCTGGACGTAAGCCATTGTTCCGCGGATCGGCTGCTCTGGTAACCTTACTATTGTTATAGGCATAACCTGCCACAATATTTAATCCATCAAAAGGATTTGCCGTTAACTCAACTTCCACTCCCCTGCTCAATTGTCCAACATCCTGAATAAAGAAGTTAACCGGGTCAACAGGATCAGGGCGTACAATATTTTTAACGTTAATGTCGTAATAGCTAATGGTACCTACCAACCGATGATCAAAAAGATCGGCTTTTGCACCAAACTCCATTTGATCGGCATATTCAGCTTCTACCCTGCTGCCATCACTTTTAAGTCCGCTTTTATTTAAAAAGCCATTCATGTAATTTCCAAATAACGATAAATGGTCTTTATACACTTCGTAAACCAATCCCAATTTTGGAGAAAAGTTGGTTTGTCCGTAAGGGCTGTTAGCTGCAGTTGCTGTAGCAATACCACCAGAAAGTTGGCCGGTTACAATATTATAAACACCTTTGTTTTGAAAACGGTTTACCCTTAAACTCAACATGGCATTTAACCTATCGGTAATGCTAAACACATCAGAAACATAGGCCGAATAAGTATTATCACCATTATACTCTTTTCTTAATGTTCCCCTGGAGGTTAATGAATCGACTTTAAACTGACTAATGCGGTAAGAAGTGGGTGTATTGATAAAATCAACATCAGTTGGCCAGTTTACTGTTACGCGGTCGAAATCGTTAAAATTGTTGTAATAATCTACCCCAACAACCATCCGGTTACGGTGACCTGCTATTTTAAAATCACCGACAAAGTTCTGTTGAATATCTGTTGCAATAAACTGGGTATAACCATTAATAATTTGTGGACGGATGGTGGTTTCGGATCTTGAGTTTAGAGCAGTTATGTTTCCACTGATGGATGAACGGGCCCTTGAAATAATGGTTTGAGAAGTCCACTCTTCGGAGATTTTATAATTAATCTGACCGAAAATGTTCATCATCTGTGTTTTATACGGCAAATCGTTACTTAAAAAGGTTTTATTGTATGGAAAACCACCATCAGCAATCGATCTTGTAATTTCGGCAACACCAGCAGGCACTGCTGTATAAGGGTTATAACGCACTACTGAGGTACCGGTAGCCTGACCAAATTCTATATCCAATAATAAAGACAAACGATCAGTAATCTGGTACGAGAAACTGGGCGCAACACTTACACTATTGGTAAATCCCTGCTCCTGAAAACTGTGCTCCCAGGTAGTTGCACCATTTAAACGAAACAATGCCGTTCTATCGGCGTTAATTGGGGTATTTACATCAACGGTTAACCTGTTAAAATTCCAGCTTCCGGTGGTATAACCCACTTCGCCTCCAAAACCGTTGTAAGGTTTTTTGGTTACCCGGTTATATAAACCACCATAACCGCTCGAAATGCTGTTACCAAAAAGTGTAGCCGATGGGCCTTTAATGGCTTCAATACGCTCTAAATTGGCCGGATCGATAAAGGAAAAAGCTGCTCCGGCCACACCATTACGTGCATTTGGTTCAGTATCGAAACCACGCGAACGGAAAGTTACACGGCCCTGGTTGGCAATCATCGGAATACCTGCTCCCGGTACATTTTTGGCAATACTTGCTAAATCAACCGCCATTTGCTCCTGAAATAAAGCTTTTGGAACGGAATTATATACCTGTGGGTTTTCGAGGTTTTTAAGTGGTAACCTGGCAATATACACACTTTCTTTCTGTGTAAATTTATTGGTTGCGCCAGCTACGGTGACCTCTTGTAAAGCCTGTACATTCTCTTTTTCCAGGCGGTAATCTGCAGTAGCGGTTTCGCCTGCAACAACGGTTACCTTTAAATCTTTTTGAGGAGAACCTAATACCTGGATCCTAACGGTATAACTTCCGGCAGCAAGATTAGAGAAAAGATAGTTCCCCTGCTCATCGGTAAGGGTGGTTTTATTAATTTCCAAAAGAGAAACGGATGCAGAAGCATAAGGTTTGCCATCTACCAGGCTCACCTTACCGGATATTTTCCCGGGCGACTGCGCAAAAACAGCATTGCCTGCAAACAAAAGGCAGGCTAATAACATTAAGTAAAAAAATTTCATCAAATGATAATGATAAGGATGTCTGAATATTCGCGCAAATATAAAAACATTATTTATAATTAGTCTAAATAATTAATTTGTATTAAACATTTACTTTGATTTTATTCTATAAAAAGGCAATAATTACAGCGGTAACGAATGCTGGTATAACTTATTCCTTTATAAGTGCCAACTTTTGGATCGACCCAATCCAACCTGATGATGTACATCCCTTTCATGGTGGGTGAGAAAACGGCTGTACCTTTTTCATCCAATGCCAACTCTTTTTCCCAGTTTTCGGGATTAAAAACCCGGAGTTTAGTTTTAGCTTTTGCGGGTTTATTGCGCTGAAATGCTTCTACTTTAATTGCCTTATCTATTTTCGAAACCAGAATATCGAGAAACTGCATAGGGTTTGAGTTTCCTGAAGGTTTGCCTACAACATATTGGCTACAGAGATAATCAACAGGCAATACATTTTCGCCACCAATTGCTGCCCGGTCTACAACAGGATGGGTATTGTTGATCCCCAATATGCGGTACGTTCCTGTTTCTTTTGGAATGAATGTAGTTTCCCAACAATCGGATTGCTGACTGAGCTGGAGTGCTGTCTTTTTTCCATCAGGCCCGATAAGGCTAAAACTGAACTCCCCTGCAAGCTGAAGCGCTTTACCCGTTTGCCTGTGCCGGATTCCAAAATCATCAATGTTACCATAGATTAACTGCAGGGTAACTTTTTCGCCAGCTTTACCAGAACCCTTAACTTCCATCCAGTAAGCACTTGAATGGCTTAAAAAAGGAATAAGGATTAGGAAGAGTAAGGCAAAGGTATTTTTTATGGCTATGCAGGCTTTCATGGAGCAAAGATATGAGATTGAGGTAAAGTTATTTGAAGTACCGTGATTTAGCCCGTAGCCGAGAACCATCGATTACTCAGCGAAGCTAAATCTATCTCCAGGTAGAGTTCTCCATTCCACTACGTTCCAGTCGAGATGACGGTTTTATTTTTAGCCGGTTTTAGTACGAATGAACCAATAATCAATTTTCAATTGCGGTTTGCAATTAACAATTTAGCCATTTAACAATGACCAAATTAAAAGTCAACCCAAACAAAAGTGTTAAATAGCTTATAGAATTTCGAAAAACAAATTATCTTTATTGCGGATTGTCTATCCAATACACGAACTAACTATATGGGCAAAAAAATCAGCATTCTCGAAGATGATCAGGGAATCAGGGAAATTGTTGAACTTATTTTTTCACAGGAAGATTATGAAGTAACAGGTTTTGCAAACGTAAATGAGTTTATGAGCAGAAAGGGTAATGCTGTTCCAGATCTTTTTCTGCTGGATGTAATGCTACCTGACGGAAACGGGCTCAATGTTTGCGAAATGCTGAAATCAGAAGAAGCCACCAGTAATGTACCTGTATTGATGATGAGTGCACATGCCGACCTGCTTACAATGAAAAGCCAGTGTAAGGCGGATGGTTTTATTGCCAAACCCTTCGATATTGATCATCTGATCGACATGGTAAAAAAAGCGATTTAATAGCAGTAAAGGAAGATTATATTTCTATTTCAAGCTCATTAAGTGGTAAGGTAAAGAAAAATTTACTGCCCTGGCCTAATTCACTTTCTACGCCAATTTCGCCCCCATGACGTTTGATGATGTCGGCACAGATAAAAAGCCCAAGGCCCAAACCAGAAACCTGTGTACCCAATTCATCAGCCCTAAAATAACGATCGAAAAGGTGGGGAAGTTTATTAGTCGGAATTCCAGGGCCATTATCGCGTACTGATACCTTTACTTTATCTTCAAAAGCCTCTGTTTTAAGGAAAATTTGCTTAGAATCTGGTGCATATTTTACGGCATTATTCACCAGATTAACCACCACCTGGTCAATGCGGTGTTCGTCGGCAAAAACCATCAGGCTTTTATCTCCTTCTAAAACCAATTCGTAGCTACCCGATTCCCTCACATGGATACAACACTTATCAAGCATATCGCCCAGGTTAAACCAGTCTTTTTTAAGTCCAACATGCCCCTGGTTAATTTTAGAAACGTTGAGCAAGTCATCAACCAACTCGGTAATTTTATCCATACTCCGCGAAGCCTGGTCAATTACCTTCGGAAAAAGAACGGTATTTGGATTTTCGCGCATTCTGGCCAGTAACTGGAGCGAGGCTTTTAACGTAGTTAACGGCGTTTTTAATTCATGGCTGGCAATGGATATAAAATCATCTTTTTGCTGCTGTAAGGCTTTATATGCAGTAATATCCATCACTGTACCCAGGGTGCGCAGGCGATTTCCGTCGGCATCAAAATAAACTTTTGCCTGAAACCTTAACCATTTCATCGGAAAACCTTCACGCAGGTATCGGGCTTCATAAAAAATATGCCCAGTTTTTTTTGCTTCTTCATGTGCCAATACACTTAAATGTGCATCATCGGGATGGTAATGATCAATGATGGTTTCACGGCCTATGCCATTGCCAAGACCAAAAATTTCGTCAAAACGTACAGAACCAAGCAATTCACCTGTTTTATAATTGAGGTCGTAAGTGCCTATTTCTGCAGCTTCTACGGCAAGGCGGATACGTTCTTCCATCTCTTCGATGGCGTGCCGGCTACGAACCTTATCTGAAACATCTATACCCACCACCATAATGGCCGAAACACTGCCTGAAAGATCGGTAACAGGTTCGTAAACAAAATCGATAAAAACCTGTTCTGGCGCTCCATTACGGATGAGCACTACCTCTGCTTCTGTGGCAAAAAATGTCTCTCCTGATTGAACAACCATCTCCATTATTGGCGCATAAACTTCGGCAGCTTCGGCAACGGCATCCCAAATGGGCTTTCCATCTACAATTGAGCGTGGTTTCCCTACCAGCTCGAGGTACCGGTCGTTTACTTCACTCACCACCAAATCGTTCGCTCTGATTACACAAATAGCGAAAGGGGCCTGCAAAATCAGGTTACGAAACCTGTTTTCGCTTAGCTCAAGTAACCTGGCCGATTCGGTGAGCTCTTCATTGGTGGTAGCGAGTTCTTCATTGGTTGCTGCAAGGGCTTCATTAATTGTTTCCAATCGTTCATTATTTTCTACAGCCTCCAACCCCAACCGACTGATGTCATCAGCCGATTCCAGCAATTGGGTTACATCTGTTGCATGGCAAACTACACCGATAACCTTAGCTTCAATATCTTTAACCGGCAGATAAGAAAAATTATAATGAAACGTTTTGAGCACACCGTCGAGAACGATTTTTATCTGCTCATTAACGGCATGGTAGGCTTCACCCGTATTTAAAACCTGGCGCATTAAAGCCCCAAAATGATGCTCTGCAAACTCGGGAAGAATTTCTATAAGCCGTTTACCGATGATGGATACATCTTTCCCCCATGCTTTTAGGGTTGCAGCATTTGCCAATACAAGCCGGAGCTCATCGCCCAAAACGAGGTATATAGGATAAGGAGAGCCTTCGATAAGCCCAGCCAGAATTTCTTGATCAAGGTGCATAGTGGTATAAATGGCAAAATACAGTTATTAAAACCTAGCTATGCCAAATACGAAGTTAACAAATTTAGTCTTTAGTCCACAGTCTTTAGTCCAAAGTCCTTAGTAGGGAATTCAAAGTTAAATGAAGCAGGATAAGTTTGGAGTTGAGGGTTTGGAGTTTGGAGCCGGTTAACGAGGTAAGTTTGGAGCCGGTTAACCGATTTAAACAATTAACCAAATCCCCAGTTAACCAAATGAACCAATAAACTACTCAGCTCCTTCCCCGGCAATACCCAGGTTGCGAACCACATTGAGCACACCGGTTTGCCAGTGCAGGTAACCCAGCATTCCGCAGATATCGATTACCTTTGCTTCGATTTTGGCAGGTACATCGTTTACTACACGGAAACGGATTTTGTATTTTGGATTATAACTGATGTAAATAATCATATCATCGTTACGCTCACCAACATCAGCAAGAAAAGCAAGATGTTGATCACGCAGCTCATTAGCCGCCTGTTGCAAACGTCCATTCATCAATTTCGAAAGTGCTTTATCTGGAACAAAATCAGTCTCCAGGATAGCCAATACCGTAACGACCATGGACGCAAAAGTAAAAACCTATACCATAACTGCAAATACAATCTCTCAAAGTATTGAAAATGAGCCAAAATAATTTCGCGCAATTTCTTGAAAGCGTAAAAACAGCTTAAATAAAGACATAAATTAATAAATAAATAGTCCAAAAACCTTTGTTATAAGTATCCATCTTTATGTCAACAATAAAAGAATAAAAAACAGGTTAAATGGAAAGAGCCCGGTGGATACCGAGCTCTCGTACAAAAAACTTTATTTTAAATCTGTCCAACTTTTTGGCGTCAAGCCATACTTTGGTTTAACGCACTGCGTTTGTTACCAGTTGATCCCTAGATTGATTTCAAAACTTCCGGCGGTATAGCCGCTTAATGCACCGGTTTGCGTGGTATAGGAAGTGTTAATGCGGTATTTCTTTTTGTAATGCAAACCTACGCCAAAACTTGCCGCTTTACTGGTATGGTACATGGCTGTAAACAATACCTGTTGGTTAGCTATACCAAACTGTCCACCGACATCAACAATATCCGAAATTTCTGTAAAAGAGCGGTAAGCTACCTTTGGCTGAAAGATGTTCTCTCCTAACGGAATTTTGTAGCCTGCCGATGCATAAACCACCGGAGTATTGATCAATTTAAAATTATCCCTTTTGAAATAATTTTTCAGGTTTACCATGGCCACATCGGCATTAAAACCTTTAGTGGTTAGCCCCACTCCAAAGTCTCCGTCAAAATAGGTTTTATGGTCAGTATTATATGCACCTATCTGGCCATCGTTCGGATTTCCGATAAGATCCTGCATATCTATCCTCTGGTTCATAAACCCAGCAGACAAACCGAAGTGTAATTTGGCCGATTCGCTTATTGGAAGGTGGTACGCATAAGTTGCAAGGATACGTGTTTGCCTTTGCAAACCTGCCTTATCAAGGTTCATGTTTAACCCTACACCTACCCTTTCCCACCCATAGGTAGCAGTAAGGTTTTGGATCACCGGCGCACCAGGTACGTCATTCCACTGCGAGCGAAAAGCAAGGTCTAAATCTGCACCTTCTGCTACCCCGGCCATTGCCGGGTTAGCGAGGTAAGTATTATTGAAATATTGGTTTAACAATGGACTGGTTTGTGCTTTCACCTTCGAAACCCCGATAAGAGCAAGCAATATCAATATTTTTGTTTTCATCGTTTTCATTTTTCTTAACGGTTTCTGATAATCGTGATAAATCCTTTTTGAACCAGTTTATCTGGTCCATAAGTTATGATGTAATAGTAGGTGCCTTCTGCAAGCTCATTCCCGCCGATGGTACCATTCCAGCTATTATCATATCCTTTTTTATTGTACATCAATCTACCATTGCGGTCAAATATCCTTACCTCATTGCTCGGATACATATCGATGTTCTGTACAATCCAGGTATCGTTCACACCATCACCGTTAGGTGTTAAGATGTTGTTGGCTACAATTTTGTAATCCTCGTTCACTTTAATGGTGATCGATGCTACACTGCTACATCCACTTGCATTGGTTACACGGACAGTATAAGTAGTGGTTTGTGCAGGACGAACAGTAAGTATTGCCGTGTTCTGACCACTAATGATTCCGCTAGCAGTAGACCAGCTGTAGCTTGTGCCGCCACTTGCCGTTAATATTGCCGTTTCACCTTTACTGATCTCTGTACCTTTATTGCTTACAATGTTTGCAGCTGGAAGTGCGTTAATGGTTAAGGTACCATTTACATACACAAAGCTATAATTGTTAGCTACACCATTTGCTGAAACGAGGGCATAAGTACCAGCTACATTTCTATTTGCGGTGGTGCTTACTGTAGGTTTAGCAGTTAACGAACTTTCGGTATCGCCTACTTTAAATCCACTGTATGTTACTGCAAATGTTGGGAATCCATCAGACTGACACATTACTGCATTGCTTGCCGTAACGGTAAGTACTGCTTTATTGATGGTTAAATTGGCGCCTGCATAAGTAATCGAATAGTTACCATTTAAAGCTAAAGTACCCTGGTTAATGGTGTAAGTTCCTGCATTCTCGCCAGCTGCTCTTGTTAAGCTTCCGCTGAAGCTATCACCTGTTTGTAAGGCCGGAGCAAAAGTATAGGTTAAGGCCGGATCAGCATCACCATAGGTTTTGCTTTTCGCCACTGCTGTTACCGTAATGGTTTTCGCGCCAATGGTAAGATTAGCACCAACATACGTTAAAGTGTAATTAGCGTTAAGTGCAAGTGTACCTTGGTTAACCGCATATGTACCCACGTTTTCACCAACTACTCTGGTTAGTGATCCTGTAAAGCTATCGCCTGTTACCAATGCCGGAGCAAAAGTATAGGTTAAGGCCGGATCAGCATCACCATAGGTTTTGCTTTTCGCTACTGCTGTTACCGTAATGGTTTTCGCACCAATGGTAAGATTAGCACCAACATAAGTTAAGGTGTAATTAGCGTTTAAGGCTAAGGTACCCTGATTGATGGCATAAGTACCGATATTTTCGCCAGCTGCTCTGGTTAGGCTTCCGCTGAAGCTATCACCTGTTGCCAATGCCGGAGCAAAAGTATAGGTTAAGGCCGGATCGGCATCACCATAGGTTTTGCTCTTCGCTGCTGCAGTTACCGTTACGGTTTTCTTACCTATGGTTAAATTAGCACCAACATAAGTTAAGGTATAATTAGGGTTTAAAGCTAATGTACCCTGGTTAATGGCATAAGTACCGATATTTTCACCAGTTGTTCTGGTTAAGTTCCCGCTGAAGCTGTCGCCAGTTACCAGTGCCGGAGCAAAAGTATAGGTTAAGGCCGGATCGGCATCACCATAGGTTTTGCTCTTCGCTGCCGCAGTTACCGTTACTGTTTTCTTACCGATGGTTAAATCAGCTCCAACATACGTTAGGGTATAGTTAGGATTTAAAGCTAATGTACCCTGGTTGATGGCATAAGTACCGATATTTTCACCAGTTGTTCTGGTTAAGTTCCCGCTGAAGCTGTCGCCAGTTACCAGTGCCGGAGCAAAAGTATAGGTTAAGGCTGGATCAGCATCACCATAGGTTTTGCTCTTCGCTGCTGCAGTTACCGTTACTGTTTTCTTACCGATGGTTAAATCAGCTCCAACATACGTTAGGGTATAGTTAGGGTTTAAAGCTAATGTACCCTGGTTGATGGCATAAGTACCAATATTTTCACCAGTTGTTCTGGTTAAGTTCCCGCTGAAGCTATCACCAGTTACCAGTGCCGGAGCAAACGTATAGGTTAAGGCCGGATCGGCATCACCATAGGTTTTGTTCTTCGCGGCTGCCGTTACCATAATGGTTTTCGCACCAATGGTTAAATTAGCACCACCATACGTTAAGGTGTAATTAGCGTTTAGTGCTAGTGTACCTTGATTAATCGCATAAGTACCTACGTTTTCACCAACTACTCTGGTTAGGTTTCCAATGAAAGTATCACCTGTTACCAATGCCGGAGCAAAAGTATAGGTTAAAGCCGGATCAGCATCGCCAAAGGTTTTGCTTTTTGCTACTGCGGTAACCGTTACTGTTTTCTTACCGATGGTTAAATCTGCACCAACATAAGTTAAGGTATAGTTAGGGTTTAAAGCTAATGTACCCTGGTTGATGGCATAAGTACCGATATTTTCACCAGTTGTTCTGGTTAAGTTCCCGCTGAAGCTGTCACCAGTTACCAATGCCGGAGCAAAAGTATAAGTTAAGGCCGGATCGGCATCACCGTAGGTTTTGCTCTTCGCAGCTGCAGTTACCGTTACTGTTTTCTTACCGATAATTAAATTTGCACTGTTAAATGTTATACTATAGTTACCACTTAATGCAAGTGTACCCTGGTTAACGGCGTAGGTACCAATGTTCTCGCCCGGTGCCCTGCTTAACGATCCTGTAAAGGTATCAGTTCCTATAAGTGTACCTGCATAAGTATAGGTAAACGCTGGATCTGCATCGCCATAGGTTTTGCTTTTCGCATCGGCTGTTATCACAATTGCCCTGGCTGTAATATCTGCCGTGGTTGCTGCTGTGGTATTGCCCAAAGTATAATTAGCAGATGCACCACCTGTAATGGCGATACCTGTTACACTAACCGGTTTGTTTGTACCTGCTGTTGCAGTCGCAAATGCTGCACTTACATAACTTTCAGTAAATACATCACCTGCCACACGGTCATCACTTAAAGTTACCGTTGCGGCTGTTGTACCGTCGTAAACTTTATTGATACCGGCTGCAGTAACCGTTAATGTTTTTGGTGTAATAGTTAGGTTAGCATTGTTATAAGTAATGCTATAATTGCTCGCATTGCTTAATACCAATGTACCTTGATTAATGGCATAAGCACCTACGTTATTACCAGCTACCCTGGTTAATGATCCCGTGAAGGCATCAGTACCCACTAATGTACCTGTGTAAGTATAAGTTAAGGCCGGATCGGCACTACCATAAATTTTGCTCTTCGCATCGACCGTTACCACAATTGCCCTGGCAGTAATATCTGCCGTGGTTGCTGCTGTGGTATTGCCTAAGGTATAGTTACCAGATGCGCCACCTGTAATGGCGATACCTGTAACACTTACCGGTTTGTTTGTACCTACAGTTGCTGTAGCAAATGTTGCGCTCGCATAACTTTCGGTAAATACATCGCCTGTTACACGGTTATCACTTAAGTTTACGGTTGCAGCTGTTGTACCATCGTAAGCTTTATTGATACCAGCTGCGGTAACCGTTAAGGTTTTTGGTGTAATATTAAGATTCGCACTGTTGTAGGTCAAGCTATAGTTGCTACCTAATGCAAGCGTTCCCTGATTAATGGCATAAGCGCCTACATTCTCACCTGCTACCCTGGTTAATGATCCTGTGAAAGCATCAGTACCAATTAGTGTACCTGTGTAAGTATAGGTAAATGCCGGGTCGGCACTGCCATAAACTTTATTTTTAACTACAGCTGTTACCACAATTGCCCTGGCTGTAATATCTGCCGTGGTTGCTGTGGTAGTATTGCCCAAAGTATAATTAGCAGATGCACCACCTGTAATGGTGATACCTGCAACGCTTACCGGTTTGTTAGTACCTACAGTTGCAGTTGCAAATCCAGCACTTGCATAACTTTCGGTAAATACATCTCCTGCTG
>NZ_JAVTSU010000022.1:0-108776 GCF_032678605.1 Pedobacter miscanthi
TATCAGGTGTAACCTGATTAAAAAGCATGTAGTCATAATGCACAGAACACGGTTCAAGAGACAATTAAATATTTACAAATTAAAAAAATATAATCATGGAAGGTATATTAGTCCCCATCTCACTTTTTTTAGGTGCATTCGCAATGGTATTTGGAATACGCTATTTATCAAATAAGGAGAAAATGGCAATGATCGAAAGGGGAATCGATCCTGGAATTCATAAGGCAACTCCAAAACCATTTTTAAGCTTAAAGTTCGGTTTATTATTGGTTGGTTTGGGCATAGGCTTGTTAGTGGCCCTGTTTATTGTAAGGTCTATGTTTGGCAGTAATATGGCGCATGGTGAAGAAGGACAGGCTGTAGCCGTCTATTTTGGCTGCATTGGTATCTTCGGTGGGTTAGGGCTTATCGTTTCTTACCTGGTAGAAAAGAAATGGCTGGATAACAACAAATCGTTTTAAAGATTAGAGAAATTGTGCCGTTGGATGTTACCATTTGATTGGAATAGAGAGAAGTCAGGTTTAATAACACAGTCGTTGTTAAAACCTGGCTTTTTTTGTGGTGTCAGATGGTAACATCTCACACCACATCGAAGCTAAGTTTCTTTTCTATTGCGGCTTATTAATAATCGCTACGGTTAAACGGCTAACACAGTTCATTTTTCCGCGTTCATCGTAAATCTTAATTTCCCATACCTGTGTTTTGGCGCCAATATGCAAAGGTTTACAAATGCCCTTTACCAGTCCGCTTTTTACCGGGCGCAAATGGTTCGCATTAACTTCTAAGCCTACGGCTACATATTTTTCCGGATCAATGCACATATAAGAAGCAATACTGCCCAATGTTTCAGCTAACACCACCGAGGCACCTCCGTGTAATATGCCGGCAGGTTGGTGTGTGCGTTCATCAACAGGCATGGTTCCTGTAATAAAATCTTCGCCAATTTCGGTAAACCGGATATCAAGCAAAGCCCCTAAATGGTTTTTTGGGCGGTTATTTAAATCGTCTACGGTAAAATCTTTAAACCACATGATAACGTTCTTTTAAAATGGAAACATGGTGGATAATATGTCCGCCAACAATAAACAGAATAGATTTTACATTAATTTCCCTGCCCGAAGCAATTCCTTTTCTTTCCAGTTCTTCTACATTTAAAGATTTAAAAAGAAATAAATTGGCTTTACGCAATGCGATAAATTCTTCTATTAAATCTTCCAGCTCACGTTCGGCAAAGCGGGCGTTCCGTACATATTCATCTTCCTCAAAACCAGGCAGATGTTGTTGCTCATTTCTGGCAAAACAGGTTATGCGGTAAGCAAATACACGTTCCGTATCGATAATATGACCCAGCATTTCCTTAAGCGTCCATTTGCCTTCTGCGTAAGCATAATCGGCTTTATCCGCATTTGCCCTAAATAAAGCAGGTAAGCTTTGTACCTGATCGTTTAAAATTTCAAAAATTTCTCTGTCAACTTTACTGATGTAGGCTTCACCCCAAATCGGATACTCGTTAGGCTGTGGTCGGTTCATATCTTAAACTGCTTTTTAATATTATTCTAAAGGTGGTGCCTTTGCCCAGCTCAGATTCTTTTACAAAAATTTCGCCGCTATGGTAATTTTCCACAATACGTTTGGTTAATGATAAACCGAGGCCCCAGCCACGTTTACGGGTGGTATATCCTGGTTGAAAAACCGCATCAAATTTAGATCTTGGAATGCCTTTTCCGGTATCGCTCACATCAATAAATACCTGCTCTTTGGCCAGGTTTTCGATGATATTGATTGAGATAGAACCTTCATTTTCGATGGCGTTGGCGGCATTTTTTAACAGGTTTTCAATTACCCAATCAAACAATGGTACATTAAGCATTGCCCTTACCTGTTCATCACCGGTAATGCTGAATTTAACCTTATCCGAAGTGCGGACTTTAAAATACCGGATAAAATCGCTGATCACAATATAAACCGTATGATCTTCGAGTATGGGTTTAGAACCAATTTTCGAGAAACGGTCGGTAATAATCTCTAACCGTTTAATATCATTTTCCATTTCCGCAATCAAAGGATCGTCCTCTGCATCGAATTTAGATTTCATTAACTCCGTCCAGGCCATAAGTGATGATATGGGCGTGCCTAATTGATGTGCCGTTTCTTTGGCCAAACCTACCCAAACATGGTCCTGTTCATCTCGCCGTGCCGAACTAAATGCAGCATAAGCCGTTAACAGGAAGAGAAAAATTACCCCCATTTGAATGTAAGGGAAATACCTCAACTGTGTTAAAATGAAAGAATCGCGGTAATAAGCTTTAAATTTCCGGCCAAAAATATTCATTTGATCGGGCGGATGTTGTGCTTTCATCTGCTTCAGTTGACGAACAAAGTACAAACTATCGTAAGTAAGCTTAGGATCGGAAATTGGATAGTTAGTTTTGTTACTGTCTAAACCATTGAACGAGGTAATAATTCCGGCAGAATCGGTCATGATCACCGGAGTTTTTGTGTTTTTTCTAACTGTTTCCACTACATCACGATAATCGTCGTTATCGTAAAGAAACATGGCCCTTTCCTGAATTCGTACCCAAAGGTGAAACTGGTCGGCCTCTTCGCGTTCCATTTTTTTTACAAAAGAATCGGTGTAAAATACTGATGCAATGCCAATTAGGATGGCAAAAATGAGAAGAAAAAACTTCCAGCGGCGTTTCTTTTGATAAGGGTTCATGCTTTAGCTAGGCAAATTACAATAACAAAACGAAAAAAACACAAAACCATTATGCTTTTTCATAAACCTTAAGGCAATCATTCAGAAAGCATAATAGCTTCATCATACATCAAAACAGTATAAAATGAATGAAAAACATATCTTTGCAACGTCTTGCGTTTTGCGCAGTGCGGTAAGCGTTTAATCGCCCAACGCCTAACGCCAATCGCTCAACAACCCAATTATGGATAAAAAAGTTAGAGTAAGATTTGCCCCAAGCCCAACCGGAGGTTTGCATTTAGGCGGTGTGCGCACTGCTTTGTTCAATTATTTGTTTGCCAAAAAAAATAACGGAACGTTCGTGCTTCGTGTAGAGGATACCGATCAGAACCGGTTTGTAGAAGGTGCTGAAGAATATATTGTGAATTGTTTAGATTGGTGTGGCATTACACCCGATGAAAGTCCGAACAAACCAGGTGCTTATGGCCCTTATCGCCAGAGCGAGCGTAAGCCAAGTTATGGCAAATTTGCCGAGCAACTCATTAGCGATGGTTATGCCTATTATGCTTTCGATACCCCGGAGGAATTGGATGCCAAACGTAAAGAAATCCCGAATTTTCAGTACGGACAGGCCACGCGTATGCAAATGCGGAACTCTTTAACCCTAACGGTGAGTGAGGTAGAAGATTTATTAGCCGCTAAAACCCCGCATGTGGTCCGCATTAAAGTACCTGCAGATGAAATCGTGCATTTTAACGATTTAATTCGTGGCGATGTGAGTTTCGAAACTTCGTTGGTTGATGATAAAGTATTATTAAAAGCAGATGGTATGCCAACCTATCATTTAGCCGTAGTGGTTGATGATAAGGCCATGGAAATTACTCACGCCTTTAGGGGAGAAGAATGGTTGCCATCAGCACCTGTTCATATTTTACTTTGGAAATATTTAGGCTGGGAAGCTGATATGCCTGCATGGGCGCATTTGCCTTTGATCTTAAAACCAGATGGACATGGAAAATTAAGCAAACGCGATGGCGATCGTTTAGGTTTTCCGGTTTATGCCATGAACTGGGCTGATCCTAAAACTGGCGATGTAACCAAAGGCTTTAAAGAAATGGGTTTTATGCCCGAAGCCTTTATTAATATGCTGGCCCTTTTAGGTTGGAATGATGGTACCGATCAGGAATTATTTTCGTTAAAAGAACTTGAAGAAAAATTTGCTATAGAAAGAATCAGTAAAGCTGGTGCTAAATTCGATTTCGAAAAAGCAAAATGGTATAACCATGAGTGGATTAAATCGCAAAGTGCCGAGCGCCTGGCACCTGGCGTTAAAGCTGAACTGGAAAAAGCCGGTATAGAAGTTAGCGACGATACCTTTTTAAATACAGTTATCGACTTAATTAAAGACCGGTGTACTTTATTGCCTGACTTCGTGGCCCAAAGCAGTTACTTTTTTGCTTCGCCGGCAGAATATGATGTAAACTCGGTTAAACCAAAATGGACAGCAGAAAAAGCAACGTTTTTTAATGTTTTTGCCGAAAATTTAACTTTGACTGATGCCCTGAGTGCTGAAGCTGCCTTTAAAAATTTGGCCGAAGAAAATGGATTTAAACCCGGCGAATTGATGTTGCCTTTCCGCATTATGCTGGTGGGCGGTAAATTTGGACCTGGCGTTTTTGATATTGCTTTATTATTGGGTGTAGCAGAAACCCAAGCAAGAATTGAAAAAGCAATTACTGTTTTTAACAGTTAATATATTTTGTAAGTAAAGAGGTGGTATCATAAATATGGATTTGTCATGTTGAACTGGAATTATCTTTATGATACCACCTCTTTCTTAATTTAATTCTGTTTTCTTGCATAAAATAGCTACAGTTATTCTTGTAGAAATAACAAAGCAGACTTATAATCAACAGGATTCCAGTTGCTGAATGTTTCGTTCGCGTTTATTCCCTTTCTATCTAATATCTCAATACTAATGTTTTTTAACAATTCAGGCTTTTTCTCGTCAAAAATGCGGGTTAGGGGAATTGTTTTTCCATTATCGTTAACATAGGTTGGATTGGCAATTCCATAACCTTTTTCATGTATTGATTTTATAAACTTGATAACCTGTTCTTTCTCATTTTTGCTGTCCTTTACATTTTTTAGCTAGTCCCATTGTGTATTAAAGGAAATATTTATGTTTTTATCAGATGCCATTGTTTTATCTTTATTTTGGTGACAAGACATATTCAGGAATAAAATTATAATGTAGAATATTTTTGCTTTCATGATTAGTGGATGTTTTTTTCTCTTAATGTTTTATTTAACCATGGCATATATATAGCCCGGTGCCTCTGTTTTATCGTTTCACCTGAGTTCATTATAGATTTAGATCTGAAACATAAACTCCCGAGTTGTATTCGTCGTTTAATCCTAACATGTGTCCAAATTCATGAACTGCACTCCTTTCATAAGTCGAGGCACTTTTTTTAACATAATCAAAATCATTTGTATCAAAATTGCCCGTTCTTAAACTGCTTGTAACAAAGCTTTGTGCCCATTCATCTTTTCTTAATTTCACCACATTTAATGTCCAGTGATTATAAGTAAATATGTTAATTTTATTAAGTGAAAATCTGAATTCTAATGAAATAGTTTTTCTACTACCCAGACTAGATAATATCTTAATATTTGATACACTCCACTTTTTATTTATCTTTTCCTTGAAATTTTTCTCAAAGCTATCTTTGTCTATGAAGCTCCAATATTGATTAACACGATCTGCATAATTATTTTTATTCTCATATAAATAATTAGTACATAATTACCGTTTGGACTTTGAACGAGGAGCATATCAAATGCTGGAGTTACCGCATGATTAAAAGATAAGTCTCTCGTTGTCGGCGGGTTTTCTATTGCCGAAATTAATCTTTCCCCATGTTTAAGTACTTCCAAAGTGTTAATCATAATCAAACTTGGTTAAATTACTACTGTATGCCTAGGTATATTTAAAATTAACCAATGCTTTTGATAGTAACCAATTTTTTTGCCACACCCCAAAAGAATAAATCCATCAAAATAATTTATACTTTAGTGCAACAATTGTCCCAAATTAAAGGTTATACATTAAATAAAAAAACTATGCAGTGGTTTGGTAAAGGCAGTAATAATGTAGAAGATGGCAGAAGCGGGGGCGGTGGCAGAACCGTTTTAGGTGGTGGCATCGGTATTATCATTGTAGTACTCGGATTAATTTTTGGGAAAGATTTAACAGGTGTGGTCAGCCAGATTCCGGCAACAACCGGTACCGAAGAAGTAAAACAAGGTGTGCCCGCCAACGATCCACAGGCACAGTTTGTTTCGGGGGTTTTAGAATCTACCGAGCAGGTTTGGGATAAAGAATTTCAGGCCATGGGCAAACAATACGAATATCCAAAATTAAGGTTGTTCCGTAATGCCGTTCAAACTGCGTGTGGCAATGCCAGCGCTAATGTTGGCCCGTTTTATTGCCCTGGCGATCGTAAAGTATATATCGACCTTTCCTTTTATGATGAGTTAAAAAACCGTTTTGGTGCTGCAGGCGATTTTGCGCAGGCTTATGTAATTGCACATGAAGTTGGTCACCACGTACAGAATTTATTGGGCATATCAGAAAAACTTGATCAGGCCCGCGGGCAGGTGAGTGAAAAAGAGTATAACCGTTTATCTGTTAAATTAGAGCTCCAGGCCGATTTCTTTGCCGGCATTTGGGCACACAATGCACAAAACCTTAAAGATTTTAAATTAGACGAAGGCGATATAGAAGAAGCACTTAATGCTGCCAATGCCATTGGTGATGATAAGCTGCAAAAACAGGCTACAGGTGATGTACAGCCTGATTCTTTTACTCATGGTACTTCTGCACAACGCATGTATTGGTTTAAAAAAGGTTTCGAAACTGGCGACATTAAGCAGGGCGATACCTTTAATTCAAATAATTTATAAAAAATTAAAACTTTTTTAAAACACTGTTGTTTGTTTACAGTTAATGAGAATTTTTTCTCAAAACCAAACATAATTATCCCGGCTTCTTATTTGTTTTAATAAAGATGATCCTTATAGTTGATGACAGGCCCGAAAACCTGATCTCGTTACAGAAAGTACTCCAGGCACACAATTTTGAGGTTGATACCGCATCATCCGGCGAAGAAGCGCTGAAAAAAGTTCTTAAAAATAATTACGTCCTGATTATTCTCGATGTACAAATGCCTGATATGGATGGCTTCGAAGTGGCAGAGGCCATTTCGGGTTTCAGTAAGGCAAAAGATACCGCCATTATTTTTCTTTCGGCCGTAAATACCGAGTTGAAATTTATTACAAAAGGCTATCTGAGCGGTGGGCTCGATTATATTACCAAACCTGTTGATATTAATGTTTTATTGCTCAAAATAAAAACATTTTACCGCATTTACGAACAGAACAGAAAGCTGAACGAAGTACAGGAAAAACTGCTGGAGGAAATCGAATTCCGAAAGCAGGCCGAACATAAAAAGGACGAATTTATCAGTATTGCCAGCCACGAATTAAAAACCCCTTTAACCAGTGTAAAGGGCTACATCCAATTGCTGCAAAGGAGTTTGAACAGGGATGATAAAACCATGGCGCAAAACCACCTCGAAAAAGCCAGTATCCAGCTCGAAAAATTAAACGAACTGATTGTTGATCTGCTTGACATTTCTAAAATAGAAAGCGGTAAGATGAAGTTTAATATGAAAAGCTTCTGTGCTGATAACATGGTAAACAACGCCATCGAAATGTTACAGCATGCTAATCCTGATTTTAAAATCACCAAACTCGGCAAAACAGATGAAATGATTTTTGGCGATGAAATGCGCCTCGAACAGGTGGTGATCAATTTTATAACCAATGCCATTAAATATGCCCCAGGCACCAACCAGGTAAATGTTACCATCAATATTAAAGATGAAAAACTCTACCTGGCCGTGAAAGATTTTGGGATCGGCATTTCTAAAGAGCAGCAACATAAAATATTCGATAAATTTTACCGGGTAGAAGAAAACAGCAACCGTTTTAATGGCCTGGGCATCGGTTTATACATCTGTTCCGAAATTATTAACCGGCATGGTGGTACAATCGGCGTAAACAGTGTGCCTGATGAAGGATCGGAATTCTACTTTATCGTTCCCATCACCGAAGAAGAAATCCTTAAAAACCAGATCTAATTATCCTTAGTTAATATAATGAAAACAACTCTTAAAAATAATTTACGTTTGGGCCTCGGCTTATCGCTAATTATTCTGTTTATCAGTTCACTGGCTTCGTACATAAGCATTAGCAACCTGATTAAAAGTACCGAACTGGTAAAACACAGTGATGAAGTAATTCTGAATAGTGAAAGTGTACTTTCTACTTTAAAGGATGCCGAAACCGGTCAACGGGGCTACCTTTTAACCGGGAATAAAATCTTTTTGCAGCCCTACTACGGATCAACGGATACCGCTATGGCAACGCTTAACCGGATTGAGACGCAAACTAAAGATAATGCCCTTCAGCAAAAAAATGTTGCAGAACTCAGAAATATACTCGCCCGAAGGTTAAATATCATCACCTCAACAATAGAAATTAAATCCTTAGGCGGACAGATAGACCCCACGGTACTTCTTGAGGGTAAAACCTATATGGACCAAGCCCGTGATGTGGTTAACCGGATGGTTAAAGAGGAAAAAAGATTGCTCGAAAGCCGTACCGCTGATCTTAATAAACTTACGGCCTATACACCAATCCTGATTTTAATTGCTGCCGTTCTGGCCATACTCATTACCCTGTTTTTTTATCGGAAAGTATCAATCGATTTTGATGAACGGGTTAAACTTCAGAAAGAGATTGAGGATAAAAAGTATGAAATGGAAAAACGCATTGTGGCCATTAAAGAAATTGCACATCAGATTTCTAATGGTAACTATGGCGTAAAACTCGATAGCCAAACCCAGGATGATATTGGCGAACTCTCCGAATCGTTAAATACCATGTCGTCATCTTTGAAAAAATCATTTGATACTTTGGAAGAAAATGAGTGGATACAAACGGGTGTGGCTAACTTAAATGTAAATATGGTTGGCGAAAAAGATGTTTTCCATTTAGCAGAAGATATAATCGAATTTTTAGCCAATTATACCAAAAGCCAGATTGGTGCTTTATATTTATTTAAAGACGATGGATACCTGCATTTAAAAGGTCAATATGCCTTAAAAGGGCAAAACCTGACAGAAACTTTGGAAATTGGACAAGGGCTAATCGGGCAGGTGGTAAAAACAGGCAAATCTATTTTATTGGATGATGTACCTCAAAATGAATTATCCATTACACATGCTACCGGTAGTATTAAACCTGCGCAGTTGATTGTGCTGCCGATTATAAGAAACGAAATTTCTATTGGCGGCCTGGAGCTGGGAACCATTGGTAAATACAGCGATCTGCAACTTCATTTTTTAAACCTCGTATTATCTGATATCGGCACCGCATTATTAGGTGCGCAAAACAGGCAGAAACTGCAGCAGTTGCTGGAAGAAACCCAGGCTCAATCAGAAGAGTTACAGGTTCAGCATAACGAACTGGAGGGATTAAATGCAGAGCTGGAGGCGCAGGCACAGAAACTTCAGGCCAGCGAAGAAGAATTGCGGGTACAACAGGAAGAACTGTTGCAAAGCAACCAGGAGCTTGAAGAAAGAAGTAGTTTGCTGGAGGAGAAAAATGAGCTTATTGAAGAAAGAAATATCGAAATACAGCAAAAAGCAGAAGCTTTAGAACTCAGCACAAGATATAAATCGGAGTTTTTGGCCAACATGTCTCACGAGCTGAGAACACCGCTTAATTCCATCTTGCTGTTATCGCGTTTAATGGCCGAAAATGAAGCGATGGACCGCGAACATCAGGAATATGCAGAAGTGATCCAAAGCTCTGGCCAGGGTTTGTTAAGCTTAATTGATGAGATTTTAGATCTTTCTAAAATTGAAGCGGGTAAAATGGAATTGGATAGGATGAACATTAAGGTTGACGACATCGTTTTCAACATGCGATCGTTATTTAATCCATTGGCAAAAGAGCGGAACCTCAATTTTGTGATCGATAAATCGGCCGAAGTACCTGAGTTTTTCCATACCGATAAAATGCGGTTAGAGCAGATTATTAAAAACCTGTTATCAAATGCCATTAAATTTACAACTGTTGGTTCTGTAACCCTGAATATTAGCAAAAACGAGAAACTGGGTGCCCTTGTATTTAAAGTTACCGATACAGGTGTGGGTATTGCGCCAGAGAAACAAGGTATGGTATTCGAGGCTTTCCAGCAGGCCGATGGATCTACCCGTCGTAAATTCGGGGGTACAGGTTTAGGCCTTTCCATCAGTAGGGAGCTTGCCAAATTATTGGGCGGTTATATTGATTTAAAAAGTACAGAAGGCGAAGGAAGTATTTTTACTTTAACATTGCCTATTGATAAAAACAAAGGTTTTGATGGCGTTATTGCCAATTTCGATAAACCTGTTGTGATTGCCCCCGCTGAGCCTGTTATCAAAAAAGTAAGCCACTTAACCGTTGATAATATTCCACAGGAAATCGAAGACGACCGTGATAACATCCAGCCGGATGATAAGGTAATTTTGATTGTAGAAGATGATACCCCTTTTGCCAAAACACTTTTAGATTTTACCCGCAAACGGAATTACAAAGGTTTGGTTGCTGTTCGTGGCGATGTGGGGATTGAAATGGCCAAAACATTTAAACCACTTGCCATTTTACTCGATATCCAGTTACCGGTTAAAGATGGCTGGCAGGTAATGGAAGAACTCAAATCAGATCCTTCTACCCGCCCGATTCCGGTACATATTATGTCGTCGTTACAGGTTAAAAAAGAGAGTTTGTTAAAAGGTGCGGTAGATTTTATCAACAAACCATTTGCTTTTGAGCACATGCAGGAGATATTTTCGAAACTGGAACATGCCTTAAGCCGTCACCCTAAAAAAGTGCTCATTGTTGAAGAAAACGAGCAACATGCCAAAGCGTTAAGTTACTTTTTAAGCAACTTCAATATCCAGACGGAAATTGTTAACCAGGTAAACGAAAGTGTTTCGGCATTGCACAAACCTGAGGTTAACTGCGTGATTCTGGACATGGGCATTCCGGATAAACATGCTTACGAAACCCTGGAGGTGGTAAAGAAAACTCCCGGACTGGAAAACCTTCCGATTATTATCTTTACTGGTAAAAATCTTTCAAAAGGAGAGGAGAACCGGATTAAACAATACGCAGATTCTATTGTGGTAAAAACAGCGCATTCTTATCAGCGTATTTTAGACGAAGCCGGTTTATTTTTGCACCTGGTGGAAGAAAAGAGCAAGGAAAAAAATAAGGCCCCTAAAAAATTCTCCGAATTGCAGGATGTATTGGTAGGTAAAACCGTTTTGGTTGCTGATGATGATGTACGCAATATTTTCTCTTTAACCAAAATGCTCGAGCAGCACCAAATGAAGGTAATCGCTGCTACTGATGGTAAAGAAGCCCTAAAATTATTGAATGAAAACCCGGAAGTTGATGTGGTTTTAATGGATATGATGATGCCCGAACTCGATGGTTACGAAACCACAACGGCCATCAGACAAGATATTAAATACCGGAACCTGCCTGTTTTGGCGGTTACTGCCAAAGCCATGATGGGCGACAGGGAAAAATGCATTGCTGCGGGTGCTTCTGATTACATCAGCAAACCTGTAGATATGGACCAGCTGATTTCGTTATTACGTGTTTGGCTTTACGAAAACCACCATAAATCATAACCCATTTTTATTAAAATATGCCTCAAAAATTAATTCTCATAATTGATGATGATAACCGAAACATTTTTGCTTTAAAAGCTGTTTTAAAGGCCAAAGGTTTTGATTGTTTATCTGCTATAAGTGCCCAGGAAGGTTTTTCCATTATGGAAAAACATGATGTTTCCATTGTTTTAATGGATATGATGATGCCCGATATGGATGGTTACCAGGCCATTGCTGCCATGAAAAAATCGGCTAAAATGCAGAATATACCTGTATTGGCTGTAACTGCACAGGCTATGGTTGGCGATAAGGAACGTTGCTTATCTGCCGGAGCCTCGGGTTATGTTTCGAAACCGATAAATGTTGATGAATTATTGTTACAGATAGAAAATTTTACAAAATAGCAGGTGATAAGTGATGCGATAGATAACGATCAGGTTGAACTCCTGTTAAATGATGTTTTGGAAACTCACGGTTACGATTTTCTGGAGTATTCGCACGCATCAATAAAACGAAGGATTACCCGCCTTTACGCCCTTGATAATTTTGTGAGTTTTGCCGAATTCCGTTACACCATAAAATCAGATAAACAGTATTTTAAACGATTTTTGGAGGAAATTACCGTTAATGTGACCGAGATGTTCCGCGATCCTTCTTTTTATAAGGCTTTGCGGCATGATGTGCTTCCTGTTTTGGGCACTTACCCTTTTATCAGGATCTGGGTTGCAGGCTGCTCTACCGGAGAAGAAGCTTATTCGCTTGCCATCGTTTTAAAAGAACTTAACCTGCTAGGCAAATCGCTTATTTATGCTACCGATATTAATCCTTCTGTTTTAGATAAGGCAAAAAAAGGAATGTTTCCGCTAAACTATTTAAAGCAGTATTCTGAAAATTACCTGCAATCGGGTGGTTTGAAAGATTTTTCTACCTATTATACCGCAAATTATTCGTTGGCGAAATTTGATGAGAGTTTAAATACTAAGATGATTTTTTCTACCCATAACCTCGTTTCTGATCATTCTTTTAACGAGTTTCAGCTTATTTTGTGTAGAAACGTACTTATTTACTTCGATAAAGAGCTTCAGCATAAAGTATTTAACCTGTTTGATGGAAGCATCGAAAAATTGGGCTATCTTGCCCTGGGTAGTAAAGAGAGTTTAGAGTTTTGGCCGAAAGCCAAAGAGTACAAAAGGGTAAAAATGGAGAAAATATGGCGGAAACTGTAAATTCTATACCTTGCTCTGCATTAATTATTGGTGGCTCTGCCGGCAGTTTAGATGTGCTCCTCGAAATTTTTCCTGCACTACGGAGTGATATCAGTTTTCCAATTGTAGTGATTGTTCACCGCAAGGCCAGCAACGAATCGCTTTTAACCGATTTATTGCAAAGCCGTACCGCATTAAAAGTAAGTGAGGCAGAAGAAAAAGAATTGTTAACAGCCGGAAAAGTTTTTATAGCCCCGGCAGATTACCACATGCTGATAGAAGATAACCACAGCATATCTTTAGATTATTCGGAAAAAGTAAATTATTCCAGACCATCTATCGATGTTACCTTTCAATCAGCAGCTGAGGTGTTTAAGGAGCATGTAGTGTGTGTTTTGCTTTCCGGATCTAATGCGGATGGGGTAGAAGGATTAAAAATTGTAAACAATTATGGGGGTAAAGTGGTTATACAAAATCCAAATACAGCCATAATGCCGTATATGCCCCAGCAAGCGGTACTTAATGTAAAACCGCATATGATATTGAATAGTTATGGTATGGCTGATTTTATAAATAATTTAAATAATTAATTTGCTTTCGGAGGTTAATATGACAGTTGCGAAAAAAGTATTTGTTTTTGATGATAACAGGGATATCCTTGATCTATGTACATTTATTTTGGAAGATGCCGGGTACGAGATCAAAACATCTGAAAATGCCAATAATATAGAAAAACAGGTGGCAGAATACATGCCCGACCTGATTTTTATGGATAACTGGCTGCCTGATTTGGGAGGTATACAGGCTACAAAGGCATTAAAAAACCATCCTGATTTAAAACATATCCCTGTAATCTATTTTTCAGCCAATAATGATATCTCTTCATTAGCCGATGAGGCTGGTGCAGATAGTTATTTATCGAAACCTTTTGATATTGCCGCATTGGAAGAAATTGTAAAAAAACACTTGAGTTAGCCGCAAGGCTCACGGAATTTAATGGCATCTGCCATAGAGAAAGTCTAAGCGTGGGCACTTACTTATGGCTGGTTAAACTTGCAAAGTTTTCACAGGGATAGGCCAGGGCCCAGCTTCGCAAGTTGGCCAACAGCTTATTCCTTCCCCCAAATTCTCGTATTCAGGTCAAGCTCTTTAACAATATCGTACATAAATTTAATTGCAGTAATATCTTCATCAATAATTGCAGGATCAAGCAATGATTTAAAAACAGGGGCTTCAAAATAATTTCTTTGAAGTGGGAAACCGATGTACATTCTTGATTCAATAAACGATAAACTGATGGTATATTTCGACTGTTGATTAAGGTTTAAAATCCTCTCCATCATTGCTGGGGTAAGGATATACCTCGCTTCAACCTGGTTTGAGCCGTAGGTTACAAACGTTTTATCAAAATCGGTATTCTCCAGTTTAACTACATCATTGCTTCCGATTGAAAACAGGTTTTTTGAAAACCACGCACCAAAAGCGGCACCAAAATCTTTTGGCCTTACGATGGTGATGCCGTTAAAGTTTTTATTAAAATCAGCTACAAAAATAATTCCTTTAAAAATTTCGTGCCACTCGGTTCTGGTTCCATCTTTTGTACGTTCAACCGTTTTATATTCAGCGTGTACTTCTGCAAAGTAAAAACCTGTTTTACCAGCCCTTCCCATCACTAAATCTTCCGTTTTATAACGATCAGGATCGGAGTTAAAAAGCTGGCAATGCCTAAACTCATTTTCGCCAATGCCCTTATTGGGTTCAAGGGTAAGGCTGGGATCTAGAAATTTAAGTGCAGTGCCAATCACGTCACGCTTGTACTTATCGCTATAAAAACGCTGTTCAGAATAAGCATTAGAAAGTTTTACCCCTCCAAATATGCCTAAAGCTAAAACGCCAATAAAACCGGGAATAGGAAAACCCAAAACGCAGGCAAGAATTAGTATGGCTATTCCGCCTGCAATAATCAAGTAGCCTTTTTTCTGTCCTGAGGCAATGTTTTTTCGTTGCCCTTCCAATGCAGCCAAAACTTGCTGTAGTGCGGCATTGTTTTCAGTATTTAAAAGCATTAATTGTTGAAAAGTTCTTTAGCGCTTATATTTTTCCGTTCTTCTGTAGTGGTTTCTAATACAGCAATAGGCTGATAGTTTAACATTCCGGCAAATAACCTACCCGGAAACATCATAATCGAATTGTTATAATCTGTTACCGATGAATTGTAAGTTCTTCTTGCTGCTGCAATCTGTTCTTCACTTTCTGTCCAGGTAGTTTGCAGGTTGATAAAGTTGGTATTGGCTTTTAAATCGGGATAATTTTCTACATTTACCATTAAGCCTTTCACACTGCTACTCAATTGAGCATCCAGTTCTGCCTTTTCTGCAGTGCTTACAGTTCCTGAGGTTGCTTTTGCCCTCAGCTCAACAATCTTAGTCAATGTACCTTGTTCGTAAGTGGTATATTGTTTTACTACTTCTACAAGGTTCGGAATAAGATCAAAACGTTTTTTAAGCATTACATCTATAGCCGAGAAGGAGTTGGTAACCTGATTTTTTTTCGCAATTAGCGAGTTGTAGAAAAAAACGCCAATTAGGAGTACAACTACAATAATAATAATAACGATGATCATAATTTAGATTTAGGGTTTAAACAATAAATATAAGAAAAGCTTACAAAAGCTAGCGTTTTTCATTTTCTTCGCGCTCTTTTTTCAAACGGCGCTCTAATCGTTTTTGTTTCCTTAAATTATGACTGGCACGCATAGCTTTAAAGTTAGCAATGTGCTGGCGTACTTCTTTTTGTTTTTCTTCGGTAATGCCGATACTGTATTTTATGCCTGTAAAAAGACTCCTCCAGATCAGGTTAAAAAATGAAGTATTTGATGGCCTGCTGTAATTAACAGCTACGGCAAGCAATTTGCCATCGGCCCCAGGATTTTCGGATTTAATGATGAGTGCATTGGCTAAAAAGGAGAGGAAACCTCTTGTAACCAGATGATCTTTTGTGGGGTCG
Source organism: Pedobacter miscanthi (assembly GCF_032678605.1). Taxonomy (GTDB): domain Bacteria; phylum Bacteroidota; class Bacteroidia; order Sphingobacteriales; family Sphingobacteriaceae; genus Pedobacter; species Pedobacter miscanthi_A. The sequence continues at coordinate 15,708 of NZ_JAVTSU010000022.1, forward strand.
TTTTTCATCAGCGCCACAGAAAGATCGTAATAAGAAAAAGCAACCGTTCCTTTTGCGCCTAAATCATTCGCTTTAAAATCGAATTTCAATTTATCAACGCTGCCGCGGTTAATGCGTACCAGGCCGAGTGGTTTGGTAATCTGGTTTAAAACCCGTGCATTAAAATTATGCAAAACCCCGTTGTAAGAAAATTCACCATCTTTAGCCCTAAGGTTAAATTTGAAATTTAAATCGAGTTTTCCCTGTCCAAAAAGGTAAGTATTCAGGCTAACCTCCATAATGGGATTTATGGCCTTTATTTTATCGAGGTTGGTGGCATTTTTTATAATCCCTGAAGTATTTTCAAAACTAATCCGCCCCCGCTGGTTACTTGCACTGTTATAAACCGCATAATTAATATTTACATCTTTCAGCTGGATTTTTTGCACCAATATTGGCGCCTTAAGCAATTGTAAAAGCTGGTGTGGGAATTTCCCGATTTTATTTTCCTGTGGTTTGCTTTTGATCCCATTTTGATTAAAAACGGAAATAAAACCATTAGAAATGGCCATTTCCTTTGCCCAAAGCTCTTGTTTGCTAATGTAAAGGGGTAAGTCAATCCCGTTCAGCAAGATATCCCTCATGCCGATATCAAACCGCTCGCGGGCATAACCAGCAACTTTACCAAAGTTCATTTCATCGTAAAGCGGAACCAATGCAAAACTATTAATCCTCAATTTGCCTGTTGTGGCCCTAAAATCCAATTTGTCCAGTTTAATGTCGTACATTTTATCTGGCGTATGATATACATAGTTATTCAGGTTGATTACAATATCCTTAAGCAGGTAAAAACGGTTTGGATCATCAGCAGAGGTAGAATCAACCAGCAAATCCGTTAACGTAATGTTGAGGTCGTCAATATCAAAGGGAATGGAATTGGGAACGTTTTTGTTAATGTATTTAAAACTCACATCTCTAAAACGAATGGTTTTGATGCTAAACTCCTTCAGGTTTTTGGAGATGATATCATAAGGCGATTTAATTGGCCTTGGCGCACGCCCCTCATTAAAGGCAAATTGCTGGTTAACCATGGTTACCTCTGGTTTATCAAAAATGATCTCTTCAAGCTGGAGCTTTTTTTCGCGATATAAGGTTAAAGGATGAAAATGCCTGACCACCAGTTTTTTTAGCGAAACAGTATAAAGGTTGTTTGGCGCCCTTTTTAAAGCAATAAGTTGTTTAAAACGATTGGTATCGGGTGTAATTTTTACATTTTGTAGAGTGGCATTGCCCGTAATAATATTGGTAGAAACCTGGGTAAAGCTTATAGAATATAAACTATCAGTTGATTTATAAAGCAGTGTTTTTATCCTGTCTGTTAGTATTGGCCGCGATTTTACGTTCAGAAACCATGCTAAACCGGCAAGTACAATAAAAATACCGAGCAATATGCCCGCTATCCATTTAAAAGCTTTATAACGGTGTCTCTTAGTATCAGGCATTAAAAAGGGGGAGGCTGTGTTTTATCAGCAATATACGGTTATCGGCTATATTTTAGAAATGTGCTGCTAATTTTTTTCTCTTCGCGCCTTTCTGGCGGCTTTCCGGTCTGCACGTTTTTGTTCCCTTATTTTTTTTGCGATCACTTTTTGTTGCTTTACCGGGTTCTTTTCAGGTACAATGCCAACCCCAACAATATCTTTTATGCCTACAAAAACCGTTTTCCACATCAGGTTAAAAAACGAAGCCGAATTAATCCGGTTATTGGTCATGTTTGCCGTTCTTGGGGCTTCTCCCTGCTTCGGATTTTCATTTTTAACCAGGATGGTATTGGCCAGAAAAGATAAAAACCCTTTTTCTTTGGTGCCTTCACCATCAATGTTATCCGATAACAGCTTTACCTTCAAATTGGTGTATAACATGTTCATCGATCCTGTTGCCGATCTTAAATTTCCGTTTGCCTTAAAATCGATGTGCTGTATATCGCCGCTTTCAATTTCTATCAGTCCCAATGATTTTGAGAGTGGATTTAAGTTTTTAAGGTCAAATTTGCCCATATTCCCACTGTAGGTAAAGGCGCCATTATGATCCGTAAGGTTAAAATCGATTTTCACATTCAGTTCTCCTGCGCCCATTAAAAGTGTGTTTAAATCAGCTATTGCATGGTTCTTTTTGGTGAGCTGCAGGCTATCGTTGGTTACATTTAAAATATTCCCGGTTAGCGCCTTAAAATCAACCGAGCCGATTTTTTTGCTGGCAGGGTTAAACTCCGAATATTTTACGTTTACGCTTCTTAACTTCACCGTATCAATCAGCATCGGGATATTTAACCTTTTAAGCGCCATGTGTGGAAAATTTTGGCCTTTATCAAAACCCGGAGGCGGAGGCGATTCGCGACTCATAAATACTTCAACATTGGCCGGGCCGATCCTTAACGATTTTGCATGCAGTTTCTGGTCGGTATTTAAGCCGATAAAATCTACCCCGTTAAACTCTATTTTTTTGAATGCCAAATTGTAGCGGTCCTTCTGGATCTTGTATTTACGGGCAAAAGTCAGCTCATCGTACAATGGTGTCAGTTTAAAACCTTTAACCGTTATCTTTTTCGATGCGGCAGAGCCTTTAATCGTATCAACCTTCATCGAGTACATTTTGTCTTTAGTAACTGATTTATAACCCGCGAGTTGAAAAGAAATATCTTTAGTATAATAGAAACGGGTAGTATCGTTTCCAGAAAGCGAATCCAGTAAAAAATCATTAACCGTAATATCAAGGTGTTTAATGGAGTTTTTGGTCTTTTTAGCAGCTGTTTTATTAATGTAATCGAAATCGGCATCTACAATTTTAATACTTCTAATACGTACTGATTTAAAGGCTTTCGAAATCTGCTCATAAAGTGATTTTTCGTCTTTCACCGTATCAGGTTTTTTGCTCACCTTATTAAAAACCATATTAATAGAGGGTTGCTGCAAAAGGATTTCGCTTACATCTACACGTTTTTTAAAATAGGCCGTTAATATCCCAACCCTTGTAATCTGTAGTTTCTTTAGTTTAAGTTCGAAAGTATGGGCAGGCGCCAGTTGTTTTTTCTTTAAACTGTCGAAAACTGAAGTATCTGGTGTTAAAGTTACATCACGTAGTGCCAAGCTACCTGTAATTACATTAAGGTTAATGCTTTTAAAATCAATGCGGTACAAATGATGGGAGCCATTATAAACACCGTCTTTTATTTTTTCTGTGAGAATGGGTTTCCAGCGGGCACTTAAAAACATGGCGCCAAAGGCAATAATTAATACCAGTATACCAAGGATACTTCCTATCCAGGTCCAGATTTTGTTTTTACGCTGCGTATTCATAAGAGGGATGGCTTATCGATAGGTAACAGATGGGAGCGCGAAAGGTTTTTTGATAAAAAACGGAAGACCAAAGTAGAAAGGCCAAAGATGGATATTTTTAAAGTGTTTTTGGAGCGCAGGGGGGCAGTACAAGAAACATCATTTGTTCCTTTGCTTCGCTTGTACACTTTGGCCGTCGTTCCTCCTGGCCTGCAGGGTACCGCTTTGCCAGGGGCTAGTTGGCAGGTTGTTGCTAAAATTTTGTTGCTGTGCCGGCGTTTGATAACTACCTCTTGTTGCTAAACCCGATAGGACGAATGCCGGTTTTTTCTGTCGGCAGCAGGGATAGCGGGGCTGAAGCTCGCCACAAGCGCTGAACCATACATTTCCAAAAACTTTTTATTCATCTTCATAAATACAAATCTTAAAAGGATTACTATAATCCATAGTGGTAAGATTGCTTCGTGCCTCGCAATTGATGTGAATGATTGCAGGATCATAATCCCACTGTAAACATTTAAACAAAATATGTCAAATTGTCACTTTTAATTAAATTTATGTATTTTTGCAATCCCCAAAAGTTTTTAAATAATGATTGATTTACAAGTTCCAGATAAGACGCACGATGAGGCCAGGCAAGGTGAAGCTTTAATTTTAGATGCACCAGTAAAAGCCGATGCCCGTAAATTATACATCGAAAGTTATGGTTGCGCCATGAATTTTGCTGATAGCGAGATTGTTGCTTCTATTCTTTCAGAAACAGGATTTGAAACCACCGGGGATTATCATCAGGCAGATGTGATCTTCATTAACACCTGCTCTATCCGCGAAAATGCCGAAACCAGGGTAAGAAACCGGTTATCGCAGTTTGGGGTAGAAAAACGCCGTAACCCGAAACTAATTGTGGGGGTATTGGGCTGTATGGCCGAGCGCTTAAAATCTAAATTTTTAGAAGAAGAACGTTTGGTTGATGTGGTGGTTGGGCCTGATGCTTACCGCGACCTGCCTAATTTAATTGAACAGGTAGAAAGTGGACATAAGGCAGTAAACGTGTTATTATCCCGCGAAGAAACCTATGCAGATATTAGCCCGGTGCGTTTAAACAGCAACGGAATTACCGCTTTTATTTCCATCACCCGTGGTTGCAATAACATGTGTTCTTTCTGTGTGGTGCCTTTTACCCGTGGCCGCGAACGTAGCCGCGATGCCCATTCGATTATTGAAGAAGCAAAAGGATTGTTCGAAGCAGGTTACCGCGAAGTGACGCTTTTGGGGCAGAACGTAGATTCTTATACCTGGACTTCAGAAGACGGTACCGAAACGGTAAATTTTGCAAAACTTTTAGCGCAAACTGCTTTGGTTAGTCCTGATTTAAGGGTGCGTTTCTCTACTTCGCACCCAAAAGATATTACTGACGAGGTTTTATATACCATTGCCAAATACGATAACATCTGTAATTATATCCACCTGCCCGTTCAATCAGGAAATACCCGTATCTTGGAACTGATGAACAGGACTTATACCCGCGAATGGTATATTAACCGCATTGATGCCATCCGGAACATTATTCCGGGTTGTGCAATTTCTACCGATATTATCGCGGGTTTCTGTACCGAAACAGAAGAGGAACACGAAGAAACGCTGAGTATGATGGATTATGTGGAATACGATTTTGCTTATAACTTCACCTACTCAGAAAGACCGGGGACTTTAGCTGCCCGTAAACTGGAAGATGATATTCCTGAGGATGTAAAAAAACGCCGTTTAGCCGAAATTCTGGCCAAACAACAGGCACATTCATTAATGCGTTTGCAAGAGTGGGTGGGTAAAACTGTTCGTGTTTTAATTGAAGGCACTTCAAAAAAATCCGATCTTGATTATTGCGGAAGAGGAGATAGTGGAGCGATGGCCATTTTTCCTGCAATTGAAGGCGTTAAACCTGGCGAATATGCCAATGTGCTGATCGAAAAATGTACTTCGGCCACACTGATCGGTAAAATAGTTTAAAAATGGTTGAGGGTAGAAGGTAAAGGGTGTAAGGTCTAATATCTCAAATCTCAATACTCAGATCTAAAGAATGGATACACAAAATATTAAACAACGGTTCGGTATTATTGGCAATTCGCCTTTGCTTAACCGTGCCATAGATATTGCAAGCCAGGTAGCACCAACCGATATGTCGGTATTGATTACCGGCGAAAGTGGTAGCGGTAAAGAGGTTTTCTCGCAAATTATCCATCAAATGAGCGCCCGTAAACACGGTGCTTTTATTGCCGTAAACTGTGGCGCTATCCCCGAAGGAACCATAGATTCGGAACTTTTCGGTCACGAAAAAGGATCTTTTACCGGTGCCCACGAAGCCCGGAAAGGTTATTTCGAAGTGGCTAACGGCGGTACCATTTTTTTAGATGAGGTTGCTGAGTTGCCTTTAGGCACACAGGCGCGTTTATTGCGTATTTTAGAAAGTGGCGAATATTTACGCGTAGGTTCATCTAAAGTTCAGAAAACAGATGTTCGTATTATTGCTGCCACCAACGTAGATGTATATAACCGTGTTAAAAACGGAAAATTCCGCGAGGATTTATATTACAGGTTAAATACAGTTCCGTTGCGCATACCAGCGCTGCAAGAACGTAAAGAAGATATTTATTTATTGTTCAGGAAGTTTTCTGCCGATTTTAGCGATAAATACCGTAGTCCGGCATTACACCTTGAGCCAGATGCCATTCAGATTTTAACCAATTATAGCTGGCCGGGAAATGTGCGTCAGTTAAAAAATATTGCTGAGCAGATTTGTGTATTAGAAAAAGACCGTAATGTTACCGGACAGGCCATTTTAAACTATATTCCTAACGAGGCTGGTAGTAACCTGCCCATGACCATCAATTCTCAATCAAAAGAAGACTTTACAGAGCGCGATATTTTGTATAAGGTGCTTTTTGATATGAAGAAAGACATGGTTGAACTTAAAAAACTGGTTGCAGAAATTATTCAGCATGGTGGTAATACGGCTACCGTTTTGGCTGATAATCCGCAGTACATCAATCAATTGTATCGTGATGTGGAGCTTCCGGCAGGACAGGAGCACGCTTTTACAATACAACATCCTACACAGGCAAATAATAACGTAAACAATAATAATAATACCGATTATTTTGCACACGAGGCAGAAGAGGTTGAAGAATCGTTGTCGCTGGTTGATAAGGAATCTGATCTGATTAAAAAAGCACTAAAAAAGCATAAAGGCAAGCGCAAATTTGCGGCGCAGGAACTTGGTATATCAGAACGTACACTGTACAGGAAGATTAAGGAATTAAATTTATAATTTATTCAATAACAACAATTCTGAGCTAAATTACGTTTCCTATAATTTTAGAAACCATTTTCGATAATGATGAAAATTAAAATATTTGCCTTAATCCTGCTTACTTCAGTATTAAGTGCCTGCTCATATAAATTTAGCGGGGCTTCTACAACAGGGTTAAAAACAGTGGTTGTTCGTGTATTTGAGAATAATGCACCACTTGTAGTGCCTACATTAAGTAACCAGATTACCGAGTCGTTAAAAACCCGTATCCGTAACCAAACCAAACTGATTATTTCTCCAACAGGCGAGGGAGATGCCTCATTTGAAGGCAAAATAACCGGTTACGATATCAAACCCGTTGCCCTTCAAAACAGCGCTACACCTACATCGGGCGCAAACAGGTTAACCATAACCGTTTCTGTAAAGTATAAAAACAACTTGAAAGAACACGAAAAAGAAAGTTTTGAAGAAAGCTTCACCAAATTTTTCGATTTTCCTATAAATGGTGCGCCAATTCAAACCCTGTTACCCGGTGCTATTGAGAACATTAACAAACAATTATCAGAAGATATTTTTAACCGTGCCTTTGCGCAATGGTAAATAAAGCAGGATTGTAAGAGACAAAATTTTAAAAACCCGTCTACATTTTTTTAACTTAGCGGCAAACCTCGATAATGGATAACAAAAAGCTACTGGCAGATTTACTTGCGCAACCTGGAAAGGTTAGGCCAGAGCATGCGTCCATGTTACAGGAAATGGCGCAGCAATTTCCATATTCACAACCCATTCATTTATTACTGGCAAAGGCTAATGCATCATTTGTACCCAAGGCTGCATTATACGGTCAGGGCCATGTATTGTTCCATGTATTAAATATGGTGCCTGTAGGTGTTGATGAAGAGCAACAAGAAAATGCTGCATCACATATTTCTGATGAACAAGAACTTTTTGAAGAGATAAGCACCCTAACAAGCGAAACCCCAGCACCATTAAAAGAAGAAATTGCCGAAACCGGGTTTAATGCCGCGGTTGCTGAAGATAATCGTGATGAACAAGAGGTTTTTGAAGAGATTGGTGAAATTGACGCTATTGATGCCCCTCTAAATCAAACGGTTGAAGTAGAAACGCCGGATAACCTGCCAGGAGCGGATCATTTAACGGGTTTACCTGCCGTAGATGATTCATTTATCGAAAGCGTAGCTGCCGTTGATTTTTTTGCCTTTGAGCAGAAAATGAGCACTGATTTGGTAACAGAAGCACCTAAAGTCGAAACGGTAGTTCCCGACGATCCGGAACAGCATTTTGTTTCTCAATATAACGACGATAAACTTCCTTATACCTTTTTATGGTGGCTGGCCAAAACCCGTAAAGAGCACGAACAGATTTTTCAGCCTTATGCACCAACAAAACCTGGTACATTAAAGCCACAGCCTCAAAACGTCCAACAGCAGGAGCGGGCTGAGTTTCAGCAGCAATATGTAGAGCATATTTTCCATATTCAAACCCCTTTCGAGGTAGCCGATCACCTGGCCGAATATCCAGCTGCCGAAGTGAAAGATGCTAAAGGTGCTGAAATTATTGAACGCTTTTTGAAAGAAGACCCAACAATTAAGCCGCCCAAGCCAGAGCAGATCGACAATGAAAACAAGGCAAAGAGGAGCGCAGAAGATAATTACGACCTTGTTTCGGAGACTTTAGCCAAAATTTATATCGAACAGATGCTTTATCACAAAGCCATAGATACTTATAAAAAATTAAGTTTGAAATATCCGGAAAAAAGCCGTTACTTTGCCGACCTTATCCAATCTATAGAAAAGAAATTTTAAAAAATATAATATTACCATGGTAACCTTTTTAATCATTTTATTAATTATTGCGTGTGTAGCCTTAGGCTTGTTTGTTTTAATACAAAATCCTAAAGGTGGAGGTTTAGCTACAGGCGGTGGCACCAGTAACATGTTTGGTGTACAACGTACTGGCGATGTTTTGGAAAAAGGATCGTGGGTATTGCTAACCCTGATTGTGGTATTAACTCTTGCTGTTACTACAATTGCTAAAACCAGTGGTGGTTCTGCAGCAGTTGGAAATTCTGCTATACAGGAGCGTTTAGATAAAACACCTGCTCCGTCTCCAATAGGTGGAGGTTTAAACAGCACTAAACCAGCTGCAACACCTGCTCCGGCTAAAAGCGATTCAACAAAAAAATAATTTATAGTTAACTTATTTTAAAAGCTTTCTCCAAAAGGGAAAGCTTTTTTGTTTTAGTAAAATTTGCGCCTACACTTCTGATAATCAGTATATATACGTAATCTATGTCATCAGTTAACACGCATTTAACATAAAAAACTTTAAATTGCAGCATGAAATTAAGTGTGCTGGTTTTGTTTACTGCTCTTGCCGTTGGTGTTTCCATCGGTATGGTTAATTTTTACTTTCAGCATAGTTTGTATTACCTGGCCATTTCTTTTGGCGTATCGTTTCTGTGCAGTTTCCTGGTTTTTTACTACCTGCTCGAAAAATACATTTATACTAAAATCAAACTCATTTACAAACTGATCCATAACCTTAAACTGGGTAAAGATTTAAAGGATGCATTGGGTGAGTATGTAAGTTCTGATCCGATTAATGATGTAGAAAATGAAGTAAAGGAATGGGCGGGGGCAAAGAAAAAAGAGATAGATCTGTTGAAAAAACAGGAACAGTTCAGAAGAGAATTTCTTTCCAATGTTTCGCACGAGTTTAAAACCCCTTTATTCGCGATTCAGGGCTATATTGAAACTTTGCAGGATTGTTTGGTAGACGATCCTGATCAGGCCGTTCTGTTTTTAAAAAAAGCAGAGAACAATGTAGAGCGATTAAGCTACCTGATTAACGACCTGGATGTGATTTCTAAACTTGAAACCGGCGAATCGCCGATTAACTATCAAAAATTCGACTTTGTGCAACTGGCGAAAGAGGTGATGGAAAACCTGGAAGACCGTGCGCAGAGCAAACACCTTAAACTTTTTTTTAAGGATAAATATACTGCAATAACGCCCGTTTTAGCCGACAGGGAAAAGGTAAGACAGGTGCTGATTAATTTGATTGTAAACAGCATTAAATATGGCGTTGATGGAGGTGAAACGGCAATCAAAATTTTCGAACTGCACGATCAGGTTTTAGTGGAGGTTACCGACAATGGAATAGGCATTGAAGAAAAACACCTGTTGCGGTTATTTGAACGTTTTTACCGCATTGATACACACCGTGCAAGAGAGGTGGGGGGTACAGGTTTGGGATTAGCCATTGTAAAACACATTTTAGAGGCGCATCAGCAGACGATCTCGGTAAGAAGTACACCAGGCATTGGTACTACCTTTGCATTTACGCTGCAAAAAGGGGGATAGACCGGGTTTTACCACAAAGCATGCGAACAATCCGTCATTCCCTTGCGCCGTGGTTCGTTTCTCCACAAACCATTATTGTGAAATGTACTTTTCTTTTAATAAAAGGTAAAAGCGCTATGCCGGTAAAAAATCTGTGTACCTGTGGTTAATATTCCAAGCCGTGGTTGTATCCTGTTTCCGTAGTTCGCGCCTCTATGATCCACCTTTGCTTGTCAAAGCCCTGCGTCACCATTACTATTTTCCTAAACCTTTATCCATTTCATTATCAAACACCTAAAAGAAAGTTGAAATGAATAAAATGTGACGAAAAGAGGTAATAATTTCTTAATATAATTAATGAATTAACATTAACTTAACATTGGGCTTGTAGCTTTGCAACATATTAAAAATTAACATGAACAATATTTTTAAGTTCTTTACACCTCAAGACAGAAAGTTTCACCCACTTTTCGAACAAGCTGGTAGCAATGCATTAAAGATTGCAGAAACCCTTTTAGAAATGGTTAGCACGGGTGATGCTGAAAGCAGAAAAACAATTTTTAAAGAAATTGAACGCTTAGAGCATGTTGGTGATGATATTACCCATTCGATCTTTCTTGAATTGAGCAGGAACTTCATTACGCCGTTTGATCGCGAAGACATTCACCAATTGGCTACCGCTGTTGATGATGTTGCCGATTATATTTACGGAACTGCAAACCGCATGCAAATGTATAACATGAACACCATTAACGAACCGATTGTTAAAATCGCTGAGCTTTTGGTAGAAATGTGTACCGATATTGATAAAGCCATCAAAGAATTGCGCAGTTTTAAAAACATCCGTGTAATTGCTGATGCCTGTATCCGGATTAACAGTGGCGAAAATCAGGCTGATTATGTATTTACATTGGCGGTTGCCCGTTTATTTGAATACGAAACCAATGCGATTGAATTAATTAAACAAAAAGAGGTTTTACAAACGATAGAAAAAGCGACAGATAAATGTGAGGATGTGGCGAATGTGCTTGAAACTATCTTGGTTAAAAACGCTTAATAAAAAACAAACATGGTAACTACCTTATTGGTTGTTGTTGTAATTCTGGCTATTGCTTTCGATTACATTAACGGCTTTCACGATGCCGCTAACTCGATTGCAACAGTTGTTTCTACAAAAGTGCTTACGCCTTTTCAGGCAGTTTTGTGGGCTGCGTTGTTCAACTTCGCTGCTTACTTTTATTTTACCGACCACAAAGTGGCCAACACGGTTGCTAAAACCGTAATCGAAAACTACATCACTTTAGAAGTGATTCTTGCAGGTTTAATTGCTGCCATTATCTGGAACCTTTTAACCTGGTGGTATGGTATCCCTTCAAGTTCATCACATACCCTGATCGGCGGTTTTGCTGGTGCCGGTATGACACATGCCTTATTAATTGGTGCAAGCCCTCTTGCAGCTGTTGAAATGGGCTATGTTGTTAAAATTGTTTCATTTATAGTGCTTGCGCCAATCATTGGTATGGTAATTTCAGTGGTGTTAACGCTGATTATTATCAATATTTGTCGCCATGCTAAACCTGCAACGGCTGAGAAATGGTTTAAACGCCTGCAATTATTATCATCTGCAGCATTGAGTTTTTTCCACGGTGGTAACGATGCTCAAAAAGTAATGGGTATTATAGCCACAGCTTTAATTGCAGCTAAAGTTATTCCAAACTTCGAAGCAATGCCTGCCTGGGTGCCAATATGCTGTTATTCGGCGATATCTTTAGGTACCATGAGTGGTGGCTGGAAAATTGTAAAAACCATGGGATCGAAAATCACAAAAGTAACAGCCTTAGAAGGTGTTGCCGCTGAAGGTGCCGGTGCCATTACATTGGGTATTACCGAACATTTTGGTATTCCGGTTTCTACTACGCATACCATTACAGGATCTATCGTTGGTGTTGGGGTGGTAAAAAGTGTATCGGCAGTACGCTGGGGTGTTACCATCAACTTAATCTGGGCATGGATTTTAACCATTCCGGTTTCGGCAACATTAGCAGCCATTATTTATGCTATAATCTACTACTTAAAGTAAAAACAAAATCCTTAATATACTCAAAAGACCAGGGCATTAGCTTTGGTCTTTTTTATTTGGGTGCGCCGGGCATGGCAATCGACTATAGGGTTAGAGTCCCGAACACGCTTAGCAGTAGGAAGTGTTAGCTAGAGACAAGGGTGTCGTGGGTGACTGCGAATCTGAAGGAAGTCCGCGGCAAATATGGGGGCTTACGAACAGAAACTGTATATGAGGCGGATCTAGTCCGGGTGATGTTGCCCAACAAACAGAAGCCCAATACTGCACAGGGACTATTACGTAAATACAGAGGCCACATCCATAGGAAGTAGATTGTCTTACCCCGGGAGATCTGAATGAGTTCTGTCAAGTGTAAGCGCGATTACAGGAGAAGAAACACTTAGCGGGGACGCTAAATGACTCAATCAGAAGTCAGCTGAGGTAGTAGTACTGCATTGCTAATGCAGGAAGGACCAAATGTTAGGATGGCAAAGGAAACAGGAAGTTTATGGCAGAGCGTTTACAGTGGAACCACATTAGAGAACTGCTTATATGAGGGTAGGACGGAATCCGAGAGTAAATTATAAGAGGAGCTGAGCCGAGCCGTGCAACCAATGTGCACAATGCCTGGGAAGGAGTTTTTTTTTAGTATTATGCTTGAAGAAATATTAGACATCCGAAATGTACAAAGAGCCTTTAGGCAGGTTACTGCCAATAAGGGTGCTGGTGGTATTGATGGTATGCAGACCGATGAACTTCGGGACTACCTCAATGCTAACTGGCAGGCATTACGGAGTGATATTTTAGCAGGCCATTACCGACCGAACGCTGTAAGAAAGGTAGAGATACCCAAAAGCAGTGGAGGCGTGAGGATGCTTGGCATCCCAACGGTCATTGACCGGTTGATCCAGCAGGCCATCTCTCAATGGCTGAGCCCCAAGTACGAGGGCGACTTTTCCTCTGATAGTTATGGTTTCCGACCAGATCGCAATGCCCGTCAGGCAGTGCTAAAGGCTCAGGAATATCTTAACACAGGTTACACCTGGATTGTAGAACTTGATCTGGACAAATTTTTTGACCGGGTAAACCATGATAAACTTATGCATCTGCTGTCAGTATAGATAAAGGATAAGCGGACATTGAAGCTTATTCGTCTTTATTTGAGTGGGGGAATCATGGAGAATGGATTGGTAAGCCCAAGAAAAGAAGGAACGCCACAAGGCAGTCCATTAAGTCCGTTACTATCAAATGTTATCCTTCACGAACTCGATGTTAAGCTCGAAGAGCGTGGGCATAGGTTCGTACGTTATGCTGATGATTGCAGTATCTATTTAAGAAGCAGGAAATCGGCACAGCGGGTAATGGCAGGTATTTCAGTATATCTGGAAGACGGGCTGAAACTGAAGGTTAACAGGATGAAGAGTAAGATCAGCAGGCCGAGCCAAAGTAGTCTGCTTGGGTTTTCATTCTATGGTAGCAAAGAGGGATGGAAGATGCGTATTGCATCCAAAGCTTTACGGGCAATCAAATAGAAAATAAGAGAGCAGACCAAAGGCAGCCAACCCGTTCCATTACACCAGCGGATATCGAAGCTAAAGGAGATTATTCACGGTTGGGTAAACTATTTCTCTATTGCCGAGGCAAAGGGTCAAATGTTAAGACTGGACGAACTGATGAGAACCAGACTGCGGATTGTTCTTTGGAAACAATGGAAGAGTATAACGGGCAGAGCTCGGAATTTAATGAAGATGGGGGTGGTAAATCAAGGGCCTATCAGTTAGCCAATACCCGTAAGGGGTACTGTAGGACTGCAAACAGCCCGACATTACTTACAACACTTGACAAGAAGTTCTTTTTGAGGCTTGGACTTGATGGATTTGCCAATTATTACTATTGGAAAACGACACACCAAACGAAGTTATTCTAGCAAACCGCTGTATACCGAACGGTACGTACAGTGGTGTGAGAGGACAGATAGGGAACTAATCCCTATCTTCCTACTCGATTGTTTTTACCACAGAGAATATGGAGTTTTTCACCGGGTTAATACAGAGAAAAATCATCATACTATAGCGTAATCCCGAACTTTTGGATAAAGAAATCTATAAGCGAAAAGTGCTCTGTGTTTCCGTGGCTAGTCTTCGACTCCATCCGGGATGACTATTTAACAAAACTGGCGTCATCTCGACTGAAACGCAGTGGAATGGAGAGATCTATCTTTATAGATCTCCCGGAATACTTTATACTCCGCTCAGCCTGACTAAGCCCCTCTGCGTTCTCTCTGTGTTTTTCCGCGGTGAACTCGGAGGTAAAAAGTGCGGATACTTACAAATTCTTCTTCATCTCTTTCGCTACTGCCTGATCTAAGGCATCATTGCTTTTCTCCAGGTTGGCTACAATACTATCCTGGTTTTTCGCTGAATGGTTCTGGCTCATTTTAAAAACATGATCGATATGGTTTACTAAAACTTCAAAGCCCGTAATCGCTTTTAAATGTTTCTGAATATAGGCTTCATCCATTTTATTAAATGCGGCCGGGCTTGTCTCTGGATTTTCATACTTATTGGTCAGTTCTTTAATTACCTGGTAGGTTTCTTCCGAATCCATGAGTCTCATAATACCTTTAGCCTGAACCGTTTTATAATTCCAGGTAGATGCTACTGCAGGAGTCTCATAAACAGCGGCGCTGATATAAGCATGTGCACCGGTAAAAATGGCCATTACATTCGGATTTCGTCCAAAAGCTTTACAATGGTCTGTTTTGGACATGATATGGCCAATAAGTTTGATTGATTCGCCATTTACTACGGTTTTAACGGGTACTTGTGTAGCAACCGGGTATTCGCCATCAAAGCCAATTAAGGTTACAAAAGTATTTTGGTGCATAAAATCAAGAATTTCATCCTGATTATTGGCTGTAAAGTGTGAGATTTTGTACATGATTGTATTTTTACCACAAAGGCCATTGAGTTTTACACAGGGTAACACTGAGGGGTTTTAACTGTGCTTTTACACCGATCCCAGTGACCACTGTGCTTTTTCTTCGCGTACTCGGTGGTTAATAAAGGAAATTAAAACTTAACGCTGATTTCTACTAAATCAGTTCCTTTTTTGGGTAATACCCAATCCGGACCATTTTGGATAAGCCGCATGGCTTCCGCATCGGCTTTTTTGTTCAGCGATTTTATAACGGAGATGTTGGTGGGGCGTCCGTTCTTTTTAACCTTGAAACTTAAAATAACAAATTGCTCCGGACCTTTTGGGTTATAAAGTTTATTGTTGTTTTCTAAGTATTGTGTGTAATTAATCGTCGAAACCGGAACAGGTTTAGTAATTTCATCTGCTGCCTTTCCATCCAGGTTTTGTTCTGCACGTAAGGTAATTTTCGGTGCGGGGATATTTTCTTTCTTCTGCCCGTTAGAGCCTGTAATCAAAGCAATCTCACTTAATGTTTTATTTCCGCTTAAAGCGCTTTTAATGGCGTTAGGGTCTTGTATGCCAACTACAGGAGCTTCTTTAAAGCCAATGGCATTAATCAGCAGATCTTTATCTTTAGCATTGCTGTCAGCAGGTAAATAAAAATAACCTTTGGCATCTGTTGCGGTTACATTTTTAGAACCAGCCAATTTTACCACAGCACCCTGAATGGGTTGGCCATTGCTCTGATCGACTACGTTTCCGCTAAATGCAATTTTGCTCGAGCCAAATGCTGGTGCAGGTGCTGCTGCTACCACTATTTCATTTAATGCATTTTCTTCTGCCTTTGCTTTATATCGGGCTCCAATGTTTGCAGATTTTGCTACAATTGCCTGATTATAACCTAAAACTGCTTTTTGTTCGGCAACTTCCTTTTCTGAAGGTTGAACAACTGCTTCCGTTCTGGTGTTTTTGGCCAGATCGCCGGTTTTTGCAGCGGCAATTGCCTGATCTACTAAAGCAGATTTGGCAGCGCTTAGAACAGGGGTATCTGCTTTTGGTTTACTAGCAGCAACTGCTGTTGCACTATCTAATCTAACCATTACGCCACCCTGTTTGCGTGCTGCATTTTCTACATTTCTGCGGTTGGTTTCGCGCATAAAGAATAAGATACTCACTGCAATAAAGGCTACTGTAGCGGTTGCGGCAATACTTAATCTTTGCGTAGTAATGCCCCACAGTTTACGTTTTATCGGTTTTTCGGAAACGCGATCGTAGAGTTGCTTTTGTAAAATAGAAAGTGTTTGTTTGCGCTTTGGCGATTGCTTTAATCCTTCCAGTGCTTCGGCTACAAAAGGGTCTTCCAAAGCCTGCCTTTCTACAAAGTGCATGGCTTTGGCATCAAGCTTACCATCAAGGTAATCTTCCAGCACATCAATATCTAACCAATCGTTATTCACTACTGTTTTTCTCTATACAAATCTTTAAATTCCGCTTACCGTTTTGAATGTAACTCTTTACCTTAAGCATGTCGTAACCAGTTATATCGGCTACTTCTTTATAGCATTTTTCCTGTAGATAAAATAAATCTACGCTTTTTCGCTGTTCTTCGGGCAAAGTTTCCATACACTTTTCCATGATGGTAAGCTGGGTTTCTTTCGTGTTGTCTATATCCAGATGCACAAACTCGCTATTTTCCACAAAAGTATCGTCTATTGAAACGTTATTTTGCTTTGCCGATTTCCGGAGCGCCATTAAACAGTGGTTCCGGGTTAACACATGAAGCCAGCTTTTAAAATTCTGTACCTCGTGTACTTTAAGTTTTGTTACCAATTCTTCGAAAATTTGCATCACTGCATCCTTGCTCTGCTCTTCATCTTTAAAGTAATTGAGGCAAACCCCGAAAACCAGGTGCATATATTTGTTATAAAGCGTACCCAATGCATCCAAATCGCCGGTATTTTTATACTGGGCAATCAGTTTGGCATCATCTTGCTGGTTATTTCCAGCTGTATTCTTTATAAATCTCAAAAAATATGGCAGCTATTCGAATTATCTTTCAAGTATAAAAAATATTTCTGAGTGATGGCACATAAACTAATATTTTAGGGGTGATTGCTGGTCAATAATTGTAAATTGACAGCAGATAAACACTTATATTTGAGCTATCAATTTAAATTATGGCAGTTGTTTTGCTAAGCCCAATTAAACACACAATGAAAAAAATCAATATTTTGGCTATATCGATAGTGTTGCTATCTGCGAGCCTTAACGTAAATGCCCAGATTAAACTGAGCGATATTTTTAAAAAAGTGACCGAGAAACAAGGCACAGCCGCAACAAGTGCAACCGGAACGCCATCCACTTTGGAAATTGGGCAGGGGATAAAGGAGGCTTTGCAAATTGGTGTTTCTGCCGGGGTAGACCGACTTTCGGTTAAAGATGGATTTTTGGGCAACCTTGCCGTTAAAATATTAATGCCGCCTGAAGCACAGAAGGTAGAAAAAACGTTACGTGGTATTGGATTAAACAAACTTTGCGATAATGTAATTGTAAGCTTAAATCGTGCTGCAGAAGATGCTGCTACAGAAGCTAAACCTATTTTTATCTCCGCCATTAAACAAATGACTTTAACGGATGCTACTAATATTTTACTGGGCAACAATAACGCGGCGACCGAATATTTTAAAAGGGTAACTACTTCGCAATTGATGGAAAAATTCAGTCCGATTGTAACCACCAGTTTAAGTAAGGTAAATGCTACCAAATATTACAGCGATTTAACTACACAGTATAACCGTTTGCCATTGGTAAAACCGGTAAATACAAACTTAACAGAATATGTTACGCAGAAAGCGATAGATGGTTTATTTGTGGAAGTAGCCAAAGAAGAATTGAAAATCAGGGGCAATTTAAGCTCAAGAAGTTCGACATTGCTGCAGAAGGTATTTGGTTACGCGGATAAGAAAAAGATTTAATATCGTATTGTTCGTGGGGATACGAACCACGGCGGATAGATTAGATTGTATTACAAATGCCATGGTTCGTGTCTCCACGAACCCAAAGACAAAGTTTATTTTAAGTAAAATATTGTCCATCCATGGCATTCTAATCTGCAGAAATAAAAACTATTTGTAAAATTGCACATGATCAAAATCAGTAGTAGATTAGTTTCTATTTTAATTCCCTATGTGGCGTTAATCACTTCGTGTGGCAATAACAAATCTAATGAGGAAAGCACTAAAGCCGTTTTAGATACGGTTTCTTTAAGCGGCAAAAATTTCGCGCTGGCTTATCAGGATGGTGATAAAATTGTGGCAACGAGTATCGATACCATGAAACAGATTTCGTTTGGTGGTGCTACCGACCCTGCGATTTCACCTGATGGAAATAAACTGGCTTATACGCTGAATGATTCTTTAGGAAATAGATCGATCTGGGTTGCCGATATGGAAAATAAAAGCCAGGGCAAACTACAAGTAAACAGTAATAATTATTACGGAGCAGTGTGGTCAGCCGATGGAAACCATATTGCTTTCAGTGTTTTTAACAAGAGTAGTATCTGGAAAATAGGTATAATCAAAACCGATAACTCGGGTTATGTGCTATTGGATAGTGCATCAAAAACAAATGCTTATGGCCCCAGCTGGAAAAATGAAAAGGAAATTATCGCACATGACCTTGAAAACCTTTATACCTTTGATCTTTCGGGAAAGCTGATCGATACCCAATCAATCAAAACCTTAATCGGGAATGAATATTATATCTCGAGCAGCAACAATTTCTTCTACAGCAGAGATGGCAAAAAATTAATCTTTAATGCCAGTAATGGTGAGGTGCTGGATGGCTTACATGATAGGGCCGAGGCAATTTATATTCTTGATTTAGCAAGTAAAAAAATAACGCAGCTTTCTCCAAAAGGCGTTCATGCACCATTCCTTTTTGTTACGGCCGACGACCGCATTTTTTACAGTGGCGAGGTAAAGCCTTATACGCAGAGCAAAATTTATGTGGCTGATTTGAGCGGCAATATTAAAACGGTGGTTGATAGAGGAAGTAACCCAACTGGCGCTTTGAAGTAGGCAGAGACTTACGAAGTCTGTGTGATAGCATGTGTGGTGGAAGCCTTCGTAAGTCTGCATGGAAATTTATTGTTAGCTCTTTTTGGAGCGCAATGCCTGTACAAAAAAATAAGCTGGTTCCCGTGTTCCACTTATACACTTTGGACTCCGTTCCTTCGTCCTTCAGGGTACCGCTTCACCCGGGGCTAGGTGGCAAAAATAGCATTTCATTTTAGAGGTTGCAGGGTGCACCCACTTTGTGCCTAAACCTGATGGCAGCGGCAGCCCCGAAGCATGAGGGCTATAGCAAAGAGCAGGGCTGCAGTCCGCCAAGGCGATGTACCCTTTCATTTTCAAAAAAAGATAATGAAAACTTTATCCTTTCTGCACACAAGGCCTTTTAATACTTTCGAAGTTTGCCCTGCTCTTTCCCAACATCACACTTCGAAAGTTTGCTAAAAAAAATAACAAAAATTTAAAGTAATATTGGGTTTCATCCGTTTACTGAATTATTAAACAAAATTTGGTGCCAACAAACGAATCTCAAAATATCATTTCAACTGTTGCCAATTATGGTAAACGCCTGTTCAGTTTCATCCGTGGAAGGGTGAATACGGATGAGGACGCGGAGGATATTTTACAGGATGTGTGGTTTCAGTTAAGCAATCAGCCTGAAGTTGGCACCATAGAGCAGATTAGTGGCTGGCTGTACCGCGTTGCCAGAAATAAGATTACGGATAAATACCGGAAACAAAAGGAAGAATCGCTGGAAGATTTTAGTTTCGAAGGAGAGGATGGTGAAATTAATTTTAAAGAAATTTTGCTTGCCGAGACTTACTCGCCGGAAGAGGAAAGTTTAAAGAAACTATTCTGGGATCAGCTGTTCCTGGCGCTCGAAGAACTGCCCGAAAACCAACGATATGTATTTATGCAGAATGAACTGGAAGAGCGAACTTTTCAGGAACTGGCCGATGAAAGTGGTGAAAATATCAAAACATTAATATCAAGAAAAGGTTATGCGGTAAAACACCTGCGTAACCGCTTACAAAATTTATATCAGGAATTTATTAACTATTAAATTTGCAGACATGATGAATAGAAATTTTAATCGGCGCAAGAAATTTATTTTCTTTATACCCGTAGCCGTGCTTATTGCAGCGGTTTTGGGCTATGTGGTTATGTTTTTATGGAATTGGATTTTACCGGAGGTAGCACATGCGGGCAAACTAACTTACTGGCAGGCATTGGGTTTATTGGTATTATGCCGATTACTCTTTGGAAACTTTAAAAAAGGAGGCCATGGCGGGCATGAGGGCTTTCGTGAAAGGGCAAAAACCATGCGCGCCAAATGGGAAACCATGGACGATGAGGAACGGGTAAAATTTAAAGAAGAATATAAACGGCGATGTGGCGGATGGGGCCATTATCGCAATAAAGAATAGTTAATAGCTCCGAAGAAATTCGGAGCTTTTTTTGTTTTACTGTCATTGGTAGAGCTTAACATTTTGCAAATACATTGGAGGTTTAATGGCAGTGCGTAGAATCGTCATTGCCAGCTCGACTGGCAATCGTAATGCCTTGGTAGGAGGTGCACGTTGCATTAAGATTAGCTTCGCTGAGCACTTCGTGGTTCCCGCCTGCGCCTATCGTGTGGACACAATTAATTATAAAGATTCTTTTCCCGCTCTATGCCGCGGGGCAAGGTACTTTGGGGCGCCAAAGTACCCAAAGCGCTTTGTCAATCCGGCAATGTGGCTTCTCACCATCCCAGGCTCATCAAAAAAACAGCGGCAATTGTTTTGCTCGTTTCTGCTCAATGAAAGTTTGAGTGATATTTTCACAAAACCACTGCGTTTCAGGTTTGGTAGCGCCATTTGTACTATTGTGCAACTGTTTTTTTGATCCTTCCGCCACTTGGGATTGACGGAGTTCTTCGGTTAGGGCCGGGTTATTTCAAAGCAAGCTAGCATAACGCCACAAAAATTTAAAAACATGTGTCCACACGATAGGCCTGCGCGGGAATGACGACCACTCTTTAGAATCTGTCATTGATAGGGGTATTTTCATCTTGACCGCAGCAACGCGGAGTGGAGAGATCTATTTAGCTCCTAAAAGATCCTTCATTGCGTTCAGGATGACAAAAAACTTAGGAAATAAAAAAAATCAAAATAATTTAAAGTAAAAATAAAGCTGTTCCGTCTTCCTATATAAATAACAAAAACAATAGTGTTAGTAGTCAACCCATTTACAATGAATTGATTACAATGCTTTAAAATGATAGGAAGATGAAAAAAATATTAAAAGCTATAGGATTCGGGATTGTACTTGGTGCAGCCGCTTTCTTTATTCCGTTTATATTCAAATTTATATTGGCCATCATGCTGATTGGTTTTATATTCAAGGCATTTGCTTTGAGAAGAAGCCAATATTTCCACAGCCGGTTTAACGGTTTCGAAAATAATTTTAACCCGATTGTGCCGATCGATAATCAGTGGTACAAACCCACTGTACAAAGTAACGGAACCGTTAATAACATCAACGTAATTATTAAGCCATGAGAACATTTAGATTATTATTGGCGTTGGCTGTTGCTGCAGGAACTTTTTACAGCTTAAATGTATTGGCCATTCAAAATGGATACCGCGATCGCCTGGATTTTAAAAACAGACATTACAATGAAGATTGCGGGCATGAATATAACAGACATCATGGCTTTAGTCACCACAATAGGAAAGCGGATACCATGATTAGTCCAATTGATAGTGTTAACACCGTAAATAGATAAGGTTATGTCGCAGGTACTTTTTTTGAGCGATCCATCTCAAACTGATGTGAATCCAATTTTGGGGATGGCCAATGAGCTGATCAGCCGCGGGGAGAAAGTAACCCTTTTTAGTTCGGGTGAATTTAAAACCCCAATTGAGCAAACTGGTGCTGATTTTAAAGCTTACAATCAGGAGGTGAATATCTTTCAAATGAAAAATACCGACGAGGCAGAAAAGCCCAAATCAGGATTGATTAGTGCGTTACTCGAACCCATGAAATTTATAGATGATATTTTGGTGCAGATAAGGGGTTTAACATTCGATTACGCAGTTTTTTCGCCGGCTTATCCTTATGCAAACATCATTACCCAGCTATTGGGTATACCCAAAACCGAGCAGGCGGTGATCAATTAAACCTGTGAATTAACAATATAAGTAACATTAAATTAAATAAAATGTACAAAGAACATAGATGTCACCAGGGCAAGATGCATGGCCGGTTTGGCGCAGGAGATGGAAGATATGGAAGGCACTTCGGTGGGCCTTTCGGGCATCATAAATTTGGAATGTTTAATCAGGGATTTAGAAAAGTACCGGTAAACATCGAGGAAACAGAAAACAGTTTTATCATCGAGCTTTTTGCTCCGGCCTTGCTTAAAGAAAATTTAAAAGTAGTAACCAAAGATGATGTTTTGACTGTTTCTTACCAGCCAAAAGAAGAGGCCGATACTGCTAAAAAATACAGCCGCAGAGAATACAGTAATGGCGCTTTCGAAAGGGCTTTTGCTTTGAACGGAAAGGTTTTGTCAGAGCATATTTCAGCCAGTTATACTGATGGAATCCTGAAAATTAGCCTGCCTAAAAACCCCGAAACGAATATACCGGAAAAAGATATCCAGGTAGGCTAAGTTTCGTCTATTATAATCTCCAAGCCCCAATTGTTTAAAACATCTGGGGCTATTTTATGGTTTAGCCATGGGCACTTTAAAACCGATAGGTTTTCGAAATCTACAGCGGTTTTACTCCGCTTAAAATACTTAATAAAACGATATTGAAATGCCGTTTGCTATTGGCGGTATTTTAAGGTACTTTTGCTAAAAGACATAAATACAATAGATTGAATTTTAACGACTTTAACTTTAACCCCGATTTATACGAAGGCTTAATGGCCATGGGGTATAAAAGCGCTACTCCAATACAAGAACAAGCCATCCCGGTAATTTTAGATAATCACGATCTGATTGCCTGCGCCCAAACGGGAACAGGAAAAACGGCCAGCTATCTTTTGCCCGTTATGGACAAAATCAGCAGGGCTAAGGACAGGCATAACAATACTCTAATTCTTGCACCAACCCGCGAACTGGCACAACAGATCGATTTGCAGGTTGAAGCACTGGCTTATTTCACCAATATCAGCTCATTGGCTGTGTATGGTGGGGGAGATGGTATTGCCTACGAGCAGCAAAAACGTTCGATGCGTGATGGGGTAGATATTATTATTGCTACTCCGGGCAGGTTAATGGCGCACTTATCATCTGGTGTGTTAAAACTAGAACATTTGCAGCACCTGATCTTAGATGAAGCCGACAGGATGTTGGATATGGGTTTTTACGACGATATTATCCGCATCATCAGCTACCTGCCTAAGAAAAGGCAAACGCTTTTATTTTCTGCCACCATGGCGCCGAAAATAAGAACCATGGCTGGTAAAATTTTGCACGAACCTAAGCAGATTACCATTTCGATTGCAAAACCTGCTGAAGGGATTGATCAACAGGCTTATAATATTCACGATCAACAAAAACAGGCACTACTAACCGAAATTTTCAAAAGCGACCAATATAAAAGCAGTATTATTTTTGTCTCCACTAAAGAAAAGGTGAAGGCATTATATAAAGCTTTTAAAAGTTTGGGCATTAAAGCCGAGGCTTTTCACTCCGATTTAGGGCAGAAAGAGCGTGAAGATATTTTATTGGCCTTCAAAAACAGAAGATTGCCGATTTTAATAGGTACAGATGTGTTATCACGCGGAATTGATGTAGAAGGAATTGATTTGGTCATCAATTATGATGTTCCCGGCGATCCGGCCGATTATGTGCATCGTATTGGCCGTACAGCCAGGGCAGCAACGAAAGGAACAGCCATAACCCTGGTAAATGGCCGCGATAAACGCAAGTTTGATAACATCGAAAAACTAATCGAAAAGGAAGTTCCTCGCATGCCCTTGCCAGAAAGTATAGCGGCAATGGAAATCACCCACGTGGAAGAAAAAAGGCCTCAGCATAAAGGCAAGAAAAAGGTTTGGAACAAAAACAAAAAACCAAAACCTTCTGCTTAAATCATTAAAACGCCATAAGTACATTCTTATTGGCGTTTTTCTTTTATAGATTAACTTTGCGCTATTCAAATGGCAAATTTCATTCTTATCGGTTTATGCATTTTGGCTGGGATTCTTTTCAGAAAGAGCAAATCATTACCCAAAGACGCACACAAGGGCATTAATGCCTGGATTATTTACATCGCATTACCAGCCGTTTCGTTTAAATACCTGCCACATATTACCTGGACAAAAGATTTATTGTTCCCTGCGCTGGCTCCGGTTTGCATCTGGCTGGCAGGTTGGTTATTCATTACCATTTACAGCCACATCAGGAAAATTAACAAAGCAACTTCCGGAGGATTAAAATTAACCAGCTCATTAAGTAATACGTCTTTTCTGGGTTTTCCATTAATTGTGGCTTATTTTAGTGAAAAGGAACTGGGCATTGCCATTATCTGCGATCAGATAACTTTTACACTTTTATCAACCGTTGGTATTATTGTCGCCATCCGTTCATCGCAGAATCAGAAACTAAGTGCAAAGCTGGTGCTTAAAAAAGTATTGACCTTTCCGCCGTTGATTGGATGTATTTTAGCCTTAATTGTGCCGCATTTTGTGGATGTCTCCGCTCTTGATCCGCTATTTGATAAACTGGCCGGAACTGTTGGTCCGCTGGCATTGTTTTCGATTGGTTTGCAGCTCAAATTTGGTGGTTGGTTTAGCGAACTGAAGCACATTAGTTTTGCTTTGTTATACAAGCTGATTTTAGCACCTTTGGTGGTGATGCTGATTGCCGTTGTTTTGGGCATGAGCGGAACAATTACCAAAATCACCATTTTCGAAATGGCCATGCCAACCTTATTAACTGCGGGGGTAGTGGCCGATCAATATAACCTTAATCCTAAACTTTCCAATTTAATGGTGGGGATAGGGATATTACTTTCATTTATTACCACGGGTTTGTGGTGGCTGGTGCTGACTTATTCGGGCTTGGTTTAAGGTTATTTCGGTTTCTTAACCACAGAGGTTACAGAGGAATAGCACAGAGCGCACAGCGTATCATATTTGTCAGTGTGAGGGGCGTTAAAGTAGCAGCCATACGATAGGCGCAGGCGGGAATCTTAATGCAGCAATCCCTACTAAGGCATTACGACTGCCAGTCGAGCTGGCAATGACGATTCTACGCACGATCATTAAACCTCCAATGTTTTTGCAAAATTCTGAGTGCTATTATTGACGGATATCAATAAAGCGTTGTCATCTCGACCGAAGCATAGCGGAGGTGGAGAGATCTAGCTAGATAGATTTAGCTTTGCTGAGCACTTAAGTGTTCCCGGATACGCTCGAAATGAGGATACGAAAGGAATTTCGCCCAGCACCATATGCTTAACGCTCTTCGCGATAAGCAAAAAAGCCGCAAAATCTCTTCTGCGGCTCTTTAACTTGTTTAAGCTTCTGTTACAAAGCTAATTTCTTAGAAATGGCAGCTGGAATACCCGCTTTATTTAATAAAATGGCTGTGGTTTTATATTTAACGTAGTTTTTGGTTACGTATAAATAACCTTTATAATCATTTGTAGCACCCCAAGAGTTTTTCACGATATAATATTCTTTACCGTTCTGATCTTTAGCTAAACCCACAATATGCATCCCGTGATCATCAGTAGTCTGGTAATTATCGAAAGCTGCCTGACGGTTTTCCTGTGTAATTTCCATTTCTGGCTGCGGACCGTTAAACAATTCTGCTTTTTGTTTCATCGTCATATCAGCGAAAGGCGTTTGCGGAACAAAAGCAACACCATTTTTCCAGCTGAAGGTTTTTTCGCTTACATCTGTCGCCCATGCAACAGTATAGCCACCTTTTAAAGCATTATCAATAATGTCTGTCAATTCGTTTACTTTAACGTTTTGAACCTGATCGAACGACCAGTTATCGGGTACCAGCAAAGTAAATTTGCTATAGAAAGGATGATCGTTAAACGATGATAATTCTACATAATGATCAGGATTTAAACCAACCACTTCCTGTGCGAAGGTTTTTGGGGTGTATTTTTTACCGTTGTAGGTAAAGTTTTCAGGTACTGCGCCTAAATAAGCATCAATTACGCCGATATAGGCTTTAAACCAGTTTGGAGTTAACTCGCCGTTCGAGTTTTTAACTACTGCGTCTAAAACACCTTTTTCAATATCGCCAAGCTCTGCGGTTTTATTGATTTTTGTACCATAGTTTAGGCCGGTATATACCTCTTGAGGAACCGCGCCATATTTTCTGTACATGTTGATTACATCGTGCAAAGCACCGCCATCACCTAAAGAAACAGCACCGTGCATGCGCACATAGTTTTTGCCTTTTTCTACATAAGCATTACGGGCTGAGAAAAGAGGCGATAAAGCAACAGGTTGTTTACCTGCTTTAATCATTTCTGATTCTAAAAATGAATTGGTAGAATAACTCCAGCAGGTACCTGAAGAACCCTGGTTTTGAACTGGCGTATTGGCCAGGTTAATTACTTCTGTGAATTTGAAAGAAGCTGCACTGTTTTCGCTCTGGTTATTTTTTAAAGAATTAACAAGATTGTCTTGACCATAAACCGTCGATATAGATAACGACAGGGCCAAACCAATCACACTGATTTTGGTGTAGTTGATCATTTTTTATGAATATTATTAAAAATTGAGCGAATGTAAAAATACTTGCTGATTTAGGATCAAAAAGTTTGTAATAAATCGATAACGCAAGTCATTTAATTGCAACAATGTTGAATTAACATTCTGGCAAACTGATCGGAATATTGGTTGCTAAGCCTCCATCAGAGGTTTCTTTGTATTTCGCATTCATATCCAGGGCGGTTTCCCACATGGTATTTACCACGGCATCGAGGCTCACTTTTGCTTTATCAGGGTTGCTTTGTAGGGCCAATTGACTGGCGGTAATGGCTTTAATTGCGCCCATGGTATTCCTTTCAATGCAGGGAATCTGTACCAAACCACCAATCGGATCGCAGGTTAAACCCAGGTGGTGCTCCATGGCAATTTCTGCAGCCATTAAAACCTGCCTTTGCGAGCCTCCAAGGCATTCGGTAAGTGCTGCTGCAGCCATAGCAGAGGAAACGCCAATTTCGGCCTGACAGCCACCCATTGCCGCCGATATGGTTGCGCCTTTTTTGAAAATACTGCCTATTTCTGAGGCGCAGGCAATAAACTGGATGATTTTTTCTTCACTATAACCATCGCAAAAAGTAATAAAATATTGTAATACTGCTGGAATTACTCCGGCAGCACCATTTGTAGGAGCAGTTACCACACGGCCAAAGGACGCATTCTCTTCATTTACGGCGAGGGCAAAACAGCTTACCCAATCTAAAGTATAATTAAAGCCATTTCCCCCTTTTCTGATCGCTTCTACCCAGTCGTTATAATTGGAGTATTCACTTTTATTGATCAAACGTTTATTCAAAGGGAAAGCCCTTCTGGCAACATTTAGTCCGCCTGGTAAAAAACCAGTGGTATGGCAACCACGGTAAATGCAATCGCGCATTACGGCGAAATGTTGTAAAATACCCTTTTTTGTTTCTGCTTCTGTACGCCAGGCCAGCTCGTTTTCCATTACAATTTCGCTCACCTTTAAGCCTGTTGAGAGGCACCAGTGTAAGAGTTCTTTAGCTTTCTCTACGGGAAAAGGTAAATCTACCTGTGTTTTCTTGCTGTTGTCTTCGCCTTCCTTTACTACGAAACCACCGCCGATAGAGTAATAAGTTTCTGAAAAAGCTTTTCCGTTATTTAAAAATGCCTGAAAAGTTACCGCATTGGGGTGAAAAGGCAAGCTTTCGGTAAAAAGAAAGAGTAAATCTTCGTTGTAGTCGAAATCGATGATTAGATGACCAGCAAGGTTCAGTTTTTGGTCTCTTTGGATGCTTTCGAAGGTTGGCGTAACGGCGTCCACATCAAAAGTTACCGGATCCGCACCGGTTAAACCCAGTAAAATGGCAACATCGGTTCCGTGGCCTTTACCTGTTTTAGCCAGGGAACCATAGAGTAGTATCTTGATGCCTTCCACATCATTAATCAGGTTGTTTTGAGCAAGCGAAGCTGTAAATTGCTGGGCAGCACGCCAAGGGCCTAAAGTATGCGAACTGGATGGGCCTATGCCTATTTTAAAGATATCGAAAACTGAAATTTGTTCCTTGATCATTATGATTATAAGTTATACAAAGCTATGATTGTTTTACGATTTTGGCTAAATTAATTTTGACTAAAGACCTAAATATTTTACCTTAGAAAGATCTAACATAAACGCTCTAAAATGAACTTCAATACAAATTACAACGAAATTAATTTAGATTACTGCCGCGCCAGTACAGGAAAAAGATTTGCTAATTACATTATCGATATCATCGTGTTTTACATTGTTGCGTTCGGCCTGGGAATTGTGATTGGTATTCTAAAGCCAAATCTTTTAGTGGGGGTAGATGACCTGTCTCTGCGTTTAATTCTGATGTTGTTTTATGCGATTGTGATGTTTATGACAGAAGGAATGTCTAATGGAAGATCGATAGGTAAATTAATCACGGGTACAAGGGCCGTTAATGAAGACGGTAGCGATATCTCTTTTCAAAAAGCATTTGTCCGGAATATTGTAAGGGCCATTCCTTTTAATGCGTTAAGTGCTTTAGGCACGCCAAGTCATCCCTGGCATGATCGCTGGTCGAATACTATTGTGATCGATGAGAAGAAACTGGCATTACAAACCCAAAAGGTAGATTTGTTTGATTCGGTTAAAAATCAAACTCTATAATATCATCGTCTTTTAACATTCGCTCTACAAATTTCTGATGGTTTTGCGGGGTGCCTGTGGCTACCCAGTTGCCGGTAATGATATTATCTACCAGTTGATGTTTGCCGCGCTGTGGTTTGAGTTTACTTTCTCTAAAAACTTCTTCGTAGCTTTCTAAATTGCCATGCGTATGCTGTCTTTTAACAATGCGGTAAACCCTTTTGGTAAAACGGCGGTCACCGATTTCTTCTACAAATGGAAAAATAATCAGGGCCAGTAAAACCACAATGGTAACGCCAACGGCCTGCTCATAATAACCAGAGCCAACGGCCATGCCGATGGCGGCAACAATCCAGATGATACAGGCTGTTGTGAGTCCTTTTACACGGTTTTCTTCTTTAAAAATTACGCCGGCACCAAGAAAACCAATGCCTGTAACAATATTCGAGGCAATACGATCCTGACTGGTGGGGCCGATTTTGATGGATAAAATGGTGAATAAGGTAGCGCCTAAACCGATCATCATCATGGTTTTTAAACCGGCAGATTTACTTCTGTATTCGCGTTCTGCGCCAATGATGCCGCAAAGTAAGGTGGCCAATAAAAATTTATTGATTTCGCTTTGTGTAATGAAATGATTTTGATCTAAGATTTCGTTCATTGCTTTCGGTTATCAAAGGCAAATTAATAAAAATCATAACATCTTAGGCCATTTGCACGACCACCATTGGAACTATTTGGAAAATATTTTTCGTAACCCACACCAATTTCAGATGTTCCGCCTGTATTGGAGTAATTAATTTTCGATATGGTAGCATCATGACTGATGCCTAATCTGAATTTTTCGCCATTGGTCCGTCTGTTAAAAATATCGAAGATCACCGAAAAAACAATGGCATCATTTCCATTCGAATTTCCATCGTTGCGGTACCAGATACCTGCATTTATGCCTGCATATTTATACTGCATGCCTGCACTGTATGAGCTTACATTGCCTTGTCTATAGGCCACAATGGAAGGAATGAGGTAATTCCCGTCCCGATCATATTCATCAGGCACCAAGGTAAGCTTGTAACTTAAATTTGCTGAAATACGCATCGGCAGTTTTGCCTGAAAACCCGATAAGGATTCGTCCGGGCGGTTAAGGTGATGGGTAGCCAGCCCCAGCATGAATTTGCCTACTACCAGATTGGCCCCGGCATTGGCGTCGAAATAATACCGGCTATCGATACTCGGGCGTTCGGCACCCGAAATACTCCCGGGAATATAACCGGTACTAATATCGATCTGATCACCAAAAACAAGCTTGTCCCAGTTTAATTTCTGGTTAGTAATGCCTCCCTGCAAGCCGAAAGACAGGGCAAAATCATCTCCGCCGATGATATAAGAATAACTTACCGCAATATTATTTTTTACCAGGTAAGCGGTACCCTCGCTGCTGCGGTTAAAAATGATTCCAATACCGCTGTTTAATCTCTTTAAATTAAGGTCTCCTGAAGCGGTCATGTACGAATAATCGCTAGCCAGCCCCGTCCATTGGTTGCGGTACAGCGCATTAAACCTGAGGTCGCCCTCAAACTGGCCTGTTAAAGCCGGATTTAAATAAATCGGGGCATTGTAAAACTGCGAATAAATGTGGTCCTGCGCCAACGAAATGAGTGGCAACACCCAAAACAAAAATAATATTATCCTTCTCCTCATCATCTTATTAAATATATTACGCCCGTTTTTCTTGGAGGGGATGAATCGTAAGTCATGCCTTTCCAGTCGCTGCCATTAATAAATTTTATATCTACTTTCCAGTAATAAACGCCCTGCGGCTGGTCCTGGCCATTGTAAGTTCCGTCCCAACCCTCTAAAGGCGAGCCGTCATCCAGTTTGGTGGTTTCCCACAATAGCTGGCCCCATTTGTTAAAAATAGACATCTGCCACTCTTTTATACCGCGCCCTTTGGCCTTAAATACTTTGATTTCGTTTTTCGAGCTGGCCGGTATAAATGAATTTGGAATGTTCAAAAAGCCCGGTACGCCAATAATCCTCACCGATTGAAAAATAGTAGAAGAACAGCCCTCTTTGTTCAACACTTTAAGGGTAACCGTGTAAGCACCCTCATTGGCATAGGTATGATTTGGGTTTTGCAAGGTAGACACGGCTCCATCGCCAAAAGTCCAAAGCCAGCTTACCGCATCGGTGCTGATATCCTTAAAGGCAAATGAATAATTCGGAATGGATACTTCATTGCCCGGGGTTACGGTAAAGGTAGCTACCGGTGGGGCTACAATGTTGATGAAGTTGGCCATAGAGGTAGTATTCCTACAACCTTCTGCATTAGTGGTTGTTAATTTTACCGCATAGTTGCTGCCAGAGCCTGTATAGGTGTGCAGCGGCTCAAACTCATTTGAAACCGGCGAACCATCACCGAAATCCCAGGTATAACCGATGGCACCAGTACTGGTGTTTTTAAATTTAACAACAAGGTTAGTACAGCCAACGGTTTGATCGGCACTGAAGCCCGCCGTAGGTTGAGCGAGCACCGTTACGGTTTCAGTTGCGAAGTTTTTTGAACAATCATTTTCGGCATCTAACCTGATGGTATATCTTCCAGGTTTCAAAAAAGTGTAAGGAAAAACGCCTGTACTATTGGTAGGGAGTTGGATCGGTGCATCTCCTGAATCTTCATTGGTAATGGTATAAACGAAACGACTTGCCCCGCTGGTATTATTTAAAAAATTTACGGTCCAGGGGGCGCAGCCTCTTTTCTCATTGCCGTTTACCACCAGTGCGGGTATAATATTATTAGGCGAAACCCTGATGATGACCGGGATTGCATTTGCCTCACCACAGCTATTCTTCGCCGTCATTTTTACTACAAAATCTTTTACCTCCAAGGTTTTAAAAGTATGGCTGATTGTTCTTCTATCGGGAATAGGATCTGAAATGTTACCGTCCCCAAAATCGTAGGTATAGGTGGTGCCTGCGCTTTCCGGTCCGGTGTTGATAAAGTTTACCAGTAAATCAGAACATCCCGTAGTTTTATCAGGAGAAAATATGGCAACAGGTTTTGCATGTACAATAATGGTTACTGTTTTAATAATCGGCGGCCCACAGGGTGTGGTGGTTTCTAAGGTAACGTTGTAAGTTTTGTCTTTCCCTGTGGGGTCGGGTTGAAAAGTCTGCGCTGCTGGTTGTGGCAATGTTGAGGATACTCCATTGTCGAAATTCCAATTGTATGTGGCTCCGGAAAGTGGTGTTGTGGTATTGGTAAAAGTTACGCTAAGCGGGCCACATCCTTCTGTCGTACTTGCGGTAAAAGATGGGTCAACTATTGGTCGTGTGCTGAAAACTTCGCTCTTCTCGTCAGGGTTACAGCCCAGGCTGCTGGTTACCACCAATTTGATGGTTACGCTTTCATTTCCATTAACGATGGTATAACCCGGGAAAGTTGGACCTACACCAATCTGGGTACCATTGGCAAACCAGGTATAAATGGCATTGCGATCCAGATGTAAGGTAGCAGTAATGTTAGTTGCCTCAAGTTTAAAAGGAGCACAATCAATATTTTTAGTATAGTTTAATTCGGCCAGTGCAGGTGGATTAACTGTTATTTTAACCTGATTACTTAAATTATTGCTGCAGGCACCACTGGTTACCGAACGCCTGTAATAAATAGTTGCAGCAGGTATTGGTGGCGTAAAGCTAACACCTGTTGCACTTAAGACATCGGTAAAGGTGGTTCCATTTGTACTCGATTGCCATTGATAAGTATAAGTACCACTACCTCCGCTTGGTGTGCTACCAGTTAAAGAAGTAGCTGCTGAGCCGATACAAATCGTTTGATCGGCAGAAATACTATTATTGGTTAAACCCGGTAAAACGGTAACCTGTATCGAATTACTAATCGAGGTACAAATCGTACTGTTTACCAACCGCCTGAAATAGGTTGATAAGTTTACGGTTAAGGTTAAATCTTTGTTGGTTGCAGTTGCAACGTTTGTCCAGGTATTTCCATCAGCACTGCTCTGCCATTGGTAAGCAAAAGTACCTGTACCGCCTGTTGGGGTATCGCCTGTAATGGTTATACTCTGGCCAGCACAGATCGGGGCCGTTACAGGATTGATATTATTGGTAACCGGTGGATAATAGGTAACCGCTACTTCATCCACAGATGGCGGACAGCCGTTAAAACCAGAAATCGTCCACCTGAAGGTATACATTTGCCCGGGAACTAAACCCGTCACGGTGGTATTGTATAAAGTAGGATTTGTTATCGTAATACCTGTTTGTGCTGATACCAACGTCCATAAGCCACTGTTTGGAGCAGGATTATTTCCGTTTAAGGTAATGCCATTGCCGCTACATAAATTCTGATCCGAACCTGCATTTGCTGCAACCGTTCCAGGATTTACCGTAATGGTAGTTACCGTTGATATGGCTTCGGCACAGCCACCACTTTGCACTACCGCACGGTATTTGGTGGTAATGGCCAGGTTAGAAAAAACAAAGGGATTGGCCGTTGAGGTAAGGGTAGACCATGTTACACCATTATCAATAGAACGTTCCCAGCGCACAATATTGCCAACCTGTCCGGTTAACGTAATGTTACCGCCATTGGCGCCTGCACATACATCTACATCGCCAGCCGTGGTTCCGCCAATGCTTAAAGGGTTAACGGTAATTTGTACATCATCGGCAGATGTAGAGCAACCCGCATCTTTAATGGTCCACCGTAAAACATAAGTATTGCCAGGTTGTAATCCGGTTAAATCAGTCGTTGCCTGTGTATCATCTGTAAAAGTTATTGCAGTTGGGGCCGAAACAATGGCCCATTTGCCCGTACCTACTATGGGGCTATTTCCTTTTAAGGTATAAGTAGCGGCATTACAAATGGCTTCATCGGCACCTGCGTTGGCTAATGTGGCACTTGGCAGTACAGTAATGGTAACAGTTGTTGGTACCCCCGGACAGCCGTTCGAAGATACCGGTGTAATGGTATAAGTTACCGTACCCGAGGTAGTACCTGAGTTGGTTAAAATATCAATAATCTGTGTTCCTGCTGATGCAGTTGTTCGGTTACTATTACCGGTTATGCTGCCGGTTACGACACTGGTATAGGTATAATTTACACTGGTTAAATTAGTTGATAAGGTAATGGCTGATGATGTTTTATTACAAATGGTATGGTCTGGAGTTGCCGTAACAATCGGATTCGGTTTAACGGTAACCACTAAATTAAACGGCGTGCCATCGCAGCCATCAAAATGCGGTGTAATGATATAAGTTATGCTGGCATCAGCATTAAGGTCGGTATTGGTAAGTACGTCATTAATGTTTCCGATTCCGTTAGCCGTAAAACCGGTTGCTGTTCCGGTAGCCGTCCAGGTGTAGGTAACGCCTGCAATTGCCGAATTTGGTGTATAGGCAACACTATTTCCGGTACAGATGGTTTTGGTTCCTGCGCTGGTTAAACTGATATCGGGTTTAATTTTTAAGATAACATCATCATCTATCTGGTTACATGGAGCCGCCAGTGCAGTAGTTACCCTCAGTTTTAAAGTAACTATTCCAGCTCTTTTTTCGGCAGCAGTTGGGGTGTAAACGGCATTTAAATCGTGGTTGTTCGGGGTAAATGTTCCTAAACCACCTATCCAGGTTTGTGTGGTAGTGGCTCCGGTTATGGTGCCGCTTAAGGTAAAACCGGGATCGTTAAAACAGATGCTTTGGTCTGGCCCTGCATTAACCACAGGGGCTGTGCTGAAAGTTAATACCTGCGTATCAGTGGCAGTTCCACAGTTGTTTTTGTGTACAACCGTTACCGTATATGTATCGTAATTATCGAATTTTATAGATGGGAATTTAGAATTTGCTGTAGTACCACTGGTAAAGCTGTAAGTACCAGTTCCTGACGGGATAACTGTCCAGGTGTAGGTATCGGGTAAATCTTTCGAAGTTCCGCTGATGGTGGTTTTGGTTGGTCCGGTTGTGGTGTTGTTAAAGTCGTAAGTAGCAAGGTTACATAATGTGATATCAGGTGAAAGTGTAGCTAAAGGACTTGAATTAACAATCACGGTTTGCGGCAGGCTTACAACCGGGCCACAAGATGGCGTACTGATACTTAAAGTGATGGTATAAGAACCGGGGTTGGTAAAATTGAATTGCGGCTCTTTACTCGTTGCGCTAGTGCCCGCTGCAAAACCCACTGCAGGTGTAACCGACCAGAAATAATTATTGGCCGCATCGCAGATGTTATCTTTTACGGAAAGATCGGTTGGTTTTAAGGTTGTTCCAGAACAGATGGTGCTTGGTATGATGTTAAATATTGGTTTTGGCGGATCCTGGATACAGATTTTCATCTCTACCGGATCGGCATTACAAGCGCCCGAACTGTTAGATTCTAACCGGATGGTATGTTCGCCATGTGTAAGAAATTTATACACAAGACTGTAAGATCTTGGTTGGTTTGCCTTAACCGGTGCATTATCAACATACCAGTTATAAGTTACCTCATTGGGTGTACAGCCTAAGGTATTGGTATTTGGATTTTCGCCAAGAGTAGAAGTATTTACAAAGGTAATATCTGCATTGGTACAGCCCGGGGTATTAAAAGTAAAAGAGTTTATCGGTTTTACCACTACTTTTGCCGAAGATGAAACCGGTGTGCCGATTATTCCGCAAAAAGGATTGGATACATTGATAGAAACATCAAAGGCATTAAAAATGGTACCTGCACTTGAAGTTGAGACACTCCCGCAGGAAGATTTTATATAGGAATGTGCAACAATACCACCGTTGGCAATGATTTCGCAGAGCGTATAGGTGGTTGTGGTTTGGTCTCCCCAGGTAATGGTGTAAATATCGCCAGGGAAGTTATTTTGAATCCCTGCTCCTGATGTTACATCCACATTGAATGTTAAGGCTCCTAAGGGCAAACATACCACAGTATTCCCTGTATTGGCAAAAGCGGTAATGGTTTTGTTATTGATTAGTAAATAGGCTTTGGTGGCCACGGTACCATCGGGCATTACAGCTTTAGTATAAATGGTGTAATGTGATTGTTGCGCGGTAAAACTTTGTATCGATGTAGGGAAAGACATTGAAGTTGTGCCTCCGCCGCTTCCTTCATCGGTTACTGTTGCCGTAACAATGCTGTTTGCTGTAGATTCGTTGCTGATCAAAAAAGAATTATTAGGCTTACTGGTACAGGTGCCAAAAGTTTCCTTATTGTTATTGTTTAAATAGTTTGAAGTCAGCTTGGCTTCAACAGCCGCCCCGGTTTTAACCTCAAAAGGGGTAGAAGCGGCACTTACCGAAGTTGGAGTGGTGGTTTTTACCCTCACCCGATAACCTGTGCCAGGGGTAAGGCCGGCCGGAAGTAAACCGTTGATGTATGTGCTGTAAAAGCCTGTGTATGTACCGATGAGTGTTTCGGCACCAAAATTTCCATTTTGATCTGATAAGTACAGCTGAAACTGATTCCCTTGCGAAATACAGCTTGCGGGTACTGTAAAAGGAACGGCGATGGTACTGCCGGGGGTAAACGGTCCTGGATCTACCGTACCAATGCTTACCTGCCCGAAAACATTTGACGTGAACAAAAATGCCCCAAAAAACAGGACAAAAGAAAGCCATTTCCTTTTACAACGAATCTTCATAAATCTCTAACACTAGGGAATGATTTTATTGCGTTCTGGGAAGCGTTGTTTTGAACCTGCTTTAACCTATGCTCAGAAGTGAGTACCGGACCTAAGACGCGTCAATAAATATTCAGGAGCAAAGAACGTAATTTTTGCTTTACATCTCATAAAATTTTACACCAATATCAACTAAATGAGCAGGTTACAAAGTGCTTAAGTTTCGTTTTTGGTAAGCAGAGGGCATAAAAAACCCCGGATGCCTTTAGGCACCCGGGGAATATTTTTACACGAAATGATTTCGCTATGGGAGTGATATTACATCATACCGCCCATACCGCCGCCGCCCATTGGAGGCATTGCAGCACCACCTTCTTCTGGTTCGTCTGCTAAAACAACTTCGGTAGTTAATAACATCGCTGCAATTGATGCTGCGTTTTCTAATGCAACACGACTTACTTTAGTTGGATCGATAACACCTGCACCAATTAAGTTTTCGTAAACATCAGTACGGGCATTATAACCGAAATCGGCTTTACCTTCTTTAACTTTCTGAACTACGATAGAACCTTCAATACCTGCGTTTTCGCAAATTTGACGTAATGGTTCTTCAATAGCACGACGGATGATCTGGATACCAGTATTTTCATCTTCGTTAGCACCTTTTAGGTCAGCTAAAGCTTCAACCGCACGGATGAAAGCAACACCACCACCAGCAACAATACCTTCTTCTACAGCCGCACGGGTTGCATGTAAAGCATCATCAACACGATCTTTTTTCTCTTTCATTTCAACCTCACTGGCTGCACCAACGTAAAGAACTGCAACACCGCCAGCTAATTTAGCTAAACGCTCTTGTAATTTTTCTTTATCATAATCAGATGTAGTAGTTTCGATCTGAGATTTAATCTGGCTTACACGAGATTTAATATCTTCTGAATTACCAGCACCGTTAATTACAGTTGTATTGTCTTTATCAACAACAACTTTCTCAGCAGAACCTAAATAAGTTAAATCAGCATTTTCTAATTTATAACCTCTTTCTTCTGATACTACGATACCACCCGTTAAGATTGCGATGTCT
Organism: Pedobacter miscanthi; assembly: GCF_032678605.1. Taxonomy (GTDB): domain Bacteria; phylum Bacteroidota; class Bacteroidia; order Sphingobacteriales; family Sphingobacteriaceae; genus Pedobacter; species Pedobacter miscanthi_A. The sequence continues at coordinate 53,301 of NZ_JAVTSU010000022.1, forward strand.
TCTAACATTGCTTTTCTTCTGTCGCCAAAACCTGGAGCTTTAACAGCAACAACTTTCAACGAACCACGGATTTTGTTTACAACCAAAGTAGCTAAAGCTTCGCCATCTAAATCTTCAGAAATAATTACCAATGGTTTGCCAGTTTGAACAGTTTTTTCTAAAACAGGCAACAATTCTTTCATGTTGCTGATTTTTTTGTCGTAGATTAAAATGTAAGGGTTTTCTAATTCAGCTTCCATTTTATCTGCATTGGTCACAAAATATGGAGATAAATAACCCCTGTCAAATTGCATACCTTCAACAGTTTTTACTTCAGTTTCAGTACCTTTTGCTTCTTCAACAGTAATTACACCATCTTTACCCACTTTGCTCATTGCTTCAGCAATTAACGAACCGATTACCTCGTCGTTATTTGCCGAGATAGAGGCAACTTGTTTAATTTTATTGTTATCATCACCAACTGCTTGTGATTGAGATTTTAAGTTTTCTACAACAGCAGCAACCGCTTTATCAATACCACGTTTTAAATCCATTGGATTTGCCCCAGCAGCAACGTTTTTAATACCAGTAGTAATAATAGCCTGAGCCAATACAGTAGCAGTAGTAGTACCATCACCAGCAATATCAGCTGTTTTTGAAGCTACTTCTTTAACCATTTGAGCACCCATGTTCTCAACCGCATCTTTCAATTCGATTTCTTTAGCCACAGTAACACCATCTTTGGTGATTGCTGGTGAACCGAATTTTTTATCGATGATTACGTTACGGCCTTTCGGACCTAAAGTTACTTTTACTGCATTTGCAAGAATATCAACACCTCTTTTCAGGGCATCGCGTGCTTCTACGTTATATTTTACTTGTTTTGACATTTTAAGATTTGTTTTAATGTTTTAATGTTGGAAGGTTGAAATATTTCAATCCTCCGATTTATATGAACATTACAACGTTTCAACGTTGTAACATTTCAATCTTACCCTACAACCGCGTAAATATCGGTTTCACGCATGATCAGGTAATCTTTGCCTTCGTAAGGAAATTCGGTACCACCGTATTTACCATAAATTACAACATCTCCAACTTTTACGCTCGCTTTTTTACCTTCAGAATCTTCTTCAGACACAGAAACTACAGTTCCTTTAGATGGTTTTTCTTTAGCAGTATCAGGGATATACAAACCCGATGCAGTTTTTTCTTCTGCCGCAGCCGGTTCAACTATTACTCTGTTCGAACTGCCAGCAATTGGTTTAAGGTTTAACGCCATAACTTTTATTATTTTTTATTTTGATTTTAAGTTTTTTAACTATGCATACATTTAACACTTTTTGTGCCAAGAGGTTTTGAGGGACAAATTTTCACCAAACTGTCAATCTTTTTACACGAATGGAGAATGTAGGTGTCAGCATGGCAGTAAGTTTTTAAATTTTGAGCCAGATTTTATCTCTTGCTCGTCATTGCGGGGAGACTTTTTCAGTCGACGAAGCAATCTTAAATAATGGTTATAGCGATTGTTGTAAGATTGCTTCGCCGTTCCTCCCCCGCAATGACGACCTTTTTATATCGCCTTTTCCGTTAAATATTTCCAATACCTTTTGGGTACATGCTGCACATGCAGTTTGGTGTTTTTCCTTGCAACAATATTGGCGCTTTTAAAATAATCTTTCCAAAGTGTTGCATATAACGTTTCACCTTCATCCATTAAAGCCGGGGCTGGGTTTTGCTTATTTATGCCGTGGCTAAAACTAATGGTAATTTCTTCAACTGATGTTAAATTATAATGTAAGCCATATTTTCTTTTCAAATCATAAATTACCCATTGCTGATCGGCATAGCGATTTTTGAAGTGATCGGATATCAAAGGCAGCACGTTAAAATCGGGATCGATACTGGCATAAAAAATCCCATCACCCGTTTTTTGAAAGCGGATAAAGGCCTCCATCCGGTGTTTTTCCCGCTCTACACTTTTGGCATATTTAGCAAGCGCAATTACATGCTCATTGCCATAATTACTTTCTGCCCCCTGTTGATTACGGAAAATATAAATGCTAAACTGAAAAAGGTGGTTATAAACTTCCGGAATTTCGGAGAGGTAACTACAATAGAATTTACGCAGCCAATCTTTTTTAAGTTTCTTTTGTAATCCCGCCCATACCCGATCTGCTTTTTCTGCATCAGTGGTTACGGTAAAACTTTCTACAAAGGCTTCTGGCTGAAAAATTTCGATTGATTTTAGCACAGCTTTTCCAGGCTTACGCTCAAACCATTCGAAAACGGAGGTTAAAAGTCCTTGTAAAGAGCCATCGAAAATGTAGGTCATTAACTTTCTCGTTAAATTGTCATTCTGAACACAGTGAAGAATTCCCAGGGGATGAAAAATGGAACCCTAAAACTGCTCAAATATTAAAAAGATTCTTCACTGCGTTCAGAATGACAGCGCTTTAAAATAATATCATTTGGTTACTATCCGTTTTTAAATATTTACTCTGGCTTTCCGCCAGAATAAAAGCCTTAATCTGCGTACCCTGATAATCTTTTAACTGATATGGACTATCTAAACAGGTGATAAAATGTTTGGCCCGATTATATGCTACGCCAATTTTTTTTAACTGATCGATCCTTAATTTGCCAAACTTACGGGCCTGTACAATTTTTTGAGCCGACATTACCCCAATACCCGGAATGCGGAGAATCATTTTATAGTCGGCCGTATTAATATCTACAGGGAAATGCTGCATATTGCGAATGGCCCAGCTTAATTTCGGATCGATATCCACATCGAGGTTTGGATTGGCATCATTTAAAATTTCCTGCACTTTAAAACCGTAAAAGCGCATCAGCCAATCTGTTTGGTACAAGCGGTTTTCCCTTAATAATGGTGGCTGCGTGCCCAAAACGGGCATCCGTGTATCGTTACTAATGGGCACATAACCCGAATAATACACCCTTTTTAAGGCAAAATTTTTATAAAAAGTATTGGCAGTGTACATAATATCCTTATCACTTTCGGGTGTGGCACCGATTACCATCTGTGTGCTTTGCCCTGCCGGTACAAATTTGGGGATATGTTTGATCAGTTTTTTATCTGCCGAAAATTGACTAATCTGTTGTTGCACAAATGCAAGTGGTTTAATTACGTCCGCGTGGCTTTTTTCAGGAGCCAAAAGTTTTAAGCCTGCTTCGGTTGGCATTTCAAGGTTGATGCTCATCCGGTCGGCATAAAGGCCGGCTTCTTTAATCAGCTCGTCGCTGGCACCCGGAATAGTTTTAAGGTGGATATAACCATTATAATTCTGCTCCAGGCGAAGTTTTTTTACAACCAGGAGCAAACGTTCCATGGTAAAATCGGCATTTTTAAAAATCCCCGAACTTAAAAACAAGCCTTCAATGTAATTGCGGCGGTAAAAATTCATGGTCAGTTCTACCACTTCATCTACCGTAAAAGCTGCACGTTTAATGTCGTTACTCTTTCTTGAAACGCAAAACAGGCAATCGTATATACAATGGTTGGTGAGCAGGATTTTTAGCAGCGAAACGCAACGGCCATCTTCAGTGTAAGTGTGGCAAATGCCGGAGGAGTGGCTATCGCCCAGGCCTTTATTGGTATTTTTTCTTGTGCCGCCGCTTGATGAACAAGAAACATCATATTTAGCGGCGTCAGCAAGAATGTTCAGCTTTTCACGAATTCGATCAGACATAGGGTAGTATTTGCTAACAAATATAGCTATATAGCTAAAAATATTAGTAAATAAATCCAATTAATCTATTCGTTTCCGGAATAAAAACGCAATCCGCTAAAGGTATGTGCTGAAAAAGCTTGCTGAAATACTTATAATTAGGTAATTTTTAACAGGGTCAACTGCCTGTTTACCTGCCTTCCCATTCTTTATAAAACTGTTCGAGGTACTGCAGCATAAAATTATGCCTTTCTGCCGCTATCGTTTTACCGGCACCGGTATTCATCATATCCTTTAAAAGGAGCAGTTTTTCGTAAAAGTGATTAATGGTAGGGGCGGAGGTATTTTTATAGCTTTCCTTATTGAGGTGTTCTTCTGGTTTAATGGCCGGATCGTACAGTACCCTGTTTTTAAATCCACCATAGGTAAAGGCCCTGGCAATACCAATTGCTCCAATCGCATCTAAGCGGTCGGCATCCTGTACAATCTGCATTTCTTTTGAAGTAAAGCCAGTGCCATCAAAGCTGTTTTTGAACGACATGTGCTGAATGATCAACTTAACATGTTCAATAATATCTGCATCTACTGCGAGGGTTGTTAAGAACGAAGCGGCCATATTGGGTCCCAGTTCTTCGTCGCCATTGTTAAACTTAGGATCGGCAATATCATGCAGTAATGCGGCAAAGGCCACCACAAGTTCATCGCCATTTTCTTGCTGATTGATGGTTTGAGCGGTTTTAAAAACGCGCTCAATATGAAACCAATCATGCCCTGCCTCAGCATGGGCTAAGGTTTCTTTAACAAAATCGATGGTTTTCTGAATGGTAGCCTGCATAATCCTTAATTTTTTCCAAAGGTATTGGAATTATCTGCAGGTATAAAAAAATGATATCAACAGCGCCGGTTAAATTGCCGCCGCTGCCCTGTTCTCGTCATCCGCAATAATTTTGATTAAATCACTGTGGTTAAGGGTTAATAAGTGTGATACCTCAACTTCTAAAATTGCTGCAATCTGAAATAAGCGGTCGATTGTTAATTTGCTGTAACCGAGCTCAATTTTGCTATAAGCATTTTGAGATATTTTTAATTTTGCCGCCAGGTAATCTTGAGTATAATCTCTGTATTCTCTAATCTTTCTGATATTCCCGGCAACATTCTTTGTCTTTAACGCCAATACATCTTCCATAAAAAGGGATAATTTTTTAAATGTTCTTTCGCTATTTACGAAACTTTCGACCGGGCAGATTTCTAAAATGAAATTTTTAGCACTATTAGGAATTAAATGAGCAATGGAAAGAACTGATTATGATAACAAAGGGGCAATTCAAATGTTTAATTTTTGATTATCAGTGTTTGATAATCAGTATATTAAAATATTTTAAGTCTGTTGTGTTAACGAAGATGGAGTTTTGATCGGGATTTATTAAGTGGTTCAGGATGAAGAGAAACGGGATGATATTTTTGCCAGTTTGTGGTAACGGTAATTATGGCAGGGGTAAGATAAAGGATAAAACGACGGAAAAATCAGATGCTAAGGATTAATATAATCCCCAGTCATCTTCAAATTCGTCTTTTTCGAAATATTTAACCCATTCGATAAACAGCACACGGAACTTCTCCATTTCGTCTAAAACAATGTCCTTATATTCAGGTGTACAGATTTCGAACATATCCGCTGCCCTTACCTGGGTTTCCAGTTCACGGCAATTGGTGCGGATAATGGATGCATTTTCCATTCTTAAAATATACATATCTGCACCTTCTGCGCCCACAATTTTAGGACAGAGCATCAAGGCATTCTGCATAATTAAATTGGCTGTCATTTCAGCCATTTCACCTTCAAGTGTTTCGCAGAATAAGGCGGCATATTTATAAACTGCCCTTGCCTGGTTGTAAAGGCTTTTTGCCCTGGTTGCTTTTAGCCTAACCTTTTCAGCATCATCACTCGATAGATTTTCTTCATCCTCATCATCGCGGCCAAAACGGCTAAAATGCTCCCATTCGGGCATATGATCCATGTCATCAAATTCCATATTCTCCAAAATTTTCTACGTTATGGTACGTAAGAGAGCGTAATATATTAATTTTCAATTAAAAAGACTATGCCTCAATTAATGGTGCCCTGCGCGAGCCGTCATATAATTCGTATTCCAATAAACGACAATCTAATTTACCATTATAAAATTCAATTTTTTTAGACGCTTTTAAACCTATTTTTTTAGCAAGATCAGGGTTTCCGGTGAAAATATAACCAGAATAACCTTTGCATTTGGTTTTCATAAAATCGCCCATGCGTTTATAAGTAAGTTCTAATTTACTGTGTACACCTAAACGCTCGCCATATTCGGGATTAAAAACCACAACACCTTTACCATCTTCTGGCACCGGCGTTAATTCAAAATCGCAAACCTCAAACTCGATCAGGGTATCAACACCTGCAGTTTTGGCATTTCTTCGGGTTACCTCTACAGCATCCTCCGAAAGATCGGAAGCTACAATTTTTAGATCAACATTTTTAATTACCTGGTCTTTTAAAACCCTGCGCTCTGTAAAAAATGCCTCTTCATCATATCCTAATATGTGCATAAAGCCGTAATTCATCCGGTATAGGCCTGGTGCACGGTTGGTGGCAATCAGCGCAGCTTCAATAGCCAACGTTCCTGAACCGCACATCGGGTTAATAAATGGCGATTTTCTGTCCCAGTTTAATGCCAGAATAACACTGGCGGCCAAAGCCTCTAACATGGGTGCTTTACCAGGAATTTTACGGTAACCGTGTTTGGCAAGGGTTTCGCCGGAAGTATCCATAAATACATCCGCATCGGCATCTTTCCAGTATAAATGTACTACTGCTTTGTTGGCATCTGATCCGGAGTTGGGGCGGATGCCTTTTTTCTCCTTCATGCGGTCAACAATTGCATCCTTAACTTTTAAATTGGCGAAAAGCGGGGTGGTAATATTTGGGTTATCAACATTTGAGGTAACCGAGAAATAGCCCGAAAAATCGATCAGTTCTTCCCACTCAATTGCCGAAATTTCTTTATATAAATCATCAGGCGTAATGGCCTTAAAACTTTTTATTAAATAGAGGATCTGACTGGCACAGCGCAGGTTTAAATTTAGCTTAATACACTCTGTAAGGGTAATATTGAGCTCAACGCCTGTAGCGAAAGCCCGTTCTATTGTATAGCCTAAAGCAGTTACTTCATCTTGAAGATAAGGAGAAAGGCGTTTATTGCAGGTAATAATTACCTTGCTTTTATTGTGGAAAACTTGCATCATAATATATGCGAAGTTATCAATAAAATTATAGAGATTTGATGTTTATAGTACATTAAGTAGTATTAGATATGGAAATTAAAGGAAAGGTGCACGAAGTAGGTGCCACACAGCAAGTAAGTGAAACGTTTAAAAAGCGTGATTTAATAATAGAATACGCAGAAAATCCAACATACCCAGAATATATTCGTTTTGAGGCTTTACAAGATAAAACTGCATTATTAGATACTTTTAAAGCGGGTGATGAAGTTGAAGTGTTCTTTAATTTACGCGGTCGCCCTTGGACAGATAAACAAGGTAAAACATCATATTTTAACAGTTTGGTAATCTGGCGTATCAATGCCGTTGCAGCAGGCGCTCCGGCAGCAGCCCCGGCTTATGCCGCTCCGGTTGATGTAAGCAATGCACCAGGTGAAGATGATGATTTGCCATTTTAAATAAAGAATCTTTTTTAAGCAAACAATTTTGAACCATGCCGGGGCTTTTGCCCCGGCATTTTTTTTGCCCCTGCCAAACTTCCGAAGTTTCTAACACACTGGCAAGGCTAACTCCGGAAGCCGCTCTTCCACAAACTTCGGAAGTCTATCGGTCCCGGCGCTGTTAAAATATGTTAAAAACAAACAGTTAGCTTTGCTATTCAGTATTTTTGATATCTGTTTAGATTTAAAAAGATGGTGTTCTGTTTTTTTAGTTTGAAAATCATTCTGGTTCATGAAGAAAAAGAGTTTTTGGTTGATTACCGTTTTAATGACGGTGGCTTTACTGGGTGTTTTTGTAATGCAGCTGTATTACATCAGGGAATCCTATAAGCTAAAATCACAACTCTTTGATGAACAGGTAAACCAAACGCTAACCACGGTGGTGAATAAAATCCAGCGTAGAAACGTTGCCGATCACCTCAACCGGAAAGACGCTGAAAATAAATTAAAACAGCTTCAGGATTCGAGGCAACGGGCACTGGATATTAAGGATTTAAGACAACAATATACCCAGGAGGTAGAGCTTCGCCAGGTTGAAAGAGAAAATCAGATCGAGAATTATCTTAACCAGCAGGATAGTATTATCCGGGTAGAATACCGCGCGCCCAACGTCATTTCTGAAAAAGAATATGCTTCATTGTCATCAAAAAACGGCGATAAGCTGGATTTGCAGATGGACGCTTTCATTGATATGAAAAGTTTGGTTTTAAAAGGCTACAGTATGCGTACAAAGCCTTTTGCTGCGCCACCAAAAGCATTTGAATTTAAAAGCATGCAAAGTTTGCCCGATACGTTAAGGTATTTGGTTTTTGATCCAAGAGACGGTAATCCAGGTTTTGCCAGTGTGGCAAAAATTCCTAACGATTTAGAGAAAAAATTTAAACGGGAAGATGAGATTTCGAGAAAAACACTGGAACTAAAAATAGCATCGTTAGGTAAAGATACTTTTTCTTATACCCGATCGAGTGTGGTTGAAGATGTATCTAAAGAACTGCAGGAAACCAATGTGCCGATTTACAAACGCATTAATTTTAATTCGTTAGGCGATTTATTAAAACAGGAGCTTGTTGCGAATAACATCACTTTAGAGCCTTCTTACAGGGTTTCTTTAGCAAAAAAAGACTCAACCATTTTTATGACGGCCTCCAACATAAAGGGCGAATTTTTGCCAGAGAATACTTATAAAACGCCTTTGTTCGGAAATGACCTTTTCCGCGATCCGGGGATGCTTTTTGTGAGTTTCCCAAATAAAAACTCGGCAATTGTGGCCAATTTAAGTGTTACGCTGGCTTCTTCTGTTGGTTTATTGCTGGTGCTTGTTTTTATCTTTTCTTATACCCTTTATGCCATTTTAAAGCAGAAGAAATTGACAGAAATGAAAACAGACTTCATTAACAACATGACGCACGAGTTTAAAACGCCTGTAGCCACCATTATGATTGCCAGCGAAGCTTTGAAAGATCCGGAGGTAACCGAAGATAAAGCTCGCCTGAAACGTTTGGCCGGAATCATTTATGATGAAAACGTGCGTTTGGGCAGTCATATCGAACGTGTTTTAAGTATCGCCCGTTTAGAAAAAGGCGAGCTCAAACTGGAGAATACAGAGGTAGACATGAACGATTTGATCGTGATCGTGTTGGATAGCATGGAATTGCAGTTACAAAAGAGAAATGCAATAATCAATATAAATACGGATGCAGAAAGTGCAGTGGTTTTTGCAGATGAACTACATTTATCAAACGTTATTTACAACCTCATTGATAACGCAAATAAATACAGTACTGAAACGCCCGAAATTACCATTACCACGCGTAACAGCCATAAACATATCATTATCGAAATTGCAGATAAAGGTATTGGGATGACCAAAGAGCAATCAAAACGGATTTTCGATCAGTTTTACAGGGTGCCTACAGGTAACCTGCACGATGTAAAAGGTTTTGGCCTTGGTTTAAACTATGTGCAGGACATTATTAAAAAACTGAACGGAACGGTTAAGGTAAGTAGCGAAAAAGATAGAGGAACTACGTTCGAAATATCTTTACCTTTATATACCGGATAACTATCGGCACAAAAGCTCGCTTTGTCGATACATTAAAATATAAGCGGTTTAATTTGGTTAATATAGTGGAGTATTCATTTAATCTACAATATAAATTAAACCGTTATGCATACTCAGAATCAAACTTTCAGTGTAGGTAATGCTACATACGTGAATAAAATTAAGAAAATGAAAAAAATACTTCTGGTAGAAGACGACCCAAATTTAGGTTTATTATTACAAGACTATTTGCAGCTTAAAGGCAAGTTTGATGTGGTGTTGTGCACTGATGGCGAGGATGGATTGAGGGCGTTTAACAAGCAAAACTTCGATCTTTGTATTTTGGATGTGATGATGCCTAAAAAAGATGGTTTTACCCTTGGTAAAGACATTAGAAAGGTAAATACACAGGTTCCGATCATTTTTGCAACGGCTAAAACCATGCTGGAAGATAAATCTGCAGCTTACGATTTGGGCGGTGATGATTACATTACCAAGCCTTTCCGTATTGAAGAATTGCTGTTGCGCATTAATGCGATGTTTAAGCGTGTTGCCAATAAAACCGATAATAATGAGGAAGCCGCAGAAACACAGTTTTCTATTGGTAAATACAATTTTGATTATACTACACAGATCATTACCAGCGACGAGCTACAGCAAAAACTTTCTACCAAAGAAGCGGAGTTGTTGCGTTTGTTGTGTTTAAAAAAGAATACGGTTTTAACCCGCGAAGAAGCGCTATTAAGCATCTGGCATGATGATAACTACTTTAACGGCAGGAGTATGGACGTGTTTTTAAGCAAACTACGTAAATATTTGAGAGCCGATCCGGCGGTAGAGATTATCAATGTGCACGGGAAAGGTTATAAGTTGTTGGTGGGCTAACGTTTTAATGTTAGAATGTTCCGGGTTATGGTTGTTAAAAGTTAGAACGTTGTAAAGTTGAAATGTTCAGGGCGGCGAAACCAACATTTAAACCTTCCAACTTTTCGACCATAATTTATAGATCTCTCTGCTACGGTGGAGATGAAGAACGAGTTAAATATATAAGTTCTGCTGGATAACCGGAATAATCCCTCTTTCCTGTGCAAGTTTAAATAAGGTATCAACTGCTTTTCGACCTTCTTCGCCAAGGTTAATACTGTATTTATTGACGTAAAGTTCAATGTGTTTGTACATTACACTTTCTTCCATGGCCTGAGCGTGCTGGCGGATAAAATCGATACCAGATTTTGGATGTGCAAAGGCAAACTCAACCGATTGACGGATTAAACGGTTTACTTTTAGTTGTACTTCGCGGTCTAAATTGCGGTTAATTACAATACCTCCCAATGGAATAGCACAACCTGTCAGTTTTTCCCAATAATCGCCCAGATCAACAATTTTAGTTAAACCCTTATCCTGATAGGTAAACCTGTTCTCGTGGATAATCAGGCCTAAATCAATCTGATCGTTCAATAGCGCAGATTCGATCTCTGAAAAAACCAGTTCTTGTTTATTTTGTAAGTGCGGATAAGCAATGCCAAGGAGGAAATTAGCAGTGGTGTATTTTCCTGGAATACCGATACTTAGTTCCGAGTTTGGCGTTTGGAGTTCGGAGTCGTCGAAATGTTTCTTGCTGATCAATAATGGGCCAACACCAAAACCAAGTGCACTGCCGGCATCTAATAATGCATATTGGTTGGCTACATAAGCAAACGCATGAAAACTTAATTTGGTGATATCCAGTGCACCCCGCATTGCTTTTTGGTTCAGGGTTTCTACATCATCGTAAGAAACCTCAAATTCTAAACCTTCCGTGTCAATTTTATGGTGAATAAGTGCATCAAAAATGAAGGTGTCGTTAGGGCAGGGAGAAAATCCAAGTGTAAGTTTCATCTATTTATTTTTTGTTTTCAGGTGTTAGATGGAGCCTTTGACAATTAAAATAATTATTTTAATTGTGTCGGGTTCATAAATCAAAATTAACTACTGTGTGATATTAATTAGTCATAATCAGTTCATTTCTCCGATAAAAGCTATGGCCCAATCGTTTAAATTTTTAACTGCAAGGCCAATTTTCCAGTTTTCTTTATTTCTTGGCTCCACGTAGTTGGATATGCTTCTAACCTGCAGGCAATCTATGTTCAATTGTTTGGCTGCATAAAAAACAGCAGCACCTTCCATGCTTTCGGTGGTCGGGTTTAGCCTTTTTATCAGGTTTTTAATGCTTTTTTCGCTTCCGGTTACGCAATTCATCGTAATGCCTTTTGCCAATGGCAGGCCTACTTTTCGCTGGGTTTTGGCGTGATAATGATTCTCCCCGAAACCTAAATCGGTGATGGTTAAAAATTCCTCGCCATTTTCGGCACCAAGTTCGGCAAAGGTATCCTCGGTAATGTTTAGCACCGAGCCAAGGTCAATGTTCCTGTCGAAACAGCCTGCAATACCGAAATTTATCACTAACTCATATTTATTCGAAAGGTGTTTACCCAGGGCAAAGGCAGTTGCCACCATACCTACCCCCGTAATCAGCAGGTCGAAATTTTTACTTTCTACAAAATCCCCTTCCGGCAGGCTAAAATGCTGGTAAAAGAACGCGAGTTCGGCTTTGGTGGCGGCAACAACTAAAGTTTTCATCTGGTAAAGTTAGCAGATTATATTTTAGGTTTTCTTTAAGCTTAGGTCTTTAGTCTTTAAGCTTAAACCTTTATCCGTATATTTGCATTTTATTTTATAGTAATGATTTACATAACGAGAAAAGCATCATTTAATGCAGCGCACAAATTGGCGCGTACCGATTGGGATGATGATAAAAATAGTGAAGTTTATGGTAAATGTGCCAATCCCAACTGGCATGGCCATAACTATTGGCTGTATGTTACAGTAAAAGGCGAGGTTAACCCGGAAACAGGCTTTCTTGTTGACTTAAAGTGGCTTAAAGAGGTGATGAATGATTATGTGGTAGATAAAGTTGATCATAAAAATTTAAACCTCGATGTTGATTTTATGAAAGGCAAACTGGCCTCTACAGAAAATTTAGCCATCGAAATCTGGAAGCAGTTAGAAGCGCCAATTGCAGCAAGCGGAGCCATTTTACATTGCGTAAAAATCTACGAAACCGAAAACAATTTTGTTGAATACTTTGGTTAAAAACCTAAATTAATGATCGATAAAGACATATTAAATGGCGAATCGGGGGGCGGCTATGTAAAAGTAGACCGTTACAACGAAGAAAAAATTGAAGCTGTAGCTACACATTATAAAGATATATTAGGGCAATTGGGCGAAAATCCTGAACGCGAAGGTTTGTTAAAAACACCTGAACGCGTAGCTAAGGCTTTGCAATATTTAACCCATGGTTATGATATTAAACCTGATGAAATCCTTAAATCGGCCATGTTCCAGGAAGATTATAGCCAAATGGTGGTGGTAAAAGACATTGAAGTATATTCGATGTGCGAACACCACATGTTGCCTTTTTTTGGTAAAGCGCATATCGCTTATATTCCTAATGGGCACATTGTTGGTTTAAGCAAAATACCACGTGTAGTTGATGCATTTGCCCGCCGTTTACAGGTACAGGAGCGTTTGACTAATGAAATCAGGGATTGTATCCAGAACACGCTTAACCCAATGGGGGTAGCAGTGGTAATGGAGTGCAGGCACTTATGTATGTCGATGCGCGGTGTACAAAAACAAAATTCAGTGACCACAACATCGGCTTTTACCGGAACTTTTTTAAGCAACGATAAAACAAGAGCTGAGTTTTTAAGGTTAATTACAGCGAGTTTAGATTAAACCCCCAACCCCTAAAGGGGAGTAAGGGCATTAAAATCAATAATTTTTACAAATAGTTAATTTCCCCTTTAGGGGATTAAGGGGTATGAAAGCATATATTTTTCCCGGACAGGGAGCACAGTTTGTAGGCATGGGTAAAGATCTTTACGAAAACCCGAAAGCTGCAGCATTATTTGAACAGGCTAATGAAATTATCGGTTTCCGTATTAGCGATATCATGTTCGGTGGAACAGATGAAGAACTTAAGCAAACCAATGTAACCCAGCCTGCTATTTTTTTACATTCGGTTATTTTGGCTAAAGTTTTGGGTGATGATTTTAAACCTGATATGGTTGCTGGTCACTCGTTAGGCGAATTTTCTGCATTAGTAGCAGCAAATGCTTTAAGTTTTGAAGATGGATTAAGGTTAGTTATTGCCCGTGCAAATGCCATGCAGAAAGCTTGCGAGGCAGAGCCATCAACCATGGCGGCTATTTTAGGGCTTGCAGACGATGTTGTAGAAAAAATCTGTGCCGAAATTGATGCGGTAGTAGTACCTGCTAATTATAACTGCCCTGGGCAACTGGTCATTTCCGGCAGCATTGAAGGGATTGATTTGGCTTGTGCCAAACTAACCGAAGCCGGAGCGAAGAGAGCCTTAAAATTAAATGTAGGAGGCGCATTCCACTCTCCTTTAATGGAACCTGCAAAAATCGAACTTCAGGCGGCTATTGAAGCTACAAATATTTCAGCCCCAATCTGCCCGGTTTATCAGAATGTTGATGCAAAACCCTATACAGATCCGGCAGAAATTAAAGCCAATTTAATTAAACAATTAACTGGCGCGGTACGTTGGACACAAACAGTAGGCAATATGCTGGCTGATGGTGCAACTGAATTTGTTGAAGTTGGACCTGGCAATGTATTACAGGGCTTGGTTAAAAAGGTAAGCCGCGAAGTGCAAACCAGCAGCGCTGTTATCGCTTAATTAAATGCAATAAAATATAACAAATGCCAACGCCATAAACCCAGCTGTTTATGGCGTTACTTTTTATCAATATTTAATATCTTTATCAGTAGATTGATTCATCACCATTTTAAAATACATATAAATGTATCATAATGGCGTTACCTTATTGCTGAAAATACAACTACCCGGATGAAAATGAGCTTTGGCGTAAAAATTAGGTTTCTATTGCTCGTTTTGGGCTGTTGCCTCATGGTAACGTCTATTTCGTTAAGCCATTTTACTACCAAAAGCGAATTGCTGGAACATGATGCTGAACAAATTCAACAAAATCTTTTAGCCAAAGAAAGATCGGTGCAGGCTTTTTTGGCCAATAAAAAAGAAGTGGCTAAGGCCAAGCAATTCCACATCAATCCCAAAAACGCGATAGATTTTATCAATACCTATCGGGCAATAAGCGGTATCAACCTGTTAACCTACGAAAATAACGAGCTTAGGTATTGGAGTACCATTAAAGTTTCTGATATAGATCCTAACACCATTAAAGAAGGTAGTTCGGTGCTTTTTTTTGCCAACGGCTGGTACGAGGTAATTAAAAGTACACAGGGTAATTTTAGTCTTGTTTTCTTAATTTCCATCCAGTCACAGTATCCTTTTAAAGAAACACAATACTTTAAAAACGATATCGACCCGATTTTATCCGCTACAAAATTATTAACCTTTGCATCCTTTACAGATAAGGATGTATATATAATTAAAAGCCTTGATAATAAATTTTTATTCGGGCTTAAGGTAAAGCAGGGTTATGCAGAAACTTATTACTCAGGTACACAGTTATGGTTGTTTATTGCCGGCATATTGTGTATTTGTATGTTTTTTAACTCCCTTAGCTCGCTCATTGCCCGCCGTGGGCATATTGCATGGGGAACCTTTCTGCTGCTCTTTTTCTTTCTTGCCTTTCGCTTATCTGATTTGTATTACGGCTGGTTTAACCACCGTTTTATTTTAGATCTTTTTGATCCAAAGATATACGCCGATAGCTTTATGATGCCTTCATTGGGCGATTTCCTGTTAAATGTAATTGTACTCACCTGGTTGCTGCTTTTTATGTACAACCATAAAGAACAATATAAATTCCCAACGTGGATTAAACGTAATAAAATTGTAGGACTGATTATTCAGGCGGCTTTAATGGTACTCATCGGTCAGATTGTATGGGATACCGACGATATTTTTTTTGGTCTGATTTTTAACTCCAGGATTAATTTTGATATTGTAAACATCTTAAAGCTGAGCGGTACCAGTTGGGTAGGCATTGTAATTTTGTGCCTGGCCTGGTTTCAGATTTACCTCATCACCGTTATTTCTGCCACGGTAAGCAGCCAGCTCAATGTAACCAATAAAGAAAGGCTGATTATCTTTTTGATTGGTTTTGCAGGCGTTTTTGCCTATAAGCTTTTTGTTGATTTTAATGCATTCTTTATTGTTTTTGCGCTTGTATTGTTTATTGTTGCAAGGGCAGTTTACCTCAAAGAAAAACACTTTTCAATCGGTTTATTCGCCATTGTTTTTTTCTGTCTGGCCTTTAATACCTCTATTAAATACACAAGGTATAAAGATATTAAAGAGCGTAGCCTGCGCGAACCATTGGCGCGTAAAATACAATCATCAGAAGATTTAAATGCCATTATTGCTCTGGGCAACTTAGGCAATGAGATTGTTAAAGATGATTTTCTGTCGCGGTATTTTAAGCAGAACAAAACCGCAAATTATGCGGTACTTAAAAACCATTTAAAGGATTATCTTGATGGTTATTTAGGCCGGTATGACTATCAGATTTATCCATATGATAGGTTAGGGGTGGTCATGGGAAATTCGGATAGTCCGCCTATTAATAAATATAAAGGCCTGGTAGAGGTTGGTTCTGTTAAAATAGATGGATCTAATTTTTTCTATCAGGTTAACAATACTTTTGGTTATCAGGATTATTTTGGGATTATTTCGGTTGTAGATCAGGGCAATTTGCTTGGCACGCTTATTATCGAGCTGCGCTCTAAACCATACAATTATAATAACCGCTTGCCCGACCTTTTAGGAGACCAAAAACTGGCAAAGGATGAAGACTTTAAAGGCTATTCGATTGCTTTTTACAGTAATGATAAATTGCTAAATCAATCAGGAAGTTACACCTATCCGCTTGATGGCAGTGTATTTAAAGGCAAAAAGGACGATTTTGTTATTGAGAATGACGATAAACTGCATTACAGTCACATGATTTATAAACCATCTGATAGTAAAATGGTCATTATCAGTAAGGCTAAGGTTGATTATCTAGAACGTTTAGCGGCTTTATCTTTCTTTTTTCTGGTGTTTATTATCTTCTCAATGGTGCTTTATGGCTTAATCTGGCTAATCAAAAACCTCGATGACGATAAAGTTGGCTGGTTCAGCATCAACCGCTCACTGATGATCAATGCCAATAAAATCTTATATAAAACAAGGATTCAGGTTTCTATTGTGCTCTCGGTGGTGGCTACATTGGTTATTGTGGGTTGGGTAACCTATTATTATATGAACCTCGAATATCGCGGCCAGCAGGACGCTATCCTAAAGGATAAAATAAGAAAGGTTCAGCAGAATTTTGAAAAACAGGTTTTTAATAATGGTACTATTTCGAATGATGAAAGTGCCGTAGCTGATTTTAACAATTTTGCAGATATTAACAATGCAGACCTTAATTTATACGATTTAAATGGGAACCTGATTATGACCACATATCCTAAACTTTATAATTACAAAATTATAGGGAAGAAAATGGGGCCATTGGCTTATCTGTCGTTAAATAGCCTTCACCGGTCAGAATACATCAATCCAAATGAGAAAATAGGAAGCTTAACTTATGCAGCCGCATATGCACCGATCAGAAATGCCCAAAATAAAACAATTGCGTATATCGGCCTGCCCAATTACTCAAACGAAGAAGAATACACCGATAAAATTGCCCTTTTTGTAAGTAACCTGATCAATATTTATGCGCTCGTTTTCGTCGCTATCGGAGTACTGGCCGTATTTTTGGCCAATCAGATTACCAGTCCGTTAACATTTATTCAAGAGAGTATCAGTAAAACTAAAATCGGGCAAAGAAACGAACCCATTGTATGGCGCAGGCATGATGAAATTGGCTCGCTGATTAAGGAGTATAATAATATGATTTCGGCTTTAGAGGCCAGCGCGCTTAAACTGGCAAGATCGGAGCGCGAAAGTGCCTGGCGCGAGATGGCGAAACAGGTTGCACACGAAATTAAAAATCCGCTCACGCCGTTAAAGCTGGGGGTTCAGTTGTTAGAAAAATCATGGAAAGAGAAGGACCCTAATTTTGAACTCAAATTTAATAAATTCAGTAAATCATTTATCGAGCAGATTGATAGTCTTTCAAAAATTGCGTCTGAATTCTCAAACTTTGCTAAAATGCCCGATACCAGCCTGGAACGCCTTTCTTTGATTCCGGTGATTGAACGGGCAAGAGAGGTATTTAAAAGTACAGCAAATGTAACCATTGATATTGTGAACAAAAGCGTTGGCGATATTGAGGTAATGGCCGATCACGATCAACTGTTAAGAACTTTCAATAACCTGCTTAAAAATGCGATAGAAGCCATTGATGAAGAATCGTTGTGCTGTATTACCATTGTTATTTATGTAGACCTTCGTAACGCCTATGTCGAAATTAAAGATAATGGGAAAGGCATTCCGCCGTCACTGCACGATAAAATTTTTGTACCCAACTTTACCACCAAAACGTCGGGAACGGGCTTAGGGCTTGCTTTTGTTAAACAGGCTGTAGAAAATGCCGGCGGAACGGTTAAATTTACTTCCATAACGGATTTAGGAACCACTTTTTATTTAAGTTTCCCTTTAGCCTAAAAAAATAATTTGGTTGCGGTTAATTAAGATCGTTTAATTTTACCTCAGTTCTACCTGAGCCTTGCCCATGGTATTGCCATCAGCATATAAAATTACGGTGTAGATACCTTTAATAAAAGGCTTAGGGTTTGCCCAATCGATAACATAAGTGCTGTCATCGTTATTGTAATTGATAAAGATAGAATGACTGTATTGCATGTCCTGTCCGTCGGCCTCAAAACGATTACCCTCATCGGCCAACAGGTTCCCCGCCGGATCAAACACCCTTAAATAGATGTTGTGATGTCCTTTTTCTGCCAGTTGGTTTGGGATAATGGTAAAACGGACACTCAGTTTCTCTGCTGTAGATGATTTGGTTACTTCCACTTTTTTGCCGCTCGATTTTGTTCTGAAGGCAATAATTTCAGCCGTTTGAAGCTTTAAGGCAGCTGCGGTTTTAACCTTCGCATTGAGGTTGGAGTTTTCATTCTCCAAGTTAGCCGCTTTGCTGCTAATGTTTCGAAGGGTGTTTTGTAAACTATCGCGACTATTTTTTAAAAAGATATTGTCCTTTTGTAACTGGATAATCTGGTCGTTGTAATTTTTTACAAATGTTTTCAGCTCATTGATCTGCGCATTGGCTTTATCCAGCTCGCCCTGCGTAATCTGGGCTTTTTCTAAAGCAGTTTTAAGTTCTTCAATTTTAACCCGGGCCAGTTTCTGTTCTTCAACAAGTTTATCATTCAGGTCTAAGTTTAAAGCATTCACCTTATCCAGCTCAACCTCAATCTTTTCTACCTCAAGCCGAAGCTTGTCCTTTTCTGTGCTAACGGTAACAAATCTTTCGCTCTGCTTTCGATCTTTAAAAAACAGGTAAGCATTTGTGCCGATTAAAGCCGCTATAACGATGACCAGGAAGTAAATTTTGTTTCTGTCACCCTTATTAATCTTTTGTGGTTCCATTTTAATAACGCTGTATCTTCTTTAAATTAATATACTTTTGTTCTTCCATAGGTAAATGGGGGTACACAATTAATTTAGCAGGGCGCAAATTAAAATTTTTAATAAACTTATAAGAGTTTTTAAAAAAAATCGTTTAATTGCTAATGTTCATTTGTATTCAAATTAACACAAATACACATCCCGAATAAAAAATAAGACAGAAATAATGCTTAAAAACTTCCTATACGCACTTTTATCTTTAACTGTAGTACCATATATATTAAATGCACAACCTTTATCAAAAATTGCACCAAAAAGGGAGTTTAGAGGCGTTTGGGTCGCCACTGTTACCAATATCGACTGGCCATCTAAACCGGGTTTAAGTGTTGATCAGCAAAAACAGGAGCTGATCGGGATTTTGGAAAGGCATAAAAGCCAGGGCATGAATGCCATTATTTTACAGGTTAGGCCTGCTGCCGATGCTTTTTATGCAAAATCGCGCGAGCCATGGAGTCAATGGTTAATGGGTAAGCAGGGTTTAGCTCCTGCACCAGGTTATGATCCATTGGCCTTTGCCATTAAAGAAGCTCATTTTAGGGGTATGGAGCTGCATGCCTGGTTTAACCCGTACAGGGCAAGCATGAGCAGCTCTGCAGTACTTAGTGAAGATCATGCTTACCGCAAACACCCCGATTGGTTTTTTACCTATGGAGGCAAAAAACAGTTTGATCCGGGCATTCCGGAAGTAAGGGAATACATTGTGCAGGTAATTTTAGATGTGGTAAAGGGATATGATGTAGATGGAATCCATTTCGACGATTATTTTTATCCTTATAAGGTAGAAGGACAAACCATTAACGATGGTAATACTTTTTATAAATACCCCAATAATTTCTCGGATATTAAAGATTGGCGCCGAAATAATGTTGATTTGCTGATTAAAGAACTTGATGATAGCATCCATCATTATAAAAAGTGGGTAAAATTTGGAATCAGTCCGTTTGGCATCTGGAAGAATAAATATGAAGATCCCGAAGGTTCTGCCACCAGTGGCTTATCTAATTATGCCGAGCTTTTTGCCGATAGCCGTAAATGGGTGAGGGAAGGATGGGTTGATTATATCAATCCACAGATTTATTTTACGTTTACCAGAAGGGTGGCGCCTTACGGTGTTTTGGTTGACTGGTGGAGTAACAATACTTTTGGCAGGCACGTATATATTGGGCAGGGGGCTTACCTGGTAAACTCAAGGGCAGAAGCCGCCTGGAAAAACCCAAGCGAAATTCCGAACCAGATCAGGTACCTCAGGGATAATAACAGGATTCAGGGCAGTGTATTTTTCAGTTCAAAATCATTAAGCACCGTTGCAAAGGCCGTTGGCGATTCATTAAAAAACGATTTGTATAAATATCCGGCTTTGCCGCCGCAAATGCCCTGGCTGGATGAAGTACCGCCTAACGAACCGCAAGCCTTAACGGCCGATGCTTTAAAAGATGGAGTACATTTAAAATGGCAACTTCCTTTAAAGGCAAAAGATGGCGAAACTGCTTCGGGCTTTGTTATATACCGGTTTAGCGAAGGAGAGAAAATTTCGGTGCTCGACCCTAAATACATCATCAAAATAAGCTTTGAAGATTACCTTTCGTTTATTGATACGAGTGTGGAAAGTGGAAAGCGCTACAGTTATCTGGTAACGGCTCTCGATCGCTTAAAAAATGAAAGTGAACCTAGCGGACCTGTTGGCATAGAAGTGCCTTTGGCAAAAGAATAGAAGAACTTCGGGTTTACTACCCTCAGAGGCCGTCATTTCGAGCGGAGCGCAGCGTAGTCGAGAAATCTGCCTTGATAGATCTCTCCATTCCACTGCGTTTCAGTCGAGATGACGTCGCCTCATTTTACCCTTTTTTATCAGTCGATTCTCTTTCTATCAGGCTTGGGTTAAGTACAATGTGCTCCATTTTGGCGTAGGGATTTTCCTGGCTGATCATTTTTAGGAACATTTTAGCACACGCTTTACCCATTTGAGGAGCATGCTGATCGATGGTTGATAAGCTGGGCGTAATGTAAGCAGAAAAAGCCTCGTTGGCAAAGCCGATTACGCCAATTTCTGGGGGTGTTTCGCCAACTTCTTTAAGTTTTTGGATTACGCCTAAAGCGGTAAAATCATCTCCTGCTATAATGGCATCAGGTTTATTGTTGCGCATCAGTTTACCTGCACCAAAACGGCCATCTTTTATGGATAATCCTCCTAAAATTAAATGCTCGGGTATAACCGGGAGTTTATGATCTGCAAGTGCCGATTTGTAGCCTTCCAAACGATCGTTAAAAATTTTAACCTGATGGGCTGTAGTAACAAAGGCGATTTTTTTAAAGCCTTTATCAATTAAATGTTTGGTAGCAATGTAACCTGCATTAAAATCATCAAGGGTAATGGTGGGTACTTTTAAGTCAGTATTTACACGGTCGAAGAGGATAAGAGGCTTGTTTTGTTCAATAATTTCGGCAAAGTGAGAAACGTCTTTTGTTTCTAATGAAAGTGAGGCCATTATACCATCTACCTGGGCTTCAAGTAATGTTTTTACCCCGTTAATTTCATTTTCTACAGATTCGTTTGATTGATAGATAATTACCCGATAGCCGCTATCTTTCAGCCCATCTTCTATACAATGGATAATGGATGCAAAAAAATGTGCTTGTACACTAGGCACTATTACCCCGATAATTTGTGTTTTTCCTGATTTTAAAGCAGAAGCAAGTTTATTCGGGCTATAGTTTAGCTTTTTCGCCATTTCTACTACTGCACTTCTGGTAGCATCGCTTATAGCAGGAAAGCCACTTAATGCCCTCGAAACAGTTGATACCGTAATGTTTAGTGCATTCGCGATATCGTATATGGTGGTTTTCTTTTTCAATTAGTCAGGTAAATCATTAAAATAACAGGTAAAATTACTAAACCTTAATAATAATGTTCTTTTTATACATGAAATATAACAGGACATAAAATCCCAGGACATAAGTAATGGCCCAAACCAGAGAGGCATTTATCGGACTGAAAAAGGGGGTGTAACAGGTTTCATAAAACCTCACCAGTAAACCGGTTTTGGTGCCGTCGGGCTTGGTAAGCTGGATAAGGTTAAGTACCCGTGGAGCTAAACCTGCCAAAAAGAATACGGTGATGGCGTTTACCCCATATACGACAAAAGGAGTGGTAAATTTTTTATAACCCTGAACGTCGATTATCCAATAACAAAGTGCCAATCCGATAGAGGCTAGTCCGCCGGCGTATAACACGTAAGAGCTTGTCCAAAGGGCTTTGTTGATCGGGAACTGTAAATCCCATAATAAGCCTAAAATAACCGCTGTAATGCCGGTAGTAAAGAGCCAGGCGACTTTGGTTGGGTTATCGACATCTTTTCTGCGCATCCAAACACCAACTAAAATACCAAACAAACAGGTTCCAATTGCAGGTAATGTGCTTAAAATGCCTTCCGGGTCCCAGGTTTTTGAAGAGGCCCAGGTATGTGCTTCAGTTAAAATGCCACGGTCGATCCATGCGGCCAGATTGGTTTCTTTTTCCATATTGGGATAACCTACTCCCGGAACCGGAATGAACGTCATTAATGCCCAGTAAACCGCAAGGATTACAATTAGTGTTCTAAATATGGCTTTGGTAGAAACTTTAATAAAAATAATACTGCTGAAGATAAAAACGATACCTATTCTTTGTAATACCCCTAGTAACCTTACCGTTTGAAAAGCTTCCCAAATAGATTTATCGTCCATAATGGCGCTGATAATTTTGCCAAAAATGGCTAGAAAAAAACCGAGCAGATAAAGTATAATCCCACGTTTAACGGCTTTGATAATTGTTTTTTGATGTGTAGCGGGATCAGCTTTACTGCTGCTCATCGCAAAAGCGATTGATACGCCAACAATCCATAAAAAAAATGGGAAAATAAGGTCGGTAGGGGTACAGCCATTCCACTCGGCATGTTCTAAAGGTGCGTAAATATGGCCCCAACTGCCAGGATTGTTTACTAAAATCATTGCAGCTACGGTTAGTCCCCTAAAAAAATCAAGGGATAACAATCGTTGTTTGGGTTCGGTCATGGTGAGGTGGTTTGGTTCAGCTAACTAATTTAGAGTATTGTTTTTAGAAAGAGAAATAAATACCGTGTTGAGGAGGAAATGTAGGGGGCGATAAATGGCCTTATGAAAGCCAAATTTTACAACTCGTAAGGAATGAGTTTGTTTTTTACCACGAAGACTCAGAAAACACGGAGAACTTCACTAAATCTTGATGATCATAACAACGACCTTAAGTTTAATAAGCCTGACCGACAGCGTTATCCCGATCTAAGCGTGATTGTTTGATCGTTTTTTACCGGGATTAAGCAAAGGGCAGGGCTACCGGAACCGAAGCACCATATACCTTGTTTTCCAAAAAAAAAAGGAGATTTTGGACTAGACCTGGATTAGGTTGGTGTGACACCAGCCAGTAGAGAAAAATTGTTAAGAAAATATATTGCGAGGGCTTCGAAAGTTAAATTAACTTAAAAACCTGCGAAGTCCTGCCGGCTTTTGGCCTTGGAGACTTCGCAGGTGGAAAAATCTAGTCTTCAAACTTCCAGCGTACAAAAGCTTCCATGGCTTCATACTCTGCAAGGCCTAGTTCATCATAAGCTTTTGCCGTATCGCGGTTGCGATCTTCGGCACGTTGCCAGAATTCTCTTGCATCATCACCAGGGAAAACTGCTCTGTCTTTCTGGCTTTGGTGTTTAAAGATTGCATATTTTTTGCGCTCAAGTTCTTTTGGGGAAATTGGAACGGCCATTTCGATTTCATGGGTTTCAAACTCATACCACGCACCACGGTACATCCACAACCAGCAATCCTGAGCCCAGGCTTCTGTTTTGCGCAGGCGTTTTAATGCAGCAAGAATAATGTTGAAACAAACAATGTGCGTGCCATGCGGATCTTCAAAATCGCCGGCAGCATAAACCTGATGTGGTTTAACTTTTTGCAATAACTCTATCGTAAGTTCGATATCGGCATCTGTTACCGGGTTTTTCTGAACTTTACCACTTTCGTAAAAAGGAAGCGCCTGAAAATGGATATGATCATCTTCCAAACCGCAATAACGTGCTCCGGCAATGGCTTCACCTTTTCTGATCAGCCCCTTAACCGTCTGGATTTCCGGCGTATCTACCTGGTTTGGTTTTTTGTGCGCTATAAAAGTCCTCATGTTGTTATAAAGATCTTTCAGGTGGGTATTATCCATTCCCATTTTCTCTGTAAAATCTACATTGAACTCTACAAAACGAAGCGCATCATCATCCCAAACCGCTGTATTTCCCGAAGTTTGGTAAGCTACGTGTACATCATGTTTCTGATCAACCAGGCGAATAAAAGTACCACCCATTGAGATCACATCATCATCAGGATGTGGTGAGAAAATAATTACCCGTTTTTTTGCAGGCTCGGCCCTTTCCGGACGTTGCGAATCATCTGCATTTGGTTTACCACCCGGCCAGCCTGTAATGGTATGCTGTAGTTTATTAAAGATATGGATATTGATGTTATAAACCGGCCCTTTTTCGGTAGCCAGTTGCGCCATACCATTGTTGTTATAATCGTCTTCTGTTAATTTTAAGATCGGTTTTTTAAGGGTGTTGGCCAGCCATATTACCGCTTTGCGGATTAGTGCATCTGTCCAAACACAATCTTTTACCAACCATGGCGTATCAAAACGGGTCAGTTCAGAAGCGGCAGGGGCATCAAGAATAAACTCTACATGGTCAGAAAGCTGGAGGAAGGTTGCCGGCACATCGCCAGAAATTTCACCTTCAACGGCTTTTTTAATAATCGAAGCTTTTTTGCGGCTCCAGGCCATTAATATAATTTCCCTTGCTTTAAAAATGGTACCAATACCCATGGTAATGGCTTTGGTAGGTACAAAGCTTTTTCCACCGAAATCGCGTGCAGCATCACGGCGGGTAAGGTCATCTAAAGTAACCAAACGGGTACCCGAGTTTGGGGCCGAACCCGGCTCATTAAACCCGATGTGCCCGGTACGTCCAATACCCAGGATCTGGATATCAAGTCCGCCAAGATCACCGATTTTCTTTTCATATTCCAAACAGAAAGCCGGAATCTCCTCCAATGCAAGTGTCCCGTCAGGAATGTGAACGTTGTTCTTGTCAATGTCGATATGATCGAAAAGGTTTTCGTTCATAAAGGTAACGTAACTCTGTACGGCCGTAGGTGCCATTGGATAGTATTCATCCAGGTTAAAAGTAATTACGTTTTTAAAACTTAAACCCTCTTCTTTATGCAGTCTAACCAGTTCGGCATAAACGGCAATTGGGGTAACACCTGTTGCTAAGCCCAGTACTGCAGGTGCGTTGTTTGCTTGTTTTGTTTTAATGAGCCCGGCGATGCGGTGTGCTACATTAATGGAAGCAATTTTTGGATTTTCGAACACGCTTACGGGTAGTTTTTCGAAACGTGTCTCCTCCAGTAAATTTAATCTAGCCATGTTTTTTATATGGATTTTAATTGTACGGAGCAGTAAATATAGGCAGTTATGCCCGATTTGTAATAAATGATATTTACTTTTATTGGAAGTATTTACATAAAATTCGATTAAAGGGGCAGACAAACGTTTGATCTTTTTAAGATACAAATCAATATGAACGCACAAATTCAAAAGTTGTATAGCAAAGCCGCAAAACCCGAACGCTTAATTATCGGTTTAATGAGTGGAACTTCGATGGATGGACTGGATATTGCACTTTGTTCGGTTAGTGAAAGCGGTGCGGATACCAACATTCAGATCCTTAAATTTAAAACAGGTGAATATACCGATGATTTCAGGGCAAAAATTAAAGCTGTTTTTTCTAAAAAGGAGGTCGATTTACAGTTGGTTTGCCTGATGAATGAACATATTGCCAATACACATGCAATACTCATTAATGAAACTTTGGCCGAGTGGGATATTAAAAATGAATCTGTTGATTTTATTGCGAGCCATGGACAGACGATTTTTCATGCCCCAAAATCATTGCATCAGCTGGCCGATTATCCTAACGGAACATTACAGATCGGTGATGGAGATCATATTGCCATAAAAACAGGGATTATTACCCTTTCTGATTTCAGGCAAAAACATTTAGCCGCGGGTGGTGAAGGGGCTCCTTTAGCTGTTTATGGCGATTACCTGATGTTTTCGAAAGCAGGTGAAGACCGCGTAATGCTGAATATTGGTGGAATTGCAAATTTTACTTACCTGCCGGGAAATATGGATGCCGGTGCAGTTTTTTCAACAGATGTTGGTCCGGGTAATACCTTAATGGATCAGTATATGCAAAAACATTTCAATCAGTTTTATGATAAAAATGCAGCTGTAGCCTTAAGGGGTGAATTAAATCCTCAGCTTTTATCCGCTTTGCTGGATTGTGGTTTTTTTGGTCTGGATTTTCCCAAAACCACAGGTCCGGAACTATTTAACCTGGAATATTTAACAGAAGCCCAGGAAACGTCTTCAACAACAAATATCAGCAAGGAAAACGTAATGGCCACTTTATGCCATTTTTCGGCAGAAACCATCGCCAATGCCATAAAGCGCTGTTTTGGGGTAGATGCCCATGCGCAGGTTTTTATGAGTGGGGGTGGAATGCATAATCCATTACTGGTAACACTTCTTCAAAAAAAATTGCCTTTTTGTAATTTTCTAACCACTGATGATTTAAACATCAATCCTGATGCTAAGGAGGCCGTTTTATTTGCGGTACTGGCCAATGAAACACTTTGTGGCAAACCGATCAACTTTGGCGATCGTAAAGGTGTACCTTCGGTTTGTATGGGGAAGATTAGCCTACCGGAGTAAGTTTGGAGTTTGGGGCTGTGAGTCTATAGTCTTGAGTCCGGATTAACTTTTCAACATACAGCCTTTCAACTTTTAACGATATAACCTCCGAACTTTTCAACATCCTAAGCTTTCAACATTCTTTGTGCGGTATTTTGTTAAATTTGTTTTAACACTAATCATCTAACACAAAACCAAATTTTATGGAAAAAAGTTACCTAAAATGGTCAACAGGATTTTTTGCAATTTTGTTGATCCCATTTCTGCTGCTTCTGTTTACAGAAACGGTTCAGGCACAGAACAAACGCTATACCATTAGCGGCAAAGTGACTGATGCTGCAAACAATAGCCCGGTTCCGGGCGCTGTTGTAAAAATCCTGAATACAAATCTCGTAACCAGTACAAGTTCTAACGGAACTTATACCTTTTCGGTTGATTTAGCCCCGGGCAAATACCAACTCCAGATTTCTTTTATCGGGTATAAATCAAGTGTTGAATCGGTAACGCTTGGTGATAATGCAACCGTTCAGGCAAACAGCGCACTTGGCGGCGATGCCGTTGGCCTGGATGAGGTTATTGTTACCGGTACTTCTCAGGGAACAACCAGAAAGCAACTCGGTAGTTATGTAAGCACGGTTAAAGGCGATGATTTAAATAAAGCGCCCAGTGGAAATGCCTTAGCATCTTTACAAGGCAAAACGCCAGGGGCACAGATCAGCCAAAATTCTGGAGACCCGGCTGGTGGAATTTCTGTCCGTTTAAGAGGGGTAAGCTCTGTTAATTCATCATCAGAACCACTTTACATTATTGATGGTGTAATTGTAAACAATTCAACTACGAGGGTAACCAACACCTCGGGTAATTACGATAATATTAATAATGGTGTTCAGATTGGAAATATCGGACAGAATAGGATGGTCGACATTAGTCCATCCGATATTGATCATATCGAGGTTTTAAACGGTGCTGCGGCTGCAGCAATTTACGGTTCGAGGGCAAATGCCGGTGTTATCCAGATTTTTACCAAAAGGGGTAAAAGTGGTGAGCCTCAGGTGAGCTTTAGTACAAGTTTAACCATTAGCGAGCTTCGTAAGCAGATTGACGTAAACCAGGCGCCTGTTAGGTTTGGACTAAATGCTAATTCTGTTACTCAGGATATCATTCAAACTGTTGTACTTATTCCTAATACCGATCCTGTTTTACAAACAACAAAAATTCCGGTTACCAGGTATAATTATCAGGATTATATCTTTCACACCGGAGTAGGTACAGATAATTCCGTTTCTGTTTCTGGCGGAAATGATAATACCAAGTTTTATACCTCCGCGGGTTATTTTTCTAATCAGGGCATTATTAAAAATACAGATTTCAAAAGAATGAACTTTAGGGCAAATCTGGATCAGAAAATTAATAACTGGGCTAAAATGACAGCTGGTTTTAACTATGTGCACAGTGATGCTAATGAAAAACCTGATGGAAATTCGTTCTTCTCGCCAATGAACTCGGTAACCATTATCGGCAATTTTCACGATATTTTTGCAAGAGACATCCTTGGTAATTTACAGGCAGTTGGTGAGCGTGGACGTGTAAATCCGGTATCGGTTATTGAAGATATTCAACAACGTGAATTTACCAACCGCATTATTGCCAATTTAGGTTTAAAACTTAATCCGGTAAAAAACCTGACGATCGATTATACCATGGGGGTTGATAATTCTATCCAGAACGGAACAACATTTATTCCGCCCTTTACCTATAATGTAAGCACCGCTTTTTATGGTGGCGGAGCAAATTTAGATCCATCATTAAATGGTTATGCCAGTGCGGGTAATGCAACAACCACATTGTTTAATAACGAATTAAATTTTACCTATGATGCAAAAATATCTGATCTTTTAGGTTCTACAACGCAATTGGGCGGATCTTATCAATATCAGAAAGATTTATTCAGTTTAATCAATGGCAGGGGGCTTGCACCACTTATCCAAACGGTTAATGGAGCGAGTACGGTGTTGCTTAATAACGATAACCGCTCTGAATTCTCGATCAGCGGGGCATACCTGCAACAAAATTTTAAATACAAAGATCACCTTTTTGTAACCGGAGCAATCAGGGTCGATCAGTCGACTGTTTTTGGCGAAAGCAACAGAACGCAGTTTTATCCCAAAGCAAATGTAAGTTATGTATTATCGTCTGCTAATTACTGGAAGGATTTTGGCGTGTCTTCATGGTGGAATGCATTTAAAATCAGGGCTGCTTACGGCGAATCGGGTAATTTAACGGGGATTGGTGCTTACGATCGTTTTAATGTGTATTCACCTAGTGCATTAAATAGCAAAACATCGCTGGCATCCAGCAGCACGCTTGCCAATACCGATGTTAAGCCAGAGCGTCAGAAAGAGTTAGAAGTAGGTACTGATATGTCGTTTTTTAACAACCGTTTGGGTTTAACTTTTAGCTGGTACAACAAAAGTGTTAAGGATCTGTTGCTGAACGTGGTAATAGCACCAACTACCGGGTATTCCAGCCTGCTGGATAATATCGGCGGATCACTTAAAAACAAAGGGGTTGAGCTGATGTTAACAGGAGTGCCGGTAAAAACGAAAGATTTTACCTGGACCACTACTGTAATTTACAATAGAAACCGGAACAAAATTATCGGATCTGGTGCGCAACGTTTAATCAATACCAATGCAGGTGCACCGGTTTCTATAACAGATGGTTATCCGGTTGGTGTTTTTTACGGAACTTTTTTTGCCAGAAAGGCTGACGGAAGTTTATTAACTAATGCACAGGGAATTCCATTAACAGAAAGAGGGGTTCAAAAGTCGCCTACTGACTATGCTGTACTGCGCGATGCGAATGGATTGCCTACGGGAGATCCTTTACGTAAGGTTCTTGGTGACCCAAACCCTGATTATACCGGATCGTTTGTAAACGATTTTACTTATAAAAAATTAAGCCTGCACATCCAGTTAGATGCTGTACAAGGAGGAGATGTTTGGAATGCCGATTGGAGAACCCGCCAGGGTGTAGGTAATGGTAAAGTAGCCGAGGCCGAGTATTTAGGTCAGTTGCCCCGTGGTTATGTTGCCGGAGCCTACAATGTTGAAGAATGGCGTATTGACGATGGTTCTTTCGTAAAACTGAGAGAGATTTCTTTAAGCTATAATATTGGTAAGGTGAAGTTTGTAAAGGACCTTACAGTAAATATTAGTGGTAGAAACCTGATTTCGTGGGATAATTATAAGGGCTACGATCCGGAGTTAAATGCAGGTGGACAATCTACTATTTTAAGGAACATCGATTTTGGATCGGTTCCTATTCCACGTACCTTTTCTTTTGGTTTACAAGCTAAGTTCTAATTCATTGAAAAAATAAATTATGTTAAGATGAAAAATTCAAGATCAAAATATATTCGCTACACATTTTTCTTTGCAATGGCTGTTTCGCTGGTTGCTTGCAAAAAAGAATACCTAAATCCTAACGGAGCTGTATCCGAGGATGTACTCCTTTCTGCAAGAGGTTTAACCGGAATTACGGTGGGCCTGCAGAAAAATTTCTCCACAACGCGGGCAGGGCTGCTCTATGCCGCAATTACCGTAAATGGCATTACCACTAACGAACTGATTTCTATTAATACAGGAAATACCAATGAAGACCGGTTAATGACAGGTGGGGTGCTGGTAGATGGTACAAATTCGGTTTTACTTAATGTTTGGACCAGTTCGAATAAGATCATTTTCGATGCAGATAACGTAATTAACAATGCTGCCAAACTTGCTGATAAAAGTTTGGCCTCGGGCTTAATTGCACATGCCAGTATTTTTAAAGCTTTAGCATTGGGTAATTTGGCCGAATTTTGGGAGAAAGTTCCGGCCGGAACGGGGCAGAGCGTAACTTTTATAACCAGGATAGAAGGTTATAACAAAGCTATTGCAACCATTGATAATGCTTTGGCCTTAATAGCAGCAAATCCAATTAATGCTTCGTTTTTGAATAACATTCCAGCAGGGGTAGATATTCCGAATACGTTAAATGCATTAAAAGCACGTTATGCCTTATTTGTTGGTAATTATACCCTGGCTTTAACTAGCGCCAATGCTGTAGATTTAACCAAAAGATCGTCGCTCACATACGATGCGCAAAATCTCAATCCCATTTTTGATGTAGCTACTTCTACTAATAATGTAATTCAACCTAAAAATATAAATTTAGGACAAACAGGTGCTAATATCCCGGATGCAGGCGATACAAGGATTCCTTTTTATACGGCAATAAGCGGTACAGTGCGTATCAATGGTTTTGGTGCAACCAGTTTAGCCCCGGTTCCGGTTTATCTTCCAGGTGAAATCACTTTAATTAAAGCTGAAGCTTATGCCCGGCAGGCTACCCCTGATCTGGCATCATCTTTAACTGAGTTAAACAAGGTTGTAACGCGGCCGGCAACTGGGAATGCACTCGATGCCAATTATGGTATGGGAGCAGGCTTAACTGCTTTAACAGGTGCTTATAGCCAACAGCAGCTTTTAAATTTGATTTACAAACACCGTTGCATTGAGTTGTTTATGTCGGGCTTAAAACTCGAAGACATGAGAAGGTTTAATCAGCCTTTAACCGATCGCAAACGGAATTTTTTCCCTTACCCTTTCCAGGAACGGGATAACAATACCAACACGCCTGCTGATCCTGCTTTTTAGCAGATTATAAAAAAGGTCCCGATTTTCATCGGGACCTTTTTTATAAAATATTCAGCTCCTTTTCGCGGTAGCGCGAAAGCGATTCGTGACCTAAATCCAGCTCTGTAATCAGGTAGCTAATGCTTTCTATCGGGCAAACCCTTAACCTTAGGGCAATATCCAGTTTTTCGGAAATGCAAAGTACAGCCGTTCTTTTTGCACAAGCCAGCATGGCTTTTTTAAGCTGGTTAATTTCCCAGTAAGTATCCGTTAAACCTTCATCGGGATGGATGGCACTGGTTCCCATTAAACATAAATCGGCTTTTATTTCCGATAGTTGGGTAATTACCTGTCCGCCGTAGGTAACCTGTGAGTTTTTAGAGAACAAACCGCCGATCAAAATTACTTCTATGTTATTGTATTTGGCCAGCTCTACTGCAACCAAAGGGCTAATGGTAAAAAAAGTAGCCGATAAACCTTGCGGAAGTAGTTTAACAAACTCTAAAATGGTAGTTCCGCCTCCCGTTAAAACCACCATGCCATCTTTGATCAGCTGAACGGCTTTTTTCCCGATGGCAATTTTACTCTCTCTCGCATAAACCGTACTGTCATCAAAAGAACTGTGGTACGACTTAGATAAGGCACCTCCATGTACCTTATAGAGCAGGTTTTCATCTACAAGCTCTTGCAAATCCCTTCTGATGGTATCTTCAGAAACATTGAGTAATTGCACCAGATCAGAGGTTAATACACGGTTGTGCAGGTTAATCTGTCGCATGATGAAGTCGTGGCGTTCTTTTTTCAGCATAGTAGATGTTTGGTTTTAAAACGAATGTATAAAAGATTTTTAGATTTTCTATATGTTGCGCGTTTCTGCGTGTTTATGCAATAAAATTTTATTATTGCTTGGTAAATAGTTTGTTAAATACTTTTTTATTCCAAATTATTTATGATATTAGCATAAAAATGCGTTATTGTGCGTGTTTTTGTAACTAACTAAAAACAACTAAACAAATCATTTCATTCCCTAAACTGGCAGTTTATGAAAAAAAAACTACTACTAATTTTTATTGGTACGTTTTTGTTGCTGGCTCATGCCATTGCGCAACAAATAACCATTACCGGTAAGGTTACGTCAACAGACGGACCGATACCCGGTGTTTCCATCCGTGTGAAAGGAAGCACTGTAGTTTCACAAACCAATGCTGATGGAAATTATTCCATCAAAGCCCTAAAAGCAGATGTGCTTGTTTTCTCTTACATTGGATTTAGAACACAAGAGAAAGCTGTAGGTGCAAATACCGCTATTAATGTTAATCTTTCAGCAGATGCCGGCAACCTGAATGAGGTTGTTGTTACGGCCTTTGGTATAAAAAGATCGAAAGATGCATTAGGATATTCGGCACAAACCCTAAAGGGATCCGATATTGCAGATACGCAGCGTGATAACTTTTTAAACGCCCTGCAGGGCAGGGTTGCGGGCGCTACCATTACCCCAACAATGGGAACGCCGGGGGCATCTGCAACGATGATTATCCGTGGGGGTATTTCTCTTGATGGCGATAACCAGCCACTTTTTGTGGTAGATGGATTACCCATTTCCAACCGTACTTTTAGCGAGTATAATCTGGTAGGGCAGGGAACTTTTAACCGTCAGAATGATTATGGTAACAGGGCCATGGATATTAATCCTGAGGAGATAGAATCGCTTACTATTCTGAAAGGACCTGAGGCTTCTGCTTTGTATGGAACCGATGGTGCATCTGGTGCTGTAGTCATTACTACAAAAAAAGCAAAAGCAGGAACCGCACGGGTATCCTATAGTAACTCTTTTCGTTTAGAAAACACTTACCGTTATCCTGAAGTACAAACTACTTACGGTGGCGGTGCAGGTGGGGTTTTTGATGAAGAGCAGAGGACGAGAACTTTCTTTGGCTCAAAATATCCGGCAAATAAAACAATGTACGATAACATCGGTAATTTTTATAAAACCGGTTTTACCCAAAAACACAATGCAACTGTTGAAGGCGGAAGCGATAAACTTTCTGTTAGAACAACCGTAAGTTACACCGATCAGAAAGGTATTATACCGGGTACAGCCTACAATACAATTAACGGTAAAATAAATGCGAATTCTAAAATTAGCGATAAGATAAGCATGAATGCATCGCTAAACCTGATTTCATCAAGAACCGATAAAACGTATAAAGGTGTAAGTAGCCCAATGCTAAGTGCTTTATCGTGGCCGTTAACCGATGATATGCGGAATTATTTAACTCCGCTTGGCGAAAGGAGAACGATTACCGGAAGTTTAAGTGGTGAGCTTGATAATCCTTACTGGGGGGTAGAAAGAAATCCAAACTACGATAAAATGAATCGTGTACTGGGTAACATCGGGTTTGTATATACCCCAACAAACTGGTTAAGCATGCAGGGAACGGCCGGTGCGGATATATTTTCTCAAACCGGGCTTTCAGCATACGATGTTCAGTCGTACGAGGCAAACAAAGCGCAAACCACCAATGCTGGTGGTGGCTTAAACACCTACAATGCTAATGAAAGATTGGTTACAGCAAATTTTGTAGCCACTGCAAAAAAGGATTTCGGCAAATTTAAACCAGTTATCAGGGTTGGTACAGAGATAAAAGACGATTCTTATCAGGTAAATGCTCAGTTCGGTACGCGTTTTTATCAGGCCAATTTTTTCAGCATGAACAACATCGATCCTACCACACAAAGGGTTGCCTATACAGATGAGCTGAAACGTAAAGTTGGTTTTTTTGCTAACGCAGAGTTAGGATACGACAATTATCTCTACCTAACCTTATCTGGCCGTCAGGATTTATCTTCAACATTGCCACAAAAAAATAACACCTTCTTTTACCCTGCAACATCATTAAGCTTTGTGTTTTCTAATTTGCAGGCAGTAAAAAATCTAGGCTGGTTATCGTACGGTAAATTAAGAGGTTCGTGGGGCCAATCTGGTAAAGATGCCAGGGTAGCGTATGTTACAAACAATAAACTTGTTGCCCAGCAAACTACTGGCGGAGGCTATGCATTGGATGTAAATATGGGTAACCCGAATTTGGAAGCCGAATTTACCACGGCTAAAGAAATTGGTATGGAACTGGGTTTCTTTAATAACCGTTTATCGTTTGATTTCTCTTATTACCATAATCTTTCTGATAAACAAATTACTGCCCCACGTTTAAGTTATGCATCAGGAGCAGTTTTACAGTACATTAACAGTGGAAAAATCAGGGTTCATGGTTTTGAACTGTTAGTAAAAGGTACACCAGTTAGAACGCCAAACTTTAGCTGGGATATCTCGGCAAATGCATCAAGATCAAGAGGTAAAATTTTATCATTACCTGCCAATCAGGATGTGTTTTATGTATCAGACAGCTGGCTTTTTGATAATGTTAGGGCGCAATATGCTGTTGGAACATCGATCTCAGCTTTTGCAGGGATAGATTATTTAAGAAATAAAGACGGACAACTCCTGATTAACCCGGCAAACGGAATGCCGATTAAGGACGCTAATTTTACACAAATGGGCGACCGTGCACCTGATATTATGATCGGTTTAACCAATAGTTTTACCTATAAAAACTTTAACCTTTCTTTCTTGCTCGATCTGCGTAAGGGTGGAGATATCTATAACGCAACAGAATTATATTTATATTCCAGAGGTTTGTCTAAATTAAGTACCGACCGTGAAGTGCCCCGTATTATTCAGGGCGTAATGCGCGATGGACTGGAGAATTCTGCCAACCCAACCAAAAACAATGTGGTGGTTATTCCTTACATCACCACTACTTATTATTCAACCTTTTACAATACCGCCGATTTCCTTGAAAAAGATATCAATTGGATCAGGTTGAAGGATATTACCTTAAGTTATAACCTGCCAAAGGCCATTTTCGAAAAAAGCAGGGTGATTAAAAGCGCCAGCGTTTTTGCAACCGGAACCGATTTATTATTGATTACAAATTACAAAGGTGTAGATCCATCAGTTAACGGATTAAGTGCTGCTTCTGGTGGTTTAGGAGGAACGGGTATCGACTTTGGTTCTGTAGGCTTGCCAAGAGGTTATAATTTAGGAGTGAAAATTGGTTTTTAAAGATTAAAGAGATGAAAAAGATATATTTATTATTATCAGTTTTTGCTGCATTAATAACTACTTCGGGCTGTAAAAAATACCTGGATGTAAATACAGATCCAGCTACTCCGCAAGAAGTTTCGAGCAAAACATTAACACCGCCGCTGTTTGCCCAGATGGAGCGTGGTGTTCAGTTCGATTCAAGGTATTTGGGTGGTCTTATCCAGTATTTTGGCGGCGCCGTAAATGTGGGAGAGCAACACGGCTGGATTTCTGGTAGCGATGCCATGGGCGAAATATGGAGAACCAATTATTTTGGTTTAGGTGCAAACTTAAACTTAATTATTAACGACTCTGAGGCAAAACAGGAATGGAATTATGTAGGAATGGCACAGGCATTAAAAGCCTGGAGCTGGCAAACTACAACCGATTATCATGGCGAAATTATTTTAAAACAAGCCTTTGATGTTAACCGGTACGTTTACGATTACGATACACAACCGGAAGTTTATGCCGAGGTAGTAAGGTTAGCCAACCAATCGATAGCTAATTTTACCAGAACAGATGGTACAGGTACGGTGGTAAAGTTTGGCCCTGCCGATTTAATCTATGCTGGTGATAACACTAAATGGGTAAAATTCAATTATGGTATTCTGGCCAGAAATGCAAATAACCTGGTTAATAAAGCAACTTACGATCCGGCAAAAGTGATCGAATACGTTGATAAATCTTTAGCTGCTAATGCAGATAACTTTATTGTACCCAATACCGGAACTACCGCCGCAAATGGAAATTTCTTTGGTCCGCTAAGGGCAAATATGGGTTCCTATCGCCAAACTGCAATCATGGTTGCCTTGCTTGATGGTTCTACTTTTGCCGTTGCCAATGCACCATTGGTTATCGATCCCCGTCGTAACAATATGGTAACCATATCGGCTGATGGTATGTTTAGAGGTGCTGCGCCTTATACGCTCGATGCCGGAACTGCCGTAAATAAAAATCAGATTCCAAACGTATGGGGGGTATTGGGAGGTGCTAATCCCGGCCCAAACCAAGGTAAATATTTATTTAAAGATAATGCCGGTTTCCCGATCATGACTTTTAGCGAAATGCAATTTATCAAAGCGGAAGCAGCATTTAGAAAAGGCGATTTAGGCTTAGCTTATACTGCTTACCTAAATGGCATAAACTCGAGTATCGATTTTGTAAGTGCTTTAGGAACTGCTATTACCCCAGCCGAAAAAGCGGCTTATCTCGCAAGTACATCAGTAAAACAAACCGCTGCAGCATTAACTTTAAAAGATATTATGCTACAGAAGTACCTTGCACTTTATGGCTATGGATTTGTAGAAACCTGGTGCGATTTAAGAAAATATAACTATAATGTTGGAGATGCTGCCGGAAACAACCCTTACCTAAACGTGTACCGGTTTCCAACCAG
Organism: Pedobacter miscanthi; assembly: GCF_032678605.1. Lineage (GTDB taxonomy): Bacteria > Bacteroidota > Bacteroidia > Sphingobacteriales > Sphingobacteriaceae > Pedobacter > Pedobacter miscanthi_A. The sequence continues at coordinate 90,431 of NZ_JAVTSU010000022.1, forward strand.
TTTCTTTACCGATAATGGGGGTAAACCTGCACAACGTTACCGCCCACGCTACAATTCTGAATATTTATGGAATGTAGAGGCACTGAAGAAAATAGGGGCCGATAAAAACGATTATCACACCTATAAAATGTGGTTCTCTCAACCATAATTTCACCATTTATCAAAAGAAAAAATGAAAAAAATATTATATTTTATTGCGGTAAGTATTGGATTATTTTCCGCTTGTAAAAAAGGTGATCTTGTAGAAAATACAGCCTACGAAAAAATAAGCCCTGCAGATCCTAAATATTCATACCTTAAAATCTTAAATCTTACGCCGGGTAGCCCTGCGCTTACTTTTTATATGGATGGCACTAAGTTTTCTTCATCTTTATCCAGTTTAGGTGTAGAAAATGCAGGTTATGCTTATAATGGCTTGTTTCCTGATCTTGGTTATGCCGTTACAACTCCTGGTTCGCACAATTTAACGGCTAAAATTATTCCAACGGTTAAACCTGATGCCAATTTGGAGGTTTTTAATACAACCATCGCCCCGGAGGCCGGAAAGTATTATACCATTTACACAACAGGTCAGTACACCGATGCCAGTAAGAAAATCCCTTCATCTTTAATGGTAGAAGATAGCAGGCCCATGTTAGATACCTCTAAAATTTATGTGCGTATGGTTAACCTGTACAATGGCAGCCCCAATTTAGATATGGTTAAAGATGCAGTTAACGGAACCAAGATAATTTCGAATGTTGCTTATGGCACAGCTACCACATGGACCGAAATACCAAATTTAGGTCCTGGTACAGCACCTGCTCCAAAGCTGTTTGTTAACATTGCCGGAACGAACACCCCTTTAATTGCGTCTGGTTCAACATTTACGCTTACCAAGGGTAGGGCATATACCATTTATATACGAGGGGTGGCAGGCAATACCACCTATCCACTTGCTGTTACCTTTTATACCACTTTTTATTAGGAAAAACCCGCAAAAAAGCCATCATTTGGCTTTTTTGCGGGTTTTTAAATTTGCTTTACAGCAACTTCCAGCTGGTTGGCTGTTTTTACAAAATCTTAAATCCTAAACTCAATTGGAAAAGGTTAGGTTTTTGGCTGTATTTTTCGCTTTTACTTATGTTCGATAAACCAGCTTCGTAACGTAGATCAACAGAAATACTGCCTACATCTACACCTGCACCAAACTGTGCGCCCAATGCCTGGTTTTTGTAATTGCTAAAATCAGTTGCCTGTTGGTAAGCCGAACTAAAAGTCGAATTTTCATCCAGGATAAAAGAAATCACCGGACCGGCCATTAAACGGAAGTTTAGGTTTTTAGCACCGAATTTTGTTCCAAATAAAACAGGAACATCCAAAGTGGTAAATTTTACTTTTCCTTCGGCCTGTACTTCATTCCCGTTATCCTGTTGAAAACTGATAAATTTATTGCCTTTACTGCCAATATAAGCCTCAGGCTGTACATAAAAACTTGCACCGCCAATACGGGCCCAGGCACCGATCTGGTAACCTAAACGGTTCTCTTCACTCGCAAAATCCGAATTCAGTTTGGCTAAATTTACACCTGCCTTAACCCCAAGGTTAAACGTTTGTGCCTTTGATGTTGCCCAACCCAGGGTTAGGAAAACAATAGAGAAGATGATTTTTTTCATGTTGTTTAATTTTGTTTTTAAAGGTTATAAAAGTAGCAAGCTATGCCCAGGTATAATTTAGGTGTGTTTTTTGTTCTTATGGTTTCTTTAAAATTATGCCGGCAATTTTTACGCTTAGATTTTATAACGCCGGTTTAACACAATTATCGTGCAGAAATTACCTTAGGATGTTTAATTTTTTAGCTGAATGAACAAAAAGGTATTAACCTGAGCAAATATTTTTTACTTTTGCATCAAATAAATATGCCATGGCTAATTTTCAACTGACTTCAGAAACTGCATTTAAGGTAAAAACAAAGTTCTTAAGGAAATATCGCGATTTAGCGAACGAGCCTTTAGAGTTTACCCCGGGCAAAGAAGATCAGTTAATCGAAGATTTAATGCGTTTGGTTAAACGCGATCGTACTTACATCGAATTTACCATTCAAAAAGCACTTGCCGATACAAAAGGTAACAGGCTTTAATCTGATTTTTACTGTTTTATCCTTCCTTTTAGCGTAACGCTTAATTTACGCATGCCCTAAATAAGCTGTTTTTAATATTTGCAGCTTTTTGTACATTTACTTTCGTACTATATCAAAAATAACCGTCCAAAAACAGGCTTTTCTTTAACCTGTACCGTTGGAAATAATACATAAGGGAATGAAAAAACTAAAATATGGTCTTTTAGCAGCTGGATTTGGTGTTGCTGTTTTATCTTTTTCTTTCAAAGAAGACTTATTCCTGGTGTCTAAAAACCTCGATATTTTTGCTTCGCTCTATAAAGAAATCAACATCAACTATGTGGATGATACCAATGCCCCTAAACTGATGAAAACTGGGATTGATGCCATGTTGGATAGTTTAGATCCTTATACCGAGTATGTTCCCGAATCAGAGATTGAGGATTATAAACTAAAATATGTGAGCACCCAGTACGGTGGCATAGGTGCTGGTACCCTTTTTATTGATGGCAAATTGTTTATCAACGAAGTGAGTGAGGGATACCCCGCAAATAAAAGTGATATTAAAGCCGGCGACCAGGTGGTGAGCATCAATGGCATTGCCGTTAAAGGTAAAGACAGACCAGAAATCAGCCAGTTATTACGTGGCCCTAAAGGTACATCGGTTGATTTGTTGTTAATCAGGGAAGGAAAAGAAATTACTAAAAAAATCGTTCGGGAAGAAATCAAACAACCTAATGTATCCTATTCAGGGATGGTTGGCGATGGCATTGGCTACATTAAACTTGATAAATTTCTCGAAAACTCTGGTCAGGAAGTAAAAGATGCGCTGTTGGCCATTCAAAAAGAAAACCCTAAAGGTGTAGTGTTGGATTTAAGAAACAATGGTGGTGGTATTTTACAGGAAGCCGTTAAAATTGTAAATCTATTTGTCAACAAGGATCAACTGGTTGTTACCCAAAAAGGTAAAAATGTAGAGAAAACCATTACCTATAAAACCCTTTCGACACCGGTTTCTACTGCAGTGCCTTTGGTGGTGCTGGTAAATGGAAATTCTGCTTCTGCATCCGAAATTGTTGCAGGTTCTTTACAGGATTTAGACCGCGCTATTGTAATCGGACAACGCAGTTACGGTAAAGGCCTTGTTCAACAAACCTTCAACCTGCCTTACAACAGTCTGGTTAAAGTCACTGTAGCCAAATATTACACTCCATCGGGCAGGTGTATTCAAAAACTGGATTATGCCCATAAAAATGCTGAAGGTGTGGCTGAGCGTTTTGCCGATTCTACCATGGTGATGTATCAGACTAAAGCAGGCAGAAATGTGTACAGCGGTAACGGCGTTTATCCAGATATTGTGGTTAATGCCGATAAATTAAGCCCGATTACCATTTCGATGCTCAATAAAAGCCTTTTCTTTAATTATGCAAATCTGTACAAAAAAGAAAAACCAAGCTTAGCTTCCGCTAAATCTTTCCAGTTATCAGATGCTGATTATAACGTTTTTTCCAATAGCCTGGCTGATAAAGACCTCACTTACCTGAGCCGTACTGAAAGATTATTGTCTGATTTACGCGCAGAGGCCGAAAAAGAAAATAAATCGGCAGAAGTAAAAACCGATCTCGAAAACCTGAAATACAAACTTACCTCATCTAAAAAAACTGATCTGGTGAGTCACAAGGCAGAAATTAAAAGGGTTTTAGAAACGCAGATTGTGAGCCGTTATTTCTACGAAAAAGGACGAATTGAGCAGAGTTTCCAATACGATAAAGAACTGGCTGCGGCGAAAAACCTGTTTACCAACCAATCGCAAATCCTGGCCATTTTAAAAGGTGATGGAAATTACAAAGTGATCGGTAAACCGACAAAAGCCACCGCATCTATTGATTAAGCAAAACCTAACCAGATATCTACCAACCTTATGAAAAAATTAGCAATCATCGGCTTAATGCTTTGTTTTGCCCTACAGTTAAAAGCGCAGGATTATGTGCCGGCAGCATCAAATTTAAACCAGCGTGCCTGGTTTGCCGATGCCCGTTTCGGCCTGTTTATCCACTGGGGGCCTTTCAGTATCCCAGGAAGCGGCGAATGGGTAATGAATGAACGAAAACTAAATGTTCATAATTATACCAACCTTAAAGATTTTTTTAACCCCACCGAATTTAATGCGGCACAATGGGTAAGCATGGCGAAAAATGCCGGGATGAAGTATATCACGCTAATTACCAGGCATCACGATGGTTTTAGCATGTGGGATACCAAATATTCCGATTTCAACATAATGAATACGCCCTACAAAAAGGATATCGTAAAAATGATGGCTGATGAATGCCATAAACAAGGCATAAAACTCTATTTATATTACTCTTTATTGGATTGGCGCAGAGAAGATTATCCGCACGAAACTGGTCGCACGGGACAAAATTCTGGCCGTACAGGCAAAGGAGATTATGCCAGTTATTTACAATTTATGAAAAACCAGCTTACCGAGTTGTTAAGCAATTATGGCGAAATAGGCGGAATCTGGTTTGATGGCCATTGGGACCAAACCGAGCCCGAAGGGTCAAAAGACAGGACCTCGCGTATTGACTGGAAATACAACGAAATTTATGGTTTGATCCACAAATTGCAGCCGCAATGTATGATTGGTAATAACCACCACCTCACACCCTTTGCAGGCGAAGATTTCCAGATGTTCGAACGCGATTTGCCAGGTGAAAATAAATCAGGCCTGAGTTTTCAGAAAGCATCTGATCAATTACCGCTAGAAACCTGTGAAACCATTTCCAACTCATGGGGCTATAATTTAAGTGATACATACTACAAATCGAATAAAGAACTGGTGCACATGTTGGTTAAAGCGGCAAGTTTGGGCTCCAACCTTTTGTTAAACATTGGCCCAATGCCGAACGGAAAAATACAGCCGGAGTTTCAGGATCGTTTAGCAGGTTTAGGCGACTGGCTTAAAATTTATGGCGAAAGTATTTATGGTACAAAAGGCGGATTTATTAAACCCCAAGCCTGGGGAAGCATTACGCAAAGCGATAAGAAAATTTATATCCATATTGTAGATGGAAAAACCACTACGCTTGATTTAGATAACGTTCCGTTCAAAAAAATCAAAAAAGCATTTTTGTTAAAAGATAAAAGTGTGGTAAACTTTAGTTTCAAAAAATCAAAATTAACCATTACCACCGCATCAAATGACAAAGAGCCCGATCAGGTAATTGTTTTGGAGATTGGGTAAGAGGATCATTTATTTTATGCGGTCATCCTGAACGCAGTGAAGGATCTTTCGAATACTCGTAGTTTCGATCGTTTTGGAGAAATCTTTGAACTGTCCAATACATTGGTCAAAGATCTTTCCATTTCTCTGCCATTCGATCCGATCCCTTGTTTGCACTCGTTTCCAAACGAGTGCAGCAATAACATAACGATTATATCGTTACAAACGATAAGATATTTTACACTCGTTGGAAACGAGCGTTAGCGCTAAATCAATTGTTTGCGCTATAGATTTCTCGATCCCTTGTTTGCGCTCGTTTCCAAACGAGTGCATGAATAACATAACGATTATATCGTTACAAACGATAAGATATTCTATACTCGTTGGAAACGACCGTTAGTGCTAAATCAATATGAATGACAGATCTTTTTGGCAAATGATAGGCTGCGGGGAATCGTCATTCCCAACGTGATTGGGAATCGTAATGCAAACGTTTTAAGATTCCCTCCTGCGCCTATCGTGTGGACACATCTTTTTTAAATTTTTGTGGCGTTATGCTAGCTTGCTTTGAAATAACACAGCGCTTACCGAAGCACGCCCGTCAATCCCCAGGGCCAGGAAAATCAAAAAAAACAGGCTTACAGCAGTACAAATGGCACTATCAAGCCTAAAACGCAGTGGTTTTGTGTTTCATGTTTGCAAAAACTTTTCACCCAGCCCTAATAAACAAAACAATTGCCACTGTTTTTTTGATGTGTATGGGGGTTGTGTAAAAGGCCCCTTGCTGGATTGACAAAGCATTTTTGCATACTTTTGATGCCTCAAAAGTTTGATGCCTTGCGGCATAGGAGCAAATAAAACTATTCCTTGTTTGCGCTCGTTTCCAAACGAGTGCAGCAATAACATTAACGATTATATCGTTGCAAACGATGAGAAATTCAACACTAATAGGATATAAGCTTTAGCGCTATAGATTTCTCCATTTCACCACGGTACAGTCGAAATGACGAGTCTTTGATGTAATTCTTTCCCTTTTTATAAGAAAATAACGTAAAACGTTTTACTTTTAGATTTTTAAATCTATTGTAGGAAATTATAAGCACACATGCAGTTCAGGAAAACCTCATCGATTCTATTTCTAACCGTCTCTCTATTTACTTTTAATGCCTTTGCGCAGCAGAAAAACAAACTTACCCAATATGTTGATCCATTGATTGGATCGGCAAAACACGGACACGTTTTTGTGGGTGCCAATGTTCCTTTTGGGGCAGTACAGCTTGGTCCGAATAATATTTTTGAAGGCTGGGATTGGTGCAGTGGTTATAATTACGCCAGTAATACCATCACTGGTTTTGCGCATACCCACTTAAGTGGTACAGGTATCGGCGATTTGGGCGATATCTCTATCATGCCTGCAACCGGTAAATTATTACTCGAGAAAGGGAAAAAGGCCGACGATCAGGAGGGCTACCTGTCTAAATTTTCGCACCAAAACGAAGTTGCAAAAGCAGGCTATTATAGCGTATTGCTTGATAAATATGACATTAAAGCTGAATTAACCGCCACCGAAAGGGTAGGTTTTCATCAATATACTTTTAAAAAAGGTGCCGAAAACCCACATATCATCATCGATTTAACCGAGGGTATTGGCTGGGATGCTCCGGTATCAGCATCCTTTAAACAACTAGATGCAACAACCATCATTGGCCACCGGAATTCGACCGGTTGGTCTAATGATCAGCGCCTGTTTTTTGTGATCAAACTTTCTCAGCCCATTAAAAACCTGGTATTATATGATAGTACCGTGGTTAAAAATGGCACCGGCCTATCTGGTAAAAAGTTAAAGACCGTGGTAAATTTTAATGCTATTAACAACGAAAAATTACAGATTAAAGTCGCTTTATCTCCGGTGAGCACCGAAAATGCCATTTTAAACCTGAAAACAGAATTACCAGGCTGGGATTTTGCTGCTACCATTAAAAACAGCGATGCCAAATGGGAAAAAGAACTGTCTAAAGTTAATGTAAACGCATCCAACACCACCAAAAAAGTGTTTTACACCGCATTATACCATACCATGATTGCGCCATCTTTATTTAACGATGTAAACAAAGATTACCGCGGAACGGACAAAAAGGTGTATAAAAAGGCAAATTTTAGTAACCTCACTACTTTTTCGCTGTGGGATACTTACCGTGCCGCCAACCCATTGTATACCATTCTGCATCAGGATAAAGTAAGTGATGTGGTAAACACCATGCTGGCCATTTATAAACAACAGGGGAAATTGCCGGTTTGGCATTTAATGGGGAGCGAAACCAATACCATGGTTGGCTACCATGCCGTGCCGATTATTGTTGATGCTTATTTAAAAGGATACCGTGGTTTTGATGTAAACCTGGCCTACGAGGCCATAAAACAATCGGCCATGCAAAAAACAGATGGGATCGAATACATTCAGGAGCTTAAATACATTCCGGGCGATAAAATAAACGAATCAGTGGGTAAGGCTTTAGAATATGCTATTGATGATTATTGCATTGCGCAAATGGCTAAGGCATTAAACAAAACAGCAGATTACACTTACTTTAGCAAAAGATCAAAACTGTACAGTTTGTATTTCGATCCGAGCGTTCAGTTTATGAGGGGTAAACTAGCCAACGGAAACTGGAGAAGTCCTTTCGATCCTTTTTCATCCAAACACCGTGAAGATGACTATGTAGAAGGAAATGCCTGGCAATATACCTGGTTGGTGCCGCAAGATGTAGAAGGGCTGATTAAGCTATTTGGAGGAGATAAAGCTTTTACCAATAAACTTGATTCGCTATTTACCATACCCTTAGATTTAGGAACCAATGGTTCGCCGGATATTAGTGGATTGATTGGTAATTATGCACAGGGAAATGAACCCAACCACCATATTCCTTATTTATATACCTACGCTGGTCAACCATGGAAAACTGCCGATCTGATCCGTAAAATCGACCATGATTTTTATTCTTCAAAACCTGATGGTTTGTGTGGAAACGAAGATGTAGGCCAAATGAGCGCCTGGTATGTTTTTACGGCCATGGGCTTCTATCCCGTAAATCCGGCAAACAGTGCCTATGTTTTTGGAACACCTTTGCTAAACGATGCAACCATTACACTGGCTGGAAATAAAAAATTCAGCATTAAGGTTATTGGCAACAGTGCAGAAAACAAATACATTCAGAAAATTGTACTGAATGGTAAACCTTATAGCAAGTCGTATATCCTGCACAAAACCATTGTTACTGGTGGAAACATAGAGATTTACATGGGCAATAAACCGTCCGAAACCTGGGGCGTAAAACCTGAGGACAGACCCATTTCAAATAGATAATGACTGAATTTTGAAATGATCGAATGAGAGAATGGTTGCAGATCAAAAGTAAAAATAATCAATCAATACCTCATTCAATAATTCACTCATTCATTTAATAACCCTAAAAATAATGAAGAAAATATTTTTGCTTTTTTTATGCTTTTCAGTCCTGATTGTAAATGCGCAGCAGCGTTACGAGCTTAACTCAGGCTGGGTATGTACCAATATTAAAGATGCCAGTGCATCAGGCCTGGAGATCTCGAAAACAGGTTTTTCAATCAGCAATTGGATGCAGGCAACAGTTCCGGGTACGGTTTTAACCACTTTGTTGAACAATAAAAAAGTGCCTGATCCATTTTATGGCATGAACAATGAAAAAATTCCTGATGTATATAAAACAGGAAACGATTATTATACCTATTGGTTTGTAAAAGATTTTGAGGAACGGGCTACAGGTAACGAGCAGGTTTGGCTACAGTTTAGGGGAATAAATTACAAAGCCGAAATTTACCTGAACGGGAAAAAAGTAAACCCCAAAACGCAGGTAGGGATGCACCTTAGGACGCAATATAACATCACCAGGTTATTATCCGCAAATGGGAAAAACAGGTTAGCTGTAATTGTTTATCCGCCTGATTTTCCAGGTAACCCGAATGGAGGCCAGGGTGGCGATGGAACGATTGCCAAAGGTTTAACCACGCAATATACCGCTGGCTGGGACTGGATCCAACCCACCCGCGACCGTAATACCGGAATTTGGGATAAGGTAACGATAGAGAAAACCAAAAGCATCAATATCCAGAACCCGCAGGTAGTTACTTTGGTTCCGGGCAAACGTTTGCCAGAAGGTAAGCAAAACCCTGCCACCGTTAAGGTTTCAGTTGAAGTAGAAAACCCAACCAATCAGCCTGTTTCAGGTACTTTGCAGTATCAAATTGCAGGTAAACTGGTTAAGCAGGCTACCACCATTGCAGCCAATAAAACCACCATCGTTAAACTCCCTGATTTATCGCTTGAAAATCCAAAATTATGGTGGCCAAGCGGATATGGGCCGCAAAACCTATACGATGTAAAAATCGAATTTGTTGCGGCAAACCAAATATTAGACCAGGAACAATTAAAAGTTGGGGTGCGTCAGATTGATAATATATGGAATGAACATACCAAAAGTATGGGGGCTTTTGTAAACGGACAAAAGATTTTTATTAAAGGTGGAAACTGGATTATTTCTGATGCGATGCTCCGTTTTAGTGATGCCCGTTATGATGCCGAAATCCGTTACCATAAAGATATGAACCTCAACCTGATTCGCATTTGGGGAGGCGCAATTTTAGAAAGGCCGGAGTTTTACAATGCCTGCGATAAATACGGTTTACTGGTATTTCAGGATTTTTGGTTCAGCGGCGATTGTAACGGCCGTTGGGTAGATCCGATGAAAAAAGAAGATCAGTGGACGCGCAGAAATTACCCGGATGACCATAACCTTACCTTAGCGGCTATTGAAGATCAGATTAAAATGATCAGAAACCATGCTTCACTTGCTTTTTGGTGTGGTGGAAACGAGATTACACCACCTGAAGATATTTTAGAACCCCTGAAAAACGAGATTCTGCCACGATTAGATGGTACCAGAAAACTTTTCGATTTCTCTAACAGTGATGAAATGTCGTTCAACTCAATCGGCGGAAATGGCGATGGTCCTTACGGCATACAGGATATTAAAACTTTTTGGGGTACCAGAACCTTTCCCTACAATTCTGAAGTAGGCTCAGTAGGGGTGGGTGATTATGCTTCTTTATTGCGTTTTATCCCAAAAGAAAACCTGATTGCACCGCAGTACAAAGGTAAGCCCGATTCGGTGTGGGACTATCATAAATACATTTCGTACGAGCAGTACCTTAATCCTTATGGCAAGCCAAAAAGTGCAGAAGACTTTGCGATGAAAGCCCAATTGGCTAATTATGATCAATACAGGGCGTTAATGGAAGGTTTCTCGAACAAAATGTGGGATTGGTATACGGGTTCCATCATTTGGAAGACCCAAAACCCCTGGACAGCCATGCGCGGACAGATGTACGATTATTACCTCGATCCTAATGCCTGTTTATATGGTTTAAGGAAAGGCAGTGAGCCCCTACACGTAATGATGAATCCTTTGGATAGCATGGTTACCATTGTAAACAACGGTTTTACTACCAAAAATAACTTAATGGTACAGGCGAAAGCTTACGATATGGATGGGAAAGATTATTTCTACTCGCAGGTGTTTAATTCTGTTGGTCCATCTTCCGTGAGAAGACTTTTCCCGATGAACGAATTTTTAAGCAAACTGGATAAAAAAGAAGGTGTATTTGTTTCGCTGAGGATTTTAGATCAGAAACAAAATATTTTAAGCGAAAACATTTATTGGCTGGCCGGAAAAGACGGTGAATATTCAGGGCTAAAAACCATTAAACAGGCACCATTAAAAGTTGCCGCTGTTGATCAGAAAAATGGTAAAGTAGCTATAACTTTAAGTAATGCAGCGGGAAATCCGGTCGCGTTTTTTAACCGTGTGGCTTTAATAAATGGCAATACCGGCGAGCGTGTGCTTCCTGCTTTTTATGATGATAATTACGTGAGTATTTTACCGGGTGAGAGTAAAACGGTAACCGTAGAATATACCGGTAAACAAAATAATATGGCTGTAGAAGTTTACGGATGGAATGTAGAAAAGCAGAAGGTAAATATTCAATAGATAAATTGTTCGTTGGGATTTTTAATCCCAGTTTTGGTTAAAAAATGCCAAATTTTTTTTGGAAATAATGGGTTCTGCTTCAATGGCCGATTTTAGCCCTGCTACCGCTTCAAGTCCTCTCCCGATGAAAATATCGGGATCCGGGCTTTTCGCTTTATCAGGTTTAGCCACAAGGGGCGCTGCTCCAAATCGCGATGGGGTCCGCGTTAGGGATTGTAAGGGTTAGTGCCGATTTTTCATCGGGATTGAGGTAACGCCCAAATCAGTTAGCAGTCTTCAGTTTGCAATTCATGGTCTATTAAATGAAAAAAGGCGACACATTACGTATCGCCTTTTCTATTTAATATGTTTTACAACCTAGCTTACGCCGTGTAGTTTTACTTTTAATCCTTCCATATTGTTGTTTAACTGCAATTGGCAGGCTAAACGCGAGTTTGGTAACAGATCAGGCAAAGTATCCAGCATGGCATACTCATCGTCTGTCATTTCGTTCAATTTCTCTTCACCTTCTAAAACATCAACACAGCAAGTGGCACATAAAGCCATTCCGCCACAGGTAGCAAGGATATCATATTCTGATGCCTTTAAAAATTCCATCAGGCTTAAGCCCATGTCCGTTGGGGCAACGTGTTCAGTAACCGAGCCATCCGGCTCCTGCATATATATATTGATATTGTTTTCCATTTCTAGTTCTCTTATTATTGAATAGCAAATATAAGAGAAAGCTTAAAATTCTGAAACTCCGTTTACCGTTGTATATTTCATAGTGTATTTTACACCCGGGTTCATATACGAATAAGCGCTGTGGCTCATTAACGCAGCCTCGTGGAAACCGCAAAGAATCAGCTTTAATTTATTGGTGTACGTGTTAATATCGCCAATAGCATAAATTCCAGGGATGTTGGTCGAATAATCATCAACATTTACCTCAATTGCACTTTTGTTGATATTTAAATTCCACTCTTCAATCGGACCTAATTTAGGACTCAAACCAAACAAAGGAATTAAATGATCAGCTTCAACAACTGTTTTTTCCATGGTACGGTTCTGAACAATCTCAACCTGCTCTAATTTATCGGTTCCCTGTACGGCCTGAAGATTGCTGTTTAAAACCAAATTGATTTTACCACTTTCGGCCAATGCCATTACTTTAGATACTGAATCGGGAGCACCACGGAAACTTTCGCTTCTGTGAACCAAAGTTAATTCAGAACAAACTTCAGCCAGGTAAATCGTCCAGTCTAATGCAGAATCACCTCCACCGGCAATTACCATTTTCTGATCGCGGTATTTCTCCGGATCAAGGATCATATAATTTACCCCTTTACCGTTCTCAAATTTCTCTAAGTTTTCTACAGCAGGTTTACGCGGTTCAAAACAACCTAAACCACCGGCAATTACCACAACTTTAGCTTCGATAACGGTGCCCATGTTCGTAGTTAAAACGAAATCGGCTTCGCCACGTTTTTCTAAACCTTCAATACGCTCGCCTAAAGTAAACGTTGGATGAAAAGGTTTGGCCTGCTCCATTAAGTTATCGATAAGTTCCTGAGCCAATACAGATGGATAACCAGGAATATCGTATATCGGTTTTTTAGGATAAATTTCAGACAGCTGACCACCAACCTGAGGAAGGTAATCAATTAAATGACAACGCATTTTTAATAAACCGGCTTCAAAAATGGCAAATAAACCAACCGGACCAGCGCCTATTACGGCTATATCAGTAGTGATCATTAAAGAAAAATTTGACGCAAAGTTACAAAATAAAGTCTTATCAATTCTGCTATTTAGAAATATTCTAGATAATTTTGCAATCCTATTATATTCAGTATTTTATATGCTTTGAGCTAATTAAAAACAAAAGTTAAAGGTTTTTAGCGTTTTAAAGCAAATTATAATTGGTCTATGGATTTAATGGGATATAGGAGATTGTTATCCTGAGGAACGAAAAATTTTTAAGCGACGTTCTCCAATAGATAAGATTCTTCACTGCGTTATCATTGACAGGTCTATTTGAAAAAGTCGTCATTGCGAGGCACGAAGCAATCTTACAGCGATCGCGCTTAGCTTATCCTCTTTCCAAGAAATCCGCTGTCACTAATATTGATTTTTATACAATAAATTATCCCTCAGGATTGACAAAATCAATTACCAGCCCATCTCTAAATTCTGAAAAACAAAACTCCACACATCAGCAGCCTCTTCAATTAATTTGGTGGTAGGTTTACCAGCCCCATGGCCAGCCTTTGTTTCAATTCTGATTAAAACCGGGTTTTCGCCCTTATATTTTTCCTGTAAAGTTGCCGCAAATTTGAAAGAATGTGCTGGTACCACGCGGTCGTCATGATCGGCTGTGGTGATCAGCGTAGCAGGATAATTAACGCCATTTTTTACGTTATGGAGCGGCGAATATTTAATCAGATAATCAAAATCTTCCTTTTTATCGCTGGTTCCATATTCAACAGCCCAGCCCCATCCAACCGTAAATTTATGGTAGCGAAGCATATCCAATACACCAACGGCAGGTAAGGCTACTTTAAAAAGATCGGGCCGTTGCGTCATACAGGCGCCAACCAAAAGTCCGCCGTTTGAGCCACCAGAAATGGCAATTTTAGATGGATTAGTATATTTTTCCTTTACCAGGTATTCTGCTGCAGCAATAAAATCGTCGAAAACGTTTTGTTTTTTGGCTAACATGCCGCCTTTGTGCCAGGCTTCGCCATATTCGCTTCCGCCGCGTAAACTTGGCTGCACGTAAATACCGCCATGCTCTAAAAACAACATTCTCGAAAGGCTAAATGCAGGCGTTAAGCTGATCTGGAAACCGCCATAAGCATAAAGATAAACAGGATTATTGCCATCTAGTTTAATTCCTTTTTTATGCACAATGAACATGGGTACTTTTGTTCCATCCTTTGATGGGTAGAATACCTGTTTGGTTTCGTAATCATCGGTATTGAGTTTGATTTCCGATTTTTTGTATAAAACCGATTCGCCCTTGCTTACATCGTAACGATAGGTGGTGCTTGGGGTGGTGAAATTAGTAAAAGTATAAAAGAATTCTTTGTCCTCTTTATAGCCACCAAAACCACTAACAGTGCCAATGGCAGGTAATTTTACATCGCCGGTTTTTTTTCCGGTTAAATCAAACTGGATGATGTTTGTACTGGCATCTTTTAGGTAGGTAGCCCATAAAAACCCGCCACCAGTACCAATACCTTCCAGGGCTAACTTTGATTCCGGGATAATTTTTTGCCAGTTTTTTGGATCAGCATTTTTAGGGTCAATTAGAACAATCTGTTTGTTTTCTGCACCCAAATCGGTGTTTACCAGTAATTTGTCGCCTATATTATCAACAACGTTATGGTTATTTTCATAGCCCTTAATTAATGGTGCTATTTTGCTGTCAGGTGTTTTTAAGTCCTGATAATACAGTGCGTTACCTGATGTACCCGCATTGGCATATATTATTAAAAAGCGCTCATCTTCAGTAACGCTAGCCCCGAAATATAAGTTGGGGTTGGTTTTATCTTCAAAAATTAACAGATCGTTTTTTTGTAGATCGCCTAATTTGTGGTAGTACACTTTTTGGTATTTGTTGGCGGCAGAAAAATCGGTTCCTTTAGCCGGCTCATCAAACTTGCTGTAATAAAAGCCATCACCTTTCCAGGCTGCACCTGAAAATTTGGTCCATTTTAATTCATCGCCCAATTTCATTTTAGTGGCAATTTCCATTACATAAATATTGCTCCAGTCTGATCCGGCCTGAGCTATAGAATATGCCACATATTTTTTATCGTGCGAGAAACCAAGAAGTGAAACCGCCGCTGTTCCATCTGCAGTAAGTGTATTTGGATCGAGAAAAACCTCCTCTTTGCCTTCCAGTCCTTTTTTAATAAACCAGATGCTTTGGTTTTGCAATCCATCGTTTTTGGCAAAGAAATAATATTCGCCTACCTTAAATGGGGCGGATTCTTTTGGATAGTTCCAGATTTCGGTTAAGCGTTTTTTAATGTCTGGACGGTAGGGGATTTGCTCGAGATAATTTTGGGTTACTTTATTTTCGGCGGTCACCCATGCTTTAGTTTCGGCAGAGGTATCGTTTTCCAGCCAACGGTAAGGGTCGGCAATGGTGGTGCCGAAATAATTATCGGTAGTGCTGTCTTTTTTGGTTTCAGGATATTTCATCAATGTTATTTTTTCTGCCGGTTTTTGGCCAGTGTTACAGGCGAATAGGTTTAATGCAAATAAGCTCAATAGAATTTGTTTTTTCATCTTTGGTGAGATTTATTTACTAATATATGTCTTTTTTCCTTTCAGGTTGATTACACAGATTATAGCGATTCAACCTTTAGTCTTTCCGCTTTAGTCTTTTTGCTATTTTTCCTGGCGGATTAATTACACAGATTATAGCGATTTAGGGTTTAGTCTTTCCGCTTTAGTCTTTGAGCTTTTTGCGTTACCTTTGAACCCGTACATGGCTAAGAACATTTATTTCGCTTCCGATTTTCATTTAGGCACGCCAAACGATGCGGAGAGCCGTGCCCGTGAAGCGCGTATTGTAAGCTGGCTGGATTTTATAACGCCAAATTGCAGCGAACTCTTTTTAATGGGCGATATTTTCGATTTCTGGTTCGAATACGCTACCGTGGTTCCGAAAGGTTTTATCCGCTTGCAAGGGAAATTGGCCGCCATGGCCGATGCGGGAATAAAAATCTATTTTTTTAAAGGTAACCATGATATGTGGGTACGTGATTATTTTACGCAGGAAATCGGGATGAAAATCATCAGTGATGAATTGATTATAGAACGTGGTGGAAAGAAATTTTACCTGCACCATGGAGATGGTTTAGGTCCTGGAGATCGTAAATATAAATTCTTAAGGAAGATTTTCAGAAGTAAAGTTTGCCAATGGTTATTTGCCCGTTTACATCCAAATTTAGGCATTGGCATTGCCAATGGCTGGAGCAAGGGAAGCAGGGCGGCACAAACAGAAAAAGAAGTGTTTTTAGGGGAAGATAAAGAATGGCTGGCCATTTATGCCAAAGAACAGTTGCGGAAAACACACTTCGATTATTTTATTTTTGGGCACAGGCACCTGCCGCTTGATATTGATTTGGGTAAGGGGAGCAGGTATGTGAATATTGGCGAATGGCTCAATTATAATTCTTACGGGGTTTTTGATGGGCAGGACCTAAAGCTCGAATACTACACAACAAATCAGTAATTTTTTTAGAAAGTAAAGCCTGAAGCTTCGGTGAATGTTCGTAGGTCAGTTTATGCTGCTGTTTAAGGTCGCAAGGCGCTGAACCGCACCTCACACTAATTATAAACCCGATAAAACGGAAAGCCCGGATCCCGATATTTTCATCGGGAGAGGACTTGAAGGGATAGCGGGACCACCGACTGCCACGGGCTCAGAACCTTTCATTTTCGAATCAAACCAGGATACTTCTAACTTATGCTTAATCAATTCAAACAGTTAACCAATTAACCCTCCATCCTAAACAAACAAATTCAGCTTTTTTCCTTATTTTTGCATTTCCTGAATTTTTGGGCCTATGCCAACCTTCAGGGAATTTCAACAAGAATAAATATGTTAGATAAATTAGAAGCTATAAAGCTGCGTTGGGAAGATGTAGAAGAATCGTTGAGCAATCCGGATGTAATTCAGGATATGAAACGTTTTGCGGCTTTAAATAAAGAATATAAAGACTTGGGCAAAATTGTAGATGAGTACAAAATCTACAAAAATGTGATGAGCAACATTGATGCGAACAAAGAAATTTTAGCCACGGAGAAAGACGCTGAAATGCGCGAAATGGCAAAGGAAGAACTGGATATGCTTTTGAAGCAACAGGAAGAAATGGAAAGCAATATCCGTTTAATGTTGATTCCTAAAGATCCGGAAGATGCCAAAAATGCCGTGTTTGAGATTAGGGGTGGTACCGGTGGTGATGAAGCTGCTTTATTTGCCGGCGATTTATACCGCATGTATACCCGTTATTTTGAAACCAAGGGCTGGAAAGTGGAAACCGTTGATGTTACTGAGGGTACTGCCGGTGGTTATAAAGAGGTGATTTTAAAAGTAAATGGCGATGATGTTTATGGTCAGCTGAAGTACGAAAGTGGGGTACACCGTGTACAACGTGTGCCTGATACCGAAACACAAGGCCGTGTGCATACATCAGCTGCATCTGTAGCGGTTTTACCTGAAGCAGAAGAAATAGATCTTTACATTAATCCTGCCGATATCGAACTGCAAACTTCGCGTTCAGGCGGTGCAGGTGGACAGAACGTAAACAAGGTAGAAACTAAGGTGCAGTTAACGCACAAACCATCGGGTTTAGTGGTGGTGTGCCAGCAAGAACGCTCGCAATTAGGTAATCGTGTTATTGCTATGGAGATGTTACGGAGCAAGCTGTATGATATCGAATTGCAGAAGAAAAATGGTGATATTGCTGCCAAACGTAA
The DNA here is from genome assembly GCF_032678605.1 of Pedobacter miscanthi. Taxonomy (GTDB): domain Bacteria; phylum Bacteroidota; class Bacteroidia; order Sphingobacteriales; family Sphingobacteriaceae; genus Pedobacter; species Pedobacter miscanthi_A. Next base: position 108,315 of record NZ_JAVTSU010000022.1, read on the forward strand.
AACAATGGTATCAACAGGAGACCGTTCGGCTAAAATCAGAACCTATAATTATCCTCAGGGTCGCGTTACCGAACACCGTATCGGATTAACGATGTATAACCTTCCATCTATCATGGATGGAGATATTCAGGAGATTATTAGTGCACTTCAGTTTGCTGAAAATGCAGAAAAGATGCAGGAAGGTGCTGTAGGATAAGCAGTTAAATATTTTTGAAAAAAAAGTTTGCAAATTAAGATATACTCTCTATATTTGCAACCTCGAAAGAGACAAGAGGTTCTAACTTTAAAGAAGAACAAAAGGAGTGGTAGTTCAGCTGGTTAGAATGCCTGCCTGTCACGCAGGAGGTCGCGGGTTCGAGTCCCGTCCATTCCGCGAAAATAGTTTTAAATTTAACTAAAAGCCTGTAAAGTAAATGTTTACAGGCTTTTTCGTTTTCTAGAAATACCAAAATATTCATTTTT
>NZ_JAVTSU010000023.1:0-104463 GCF_032678605.1 Pedobacter miscanthi
AAAAGTCTGGTTACTTGCTGTAGGTGCTGCTGTAACAGTAATGCTTACCGTAATAGAAGCACGTGTAGCACTCTCACAACCATTAACCGTTTGACTTGCATAATAGGTTCCATTGGTTAAAGCAGTTGTTGAAGTCAAAGCTGTTCCACCTGAAGCCTGTGAGTACCATTTTACTCCCGCTCCTGTTGCCGCTAAATTGGCAACCGTGGCATTTGAGATTTCGCAGAAAGTCTGGCTACTTGCTGTAGGTGCAGGCGTGGCAGTCCTTACAATAATATCGAAAGTAAATGTTGCTCCGGTACAGCCATTATAAACTGGCGTTACGGTATACCTTACCGTAGCATCAGCACCCGAAGTATTTAATAAAGTTTGCGAAATTGGTGCTCCTACCGCTGTTGATTGATTTGAAAATCCAGTTGCAGTTCCGTTAACCAAAGCAGCAGTCCAGGTATAACTCGTTCCGTTTACATTACTATTTGGTGTTATACTAAATGGTGTTGCCGAACAGATGGTGCTGCCCGTTGCAGAAGCCGTAAGCGTTGGTACCACATATACCGTTATGGTAAATGAATTTCCACTACACGATGCGTAGGTAGGCGTTACCGTATAAGTTGCCGTTTGCAAAGTGGTACCCGAGTTGCTTAAAGTCTGATTGATCGAAAGCTGGCCTGATCCAGCAGTTCCTCCTGTAATATTTGAAGAAGAAAGCACCGGGCTCGCCCAGGTATAAGTTGTACCATTTGGCACATCAACCGGAGCAAAAGTAAAACTTCCAGCTTTACAGATGTAATAAGTTTGATTGGCAATTACCGGACGAGGCGTTACCGTTACTGTAGCAGTTCCCGATATCGCATTTGTACAACCGTTTCCTGATACAATTGCCCTGTAAATCGTCGTAATTGCAATATTGCTATAATTTAAAGTTTTTGTCGTGTTCGAAATCGTAGTCCAGCTGATACCATTATCTGTTGATGATTCCCAACGTACTACCGTGGCAGGAGCCCCGCTTAACGTTAATGTTCCATTTGATCCTGAACACTGTGTCGCAGTTCCTGCTATAGTGCCCGTTGAGGTTACCGTTACCGTATGTGTTGCCGTTTTAGTTCCACAGCTATTAACTGCCGTTACCGTAATAGTTGCAGTACCATTATAATTGGCCGACCAGGTTACATCACCTGTTGAAGCATTAATTACCCCTGCAGTTGAAGGAGATAAACTATAAGTTATTGAAGTGTTATTTGCCGCAGTAGCGCTATAATTATCCGTTCCCGCACCCTGGCACCTGCTTGAAGAAGAACCGCGTGTAAATGAAGGATTACCCAGTGCGGCCATAACAGTTATTCTACCTTCAGTAGTAATTGAACCTGATTTAACGGTATAAGTATATACAGTTGTAGCCAGTAACAATATACTCGTGGTACCTGAGATGGTGAATCTTTTTGTAGCCGGATCAAAGGTGCCACCAATACCCAGTGGTAAATTATCAACACTTACATTACCCGCAGTTGCAGAAGCGGGCATTTGATACACAACATCAGTTATCGCACTTCCCGCGCAAACTACCTGCGCATCATTGCCACTGTATAACGATATTGTAGATGGCGTTACCATTGCAGATGCTGTATTATTGCTTAAAACCGGATCATTTTGAGGTCCGGTAACAGTTACCGTGTTTTTATACGCATTGGCAACACTTGATGAAACAACCTTCGCATTAATGGTTAATGTTTTGGTTTCACCCGCAGCCATCGGCCCTATCGACCATAAACCTGTAGATGCATTATATGAAGTTCCGGCACTGGCTGTGCTCGAAACAAAAGTATATCCCGCAGGCAATAAATCTGTAGCAGAAACACCAATGGCATTACCAGTGCCCGTAACTGTACCAGATGCAACATTCGAATTTTTAACGGTTACCGTAAAAGCAACAGTTGTACCAATACCTGGCGATGAATCGCTAACGGTTTTACCTGCAATCAGATCAACATTACACAAAGCAACCGTAACAGGTAAAGATTGTGCACTCATTCCGCAATCTAATTTCGAGGTAACCGTATAAGTTCCCGAAACCGGTGCCACATAAGTATTATTGGTGGCGCCGGCAATAGCCGTTCCATCTAAATACCATTGAAAAGGTGCAACGCTCGAAGGGTCGGCTGTTAACAATGCCGAAGCACAATCACTTTGTGTGAAAGTTGGTTTTAAAGCTTTTTCAGGAAAAGGCGAGAGAAAGTTCGACATCGAAAAACCCCCACCCTGCTGAACCATATTAACCGTTAGCCTTGCTGTACTGGTTAAGGTAATTACCCCTGGTGTTCCTATTTCCGTATCATCAAAATCAATGATATATTGACCGGTAGAACCCATTTGTCTTCTGATACCTACACCCGGAATAGTTTCTATATTTTTATTGGTATAACCATTATCAGTCGACAATAAAACAGGAGCAGTAGGATCCTGTAAAATGATATAAGAAAAATAAGGCAGATTCGTCGTTTCGTTTAAATCACGGAATTTAACCGTTTCTACCCTTTTCGATCCTCCGCAGGAAGATATCGGTGCAAGTGTTGCCACATCAACCTCACATTTTTGTGCGGTACCAGAATAGGCCACTACATTTTTATTGGCTACAATCCTACTTGCAGAATAAACCTGCCCATCTTGTCCGTTGATGTTTCCAGCTCCGGCAATTCCATTCGGAAAAGTAACAAAACTACCTGCAGCAACTAAATTATAGGTGTTTGTACTCTGTAAAACACCAGCAGTATTAAAATTATAAACCGTGATTGAAGTATTCGCCTCTGATGCAATTACCGTAGTTTGTTCGGCAATATTGTTTCCTGCTCCCCTAACCACCACATATTCATTCCCCAGGGCTGTTATTGGCGGAACCGGGTTACTCGCACTGTCATAACATTCAGTAGAATAAGTAGGTGCATCAAACTGGGCATTGGTATTCATCACCGCAGGACCAGATGTTTCTACCAACGATCCCATATTGGCATTGAACAAATAACTCTGTCCCGCATTTAAGGTCGTGGTTGCTACACCATTTATGCTTACTACAGTATTATTTTCGATAGCCATCACACTGTAAATCACGTAATGCTGTCTGATGTTATAATCAGGGTTATTGCTGGTGTAAATCTCACCATCCCTATAATAACCTACCCTGAATTTATTTCCAATGGCAGCATCACCAAAGCTGAACAGGGAAGAGTTTCCTTTGATATAGGCGTCGTTACTTTGATCGGATGCAACATTCCTGATGTTAACACTGATTGCTGAAGCAGCTTCTACAATCAGTCCTGCAGCATTAATATTCGTATTTAAACTAAAATAAGGAAAACTGGTAACTGTACCCGCAAATCTGTATTTCGCCGGAGAACCTGCCACCACGTTATTTAGCGTAGTAATTAAAGTTCCATCGCTCTTTTTTACCGTTACAGAAATAGGTGTTGTACTCACCGTAGAAACGATTAGTTCATTTGCCACGGTAAAGTATTGCCATGGCGCAGGTGCGATATAATGTTTCTTATAAGTTTGTGCACTAACTGAGGAGACAGCAACAAGTAAAAGCAAAGGCAAAACCATTAGTTTAAACCATGTTTCTTTCTGAAAACTGTTGAAAAAGCGTTGTTTAAATTTATTCATTCTTCCCATTGGGATAATAGGGTTATTACTACATAAAATTGTTCTCATCCGATGAGCACAAAATCTTCCTAAAAAGGCCATTTATGAGCTAAGGATTCTCTTTAGGAAATGCAGTAAAAAACAACGTATATACGCTGATTATAAAACACTTTTGAAGGGATAGACGCTATAAAAAAACCTCGTTTTTAAGGGCGGCAAAAGTATATTATTTTTTACACTCCTGCAAGTGGCAAAAAGAGCTAAAATTGACTGTGTTTTTAATACCAAAGCAACCAAAAACTGTCTTTCCAATACTACAAACAAGGCAAAAAAAGAAATTAGCTCCCAAAGGGTACAATTTCGACCACCTGCAGCGGGTAGCATTTTTTGACAATAATCAACAACTATATAACAACTTGACTTATTTATCCTACAGTTAACCTGAAAATTTGAAATTTCGGGAAACAAAAAAAAGGCTAAAATGTTTCAGCATTTTAACCCATCTTAATTAAGAAAAAACAAGGAAATTACTACAAGCGGAGTATTAAATTTTAGCCCTGATTCTGCTGAGGGTTTCTAACCTGATGGCTAAAAATGAAGCGATATGTTTTAACGAAACCCGGTTAATTAAACCAGGAAAAGACACCAGAAAACGTTTGTATCTTTTCTCTGCTGAAGAAATGCGACAAAGGTAAGCCCGCTCTTCGGCAGAACGATAGTAAAGCTCCATCATCTTCCGGCCTACAATATTAGCCTCAGCAAAATTTTCGTATAAATACTCCGATAAAACGTGCGGTATGGCAATTAAATCAACATCTTCCAGGGCCTGGAGGTACTCTTCCGAATCGCCTTCTATCCACAAATTACGGATGGTACCAATCACCTCATTTTCTTTGGCAATCCAGGTGGTAATCTCAGTAGTGCCATCTTTAATAAAACCCCGAACCACTCCTTTTATAATTAAAAAAAGGAACTTATTACGGTCTACCGGAGAAACCAGGAATTTATTTTTTTTATAACTTACCGGAAATGTATGCTGGTTGATGCGTTTTTCAATTTCAGCATTAAGGGGATGAAATTTTTTAAAAATCGAGACTAGAGGAGAAAAGTTATTGTATTTTTTCCACCTATCTTCATCGGATAAATTAACTGCTAGCATAGAGATAACGATTGGGATAGACTATAATTACAAAAAAAAATTGCAATTACTAAGTAAGTATAGGAAGATTAGAATTGAAAAAAGAATTTTTTTCAATTTATCCGGTTTCAACAACACTAAAACACCTTTTCTACGCCCAATCCAAACAACGCAAAATCGTATTTCACAGGATCGTTTGGATCAAACTGCTTCAAATTTTCGGTTAATTCCACTGCAGTCAGCCAATCAGTCTGCTTCCGGTTAATCAAACCTAATAACCTTCCTACGCGGTCTACATGTACATCGCATGGGCAGATCAGGTTTTTCGGTTGAAGTGTATTCCAAATCCCGAAATCAACGCCATTGTTATCTGTTCTTACCATCCACCGCAAGTACATGTTTAAACGTTTACAGGTCGATTTTTGCTTTGGAGAAGAGATGTGTTTCTTAGTGCGGTGTGGAAAATCTTCCAACGAAAAGAAATAAGACCTGAAATGGTTAAGTGCCTGCTCAATCGAAAAATTGAGTTCAGCAGCATAACAAACAGCAGATGATAATGCTGCTTCCCGCCCTTCTGCTGTAACCTCCAGATACGCTGAACGGAAATCCCCCTGCGGAACAAAAGCCTGTTCCAGGCTATCAAAACGTTGATAATGTTGTTTAAAAAATGAGATGAAATAGAGCAGATCCGTATCGTTGAAGGTGCGGTGTTTAAAGTTCAGCAAACGTCTTAAATCATCATCTGTGTGGTTGAGCACAAAATCGTATGGCGCATTATCCATTCGGTTAAGCAGCTCCCTGCATTTATTGATGATGGTTTTCCGTTGCCCCCAGGCCAAAATTGCTGCAAAGAAACCTGATATTTCTATATCCTGCTTTTTTTCAAAAAAATGCGGAATACAAACGGGATCGTTCGCTATAAAATTGGGCTGGTTGTACTGATCAACTTTACTGTCAAGAAAATTTTTCAGTTCTAGAAATTGCATGTATTTTGATTAAACGCGAATAGCATTTACCACATAACTATCGTGCCGAGGCACGAAGCATCTGCTCCCGCTTAAGGGATGCTTCGTGCCTTAGCATGATTTAACATTACGCTAATGCATTTGCCAGATCTTCTAAAAGATCATCGATATCCTCTACCCCTACGCTTAAACGCAACAGGTTATCAGTAACACCAACTTTTTCTCTTTCCTCTTTCGGGATCGAGCCATGTGTCATGGTAGCAGGATGATTGATCAGTGATTCTACCCCACCCAATGATTCAGCCAAGGTAAACACCTTAAAATTAGATGAAATCCTGAATGTTTCTTGCAGGTCGGCTCCTTTCAGCGTAATCGAAATCATACCTCCAAAGCCACGCATCTGTTTTTTAGCAACATCATGGTTAGGATGGTCTTCAAAACCCGGCCAGTAAATCTTATCCACTTTTGGATGTGTTTTTAAGTAATGCGCAATACGTTCACCATTTGCGCAATGCGCTTTCATTCTTAAGTGAAGTGTTTTAATCCCCCTTAAAACCAAAAAAGCATCTTGTGGACCTGGTGTTGCACCACAGGCGTTGTAAATAAACCAAAGGTCTTTATACAATTGCTCATCGTTGGTTACCAAAGCGCCCATCACCACATCAGAGTGTCCGCCAATATATTTGGTTACCGAATGCATAACGATGTCAGCGCCTAAATCAATTGGATTTTGTAAATATGGCGAAGCAAAAGTATTATCAACCGTAAGAATTAAATTTTTCTCTTTGGTAATTTTGGCAACTCCTTCAATATCGATAATCTGCATGGTTGGATTTGTTGGTGTTTCAATCCAAACCAGCTTAGTTTTATCGTTAATGTAAGGCAACATGTTTTCTGGCTTCGAAAGGTCCAAAAAGTGGAATTTGATGCCATATTTAGTATAAATTTTAGTGAAAATCCGATAAGAACCACCATAAAGGTCGTTTCCGGTAATCACTTCATCTCCAGGCTGCAATAACTTCAGTACCGCATCCGTAGCACCCATCCCGCTCGAAAAAGCCAAACCATATTTAGCATTCTCTAAAGCGGCCAAACAATCTTCCAAAGCTTTACGTGTAGGGTTAGTTCCCCTGGAGTATTCGTAGCCTTTATTATCGCCCGGTGATTTTTGCCAATAGGTTGACGTTTGATAAATCGGGGTCATTACCGCACCCGTTGTTGGATCAGGCTCCTGGCCTGCATGTATGGCTTTAGTTGCGAATTTCATTTTTTTTTTGATTTGAGATAGGAGATTTCAGACATGAGGTGAGATGTAAATCTCAAATCTAATGCCTCAAATCTCCCATCTATTTTAAATTATTTGGATCCGGCACACAAGATAAGTTAATCTCATGTCTCAAATCTCCTGTCTAATTAACACATTAAACCCTTAGCTATAAGGTTAAAACTTCCGACTAACGATTCTAAACTCACCTTTGAATCGCTTGCCCGGAGACTCCCAACTCCCAACTCAGAACTCACCTAATACGCTCTTGCGAACAATACCCTCTGAATAGACCGTTGACCAGAATAGATACAAACGCCATCTTCCAGTTTATTCTCTAAAGGAATACAACGGATCGTCGCTTTTGTTTCCTCTTTAATTTTCTGTTCTGTTTCTGGTGTTCCATCCCAGTGTGCAGAAATAAAACCTGCTTTCGTATCCAACAGTTTCTTAAACTCTTCGTAAGAATTTGCTTCTGTAATGTGTTCATCACGATAAGCCAAAGCCTTGTTGAACATGCTTTGCTGAATATCTTCCAGTAGTTTTACAATGTAAATATCCAATCCATCCTGTGGTATGGTTTGTTTTAATTTTGTATCCCTGCGGGCAATTTCTACCGTTTTATTTTCTAAATCACGTCCACCGATTGCAATGCGGATTGGCACTCCTTTTAGTTCATAGTCAGCAAATTTAAATCCCGGGCGTTGCGTATCCCTGTCATCGTATTTTACAGAAACGCCCAAACCTTTTAAACGCATGGTTAACTCGTTTACGTATGTAGAGATTTTGGCCAGATCTTCATCATTTTTATAAATCGGAACGATAACGACTTGTATTGGCGCTAATTTTGGAGGAATAATTAATCCCGAATCATCACTGTGTGCCATAATTAAAGCACCCATTAAACGGGTAGAAACACCCCATGAAGATGCCCAAACGTGATCTAATTTCCCATCTTTACCTGTAAATTTAACATCAAAAGCTTTGGCAAAATTTTGTCCTAAAAAGTGCGAAGTACCGGCTTGTAAAGCCTTGCCATCCTGCATCAATGCTTCAATACAATACGTATCAAGTGCACCTGCAAATCTTTCATTTGGTGATTTACGTCCCCTTATCACCGGAACTGCCAACCAGTTTTCAGCAAAATCGGCATAAATGTGTAACATGCGCTCCGTTTCTTCAATCGCTTCTTGTGCTGTAGCATGTGCGGTATGACCTTCCTGCCATAAAAATTCGGCGGTACGTAAAAATAACCTGGTACGCATTTCCCACCTCACTACATTGGCCCATTGGTTAATCAATATTGGCAAATCGCGGTACGATTGGATCCAGCCTCTGTAAGTATTCCAGATAATGGTTTCAGAAGTCGGGCGAACGATCAATTCTTCTTCCAGTTTGGCAGTTTCATCAACCACAATATTCCCGTTACCGTCATTTTTTAAACGATAGTGTGTTACAACAGCACATTCTGTCGCAAAGCCCTCAACATGAGAAGCTTCCTTAGAGAAAAATGACTTTGGGATGAATAATGGAAAATAGGCATTTTGATGGCCTGTATCCTTAAACATTTTATCTAAAACAGCCTGCATTTTTTCCCAAATAGCATAGCCATTGGGCTTTATAACCATACAACCACGTACCGCAGAGTGTTCTGCTAAGTCTGCTTTGATCACGATATCATTATACCACTGGGAATAATCTGCTTCTCTACTTGTAATTTCTTTACTCATCTTATGTATTTGGAACGTAATTTGTGTGTTAAAAAGTGTAAAATTCGATAGCAAATTTATAAATTTATGCCTACAAACGACTAACAATTAATATCAATTGTGAGTCATTGTATTTTTTAACAACTAAATAGTTAAGAATTAATTACTTTTGAAACCTGTTTATCATATTTCGTGAACACACACAACTAAATATAAACACAATGAAACCAATTAAATTTTTACCCATTGTTATGATTGCTGCTGCTGGGTTGGTGGCTTCATGCGCTACATCAAAATTGGCTCAAACCAAGCCGGCTGATGATGTTTATAATTCTGTGGCGAAAGCCAGGGAGGTTGAAATAATACCGCAACCTCAAAATCAACAGGGCCAGCAGTATCAGGCCCAGGGTCAGCAAGAATACGACGAGTATTATGGTACCAGTAATCCTTATTACGATATGGACTACTCATCAAGAATAAACCGTTTTTACAATGGTTACAGCTTTCAGGGCTATTACGATCCTTATTTTGATAATTATTACTATGGCAGCAGTTACGGACCATCTAATTATTTAGGTGTAGGTATTGGCTGGGGCAACGGTTACGGCTTAGGTGGCTGGGGCGGTGGCCTTGGATATGGCTACGGAAGTATCTGGAATAACCCATTCTACTATGGCAACGCTGGTTATGGATGGAATAATCCTTATGGCTGGAACTCTTGGGGACCTAACTCTTACTACGACCGTTATGGTTGGGGTGGAGGCGGATATTACGGCGGAGGCTGGGGTATCGGCGGCGGATACTATGGCGGTGGAGTTTACACCAACAGAGGAAATTACAGAGCAAGACCAGGAAGCGATGACAGAGGAGTGCCAAGATATGGAAATGGTAATAGTGGAAATGTAGGCAGACCAAGCAGATCGGGTGTGGTAAATCAAAATGGCGGTATATCTTATGCACCTAATAACAATGCTGGCAGACCATCAAGAACTCAGGCATCAGGTGGTTATACGCAAAATCAAGGTAACCAAAGCGGCAGACCGAGCAGAAATGATGGTTATGCACCTCAAGGTACACAAAGCAGCAGACCAACCAGAAACGAAAACTATACCCCTCAACAACCTACCAGAACTGAAAGCAGACCAAGTTATTCACCTCCACCATCAAATGGCGGCGGCGGCGGTTCAACTGGAGGTGGTGGCGGCGGCGGCGGCGGTTCGAGACCATCAAGAGCAGGCAGAGGTTAATTAAAAATTCTAAACACACAAAATGAAAAAAATCATCTTAGCTTCTCTAGTAGCTACAGTAGCTGCTATGGGAACAACATATGCTCAAAGTTACGCACCCGATGCATTCCGTTTCTCGCAAACCAATTACGGAAGTTCGGCAAGGTTTAAAGGAATGGGCGGTGCCCAGATTGGTGTTGGTGGCGATATTGGTTCCATTAACGCTAACCCTGCTGGTTTAGGTTTATTTACCAAATCAGAATTCAGCATCACCCCTGAGTTCAATTCCGTATCCAACGGTAGTGCTTATTTAGGAAATAATACCTCAACAAATAAAAGTCAGTTAAACCTGAATAACATTGGTGTGGTATTTTATAGCCCTGCTGCCAAAATGAAAGGTGCTGATGTAGATAAAGGATTGGTAAGTAGTGTATTTGGCTTGAGTTATACCCGTAACAACGATTTTCTAAATAACTTTAACTACAGCGGTACTAACAGAAATAATTCGATAAGAAACTCTTATGCAGAGCAGGCTAATAATTATGGTGTTGATAATAGTATAGCCGGCGATGCTTACAACAGTTATTTAATTAATAAAAATACCCCTACTTTTCCCAATCAATTTTCTGCAGAGCCATCAGGCACTAACTTTAATCAAAACTGGGATGAAGCACGTTTAGGTTCTACTTCAGAATTTAACGTGGCAGGTGCGCTGAACTTTGGCAACAAAGTATATATTGGTGCAACAGCAAGTTTTGTAAATGTTAAATATACCAGCGATGCTACTTTTACCGAATCTGGTATTCTTAATTCGTATGATGATAATGCAACTTTACCCAATGTACCCAAGTACAACGGAAATGAAAATTACAACCTTACCCACTTTAGAAATCAGGAAACTAAAGGTGGTGGTTTTAATTTAAAACTGGGAGCCATCTTCAGACCTGTGAGCGAATTAAGGATTGGTATAAATTTCCAAACACCTACCTGGATGAACATTGAAGATAATACCAGCGAAACATTACAGTCCACTACTTCTGGAAATGCAAATACTGCTCCAACTAAATCAAATAATCCAACTCAATATTATTCCTTTACTTATAATTTACGTACACCTTTAAAAGCTTCTGCTGGTATCAGTTATGTAATTGCAGGTACTGCATTAATATCTGCCGATGTTGATTATGTAGATTATTCTTCAATGCGTTTTTCTGATTCTAACGGATCTGACCGTGCAACCATCAATGATAACAATGCATTTATTAAAGCATCTTATAAGGAGGCTGTTAATTACAGAGTGGGTGCAGAGTTTAAAGTAACCAACGAATTGAGCTTACGTGCAGGTTATGGCGTAAACGGTAATGGTGTTAAAGGTGGTGATAATAAATTTTATCAGGGCGAATATTATACTGGTGGTATTGGATATCGCATCGACAACTATTATTTTGATGTAGCATACCAAAATTATAAAACCAATTTTAGTTCAAGTCCATACTTATTAGATGATTACAGTGAGCCTGTTGCAGATATAAAAAGCAATAGAAATAACGTATTCTTAACTTTTGGAGTAAGATTTTAGGTTTTCTTAAATACAATATAAAGAAGGCCCTGGTTAAAAAACCAGGGCCTTTCTTATTTATTCCTTACCATAATCTCCTGCTCTCCATAAACCACTCCCCCATCAGTTACTCCTTGCACGATAATCTTAAACTGCCCGGTCAAATCACCAGTATTAAAACTTAAAGAAGTTTCTCCATTTACCAACACCTGGTAATTCCAGTAAACTGTAGCCAGATTAATTGGTTCATTTTTATTGGCAATGTCGGATGCATAAAATTCTTTAGGAAGGTTTATTCCTTTCAAAATAGTCACATTGGGCTTAGACTCATATTCCATACATCCCGAGTACATAGTGGCAAGTCCAATTTCATTATTATAGACCTTACCTTTTACAGGGATTTTATTACCCGGATCGGACATATGATTAGGACAATTCAAAATATTGTACATGCAAACGTAATCACCACACCTGTTGGCGTAAGAATTTTTAATAAAATCAATTCTTTCATCCTTTTTTTTTATAATCATTACTTCTTTTAACCTGGTGCCAGTAATTGAAGTCAGGCTTTGATTATTTTCACTCAACACATCACCTTTTACATGTAGCTGTTCTAAATTTTGTTGTACCAGATATTTCTTTAGTTCATCCTGCGGATCGTCTATTTTAACTTTATACAGGTTGTATTTAGCTGTTGCCATCCCTAACAATACGGGCGTTTTTGATTCTTTAACAATAAGATTGGGAAAAGGTAAATTAAATTTACCCATGCTATCAGTATTCAGAAAATTCAAATTTTCTCCTGCAATAATTGTTAACTCTATCGGCTTATCCAATGGCTTATTTCTTCTGGTTATTTCACCACGGTATTCGAAGCTCGAAAGTATTTCTTCTTTACCGGGCTTTTCTACTCTTGTTTCAGGCCATTTATACCTGCTCCAGGTTTTAACCAGCAATACATCATTGATATAATCCTGATCGATGTATTTTAAACCCATTGGGTGGCCTGGAAGCGGTTTCAAATATTGTTGTAAATAAAAATAATCGGCAATATTCTGGCTGTTATTCGCCGAAACCCGGTTGCTTTGTACGCAGGAAATGGAAACCATTGCCGGATGCTGTATTTTATCTTTCCCAAGTACATTCAATTTTAAACTTACCTGATCTCGGGTACCATATTCATTTTTATCGGTCGATAATTCGGCACGAGGAAGCTGATCGTAATGTGCAAAGAAAATTCTTTCAGCAATTGGCCTATAACTACTATCCAGAATGGTAACCGTATTTAATCCTGCAGGAACCGAATCTAATTTAAACCTGATGTTTTGTGTTTTGTTGGCCGCTAATGCTAAATTCGTATGTAAAAAAACATCAGAGAAATTATGGACTAAAACATGTACTTTTTTATTACTGTTGGCTTCGAGGTGCATCCTGAAATCGTTCTCCGATATTGCCGTGCCTGCAGTTAAAACAGCTCCGTTTTTTAGTGCTGCAGGTAAGGCATGCTTACGCTCCTGCTTTACATCCCCAAAAAGTTTAACGTAATACTTTTTGGAGGGCAACGGACGTATTGAAAATGAACCAATACCGGTAGAATTGCTTTGAATGGTATCAACTACGGTATCATTTTCATACAAAACACCTTTCGCTTTTATAACAGAGCCTTCCACGTCTTTAATTTCAAAACCCACTTTTGATATTAAATTATTAACAAGATAGCCACCTTCGGGATAAAATTGAATTTGATAATTTGAGCGATTTATCACCGGAAGATTAAACTTTACATACCTGGTATCTTTTCCTTTTTTGATAGAAACATGAAGCTGATTATTGTCTGTTGTAATTTTATCTGCAGGATAGTTGATCATCAGTTCACCTATAACGCTGCTTTTAGCCGTCCCGTTTAACAAAGTTTGTTTATCCCTACCGATCTGATATTTGATTTCTGCATTTTCAACAAACCGGTTATCACTTGATAAAACTTTTAATAAAGCTGTTCCGTTTTTGCTTTGCTCATCATAAGCTTTAAAAATAGAAATACTGGCGGTTAATAGATTTACAGTTGTAGATTTAATGGTAATGGGCTGCACAAATTCGCCAGCTGGTTTATCATTTCTTTTAATGTTGGTATTGGCCACAAAACGATAAGAGCCACCCGGTAATGAATCAGGCAAGGTAAGTGCCCCAAATGCAAAGCCTTTATCAATCAGAAATTTATCCTGAAGCACGATACTGCTGTCTCTATTGTTAATCAGCGACAAATAAAGGGTATGGTACTGATCTAAATCAGTAATGGTTTTGAGCAGGTATCCGGTAAACCAAACCTGGTCATTATTGGTATAAATACTTTTATCAAAATGGATAAATAAATTGGATTGAACCGTTTTTAAACCATAGCGATTAATATTTAATGCTACACTATCCAGTTTTGCATCCTGCGCCATTGCATTCACAAAAAAAAGTATGAAACAGACTAGAATAAGGCGAAATTTTGAAAGCATATTGGGATTGATATAGCTAAAAATCTAAATTTTAATCTGGATTTTCAAATTATCACTAAATAGTGACTTATATATATCAGAGCAGCCTATTAAATCGTAGCCGTTAAAACTGACCTAAATTTTAACTATTCCATTTTTAACCGCATACAATGCCAATCCTGTCCGGCTTTTTAGCTGTAATTTTTCGCATAACGAATTTCTATAACCATCGATGGTACGCGGGCTTACAAACATTTCTGCGGCAATTTCATTATATGTTTTTTCGGTACAGGTATATTTTAAAAATTCCATTTCCCTTTCGGTCAGTTTTACAAAATCGGATAGTTTTGAATTTGTAGACAAGGAGCTTAGCGACTGCATTACCTTTCTGGTAACCAAATCATTATAAAAATACCCTTTACTGATTACCTCATCAAAAGCGCGCTTTAATTCTTCTGGCTCGGCATCTTTTAATACATAACCTTTGGCACCATTGGTAATCATTTTTATAATGGCTGTTTCTGCATCCATGGTGCTTAGTGCAAGTATATTTACTTCCGGATGATTGATGCGAAGCCATGAAGCGGTACTATAACCGTCCATTTCGGGCATATTAATATCGAGCAACACAATATCAGGTAAACCGTATATTTTTAATTGCCTGATAAAATCTTTACCGTTAGCAGCTTCAAATAAGATATTGTAAGCGGGAAAATAGCTGATTAATGCAGCTAATCCTTTCCTGAATAAGACGTGATCGTCAACCAGGGCTATATTTTTAATCTGATCAGACATAAGGGATAATTATGGTGATGATGGTTCCTTTATTAATAACACTGTTAATGGTGGCTTCCCCCATAATCAATGTAGCACGTTTTACAATATTCTGAAGTCCAAGGCCGCTTTCAATCTTAACTTTTTCGACTGCACTAAAACCGACGCCATTATCTTCAATAGTTATTTTTACCCCCCCGGTTAAAAAATTAAATCTCACACTAATTGTAGTGGCCTGGGCATGTTTTAATATATTCTGTAAACTTTCCTGCACAATCCGAAAGATGATGATTTTCTTTTGCTCTGCAATTTGCTGTTCGTTACCGGTTACTTCAACCTTGCAAACAATTGCGCCTGCCCTGCCAATGCGCTGTAATTCTTGTTCTACGGCCTGAAACAAACTTAACTCCTGGATACGACTTGTACTGAGGCTTTTGGCAATATCCCGTAAATCGGTAAGGGCGTTACCAACATTGCCCTTTATTTCGGCAATTAACGATTTATCGATAATTTCATTTTGTTCTGCAATGCTCAGCTGCAATTTAGCCAGGCTTAACAATTGCCCCACATTATCATGTATTTCATCGCTTATCGTTTCAAAAGTTTGCTCTTGCATTTCGAGTCGCGATTGTAGGAGTTGTTCTCCATATTGTTTTTCAAGCTCCCCCTTTTCTTTAGCATACTGAAATTTCTTTTTCTGAAAATAGAGCATCAGGAAAACGATCGCTATAGAGAGAATCAGAAATATAAATGTAGTGAGCAAAACAGCTAAGAATACTTCATTGTATTGATCTTTATGCATAAAAAAGCGTAGGTAAACAGAGAATACATGATTATATTGGTTAATTGGAGGCCGATCTGAAAGTTCATAATTAACGAAGGGTAGTTAACAATCAGAAAGTTGTATATCCCCATAAAGGGCACCTCGCAAGCATAAAAAATAATAATACCAAGTGCAATCCAAAACTCGCTACAGCGGCTAAGACTGATATTTTCTATTGAGGTTAACAACTGATAACAGTAAATTAAAGCCCAAACGATAGTGAAAGTGCCGCCTACCAAAAAAATATAACTATTCCATTCTGTTATCTTAAATATAAAGAATACTGAAATATACCAAAATACAGGGAATAAGACCATAAAAATGGATATTATCTTTTTTATCCATTCAGAAATAATAATTTCTTTAAAAAAACAGGCATATACCAAAAATTCGATCAGCAGGACAATATTGTATTGGGGCAATACATTCTGACCTTTAATTAAGTTTCTAAAAAAAGCTGCGCCAATTTCTACTAATAAGATATAGGGCATCATCAAAATGATGCCCTTTAAATGAATGGGTAAGCTTATACGGAGTTTTAACAATCCTGTTATTACCGCCGCAGCTAGTGATGTAAGATAGAAATATGTTAAAATAGGCATGATAATTTTTTATTAAATCTGAGAATCTAACGCTTCTTTTGTATCTGACGGAGGTGGAGCAGGTATTCCTGTGTCAAATGTATCGCCAAAACTTTTATCCTTTGTTAATTTAAGTCTTTGGGCAAACTCTACAGGATCGATATCTTTAATCCCGATATCACCATTGGCACCTATAAAAGTAAAGCAAATGGTTAGCCTTTCCCTTCGTTTATAGCTAGGAATTTTGGAATCCAGAAAAACATAATCTTTGTTTGTATAAGAGGTAAAACGGATACCGAAACAGCTTACGATGTGACCATGCTCTTTAGCCTGATATTTCATTTCATCAAGTGTTTGTTCCATTTGCTTCAAGCTAAACCAAATATGTTTGGTTTCTTTATGGCCGCCTAACCTATCGTTATGGGATAGGGTTCTAAACATGCGATCTCTTTTGAGCAATTGATAATTATGAACCCATTCTTTTGCGCCATTCGATGAAATTTGAGCAGAAGTTTTCTGATCATTGATATAAAAATAAGGTGGAACATCAGATGTTCCCTTCGTTTTTACAAAAATGAGCGTAAGTGTACCACAACGATCTTCATTAACAGTACCATCACCCGATGGAGAGGCAAAATACACCCTTACACCATCTCCCGCATTAAGTCCAGTGGTAAGTTCGCCAAAGAAAGTAATTGCCGATTGAAGGCTCAAGAAATCAATCCCCCTACATTCTTCCTTTTTTTCTTGTTCTAATGTAATGGCATTAAGTAGCGGATATTTGTATTTATCAAACCATTTCATCCGATTTTCACTTTCTCTATCGGTAATGTAGGTAATTGGTAAAGGTTTTAAAGTTTTCATAGCGTTAATTAGTTTTTGGTTTATAAAATAACTTGTTCCTAAATATACACTAACCTTATTTGAATTCGAAAATCAACAATTGTTAAACAAGTACATAACTAACTTACTACCAAGCCTTAAAACTCATTCACTTAGCTTCAAACTAAGTTTTTAACCAATTACATCAATATCTATTTATTTTAAAATACCGCGATTTTACGGTATCCCATTGCGCTTTTCACGCGTATAAATTCGAATGTTTTCACGCTTGATTTGGATAGGCTTTCAAAACTAGCTTTGATTAAGAAAAATGGCTAAATAAAACTGATCATTTATAAACCCACAAAATGAAAAGATGAAAAATTAATCTGAAACCAAAAAACCTAAAATCATGACAAAACTCTCATTAAACAAAGTCGAATCCTTTATTAAAGACCTAGACCAAAATCCTCAATTAAGGCAGCAGTTTGATGCTGATCCAAAGGATACACTAATCAAAAAAGCAGCATCTAATCCCAAAAATGATGTCTGGATATATCGGCTGGTGGTTAGTGCATTAAGCCTTGTTTTATTGATAGTTACTACCGGCATTTTAATCAATGTTAAAGAAATACAGGCTGCTGATAAAGTAATTACCATTATAGCCTCAATCGGCTCTGCCGTAATTGGGGCATTAGCGGGATTGCTTGCTCCTACTGCCAGCACCCAGGAAGGAGATTAGTCAATGTAATAATCACTATCTAACTCACTTAGTATAAAAAACGAAAAGCAACACATAATAAACTATTAATCAATAAACTATTAAATAATTAATTTTCAAAACGATAAAAAAATGAGAAACAAAATTCGAAATATTGGGCTTATGCTTATTCTATTCCCAATAGCATTTAGCAGTTGTATTAGCCTTAAACCAGTTAATAATTATGCTACAGCGTCGCAAAAAAGCATTAACCAGTTTGAAGATATTAAGTATAGCTTTAAGCAAAACTGTTGGGACAATTGTTTTGACAAGAAAATTAACGATCTAAACTTAAAGGCTGCAGATTGTGACTGTAAATTAAACGAAAAGGCCGATAGCGTAACCTTAGTGATTTACAATGCGGCAAAAGGGTATATAGATGGCTTGGTTAATCTTTCTAACAATGAACTAACCGATTATAAAATAGACGAGCTTACAAAGGCTTTGACGGAAAATGATTTTGGGTCTATCAAAATAGAAAAGCCGCAGGTTGAAGCCTATTCCAAAATTTCAAAAATAATTTTAAGAGCGCTCACCGATGGATACAGAAAAAAGGAAATCAAAAAATACATAATAAATGCAAATCAGCCTTTTAACGTATTAATTAGTTTCTTAGATTTTAATTTATCTAACAATCTTATTGGCAAATTAAATGTCCAGAAACAAAGAATCGAAAGCTACTATTTTGATTTAACTAAAGACAAAACACTATCTACGTTTGAGAAAAGAAAAGCAGTTGAAGCATATTACCAGCAATTGGCAAAAATTGAAGATAAAAAGAAAGAATTAATCATCTTTTCAAAAGCACTAAAAAAGATTGCAGAAGGACATCAAAAGCTTGTAGACAATATTGACAATATTAAGGAACAGCAAGTTAAAGAACTTCTAACAGAGTACGCAAGTAATATCCGTGAAATTATATCAGAATTTAACAAACTAAATAAATAAAAGGATGGCAAATTTAACATCACAACAAGTAAATCAACTTGCAGGCAATTTTTTAGCTTTAGCTCAATCTATTGGTGATTACAGGTATAAAAATTTCGAAAAATTATCCAAATCTAATTACCAAAAGATAAAAGAATTACATTTGACAATTCTGAATTATGCTGATAATCTCTATACAATATCAGCAATATTGGTAATGGATGATGTTAAAGAATCTCTGACCTCGATCAACCATATAACTACTCAAATTAACGAGACATATAAAACGCTTCAAAGTGTCCAAAAGGCAATAAATATTGCTACGTCAATTATTAATTTAGGTGCCGCGATCATCAGTAAATCGCCACTAAAGATTGCAAATTCCATTAATGATCTTCAAGCTGTTTGGAATACTGCTCCATAATCACACTTATTTACACCACCCCAAATAACGCTCCACCCTCTTTACCCATTTCATTAATTTTAGCCTCTACCACTCCATCCTTAATCAATTCGGGTGCGTGGTGGGGCTTTTTCCGTGCATCGATAATCATAGCACACTTACAGCCCCAATGTTTATTGATCGTAAAATCGTTAATTCCATAAATATCAGCTGCCGGATTACTCCGCGTAAAAGCTACCCAAACTAAATTATCAATATTTGCTGCAGTAAATGTAGCATCATCAGCCAATATAATTAAAGGTAAACCCGACAGGTTCTGATCGATTAATGCGATATTTAACAAAGCAATTTCGGCAGCTGTTTTCTCCGGATTAAGGTATTTATTCCCCTCTAAAACCAACACACCGGGCATGGCAATTTTAGGTTCAAAAAAACCATCACTTAACTTCAGATTTTCAGGTATTTCATTCCACAGTTGGCGCTTTTGATCACCTGCCGCTGCAATTACCACTTTCGATCCACTGTTTAAGCCATCACCGCTGTAATCAAGGGTATCGATGGTCGTATTGGTATAAAAATGAATATCCCTGGTTAAATCAATCCGCTCCAATATATGTTTGATAAAATCTTCAATATGGTGCGTACTTAACTGTTGGTCATCTTCTTTTGCAGCAATAAACAGGTATTTAGCCAAACTCAATTGGTTTTTACCTAAAATATGATTAGCGATTGTTAAAACCTCCTGCGGTCTTCTTTCCTTCAGATAAGGCGTATAACGCTCACTGCCAATAGCAAAAAGCAAAGGATGTACACCAGCAGCATCTACAGCATGAACCTCTTTTAAACCATGTATTTCCTGTGGAATGGCTGAACCTGTGATTTCGTGAATTAACGCACCAAAACTGGTATCCTCCTGGGGTGGACGACCAACAACGGTAAACGACCATATCGCATCCTTTTTATGGTACACGTTGTGCACTTTCATTAAAGGGAAAGGGTGGGTTAAACTATAATAACCTAAGTGATCTCCAAAAGGGCCTTCTGGTTTATTTTCATTAGGATAAACCGTGCCGGTAATGATAAAATCGGCATCTGCAGAAATACAGAAACCCTCAT
The DNA here is from genome assembly GCF_032678605.1 of Pedobacter miscanthi. GTDB lineage: Bacteria > Bacteroidota > Bacteroidia > Sphingobacteriales > Sphingobacteriaceae > Pedobacter > Pedobacter miscanthi_A. The sequence goes on from NZ_JAVTSU010000023.1 coordinate 20,180, forward strand.
CATCGTAGAAATAACGGAAACGTCTATCACCCAAAGCACCTGCAAAAGTCATTTCCGACAAACCTTCGGGCAAAGGCATTACGGCGGCTAAAGGATGAGAAGGCGGACCACCAACAAAAATACTCACTTTTAAAGGCTGGCCTAAAGCATTTGCTTTCGATTGATGTACCCCTATCCCCCTATGGATCTGGTAATGCAAGCCAATCTCTTTATCCTGAATATAATCATTTCCGCCCAATTGGATGCGATACATCCCCAGGTTCGCATTTAATACTCCCGGTTTATCCACATCTTCGGTATAAACCTGTGGCATGGTAACAAAAGGGCCTCCATCCATTGGCCAGTTTACAATTTGCGGCAACTGACTGATACTCGTTTTTAAAAATTTGCTTTTTGCAGAAGGTGTTTTCAACGGCAAAGCCGACAATGCAGACATGGCTGAACCCGCATATTTAAAGGGATTTTTTAATGCTTTTATCGGATCGTTCCTCAACGAAACCAATTGTTGCACTTTGGGCAAGGTATCCCTGAAAATAAATTTCGAACGTTCTAAAGTTCCGAACAGATTGGAAACTGCAGGAAAGGGACTTCCTTTAACTTTTTCGAATAATAATGCTGGTCCCTGGTTTTCGTAAACCCTTAAATGGATGGCTGCCATTTCTAAATAGGGATCTACTTCTTCTTTAATTCTGATTAAATGACCATGCTTTTCGAGATCGGATACGCATTCTGCTAAACTTTTGTACGCCATGCCCAAAGATAAATATTTTGGTTTTCTAAGAAACAAAAAAGCCTCATATAAGCAGATTTTACAATAAAGCTACTTATATAAGGCCCTTAACCTACTATTATATTATTATTTCTTCCCGGCAAAAGAGCGCAACATCCAGGTATTTTTCTCTTTAAATTGCATAAAGCGGTTTACCATATCGTTCGATCCATCGTCTCCGGCAGCATCGGTAGCTTCTAAAAGTTCTCTCTCCAGTTCAATCAGCGAAGCCATATCATCTAAAATGGCATCAACCATATCAAGATCTTTCAGTCTAATGGTATCAATCTCCTTAATTTTTGATTCTTTAATATAATCCGCAAATCGGCTATGAGGTGGTTTGCCTAAGGTTAAAACACGTTCAGCAATTTCATCAATGGTAAGCTGTGCATTGGTATATAACTCTTCAAATTTAACATGAAGCGTAAAAAAGTTTTGTCCTTTAATATTCCAGTGGCAGCCTCTTAGTTTTTGGTAATGAATATGATAGTTAGCCAGATAATCGTTTAACAGATCTACAACTGGTTTAACTTCTTTTTCGTTTAAGCTTATTTCTTTAGCGTCCATTTTATTATGATTTATGGTGTATTTTAATGTGTACCTAACAACTCAAATTTAGAAAAGTTTTGCTCAAATAATGCTTTTGTACAATACCTTATTTAATACATCGTTTAATATTCAATATTGCAGGGAACAGCAATTTTATAAACATTTGTTAATGAATATTATATCGGCATTACGATAGTAAAGTCATCTTATTTTTACGTAAAAACGAACAACAGAACATAAGATGGTTAACAATATTATTCGTATAATTGCTCCCTTTGACTTAGAAATTTACATAAAAATAAATGCATAAAATATATTTATCTGCTGTAGTGTTATTTGCCTTGAATATTGCAAATGCCAAAGCCAATACAGCAAGAGACTCTATCGGTGTAGAAAATAATAAAGGCAAAAAACTGATCGTTCATCAAACTGTAGCAAAAGACACTTATTATTCAATAGGAAGAAGGTACAACGTATCGCCAAAAGATATTATGGCCTTTAACGATAATAAATACCTGCAGGTTGGGGTAATTATTAAGGTACCAACCAATATCCCTTTCACTGGTACCGGATCATCAAATACGGAAAGTTCTTCTTCAAATGCGAATGTGATTGAACATACCATTAAGCCTAAAGAAAACTTAAACATGCTGGCCGAAAAATACGGCACCACCATTAATGAGATTAAAGCCTTAAATAACTTAACCGGCAATAACTTAAGTATTGGCCAGGTGATAAAAATCCCGGCTAAAAATGGAGAACAAACTGCAACAGCTCCTCCGGTAAATCCACCGGCAAAAAACAATGCGGAAACGCCGGCGGCAAATCCTTCGCCTGCAGATCAAACCATGATCGAGCATACCGTTGCGCCGAAAGAGTTTTTAGGAAAAATTGCCGAAAAATATGGTACAACCGTTGAAGAAGTAAAAAAAGCCAACAACCTTTCGGGCAATAACCTGAAGATAGGCCAGAAACTAAAAATCCCTGCCACAAAAAATATCGACGAAAATAAAGTAGTTTCTGCTGCTGTTGAAGAAAAGCCTGTGCAGGATAATAAATCCACTGATGCAGCTGGTACACATACGGTTTTAAGAAATGAAACCATTTTTACCATTGCCAAACAATATGGCATTACAGCTTATCAGATCAGAACGCTGAATAACCTTCCGGATAATGCAATTACCATCGGACAGGTTTTAAAAGTACCCGGAGGCATTGTTGCTGATGTTCAGGTACCAAAAGAAAAACAGGCTGAAACCAAAACGAAAGAGGCTCCTGTTGCAGCAAAAGAAGAAAGCTTTATTCATACGGTAGCTACAGGCGAGAATATCTTTTCGATTGCAAAAAAATACAATTTAACGGCTTACCAGATCAGGACCGCAAATAAACTCGACGATAATAATATTAAGGTAGATCAAAAACTGATCATCCCTAAACCACCACAGCCAAAATCGGTAAATGATGCATCAAAAGAGGACCAGCAGAATGAGCCGGACAGTACAATGGTTAAGGATCCTAAACTCCGTCGCGACCCAAGCGTTTACGGATTAAGCCAGATTGAAGAAAAAGGGACTGCTGTGTGGATAGCAGATCAGGATCTTGATGGCACTAAAATGCTGGTTTTACACCGTACAGCACCTGTGGGCAGGGTAATTAAAATTACCAACCCAATGACCAACCGCACCACTTTCGCCAAAGTTGTTGGTAAATTTACAGAGAACGAATCTACAAAAGATGTTATCATTGTAATGACTAAAGCTGTAGCTGATTCGTTAGGTGCTTTAGACAAGCGTTTTTTCTGCAATTTAACATATAGTGCTCAATGAGTTCAAACAAAAAGCCCTTTATAATTGGTATTGCCGGTGGTAGCGGATCGGGCAAAACATTTTTCTTAAACTGCTTCCTTCATCATTTTAAACAGGATGAAGTAACGCTGGTATCGCAGGATGATTATTACATCCCTGCCGGTGAAATGACACAGGAAGAAAATAAGTTGTACAACTTCGATCTGCCGTCAACCATTGATAGCGAACAATTTTTAAGAGACATTAAGCAGTTAATGAGCGGCGAAGTGGTTTATAAAAAAGAATACAACTTTAATAATCCATTAGCTGTTGTTAAAATACTTGAAATTAAGTCGGCACCGATCATTATTGTAGAAGGATTATTCATTCTGCACTTTAAAGAAATAGCTGCGTTACTGGATCATACCATTTTTGTGGATGCCGATGAACAGGTAGCGTTAGATCGCCGCATTAAACGCGATGGTTTAGAGCGTGGTTACCCTGAAGAAGATGTATTATACAAATGGCAAAACCATGTTGTGCCGGCCTATAAAGAATACCTGTTACCTTATCGCGAACAATGCAACAAGGTAGTGATGAATAACACTAATGAGCCAGATGAGATTATTGCCATAACCGAAGATATTTCGAATGATTTAAGAAATAGTATTCTGGTAGATATACAGTAACATCAAAAACCGTCATTGCGAGCCAATTTTTCATTGGATGAAGCAATCTTTATAGCAGGACTCGCAAGCATAACAGATTGCTTCGTCGTTCCTCCTCGCAATGACGATTTTTCTTGCGCATAGTCTGTATCCCCGCAAACCGTCAATTTAATCCAATCTCATTTCAGGAATCTCCCCTTCTACAATCAACCTCCCTGCTGTTGATTGCTGTATAAATTCTATACTTACGCCAGGTGCTCGTTCTAAGAGTTTAAAACCGCCCTCTGGTAGAATATCCAGTACAGCCAACTCTGTTACAATTTTTTTAATACATTTTACCCCGGTTAAAGGCAAAGTACATTTTGGCAATAATTTGCTTTCACCAGCTTTGTTAACATGCTGCATGGCCACAATAATATTTTTGGCTGAGGCTACTAAATCCATTGCCCCTCCCATTCCTTTTACCATTTTACCAGGAATTTTCCAGTTAGCGATATCGCCGTTCTCTGAAACCTCCATGGCCCCTAAAATGGTTAAATCTACTTTTTGAGCACGGATCATCCCAAAACTCATGGCCGAATCAAAAATAGATGACCCCGGCAAAGTGGTTATGGTTTGTTTTCCCGCGTTAATTAAATCAGCATCCTCTTCTCCTTCAAAAGGAAATGGTCCCATGCCTAATAAACCGTTTTCTGATTGTAATACCACATTGATCCCTTTTGGAATATAATTGGCCACTAATGTTGGTATACCAATGCCCAGGTTAACATAGTATCCGTCTTTTATTTCTTTAGCAATACGTTGCGCGATCTCTTCTTTTGAAAACATAAGGTTTTAATGATTGAATTTTGATTGATAAAATGAGTGCATCTTGAATGACTGGGTTTAGAATGAGTGCATGTTCTAATCTGCTATTAAACCTCGGACTGCCGACTTCAAACTCCAGACTTCCTCACCGTACGTTGTTCAATTCTCTTCTCATAATCCTTACCCTGAAAAATCCTGTGGACATAAATACCAGGGGTGTGGATATAATCAGGATCAAGCTCGCCGGCTTCTACCAGTTCTTCTACTTCGGCAATGGTTATTTTACCTGCCATTGCCATTACCGGATTAAAATTGCGACTGGTAGACCTGAAAATTAAATTACCTGCAGTATCACCTTTCCAGGCTTTAACGATGGCAAAATCAGCATCAAATGCATATTCCATCAAATAGTCTTTACCATCAAAATTGCGCACTTCTTTACCTTCTGCCACTTCTGTACCTACACCAGCAGGCGTAAAAATTGCAGGCATGCCATATCCGGCCGCCAAACAACGGGTGGCTAAAGTACCTTGAGGAATCAAGTCTACTTCCAGTTCGCCACTTAATAACTGCCTTTCAAATTCGGCATTTTCGCCCACATAAGAAGAAATCATTTTTTTTACCTGACGTTGCTTTAACATTAAACCGATACCAAAATCATCTACCCCGGCATTATTGGAGATACAGGTTAAATTTTTCACCTGCTTACTGACTAAAGCATTAATGCAATTTTCCGGAATACCGCACAGGCCGAAACCGCCAAGCATGATGGTTACCCCATCTGATATATCTTTGATGGCCTCTTCGGCACCGGATACCACTTTATTTATCATCTTATGAATTTTTGGTTAGTTCGCTAAATTACAAATTGCCATCAAAAATGCCGCAATTATAATTTTTAAATCTACAGGGAATATTTATCAATTGGAATTAATCTAAATAACCATTACCTTTGTGCAGCAATGATTTACGAGAGAGAAGAAAGTTTATTTATATTACCCACCGATCCTGAATTTCAAAAGGGCATGGGTTTTATTTTCAGCTGTACCGCCGAGCACAAAAAATGCTGCGAGAAATTTAAAAAAGGTAAACGCTGTAAAAAATGCCCGGATAATAAAAAGAAATAGCTATTTGGCAATTTCTACAATTTTATCATCGCTTCCATTACTCGTACAGATATAAATTTTCCCTTCAGGCGATTGGCAAACAGCCCTGATCCGACCATAAGTATTTACATAAAAATCTTTCGTCGAAACGATTTTCGCCTGTGCATCATCTAATTTCAACTGCATTAATTTAGTCCCTTTTAACACGGCTAATAACAGCGAATTTTTAAACTGCGGAATATAATTATTGTTGTAATAGGCCAAACCACTTGGTGCAATGGTTGGCGTCCAGTTGATTAAAGGTTCTGCCACATTGTTGGCACTGCAGAAAGATTGTTCCCCACTCTCATTACAAAAGCCTTTAATATTAGGCCAGCCATAATTTCTTCCTTTTTCAATGATATTGATTTCATCATCCGAATCCGGACCATGTTCTGAAGAAAATATTTTATTGCCTACCTGAACCAAACCTTGCGCATTGCGATGCCCTAAACTCCAAACCGGGTTATTTGGGTAAGGATTATCTGCCGGAATAGAACCATCTAAATTAATCCTTAAAATCTTACCGGCTAGTGAATTTATATTTTGAGGATTGGCCGTGTCGGATGCATCCCCAGTACTGATAAAAAGCTTACCACCGCTAATTAACAAACGAGACCCATTATGAATGGAGGCAGCAGGAATCTGATCTAACAACACCAGCGGACTGCTTAAATTTCCCCCGCCATAAGTATAACGCACAACTTTAGCCTTATAAGTATTTCCATAATCATAAACAACATAAACATAAGGATTGGAAGTAAATTCGGGGTGTAAAGCCATTCCCAGCAAACCACCTTCGCCGTTGGTACGCACCTCAGAAATAGTAAGTAATGGCGTAACCTGACCAGTAGCAGGATTTAACCGGCTGATTTTACCAGCCTTTTCGGTAAACCAGATAAAATTGTCCGGTCCGTAAACCATTTCCCAGGGAAGATTTAAGCCGGAAACCACAACTTTTGCCTTTAATTCTACATCAGGCAGGGTTCCGGGATCTTCATTACCATCATCAGTTTTTTTGCAAGTTGTGGCAACCATTACCACAAAAAGGCAGAGTAAGAGTTTTTTCATAGCCGTAACGTTTTAGAAATAACACAGTTACGGCTATAAAAGTTTTGTTTTTCTTGCGTGCCATTAGATGTTGATGTGCTGTTAGATGTTACCATCTGACAGATTTTCAAAAAAAATATTTAGTGTCGGATGGTAACATCCGACACCACAACTATTAGTAGACCGTCATAAATAGCCTTGCGATTTTATCGCGAAATATTATTTACAGTGTCTGATGGTAACATCCTACACCACGATCAATTCAAATAAACATAGGTAATCCCATCTCCACCTCTATCCGCATGTTCATCTTCCATCCTGTTCACCTGGCTATACTTCCGTAAATATTCCCTGATCATTTTTCTCAAAATCCCATCACCTTTACCGTGGATCAATTTGATAGAAGGAAAACCTAGCATAATGGCCTTATCCAGATATTTTTCAACTTCGTGCAGGGCATCTTCAGTACGTTTTCCGCGGAGGTCCAATTCAGCCCTGAAGCCCGAAACAGCATCATTCATCCGCCCGGCAAAAGAATTTGCACTGCTTTGGATTACTTTTTTAGCTTCCCGGTTACTTACCTTTTGTACACGGTTCTTTTTAACTGTTGAACGTAAATCGCCAATCGCTAAAATCAGTTCATTCCGGTTAATTTCTAAAACCTGACCAATGGTTTCACTATCCGTAAATTTAACCAGATCGCCTACTTCAATTTCACCGCCTAAAACCACCGGCACTGGTTTCGGACGTTCTTTCGGAACTGTATTTTTAACCAGCTCTTGCTGCAGATTCTGACGGAGGACTTTCGTTACTTCTTTATCCGCCTGCTTTTCTTTAATTTCAGCAATGGTATTTTCCACCAGTTTATTGGCGTTTTTAATAATATTCTGTGCCTCTTGCTTCGCTTCTTTAATCAGGATTTTCTTGTTCTCTTCTAAAAACGTTTTTAACTTTTCATTTTCGACAACAAGGTTTTTCGCCTTATTCTGCTGGTTGGCCAAACTTACTTTAGCATCATAAACATTTTTCTTTTCACGTTCCAGATCAACCAGCATCGTATCTACCCTGTTTTGGTTTGAACCCGTTTTTTCTCTGGCCAGTTGAATCACCTCTTTTGGCAAGCCGATATTTTGCGCAATTTCAAAGGCATAAGAACTACCAGGTTTGCCCATTTCCAAAATGTAAAGCGGTTTCATCTTTGCGTTATCAAAAAGCATCGATGCATTTTCAAGTCCTGGGGTATTGCCTGCGAAAAGCTTTAAATTAGAATAGTGGGTCGTAATTACCCCTCTAACTTTTTTATTGTTCAGTACTTCTAAAACCGCTTCAGCCATTGGCCCACCAAACTGCGGATCGGTACCGGTACCAAATTCATCAATCAGCACCATGGTTTTTGGCGAGGCGTGCTCTACAAAATAGCGCATTTTTTTCAAATGGGCACTGTAGGTACTCAAATCACTTTCTATTGATTGGTCGTCGCCGATATCGGCAAAAATGTTTTCAAATATTCCCACTTCACTATTCGCATCAACCGGAATCAACAAACCTGTTTGCAGCATAATTTGCAATAAACCAACCGTTTTCATACAAACTGACTTACCACCGGCATTTGGTCCTGATACCAATACCACACGCGTTTCTGCATCAATATGGATATTTAATGGGGTAACGGTTTTCTTTTCTGCCGCAAAAGAGATCGATAACAAAGGGTGCCTTGCATTGATCAGTTTAGTTTTCGGTTCTTTTAACAAACCAGGCATCTCTGCTTCAATATCCATTGCAAACAAGGCTTTCGCCCGTACAAAATCTAATTTGGTAAGAAAACCATGATAAGAAAGCAACAACGGCGAATATGGGCGTAAATCATCTGTAAGTGCAATCAAAATTTTAATAATTTCCCTGCGTTTATCAAATTCTAAATCGCGGAGTTTGTTATTTAAGGTAAAAACCTCTTCCGGTTCGATGTATACGGTCTGCCCGGTCGCTGACTCGTCGTGTACAAAACCTTTTAACTTTCTTTTGTTCTCGGCCAAAACCGGAATACACATCCTTCCATCACGAATGGTTAAACTACCATCGGCAACCCAATTGTTGGCAATGGCCTGCTTATAAATAGAATCCATACGTTTACGTACATCCTGTTCAGCTTTTGCAATAGCAGAAGTAATCTCCTGTAATTCTTTCGATGCATTTGGTTTGATTTTTCCTTTGGCATCTATTACGGTTTCTATTTTCCGGAGGATTGTTTTTTCAATAGGCAAATGCTCAAATAAAGCTTCGAGTGTTGGATATACTTCGGCCCTTTCTTCGAAAAAACGGAGTACCGAAAAAACGGTTTGCAAAGAAGTATATACCTGAAACCACTCATCCTCTAACAGATAAGTACCTTCTACCCTGATTTTATCAACCAGTGATTTGATATCAAAAAATGTATTGATCTGTAGTGGCTCCTGATTTTGCAGGATACTTTTAAACTCGTTTGTTTGGCGTAAAAATTTATCAATCTGATCAAAACGGTTCATCACCTGCATCTTGCCCACCATCGCCTGGCCCATTGGGCTCAAGCAATGTTTGCTAATCAGCTGCCTGATTTCTACAAAACCTAAACGTTCTAAACAATTATCGGGATATAACATATTATTTTACCTGTACCGGAGTAGTGGCTGAAACCACTTGTAACGCCCCGGTTTTCTTTGTATTAATGAGTGAATCGGCCTGTTTTTTCTTTTTTGCGATTTCTGCCGTAGCTTTTACTTTTGATAAAGAATCAGGTTTCATTTTTTTCCTGATGGCGAGGGAATCGGCCTTAAATTTCTTCGCAATCACCAATGAATCTGCTTTAAACTTCTTTTTCTGAATCATCTTGTCGGCAAGATCTACAGCTTTTTTCTGCTTGGCTAAGGCTTTCTGTATATTTTTATACATCGCTTCAAGTTCAACCGGGTTTGTATTATACCAGATCAAACTTTTATTGTATTCGGCAGAATCTGTCCCAAATTTTTTATAAATACCTTTATAATAAGCTGCTGCTACCTTTTTGGCTGAATCTGCCACGTAGATATTGGAAATATAGCCATCCACAATATGCATGTCATATAAAATCTTTTCCATTCTATCGGGTTTAATAATGCCATCAGGTATCCCTGGTTTGCAGCCAAACCATAATATAGCTGTCATTAAAACCCATATTAATCTCTTCATGTTTAATTAAAATATTATTTTTTGCCCAAATTGCGGCAAGGTTATTAATTTTACCAAAAATAGTTATAAATGAGCATAGCTGATAATCTTAAACAATATAAAAGCGAAGTTGAATCGGACGGGGTTAAACTGATTGCAGTTTCAAAAACACAACCAATAGAATCAATTTTAGAAGCATACAATGCCGGACAGCGCATTTTTGGAGAAAACCATGTTCAAGAAATGGTCGATAAAGAAGCACAGCTTCCTAAAGATATCGAGTGGCACCTTATTGGCCACCTTCAATCCAATAAAGTAAAATATATTGCACCTTTTGTAAAATTAATCCACGGTGTAGACAGTTTAAAACTGCTGCAGGAAATTGATAAACAAGCGGCAAAAAACAAACGTATAATCGATTGTTTGCTGCAGGTTTACATTGCCGATGAAGACACTAAATTCGGACTCGGTTTTGATGAAGTAATCGAATTGCTACGTGATGAAGCATACGCTGCATTGAAAAACATCCGTATTGTCGGATTAATGGGCATTGCCACCAACACCAAAAACGAAAAACAGATTACCATCGAATTTAATGAACTAAAGATATTTTTCGATGGCATTAAAACCAGTTTTTTCCGTAAAGAAGATTCTTTTAAAGAAATATCGACCGGAATGAGCGCTGATTACAAAATTGCCATTGAAGAAGGAAGCACCATGGTTCGTATCGGCAGCAGTATTTTTGGAAAAAGAGTAATTAAACATTTCAAAAACGATATTACGGCCAATTAATATGAATTTAAACATCAGATTTGCCACTGCCGAAGATTGTCCAAGAATATTGGAGTTAATTAATGAACTCGCCATTTATGAGCGTGCTCCTGAAGAAGTAACGGTTACTTTAGAACATTTTGTTGATGCTGGCTTTGGTAAAAACCCGGTTTGGAAGGCTTTCGTTGCCGAAGTGGATCATATAATTGTTGGTTTTGCGCTGTATTACACGCGCTACTCAACATGGAAAGGTTGTAGGTTATACCTCGAAGATTTTATCGTAACAGAAGAATTCAGAGGAAAAGGATTAGGTAAAATATTATTCGAAAAAGTAATGGAAGAAGCCATAAATGGCAATTACAGCGGCATGGTATGGCAAGTACTCGACTGGAACGAACCAGCAATCAATTTTTATAATAAATACAAAGCGCATTTGGAGAGTGGCTGGTTAAACGCAGCCCTTTCTACAGAACAAATCAAGGCATTTTAATTATGGATATTTTTAAGTTTGGAGGTGCCTCGGTAAAAGATGTGGCAGGTGTAAAAAATCTGGCCAATATTGTACGCGATTACAAAAAAGCCAATCTACTGATTGTAATTTCAGCAATGGGCAAAATCACTAATCGATTAGAAGACCTTACCCAAGCATTTCTAGCTCAGAACGACGAAGCACATGCTATTTTTGAAGAAATTAAACATTTTCATTTCAATATTATAGACGAACTTTTTCAGGGAAAACACCATCCGGTTTACGATGATGTGGCCAATACTTTTGTGGAAATCGATTGGCTGATTGAAGATGAACCAGATAACAATCCTGATTACATTTATGATCAGATTGTATCCATTGGTGAGGTAGTTTCTACTAAAATTGTGTCGGCGTGGTTAAATGAAACCGGCAATAAAGCACTTTGGGCTGATGCACGCAACTACATCCAAACCGATAATACCTATCGCGAAGGAAAGGTAGACTGGGTTAAAACCAACCAGATTATACAGAAAGATTTATTGCCACTTTTAAGCGATAACATTATTGTAACCCAAGGTTTTATTGGTGGAACCAGTGAAAATTACACCACTACACTAGGTCGTGAGGGTTCTGATTATTCTGCGGCCATATTCGCATCCTGTTTAGATGCTGTGGCTTTAACCATTTGGAAAGATGTTCCCGGGGTATTAAATGCAGATCCGAAATGGTTTGATGAAACTGAAAAAATTGCTCAGCTGTCCTATCATGATGCGATAGAACTTACTTATTATGGCGCTACGGTAATTCATCCAAAAACCATAAAACCGCTTCAAAATAAAGGGATTCCGCTATTTGTAAGATCTTTTATTCAGCCAGAAGGCTCAGGAACAGCCATTACCAAAGAAAATAATCCACTGCCTATTCCTTCTTTTATTTTCAAGGTGAACCAGGCGTTGATTTCCATCTTCCCGAAAGATTATTCCTTTATTATTGAAGAAAACCTGAGCAATATTTTTGAGCTTTTCCACAGGCATAAAATCAAAATCAATACCATGCTCAACTCTGCAATCAGTTTCTCGGTAAGTATTGATGATCATCCTGTCCAGATTGAAAAACTGATTAAGGATCTTTCAGACGAGTTTACAGTAAAATACAACAAAGGCCTGGAGTTGGTCACCATCCGTTATTACAACCAGCAAACCATCGAACGCGTAACGGTCGAAAAAGATATCTTACTCGAAGTAAAAAGTCGCCATACCTGCCAAATGGTGATGAAGAATAAATAGTTAGAGGCTAGAGGTCCGATGCCACAAGATAAATATTGTCTTGATACTTAATACTCCATACTTGATACTTAATACTTGATACTCCTTACTTGATACTCCATACCCCACATGAACAACAAACTTTTAGCCAAACCCGTCCAGGATTACATCAGCGCAAATCTAAATGCCGATGTAAATCAGATTGCTTTAGCTAGAAGTCCGTTCGAAGGTATTATTGCTGCAGAATTAGCCACTCAAATTACTGCCAAAAAGAAATCAGAAAAAAAATTACCGACTTGGTTTAATACCCACAATATTTATTATCCTCCGGTATTATCCATCGAGCAAACTTCTTCCGAAATTACAGCGAAATACAAATCCAAACTGGTTAAAGGAGATACTTTAATCGATATTACCGGAGGTTTTGGTATTGATAGTTATTACTTTGCAAAACAGATAAAAGCGGTTATACATTGCGAAATTAACCCTGAATTATCAGCCATTGCCCAACATAATGCGCAAGCGCTGCAGGCTGATAATATCAAATTTAAATCTGAAGATGGAATAGCTTATATTCAGGATAATAAGGTCGTTTTCGATACCATTTACGTAGATCCTGCCCGACGTGCCGAAAAAGGTAAAGTTTTTATGCTAAAAGATTGCACACCTGATGTGGTAAGCAACCTGGATACGCTATTAGAAAAATCATCAAGAATTATCATCAAAACTGCTCCCTTACTTGATATTTCTGCAGGATTATCAGAATTAAAGCAGGTGAGTGAGATCCACATCTTAAGTGTAAAAAATGAGTGTAAAGAACTTTTGTGGGTAATCGACAAAGGTTATCATGATGACACGAAAGTGATAGCAGTAACCTTAAATATCGGGATTGAAAAAGATTTTTCTTTTTACAAATCCGCATCAAATAGTTCAGTGCAGTTTACAGACAATTTAAGCATTGGTGAATATTTATATGAACCAGATGCTGCTTTACTAAAATCAGGTGCCTTTAATTTAATTGGCGCTACTTATGGTTTATTAAAATTGCATTCACAAACTCAGCTGTATACCTTTAAGTCAATAAATAAAGAATTTCCGGGCAGAATATTCAAAATTGAGGCCATATTAAGCACCAGTGAACTGAAAAAACTTAATAACTTAAAAGCTAATGTAATTGTCCGTAACTACCCGGCAAAACCTGAAGATTTAGTAAAAAAATATAAAATTAAAGCCGATCAGGAGCAGTTTTTGATCTTTACTAAAATTGCTGATGGAGAAAATGTGATTTTGAAAGCTTCGATTATTCAGTATTATTAATGGTATTCGTGAAGAATCTGCAAACGAGAAGCTCTTTACGATAAAATCCCAGTTTACTCAGAATGACAAACAAGGCGCTACAAATACAAAAAGCCTTTCTCTCGAAAGGCTTTTTGTAGGGATGAAGAAATAGTGTAGTATATTATCGCTTAAACCTTCTTAACGTTTACGGCCTGTAAACCTTTTCTGCCTTCAGCTACTTCAAATTCTACTGTGTCGTTTTCTTTCAAGCTTTCGATTCCACCTAAAACATCTTTAAAATGTACAAATAAGTCTTTATTGTCTTCTTGCACAATAAATCCAAAGCCTTTTTGAGTGTTAAACCACTTAACTTTTCCGGTTGCCATAAAAAAATAAAAAATTGTATAAAATAAATAAACCTTTTACGCCTTGATCAGCATTTCATTCAACCAATTGACTATTAAATTGGGGATAAACAATCAGTTTGAGCGTTAATATTGAAACAAAACAACCAAATATAATAATTAGCACCTGTAATACAAGTCCTTTTTGGCTGTTCAACAATAATGTTGCGTTTCAAAAAAAGGCAATTGTTCAAATTATTTATTCGGTTGAGGTGTAGTACGTAAATAAGGCTTAATTACCTGATGTCCTTTTGGAAATTTAGCCGGAATATCTTCGGTTTTAATGCTGTTTACTACAATTACGTCCTCTCCATCCTGCCAATCAGCAGGTGTTGCCACGCTATAATTTGCAGTAAGCTGTAATGAATCGATTACACGCAATACTTCATTAAAGTTTCTTCCGGTAGAAGCTGGATAGGTAATGATTAATTTTACCTTTTTATCCGGACTAATCACGAATAAAGACCTTACTGTTAATGTTTCTGAAGCATTTGGATGGATCATATCATAAAGATTGGCTACCGTTTTATCCGGATCCGCAATAATCGGAAACTCAACTGAAGTATTTTGTGTTTCATTAATATCATTGATCCAGCCTTTATGTGATTCGGCAGAATCGACACTTAATGCCAAAACTTTAACGTTTCTTTTTTCAAATTCACCTTTTAAAGCGGCCGTTCTTCCCAATTCTGTTGTACAAACGGGCGTATAATCTGCAGGGTGAGAGAATAATACACCCCAGCTATCACCTAAATATTCGTAAAAATCGATTTCACCAATAGAGGTATTGGCCTGGAAGTTCGGTGCGGTATCGCCTAATCTTATGCTCATAATATGATAATTTTTAAGTTGATTAAACAAATCTAAACAATAGTATAGTAAATACATAGACATAATATTAATTTAAGACCTCCAAATTACAATTCAATAAAAAACCCTGAAGATTTTTGATCTACAGGGTTTAAGAATATTAATTTGTTTGGGTTTTTAACTTAATATGCTTTAATCATAAATACATAATCCTGTATTTTTTCGATCTGCTTGGTCCGTTTTAAACCTGAAAGCAAACTTTTTTTATTAGCAGAAAGTTTATTTGATCCTAACGAATCCTGAGGAATTGCCCTCATGGCTTCTAAAATATATTTTGATTTAATAGCGAAAGCCGCTCCTTCAGTCTGATCTGGTTTACCACTGATAATACCAACTAAATTTCCGTTATTATCTAAAACAGGTCCGCCGCTATTACCCGGGTTAACCGAAATTGCCACCTGATACTGTGTCGTATCACCAATAAAACCATTTTTCGAACTTACATAACCTTCTCCCAACACCGCATCGTCTTTTGGATAGCCCAAAGTATATACTATCTCACCAATGCTGCTCATATTCCTCTTAATTGTATAAGGGATAGATGATAAATTACTGAAATGTTTATCGCTGATTTTTAAGATGGCGATATCATTCTGTGGGTCTGTGTAAACAGATTTTACTTTGAAAGATTCTCCTTTACTGTTTTGCACATATAAAGAATCGGCACCATTGATAATATGAAGGTTAGTTAAAATGTAACCATTGGTAGAAATAGCAAAACCTGTACCGCCAAAGCTGTTCTGTACACTTGGTTTATCAGATGTAGTTGTATTATTGTTGATTTTTCTGATCAGGCTGTTTTGCGTTTTTATGGCTTTATTTACCTGGTTGCTTAATTGCCTGTAATGTTCTTCCTGTTTACTGTTATGCTGGATGGAATAAATAGAAACCAACGATAATACTAAAAATGAGGCTGCAACGGCAATAGCTGATTTATGCTTACGCCACAATTGTACCACACGTGATGGATGCGGCCTAAGTGCGTTAGCGAGCCCATCAACATCAATTTCTGCATGAATCTTGTTCAATTGTTCTTTTAAACGCAACTGCTCAGCAAATGTCCCCATAGTTTCTAAAAAGAATTTATGCGAAACTACTTTATGATCTACTGTGGCATCATTACGACGTAACTGTTCAAAAGCTTCAGTTTCCTGTGCATTAAGTTTACCCAAAAGATAATCTTCAATAATTGCATCTAACTCCAAATCGTTTCTCATTTCAATTATTATGGTTGAAAAAATATTTTCTTTAACCGTTGCAGGCACTTGTATTTCTGTGTTTTTGCATTGTCGGTATTGGTATAGCCAAACTTTTCGCAAATATCCTGCATGGATAAATTGTGGATATAAAAATCCTGAATAATGGTTTTACAAGGTTCGCCAAGGTGATCAAGTGCTGATTGCATCTTTACAAATTGAAGATCTTTTTCTTCATGCTCCTCTACATCTTCTTCTACAGCAAATACATCTTCGTAATCGGTAATATTACCAGCCTTTTTACTGTTTAGGTTGAGTTTTTTCAACCATATGCGCCGGCAAACCGAATAAATGTAAGTTTTAAGTTTGCTGCTTAGTTCAAAATTTCCCTCCTTAATTTTATTATACAAAATGATAATGGCCTCCTGATAAACATCCTTTGCGTCATCTTCATCACCATTGTTATTGAGGATAAACTGCAAAACCATCGCATAATAGGCTTTGTATAACTTGTTAAGTGCATCTTCGGAGTTATTTAGAATACCTAAAATAACCTCTCTATCTGTTGGAACTGAACCTTTTAAACTGTTATTCACTAGTTAATACATTTTTCGGTAAATAGTAACCCAATATTAGACAAAAAAATATTTATAGCTACTATACTTGCTTAATACAAAATACCCCCATACGGTAACCCAAAGGAAAGGGTAAAAAAATATTTCAACTTTTTTTCAAATTATCGGGTTACCTTTCTACCTTTGCGGCATTAATAAGAAATTAATTACTTTAAAAAAATTCAAAAATGAAAAATGCATTCAAATTAGGCTTTTTAGCTTTAGCTTTATCTTTATCAGTTGTTGCTTGTAACTCAGAGAAAAAAGCTGAAGGTGCTGATACTACTTTAACTGATTCTTCTACTATCGTTACTGATACTACTGCAAAAGATACTACAGTTAAAGATTCTACAGTTAAAGACACTACTGTAAAAGCTACTACTACTACAACTGAAGTTAAACACTAGTCTAACTTTACCATATAAAAAAGGTCCTGGATACACATTCAGGGCCTTTTTTATTTTTTTATTTTTTTTTGGGTTACCTTTTCAAATAACAGGCATTAACAGGTAAATTAATTAATTACTTAAAAAATACTCAAAAATGAAAAATGCATTCAAATTAGGCTTTTTAGCTTTAGCTTTATCTTTATCAGTTGTTGCTTGTAACTCTACAAAAAAAGCAGAAGGTGCTGATACTACAGCTACTGATTCTTCAACTGTAATTACTGATACAACTAAAAAAGATACTGTAGTTAAAGATTCTACAGTAAAAGATACTTCGGTAAAAACTACTACTGAGAAAACTGAAGTTAAACACTAGTCTAACTTACCCATAAAAAAACCCTCACGATGATGAATCGTGAGGGTTTTTTATTTTACAGGGTTACCTTTTTAAATTTTGTGTATTAATAGTAGATATTAACCGTAAAACATAAAACAAAATGAAAAATG
This sequence comes from Pedobacter miscanthi, assembly GCF_032678605.1. GTDB lineage: Bacteria > Bacteroidota > Bacteroidia > Sphingobacteriales > Sphingobacteriaceae > Pedobacter > Pedobacter miscanthi_A. The sequence continues at coordinate 37,892 of NZ_JAVTSU010000023.1, forward strand.
CATTCAAATTAGGCTTTTTAGCCTTGGCTTTATCTTTAACAGTTGCTGCTTGTGGTGGTTCAGACAAAAAAGCTGATGGCACTGACACTACAGTTACAGATTCTTCTACAATTGTTACTGATACAACTTCTGTTGATACTGTAGTTAAAGATTCTACCGTAAAAGACACTACAGTTAAAGCTACAACTACTAAAGAAGAAGTTAAACACTAGTTTTTTTTTAGCTAAATAACATAAAAAAGGTCTCGATTTTAAATCGGGACCTTTTTTATTTAAAATATCGGGTTACTTTTTTAAGTTTTTTGTATAAATTGGCAAGTAATTAATTTAAAAACCAAACAAATTAAAAAAACAATGAAAAATGCATTCAAAATGGGCTTTTTAGCTCTTGCTTTATCTTTATCAGTTGTTGCTTGTAAATCGGAAAAAAAAGATGGCGGCGCTGATTCTTCTAAAGTTGATTCTACAGTAGTAGATACTACAGTGAAAGATACTACTGTAAAAGATACCACTGTTAAAGACACTATCGTTAAAACTGATACAACTAAAGTTAAAAAGTAGTTTTATCAACCCATTAGAAAAAGCCTTAGTAACCTAAGGCTTTTTTTATTTAGACATCAAGACCTTAAAATCCATCAATTGTAGTAAATTTGCGGCAAAAATATAATCCGCATAATGAATTTAACATCACTACAAGCTATTTCACCTGTTGATGGTCGTTACAGAAAAACAACCGAAAGTTTAGCTGCCTACTTTTCGGAAGAAGCACTGATTAAATACCGTGTTTTTGTAGAAATCGAATATTTTATCGCACTTTGTGAGATCAACTTGCCAGGCTTGGAAAATTTTGACAGAAATCTTTATGCAGAATTACGCAAAATCCACGAAAATTTCTCCGAAGTTGATGCATTGGAGATTAAAGAAACCGAAAAAGTAACCAATCACGATGTTAAAGCTGTTGAATATTTTATCAAAAATAAATTCGATGCACTTTCACTTCAAAACTATAAAGAGTTTATTCATTTTGGCCTAACTTCTCAGGATATTAATAACACAGCCATTCCATATTCTATTAAACTGGCTTTAAATGAAAGTTATTATCCTGCGATTGATACTTTAATCGAAAAAATAAATGCACTTGCAACGGAGTGGAAAGATATCCCGATGTTGGCACACACGCACGGTCAACCAGCCTCTCCTACTAAATTAGGTAAAGAGTTTTTGGTTTTTGCCGAACGCCTGAGCATTCAGCTGGAAAGTTTAAAAAATATCCCGAACAGTGCAAAATTTGGCGGTGCAACCGGAAACTTCAATGCACACCACATTGCTTACCCTGAAGTAAACTGGGTTGATTTTTCAAATCAGTTTGTAAATGAAACTTTAGGATTGACCCGTGCACAACACACCACGCAGATTGAACATTACGATCAGTTTGCAGCCCAATGTGATGCTTTAAAACGCATTAACAACATTATTATCGATTTAGACAGGGATATTTGGACCTATATTTCTAAAAACTACTTTAAACAAAAAATTAAAGCAGGAGAAATTGGTTCTTCAGCCATGCCACATAAAGTTAATCCTATCGATTTTGAAAATGCAGAAGGAAACGCCGGAATTGCCAATGCCTTATTCGAGTTTTTTGCTGCTAAATTACCAATTTCGCGTTTACAAAGGGATTTAACCGATTCTACCGTTTTAAGAAACGTAGGTGTTCCATTTGGTCATACTTTAATTGCCATTAATTCAACCTTACGTGGATTAAATAAAATTTTGTTGAATGAAGCGGCCTTACACGCCGATTTAGATGATAACTGGGCTGTTGTGGCGGAGGCGATACAAACGGTATTAAGAAGAGAGAATTTTCCTAATCCTTATGAAGCTTTAAAAGAACTGACCAGAACAAACTCAAAAATCAACGCAGCGAGTATTGCGGCGTTTATTGAGGGTTTAGCGGTTTCTGAAGAGATAAAAGTGCAATTAAGGGTGATTACGCCATTTAATTATACCGGTGTTTTCTAAGCAGATTAAATTGACGTTAAGCAGACAGCAGTTACAGGTTTTATTAATGACTTATTGTTAATTTTGTTTATTCAAATTGATTAAGACATGACGATTAACGTATATACAGAACAGACTCCAAATCCAGCAACCATGAAATTCATGGTAAACAAGCTGTTAATTAATGGCAGTGAGGATTTTGCGACTAAAGAAAGTGCAGAACATTCTCCGTTTGCTAAAGAGTTATTTAAGTTCAACTTTGTTTCTGGTGTGTTTTTCGCCAGTAACTTTGTTACTGTAACTAAAACGGATGATGCTGAATGGGGCGATATTGAAGCCATTTTAAAAGAATTTGTAAAAGGAGCGGTAGAATCTGAATTAAAAATTAAAGAAGCGACTTCTGAAGAAGCACCTGCATTTGAAGGTTCGGAAACTGAAATTAAAATTCAGCAGATTTTGCACGATTATGTTCGTCCGGCTGTTGAGCAGGATGGTGGTGCCATTACCTATAAATCTTTTGATGAAGGAGTGGTTACGGTAGAACTTCGTGGTTCTTGCAGTGGCTGCCCATCTTCTACCATTACGCTTAAATCAGGTATCCAGAATTTATTACAAAGAATGGTACCAGAAGTTACAGAAGTAGTTTCTGAAGCGCTTTAATTGAGCATTTTTCATAGTACATATATAGTGAAAAGGTCCCGGTGTAAATCGGGACCTTTTTTTATGTGATCCAGTCGTCACCCTGAATTTATTTCAGGGCCTTAGTTGCAGAAAAGATGCTGAAATAAATTTAGCATGACGATACCTGAGCGTGACGAGTCTTATTATTAAAAATACTGCTTAATCGCCGTTAACATTTCAGTAGTAAGTTTACCATTGGTTGCTAAAATTTCTCTTTTCTCAAAGTAATCATTACCTCCTGCAAAATCAAAAACTTCTCCACCAGCTTGCTGAACAATGAAACATCCGGCAGCAAAATCCCATTGTTGAAGGTTAAATTCGAAAAAAGCATCAAAACGTCCGCATGCGGTGTATACCAAATCAATCGCTGCCGCACCAATTCTGCGCACGCCATGGCTTTTCTGCATCATTTCGGCCAATAATTTTAAATATTGAGGCTGTTTATCAAACTGATAATAAGGAAAGCCTGTAGCCAGTAAACTCGATTTTAAATCGGGATTAACTGAAACCTTAATTTCTTTTTTGTTCATAAAAGCAGCACCGCCCTTGTATGAATAAAACATTTCTCCCCTGTTTAGTTCGTAAACTACCCCCACAACAGGTAAACCATCTTCGTAAAGGGCCACACTAATCCCATAAGCTGGGATGCCGTGGATAAAATTGGTGGTACCATCCAAAGGATCGATGATCCAGGTATAAGTTTTACCAATTCTGCTGATGGTTTTCTCTTCAGTAATGAAACCGGCATCAGGAATGAGTTTTTCGAGGTTTTGAACGAGTTTCTGCTCTGCTGTTTTATCAACATAAGACACCATATCGTTTAAGCCTTTGTATTCGATTTTTTGTGCATCAAACTGCATGGCTTCTTTACGGATAAAGTTTCCGGTAAGCCTTACAATAGAGATCACTTTATTGCATAGTAATTCGTAATTCATAGTTATTTAACAACCAAACAAAGTTGTTGTTGGATTTTAAATGAATTTATAAAAAGTGTATTAAGCCAGTTGATTCTTATTTCGTAAGGCATAAGCACATAATGCAATACCGCCCACTACAAGGAATGTAGAAATCATTTCGGCTTGTGTAAATGACAGGCCAAAAACATGGTATTTAGAATTTACACGGATTAATTCGATACAGAAACGTTCTATACCATTTAAAATCATGTAAATACCAAACATTAAGCCCGGAGCTTTGATTTTATCCCTGATTTTCCATAAGAAAGCAAAAAGGATCAGACAAATAATTACTTCATAAATGGGTGTTGGATAAACGCCTTGTGCCAGTTCGTTACAAAATTTACCGCTACAACCCGGAATCGGTATTCCCTCACCCACAACGTTGTTTGGGTATTTGTAAGACCATAACCAATCTGGCAGCCCTGAAAAAGGTTTCGGGTTAAGGTTTACAATTCCCCAGTCGCCATCACCAGCCAAATGACAGCCAATACGACCAACGGCGTAAGCCAGCATCATCCCGGGCCCACCTACATCAAGCATGTGCAAGGGTTTTATTCCATTTCTTTTAGCAATAATCAGTACTGCTGCACCACCACAAATTAAACCGCCATAAAAAGTTAAACCGCTAAAGGATAATAACCTTTCAATAGGGTGTTGAACAAAGTCATCCCAATACTCCAGGTTATCAAAAAATTTGGCACCCAAAAAGCCCCAAATAGCCGCCCAAACAATCAGGTTGCTCATGGTTTGGTATGGATGAATAGTAACCAGCGTTTCTTTCGGTTTATCTAATTTATGCTTATTTTTTTCGGTATAATCCCAATAAGCAAACAAGCCGGCAAAAAACAATCCACCAATGATATTTCCTTTAGCCGACATTAATATGCCTTGTGCATCACTTACAAAAAGTTTATAATTTAACAGCGCATATACCAGTTTATAGCCGATTACAAAGCCAAAAAGGCCATTCATAATGAGCTCTGATGTTGTAGCAGGCTTACCGATTACAACCGTTTTTTTAATTGGATGGAGTACACCCAGCGCTTCTTTACGCTTAAGTTCTTTGGTAAAAGCCCAATACCCGGCCACAAATGCCAGGGCCACAAAAACACCAAAAGTATTAAATGGAAGCGGTAAATTAATACCAAAAAGATATTCTAAAAAGTGTGAAACGGTAGGAAACATACAAATAATTTGAAGCGAAGATAGTAAAGAAAGACCAAAGCTGAAAGATTAAAGACCAAAGCTGAAAGACCAAGGCTGAAAGCTGAAAGACCAAAGCTTAAAGACTAAAGCAGAAAGGCTAAAGTGGTCCAGTAGTTTATTGGTTGCTACAGTCCTGCACTCCGCTTTTAATAGATTTTAAAATGACAGATTCCAAAACCGGGTCTTCCATTTCGCCTCATTTGCCATCCTAAACAAGTGAAGGATTTATCTTGTGATGGAAAATGTTTATTATCTATGTTATATTTCATCTAAGCACTTTCAAGGGCCGAGTCTTTCATAGCCGGGAGATCCTTCATTGCATTCAGTATGACAATTCGGAAGGGATGAAAATTTTGATTGAGACATCGGACTATGGACTTTAGGCTAAACTAATGATGTGCGTAAGCTGTCTCTAGTTCGGCAACTTCTACTTCACCATCGGCAGTAATCTCCAGCAGTTTAACCGCTTTTAATTCGTTCACCATCACCGGATCGTATTTGGCTCTTACTTTAACATAATTTTTGGTAAAACCATGCATATAACCTGATTTTTGATCGGCTTCGAAAAGCACTTCACCTTCGGTACCAATCTGAGATTCGTAAAAGGCCCTGCGTTTTTTATCGGATAAAATGTGGAGCATTTTACTGCGTTCGTTGCGCTCGCTTCCTGCCACAACCCCTTTCATTTCGGCTGCAGCTGTTAATTCGCGTTCAGAGTAAGTAAATACGTGCAGGTACGAAATATCAAGTTGATTTAAAAACTGGTAAGTATCTAAGAAATCTTCTTTGGTTTCGCCAGGAAAACCAACAATTACATCTACACCGATGCAGCAATGAGGCATTACCGCTTTAATTTTGGCAACACGTTCTACGTATAAATCACGACGGTAACGGCGGCGCATTAAACCTAAAATTTTATCAGAACCTGATTGTAAAGGAATATGGAAATGAGGAACAAAACGCTTAGAGGTAGAAACAAATTCGATGATTTCGTTACTCAAAAGATTTGGCTCTATTGATGAAATACGGATTCTTTCGATACCTTCAACCTCATCCAATGCTTTTACCAGATCAAAAAATTTATCTTCCCTCTCTCCGTTACGAATCCCGAAATCTCCAAGGTTTACCCCCGTTAATACAATTTCTTTGACACCACTTTCTGCAATCATTTTTGCACGGCTAACCACATTTCCGATGGTATCGCTACGGCTTGCGCCACGTGCCAAGGGAATAGTACAATAAGTACATGGATAATCGCAACCATCCTGAACTTTTAAAAAGGTACGTGTTCTATCTCCGATTGAATAGGAAGCAATAAAATTATGGTTTACTTTTTCAATATTCTGCTGATGAACCACCGCTTTAGGCTGTTTGGTTAAATCGGTAATATATTCTACAATCCTGAATTTTTCTGCAGCCCCCAAAACCATATCAACACCTTCTATTTCGGCAATTTCCTGTGGTTTTAGTTGCGCATAACAACCTACAATGGTTACAAATGCATTTGGAGAATATTTTAAAGCTTCTTTAACAACCTTACGGCATTTTTTATCCGCATGCTCGGTAACTGAGCAGGTATTGATCACATAAACATCGGCCTGATCCTGAAATTCTACCACGGCATAACCTGCATCGGTAAATAAACGACCGATGGTTGAGGTTTCAGAGAAATTTAGTTTACAACCTAATGTATAAAATGCGACCTTTTTCATTGAGCCTGCAAAGATAAGAAATTTGTTCGTAGTTAGGAGGCTGGAGCCGGCCTACGTCACAAATTACAGTAAGTTAACAAATGATTAGTTTGGAGCTGGACGTTTGGAGTTTGGAAAGTTTACGGAATGGATTAATTTACTCCAAACGCACCGCTCCGCAACTCCCAACTAATTTTCTTGCCAGCGATAACTTTCCTGCTCAAAACCTGCCAAATCCAGCACCCTGCTGATTACCGTACCCGCAACTTCTTCTATGGTTTTCGGTAAACTGTAAAAGGATGGATTTGCCGGGCATATCATTCCACCAGCTTCGGTAACCGTTTTCATATTATTAATGTGTATTAAACTAAAAGGTGTATCCCTTACTACAGCGATTAATTTTCTGCGTTCTTTTAACGCCACATCTGCAGCCCTTGAAATCAGGTCGTTGGATATTCCATGCGCGATGCGACCCAAAGTACCCATTGAGCATGGAACGATGATCATGGTATCGTATTTTGCCGATCCTGAAGCAAAAGGCGCATTAAAATCATTCTTATTATAAAAAGTAAAGTTTTTAAAATCGCTGTAGTCCTGGTTACCCAATTCGAATTGCCAAACTTCTTTTGCATTATCGCTCATCACCACACCAACTGCTTCAATCTGATCTTTTAGTGCGGATAACTGATCAAATAAAACTTTGGCATATATAGATCCGCTTGCACCTGTAACTGCAACAACCACTTTCTTTTTTATCATGAAACAAAAATAGGTTTTCTGAAGGGTGATTAAAAACAAAAAAGGGCCAGAACATTGTTCTGACCCTACATCTACCTATGAAAAACATACCCTCGAAAGGGTAAGAACAAATATATATAAATTTTTAAAAAAATATAAGCAAGAAATGTTAAATCGTCTAAATGACGTATTTAAATCAAAAACAAAATACAACTAACTGATTAACAGATAAATAATTTTCATAAAAAATATTAAAAAACCATTTTATCAGTTAAAAACATGATGTTTTCTATAACATTATATGAAAAATTGTATTACAAATCAGTCACTTTTACTCAGTATGACAATACATTTAAAATTCTTCGTCTTTATTTTGATTATTGGCTTTACATTTTTTTGATATTAAAATAACATTTATACCATTAATAACCAGGAGCAAATTGTGATTAAAAAACAATTAATATCTATTTAAGATGACTGAATTTCTGTAAACGACATGGCTAATTTAGACCTGATACGGCTTAAGGTTTCCATGCGCATACATAAAAAGGAAGCGATATATTTTAACGGAACCCTGTTAACCAGTTCAGGATATGATTTCATAAACCTGAGGTATCGTTTTTCTGCTGATTGTAACCGCGAAACAAGTGCCCTTTCACAAGCCTGAAGATAATGTAGCTGGGTCATTTTCCGGCTTACGTAATTTACAATATGATAATTGAGGTATAACAGCTTCGACATGGTGTAGGGAATGCCAATAGCCACTACATCCTCAAGGGCCTGCACATACTCTTCGGAAGGTTCACTTTCATCCCAAAAATTACTGATATTGCCTATAAATTCATTCTCTTTTGCAATCCAGGTGGTTATTTCCAGGTTATCTTCTTTCATAAAACCCCTTGCAATGCCATTTATAATAAGGTATGTACATTTATCACGATGCAAAGGTGATGTGATAAACTTATTTTTTTTAAAGTTGACGGGAAAAGTATGGGTATTGATGATAAATTCTATATCGGGCGTTAAATCGTGAAACGATCTATATACATTTATTAATGGTGAAATTCCATTAAAAGGTAGCCACTTATTTTCTGAATAAATGTTCTCGGGACTCATGTTTTATCTATTGTGTAACTGCAAACTAATCGTTCAAAAGAACGACAAACGAAAATTTTATCTACCTGATTGTAAAACACAGATGTGTGAAAAATGTTTAGCGAAAAAATCATTTACTGCAAAAATAATTGCGGGCAGCTATTTTAGTGTACTTTTTATATCAAAAAACTACATCATCCCCCGCAGTCAACTACATTTTTGTAGTATAAATAGTATGCATTCATAGTAAATCTATTGGCAATTAGCACCTTAAAGATTATATTTGGTAAAGTGTCAATTCAATTTTATGATCGATTTAAGCTCTTCATTCTTAAAAGCAATATTAAAACATTCAAAATCACCGATAATCGTTTTTAAAATAAAGCCAGTATTGGTGGTGGTGGAGCATAATGATGCATATATGGCTTTAATAGAGCGCATTGGAGGGAAATTGAAATTTTACGATATTGATGCCATCCCAAATCTGTTATCTGACCGAGAAAAAGACTTACTTTTTAAAACAGTACATAAAATAAGTGAATTTAAAACTACAGGTAGTTTAATCATTCACCCTATTTATTCCAATTCGCCAAATGTAAAATGGGAACTGGAATTTTCTCCGGTAATACAGGGACATAACCCTGTTGAATACATTGTTTGTTCGCTTAAAGAGATTCCCACTAATGAAAATGACCTGGAGCATATTTTATTCGAACTTTCTGAAAGTGAAGCAAGATTTAGGGGCTTTTTTGAACAAGCGCCTTTAGGTATGTGCGTTTTAAGGGGCAAAGAACTGGTTACTGAGTATGCTAATGATAACATTTTAAAGCTTTGGGGAAAAACCAGAAAAGAAATTATTGGTATCCCACAGGAAGAATCCCGCCAGGAACTTGGTTTGCAAAGACAAATCCTAAGTCGTGTAAAGGATATTTTCAAAACAGGCGAGCCTTTAACATTAAACGAACACAAGATTTCGACACCTATTGCCGATGGTTACTTTATAGCCATGTATCAACCCCTTAAAAATGATAAAAATGAGGTAACCAGCATTTTAGTGATTATTAAAGATATTACGGAACAGGTAAATTTTAAAAAAGAATTACTCAAGGCAAAAGATATCCTGAAAATTGCCATGGATGCTTCGGAAATGGGTTCCTGGAATATTGATATCGAAAGCAAAAAAGTGCTTTTATCAGAAAGAGCGCAACAGATTTATGAACTGGAAAACAATAAATTAAGCCTCGATGAAGCAAAATCACTTATCAGTCCGGATAATTTAACTTTTCTGACCAGTAGCATCAGGAAAGCCCTACATAACAAAGAAGCATTTAATATTGAATACCAGATTAAGTTAAATGGAGGCAAAACCAAAACAAAATGGCTAAGAACAGCAGGAAAAGCTTATTATAACGAAGAAGGAAAGAGTGTTTACATTGCTGGTGCGGTTTTGGATATTACCGAGCACAAACAAGATGAAATCAGGAAAAATGATTTTATAGGTATGGTGAGTCACGAACTTAAAACACCCCTGACCGCTTTAAATGCTTACGTGCAGCTTTTACAATTTAGACTGAAGGAAACTGAAAACGATTTTATTACAGAAACGCTGGATAAAATTAATATCCAGTTGAGAAGAATGTCGTTAATGATTGATGGGTTTTTAAATGTATCCTTATTGGAATCGGGCAAAATTTTATTAAACAAAACAGATTTCGACCTGGTAGATTTGATTAAAACCATTGCGGAAGAAAACAGGGTAATTTTACCAAGTCATTTTATCCAGGTAATTGGCTCAGAGGGGCAGATTTTAAATGCTGATCGGGAAAAAATCGGCAATGTGGTAAACAACCTGATCAGCAATGCAGCAAAATACTCAAAAAAAGAGTCATTAATTGCCATAAAATGTAGAAAAGGAAAAGGTGAACTCGTGGTAAGTGTAGAAGATGAAGGGATCGGGATTAAGGAAAGTGATATTCCAAAACTTTTCGACCGGTTTTTCCGCGTAGAGAGTTCAGTTACGCAAACCATTGCTGGTTTTGGCGTTGGCTTATATATCTGCGCCGAAGTAGTTGAAAGACACCAGGGAAGAATATGGGCAGAAAGTAAATTCGGAGAAGGTTCTACTTTTTATTTCAGCCTGCCTACTCCTGATTAATCATAAGCGTTACCATTTATACAGACCGGACCAGAATTTTCTCATTTTCTACTTCGATATTCATGGCCGAAAGGCCTTGTGCAGTTAATTGTATCTCAAAGGTTACCTTCGAATTTAGTTCAATATCATTGGGTATCGTGTCTAGCCTATAATGAATATCCTGACCATTTTCATCTATTATGATTCCAATGCCTTGTTCATTATCGATCTGAATAACCTCTCCCCTCCTTTTATCAGTCATAAATATTTATAAAGAAATCCGACAATTATAAGCAAAAAACGTATAATTAAAAATACATAATAACGAATATATGCACAACCAAAAGCTATACTAAAACGTTTTCTTTTAATTCTTTAAGGTAATATATCTAATTTATAGTAGCTAATCATTTATAATGATCATTTCTGCAAAAAAAAGTTTTTAGTTATTCGTTAAACATTTGAAAACATTCATTTTGGCATTAAAGAAGGTTTGATTTTACCATGATAAAGGGATAAAAAATATAGTCGCCCAAGGCAAAACCACTCAACACACTGCTTTACAGCTTGTTATTTCAAATAAAAAACATTATTTTCATCAAACAAAACGAGCTTGTAATTGTTACTATGAATCAATCATCCATCTATGAAAAATCTCCATCCAACCACAGGCAATAAAGAAGAAATCATTCTATTATCTGAAGAAACCGACCGTAACTATTGGGCAAACCGACTAGGAGTAAGTTCGGAGGTATTAAAATCGGCTGTAAGGGCTACCAGGTGTATTACACTAAATCAAATTACGGCTTATTTAAACCAACAGAAGAAAACGATCAGTATTTCCTGATTTTGCTAAAATCAAAATTTGTTTAATGTTTTTGAGATTGTTTAAACCTTTTGTTTAAAGGGATGGTTCTTTATGTACAAAATAAAGAATTACACCTATGGCAACTACAACAAAAACAGTTAAAAAAACTACATCACCGGTAGGATTAAAAACAACAGCTAACAACAAAACGGGTAAAATGGAAAATTCAGAATTCCATAAGTTTTTTGTTGATGAGTTGAAAGACATTTATTGGGCGGAGAAACACCTTGTAAAAGCTTTACCTAAAATGAAAAAAGCAGCAACAAGTAACGAACTTGCCGATGCTTTTGATAAACATACGGCAGAAACTGAAACCCATATTGAAACATTAGAAAAGATTTTTTCATTGCTGGATGAGAAAGCAGTGGCTAAAAAATGTGATGCGATGGCAGGTTTACTGGAAGAAGCAAATGGTATTATTGAAGAAACCGACAAAGGTACCATGATCCGCGATGCAGGATTAATTTTGGCAGCACAAAAAGTAGAACACTATGAAATTGCGACCTACGGAACTTTAAAAGTTTTTGCTGAAAACATGGGACATAATGAAGTTGCTGATTTGTTAGCAAAAACATTAGAGAATGAAAAAGCGACCGATATTGCTTTAACAAAGGTTGCCGAAAGTTTTATAAATGAGGAGGCAGCAGCCGAATAAATGTTGATTTCCTTATAAATAGAGTGGTTTCATTTACACGTCACATAATGAAATTAAGGAGAAAACAGAAAAAATTGTCAACCTGGGCCTTCTGCTTTTAATAGAAGGCTCAGGTTGACAATACTTATATTTTAAATTAACAACATTGTTTTAAAGCACTTTACCTTTTATCTGCTATGATTGCTAATGTTTCAATCTGGCAACACAATAAGCCAATAAATTGGTATTCTCTTTTGAAATTTTCTTATTTTCAAGGCTATTTTTGATATGGCTAACCGCATTTCCAAGCTGTCCTTCTAAAAGATCAAGCATGCCCATAATATTTTCTGGTACCACAGTTAATGATAAAATGGGATAAAATTTATTCTCCAGATCCTTTCTTTGCGCATTCGTTGCCAAATCTAGTGTCCACTCTTCATTTACGGTAAAACCATATTCGTGCCGGGTATTGTTCAGTTCGTACAAAAAAACCTTTGCCTGAACTTTTTGATCGTTATTGGCCATTTTTACCTGTTTTTTTGGCGAATAGATCAATTTCAGTTTTTGCTGATTTACCTTTTCCCGACTGATAATCTGAGGGTGCTTTTTTGTTTACACTGGCCTCTTTCTTTTTGTCCCTACTCATGAATCTTAATTATTTATATTTGAATAAGACCAATCATCATTGCATAAACAATTCGGTGACTGGAATAAGAAATACTCTTCTAAATAAAAAGATTAGAGAATACCGTAATGGTACATCAGTGAGAGAAAAGAATAGTAATTAGATTACTGATATAATCAAATATACATTTATAAATAACTAAAACCGTCATAGAATTATAGTTATCGGGATATATTTTAAAACGCCAGCTAAGAGCGGAAAATCATCACAAATAAAAAAAAGGCCGAAAAATTAATTCCGGCCTTTAACACCATTGTTATAATATTTTTATTTTTGCGACTGTTCAGGCGCTTTTCCAATCAGATCCATAAACTGATCTAACTTAGGCGTAATGATAATTTGTGTACGTCTGTTTTTGGTTTTCCCACCAGCAGTTGTATTATCTGCAATCGGGTTATACTCGCCACGGCCACCTGCTGTTAAACGCTTAGGATCAACGGCGTATTTGGTTTGAAGCACCTGCACCACTGATGAAGCACGTAAAGCACTTAAATCCCAGTTGTTACGGATATTGGTTTGCGTAATCGGCACGTTATCGGTATTACCTTCAATCAATACATCGTAGGTATCGTAATCTTTGATGATTTTAGCAATTTTACTTAAGGTTTCGCCAGCTTTATCAGAAACTTCGTAACTGCCTGATTTATACAACATGTTATCAGCCAACGAAATGTAAACTACACCTTTAAGTACCTGCACATCAACATCACCAAGTTCTTCCCGGCTTAAAGATCGGGTTAAATTATTGGTTAACACCATGTTAAGTGAATCACTTTTATTTTTGGCATTTACCAGTTGTTTAATGTATTTGTTTGAACTGTTAATTTCATCAACCAGCTTTGAAATATTAACATTACCCTGGTTACTTGAGTTTAAACATTTGTTCAGGGCATCTTGTAAGGCAGTAACGTTAGCCCTTTCGGATGAAATCTGTTCTTCTAAACTTTTTACCCGGCTGGTGCTTCCGCTCAGTTCGCGTTGGCTATCCTGGTATTTATTGCTTAGTTCCTGGTTTCTTTCTCTCAGTTTTGCATAAGTATCCTGCAGTTCAGTATACTTTTTATTGCTTACACAACCGGTGGCAAGCGCAAGACCAAAGAGCATTATAGGGATTGATCTGTAAAATTTCATAATTTTATTTTTTTTATTGCTAATGGGTTAACAAATTTCCTGCCGTAAAGTTTAATACCTGCTTTAACTGATGTTAAAAAGCGTTAATCTTTACTGAATCGAAGCTGGCGAGTGCTTTATATGCCCTTAATCCTATGCTACCAGATTGATATTGGCTATCTGTTACAGAAAGAATGGCTTTTGCTGATCCGTTTATAAAAATATCAAATTTATCTCCTCTTGCAACAATTTTTATGGTGTACATTTTGTTCATTTCAACAGGATATTTTGCTGAACTTAAAACCATCCATTTTTGATCGCTTGCTTTGCCCAACAACACAGTTCCGTCAACCTGGTTAAGGCCTACGTAATAACCTTCGTAAGCATCAGGTCCGATTGCAGGATTGGATACCCTGAACATTAAACCTGCATCGCCAGCCGTATTAATTTTTACATCGGCCTGATAAGTGAAATCTTTAAAATCGGTTCCATTGGCAACATATTTAGCGCCATTGATGCCATAACCACCAGAACCAGCGTTTGAGGCTGAATTAATTTGTCCTTCTTTCCAGAACCAGCCGCCTCCGTAAAAAACCCAATCGGCAGCCATTCCTTTGTCAAAGTTTTCGACAAGACTTTTATTTGTTTTTTTAGGCTGCCCTATTACAGGAAAACAACTTAACCTGATATTTTCTGATCCATAAGGCACTAATGTTATTTCTTCCTCCTTTTCTGTTGAAGCGACCGGACTGAAAGGTACATCAAAAGCCGTTACTTTATTATATCCTAAACCCCATGACGGGATCTTTCTACCCTGAATTTTCAATTTTACAGGAGATTGTGCTGCAATAAAAGGATTTTGAGGCATGGCAGATTTTACGACTTTCACAATACTGTTTAAATTCCCTTTACCTAGGGACAAACCATAATTCCAAGGTGATGCAGGACGGATTTCATAATCGGTAAAACCAGCAACCGGATGTGTTTTGGTAACTTTATTTTCGGCTTCAATCTCCAATGCGTAAACAATAGGCCCGCGTGTTATGCTTACTGAATTGTTTACCTGGCTCTGGGTAGCGATCTGCATCGGGAAGTTAAGCTCCAATTGATCGTTATTTTTCCATTCACGGGTGATCTTAAACATTGCTCCTGTTTTTACATCATTCAACACCTCTCCATTTAATTTTACCGTTGGTTTAATACTCCAGGACGGAATTCTCAATATCAATGGGAACGAAGCTGAAGCTGCAATTTCTATTTTTAATTTAATCTGCTCTTCGAAAGGATAATTGGTTTCTTCGGTAATTTTTATCTTTTTGTTTCCGGCTACAAAAGTTTCTATTTCCATGGGCCCATAAGTAATTATGGCAATACCATGATCTGGCGTAGCCACTGCACTGCTTTTTACGAAATAAGGCCAACCCATGTGCATATTATAGCGGCAACAACCATAACCCGAATATGGACTTGAAACAATGCCAGAACCATAATCCTGATTAAAACCATGCTCGCCATGTACACTCTGTACCTGATTAGGCAGAGTATAGTAAGAATGGTTTTTAAAATCCCTGCTAAATTGAGCGGGCAAGGCATTAAATGCCACTTTTTCAAGCTGATCGCCAATTTTAGCCTCGTGGATTACTTTAGCAGCAGTTTCTAAACTTTGCATCCACTCTACCACGGTGCAGGTTTCTACCCCTTCTATACTGCTGGTGCCTGCAAGAAATTCCGTTCCGGACCCTAAACCTTCCGGCTGACCATGATCGTGCATAATGTGCTGAATTCCTTTTTGAAGTGCGTCGAGATTGGCAGGCTGATCATTCAGCTGTGCATAAACGACAGGAAATTTTAAGGCCTGGGCCACATTAACCATGTGCTTTGGTTGAAAATCATCGCCGTAAAAATAAAATCCGTTATTGGTGTAGATATCAATCCATGGATAGGCTTGTTGTTTTAATTTTTCGACCAGTTTTAACAAGTCCTGATCTCCTGTTTTGTTGTAGAGCCAGATCGCAATTTCCATATTGTCGGCAGCTCTTGATTTGCCCCACTCTTTTAAAGGATCGGCATCGAGATTGGCCAGTTCATATTTAAAGTATTTGGAAAGGAACGGAATTACTCTTTTATCGTTTGTAGCTTCGAAATAACTTTGCAAAGCGTACATCATGGGCATGCGTGGCCACCAGTCTTTCATTTTTGGAGGACCAAATAAGCCATTAGGTTGTTGATTATTTAATGTCCAGTCGATGTATTTTTGTGCCTTAGCTTTAAGTGGGGCATCATCCAACGTATAGGCTAAAGCCACTAAACCTTTAACGTAATAAGGTACACGCTCCCATCCATTTCCATCTCCACCAAGCCAATCGGTATTTTTGCCCAGGTTATCTTTTTCAGGATACAGCTCTTCTGCCATTCCTGTTGCCCCATCGCGTTGTTGCTCTAGCTGTTTTAATAACCATCCTTTAGCTTTGATGCTGCCAAGTGGCAACTGCACATAAACCTGTTGTTTTAATGGTGATTTATTAAATTCGGTTAAACTTTGGGCTTGTAAATTTTGGATCGCTAAACTGGAAACCAAGAAACAAATTGGCGTTACTATTCTCTTCATAAAGGGATTATTGGTTAGATCTTTATTTTTATAAAACTAACAAATATGAACGAATAATAAAACGATTTAGTAAATATCGATAAACACCAAACAACAGACTAACAATCAAATATTTACATTAAATCATTAAGAAAGCATGGTCACCCTGAAGCATAATTTGATATGTAAAAATTATAGGTGATAGGTGATTTTTATTATGCCGATAGCCTGCTGTAGATACTGATTGCGAGAAGGCTTTTGACGACCATTTTATTAGAAATATTGGCAAAGTCGAAGTTTTTACATTTTCGGTCGGTGAGACACCAACCGATAGAATCAATTTTTCAAATGCATCGGAGTATTGATGATAGCATTTGTAGTTTCGTCATTCCCAACTTGATTGGGAACCGTAATGCCTTGCTAGGGTTTGCAGGTTGCATTAAGATTAGCTTCGCTGAGCACTTCGTGGTTCCCGCCTGCGCCTATCGTGTGGACACAATTAATTATAAAGATTCTTTTCCCGCTCTATGCCGCGGCTGCAAGGTAGTTTTTCACAGTTAATGTTGTTTTTAATGGTGCTCAAGAATGCTGCGCATTTTGGGGCGCCAATTACCCAAAGCGCTTTGTCAATCCGGCAATGTGGCTTCTCACCATCCCACGCTCATCAAAAAAACAAGCGGCAATTGTTTTGCTCGTTTCTGCTCAATGAAAGTTTGAGTGATATTTTCACAAAACCACTGCGTTTCAGGTTTGGTAGCGCAAGTTCTCTTATTGTGAAACTGTTTTTTTGATCCTTCCGCCACTTGGGATTGACGGAGTTCTTCGGTTAGGGCCGGGTTATTTCAAAGCAAGCTAGCATAACGCCACAAAAATTTAAAAAAGATGTGTCCACACGATAGGCCTGCGTGGGAATGACGATCGATTTTCTAAATCTGTTACTGATAGCCTCTTATAGAGTGGCTGTCATTGCGAAGAGGAACGACCATTTATGGCATACAATCACGGGATGACAAATCTATATGTATTATACAACCCTTCCATTAGAAAAGGTGTTAATAAAAATTATTTTTTTCCGAAAGTAATGCCTTGCCAGGTATCAGTTCTGAATGGTGATGCCGGAAGACCATCGTTAGTAACCAGATTGGCAACAGGATTATTGCCCCAGGCATAGCGCACAGCAATAGGATTTGCGACCTCATCGCTACTAACAATAACCTGGTTACCCTGGATAGCGGCCTTTGCCCAATGAAATTTCTTATCTGCGCCAGCAATGGCAAAACCAGTAAGTATTTCTCCCTTTGAGGCTTTTAATCCATTTTCGGTATTGCCAAATGTTAAACGAATCTGTTTTCCTTCAACCTTAGCCGATTGATAAACCGGACCTGAATAATTATTTTTTTGGCCATAAGTTTTAGCCAGCGCAATTAATCCCAGCCTTTTTCCTACTTCCTGTTTATTTTTGGGATGGATATCTTTGGCATCGCCTATATCTATAATGGTAGCCATACCGGTATTAGGTAAAGCCAGTGTTTTTTGCTGGGCTTCTCTAAGTTCTGCCCAGGCCGATTCAACCGGGGTATTATCTACCTGCATAAAATTGGCCAGCTGTACAAAATAGAATGGAAAATCGCCCTGCCCCCATTTTTGGCGCCAATCTTTAATCATTACCGGGAATAACTCACGGTATTGATACGCCCTATCGGCATTGCTTTCTCCCTGATACCAAATGGCTCCTTTGATAGAGAACTGGATAAAAGGATGAATCATGGCATTGTATAAAACTGTAGCGCGGTTAGGACCACTTTCTTCGTAAGGTTTTGCACCGATTTTATTAAAATTCAATCCAACTTTATATTTCCAGTCGCCGGTAAGCGAAATTTTCTCTGCGGCATTATTGTTTAAATTTAAATCTTTGGCCTCGCCATAAATGCCCCCGCCACCACCGCTGTCAAAAACACGCACAGTGATGATATTTTCGCCTGGTTTAAGTAAATCTGTTGGTATAGCATAAGATCTGCCAACGTTATAACCAACGGTTTCGCCAACCTTTACGCCATTTACATAAGTAATATCGTTATCATCTATGGTACCCAGGTTAAGTTTTACACCATTCATTTTCCAATTTTCAGGAACCGTAACTTTTTTGCTGAACCACACAATACCGTCGAAGTTTTTAAGTGTGGCATCTTCCCACAAAGTTGGTAAAGTCATGCTTTTCCAGCCGGCAGTTTCTGCTGTAGCCCACCCAGCTTTGCTTGTTTGATAAGCAGAATCTTTTTCGGTGGTCATTTTAACCCAGTTCTGTAATTTTTCATCATAAGAAGCTGTTGAAGGATTTTTAGCAGCCTGCTGAATTTTATCAACTGCAGCAGAAAAATCGGTCATTTTTTTGAGTGATTCGGCGCTTGTCCAGGCTTCTGCAATGGTTCCTCCCCATGAAGTGTGGATCAAACCGATTGGAATTTTTGTTTTTTGATAGACTTCGCGGGCAAAGAAATAAGCTGTTGAAGAAAATTCTGCAATATATTTCGGGCTACATTCCTGCCAGCCATCGTTGCTTACTTTGGCATCGCTGAGCGGAAGATTACTGGTAATATGTTCAGCCTGTAATATACGGATCTCTGGAAATTTAGCATCGGCAATTTCCTTTTCATAATTGTTGATTTTGCCCCATCCGGCGAGTGGCATTTCCATGTTTGACTGGCCGGAACAAATCCATACATCGCCGATGAGAACATTACTCAGTACCAATAACTCCCCATCAGAAATGGTGATGGTATATGGCCCGCCATAACCTGGTGTTGCAACTTTAATTTTCCAACTGCCAGTTGCATCTGCAATGGCGCCATAATTAATTTTATTCCATGAAACCGTAATTTTAACGGCTTTACCTGCAGTGGCTTTGCCCCAAATGGCAGCGCTTGTTTTTTGCTGCAAAACCATGTTGTTACTAAAAACAGACGGTAATAAAATTTTAGCTTGCAAAAATTGGAAACTGAATAGCAGTAATGCGGCCAGGAATAAAGATTTTAACCTTTGGATGCTCATATTTAACCTTTTTTGATGATTAGAAAGCGAATTTACATTTTCTACAGGTCAACATCAACACATATATCAGCACTTCGCAAATTAATATTAAAAATGTGGCAAAATTCTTTTAATTGTTTGGGTAAGAACATCATTTTGCTTATTTTGCAGGTCTAAAAGAACAGCTCTGGGTTCAAGATCGAATTTGCCGGACGTTCTCTCAAATACTGAATTAATGGTTAAGATTTTTATAGGCGGCCTTCCCGACAACATCCAAGAAATGGATTTGGCAATACTGGTTAGTCTTCACGGCAGGGTAGAAACAATTAAAATTGTGCGCGACAGGGCTACGGGCAAGTGTAAGGGTTATGCTTTTTTAGAAATATACAGTTTGCCTGATGCCAAAAACATTGTATCGACCTTAAATGACGAAACTTTTAAGGGCAATGTGATTACGGTAAAGATATCAGAAGAAGATACTTCCAAAGCGCCTAAACCAAAAACCAATCAGCCTTTTAAAAGTAAGAGACCGAGGTTACAGCGGTAATTTTTGTTTTAAAATCTAATTTGCTTTGCAATAACGATTCTCAGCTGCTTATTATGCTTTAAAAATTTCTTTTTATCTGGATTATTTTAAGGATAAACTTTGTAATCTGATGGCAAACCTATATTTTGTGGCTTTTGTTCTGATACTCATTTAAAACAATCGACATAAACAAATATGGAAAATTATGCTATTGTAATATTCATTTTAGCGGTAATGATCGGTTTATCGTCAATTGCCGACCACATTAAAATTCCCTATCCTGTTTTATTAATTATTGCAGGTATAGCCGTTGGGTTTATACCTTCTTTGCCACCGATTGATATTAATCCGGAGATAATTTTTCTGATTTTTTTACCTCCACTGCTTTATGATGCTGCTTTTAATATCTCTTTCAAACAGTTTAAAACCAATATTAATACCATACTCACCCTAGCAATATCGCTTGTTTTTATTACTGCTATAGGTATTGCGGTGGTGGCTCATTATATGATTCCCGGGATGAGCTGGCCCATCTCTTTTGTATTGGGTGCAATTCTTTCTGCTACCGATGCGGTTGCTGCCATGAGTATTACTAAAGGATTGGGTTTATCGCATAAAACCAATACCATTTTAGAGGGCGAGAGTTTGGTTAATGATGCTTCTGCGCTAGTAGCCTATCGTTTCGCTGTAGCTGCTGTAACCGGAACTGCTTTTGTGTTTTGGAAAGCATCGTTAGATTTTGCCGTTTTAATGGCCGGAGGTTTCCTCGTGGGCATGGTAATGTCGAGGATTTTAGCTTTTATTCTTAAAAAAATTCAGGATAATCCATTGGCTACCATTAGTTTTATGTTACTGATGCCTTTTGTTACGTATTTAATTGCCGAGCAAATACATGTTTCTGGTGTAATTGCGGTAGTGATGTTGGGTTTGGGCATTTCGAGGTTTAGCCACCAGGTATTTCCGGAAAGACTTAAAAACCAATCGAAAAACATCTGGGATATTGTAATCTTTTTATTAAACGGATTGATTTTTATTTTAATCGGACTACAGTTTCCATATGTATATAAAAACATTAACAGCGCTGATATTTTGCCTTATATTGGTTATTCGTTTGTGATTACCATAGTGGCTTTATTGCTGAGAATGGCGCGTGTTTTTTTACAGCGATCGAACCTACAGAAGGCTTTTCAGAAAGGTAAACACAGGATTACTGAAGATGCACTGTTAGATTTTAAAAACAGCTTGATTATCAGCTGGTCGGGCATGAGGGGGATTGTGTCATTGGCAATTGCGATTGGACTGCCGGCAACTTTAGCAGATGGAAGTGCTTTTCCGCAGCGCAATGCTATCATTTTTATAGCTGTAGTGGTGGTACTTTTTACGCTTATCGGGCAAGGACTTACTCTACCATGGCTGGTAAAGAAATTGGCTACGGAGGATGAAGGATAGTTTTGTATTTTTAACCGCAAAGGGCGCAGAAAGAAATTCGCAAAGCTGAATGGTTAATTAATTCTATTTTCTACTATTTAACCACCGAGTTCACAGAGAAAAGATCTCAGAGCACACAGAGCTGGTTTTTTTACCCCCTGAACTTCGGACCTCGGACACCTGACTTTCGGACTAATTCCATTTTCCGCCATATAACCACCGAGTTCACAGAGAAAAGATCACAGAGCACACAGAGCTGGGTTTTTACACCCTAAACTTCGGACCTCGGACACCTGACTTTCGGACTAATTTCATTTATCATTAAGAAATTAAGGTGGTTAAAAAACTTTGACAATCTTACCGGCATGCTACACAGAAGATTGTCAAAGCAAAAGATTATTGAATTACCAATATACGCTGTAAAGCGCAACCAATAATCCAATAATTAATAATGCACCAACAGCAAAACTGGTTGATGTTTTGAACATTTTAGCATCAATGGCAAGCCCTTTTGCTTCTGCCTTAGCTTTATTACTTAATAAACTGATGATGACCATACCGGCAATACAAAATACAAATACAAAGCCCATACGATCTAAAAATGGAATTTCATAAACCCCTGCCGCATTTTTTACAGAGAACCCCATTCCGGATAACCACGAAAGATCGGTAAGGTTAGGTAAGAATTTAAGTAAAATCGACAGGCCAAAGCCACCAATGGTAGCAAATAAAGCAGCACCTGAAGTTGTTCTTTTCCAAAAGAAACCAAGGATAAACATGGCAAAAATACCAGGTGATACAAAACCGGTATATTCCTGAATGTATTGAAACCCACCTTTTTTATCAATCCCCAGAAATGGTGCAATTACCACCCCAAGGATCATGGCCACAACAATTGAAATTTTACCTGTTGTTACCAGGTTTTTCTCAGAGGCATCAACATTTAATACTTTTTTATAAATATCCAGGGTAAAAATGGTTGCAATACTATTTGCTTTACCTGCTAATGAAGCCACAACCGCAGCGGTTAACGCAGCAAAAGAAAGCCCTTTTAAGCCTGCAGGAAGCAAGTTTAATAATACCGGATACGCACGATCAGGGTTTACCGACCCACCCTGGATCATTTCAGACTGGAAAGCACCGTCTTTATATAAAACGTAAGCTGCAATACCAGGTAATACCACGATAATCGGCATTAATAATTTTAAAAAAGCTGCGAAAAGAATCCCTCCACGGGCGGTTTCTAAATTAGCGCCTAAGGCACGTTGAGTGATGTATTGGTTACAACCCCAATAGTTCAAATTTACAATCCACATTCCACCTACCAATACACTTAAACCAGGTAAATCGATGTAATTTTCATTATCAGGCTTTAAAATCATATGGAAATGCTCAGAGGCTTTTGAAGTCATTAAGCTATAACCCTCAAAAACGCCGCTTGTACCGTAATGGGTAGAAACCAGGTTTAAAGCTAAATATGTAGTTGCTAAACCGCCCAGAATTAGGAAAAATACTTGGATTACATCAGTATATCCAATTACTTTCATCCCGCCAAGAGTAATGATAATGGCAAAAATGGCAATGGCATACATACAGAAACGCAGATCGAAACCTGAAATACTACTTACCGCCAAAGCTCCTAAATAAAGTATTGATGTTAAATTAACCACTACGTACAACAACAACCAGAATACCGCCATAATCATAGCTACGGTACCATTATACCGCTGGTGCAGGAATTGCGGCATGGTGGCAATTTTATTTTTTAAATAAACCGGGATAAAGAAAACCGCTACTACCACTAAGGTTGCCGCCCCCATCCATTCGTAGGTTGCAATGGCCAAACCCATTTTAAAACCAGAGCCGCTCATCCCGATAAATTGCTCAGCAGAAATATTTGAGGCAATTAATGATGCACCTATGGCCCACCAGGTTAAAGAGCCTTCAGCAAGAAAATAATCTTTAGAACCTGTTGATTCTGATTTTTTCTTGTTGTAAATATAGAGCCCATAAGCCGCTACAATAACGAAGTAAATTGCAAATACAATGTAATCCTTCGTGTCTAATAAATTGTTCTTCATTGATTTATCTTGGTTAGTATCCTGAGGTAATTTTATTTAATTGTATATACTGGTTCCGTTATCGGTTTGTACAGTATAGCTGTCTAGCTTTAATCCAAACTCCAGTAAATATTTTGAGGAAAGTTCTTCAACGAGATCGGCAATTTTTTCTTCTTTAACGATATTGATGGTGCAACCACCAAAACCACCACCCATCATTCTACCTCCTAAAACGAAATCAAGCGGTTTAACGGCTTCAACTAAGAAATCAAGTTCTTTACAACTTACTTCATAATCTTTGCTTAAACCTTCATGTGTTTCAAACATCAATTTCCCCAAGGCCTCCAGGTTACCATCTTTTAATTGCGCTGCTGCGCTTAACAACCGGCTGATTTCTTCTACCACGAAACGGCATTTATTATACACTTCTGCATCTTTTGGCTTAACGTAAGTTTCAAGCATGTTTAAATCCACATCACGCAGGGTGTTTACTTCTGGATGGTATGCCTTTACCCAGGCAACGCCCTGCTCACACTGCGCCCTCCTTTTATTGTAGGCCGAATCGGCCAGTGCGTGCTTTACATTGGTATTTAAAAGCAACAGTTTATAGCCATCCAGTTTTAAAGGAATATAATTATACTCCATTGATCTGCAATCGAGCATGATGGCCTGGTCTTTTTTCCCAAATACAGAGGCAAACTGATCCATAATGCCACAATTAACACCGGCAAATGTTTGCTCAGCCTTTTGTGCAATTAAGGCAATATCCATTTGAGGAACAGAAAGGGAGAAAAGCTGGTCGAGTGCAAAACCTGTGGCACACTCTACCGCAGCTGAAGATGATAAACCAGCGCCCAAGGGCACATCGCCATCAATATAAAAATTAAAACCACCAAGTTTATAACCTCTTTCCTTTAATTGGTCGGCTACGCCTAAAATATAATTGGCCCAGCTGTTTTCTGATTTTTTCAGGTTTTTAACAGATGAAAAATCAAATTGCTGGTAGCTTTCTGAAAATAAATGAATCTCATCATCCGCTCTTTTAGCTATGGCTACGTAAATGGCCTTATCAATAGCAGCGGGCATTACAAAACCACCATTGTAATCGGTATGCTCGCCGATAATGTTGATCCTTCCAGGTGAGCGGACTAAAAGCGGCTCGGCATTGAAAAGTTTTTTAAATGTATTTTTTAAATGTTGTGGATTCATGATCAAAATTTTAGTCTTCGCTTTTGCTGTTTTTATAGTGTATTGCCGACATTTCCTTTAAACGGTTTGCGGCAAATTCAGGTGTAATATCGCGCTGAGGATTGGCCAGCATCTCGTAACCCACCATGAATTTTTTAACTGTTGCCGAACGTAGCAAGGGTGGATAAAAATGCATGTGCCAGTGCCATTCAGGATAATAACCATTATTTACAGGTGTTTGGTGCATCCCTGCTGAGTACGGAAACGAAGTTTCGAAGAGGTTATCGTATTTGGTTGTTAACACTTTAATAGCCTCAGCCAACGATTTCTTTTCCGCTTCGCTAAACAATTTAATGCTGTTTACATGTCGTTTACTGACGATCATGGTTTCGTAAGGCCAAACTGCCCAGAAAGGAACCAACACCACAAAATGATCGTTTTCAAATACGATACGTTCATTTTTTTTCAATTCCAGTTTTAAATAATCGGCCAATAAACTTCTTCTGTGGATGGCATAATAAGTTTTCTGACGCTCGGTTTCTTTGGCAATTTCTAAAGGAATATCACCCTGCGACCAGATCTGGCCATGAGGATGCGGATTGCTGCAACCCATGATTTCACCTTTGTTTTCAAAAATCTGAATGTATTTAATCCAGTCGTTTTCGGCCAGGCTGTTAAATTCGTCCTGCCAAACATTAACCACGGCCGTGATGGCTTCTACACTCATTTCAGGAAGGGTAAGGTTATGTTTTGGACTAAAACTGATGACTTTGCAAAGTCCGCGCTGATTATTGGCTACCAATAAATCGTTTTCGTTCATATTACCGGCAGGAGTATCTTCCAGCAAAGCGGCAAAATCGTTGTTAAAAACAAAACTTTCGGTATAATCCGGGTTGGTATCGCCATCTGCCCTGCCATTGCCGGGGCATAAATAACATTTAGGATCGTATTCAGGGCGGTTATCTGGTGTTACCTCTTCAACCTTACCCTGCCAGGGCCTTTTAGTACGGTGGGGTGAAACTAAAACCCATTCTCCGGTTAATATATTTAACCTGGTGTGCGGATTATTGTCGAGTTCGAATGTCTGGTTCATCTTATATTTTCAATTGGTTAGAAAAAGGAAGCTACTTTACTTCACCGATCTAAGCTGCCAAATTATAAAATTATTATTAATTGTCAAAACGACAATTAATAATAATTTTTATATTCGTGAAAAATTGAACATATTAAGCCATTAAAACCTCTGAAAAAAAATGATTGAATATTCGGGACAGCCGCATTACCTTGTTGCTGTTGATTGTATCGTATTTGGATTTGATGGCGAGCACCTTAAAATTCTATTGGTTAAACGGGGTTTAGAGCCCGAAATAAATAAATGGAGTTTGATGGGCGGTTTTGTTGGGGCTGACGAAAGTCCGGATGATGCCGCAAACAGGGTGCTAAAAAAAATGACGGGATTAGAAGGTGTTTACCTGGAGCAGATGCAGATTTACGGGGAGCCAAAGCGCGATCCGATAGAGCGCACGCTTTCAGTTGGTTATTTTGCCCTAATTGATATTCATAAATATGAAGCACAATTAAACGACGATTATGAGGCAGAATGGTTTTTGATTAACGAAAGGCCCAAACTTATTTTTGATCATAACCAGATGGTTGCAGATGCACGGAAAAAGCTGAGGTACAAAGCAGCCCTCCATCCTATTTTGTTCGAAATGTTACCTAAAAAATTTACCATTCCGCAATTACATATCCTTTTTGAAGAAGTAAACGATACTAAAATTGACACCAGGAATTTCAGCAGGAAGATTACTTCAACAGGATTGCTGATTAAACTGGCCGAAAAAGATAGAACGGGTTCGAAAAAAGGAGCATTTTATTTCAAACTCGACAAAAAGAAATATGCCGCCAATGCGCAGGCTTTCTTAAACCTGATGCCAAATTTAAAAGTTTAGTCCATTTTTAGGTTTATACTTCTAATTGCGCTGTAAAAGGTAAAACAAAAGCGAATCATTATTCCTTTGCTTAGGTAATTGATACCTTAAATATGGCAAAGCACAAAAAAAGACCTTTTCAGCCTATAGAAAACTATGGCGTTATCGGCAACCTGAAAACCGTTGCATTGGTTTCGCTCCAGGGGTCGATTGATTTTTTGTGCGCACCAAGGTTTGATTCGCCCACTGTTTTTGCCTCCATGCTCGACTCTGAAAAAGGCGGTTATTTTTCTGTAGAGCCTCAATTGGAAAACTGTACCAGCAAACAGCTTTATCTACCAGGCACAGCGGTGCTGCTTACCCGTTTTTTTGCCGAACAGGGCATTGCAGAACTGACCGATTACATGCCCCTATCAAAGGAAACCGATTTCCCCAGCGCCATTGTACGACAAATTAAATCCATTAGGGGCGATATTACTTTTAAGGTGTTTTGTGTACCGAGTTTTGGTTATACTGAAAGTAAGCACACCGTGAAACACGAAAAAGATGAATTGATATTTTTTTCCAAAACTGAAAAAATTAGCCTCAGGTTAAAGGCCGATGTGCCTTTCCATATAGAAAAACGTACAGGTTACGCCGAGTTTACGCTTCAGGAATCAGAAATGGCGCACATCATCATCGAAATGATTGAAGACGACAAACCAACAGCTGATTTAGATCATTATATTAAACATGGCTACCGCAAAACCGTAGATTACTGGCGGGAATGGATTAACCAGACTACATATAAAGGCCGTTATGATGAAATTATCAGGCGATCGGTCATTACGCTCAAATTGCTTACCTCAGCCGAATTTGGCTCTGTAGTGGCGGCACCAACTTTCGGACTGCCTGAAACCATTGGCGGCAACAGGAACTGGGATTATCGTTTCACCTGGATCAGGGATGCGGCCTTTACGATGTATGCATTTTTAACACTTGGCTTTTTTGAGGAGGCTACAGCCTTTATGGACTGGATATTTAACCTTTGCCAGAAAGTGGATTTGCAGTTGGTGTATCAGATTGATGGCAATGCAAAAATAAAAGAAGTAGAAGCCAATCAGTTTGAAGGTTACCGTGCCTCGAAACCTGTGCGCATTGGCAACGAAGCCGCAAGCCAGTTACAAATAGATATTTATGGCGAATTGATAGACACGGTATATATTTACAACAAATCGCACAAACCGATTACTTACGAATTCTGGACTTTAATTGAAAAGCAGGTGCAGTGTGTGATTAAACAATGGAAAAAACCCGATCACGGCATCTGGGAGATCAGGAACGAAAAAAAGGAATTTTTACATACGCGTCTGATGTGTTGGGTTGCGATGGACAGGGCAATTAAAATTGCTGAAAACCGATCTTTCCCCTACCCCGAAAGTGAGTGGCACAAGATCCGCAGTGAAATTTACGAAGATATTTACCATCATTTCTGGAACGGGAAACTGGGCGCATGGGTACAGTATAAAGGTGCTACACATGTAGATGCCAGCGCTTTGCTGATGCCCTTAACACATTTCATATCACCATTAGAACCGCGTTGGCTTTCTACCATGAAAGTTATCGACAAAGAGCTGTTGCTGGATGTGTTGGTTTACCGTTATAAAAACGGCATGACCAAAATTGACGGTCTTGAAGGTGAAGAAGGCACTTTTAACATGTGTTCGTTCTGGTTTATCGAAGCATTGGCGAAAAGCGGAGAACTGGAACGTGCGGTAGAAAACTTCGAAAAGATGATCGGTTATTCCAATCACCTTTTATTGTTTAGTGAAGAACTGGGCAGAAAAGGTGAACACCTGGGTAATTTCCCCCAAGCCTTTACGCATCTTGCATTAATCAGCGCGGCCGTAGAATTAAACAAACAACTCAGTCGCACAACCCATTAACCTATTGTTCCTCGTAATGATAGGTTAAACCTCCATCAACAAAATAAGTTGAACCAGTTACATAGGCCGCATCATCAGAAGCCAGGAAAGCCACCACAGCGGCTACATCCTCTACTTTGCCCATTCTTCTTAACGGAATATTTTGCAACACTTTTTCCAGCTGCTCCTTATTGTTTAACAAATCCTGGTTAATTGGCGTAGAAACGGCTCCGGGGGCAACATTATTAATCCGGATATTAAATGGAGCCAATTCTGTGGCCAGGTTTCTGGTGAGCATTTTTAACGCACCTTTACTAGCACAATAAGCTGCAAAGTGCGGGAATACAATTTCTTCATGCACGGAGCTCATGTTAATTACCGTACCTGCAATTTTATGCTCCCGGCAATAATTTACGAAAGACTGGGTCCCGAAAAAAACACCTTTTAAGTTGGTATCCATTACCAGATCATAATCTTCTTCTGTTACTTTCCAAAAATCGGCCTTTTTTTCTATGCCAGCATTATTAATCAGGATGTCCAGCTGTCCAAACTCAGCAACTGCATCGTTTACCAGTTTAATAGCTTCTTTGGCCTTGCTTAAATCAGCAGCTAAAAAAGAGGCTTTTTGTCCCATTTTTT
The DNA here is from genome assembly GCF_032678605.1 of Pedobacter miscanthi. Taxonomy (GTDB): domain Bacteria; phylum Bacteroidota; class Bacteroidia; order Sphingobacteriales; family Sphingobacteriaceae; genus Pedobacter; species Pedobacter miscanthi_A. The sequence goes on from NZ_JAVTSU010000023.1 coordinate 66,983, forward strand.
CGATCTGCGCAATCAGTTTTTCACCTCTTTCATCAAATTTGTGTCCATTTAAAATAATATTACAGCCTTCTTTTGCTAATCTTAAGGCACATGCAGCACCTATGCCCTGACTGCTCCCGGTAATTAAAGCTACTTTGTTTTTAAAACGATCCATATCTATATTTTATAATAGATAAAGAAAATTGATGGAAATATGTTTGAAGAAAACCGCATTAAAACGGTGCTGATTTAAAATAAGTTAGGCAGAAACTACATTAAAATTACGGGTAAAGCATGAATGATTAATTGTCAAAATATAACTTCTTAAAAAAAACACCGTTATACGTATAATCATTTATTAGTATGTTTGGGCAACAAACACACAATAAACTTAAATTAATTTTAAAACATGAACATTACCAAAAATCTCCTGTTTACTACGCTTATTGCTTTAGGTACGCTTACTATGTACTCTTGTAAAACCAAAAAACTGGTAGCAAAACCGGCTCCGGCACCTGTTGAGAAGCCAGCGCCACCTGTTGAAGAGAAAAAACCAGCTCCTGAGCCTGAACCAGAAAAACCAGCTCCAGTTGAAAAACCAAATTTTAATTTAGATAACATCCAGTTCGAGTTTAATTCGTTCGTACTTAAAACTTCTTCGTTTGCAATTTTAGATAAAGCGGTATCGGAAATGAAAAAATCGCCGGATACTAAATTTATTCTGAATGGGTATTCATCTGCTGAAGGAACGCCAGAGCACAACATGTCGCTTTCAATCGACCGTGCAAATTCAGTAAAATCTTACTTTGTTAATGCAGGTTTAAAAGGCGATAACTTTACCATTGTTGGTCATGGCGATAAAAACCCAATCAGCCCGAATGATACCGACGAAGGCAGAATTTTAAACCGTAGAACAGAAATTAAAGTGCAGAAGTAAGCACAAATAACACCTATAAAAAGCTGGATCAATTAAATGGTCCAGCTTTTTTTGTTAAAAACAATTCCCTTAGCGAATATAAGTGTATGATGTTTTATTACACATAAACGTGAAATATTATATTGACACAAAAATGCTATCCAAAGTATCTTTCCTGGTTTAATTTTGTTTATGACACTTATTGATGCATTAACCCCTATACATCGATTAGAGCAACTAAAAGTTGGCGATGTTATCTCAGATACATTCGGCAGTTCTGGTACGATTAAAAGTATTGAAATTTTAAAGCACAAAACCTCTTTAATTTATTATTTCAGGATAAAATCGGGGAAACTGATTTTGGCTTTAAGGTAATGAGCTGTATTACGGTTGCTTCAGATCAGAATGACCAAGATTCATTGATGGGTTTACCTCATCACGGATAAGCTGTTTTAATTCTTTAATCTCCGGAAATCGCTGCATCTGTTTCCGATCGAATATCAATTTATCGTTTATCGTTATGGTAAATACACCTGAAATCTCGCTTGGCAATAAGGTCACCCCTTTCACTTCATCAACAAAAGTGGTTAAAATTTCCTGTGCCATGTAGGCCGAACGCAACATCCAGCCACATTTAGGGCAGTAGGTAATATTGATAAGCGGTTTCTCCATTGTATTTTTTCTTACAAGAATACGGAAATAGTCGGGTTTGAAGTTCGGAGACAGGTAAAAAAATGGAAGGGGTAAGATGGAAAACGGAGGATGGATTATTAATAACCAATGGATCAATTTTCAATAACCAATTGCCTCTATCAATAAAACCTTAATGATCTTCACTTCTCATGGTCAAACAATAAGAAGTGAATAATTACGATTAACCTTAATGATAAAAATCTATCTTCTCTTTTCCCTATCAGGCCTGAAAATAATATAGAATACAAAAACTCCCGCCAACAAAAAAACAATACCTAATATTAAATTCGCCCTATCATCCATGGTAAAAGAACACACTTACACCAAAATAGTTGAGATTAATACACAACCTGAGAGAGTAAAAAATAAGATACTGAATAAAATGAACTAAACAGTTTTAGTATTTAAATGTTGTACAAACAGAAAAGGGGTATCCACATCCATGTTTACCCCATTTCCAATTACTCCCGTGTTAGAGGAATTATAAATACAATGATTAAGCACATTTTGTTTGCTTTGTCTGGATTATCATACGCTAAAAATTCAAAAAAGAGATAAAAGATCCTTCGACCAGGCTATCATTGACAGATTCCAATAGAATGGCCGCCATGGCGAGAAGGAACAATAAAGCAATCTTAAAGCGCACGCTACATGCGATCGTTTTAAGATTGCTTTCCGGAAAATCGTGACGGGCTGTCGGTTAAAAGCCTTCTGGCAGAGACGATTTTTGAAGGCTTATCAATTCGCTAAATCTGCCTTTTACAAATATTGATTTTTATACCATAAATTATCCCTCAAGGATGACAATCTTAATATAAAGAAGCCTGATCAACTATTTTTCCTTCAATGGAATTCTAAACCAAAATTCAGATCCTTCGCCTTCCTTACTGTTTACGCCAATTTGGCCACCATGCCTTTCTACAATTTCGGCAGAGATATATAAGCCGAGGCCTAGTCCCGAAAAACTATGCGATGAGGCTTCTACCCTAAAGAAGCGGTCGAATACAAACTGCGATTTATCCTGAGGAATACCAATACCGTAATCCTGCACCGAAACCAGCAAGTGTTTACCTTCTGCTTTTGCACGCACCACAATTTTATTAGCATCGGGCGAATACTTAATGGCGTTTGAGATAAAATTGCTCAATACCTGTTCAATCCGGTTACGATCGGCATGTACCTCTACATCGGTTATTTCCTGTACAATACGATGTCCGTGCATGCTCTCCTGTAAACCATCAATAGCATCTTCAATTACTCCGGCAATATTGAAATCAGAGAAGTTAAAAGTCATTTTCCCTGCCTGTATCTTGGTTACATCAAGCAAATCTTCTACCAGTTCCGTCAATTTTCCAATCTGCCGGTTTGCTTTATCTACAAATTCATGGATTTTTTCGAACTTCTGTTGTTCAGCCATCCTCAAAGCGAACTGTAAAAAGCCTTTAATGCTGGTGATGGGTGTTTTCAACTCGTGACTGGCAATACTCATAAATTCATCCTTACGGTGCATGAGTTCTTTTGTGGCCTGTTGTGCTTTCATTAAATCGGTTACCTCGAAACCAAAGAAAGCAATTCCATCGATTACACCTTTATCAGAAAACACTGGGTTTAAAATCATATCGAACCACTTTTCTACAGATGTACCGGTTGCTTTATTTAACTGATCGATGCGGTAAGCGTTGGCGACATAAGTTTCGCCAGTTTGTATTACCCGATTTTCAATTTCCAGCAGTTCGGGGGATTCGAATTTAGAGCCATTCCCAATCCTTGAACGACCGATATAATCTGTTCCACCATCAAAAGTTTTAAAGGCTTCGTTCACGAATTCATATTTAAGCCCTTTTCCCCTCCGAATAGTAATTAAAGCAGGGGCATTTTTAAAAATACTATTGAACTCGTCCTGTTGTTTTTTAATCAGTTTTTGCAGTTCCCCACGTTTTTTCTCGGTATGTTTCTGTTTGCTGATATCGATTACATAAGTTACAGCTCCATTTGGCACCTCTTCATCGAGTAAGGCAGAGCCAACCAATACATCAATAGGAACACCTGCTTTATTGAGGTATTGCTTTTCGAATGGCGGACAAAAACCTTCTTCTTTTAACAGTTTTGCCGATATTTTGCTAATCGGCATAAAAGCTTCGGGTGTAAGGTGCATCCAATCGATATTTCCGTTTTCGAAATCAGCCCTTGTATAACCTAATAATTTTAAGAAAATATCATTTGCATCATCTATTCTACCTGTTTCGGTATTACTGAATAAGATTCCGATGACATTGGATTCGAAAATCTTTCTGAATTTACGTTCTGTCGAATTTAATCTTACTTCAGTATCTACCAGTTTTGAGATATCCACGATAGAACCTACCATACGGTATGGGGTTTTCAAATCGTCTAACAAAATGCTTCCACGATCGAGCAAGGTGGCGTAACTACCATCGGCTTTTTGTAAACGATACTGCGATGTCCACTGCGTTTCGTTATGGTTAACGGCGTCGTAAACACTGGTTTTTACACGTTCACGGTCGTCCGGATGGATTTTATCAAACCAAAACGCAATATTCTCGGTATGGGCATCTTTTGCATAACCAAACATAATGGTAAAGTTATCACTCCGCCACATGGTATTATTGGCTAAATTCCAATCCCAGATGGTATCGTTGGTGGCATGCGAAACCAGATTAAAACGTTCTTCACTTTCAGAGAGTTTCATGGTACGCTCTTTTACCTTTAACTCCAGCTCGGCATTAAGCTGGCGCAGGTTTTCGCGTGCACCTAAAAGTTCGTTATAATTTTTTTTCAGTTTTTGCTCTGCAAGTTTTTGCTGACTGATATCAGTCAAAGTAGCTACGAAACCATCCGACATTTTTACCGCAATAAGCTGGCACCACTGTTCTTTAGAAAACTGAAGTTCCGTTTCGAGCACTTTCCCATTCTCTACTACGCCAACATATTTATTAAAAAGATTACTCACCGCAAGTTCTGGTATCATTTTAACCAGCCTTGCACCTGTTAATTCGTTTTTATTTTTCTTTAAAATATGTAACGCCGAGTCGTTATAAGTGCTGCATTCGAAATCTACAATAAAGTGTTTGGCATCCCTTACTGCCCTGAAAGCTAAAATCCCGTTTAAACTGGCATTAAAAACACCACTGATGATGTTATTAAGTTCGGTAATTTTAGAAATATCCACAAAAGAGATCACCACGCCATCTGCCCGCTTATCTTTCCTTAAATAAGGCATAATACGCATCAGGCATCGGGTATTGTTCTTTAACTGAACCTCTTTTTCAATAATATGGGCGTTTAATAATACTTTTCTGATATCGCCGGTAAGGTTTTCGGCTTTAATATTATTCGAAATGTGTTCAATTGAACGACCAATATCGGCTTCAATCAGGTTAACCATACTGATTGCCGCAGGATTAAATTTCCGGATAACCATTCCGGCATCAAGAAATACCTGCCCGATATCGGTGCTCCTGAAATAGTTGTCCAGGTCGTCATTCAGCTCAATAAGTTCCTTAATTTTAAGCTGATGCTCGGTATTTAAGGTATGAAGTTCTTCATTGAGGGATTGCAATTCTTCATTGCTGGATTGCAGCTCTTCATTAGCCGAAAGTAATTCTTCGTTGCTGGATTGGAGTTCTTCGTTGGTGGTCTCCATTTCTTCAACCGCCATCTGCAGGTTCGAACGCGTTTCGTTCAGTTCTGCTTCCAGTTCAAACACGTATTCGGCTTGCGTAGCATCATGGAAACCAGGCAGAGCAAACTCATCTTTGCCGGCAACCACTTCTAACACATGCTCGGCAAAAACAACCATGGTAAAACCATTGGTATTTGCTGGATCGGAAGGTATAACAGCAATATTTACAAATGCATTATTCTTAAAACGTATTTTTTTTAACTGAACCTTTTTGTTTTCCTTCCAGGCTTTTCTCAACCCGGTGTTAATTACCACAGATACCTCTCTTGGCACCATTTTTAATATATTCAGCTCAATACTTTGTTCGGGCAGCGATAAATATTGACGGTAATCGCCAACAGCATCCTGCATAATATATGCTTTATCAATAAATACAGCTACATAACCCAGATCTGATGAAAGAAAATCAGCCAGGCGTTTTTCGAGCGGACTTTGTATCGTTTCGGTGGTACTTCCTTTTTTCCGATCTATACCAGTAGCTGTTCTGGCACCTGTATTGTAAGTATTGTAGGTAGAATAATTGATTTTTCCGGTCTTTTGATAGATTTTCGATTTACCCGAAATTTCCGTTAAGCCAGCTTTCATGGAAGAAGCCGTTTCGCTCGATCCGAGAAACAGGTAACCGTTTGGCAAAAGTGAAAAATGGAATATCGACAGTATTTTTTCCTGAAGGATGCTGTTTACATAAATCAGCATATTCCGGCAGGTAACCAGGTCGTTTTTAATAAATGGCGGCGATTTAATTACATCGTGTTTGGCAAATACCACCTGTTTACGCAAACTGGATACCACGCTGATGTATTTACCTTCCTGTACAAAATATCTTTTGAACAATTTAACCGGGATTTCTTTTTTCACTGAAAGCGGATATTGCCCTTTGGAAGCAATTTCGATACTTTTTTCATCGATATCGGAAGCAAATATTTTAATCTCGATGTTTTTACCCGAACGGTCTACACAATCGTTTACCATTGCGGCAACAGAATACGCTTCTTCACCGGTGCTGCAGGCGCAGATCCAGATTTTAATTACATCGCCATCTTCTTTCCGGTCTACAATATCCTGCAGGGCATATTCGTTAAGCTGTGCAAAGGCCTGTTCATCTCTAAAAAACTTGGTTACTCCGATTAAAAAATCCTGCGCTAAAATTTTCACCTCGTTTGCATTTTCGCGCAAAAAGGCTACATAACGGTCTAACTTTTTAATTCCCCTTTCGTTCATCCTCCGGCCAATACGCCTGATGATGGTTGGGGTTTTATACAGGTTAAAATCGTTCCCGCTGCTGGTGTGCACCAGCTTAAATACTTCGTCGAGCAGTTCTTCATTTACTTTACCGTTTTCGAGTACTTTAACAGGCTCTTCGTTTACGTAACTAAAAAGTTCTTCCTGCATACGAGAAGGGATCATTACATGATCTGCATTACCTGATGCAATGGCCGAATTGGGCATTCCATCAAATTTGGCAGAAGCAGGATCCTGAACAATCACCATTCCGCCATTTTCTTTAATGCTCTGTATGCCTTTGGTGCCATCGGTGCCCGTTCCGGATAGGATAATGGCGATGGCTTTCTCTTTTTTATCTTTGGCCAGGGTATGTAAAAAATGATCAATTGCGGTATTAGGTGCTTTAATCTGCGATTTATCTGCCAGTTTTAGCCGCCCCTTTACCAAGGTCATTAATTTATTATTGGGAATAATATATACGCAATCCTGCTGAATGGCCATATCATTTGCCGCTTCAAAAACCTTCATGTGGGTATGTTTGCCCACCAGTTCGACCAGTAAACTTTTATAATCTGAAGATAAATGCTGGATTACCACAAAAGAAAAACTCGAGTTTGCGGGCATGTGGTCGAAAAATTCGTGAATAGCCTCTAACCCACCGGCAGAAGCACCAACGGCCACGATGTATTTATCGTAACGCTTGTTCAATACCAGATCCTCCTTTTCCTGCTTTTTTTCCATCAGGTTAATTATAAAGTTGCTTTGTTCTAAATTCAAATATAAAATTCCTTAACGATTCGGCTATTTCAAGCTCGTTTTGGCTCCAGTTTAAAGACTGGCCATAAACTGTTTGCAGCCAAAGTTTAAAGGAGTTTCGTGGATGATAATTTTTCCCATCCTGATCAAAATTGATCACCTGCTCGGGATCTCCGCCCCATTTAATCTGCCGTATTACCTCCGGCCGGAAACAAATTACATAATCGCCGCTCCGGCCATCAACGGGGATGACCAAAATACCACTTCCAATTTTTTCGTAAGCTTTGGCTTCCTCATATAGTTCGCTAAGGTGGCTACTGGCAAAAACCTTTTCAATTTCTTTCCCTTCAAGCCAGAGCATCAGGTTATAAATTTCGCTTTTATCCGGAATTTCGCCCCGGTACTCGGTACGGTTACCTATTTTTACAACTGCACCACCAGCATTAAACAAAGAAAGGATGTTTAGGTTTTGGTCATCCAGTAATCCTTCGATAATATCATCTTTAGCATAAATAAAATCAGTAATAGTTGTTCGTTTTGCTAACCTGGTGGCTGATTGGTTATAATCTTCCTGATTTAAAATGGCGGCAATCCTATTTGATATTTCTACCGAAAGCCATTCGAAAATGTAACGCATATCTACAGTCGGGTAGTTAGGGCTAATGTGGTGGCAGGAAATTAATCCCCAAAGTTTGCCTTCACGCATAACCCTGATCGACATGGATGCGCTTACATTCATATTCTGCATATATTCTAAATGTACCGAGGCTACGCCACGTAAATTGCAGTCAGAAAGATCGATAAATGCATTGGTTAAGGGATTTATTACCGGATATAATCGAACCGGTTGATATTCCCGGTTTGAGATCAGCCTGAAGGGATTTTTAAGGTAAAGTGCCCTTGCTTGTTTAGGTACATCAGAGGCTGGAAAAGTTTGCCCGAGGTAACTTTCTAAAGCGCCCGAAATGTCTTCGGCAACCACCGTCCCATTCCAGTTTTCGTCAAATTGGTACATCCTAACTCCATCAAAACCCGAAACTTTACGCAATTGTTTAATGGCTACATTACAAACTTCGGTTAAAGTTGAAGCATTTTCCATTGCAGATATAAACTGCCTTACTTCCTGAAAAACAGCTGAAAAACTTTTTTGCCCTTCTTTTGATGCCAATTCTATTTCCAACAGGGAATAATCGTTTTTGATGTGAATCAAGCCATCAAATAGCAATTGTTTGCCATCATTTTCAAATACCAGATTTAACGGGATCCTGTCTTTCGCATCACCTTTAATCAGTCTGGTAATATTTTCTATATCCTGTTGGCTAAACCAGGTTGACAAATGTTTATTAATGATTTGTGCTGGTGTTTGCTCAGTAATGATACTCAGGTTTTCGCTGACCTGAATAATGTTCAGTGTTTTATTATCCAGAACAAGCAGGTATCCATAGTCCTGAATAGAGTTAATGTGGTGTATGGGCAGATTTCCACAGAATTCTGCATCGTAATTTCGTATTTCTGACATTTCCGACTATCATTTTTGGAGTAAGCCTGTGCCGGGAAAAACACAGGATTCCATTTTTTAACAATTATACTGCCAACAAATTGGCATTTCAGGCTAATTCTGCTTCAAATAAACTTATTAAAGCCTACCGCCTCTAAAATATAGATTAAGGACTTTAGAGAACGAAAAATCATAAAAATAATACCGGCAATACAACCAAAAGGAATATCTTTTTTTTTAAAAACCGCGATAATAAGGAATTGATTAATATACCCGAATCACCCTGTTTTATGTCTTCAATAGCCACCTAAAAGTAGCATAACAACCGTAATTTTATGCTATAATAAAAATAATATGGATCACGCAAATTTATTAACGGCCAGTATTACGATTAACCAACCCATTGCCCTGGTATGGGAAGTGTGGAATGAGCCCGAACACATCTTCAAATGGAATGCCCCATCAGGAGAATGGGTAAATTTAAAAATTGAAAACAACCTGACTATAGGAGGTGGTTTTTTGTATGTGATGGTAAAAAAAGACGGTAGTGAAAAATTTAATTTTAAAGGAATTTACACCGAAATTATAGAACATAAAAGCATTTCTTACACGCTGGATGATGGCAGAAAAACAACAATTACCTTTACAGGAAGCAGCCCGGTTACACTTACCGAAATCTTTGAACCTGTTTCAGCTCTGGATTTAACCATGCAACAGGCGTTTTGCCAATCAGGCCTGAACCAGCTTAAAGACTATGCGGAACAGCTTATTTAAGAGGTATATATTTGCTAAATAGCCTCCAGCTCGAGCACCGAACTGGTTTCGCTACGGTTTAAATACCATTTTAAACCTGTATTCATCAAGCTTTCCCCCGTGTAAACCTGCGCATCATCCGCGCACTTTGGCTTGGTGCCCGGCAATAAATTAATTTCTTTAATTTTATATTTCTTTTTAGGGTCTAAACCTTTTAAAATTAATATAGGATAATTTTGCGCTTCGCTAACGGTTAAATTATAGGCAAACAACACCGCTTTGTTCATCGTACTATCTACATACATTAAAGAGGCACTGTTGGTAAGATAAGGCGATACCAAACGGTATAAATCTCCATAGTTAATTACAGGTTGCAGTCTTTTGTAATTCTCTAAGGAAATTTTGCTCAATTCAAGATCTTTCACGCTCATTTTTTTCACCTGTACATCAAAGCCCATTTTACCAGACATGGCCACATCCAGTTTATATTTTATGGATTGTTTGCCCCACTCGGTAACGTGATTGCAAATAGTAAGTGCCGGAAAGAAATAAGAATATCCCCACTGTATTTTTATCCTGTCGAAAGGGCTGGTATTGTCGCTGGCCCAAAATTCATTAAAATATTTCATGGCACCATACTCTACCCTTGCCCCGCCGCTTGCACACAGCATCAGTTCTAGATCAGGGTATTTTGCCCTTACCAAATCCAATACATGATAAAGGCCCTGAGTATATTTAACAAACATGGACTCCTGATTCTTACCCATAAAAACACTGTACGGATTGCTCATGGTCCGGTTACAATCCCATTTCATATAAGTAATACCCGGTGCTTCTTTCATCAAATTATCGATTACCCCAAATACAAAGTTCTGTACTTTCGGATTGGTGACGTCGAGCACCAGCTGCGTCCGCTGAAGATCTTCGGGCCGGTTTGGTGCTTTTAATACCCAATCGGGATGTTTTTCATACAGTTCGCTTTTGGGGTTTACCATTTCGGGTTCGATCCAGATACCAAAGTTAATTTGTTTGTTTTGAGCTTCTTTTACGAGATAGCCAATGCCATTGGATAATTTCCTTTTATTCACTTCCCAATCGCCAAGGCCAGCCTTATCATTATCACGTGGATATTTATTAGCAAACCAGCCATCATCGAGCAAAAACAGATCGACACCTAATTTTTTTGCCCCGTCGAACAAATTCACCAAAGTATCCTGGTTAAACTTAAAATAAGTTGCCTCCCAATTGTTCAGTAAGGTTTGCCTGCGTTGCTCACCTTTCCAGATACCGTATTTAATGGCCCAATGATGAAAGTTACGACTCATCTGGCCTTGACCGCCTTTGGTGTAGGTAAAAATAAAATGAGGGGTGGTTAAATTTTCTTTGTTTTTGAGGCGATAATCTGAAGCGTAGGCATTAATACCACAAATTACCTTTAATGCGTCGCCCATTCGCGAATTATTTTTAAATGTTTCAAACTGGAGGTTAAAATTACCGCTCCAGGCCAGCGAACCGCCAAATACTTCCCCCTGGTTTTCATCATCAAGCTTTTGTTTAGACAGCATAAAAGACGACAAGCCATTTTCAACTGTTTTAACCCCAAGCTTTGATTGTATGCTGTAAAGTCCATTTGGCAATAAAAATTCTTCCATCTGCGCTTCCATTCCCCAATCGCCATTAAAACGGGTAAGATAGTTGGTAGCCCCCGGAAAATTTAAAAATGCAGAAGCATAGCGGTGTAGTATTACATCTCCTTTTTCCTGGTTATCGATCACATTCCAGGTTTCGATTATATTTTCCTTTTGGTAGGCTTTGTAGTGCAGGTTTACAAAAAAATTATAGGCAGGATCTTTCAAACGGATAACCGTTTCAGTTAAATTATCTTCCGTTTTAACGGTTGTTGATACAAATTCCAGCTGCAATGACATATTGCCATCGGCATGGCTTACCTCGAGGGCAGGCTCCTGTAAATAAGTAGCGCCTCCTGTTGCAAGGGCTGGCAACTCGTACGTATTTGCATTTCTGTAAGCTGCAGAATCCTGAAGTTTTTCACCAAAATAAGTTTGCTCTAACTGTTTTTGTTTATTTACATGGTATACCAGGGCCGAATGACCGGTACTGATTATAATTTTCTGAGCATAGCTATTTAAACCTAAACACAGTAACAAAATTATAGATAAATAAAGGTTGACGTTATGCTTCATTTGCTGGTGTATCTTTATTAAATAAAGATCAAAAATTGCAAAAAAAGACGGATCAGGATGATTTGTAATTATCAGAATTAAGCCAAATATTAACCTGTTAACCCTTTTACACGATTGCCTCCAACTGGATAAACTAAGCTTTTGTTTTTCTGGGCTTTTTCCTTTTCTTCCACCAGATGATAAAGCCGGTAACGGGCAAACTTGCTGCAATCAAAGCGGCTAAAAAAGAAACAATTTTATTCGGCAAGCCCAAAAGCCTGCCGGTATGCAAATCGTAATTGGTGGCCTCAATCAAATCGGCACCATTAAAATTTTGATATAATTTAGCCCTGATCATTAGCCCTGTAGCTGCATCGTAGAAAAAAGTATTCTGGTTGCGTGCCCAACGGTAAGGATAAATCATCCTTAACCGCAATTCTCCTTTACCACGCAGTGAAAAATTGCTTGAAACTGCACCAGGATATTTGGCTTTGGCCTCTGTATAAATTTTATTGTAGCGTACAGGTAACGAATCGATTTGTAAGGGTTTAGCCATAACAATTGCCTTCCCCTGACCTAGTTTACTACCTGTAAAAAAACTTGCGGCATTTTTCACTCCTTTAAAAGCAAAATATAAACCGCTTAGGGCCGTAATCAAAAGTACAATGGATGCGTAAAAACCCAATACATTATGCAGGTCGTAATTGAAGCGTTTAAAAGAAGCTTTTCTTTTGATGCTTAACGATTGTTTTAATAAACGCATTTGTCCGGGGAACCAGAGTACCAGGCCGGTAACAAGCATAATTACAAAAATAACCACCGACCACTGCATGATAAACTCACCGGTTTTACCCAATAACAATGAAGTATGAATATGTTCAACCACTTCCAGCCAGTCTTCTTTTCCTTTTTTTACTAAAGAAGCATCGTAGGGGTTAAAGTAATAAACAGCGGCTTTTTTAGAAGTAATTTCTACCGTTGCATTCGGTATGGCATCTTCAATCCGGATTAACCTTAGCTGATCTTTTGGCGAAAGTTTTTCGAAATTTGAAATAATTTGCGCTAAACCTATAAAAGGTTTTTGCTGAACGGTTACATATCGGAAATCTTTTTGGGTAAAATCCCTGATTTCTTCTTCAAATATATAAAGTGCCCCGGTAATGCTGATGATGATGACTACTAAACCGGTAGTTAAACCTAACCAAAGGTGAATATTCCTGACAACATTTTTAAAATTTCTGTTTTTCATCAGTTAAGCGCATATTCTTTAAAAAATGCGACAAATAAGATCTTAAAAATGTGTGTTGGCCGTATTGATTGCTTCATAAAGCTTAAAATTTTGTCAAATTTAACATTATTTAGACTGGTTAAGGATAATAATTCTAAAAAGATGCTAATAATTCGTGGTCACAGTGCATTTGAAATAAAATAAGATCAAAAGCCGATTTTATTTGATATTTGTGCCAAACCTTATAGATATTAAATAAGCATGGCAGATATAACGACAAAATACGCGCTGATTACCGGTGCCAGTAAGGGTATTGGTAAATCGATGGCCATTGCCCTGGCTAAAAGAAAAATCAATCTGCTCCTGATTGCCCGTTCGGGTGACGAATTAAGCATTCTGCAAAGCGAAATCAAAAGTCAGTATGGTGTTGAGGTTGATATCCTGCCAATTGATTTAAGCATTCCAGATGCGCCAAAAATGGTATTGGATTGGATAAAGAAAAACAATTATCAGCTTCATATCCTGATCAACAATGCAGGATATGGGTTATGGGGAAAATTTGCCGAACTGGATTTAGCTGCGCAATTAGAAATGTGCCAGTTAAATATGAATACCGTTACTTCGATGTGCCATTTATTGCTTCCGGTACTTTTAAAAGAGGAAAAAGCCTATATCCTGAATGTTGCAAGCACTGCAGCTTACCAGGCAGTACCTACATTGGCTATTTATTCGGCAACTAAAGCCTATATTTTATCGTTTACACGGGCCTTAAGGTTCGAACTTAAAGGTGGTAGGGTTTCTGTTAGTTGTTTAAGCCCGGGGCCGGTTGATACGGGCTTTGCACACCGTGCGGGTTTGGATGCTTTTAATAAAATGGCTGAAAAATTTAACATGCAACCAGATGAAGTAGCCGAAATTGCGGTTAAAGGAATGTTTGCGAAAAAATCGGAGATTATTCCTGGCTTTACCAATATCATCAGTGTGTATGCCAACCGCATTTTACCAAAGCAATTTATTGAGAAAATAGCAGCAGGGATTTACAAAACGTAGTAAAGTCCGAAGGCTCAGAGTTTGATTTATGATATCAGATGTTACCATCTGGCATTGAAAAGTTTTTAACCATTTAAAGAAATACAAGTGTATAGAAGTCTAAACGAAATTGCATGGTTAAAAGATCTCTCCAATGCGCTCGAGATGATGAAATTTCTTTGCTACGGAAATATCTACAGCGCAAAAATGATCTCAATTACCAACAGAAAGAAATTATTTTCAAATATTTCTAATTAAATTCTTTGGAATATTAAAAATATGTTACGTTTGTATTAAATACTACTAATTCTATAGACTATGTCGAATAAAACTAATCCGTTTTATTTTCCTTCAGTACCGAACCACTCGCCAATGCGGATGTGCTGTTGTTGCGCATAAATCTATTTTCAACTTATCCTTTTCTTAACCTTTAATTTTTTCTACAATGGCCACATCGTATCCAACCTTTACCCTATCCGATCAATTAACCGAGCAGCAACTTGATTTTTTCAATACCCACGGCTTCATCCATTTCAAGAATTTTATCAAACCCGAAACTGTTTCTTCCATTATTAATGCCTCTAAACAGGTAGAACAGAAATGGATTGAACAAGATATTAAAAAAATAAATGGCGTACCGATTAAATATGGGAAAGATCTTGATGGCTCGGCAATTGTACAGCGTTTTGCTTTTATTAATCAGCAACACCAAACGCTAAGTGGCCTATTGCTCGATCCGCGTTTTAATGCCCTGCTTCAACTGGCAGGAGATGGTGCACGTTTGGGTACCGAAGAAAAAGACGGCATGGTGTTTAACCACTACATTAACGGACCTGAGAGTAAATTCAGCAAAATGGGTTGGCATACTGATGGTTTGAGAGATATTTTTTATGGGGCAAAACTAAATCCGATGCTGAATGTAGGTATCCATTTAAGCACCTTAAAGCCAGAAAATGGTGGATTAAAGATTATTCCGGGTACGCACAAACAAAGCATCTACCAGATGTTGTTCCGCAAGAAATATTTCCTTGATAATAAACCAGATGCAGCAGAAGTATCGATACTGCCCGAAGCAGGAGATTTAACCATACATGATGGCAGATTGTGGCACCGGGTTGCAGAATCTGCCGTTCGGGGGGAAGAAAGCAGAAGACGTGTAATTTATGTACCGATTATTGCAGGTAAGTATGCGCCAAAAAATGAGAATAGTCCGACGGTGTTTTACCAGCGCTTTGCAGGAATTGTAAAATAAATAGATGTTATTTGTGTTATTAATCAGTTACCTGGTCAGATCAGGGAAACTAAAGCGAATTACCGATTTTTCGAAGGCGATACCTAAGAAAATCAGTTTAAAATTTTACCGGCCGGAAACCGCTATACTTTTTGGGGTAATATTGGTTGGGGCATAAATTGGAGGCTCATATTAAAAAGAACGAAGACCATAGCAAGGGCAAAAGGGTATTTGCAGATCGGGAACGGACCAACATTTTACGTAAAGGAGAACAAAGCCTGATTCTTTTCTTATTGAAAAAAGTTCCAAATTGGATTTCACCTAATATTATGACGGGGATAGGGATGTTTGGATCGCTACTGGTGTTTACCGCATTCATTTTGGCTCATTTTTACAACAGAAACTATTTACTGATTGGTATTTTGGGTTTCGGCATTAACTGGCTTGGCGATTCGCTGGATGGCAGATTGGCTTACTATCGTGAAATACCCAGAAAATGGTACGGTTTTGCACTGGATATTATTATGGATTGGCTCAGCATCATCCTCATCGGTTTTGGCTATTATTTTTATGCTGAAGGACTCACCCAGATTTTTGCCTTCTTGTTTGTAGTGCTTTATGGCTGGTCGATGATCATTAGTCAGCTTCGCTACAAAATAACCGGACATTACCAGATTGATTCCGGCCATTTAGGGCCAACTGAACTGCGCGTCATCATTTCGTTGATTCTGATCTCCGAAACCTTGTTTGAAGGCAGCATTACCTATTTTGCGGTTGCAGTGGTAGCTTTATTATTGACGATCAACATTAAGGATACTTTTAAGCTTTTAAAAGCGGGTGATGCTAAAGACAGGGAGGAAAAAGCATGATCAACTGGGCATCGGTAAAACTTTTTTTAAAAGCCCAGGTATCGGCATTTTCTGGTGGGGTAACCGATTATGGCTTAATGGTACTTTTAACGGAATGGCTTCATATCCATTTTACCATTTCAATCTTAATTTCGGGTACTATCGGCGGCATTGTTAACTTTTGTATCAACCGGTTTTGGGCATTTAAAAGTAATGATGATTATTGCAGTTCTGCAAGGGGGCAACTCATTCGCTTTTTCACGGTAGTTTTGGGCAGTATTTCACTAAAATCAGGAGGCACTTATTTGTTACACCAAAGCTTAAATGTAGATTATAAAATCGGGAGATTATTGATCGACAGTATTGTTTCTTATGGCTTTAATTATCCATTAATGAAATACTGGGTATTTAAGATTAATAAATCAAGCAATTTTGATTACGATGAGGAAGAGTATTTTGATCAGATTGGAAGAGAACAAAGGGTTTAGCTACTTAAAGTATTGAAGTTTAGCACGTCAGTTAGCCATGTTACGTTCACAATTAATTACATATTAAGCCGGGTGTAGAAATGATATAAAATTATTCTACCGCTCTGTACCGCGGCGGCAAGGTAGTTTTTCACAGTTAATATTGTTTTTTAACGGTGTTCAAGTCCCGATTTTTCATCGGGATTAAAAGCGCCAAAGTACCCAAAGCTTTTTGTCAATCCGGCAGTGAGCCTTTTGCACAATCCCATGCACATCAAAAAAACAGCGGCACTTCGTTTTGTATCTGTGGTCTCCCCTTAATAACAATAATTATTGGCAATAAAGGTAAAAAGGATGTCCAGCCCAAACGATGAAGCATAAAAACCGAACACCTTACCTTTACCTTATCAGTTTAATATTGTTTTAGAATTGCTTACCCGATCCTGATTTATTTTAGTAATAACCTCTTCAAATCCAGGCTCTTTTGCGATATATTTATTTAATAAATCTATCTGGTTTAGCCCCCTAACCAGGTTATGGTCTGCATAATTAGTTTTGTAGTAAGTATCGCCATTTAAAAAATCAGCTATAAACCTTACTGCCTGCATATAAATCATAAATTTACCGGCATAAATAAAAAACTGTTTTTCAGTAAAACTTAAAACCTGGTCCATTTCTTCCATGTACCCCTTATGTATGGCGGCAAATACATCCTCTCTGATGGCTATTTTGCTAAAATCTTTTTCTTCTTCGTTAGCTTCAGATAGATAAGTTCTCATCATATCCCCTACATCACTGATAAAGTAACCAGGCATCACGGTATCCAGGTCTATTACACATAAACCTACCCCGGTATCTATCTGCAGAAGCACATTACTAATTTTGGTATCATGGTGCACCACACGCAGGTTAAGTGCGCCGCTATCTACCATGTGTCCGTATTGTTCTTCAATATCGTAATGTCTGATAATTTCTTCTATCGCAAATTTTGCTTCTTTAATTTTTTCGGCTGAGGCTTGTTCCAAAGCAGTTTTAAACTGCTCTACACGCAAGGGCAGATTATGAAAATCTTCGATAGTTGGCTTTAGCTTTTTCACATTGAAGGCCCCTAACATCCTGGTAAATTTACCAAACTGCTTTGCAGCGTGATAAGCCTGCTCGGGATGGTGCACAAAATCAATTGAGCAAGAGTTTTCGACAAAAGGGAAAATCCGGTAAAAATGATCGTCCAGAACTACAAAATCATCCCCATTAGATGTGGATATTGGCGCAACAAATAAATACTTCGGCGCAGTTTGATCCAGGTATTTCTTTATCGTCTCAATATTTTGGGCAATATTTTGAGGCTGACGAAAAACCTCAGTATTTACCTCCTGTAAAATATAGGCTACTTCTTCACTGTAAGCTTTCCAGGTATGGTTAATTAAACCCGAGCCGAAAGGTTCAATTTTAAATTTTTCTACGTTAAGTCCATAAGCACCTAAGACTTCTTGAAACATAAGATGTTAATATATTTGAATGAAAATTGTTCCAGGCCAACCAACATTGATATACCTGGATAAAGTTGCGTTTTAAAATATGCGGGCAGGCTTTAAGGCACTACCCGCAGCCGAGACTAAAAGCCGCTATCGTCTAAAGCGAAAGTATTTTTACGGTCTTTCCATTTTCCTTTGGTAAAATCAGGGAATTTTTGTGGCATATTTCCTTCTTTTAACGATTTGGTAGAAAGTGGTGTAATTACGCTCATGGTAACTGAATCGTAAACATCAATCGGCGTTTGTTTTTTCTGTTTTACGGCCTGAATAAAACCGTTAAACACAAACCAGTCCATACCACCGTGACCAGCACCTACAGCTTCCGCTTCGTATTTTTTCCAAAGTGGGTGATCGTATTTAGCAAACCATTCCTGAGCCGGATCCCATACATCGTCTTTTTTCGATTTGTGATCGATATAAACAGATTTGTTTACATCCATCCATAATCCTTTTGTTCCCTGTACCCTGAAACCAATGGAATAAGGGCGTGGCAAGTGTGTATCGTGACTTAACAATACGGTTTCGCCGTTTGCACAGTTGATCATTGTAGTGGTTACATCACCGTTTTTATAATTGATTTTAGCATTTGGGTGGCCTGGAGACATTTCTTCTACATAGGCTGCTAATCCTTTGGCTTTAGAGCTGAAGGATACCAAACTGGTAAAACTATTTCCCCTGTTAATGTTGGTGTATTGCATTAACGGCCCTACACCGTGGGTTGGATATAAATCGCCATCCTGATCGATGTTGAACTGAGTACGCCATTGGGCCTCACTTAAAGCTTTTGGTCCATACTCTACCCCACCGCCATAATAATCTTTACCATTATTAAAAAGTACGTTTCTTAAATTGTGCTGATAACCACCTTCGAGGTGCACTAGCTCACCAAAAAGCCCTTGTCTAACCATGTTTAAAGCAGCCATAACATCTCTGCGGTAACAAACGTTCTCCAAAGTCATATAAGGCATTCCGGTTTTTTCGGAAGTATTTACAATATCCCAGTGATCCTGAACAGTTAAACCTGCAATTACTTCGCAGCCTACATATTTACCTGCTTTCATGGCATCAACCGCCTGGTCTCTGTGAAACTGCCATGGCGTGGCGATAATTACGGCATCGATATCTTTACGATCTAACAGTTTTTTATAAGCATCTACGCCACCAGTGTATTCGGTTGCAGCAGGACGGCCTTTTTTAGCAATAAAATTACGACAAACTTTAAGTGAGCTTTCCTGGGTATCGCAAATTGCAACAATTTCTACATCGTCTCTTAGCGCACCTTCAGAGATATGGCTCATTCCACGGGCACCTACACCAATATAGCCTAATCTTACTTTTCCACTGTCTGATGATGCAAATAAACTTCCGGTTGGCAGGATGGTTAAACCAGCAGCCGTAAATGCACCATTTTTGATAAAATCTCTACGTTCCATTTGTGTTGTTTAATAATTTATTGTTTAATTTTTTAATTGATCCGGTTATTTTTGAACAAACGTTTTACTAGCTATTATTTCGCCCTTTTTCTACCACAAAACCGCTTCATCTACAGCATTTTAATCGCTATTTTTAAGCTAAAGATTTTTAAAAGGTGTTTGGTTAAAATATAACCTGTAATCTTTAATCCTTCCGTTTGCATTATCCTGCCTTGGCAAGAGTTTTAATTCTTTAATAATGTAGTTTTTGCCCAGATCGATTACAATCTGATGTGGTGGTTTTGGTGATTTATCTTCCCATTGGGTATGCCATATGCTGGTAAACTGCAGGTCGAAAACATTGGCCGCATTTCCATCATCACTACCTAGCTCTTCGCTATCGGCAAAAACAATTTTCCAATCGCTACGTGGAATTTCATTGCCTTTATCATCAATCAGTACAATTTCCGCAATGGAGGTATATGGTTGTCCTTTTTGTTCCGATAGCGCTTCTAAGCAGAAATACCTCGCGGTTACGGGCTTAAAACTTACTGTTTGCCATTTATTGTCGTTTGCAAAACTGCCTTCAGCGTAAGGTTGCTGTGCTTCCGAAACCCATTTCTGGTTAGCTTTGCGGTGTAGTTCGGGCTGTTTTTCATTCACAACATCAAGAATGGGTTTGTCTAAAAAGCCTAATGTTGGTTTTTCAGCACCAAAAAGATCAAAAACAAGCACTTCATTTTTACCTTTTTTGAGCCAGCTACCTGGCACCAACATGGTTTGTGTAGGGCCGATATTCCAGTATCTGCCCAGGCACATTCCATTTAACCAAACTAATCCCTTATTCCACTTGCTCATGTCGAGATAAGTATCTTCCAATTTATCTGCGCTAAAACTTCCCTTATAAAAAGCTGTAACTGCAGGCTGATTGTTAAGTTTTTCGTAACGCAACGGAATATTTACTTCCCCCATCCTGACCGGGTAATTTTTCCAACCCTTTAAAGCTGTCTGTTTTCCGTTTTCTGATAGGTATACCGCACCGTGTATTCCTTTTCTATCGTGCATTTGGTAGCCGTAGTTTACCCTGCCGGTAGCTTCAACCAAAATCCTGAGGGTACTTTTAGTTGTCCGGGCGGGAATTTCTATGCTGAACTTATTCTTTCTTCTGTCTAACTCACCTATCTTTTTTCCATCGATGTACACCAGGGCATAATCATGAATATCTTTAAAAACCAGAGTCGTTTTTTTGCCTGCGGCTAATGCTGTTTCGTACAAAACACAACCAAAATCCTGATCTAAATCTTCCATTAACATGGCTGTATCCGCCAATACAGGTTTAGGGAGATTTTTAGTAAGCAGCGCTATTGATGAAAATGTAACGGGCTGTAATTTCTGGATCTTGTTTGCCGCAGGTACATCGGGCAGTACCTCTCCTTCCTGAAGGTAATTTCCAAAGAGCTTACGGATGGCATAAAATTTCCCAGTGGCGTTACCTGCCTCATCAATAGGTGCATCGTAATCGTAACTACTGGTTTGTGGTAAATAAGGCGGTGCATTGGCACCGCTATAGGTACCAAAACTTGTACCGCCATGTGCCATATAAATACTAAAAGATGCTTTTTGATCGAGCATATATTTTAGTTCATTTACTATACGTTGGGTATCGCCTTGGTGGTGAGGCCTGCCCCAGCTGTCAAACCAGCCGGGATAATATTCGCCGCACATTAATGGCCCGGTGGGTTGTATAGCCCTCAAAGCCTTAAAATTGGCTTCGGGACCGCTACCAAAGTTTACCACCGCAAATAAATCATCAGGATGATCATTTTTTAACTGCGACGGGCCATCGCAATGAAACAGAGGAACAGTAAAGCCAGCTTCTTTTAAATCGGCTTTAATGATGTTCATATAATCTTTATCGTTGCCATAACTGCCGTATTCATTTTCTACCTGCACCATAATAATGTTACCGCCATTGGTAACCTGTAAAGGAGCGAGCTGTTTACCTACTTCTAACAGGTATTTTTTCGATCTTTCTAAAAAGTATGGATATTGTGTGCGCAAACGGATGTTTTTATCTTTAAGCAGCCACCAGGGGAAACCACCGAATTCCCATTCGGCACAAGAATATGGCCCTGGCCTTAATATTACATATAAACCAACCTCTTTGGCTAGTTTACAAAACTCCGCAGCATCGCTTTGCCCTGCCCATGTAAACTGATCGGGCTGTTTTTCATGCATGTTCCAAAATAAATAAGCGCATACCGTATTTAAGCCCATAGCTTTGGCCATTTGCAAACGCTGTTTCCACTCTGCTTTAGGTATACGGGCAAAATGCATCTCGCCACAACGGATTACATATGGTTTGCCATTAAGCTCAAAAGCTTCGGCACCAATGACAAAAGTTGTTGCCTTTTGTGCCCAGCCATTAATGGATAGGCTAAATAACAGCCCTATAAGAAGTATTTTTTTAAACAAATGGCTACGCATTTATGGTGGTTTTGCTGGGTTTTGTTGATTTGTATTTTTAAAAGTAGAACAAGCAAATGAGCAAAACAACATAAATATCAGCGCAAACGATTGACTAATTTTTATATTACACATTTTAATTAAGCCTAAACCACATGTTTATTTTGCCATTCGGTTTAAACCATTTTTAAAGAAATAAAATGATTTTTGAAAGGCTGGCTTATTAATGGAGAGTTTAAAAACTATGAAAACTTAATTTAATATGAGTTTTTTATGTTAACTAATTTAAAAACATGTAGAAGTATTCCACAGCTAAAAGCAGTATGCCCCCTTTCCCCAAACTTATTCTATTTAGCCAACCTAAAATTAGATAGTTCTTTTAAAAAAATTGATTATCAAAAATGGCTATATGGCGATAAGAAGCAACTATAATAACTTAACGCACTAAAAAAAATTATTTACAATTTAACACCAACAACATCAGCTTCAGTTTTGCCTAGGTATAACAAAACTAACCAAACAATGAAAAAATTAACACTCTTTAAAGGCAAAGCGATAGCTTGCTTAATTCTAATGTGCCTGACCTTGGTACAAGGCTGTAAAAAGGAACTATTACAGCCAAATTCAAACGATATTCAAAATGAGCTTTCTATTGTCGAGGCTAAACAGTACTTCGATGCCAAATCTAAAACAGCTGGCAAAATCGAAAAAACTCATGGGTATGGTTCGGGAGTCCAAGATACTAAAATACTTACACTTGATGATGTAAGGAACAACAAACAGCCCATCTGGGAAAAAGCCAACAAATGATGATCTCGAATGGGATATCTGTAAAAATCCCGATAGACTTTAACCAGGCCCTTGCAGTGGTTGGCGCAAAAAAAGATGTGCTACCAATGAGTTCATTGAACTATCTATTGATGTACAGAGACAGCTTTCAGCAGATACATGCCGAATGGGTATTTCTGCAACCGGATTCTCTATGGCTTTATGGATCGAGGTATACTTATCATGGTGAAGTCTACGTGAGTGACTGGAACGGAAAACCTATTAAAAAACTGTCCTTTCCGCGACATATTTCAGCAAACAAATCTTCAAAGGCATCCTCCGGCTCAAGGGAAAAATTAATGTCGGTAGCCGAGGAACTAATCTTAACGCCCAATGGAAACATATCGATATGTATCAGATATAAAATAGGCGTATGTACCTGTACCTCTGATCCATGCGACTGGATGACATGTAACACTTGTGGGGTAGATGTGAAAATATTACAGAAGAAGAACCGAAAGGATTAATTGGCAAAAGGGCACCATGGATGAAAACTGTAATTAATGAAGCACAACTTTATGGAGGTAAAAACCAGGGTATAATTCAAAGTAGGGTATCTATTTATCATAAAGTTGGAGCTAGTTATTCAAATGTTGAGGATGCATGGTGTTCTTCATTTGCTTATTGGTGTTTAGAAAGCAGCGATCCAAAATTTGAAACCCCGCATTCACCTGGCTCGGAATCATTTATAAACCATAAAACGGTTGAGAAATGTGAAGCTTTTTATGGCGCTATTGCAACTTTTTCTGATTGTGATTCACAAGGAAATATAACAACAGGTAAAGGGCACGTAACTTTTGTATACGGTAAATTACGAGGCGATAAAATCTATGCTGTGTTGGGAGGAAATCAAAATAAAATGATTAAGGTATCTCAATATGATTGTTCCGAAAATGCTTTTTTTAGTTACAAAAAGAAAAATGGAACTAAAATATATAAAAAATTCAGAGGTTTTTTCAAACCAATAGGATATGCAATCAAAGAAATTGACAAATTAACCAACCCAGATAATTACAATAATATTGATGATGCCAATAAAAAAATCGGATTATCATCAATAAAAACTACCATTGGAGAAAAAGATAACTAAAAAATCACAAAATGAAAAAAAAAAAAAAAAAAAAAAAAAAAAAAATCGCTTTGCTTCTCTCGTTTGCAGTAATTCTTTTTTCTTGTCAAGAAAAAAAACACACCAATAAAAAAAACACAATGATAGATTTAAATATTAGGCCAATTTTAATAGAGCAGATAAAATCTGGCAATGATCAATCTTATGGTGGGTTCGATGACTACGGTGAGAAAGATCTAAATGCACTTGTTTTAATAGAAGCTAGTATATTAAATAACAATGGCTATAAAAAAATTGACACAAAACTATTTAATCAGAAAGTTGAAGAAATTTTTGACAGGAATATTAATCCAAGTTCAAAAAATGAATATATTAAACTGGAGACATATAATGACAATAAATGTAACAAGAAACTAATCTATGTTCCACACACTGCTGATGCACAATTCCTTTACATTATAAAACGACAACAGTTCATAACCGATTTTTATGCACTTCCACAAGTTTTGGATTATTTAAAACTCTATCCTGAAATATTAGAATACGAGAAAAAAGATATTGAAGTTTATGATGCGGTAGAGAATACAAAAGTCCGAGCATCACAATGGAAAGACAATTTAAAAGAACTCACTATAGAAAGAGAAAAGAACATTCTTACGTTAGTAAATCGTAATAAGTATTTATTCAATGATGATAAAGCAAGTTTTGCATGGTTAAAGTTTAACGATATTAAATTTTTAAATGATCTGGTAAAGATTTTCGGCTATGTTCAGGATAAAAAATTATTATCATTTGTGTTATCCAAAAACCTTAAAGTTGGACAAGAGCTTTCTAAAATATTATGGAATTATAAATGCGATGGAAAAGTCGTATTCCATCAAGAAGTATTTAATTTAGTTACTTATGATGAGAAAAACAGACATGATTTTTTAGACAATTTATCAGTTAAAATTATTGAACTAAAAAAGGTTATAACCGAAAATCCAGATATTACCTTTTCTCAAAAAGCTGAAATCTTAGGAAAAATAGCCTATAATGCAGAGAAGTTAGCTCAACTTGATAATTATCAAACTTACCAGTTTTTCACAAAATTAAATGAAGAAGTTTATCAAAAGGAATTTGAAAAACAAAATTATTACCGCATCAACGATTTTAAGGAAATTTTTGAAGAAACTAGAACAGGTGGAATTAATTTTGCCGAGTGATTCTTACTTTTAAACAACCTAACCATTACTTTCAACATAAACAGTAAAAATATGCTCGCCGTTTAATTCCTGGTAATCGATCCGGAAGCCATACAAATTACAAATCTGTTTGGTAATGGCCAGGCCTAAGCCCATACCTTCTGATTCTGCTGATTTTGAAAAGCGGTCGAAAACTTTGGTTTGAAATTGACGTATTTTTCCCGAATTAGCAACCATTAAAGCTTTTTGGTTTAATTCTACATGGATATATCCGCCAGCAATATTGTGCCTTACCGCATTGCTAAACAGGTTGTTCAGCAGGATATCGGCCAGGTACCGGCTCATTTTAATTTCTACGGGTGCTAACTTTTCGGTAAACACTAATCCATCTTTTTCAAAAAGCTCCTGAAACTGGCGGCCTTTTGCCTCTACCATTTCTTTAAGTTCGATGGTTTGAAAATCGGGGATCAGGTTATTTTCTATTTTGGCCAACAACAGTAAAGACTGGTGCAACCTCGATAAGCGGCCGGTAGCATGATAAATATCTTCCAGTAAAGCGCCTTGCTGTGCCGTAAACGATTCTGTTTGCAATAAAGAATCTAATTTAGAATTAATTACAGCCAGTGGCGTCATCATTTCATGCGAAGCATTATCGGTAAAACTTTTCAGTTCCTTATAATCCTGCCTTACCCTTTCGGCCATGGCATTTACCGATTTACTAAGCTCGTTAAATTCATCAATTTTAGTCGGTTCGTGCTCAATGGTATCCATCCGGGTTACCTCAAAAGCTTTCATGCGGTTTAAAATTGAATAAAAAGGCCGCCAAAGCCTGTTTAATACAAAGCGGTTAATTAATAATAATGATAAAAGTAACACGATGGTAATGCCAAGGGTAATGAACAAAATAATCCTTACCAGGTCTTCCGATTCAACCCTTGATTTGGTAATGGTGACTTCAATGGCTTTTCCATTTAGCTGTACAATGGTAATTAAACTTCTACCCGGTTCGTTCTCCTGTTCTTTGGGATTATAGTAACTGGTATATAAAAATTCGCGTTCGGGAATTGCCCCGTTGAGGTTTTTATAAGAAATCTGCTGATCGAGGTAACTGGCCGGTAAAGGTAGTTTATTAAAAGTACGTACATATTGGCTGATTTCGTTTTCTTCTACTGCCAAATCACGATCCAGTTTTTCTGTTAAAATAAAATGGATCACCACATAATAAATAACCCCTGTAATGATCAGCACTACAATAGAAGTTAAAATATTTACGCGGTTATAACGGTTGGATAGTTTCATATCTCACCAAATTTATAACCAATGCCATAAACAGACCGAAGATAATCGGCGGCCCCGGCTTGGAGCAGTTTTTTACGGAGATTTTTAACGTGGGTATAAATAAAATCAAAATCATCCGATAAATCCATTTCATCGCCCCAAAGGTGTTCAGCCATTGCATTTTTGGTTACTACCTTATTGCGGTTAGAAAGAAAATACACCAGCAGATCATATTCTTTTTTAGTAAGATTTACAGGTTTTCCTTTAATGGCAACTTTCATCGCCGATACATCTACAGTGATTTCATTAAAAACAATCACATTGTCGCCGTCAAAATTCTTTCTGCGGATAATGGCACTTACCCGGGCCTTAAGTTCTGATAAGTGAAAAGGTTTTACCAGGTAATCATCGGCACCAAGATCGAGGCCGGCCAGTTTATCATCTAAAGAGTGCCTTGCAGAAATAATCAGTACCCCTTCTCTTTTCTTCAGCTGTTTAAGCTTGGTTAATAATTCAAGTCCTTCGCCTCCAGGCAATCCTAAATCTAAAAGAATGCAATCGTAGTTATAGAGTGATATTTTCTCGCTGGCAGTAGCAAAATCAGAAGCATGTTCGCAAATATTCCCCTCCCCTGTAAAATAAGCCAGAATACTTTCTAATAAAGCCTGTTCGTCTTCGATGACTAAAATTTTCATAGCGATAAAAATATGCTTTTCTACACCCGTTTAAAACCTAAATCTGAAGATACAGGTTTCTGCCAGCATTTATATGTTACCAACATCATGATATTTTTAGATAAAAAGGGCGTTACATTCACAACTTCAGAATTGCTACAGAATTTAACCGTACATCAAATATTGAAGCGTAACTAACTTTTATCCCTAAAGTTAACAACTTATTAATATCTTTAAGCGCTAACCAAACCTTCAGAATTCCTTCAGAATTGAACCTTACCTTCGCCCTTTACTGATACAAAGTAAGGCAGCTAAGTCAAAACTTTGGATTCATCATTAACTATGAGCATTAAAGCCAAAACAAATAAATTACTAAACAACAGATTCGGTCCGGTTTTTTTAGTTACCGTACTGTTATGCGGCATATCTTTATTAACCAGACTTTCCTTATTGATTTATAGTGCAACTTCTGTTGATTGGTCGGTACTAAACCTCCTCAAAATTTTCATCATTGGTTTGTTTTACGATCTTGCTGCTGCATCTTTTGCAGTAATTCCGATTGTAATCTATTTATGGTTGCTTCCTTCAAAGTGGCATGCCCGTAAATTCAACAGGGTATTATTGTTTATTTATTTCTTCTTTGTTGTTTTCAGCCTTATTTTCAATGCCATTTCAGAATGGTTCTTTTGGGAAGAGTTTTCAGTACGTTACAACTTTATAGCTGTTGATTATCTGGTTTACACTACTGAAGTGATTGGAAATATCCGTCAGTCGTACCCCATCAATAGTATTATGATAGGTTTGGTAATTATTACCGCCCTGGTTATTTACTTGTTAAGAAATTACATTACACAATCAACTACTGTTAAAAGCACATTTGGTAAACGTACAAAAATCGCATTGATTCTTCTATGCCTGCCAGTTTTTACCTATTTCTGTGTGAGCCATAAATTAAAATACCTGAGCAAAAATCAATATGTGAACGAACTTTCAGGTAATGGGATGTACGATTTTGGCTTTGCTTTCTGGAATAACCAGCTTGATTACAATACTTTTTATAAAACACTTCCCATTAAAAATGCTGAATCTATCCTCAGTCATCTGCTTCAAGAAGATGCTACTAAAAACGGTAGATTTAAAAATACTTCAAGAACGATCAGCAATGTAGGTGCCGAAAATAAAATGAACGTGGTACTGATCAGTGTGGAAAGTTTGAGCGCCGAGTTTTTAGGTACTTTTGGCAATACACAACACATTACGCCACAACTCGATTCACTGGCTAAAGAAGGATTGCTTTTTAATAATTTATATGCTTCGGGAACGCGGACAGTACGTGGTTTAGAAGCACTTTCGCTTTGCATCCCACCTACCCCGGGTCAATCGATTGTTAAACGTCCGGATAATAAAAACCTGTTTACCTTGGGCAGCGTATTCCGCTCAAAAGGTTATAACAGCAGGTTTATTTATGGCGGTTATGGTTATTTCGATAACATGAACGAATTTTTCTCTAATAATGGTTATGAGGTAACAGATAGAAGCGCACTTCAGGATTCAGAAATCCATTATTCCAACATCTGGGGTGTGGCTGATGAGGACCTTTTTACCTTATCACTACGTGAACTGGATAAAGATTACAAAAATAACAAGCCATTTTTCGCACAGATTATGACGGTTTCTAACCACCGTCCTTACACCTATCCTGATGGAAGGATTGATATTCCATCGCACACAGGCAGAGAAGGTGCAGTTAAATATACCGATTATGCAATCGGAAAATTCATCCGCGAGGCCAAACAGAAACCATGGTTTTCTAACACCTTGTTTATTATTGTAGCCGATCATTGTGCCTCTAGCGCGGGTAAAGTAGAATTACCTGTAGATAAATACCATATCCCGATGATTTTTTACAGCCCGGGGCACATCACGCCTGGCAAATTTGAAAAACTTACTGCACAGATCGATATCGGCCCCACTATTTTGGGTTACCTGAATTTCAGTTACGACAGTAAATTTTTCGGACAGGACGTATTTAAGATGAATGAGCGTGATGAACGTGCTTTTATCAGCACTTACCAAAGTTTGGGCTACATTAAAAACAACAAACTGGTGATTCTTGATCCTAACAAGAAAGCAGCAACTTATAAACCTGATTTTACCACAGGAAGTGCAGTAGCCTTGCCAGCAGATCAGCAATTGATTAACGAGGCGATATCGAATTACCAAATGGCCTCATACCTATATCAAAAAGGCCTTTACGGTTTTGAATCGAAGAAGAAATAATAAGAATACTGTGATGAAACCTTTATCAGCTAGCTTATTTACTTATTTCTAGCTGATAATTCCATTCTTTAATCATTTCGGGGTGTTTTAGTATTTCTTCTTCACTTAAATCACTTGCTAACTCACTCAGCTTAAAGTCGATGGTATCTGTAATTACACTGCTAATGTTCATTAAATGGTCAGTCTCCGGATCGATCAGATATTCCAATAGCTCGAATATGGCACAGCCAGCATTCAGGGCATAACTTCCTAAAGGATCGGTAAATTCTTCGGTATCAGGTAAAACTTCTTCCAGGTTGCTTAAAAGCTGATTTACTTTTTCTTGATCAATCGAACCCGAAGTCGAATTTTTGATGTATTGGATGGATTCTTTTAAAATTTCAGGATTTCCCCAATTAAATTCTTGATTAAACTCAATATAATCAGGCAAAAGTCTTTCACATATATCTAATCCGAAAGCAATTAGCCTAACTTGGGGTAAAACCGTTAATTGCTGACTTAGGCGTTCGTAAAACTGGGTAGAATCCATTTATTGTATCATTTAGAAAATCATTTTGACCATTAAACAGTTAAAATTATCAAGAAAATGCTTCGTGAACTTTAAATACTTAAATGTGCCAGCCGCAAAGATATACCTTATTTCTACAGGCACAATTATATTGCATTAAACGATTTGTCTCTCTTTTATTCTCTTACATTTATTTACGTATGCAGTTACCTCCTCAGGATTTACTTAAGGGTTTGGTTAAACATTATTTAATTATAGACCAAAAAATCAGTACTGCGCAATCCTACCGTATGTTTTCTGACGTTAACCCGGGTATTGTTTTTCATTTAAAAGATCCGTTTTTGCAGTGGAACGAAGAAAACTTAACTACACAACTTCAGCCGAATGCAGAGCGTTGAGCAACGAATTTGTAATAGCAGAATTAAGCTCCGACAAACTTACAGATGCCGGAGGGTACAGGTATATCGAGGCCAGAAAACCTGATTTATATAAAAATATAATTGGTAAGCCACATGATAGTAACCAACAGGTTGCCTGGCTTAAGAAGAAAGAGAGCTGACCAGCAGAATAAAAATACAGGAATGAGATGAGTTTGTATCATAAATATAGAATTGTCATCCCGAGGATTAATTTATTTCTTCAAAATTAATATGAGTGACAGCGGAATTCTATGATGGCAATATTCCTCGATAAATCGCCATTGCGAGAAGGCTTTTTCAGCCGACGAAGCAATGGCGACCATTCTATTGCACAACCTCATTTTATCAGGGCGGAAGGTGCATATCCAAATTCTTTTTTAAAAGCAAAAGAAAAATGCGAAAGGTCTTCAAAGCCCGATTCCATATAAACTTCAACAGGTTTTTTGCGCTTTTCTCTTAACTTATAATGTGCCAGTTCCAATCTTTTTTTAGTCAGCCATTTCTGCGGCGAAAGGTTAAAGGATTTTCTAAAATCGCGGTTAAAAGTAGATAGGCTACGTCCAATCAGGTAACCGAACTTTTCAAGAGGCATATTGAACATAAAATTCTTTTCCATAAAGTCGACCAGATCGATTTTACCGGGTTCCTGAAAATCGGCCAGTACATGATCAATTCCTTCATCAATAAAACGCAGGATGTTAATTGCTTCATTAATTTTCATTGCCGCAATATGTTCAGGAAAAGATTCCTGAACATCGAAATATGGTATAAGAGATGCCAAACAGCTTTTGAGTAAAGGATGATGACTAAAACTCAAAATTTTCTGCGATACCTGTACTTGTGGTTTAAGTGTTATGTTCGCATAAAAATCTCTTAAACGTTTGGCCGACAAATGCATCACCACTGTTTTATGCGGTTGCCCGTCTTTTGGATAATTGATAATGGTGGCTAATTGATTCCTGGGGATCAAAAAAATATCGCCGGCAGTAAATACATGTTCCTTATCGGCCTCTATAATTTTAGTTTCGCCTGATATAAACCAAATCAGCATATGGTTATCAAACACCACTTCTGTTTTAAACAATTTATCTTCATAACAGGAAAGTTTAATTTCGGGTGTGATGTATTTTGTCTGAAATTCCATTGTCGCTAAAATACAAATAATTGATTTTAATTAATCTGCATTAAATGTTATGCCAGTCATTTTCTCACTTAAATCCCAAAGGCGTTTTGCGTTTTCTTGATCTACAGCATATGGTCTTACCCCACGCAAAGTAGATGGTTCGGAAATAAGATGTTCGATATTCCCTAAATCAAGCTCAGCAATGTCGGCATCTTCACAATAAACACCACCAATGTCATTTAATAAAGGGCTTGTTGCACACCAAACCGTAGTAGCAGCACCTTGTTGAAGTGTTTTTAACTTCTTTTCCACTTCCGGGAAAATATTGCCATTAACATCATGCGTACCCATTTGCTGGTAAAGTTCCATAGGGGCTTCCCTACCCAGGTCGGTATGGTTAACAGAACCTGGATGCAATGAATATGCACGGATACCAGATTCCGACCCGCGTGCATCAAGTTCTACAGCAAACAGGTTATTAGCTGATTTTGATTGCCCGTAGCCTACCAGGGTCTGGTATTCTTGTTTTTCGAAATTAGGATCATCGAAATTAAATGAAGCAATCTGATGTCCGTAAGAGGATACATTGACTACCCTTGCACCAGTTGCTTTTTTTAATGCGGACCATAACCCGGCTGTTAACTGAAAATGGCCTAAATGATTGGTAGACAGCTGTGATTCATAACCGCGAGCATCCCTGCGCAATGGTACCCACATAATGCCCGCATTATTGATCAGGAGATCGAGCGGGCGGCCACTGACTAAAAATTTCTCTGCAAAAGTTTTAATGGAGTTAAAATCCATTAAATCCATGGTTTCAACTTCTACATTAACCAATCCTGCAAGGTTTTTTCTGGCTTTTTCAATGTCGCGCGCTGGTACAACCACCGTAGCTCCTGCCTCTATCAATGTTTTAGTGGTTTCTAAACCGATACCGGCGTAACCACCGGTAATGATTGCCGTTTTTCCTTTAAGATGAATACCTTTTATAACATCAGTTGTTGTTGAGGTTGCGTTAAACCCCGATCCGATAGGTTGTTGTAATGCACCGTTGTAATTGTTATTTTTCATTTTTTTATTGTTTTTAATACTCAACAAAAATAATTACTCCATCAACGCGATGCTTTGTTCAAAATGCCAATATTACTTTGTTTGGAATGTCATGATTTGGATAAAATACTCAATTTGCTAAAAGGTAACCTTTACATTAGTCAACAATTAAAACCACATAAGAACCTTAAAATTAATCTCTTACATGGTTAACGTCCTTTTAATTTACTCATACTTCAAGGCTTCAACCGGGTTGGCTATTGCTGCTTTATATGCTTGAAAACCCACCGTTAAAAAGGCAACAATTGCAGTTCCTAGTATGGAGATTAATATTATTGAGAATGATATAGTTGTTCTGAATTCAAAACCGGAAAGCCATTTATTCATGAGGTAATATGCTAACGGCACACCAATAAATGCTGCAATCAATACCATTTTTAAAAACGATACCGAAAGCAGCTGCATAATACTGCTCACTGAGGCACCTAGTACACGGCGAACACCAAACTCTTTGGTTCGTTGTTCTGCGCTATAGGCCACTAAACCATAAAGTCCCATGCAGGAGATTAATACCGCTATACCACCAAACAGATTGGCCAGGATCCCCAGGATTTTTTCTGATTGCAGTTTCTTTGTAAATAAATCGTTTACAAACTTAATATCTACCGGATATTTCGGATTGATGTTTTTGGAAATTGCCGAAATCAGCGTCACATTTTTACTCAAACTGTTATTAGGATTTAGCCTGAAATTGATGTTGCCACCTTCCTTTTTACTAAAATTAATAACCATCGGCTTACCGGAATGATAAGGAGAATCCCACAAAAAATCTTTGAAAACACCAATCACTTTAGTTTTATTTCCAAATAAATCAAGCATTTTCCCCAGCGGATTTTTTAGCTGCATTACTTTTACGGCGCTGCTGCTTAACATAATTGCGGCACTATCAGAAGCAAAATCTCTGGAGAAATCCCTTCCGGTCAATAATTGCACACCGCTGGTTTTTACAAAATCGTATTGGGTTTGAAGCCGGTTAAATACAATCTCTTTTCCTTTTTCTTCCATTCCAGGCCATTTTAGTCCATAAAACCAATTGCCCACCTGGGTCATACTTTGCGAAGTCTGGTTAACTTCTACAGCAGCACCACTTTTTATTACCTCTGTTTTAAACAGGTCAAATTTACTAAACAGATCACCATCCTGCGCCATTTCTGCAAGCAGACTGGTATTATATCCTATTGGCCTGTTTTTAATAAACTGCATTTGTTTATAAATCACCAGGGTAGAAATGATCAACATGATGGCAAAACAAAACTGGCTGACTACCAGCACCTGCCTCAAATTTATAGGAATGAGTTTTGATCTTGCTGCTTTCTTTTTTAAATTTTGAACGGGGTTAAACGAAGAAAGAAAAAATGCCGGATATAACCCTGAGAGCAGACCGGTAAGCATTGCGACACCTAAAATACCGATCCAATAGCCTATATTGGTATAGCCTATTACAATCTCGATATCCAACAAATTATTAAAAATGGGCAGGGTAACTTCAACAATTACCACAGCAAATAAAATAGCCACTACCACCAGCACCATGGCTTCGGTAAGGAACTGTAGCACCAAAGATACTCTTGTTGCGCCAATGGTTTTTTTGATGCCAACCTCTTTTGCCCTCCGCTCTGACTTAGCGGTAGCCATATTCATAAAATTGATACAGGCAACAAGCAAAATACCAAAGGCCAGGGCTACAAAAAGATAAATGCGTTCGACATCGCCACCCACACTTTTGCCATTTTTAAATTCGCCATGCAAATGCAGATCTGCGAAAGGAAACAAAAAATTCTGATTTTTTTGCTCCTTGTAATTTTCATTAAAGAGTTTTTCTACTTTAGCATTAATTTGCTTAATAAGTACCGGTTTATTCACCCTTGCTATCGCCAGAAAGCTAAAATTACCCCATCCAGGATTTTTAACATCAGGATTTATACTGGCAAAAAAAGACCACGGCATTAAATAATCAAAGCGCAATGTAGTATTGGAAGGTAAATCGTTCATTACACCCGTCACTTTTAAATTGAAAGCATCCTTATACCTCACTGTTTTATTCAGTACATCTGTGGTACCAAATAATAGTTTGGCCATGTTTGCTGTTAATACAATCGAATTCGGTGTATTTAAAGCAGTAACCGGATTACCAACGATAAAATCATAATTGAAAACTTTCAGAATCTCAGGATCACCAAACAAATCTGTCTTTTTAAAACTTCTTTGTCCGCTGGCTATAAGCGAGTTATCTCCCCCACCTATCCGCGTAATGGCATCAACCTCTGGTATTTTTGATTTTATGGCCATTGCGATTCCGTTTCCGGGTACGCCACTTGTACTGGTAATTTTCCCTGATGCATCCTGAAAATTGGTCATCACCTGATAGATTTTATCTGCATCTTTAAAATGACGGTCGAAATTCATTTCATAGTTTACATATAACAATAAAAGCAAACAAGCAGATAAACCAACAGCCAAACCAACAATGTTGATTACTGAGAAAATCTTATTTCTCCAAAGGTTACGTAAAGCAATTTTTAAATTGAGACTGAACATGGCAGCGATCGTTTATCCGTTAAACAAATATAACTACACAGGGCATCACCAATGACGTGCCAAGAAGAAAAAACACACCATACATTCTAAAAAGAAAGTATTTTTAATTTAATCACCAACCAAAACGTCCATTATCGAACAGGAAGTGTGCATGAGCGAACAATTGAATGTTGTAACCTTTTAACAATTGATAGTTGATATAGAATAGGTATTGAATGCAAAAAGCCCCACATTTCTGTGAGGCTTTTTGTGATCCCGCTGGGATTCGAACTTAGTCCGAAAATCAGCGATAAAACAATATCTTGGCTGGTTTTGTAATTCGACTCCCCGAATGACGCACCTTTTTTCAACATACATTTTAGCTGCAAATGCTATTAGTAAATATATGAATTTTAGCTAAAATATTCAAATAAAGCTCACTAAGAACTGACATCAGAACTCAAGTGCAAAAAAAACCTAAAAATCCAAACAAATACACTGACAAAAAAGAGGATAATCATTTCATCACACCGCCGCCAAAAAGTTAGACACTATTTGGGGCATTTTTGTAGGTAAATACAGCCCCTTTATATACTATTTTAAGCACAAGCGAACGCTATGCGTTAGAGTGATAAACACGTAACCTTGGGCTAGAGAAGGTCCAGGCGCTAGTCGCCGGCACCGATCCCGTAACCAGAGAAGTGTCCCCCGCCCATAGCCCATACAACCAGCCTGAAATTATCAGAACACTATTCTTTGCCATTATTCACCTCGAAGCCCCTCGCCGAGAAAGGTAATCAGGGTTTGGTATGAAATGAAGAAGAAGATGAATTGCTTGCAGAACGTTTCGCCGAAGGCATCAAGATTACCCAGCTTGCCAAACTCCACTCCAGGACTTATAGAGCCATTAAAGCAAGACTTCTTAAATTTGGATTGCTACAGAACAACAAAGCCTGGCAATTTTTAGAGAGGGCACTGAAAAACTACCCATTGAAAAAGGGCTTATGAATATTTTATTCCATAAGCCCTTTTCTTTGTGATATTCGCAATCTCCTAAATTTTATTTCGCAATTAGACAATTCTAAGAGGCCTTATCTGCCGTTTTTCTCAATGTTTAATACGACATTTTTTACAAGGAACTTTTTCAGTGCCCTCTTTTTAAACTGCGGGACTTTGTTAAATTTGGTCTTAGCGAAACGCTAAGACCAATTGATGGCTCTTGTCCAACTTCTGCCTTGCGGCATCGTAGAATAACTGTTTTGTAAAAAATGGCATCACACTTGACTTCTAACCACATAAAAATTCATTCATGAGTATATCCTTTGCCGCTTCATCAACGGCATCTTCTGCATCAATATCTGATGGATGTTCAGCAATCCTTCTTAAAACTTCTATTAATGCCGGGTCAAGTTTATCCTGCGAACGTGCAATCAATATATAAATAACAAAATACTTCCACATACCATCATTGGAGTTAAGTATAAACAATAATTCTTGTTTGATCTCATTAACATGGGGCACCAAATAATTGGCAATACCTTCAGCCACATCCCAGTGCGTATCTTGCAACCATTCTAATAATGCTGGAACATCTTCCTTAACTGACTCAAATCGTAAATGTTTTAGGCGTTCAACTGCCGCAATATCATAAATGCTAGTTGGAATAAAATCCTTATTTTTCATATCTATTCAATACCTCTTACTGATGCTTGTACTTTTTTTGTATTTATGTGAGTATTTCCCCCTTCTGCTAACCCTGCTTTTGTAGCAGACCATTCTGCTAATTCCTTAGCGGTGGCAGGTCTTATTGATGCATGACTACCCTTATAGTCTACCTGTAAACCTAGATTTCGTAAAGAATTGACACTAATCTTAGTTACAATCTTAACACCTAATTTCGCTTTTGCCTGAGCCGCGGTTGTAAAAGTTGATAATCCATCCAAATCTGTAAGCCGAGGAGTAAGATTTGAGTTTGTCGGTGCGCCGCCACGATATATATATTTATCATCTTCTTCTTCGTCAGCGCCTGGTGCTCTGTAGCCATTCCTCATAAGCTCATTAAACAAACCTTGGTTTGCTTCGGCGTTTCTAAAATTATACTTAGCGGCACTGTTGTAAGCCAGCTGAAGGCTTTCTCCCGGATTATCATTAGAAGAAAAAAGTTTTATAGTAATATAACCAAGCAGTTCTAACATCCCTGCTGCAAGCTTACCCCCTGCCTTAACTAATTCGCCATTTTTATTTACAAAAGTGTTACTCTTGACTATAGGAGCTGGTTTGATTTCACAGCATGAAACTTCATTTCCTGACTGTGTTTGCGCCGTAGCAGGCGCTTGATAGATGGTTATCATATCGTCCGATGTAACACCATGTTCTTTCATCCAATCTTCTGTAGACATCCCATCAGGATCTATAAAATTGATTGGGCTATTCATTGCGTAATTATATGGCGACCATTTTCTATAAACTTCCGCCAGCGGATCAATCGCATTCCATCTGCCAATCACTGGATCATAGAACCTTGCCCCATAATCATACTGCCTACCACAACTTTTCAGCCGTTTTTCAGG
>NZ_JAVTSU010000024.1:0-101201 GCF_032678605.1 Pedobacter miscanthi
GAAGTTCTTATCTGTTTCACTGTAAAAGCAATATGGGACAAATATCCACGCCGTGTAAAGGGAACGTTCCCAATTTTCGGGAGCGTTCCCATAATATTTTAGCAGGTTTCATCACTCATCCCGGTTTAAAATATAAATATCTTCGAAATCAATTAAAAATTTTGTGGGGTGCTGCCTAACCAAATACAGCACCTGCATATTCGAGAGATATTTCATGAAACGAGAAGAACCATCTTTAAAAAGATATTTAAATCAGGTCGATTTATCCGCTGATCTGGTTGTTGCCGGTGGAGGTTTATCGGGTGTTTGCAGTGCCATTACCGCTGCCAGACAAGGTATAAAAGTTATTTTAGTGCAAGACCGGCCGGTGTTGGGTGGTAATTCATCCAGCGAAGTGCGCCTATGGATCCTTGGTGCCACTTCACACATGGGCAACAATAACCGTTGGGCAAGAGAAGGTGGCGTGATCGATGAACTTTTGGTCGAAAATACCTTTCGTAACCCGGAAGGAAACCCAATGATTTTGGATATGATCTTGTTGGATAAGGTAGTGCAGGAACCTAATATCCACTTATTACTCAATACCGCTGTTCACGGGGTAAATAAAACAAACAACGACACCATCGAATCTCTTCAGGCTTTTTGCAGTCAGAATTCTACTGCTTACCAGTTGGCTGCACCACTTTTTTGCGATGCTACAGGTGATGGGATTGTTGGGTTTCTCTCAGGCGCAGCATTTAGAATGGGCGCAGAGCCTAAAGAAGAGTTTAACGAAGGAATGGCTCCAACCGAAGAATACGGAGAACTCTTGGGTCATTCACTTTACTTTTACAGTAAGGATACCGGAAAACCCGTAAAATTTATCCCACCATCCTTTGCTTTAGATGATATTACCCAAATTCCACGGTTCCGTAACTTTAATGCAAACGAATTTGGTTGTAAATTATGGTGGGTAGAATTTGGCGGACGGTTGGACACGGTACACGATACAGAAAAAATTAAATGGGAACTTTGGAAAGTAGTTTACGGGGTGTGGAATCATATTAAAAATTCCGGAGATTTTCCTGAGGCCGAAAACCTTACCTTAGAGTGGGTGGGTACCATCCCCGGTAAAAGGGAAAGCCGCAGGTTTGAGGGTGATTACATCATGACGCAACAGGATCTGGTAGAGCAGCGTAAACACCATGATGCCATCGCTTTTGGTGGCTGGTCTATCGATTTACATCCCGCTGACGGGGTTTACAGCGAACGCCCGGGCTGTAACCAGTGGCATAGTAAAGGGGTTTTTCAGATTCCATACCGCTCCATTTATAGCAAAAACATCAAAAATTTATTTCTGGCCGGCCGCATCATCAGTGTGAGTCACGTAGCCTTTGGCGCCACCCGTGTAATGGCCACCTGTGGTTACATTGGGCAGGCTGCGGGGATGGCCGCTGTAATGTGTGCCAAAAATGGGTTACAACCAAAAGATTTACTCGATGGCGAAAACCTGCAAAATTTACAACAGAACTTAATCAGAGAAGGGCAGTATATTCCTGAATTTGTATTGGCAGAAGAAAATGATCTTGCACAAAAAGCAGAACTGAGTGCATCAAGTGAATACCGTTTTAATGGTTTTAACGACGTTGATCTCTGGAAATCCTTAGCAATTCCATCAGCGCAAATGTTCCCTTTGAAAGCTGGCAAATTGCCAATATTTAGCGTGCAGCTTAATGCATTGACAGATACTGAAATTGAAGTAGCGTTGAAGATTTCAGGCAAGAAGGGAAACTTTACGCCCGATAAAACAATAGGCCAAAAGAATATCGCAATTAAAAAAGGAAAGCAATTAATCGAAATAGATTTTGATTCCGAAATCAATACAGATGATTATGTATACCTGATGTTTGCCGGTAACCCTGATGTAGAAATGGGTTTTACAGCACAACGTTTAACAGGGGTTTTATCGGTGTTCAATTCGAAAAATAAAGCCGTGTCCAATAATGGAAAACAAGTTCCGCCTGTAGGAACAGGCGTTGATGAATTTGAATTCTGGTGTCCGCAACGCCGCCCCAATGGTGAAAACCTCGCTATCGGCATTTCAAAAGCGCAGCATGTTTTTGCTGTAGAAAACTTGGTAAATGGCATTGATCGGCCCGTTTCTCAACCCAATGCATGGGTTGCAGCATTAAACGATCCGCAACCAGCCGTTAATTTAGCATGGGAAACCGCACAAAGCATCAAAAAAATCGATCTTTGGTTCGATAGTGATTTTGATCACCCGATGGAATCTGTATTAATGACGCATCCCGAAAATATAATGCCTTTCTGCGTGCAGCGTTACATCATTAAAAATGATGCAGGCGAAATCATTTTTGAACAAAAAAATAACCACCAAACGCGTAATCAGATTACTTTTGAAAAAGAAATCGTAACTAAAAATTTAACTATTGAGCTCCAGCATCCCTCAGGAAACATTCCAGCAGCTTTATTCGCTGTTCGTTGCTATGCCGATCAAAACAAGATATAATGGTAAAACTGGATTTTATAGTCATGGGTATTTTTGCCCTGTTAATTTTCGCCATCGGCTTAACCTTTACCCGTGTTGGGAGTAAAAACGGGCAGGCCTTTTTTGAGGCCGGTGGTGAAACTCCCTGGTGGATCAACGGACTTTCATTGTTTATCAGTTATTTCTCGGCAGGTACTTTTGTGGTTTGGGGCTCTATTGCTTATAAATATGGTGTGGTGGCCAACGCCATTCAGTTAACCATGGCTATAAGCGGTTTAATTGTAATGCTTTTTATCGCTGCCAAATGGAAAAAAACTGGGGTTGCCACCGCTGCCGAGTTTATCGGCAAACGTTTTGGCGATAAAGAAAAGCAGTTTTATACCTACATGACTTTGCTTTTAAGTCTGTTTACAACCGCTGCAGTGCTTTACCCCGTGGGTAAAATGGTGCATGTGGCTACAGATTTACCCGTAAATACCTGTATTCTGATCATTGGTTTAATTATCGTGCTCTACACAGCAGCGGGCGGACTTTGGGCTGTTCTGGTTACAGATGTGGTTCAGTTTGTAATCCTCTCCGCGGCTGTTGTTATTGTTATCCCGATTGCCTTTGCCCAGATCGGTGGTTTTGATAACCTGGTTGCAAAAGCCCCGGCACATTTTTTTGAACCCTTTAACGATGACTATACTTATGGTTTTATGCTCGCCTTTATTGTTTACCAAACTTTTTATATTGGTGGTAACTGGTCTTACGTACAGCGTTATACCAGTGTTAAAGATGAAAAGAATTCGAAAAAAGTAGCGGGTATTTTTACCGTCCTTTATTTTGTGAGTCCGGTGATCTGGATGTTACCACCAATGATTTACCGGATCATCAATCCAAATTTGCAAGGGCTGCAAACTGAAGATGCCTATATGATGCTGATCCAGAAAGTAATGCCCGCAGGTTTAATCGGCCTGGTTTTGGCCGGTATGGTTTCAGCCACATCAAGTAAGGCAAATACCACGATCAATATGGCTGCAACGGTTTTTGCACAGGACATCTATAAAAACCTGCTGCGTCCTTCAGCCTCCGAAAAACAGGTAATCTGGATGGCCCGTTTATTTACCCTGATTTTCGGTGTATTGACCATTTTGGTTGCCATGTGGATTCCAAGTGCAGGCGGAATTGTTGAAGTAGTATTAAGTACAGCCTCTATTGCCGGTGGGGCTTTGTTTGCACCCATCATCTGGACACTTTTTTCGAAAAGACAGACCGGTTTATCTGTGGTAACCGTAACCATAAGTTCATTAATAATTAACCTGTTTTTTAAAGTGATCTCACCATCTTTGTTCGAATTAAAATTGAGCCGTACCATGGAAACCGTTTTAGGGGTGGGCATTCCGATTGCATTGTTACTGATTTTTGAATTGTATTATTTAAACCGCGGTTTTGTTGCCGAAAAAGCGGTTAAAATGGAAGAAGACAAACACTTACAGGTAAAAGAAAACTTACCAAAAGACATAGATTCGCATTTCGCAGCCGAAAAACAGAATATATTCGGGATCAGGGTAATTGCAATCTCAATGGCCGTTGTTGGCTTAGGAATTGTTTGTCTGGGTATTTTAGCCAATGTCTACTCCAAAGTAATTGTTGGCGTTGGTGCAGTTATTTTCATTGCCGCATTGGCCATTTATAAAGCAACCACAAATAAAAAAACGATCAAAGGTTAACCATGAAATTACGAAACAGCATTTTATGTATATTTTTTACCTGGGTATTTAATGCGCAGGCAGAAGTTAAACTTCCGGCATTATTTGCCAACGGGATGGTTTTACAACAAAAAACCAATGTAAAAATCTGGGGCTTTTCTACCGGTAAAAAAACGATCAGCATTAAAACTTCCTGGGACCATAAAACTTATCAGGTTAAACCCTTAGCAGATGGAAAGTGGCAAACTTTATTGGCGACGCCTACAGCTGGCGGACCATATTCCATAAACATTGATCAGGAAAATAAAATTGTTTTAAGCGATGTTTTAATCGGCGAGGTGTGGATCTGCTCCGGCCAATCGAATATGGATATGCCGGTGAAAGGTTATGGCGGTTTACCCATTACCAATTCAATGGATATTTTAATGGATGCGCCTAACCCGAATTTAAGGTTGTTCCATGTTGAAAAGGCATTTTCAGCAACACCAAAAACAGATGTTAAAGGAAACTGGGAACAAGCTGATGCCAGCTCGGTAAGT
This sequence comes from Pedobacter miscanthi, assembly GCF_032678605.1. Taxonomy (GTDB): domain Bacteria; phylum Bacteroidota; class Bacteroidia; order Sphingobacteriales; family Sphingobacteriaceae; genus Pedobacter; species Pedobacter miscanthi_A. Next base: position 4,719 of record NZ_JAVTSU010000024.1, read on the forward strand.
AGTTTTAGTGCGGTTGGTTATCAGTTTGCCAGTTTTTTACAAAAACATTTAGGCGTACCTATCGGCATCATTCAAAGCACCTGGGGCGGCTCGCCAATTGAGGCCTGGACAGATAAAACAGTTGTCGAAAATCTTTTGGGCGATCGGATAAATGCAGATCGGGCCATATCAAAAGCCAATCATCAAACGCCTGGCAATTTGTATAATGCCATGGTTAAACCTTTAATTGGTTACAACATCGCAGGTGTAATCTGGTACCAGGGCGAACAGAACCGGCACAACCATCAGGATTACCTCTCTTTGCAGATGACCATGGTAAATCTATGGCGAAAAGAGTGGGGCATAGGTGCCTGGCCTTTTTATGGGGTACAACTGGCACCCATGGATTATGGTAAAGAACCCACGCTTTCTGTCCCCTTATTAAGAGAGGCGCAATTGAAATTAACTGATACTTTAGAAAACTCGGGTATGGCCATTTCAATCGACGCCGGCGAAGAACACAACATTCATCCTGCAAACAAAACCATTGTAGCGAAAAGACTGGCGTATTTGGCACTGGCTAAAACCTACCATAAACAAGGAATTGCTTTCAGCGGACCAAGGTATCAATCTCTGCATGTTAAACAAGATACGGTGACAGTTAAATTTTCGAATATTCCAATGGGAATGACCGACTACGGCAAAAAAATAACACAGTTCGAAGTTGCAGGCAGTGATAAAATTTTCCATGCGGCAACGGCAAGGATAAAAAATGATAAAGTAATTGTAATCAGTGCCGAAGTTAAGCAGCCTGTGGCCCTAAGATATGCATTTAAGGGTTGGTGTGTTGGCGAACTCTATAGTGTGGAGGGGTTGCCCGCTTCTCCGTTTAGAACAGATAACTGGTAGCCATTGAACGTTAAGTTTGTGAGGCTGTAACTAGATTTGTCATGCTGAGGCATAATTATTTATTTCATAAAAATCAACATTATTGACAGATAGGCTTTAATGCGGTTTATTGGCCGGGAAGAATCGTCATTGCGGGAAAGGCTTTTTCAGCCGACGAAGCAATCTTTATAGTAAGGATCGCTAGCAGGAAAGATTGCTTCGTCGTACCTCCTCGCAATGACGACCATTCTATTGGAGTCTGTCATTGATAGCTTGCCGAATGACCTGTTTGGATTTTTCGGCTACTTGTCCCGATTTTCATCGACAAGCTCTACATGCTAGTATCTGAGCAGGAATTGCCTTTATGATATAACCTCTTTTCTGATTATAGTCACTTAATACCTGATCCTATTTAAAATGTTGTAAGTCTGCTTAACTGTTTTTGTATTGATTATTAGTGGTTTATCGATTTATGAGAACGTTCCCATTTTTTGGGAACGTTCTCATAAAATTTAGTCAGCACATTATAATACCCAAAATCAAAAGCTGAATATCTTTGGTAAACAGATTTCAACCAAATCAAATAACCAAATATTATGAGAGAATTTTACTACAAAAATGTTTCTGCTTTACCTTATTTTTCCGCCAAAATATAAGTGTGTGTAATCGGCCTTTCCAACCGGAAACCAAACGGAACATTATCCCTTTAACTTTTAAAAATTAAACTAACCATGTCGATTTTTATAAAACCATTTATGGCATTGCTATGCTGTCTTTTTATTTTTGCCGGAGGTACAAGCGCGCAGGAAACAACAGTAGTTAAGCCATATAAACAATTAACAAACGATTCCCTGATCAATGATTCATTAAGGAATTTAAAACAGCTTATTTATTTTAATACCCCAAAAAAATTATCAACGGCCTCAACGGCAATGGTACTGGGCAAAGAATTTAATACTACCCCCGTAGTGGCCTATCCTTTAGCACTTACTGGCCGGCTAGCTGGCTTATCTGTCTCACAGGGGAACGGTGAGCCGCTGAACGAAGGTTTTTCGTACCGCTTAAGGGGGCAGAGTCCGCTTATTTTTATTGATGGCATTCCTCGTTCGGTAACAGAAATTAGCATGGAAGAAATCGAATCGGTTACCGTATTAAAAGATGCCGTATCGCTGGCAATGCTGGGCGTTAGAGGTTCCGGTGGCGCCATTTCAATCGTAACCAAAAAAGGAACACCAGGCAAACAGCAGATCAGTTTTACAGGACAGTGGGGCATTCAAAAACCTCTGCAAAACCTCATTTCAAACCCACTTGATGCTTATAACTATGCACAATTGTATAATGAGGCTATTGTAAATGATGGTTTATCCGTTGCCAGCAATGGATTTAGTCAGGCTGCTTTAAATGGTTTTCAATCTGGCAGCAACCCATACCTGTATCCAAATGTCGACTGGAGAGATCAGGTGCTTAAAAATTCGGCAGCAATGGCCCGTTACAATTTAAATACCAGTGGCGGCAATAACTATGTGAGATATTTTATCAACCTCGAACACATCAGCCAGGATGGTTTTTTAAAAACAGGCGATCTGAATAGTAATTACAGCACAAATGCCAGTGTAAAAGGATATTTTATCCGTTCTAATGTAGACGTAAACCTGACCGATAAAATCACGGCTGGAATTTACATTCAGGGAAGGATTTTAAACAAAAATAACCCCGGAAACGCAGCTGCAGACAATATCTTTTCTTCACTCTTAGCCACGCCGAACAGTGCTTATCCGGTATTTAATGCCAATAGCAGTTATGGTGGTTCATCGCAGTTTACCAATAATATCTTGGCACAGAGCATCAGCTCAGGTTATTCTTTAAGTAATACACGTACTGTTTTAACCGATGTTTACCTAAAATATACTTTGGATGATTTAACCAACGGCCTGTGGGTTAAGGCCAGGGCTTCTTTTTTTAGTAACCTGAACGAAAATCTGGTGAGGACCAAATCATTTGCTGTTTTTGAGCCTAGCGGTGTTTTGGGCACAGGCCAAACTACTTACCGCCAGTTTGGTACCAATAGCGAACAGGGCAACACCAACTCGATCGGTTTCCAGAACCGTTCAGATTTTCAGGAATTTTCAGTGGGCTATAACCGAACTTTCAACAAACACGGTTTTGATGCAGTGCTTTTAGCTAACCGGGATAATTTGGTAAATGGCACTAATCTACCTTATACCATCCAGGGGATTTCGGGCCATGTGGCTTATAATTTCGACGAAAAATATCTGGCTGAAGTATCTTTTGCCCAAAATGGTGCCAACCGGTATCCTAACAATGGAGGTTTTAAGTATGGTTTCTTCCCAGCGGCCGGTTTAGGCTGGAACATCAATAAAGAGAATTTTTTGAAAGATTTAGCCTGGTTAAACAACCTTAAACTTTATACTTCTTACGGTAAAAGTGGTAAAAATAACACTGCCTATTATACCTATATGCAGGTTTATAACGCTACACCGGTTTCTTATTTCGGATCGAGCGCCGCTACCGGAACAACGGTTGGAGAATCTTATTTGGCTAACCCGAACCTCACCTGGGAAAAAGCAAAACTCTTCAATGTAGGTTTGGATGCAACTTTATTCAAAAATCAGCTCTCCTTTAACCTCGAATATTATTCAAATGATTACAGTGATTTAAGCATCGTACGTGGAAATAATTCAGGTTTGCTGGGAATCTCTTATCCTGAAGAGAATATTGGCAAGCAACGTTATTACGGATGGGATGCACAAATTAACTGGTCGCAGAAGTTTAGGGATTTTGGTTATTTCATCAACGCAAATGCAAGCCTGCAGAACTCAAAATTAATTTATGCTGCAGAAACCAGTCAGCCTTATGCCTGGATGTACAGAACCGGTCACCCGGTAGGGCAGAACTACGGCTATATTGCTGAAGGATTATTCCAGAATCAACAGGGAATTACAGGTTATCCAACCATCGAGGGCTACACACCACAGCCAGGCGACATAAAATACCGCGACCTTAATGGCGATGGTGTCATCAATCAGTTCGACCAAACCACATTTGGTTCAGAAAAAGCAACTGTTTTTCTTGGTTCGAGAATCGGTTTCAACTTTAAAGGGATCGATTTTAGCGCATTGTTTCAGGGTGTATTAAATCAACAGGTTTACCTCTCCGGAAATTCATACCGTGAGTTTCAAGGCGGAACGGCACAGGCTTACGAAACACAGTTAGGCAGGTGGACACCTACAAATGCAGCTACCGCAACTTATCCAAGGCTTACCACTAGCTCAGGACCCAGAAATGGAGCACAGAATAACTTTGTAAGTTCAACGTACTGGTTGCGGAGTGGAAATTACATCCGCCTAAAAACCATCGAACTGGGTTATACCATTCCGGTTGCTGCCACGAAAAAAATTGGTTTAAAATCAACAAGGATATTCTTAAACGGACTTAACCTCTATACCTGGAGCTCAGACACCTTTAATGGTGCCGATCCTGAAAATTATACCGGAGCCTATCCGATCGGGAAAGTATTTAATGTGGGCGTAAACATTCAATTATAGTTATGAAAAAAATATTGAGTTTATTAATCATAGCGTTGACGATCGTATCGTCATCATGCAAGAAATTTGAAAATGAACCTGAAGAGCGGACAACAGAAACTGATGTTTTCGACCCTGTAGACAAAACCGGAACGCTTTCAACAGCCTATCTTTTGGGGATTTATTCTTTTCTGCCAACAGGATTTAACAGGATCGATGGCGATTTATTAGATGCGGCAACTGATGATGCCGTACCATCTTCGAACCGGTCGGGCATTAGCCTTTTTACCAACGGACAGTTAACTGCGGTTAATTATCCTGATAACAACTGGAGCAACAGTTATACAATCATCCGCCGGTGTAATGTATTTCTGAAAAATATAGGCATTGTTCCGATCGCTGATGCCATCAGGCAGCGGCAGGTTGCTGAGGCGCGTTTTTTACGGGCTTTTGCTTACTTCGAACTGTTAAAACGTTATGGTGGTATTCCACTGGTTGGCGATAAGGTTTTTAATCTCGAAGATGACCTGAACCTTCCCCGTAATACATTTGCCGAATGTGTGGAGTACATTTCGAACGAATGCGATTATACAGCAGCAAACCTGCCCAATGGATCTACCGTTATTGCCGCAGAGTTTGGCAGGGTACCGGCAGAGGCTGCCCTGGCTTTAAAATGCAGATTGTACCTCTATGCCGCGAGTCCGCTTTTTAATGGTGGTGGTGTAGAATCAAATAGTACCTTAAAAGCATTAACGGGTTATGTAAATGCCGACCAAAGCAGGTGGACAGAAGTAATTAAAGCAGCAGAGGCCATTATTGCAAAAGGTTATTACAAACTTCCGGCCGGAACCGGAACAACGGCTTATACTGCAGTTTTTACAACAAAAATTAATACTGATATTATTTTTTCAAAACAATCTGCAAACTCAACCGTAATCGAAAATGCCAATGCGCCAGTAGGTTATGTAGCGCCAACTACAAGTAACGGCCGTACCAGTCCGACACAAAATCTGGTGAATGCCTTTCCAAATTTAAATGGCTCGGCTTATACCGGAACGCAGGTTGCAGCCACCCAGTATGATAACCGCGATCCAAGGTTAAAAGCAATCATCTTTTACAACACCGTTGCATGGCTGGGCCGGCCGGTGCAAACTTTCGAAGGTGGTTTGGATAAACCCAATCAGGCCTTTAAAACACAAACCAGAACTTCTTATTACTTAAGAAAGTTTATGGCCGATTTTTCTACTTCAACAACCTATTCCAATCAAAGCCACAACTTTCCTTATTTCAGGTTTGCAGAGGTTTTGCTGAATTATGCCGAAGCTTTAAATGAGGTTAACCGGGTTGAGGATGCCGTTAAACAGCTTATTTTAATCAGGGCAAGGGCAGGGATTACTGCAGGTACTGGTAACCGTTATGGCATTAGTGTAGGCATTACGCAGGAGCAACTGAGGGATTTGATCAGAAACGAACGCAGAATTGAGCTTTGTTTTGAAGAACACCGTTTCTTCGATCTCCGCCGCTGGAAATTAGGATCAGCTTTAACCGGAAGCTTTCAGGGTTTAAAAATCACCCAAACTGGAACGGCTAATAATTACGAGCTCCAAAATGTAAGCGATAATGTTTTCAGCAACAAATATTATCACATGCCGATTCCTTACACCGAGATTACCAAAAACAACAGGTTATTACAAAACGAGGGCTATTACTAATATCCGCATGGTTTAATTTTTTAAAATAACGAAATGAGAAAATATATATACATGTTAAGTGTGTTTCTTTTGGTGCTCAGCTTTTCGGCCATGGCACAAAAAAGAGAAATTACTGGCCAGGTGAGCGATAAGGGTGGTGCTTTGCCCGGGGTAACCATAATCGATAAAACCAACCCGAAAAATGGAGCCTTAACCGATGCAAATGGCAGGTTCAGGTTGTCTGTTGAAGGCAACGTAATTACCCTTAAAATGGTAGGTTACACCACAAAAGAGGTTTCTGTGCAGGGCATTAGCAATGTTACGGTAACCTTAAACGAAAACCAGACAGATTTAGACGACGTGGTGATTGTGGGTTTTGGAGAAAAAAAGAAACTTACCTTAACAGGTGCCGTAAGTGCAATAAGTGGTAAGGATATTAAACAAAGCCCATCACCAAGTTTGCAGAATACACTTGCCGGTAGGGTAACAGGTTTTAGCAGTCAGCAACGTTCTGGCCAGCCGGGTAGAGATGGTGCTAGCTTTAATGTACGTGGGGTAGGTTCTTATGTGGGCAATAACAATCCGCTTATTTTAGTGGATGATATTGAGTTTACTTATGATCAGTTTTCGTCCCTTAATGCGAATGAAGTGGAGTCGGTAAGTATTTTGAAAGATGCCTCTACTACATCAATTTATGGTATAAAAGGCGCAAATGGGGTAATTTTGGTCACCACTGTACGCGGTAAAGTAGGTAAACCGCAGATTACTTTTCAGGCAGAATATGGTTTAAACCAGTTGACCAGAAGGCCGGAGTATTTAGATGCTTATCAATCTGCGTCGATTATTAACCAGGGAGAGATCAATACAAACGCCCTTAATCCCAACCCAAGTTTTGTACGCACATTTTCTGATCAGGATTTAGAACTTTACCGGAACGGAACAGATCCATACGGGCACCCAAACAACGATTGGACCAATATTTTACTTAAAAAGTTTGCACCACAGTTTCGCGGCAATTTTGATATTACTGGGGGTACCGAAAAAGCTAAATACTTTGTTTCTATAGGTTACCTGAACCAGGGCGGTCAGCTAAAAGATTATAGTGCCGATTTAAACAGCGCATTTTATTACAAACGTTACAATTACCGTTCAAATGTGGATGTTAAATTGACCAAAACGCTCGATGTTAAATTCGATTTATTCGGAAATGTTGATGAACTGAACAGCAACAACGCCAGTGCAAACAGTTTATTCAGCGATTTAGGGCGTACTGCAGAAACTGCGCCCTTTAATTATCCCATTTATAATCCCGATGGAAGTTTGGGTTACAGCTTGTGGCAAAGAAATTCTTCAGGCAGAAACAATAATAACCTCATTGGCAGGTTAATGTATAATGGTTATTCACGTAATTATTCAAATAATATCAATTTAGCTTCATCGGCCGTTCAGAAGCTTGATTTTATCACCAAAGGCCTTTCCGTAAAAGGAACGCTTGCCTACCGCAATCTTTATGCCTATACACGTAATTTACAACGCCCTACAAGCGGTACAGGTTTTATTTCCTATATCTACGATCCGGTAACCGGTGCTTACAATTTTGGGCAGCGTGATAATGTATACAGGCTCAGTATCCCTACACTTACTTCACCTGCCAGTAGTACCAATAGCTCGCTCACCCTGCAGGCCATTTTAAACTATAACCGTTCATTTGGCAATCACAACGTTACGGGTTTGGTTTTGTACAATCAAAACAGCAAAACTTACCAGAACAATGCTGATGGAAACCGCTACAACTTTATCCCTGAAAACTTTAGGGGATATACTGCAAGATTGGGTTATGATTATAAACAGAAGTATATTTTGGAGGTAAGTGGCGCCTACAACGGTACCGATCGTTTTGCGGTTGGCAAAAGATTGGGGTTCTTCCCGGCAGGATCGGTAGGATGGAATATTGCTGAAGAAAAGGTTTTTAAAGATAATATTAAGTTTATTGATCTTTTTAAAGCCCGTGCTTCCTATGGTTTGGTGGGTGCTGATGGAACAGGCGGAACCTACGCATACCTGCAATCATATACCGCTGGTACCGGGACCGGACTTTTCGGTTTAGCAACCAACAATGCTTATGGCCTGGCCACTGAGGGTACTTTAGGCAATGATCAGGTAACCTGGGAGAAAGAAAAGAAACTGGATATCGGTCTTGATATCGCGCTGTTCAAACGTAAATTCACGGCATCGTTTGATTATTTTAACAATAACCGGTACGATATTTTGACCACCAGGGGGACGGTTTCGGCAGTTTTCGGCCAGAATTTACCGCCGGTTAACTTAGGAAAGGTAAATAATAAAGGTTTCGAGGTTGAGTTCGGTTTCAACAATAATATCGGTACCGATTGGCGATATTCTGTGCGTGGAACTTACTCATTGGCAAAAAATAAGATCGTTTTCGCCGATGAAGCGATCCAGAATTATGAATACCAGACCTTAACGGGCCAATCAATTGGTTCGGTATTAAAATACAGCTGGACGGGTGAATTTTACAGTGTCGAGGATATTGCAAACCCGGCCGTTCCAAAACCGATTATCGGTGGCCGTCCAGGCGATTTGAAATATAAAGATTTAAATGCCGATGGGGTAATTGATGCCAGTGACCGATCGTATTTTGGGTATACCAATTTGCCTACCACCACACTGGGATTAACTTTGGGTGCATCCTATAAAAACTTCAGCCTTACGGTATTGTTCCAGGGGGCTACAAATTTTGTGGCCAGTGCGCAGGGTGCAGTTATCCACCACAATGCAAGTAAGGCTTTGCCGATCCACTTAGAACATTGGACACCCGAACTTGGCAACAATGCAAAATATCCTCAGTTGTATACCACGGCTTTAAGTCAGAGCCCACGCGATTTTTATTCTGATTTCTGGGCAATCCCGGCTGATTATGTAAGATTGAAAACGGCAGAAATCAGTTATACCGCAGGTCCGAAATTGTTAAGCAAATTAAGGTTGAAAGGCTTAAGGCTTTATACCAACGGATATAATTTATTTACCTGGACTAAGCTGGATAAACTTTATAACCTGGATCCGGAGGTATTGGAATCAGCAGCTGATCTACCTTACCCACCGACAAGAATTTTAAATTTTGGGATTAACGTTACTTTTTAATTGAGTGATATGAAAAAGATAATTACAATACTGCTACTTGCAACGGTTATATTTTCGTGTAAAAAATCCAGCTTTCTGGATGATAAAACCAATGGGCTTACCGAAGATGCTGTTTTTACAGATAGTATCCAGACCATCAATTTTTTGAACAGGATTTATGTTGATGCCGGTTACAGCTTTGGTCCATCTCGTTTTAACTCTGCCGGCGGAACTGGCAATACAGAATTGGCTACCGATAATGCAGAGGGCAACAATAACCTTTCGGTTTGGGCAGATTCTTATGTTCAGGGCGTAATCGGGCCAAATAACGTTTCTACTAACTTTGCCACCGATAAAGATTTCTGGACAACACCCTATAAAAATATCCGCCGGATTAATTTATTGCTTTCTAAACTGCCCGATGCACCTTTAAGTGCCGCAATGAAGAACAGGATGCGCGGCGAGGCCCGTTTTTTAAGGGCATACTTTTATCATTATATGATTGTGGCATTTGGCGGTGTTCCGGTTATCGAAGACCAGGTTTTTGGAATCAACGACATCATTAATCTTCCAAGAAACAATTTTAGCGATTGTGTAAACTACATCACTTCAGAACTTGATGCTGCTGCCACAGAACTTTCTACTGTGGTTTATAAAGATATCGATTATGGAAGAGTAACCCGTGGTGCCTGTCTGGCGCTGAAATCGAGGGTTTTGCTGTATGCGGCAAGTCCTTTGTTTAATGGTGGCGCAATAACAACCAGTCCGGCATTACTTCCATTGGTTGGTTATCCGTCTACCGATAATAACCGTTGGATGGCTGCTGCAAATGCTGCAGAGGCCCTGATCAATACCGGATTATACTCCCTCAATGTAGATAATGTAACCAGGCCCGGAAACGGTTTTTACCAGTTGTTTTTAAAACGGGTAAACAGTGAGTATATTTTTGCCTATAACCGCCCTGCACAAAAAGAGTTCGAAACTTTTTACCTGCCGCCAACCAGATCGGGGAGCAGTGTAATGAAACCTACGCAGAGTTTGGCAGAGGCTTTCCCCATGCGCGATGGCAAATCGATTAAAGAAAGTAGTGCCTTTAATGCAAACGACCCTTATGTAAACCGCGATCCCCGTTTCGAGTTTTCGATGATTTACAATGGTCTATCTTATATCAGCAATACGGGCGTAAAAACACAGGTGTTTACTTACACCAGTACAGGCTCTGCAATTGCCAATGCCACATCTGATGCTTATACGCCGCAAAATAAGTTTACCGGTTATTTCTCCCGTAAAATGCTTGACGAAAACTTAACCAATGCAAGTTCAGGTACAACAGAAAGAGCCTGGCCATTAATTCGTTATGCCGAAATTCTGCTCAATTATGCAGAGGCCATAACCGAAGCTGGCCAGCCAGAGAAAGCTTATGATAAATTGAAACTCTTACGCGAACGTGCGGGTATTTTACCGGGAGCAGATGGCTTGTACGGTTTAAAAGCCAATATGACCGTTGCCGAAATGCGCGAAGTGGTACGTAACGAACGTCGTATTGAGCTTGCTTTTGAAGATCACCGTTGGAACGATATCAGAAGATGGAAAATTGCATCAACCGTTTTAAAAGGCTTTAACAGCGTTGATATAATCACCAGAAGTGCAACCAATACCTACAAACATACCATTGGTACAGCACCACGACCCTTAAATTTCAGGGATGCGATGTATCTTTTGCCTTTGCCATTGGCCGAGATCCAAAAAATGCCCTTGATGTTGCAAAACCCGGGATATTAACGCATATCCTCCCTCAGGATATATTTTAACTCAAAACTCCATTTCTAGCCCGAAAGTGCAAACTTTCGGGCTTATTTATGTTAAAACTATTCAGTTTGGAAACGTTCCCATTCTTTGGGAACGTTTCCATTTAATATGTATGCCATAACATGCCTAGTTTTAAATGAACAGGCATTATCTTCGAAAGATCGATTCTGGATTGAGATATTAACAGGTTCTCATTCAAAATCGTAATTTAACCAAATAGCAACACCAATGAACAAGCTTAAATCAAACCTAATTTTTTCCCTTGTCTTATGCCTGATATCCTGGCTCAGCTTCCAGAATAATCTTTATGCCAGCGATAATCCCGGTGGCATGCATCCGCAAAAGCAGCTCGATTTTGTTAAAAAACAGATCAAAAATAAAAAAGAACCTTTTTTAACCGCCTTTAAAGCACTTATTGTTAAAGCAGATTCAGCATTGCTGGTTAACCAGCATGCGGTTGAGGATTTTAGTATTCCGGGGTTTTATGCTGATAAGGAGGGACACCGCAGAACATCCCTGGCCTTGCAGGTTGATGGTTTTTCTGCCTATAGCTGTGCCTTGGCCTATCAGTTAACGGGCAAAACTAAGTATGCGGTTAAAGCCATTTATTTTTTGAATTCATGGGCAACTATCAATAAAAAATATTCCCTGTTAGATGGTTCTTTGGTGATGTCGTACTCTGGAACAACCATGATGATGGCAGCAGAACTGCTAAAAAACAATAAAAACTGGAAAGCTGCAGATCGTGAACAGTTTACCCAATGGACAAAAAATGTTTTCCGCCACGCGGCCAACAGCATCCGTTACCGAAATAATAATTCGGGCGATTGGTCGAGGTTGGCTTCTTTATTGGCCGATGTTTATTTAAATGATCAGGAAGATTTTCAAAAAAACGTTGAAATGATCAAAAACGAATTATTTAAACAGATTGCACCTGATGGGCACATGGTTGAAGAAGTGAAACGTCAGGGAAATGGTATCTGGTACACCTATTTTTCGCTGGCGCCGATCTCTGCATCATTCTGGGTAATTTATAACCAGACCGGCGAAAATCTTTATGCCCTCGAAAAAGATGGTGCTTCGGTAAAAAAAGCGCTCGATTACCTGCTTTATTATAATCAGCATCCTGCAGAGTGGACCTGGTTTAAAAACCCGGTTACAGGTAATAAAGACACCGAAACAGGTTTCTGGCCGGCAAATCTGCTCGAAGCCATGAACGGTATTTACCACAGCAAAGATTTTGAAGCTTTTGTTGCCCCACACAGACCAATTATTTATCCACGCCACGATTATGCCTGGACTTATCCCACATTATTTCCGCTAAGCTTAACGGGTTACAAATAAAACCTGTTTACAAACATCAATTATATCATTGGCATAACAACTACTTATGTAAGAGGCTGTTTTGCTCGCCATATTTAAAATTATTATGAAAAAATATTCATTAAGGTATCTGCTCGTTTTTTGCAGTTTACCCTTTACAATCTCCTCATTTGCCCAAAAACAAAATCATATTAAACCGCCTAAATTAGAAAGCGATGGTTATAAAATGGTCTGGAAAGAAGAATTTAACTACAAGGGAGCTCCAGATAAATCAAAATGGACTTACGAACGCGGTTTCGAGCGCAATGATGAATTTCAATGGTACCAGGAAGACAATGCCTGGTGCGAAAATGGCAACCTTGTTCTGGAAGCGAGAAGAGAAACTAAAACCAACCCAAATTTTGTAGAGGGAAGTAACGACTGGAAGAAAAACAGAAAACAGGCAGAATATACTTCTTCGAGTATTAAAACACAGGGTTTACACAGCTGGCTTTACGGCCGTTTTGTAATGCGTGGTAAAATCGATATCCGTGAGGGGATCTGGCCTGCATGGTGGACATTAGGTACAAAAGGTACCTGGCCAGCTACCGGCGAAATTGACATCATGGAATATTACCGCAAAAAACTTTTGGCCAATATTGCTTACATGGGCGAAAATAAAAAGGACGCATGGTTTAGCATCGAAAAAAATATCGATTCGCTTGGCGGCAAAGCCTGGGCAGATAAATTTCATACCTGGCGCATGGACTGGGACGAAAACAGCATTGCACTATATGTGGATGATCAATTGCTGAATAAGGTTGAAATGGACAAACTGGTGAACCAGAATGGAACGGGTATTAATCCGTTTAAACAGCCTCATTACATGTTGCTTGATTTAGCGATCGGCGGAAAACAGGGTGGAGATCCATCTAAAACAAGCTTTCCGGCGAGGTTCGAGGTAGATTACATCAGGGTTTATCAAAAATAAAATATAAACCAGTATGATGATCAATCAATTACTAAAACTTAAAAAATTACCAGCCTTTCTTTTAGCCTTATTCATTGTTTTTGGTGTTAAGGCACAATCTATCCTAATTCCGATTGAAAGCAAAAACAACGCAATCGTTTTAAAAGCCGATAAAGGCAGTGTTCCTCGTATGGTTTATTTTGGAAGAAAGCTGGGCAATAAAGAAGAATATAATAAAATAGCAGCTTTATATCAGCAGGGCGATGATTATTCGGGTATTTTAAATGCTGCCTATACCGCCTCGGGATCACAAAACCTGGTTGAACCCGCTTTAACTGTCGTCCATGCCGATGGAAATACTTCGCTTGACCTCCATTATGTCGGCCATGAAACCAAGGTGCTGGAAAACAATATTTTTTTAACCACAGTGCAGTTAAAAGATCCGGTATATCCATTTGAGGTAACCCTGAATTACAAGGTATATGCCAATGAAGATGTTGTTGAGCAGTGGATCACCATCAGGCACAGTGAAAAGAAACCGGTTAGGCTTGATAAGTATGCATCGGCCAATCTATACCTCAAAGGAAAAGGGTTTTGGCTAAAACAATACCATGGCGATTGGGCGAAAGAAATGCAGCCGGAAGAAACTAAACTCACCCATGGTATTAAGGTTTTAGATAGTAAACTGGGCACCAGGGCACACCTTTATCAGCCACCAACTTTTATGCTTTCGTTAAACGAACCGGCCGGAGAAGATCATGGCGATGTATTGTATGGCAGTGTGGAATGGTCGGGTAATTTCAGGGTAGATATGGAGTTGGATCCGCTGAATAACCTGCGCATTATTGCCGGGGCAAATAACCATGCTTCTGCTTATGAGTTAAAGCCAAATACCGATTTTACCACCCCTGCATTTTTATTTACCTTTTCTGATATGGGAAAAGGCGATGCAAGCCGTAAACTGCAGAACTGGGCCAGAAACTATCGGATTTTAGATGGAAATGGCTCCCGGTTAACCCTTTTGAATAATTGGGAAGCCACCTTTTTCGATTTTAACGAGCAAAAGTTAGCGCGCTTGTTAGGTGATACCAAAAACCTGGGAGTTGATCTTTTTTTACTGGATGATGGCTGGTTTGGCAACAAATATCCCCGAAACAGCGATAATGCGGCATTGGGCGATTGGCAGGAAAATAAGAAAAAATTACCGAATGGTATAAGTGCACTGGTAAAGGAGGCCGGCGCAAACGGCGTTAAGTTTGGTGTTTGGCTAGAGCCCGAAATGGTAAGCCCTAAGAGCGAACTTTATGAAAAACATCCCGACTGGGTAATTAAACAACCCCAGCGCCCCGAAAAATTATACCGGAACCAGTTGGTTTTAGACCTCAGCAATCCAAAAGTACAGGATTTTGTTTACAGTATTGTTGATGGTCTGTTTACCAAAAATCCTGATCTGGCTTATATTAAATGGGATTGTAATGCGGTCATTTACAATGCCTATTCCAGTCATTTAAATAACCAGAGCCATCTTTATCTGGAGTATGTGAAAGGTTTATACCAGGTTCTGGAAAAAATTAGGGCCAAATACCCAAAAGTGCCCATGATGTTGTGTTCTGGCGGTGGTGGCAGGGTAGACTATGCCGCTTTAAAATATTTCACGGAGTTTTGGCCCAGCGATAATACCGACCCAATGGAAAGAATTTTTATCCAGTGGGAATATTCTTACTTTTTTCCGGCCATTGCCAGTGCAAACCATGTTACCGATTGGGGCAAACAAAGCCTTAAATTTAAAACCGATGTAGCCATGATGGGTAAATTGGGTTTTGATATCGATATTGCCAAACTTGATGAAAAAGAACTTAAATTTTGTCAGCAGGCAGTTGCTTCCTACAATGGAATTAAAGAGCTGGTATGGCATGGCGATCAGTACCGTTTATCAGATCCATGGCAAAATGATGTTGCTTCGGTGATGTACACCAATACCGATAAATCAACCGGTGTGCTGTTTAATTATCTGGTTAATAACCGTTATGATAAAGGCTCAAAAGAGCCGGTTAAATTAAAAGGTTTAGATGCTGCAAAACAGTATAAACTTTCTGAAATTAACCTTTATCCCGAAACTAAAAGCAATATCAATAGTGAAAGCACTTATTCCGGCGAGTTTTTGATGATGATTGGGTTTAATCCAAAAATAAACGCAAACCGCAAAAGCGTCGTTATAAAAATTGAAGAAGTAAAATAGTAATATAAAATACCTTACAAATGAATTATCCAAAGATAAAACTGATATTTTTTGCCACTGTAATCCTGTGTATAACCTGGCTTACAGGTTTTTCCAGGGTTGCCATTGATAGCAGGGATTCATCTTTTAAAACCGAAGATATTTCCAGAATAATGAAACGTGTGGCCGACTGGCAAATTAATGCCTGGAATACAAAGGGGTTTAGTCACCGCAAAGCAGATTGGACCAATGGAGCCTGTTATACCGGTATTTTTGCTTACGGAAACATGAAAGGCAATGAAAAATACCTTAAAACATTAGTCAATATAGGGAATGATGTTGGCTGGAACACGGGGCACATTCGCTTTTATGCAGATGATTATTGTGTGGGGCAAACCTATGCGCAGTTATACAGCAAATACAAAGAAAAGAAAATGATCGCGCCTTTTAGGCTTTTGGCCGATAGTATCGTGGCTGCCCCGCATGACGAACCCCTGAATTGGAAAAACAATATCCATAAAAGGGAATGGGCATGGTGCGATGCACTTTTTATGGCACCACCATCTTTAGCCTATTTGAGTACAGCAACCGGAGATCAGAAATACCTGGATATGGCCAGTAAACTCTGGTGGAAAACCACTGATTTTTTATACGATCCATCTGAAAAACTCTATTTCAGAGACGAAAGTTATTTCGATAAAAAAGAAAAAAACGGCGCCAAAGTGTTTTGGTCGAGGGGAAATGGCTGGGTACTTGGTGGTTTGGTACGTGTATTAGAAAATATGCCCAAAAACCATCCGGACAGAGCTAAATTTATAAAACTATATAAAGACATGGTTGGCCGTATTGCCGGCCTGCAACAGCCTGATGGCAGTTGGCATGCCTCTTTGTTAGATCCTGCCAGTTTCCCAATCAAAGAAATGAGCGGAACCGGTTTCTTTTGTTATGCCATGGCCTGGGGGCTTAACCAGGGTTTGCTGGATGAAAAAACTTATTTGCCCGTGGTTAAAAAATCATGGGTAGCATTAACTTCTGCCGTTCATGAAGATGGTAAATTAGGTTATGTACAGGCCATTGGTGCCAGTCCTGATAAGGTAGATGCAAATAGTACAGAAGTTTATGGAGTAGGTGCTTTTTTACTTTCAGGCGTTGAAATTTATAAATACCTAAAAACCCATCCCAAAACCCGTTAAAAAAAACAGACGATGAAAAAGCAACACTTCTTAAAGTTTAAAAGTAGCCGATTACTATTTTTTCTGTTGGTTCTTAGCTTAAATGCTTTTGGCCTGGCCGATCAAAATACCTTACGTTTATTTGTGATTGGAAACAGCTTTTCGCAAAATGCGACCACTTTTTTGCCTCAAATGGCTAAAGAAAAAGGTAAAACCTTAGTTATTGGCAGGGCAGAACTGGGCGGACACTCGTTAGAACAACATTGGAGTTATGTAGAAAAATACGAAAAGGATTCAACCGATGCCAAAGGGAAACCTTACGGGGGTAAATCGCTAAAAATGTTACTATCTACAGGTACCTGGGATGTGGTTACCATTCAGCAGTATTCCTATCTTTCTGGCGATTCATCGAGCTACAATCCCTACGCACAAAAACTTGTTAATTATATCCGGAAACTTCAGCCGAAGGCAGAAATTGTTATTCATCAAACCTGGGCCTACCGTGCTGATGCAAAGAAATTTGGAAGAATTGATCACGAGCAACTGGCTCAAAACCAGCAGGAAATGTGGCAAAAATCCCGTGTGGCTTACCATCATCTCGCTAAACAGTTTAATGCAAGGATTTTGCCTGTTGGAGATGCATTCGAAATGGTTGCGACCAATAAAAAATACGGGTATAAAAAAGATACAAATTTCGATTTCGAACATCCGGTTGAACCAAACCTACCTAACCAAAACAATTCAATCAATGTTGGTTATTTCTGGAATAAACAGGAACTGGGATTTGATCCCAATCATGCCAACGATGCCGGAAAGTATTTAGGCGGTTTAATCTGGTATAGTTTGCTTTTTAACGAATCGCCCAAAAAAATCAATTTTAAACCAACAACTGTTACTGACGATTTTGCCCGATTCCTTAAGTTGGTGGCAGCTAAGACTACGAAGAAATAATCAACTCAACAATGGCAAAAAAAAATGATCCTGATCATTTTTTGGTTTGACGTGTATCATCACTACATCAATTAAACCAGGGTAGTTTTGCGTTATAAATTATTTAGCCTTTCAGCATACCGAAAGTTGCTTTACATAACGAAATACAATGC
The DNA here is from genome assembly GCF_032678605.1 of Pedobacter miscanthi. Taxonomy (GTDB): domain Bacteria; phylum Bacteroidota; class Bacteroidia; order Sphingobacteriales; family Sphingobacteriaceae; genus Pedobacter; species Pedobacter miscanthi_A. Next base: position 22,537 of record NZ_JAVTSU010000024.1, read on the forward strand.
CACATTCATTCCATATTCCTGTTTTGGGCCTCGGTTATTCCATTGATACACCACTAAAAGTTGCCAGGTATGGCATTTCTTCTGTACTTTCTATTGTTGATGATGAGCTTGTAGAACGTATGCGGGCATATCACTCAAAAAACAGGTCAGTTTTTTTCGAACCAATTTTAAAAAGTGAAAACGAAAGCCGTAGCAGGCGTATTACTGCATACCTCAACTTTTTATCTCAATGTATCACCGAAGATTTTAAAGCCTTAAAACATCAAGATTTTACCAAAGGCAGCGACATTTGCCGTTATTTCGAACTTTTGCCGGATCATTCAAAGTTAAAACACGGTTACGAGCTGATGATGGAGTATCCGGAAGGAGAAGCCAAACAAACATTTAAAGATGTATTGAAAAACGCCATGCGAGTGGGATCGATTGATGTTAACATTATGGCAAAGGTAGATAAGATGAACTACGTGGATGGCGAATATTCGGGCGATATCAATACCGATGCATTAGCTGCCTTACGGGGTTTTGCAGAAAGCAAACTCTGCGCTTCGGTGGTACTTTCTGCAGGCATGAATCCAAAATTATACAGCTACATGGAAAATTTTGCAGATTTTTTTCCGGGTGAAAAAGGAGATCTGAAAAAGAAAATTATTTTAAAGGTGAGCGATTTCAGGTCTGCATTGATTCAGGCGAAATTTTTAGCCAAAAAAGGACTATGGGTGTCAGAATTCAGGATAGAATCTGGTTTAAATTGTGGTGGCCACGCATTTGCTACAGAAGGCTATTTGCTTGGGCCAATCCTCGAAGAATTTAAAGCTAAAAAAGGCGATATGTACCTCGAGCTTTTTAAAGTATACGAGTTGGCACTGTTGCAAAAAGAAATTCCTGTTATAAAACAGCCCGTACAACGAATTACAGCACAAGGAGGCATAGGAACTGCCGCTGAACATCAATTTCTACTCAAACATTACCACCTTGACGGGGCAGGCTGGGGAAGTCCTTTTTTATTGGTACCCGAAGTGACCAATGTTGATGCTGCTACGCTGGCCCGTTTGGCTGATGCGAAAGAGAGCGATTTTTATTTAAGCAACTCCTCGCCATTGGGCATCCGTTTTAATAATTTTAAAAACAGCACAATAGAAAACCAGCGTACCGAACGGATGGAAAAGGGGAGGCCTGGAAGTCCCTGTACCAAAAAATACCTTTGCAACAATACCGAGTTTACCGAACAGGCCATCTGCACCGCTTCACGCGAATATCAATACCTAAAAATTAAAAGCCTTAAAATAGCCGGCCTGCCGGTTGAAGAATACCAGAAACAATTTGATGTGGTTACGCAAAAGGTTTGCCTTTGCGAAGGACTTTGCTCATCTACATACTTAAAATATAATATCCTTAAACCGAAAGAAAATTCTGCTGTAGCCATTTGCCCGGGACCAAACCTGGCCTATTTTTCTGATGTATATTCATTTGATGACATGGTTGGCCACATTTATGGAAAAATTAACCTGTTGGAGCGCGTAGAAAGGCCACACGTTTTTATCAAAGAACTTAACCTTTATATCGATTACCTGCAGGAAGATATCAAACACCAGCTACGGAATTTTAGCGATAAAAAGATGAAACAGTTAAATGGATTTAAACAGCAACTGGTTGAAGGAATCGGTTATTATAAAAATCTTTTTAACGGAATCACCGATCAGGCAGCTGATGAATTAAGAAATGTATATGAACAGCTGGCAAGTTCAGAAAATAGGCTCGAGGCACTGATTGTTGGATAAGAAAACATCGGTAATAACTTTTTTTATCTTTACAGCGATATACTTAAAGCATAATGGATAGGTCGAAATTTTTGGATGCAATTATTGAAAACGCTATTGATGGCATTATTACCATTGATGACCGCGGGTTGATAGAACATTTAAACCCTGCTGCTCTTGAGCTTTTCGGCTACGAAAAGGAGGAACTGGTGGGGAAGAATATTTCGGTTTTAATGCCAGAACCAGACCAATCGCGCCATGATGGATACCTGTCGAGATATGAACATACCGGGCAAAAACACATTATCGGCATCGGGAGAGAGGTTTCGGGCAAACGTAAGGATGGTTCCGTGTTTCCATTCAGGCTGGGCGTGAGCGAAATTAAGTTTAGCGACCGTAAAATCTACACTGGTTTTATCCACGATTTAAGCAAAGAAAAAGCCAGCGAAGAACAGATTAAAAGTTATACCGAAAAACTGGAGGTTAAGATTAAAGAGCGTACCCGGGACCTGGTTAAACTGGTATCCGAACTGGAGATGGCCAAAGAAAATATGAGGGCACTTTTTCAAAAGGAAAAGGAACTCAACCAGCTCAAAACAAGGTTTGTTTCCATGGCTTCGCACGAGTTTAGAACACCTTTAAGTTCAATCCAGTTATCTGCATCGCTAATTGATAAATATACCACCAAACAGGATGTAGCGAGTGTAGAAAAACATACTCAGAAAATTAAAAACTCGATTAATAACCTCACTACCATCCTGAACGACTTCCTTTCGCTCGAGAAACTGGAAGCCGGAAAAGTAGAAGCCTCGGCACAACTGTTTAATATCATCAGCTTTGCTGAAGAAATAACTGAAGAAATGCAGATGATGACCAAACAGAACCAGCACATTATTTACGAGCATACCGGAACTACCGCCCAGGTATATCTCGATCCTAATCTGTTAAAAAATTGTATCATCAACTTGATTTCCAATTCGATAAAATACTCTGGTGAGGATACACTCATCCAGTTTAGTTCCATTTTAAAGGATGATGAACTGGTTCTGGAGGTGAAAGACAATGGGATTGGTATCCCCGAGGCCGATCAGGGTAACCTGTTTGAGCCATTTTTCAGGGCACACAATACCGGCGATATTCCGGGTACAGGCCTTGGCCTCAACATTGTAAAAAGATACGTTGGCCTGATGAATGGCACAGTAAGCTGCAACAGCGAGCAACATGCGGGTACCGTGTTTATCCTAAGCTTTCCATTTAAAAAATAACCTTAATTTTTTAAGCTTCATTCTATGAACAAAAAAGTCTTAATTATTGAAGATAATGATGATATAAGAGAAAGTACCGCTGAGGTGCTTGATTTGGCCGGTTATAAAACCTTTACCGCTAAACACGGAAAAATTGGGGTAGAAATGGCTATCAATCATCTGCCGGATGTGATTTTATGCGATATTATGATGCCCGAACTGGATGGATATGGTGTTTTGTACCTGTTGAATAAAAATCCTAAAACCGTTAACATCCCCTTTATTTTTATTACCGCAAAAACAGAGCGGGCCGATATGAGAAAAGGGATGGAAATGGGTGCTGATGATTACCTCACCAAACCATTCGATGATACAGAACTTTTTAAAGCGATAGAAAGCCGGTTTAAGAAAAAACAACAAGCTACAGGGTTTAGTTCCATAGAAAGCAGTGGCGAAGTCGTGATCGAAGAATTACGCAAAAAAGGTAAACCGCGTACAGTAAACAGCAAGCAGGTAATTTATATTGAAGGCGATGAGCCAACACACCTCTATTACGTTACCAAAGGACAGGTAAAAACTTACAAACGTTTTAAAGATGGCCGCGAACTTTCTTCGGGCCTTTACCACGACGGCGATTTTTTTGGTTACGAAAGTTTATGCAATGGTGAGCTTTATGCAGAAAATGCAGCAACCTTAACCGAATCAGAAATTATCCATATCCCCAAAGCAGATTTTATGGAATACCTGCTCAGTCACCAGGCGGTATCTAAAATATTTATTGGTTTACTATCAGGAAATGTGCGCGATAAAGGCAGGCAAATGCTTCAGCTGGCCTATTCATCGGTTAGAAAACGGGTGGCAGAAGCCTTGCTGCAGGTGGCAACAAAATTTGGTGACGGTACTGCTGATAGTTGCACCATCAGGATATCGAGAGATGATTTGGCAGCACTTGTAGGTACAGCCAGTGAGACCGTAAGCAGGATGCTCGCTGATTTTAAAGATGAAAAACTCATCGATAAAACCGGGAACGCCATTAATATACTTTCTTTAGAGAAACTTAAGAATATTAAACAGTAATGGATTGGTTCATTAGTTCATTGCTCATTCGACTCAGGACTATGGACTATGGACTCAAAAAAACCTATCCCAGGCAATGCTTTACACTACCCGGGATAGGTTTTTTTTATGGTAAAGTGGTTAAATTAACGCTTGGCGCTGTGCCGCTGGCGGTTCTGCTTAAAGCGGTTCCATAGGCCGTATAAGTAGCAAAGAAACCTCCATTTTTCAGGTAAAAACTATTGCCGGTAACGCCTCCCTGGTAATCCATACGTTGTTCAGCAGATGCCGTGGCATCGTAGCTAAAACTGGCATTGGTAACCTCTGTCCAACTGCCACTACTGGTTTTGTACCATTGATTACCGTAGTTACAACTTCTTTGCAGATAGCCCTGCTCCGGGTTGAAGTTCTCTATAAACGAATACATTCCAGTTAAATAGGCCGTTGTATTTGGGCGTTTCCATTGAGCTATGATCTTCCATGCGCCATTTTCGGGTGCATAAAACCAGGCTGTATAATCTGATCCGCCCGCACCATCAGGTTTGCCCTGTAATAGGAATTTGTAGGTGGTACCCGCTACCCAGTTAAATAAGAGATAAGATTGTCCGCCAGTACCTTCGCCGCCAAAACCATTAGAGGTGATATCAGTTCCTTTCCTTACCAAAGTTGTACTCCCGGTTGATGGATCCCATACCGAAAATAAAACCCTTCTTTCGGTAGCAGAGTTAACCTGCATGCCAAAGTACCCTCCGCTAAAACCATCGGCCATGAAATAAGAGCCTATTTTATCCTGTCCGCTGGGTACAGTCAGCTCGCTGTAAAACCATTCTGTGCCTGATGGTACCGTATAATTTAAGTGGCACGATGGGCCTCTCCGCGACCAATAGTAATCGGCTACTGTATTGGCATATTGCACATTGGAGGCCACTGCAGGTCCGCTGATGACCAGGTCAGAAATATCGCCAAAGTAACTTCCCGTTTTACTCACACCCTGAATATCTACCCGCACGTATCCTGCTGCTGTGATATTTACCGTACCAATGGTAGTTGTGGTGGCAGTGGTACCGGTAATGGTTTTATTAAATACGGTTCCATTAATGCTTACTTTAATGTTGCTGCTTCCCGAAGGTACGGTGCCTTTTACCGCTACGGTTAAACTGCCGGTAAGTCCTAAACGAAACCATACGCTGGTAATGGTACTGGCTGATGTCCAGTTGTGTAAACCAGTATCATTAATTAAACCGCCGGTACCGGCGGTGTAAGCATTTCCGCCTAAACCAACATTTAAGGAGGTACCACCCAAACTTTCGGTAACTGCGATGGCATTTTTAACTTTTAATGTCTCTGTTTCCTCAAGGGTTTCACTCTTTTTACACGAATACAGGCTTAGCAATAAGAGCAGGCCTGAGGCAAATGAAGCTGTTTTTTTCATTTTTTTGATTTTGGTTAGTATATGGTTGTTAATAATTAAGTTGCATACCATTTTACCGTTTTGTAATTGCGGTTTTGCTTAACCCAGCCTCATTTCTACTACCGGTTTTTAACTGCTATATAGCCACTACCCAATCGATTAGTCCAATAAAAACAACGGATATTTGCCCTAACCAGAACTCAAGTTAACGACTAACAGTTGATAAAAAATTAAGATTTTCAGCGCAAACGTTTGCTTAATATAGATGCATCTGGAAGAAAGAAAGGCGGCTTCTTTTTGCGCAATACAGATTTTGCGAAGCTTGTAGTTTTATGTAGTATTAATCCAGATTAAAACGTTAATTTTTTTAAGTATGGCTTTTAAACTATCTGATTAGTAGTTTGTTGCATGTTGGTTTGCGTGCCTTTTTTGAATAAACGCAAACGTTTGTGTGGAGAATTGTTCATTAGTTCATTAATCATTAGTTCATTGGTAAGTCGACTCGAGACCATGAACTCCCAACCCCAAACTAAAAAATGTAATAAGAATCATTTTTTATTCTAAGCAGGCTCATCTGTTACAGCTGTTCAGCATGATAGTTTTGTATCTATAAATTCCATATATGAAAGCTATAGCTTACAACATTAAACCCGATGAAAAGGAATGGTTGGTACTCGCCAATTATAAAAAACACGATATAACCATAATTGCGAACAGCTTAACGGCAGACACACTTTCATTTGCAACCGGTAAAGAAGCCCTTTTGGTTTTTAATAACGATGAGCTAAGTGGTGCTATGATTTTGGGCTTAAAAGCATTGGGTATCAAGTATATTGCAACCTCATCTTCACAAACAGATCACCTCGACCTTAATGCTGCCGGGCTCGCTGGTATGAAGGTTGCAAATGTTCCTTTGGCTTCTGATCAACCCGATCCAAAAGCAAGAATGGAGCAGGTAATCAAAAACCTCGATCAATGGGCGGCGGGCAAATGTGTAGGTAAAGCCTGTTGTTGTCAGCGTGAATGTAACACCGCAAAAAACCTGAAATAATGGAAAGTGCTGAATTGCTTAAAAAATATAACGTTGCTGCTCCGCGTTACACCAGTTATCCAACGGTTCCTTACTGGGATGTCGAAAATTTCACTACAAATGGCTGGTTGGCCAATGTAGCCAATACCTATGTAAGCCATAAAGACGAGGGCATTAGTTTATACATCCACCTTCCATTTTGCGAAAACCTGTGTACCTATTGTGGTTGTAACACCCGCATCACTAAAAACCACTCGGTAGAAGTGCCCTATATCCTTGCCGTACTTGCCGAATGGAAAATGTATGCAGATGTTTTAAGAGAGAAGCCGAAATTAAAAGAACTGCATCTGGGTGGCGGAACGCCAACTTTTTTTAGCGCAGAAAATCTCGAAATGCTCATTAACGGTATTTTGCAGCATGCAACATTGGCTCCAAATGCCGAACTTTCTTTTGAAGCACACCCTGCCAACACTACCCAGGCGCATTTAACAAGCCTTTATCAACTCGGTTTTAAGCGATTAAGTTTAGGGATACAGGATTTTGATCCCAAAGTACAGTTTTTGATCAACCGCTTTCAAAGCCCGGCACAAGTGGCTGATATTACCACAGCAGCAAGGGGAATCGGTTATACTTCTATCAATTTTGATTTGATATATGGGCTGCCTGGTCAAACCATTTTAGGACTTAAACATACCATAAACGATGTAATTGCCATGCGGCCCGACCGGATTGCCTTTTACAGTTACGCACATGTTCCATGGCTAAAACCCGGACAACGGCATTATACCGAAAAAGATATTCCAGCAGGGGATGAAAAATTTGCCCTTTACCAATTGGGAAGGCAGTTGCTTACCGGAGCCGGTTATGAAGATGTGGGCATGGATCATTTCGCAATGAAAAGCGACCTTTTGTTCCAGTCGATGGCTGCAAATCAGCTCCATCGGAATTTTATGGGTTATACCAGTCAACATACCCATTTACTTATTGGGTTAGGAGTTTCTTCCATCAGTGATAGCTGGACTGCCTTTGCACAGAACCCTAAAACAGTAGAGGCCTATCTGGAAAAGATAGCACAGAAATTATGGCCTGTAGAAAAAGGTCATTTTCTTACCGATGAAGACTTAGACGTGAGAAAGCATATTCTCAATATCATGTGCAAGGCTAATACCACCTACAAAGAAGGGATACCGGATGAGGTATATGGCAGACTGTTGCCATTGTTGCAGGATAAACTCATCTGGGTAAACGAAAAAGAAATCAGGATTACCGCAAAAGGAAAATCATTTCTGAGAAATATTTGCATGGCGCTCGACGAAAAATTATGGCTAAAACAGCCCAAAACCCAATTATTCAGCTCATCAATTTAAGAAAGGATTGCTATGGAAGATCAAAACAAAACCACAACCAAAGCCATTTGCTATCACTGTGGAGAAGATTTGCCCAGGGTAAAATACCAGACAGAAGATAAAGATTTTTGCTGTGCAGGTTGTATGGCTGTTTTCAAAATCCTTTCAGCCAACAACCTCTGCAATTATTATGTGTACAACAATAATCCCGGGCAGCAGTTAAAAAATGAAAGCCGTTTAGAATATCTGGATGATCCGAAAATAATCGATCAGCTGATAGATTATAAACATAATAACGCTAGTATTATCACTTTTTATGTGCCGGCAATTCATTGCAGCTCTTGTATCTGGTTGCTGGAACATCTTTATAAAATCAATCCCGCTATCTTCAGTTCACGCATCGATTTCCTGAAAAAACAGGTCACTATACAGTTCAATCATGAAGAAATTTCGTTAAAACAACTGGTGCAAACCTTAAACCAGATTGGTTACGAACCTTTAATCAGCCTACAGGATGTAGTAAAAGAACATAACCGGTCAGTAGATAAAAACCTGGTGCTAAAAATTGCTGTCGCAGGGTTCTGCATGGGCAACGTAATGTTATTCAGTTTTCCGGAATATTTTGGTTTATCAGGTTTTGAGAAACAGTTTCAGTCGCTCTTTGGCTGGTTAAACCTTGCCTTTTCCATTCCCGCTGCTTTTTATTGCGGTCGCGATTATTTTACCTCCGCCATCACCAGCATTAAACACAAACATATCAATTTAGATACCCCTTTGGCACTGATTATTGCCGTATTGTTTTTACGTACCGCATTTGAGGTGATTTTTGCCGCGGGCCCAGGTTTTGCAGATACGTTAACAGGTCTGGTTTTTTTACTCCTGATGGGTAAATGGCTCAAACAGCGCACTTATCATCATATTTCTTTCGACCGCGATTACCGTTCGTACTTTCCGATTGCAGTAAGCACATTGCAGTATGGTAAAGAAAAACCCATGCCAATAAACGACATCAAAATAGGTGACAGGTTATGGATCAGGAATGGAGAGCTGGTACCTGCAGATGCCATTTTAATGAAAGGAGATGCCTGGGTAGATATGAGTTTTGTAACCGGCGAATCAGATCCTATACATAAAGTGCTGGGCGAAATCATTTACGCGGGAGGGAGGCAAACCACCGAAGCTATAGAACTCGAAGTAATTAAACCGGTTTCGCAGAGCTACCTTACCGGACTATGGAACAATGAACATTATAAAAACAACATCGAAAAACAGAATTTTAATGATTCAGTGGCAAAATATTTCAGTCTCGGCGTTTTTTTGATCGCATTTTCGGCCACCGCTTATTGGTTGTTTCAGCATGATAGCCATAAGGCCTGGTCGGCATTTACCGCGGTAATCATTGTGGCCTGCCCCTGCGTACTGGCTTTAAGTACACCATTTACGCTATCGGCCATCTTATCTGTTTTTGATAAAAAAGGATTTTATGTAAAAAATACCGATGCGGTAGAAGAGCTGGCCAAATGCGATACCCTGATTTTTGATAAAACGGGTACGTTAACCACTAGCGAAAATGCAGAAATCTCCTTTGACGGAACACTGACGAATGAAGAGGAAATTTTAATTGCCTCATTGTTGCGCAACTCCACCCATCCCTTAAGCCGGCAAATTTTAAAGGCTTTAAACGTTGAAAGGTTTTATTCACTTAACGAATATAAAGAATTAGTGGGCAAAGGTTTATCTGCCAAAATAAACGGTTATAATATTTATGCTGGGCATTTATCTATGCTGCCTCTAACCATAAAAACAGCCAGCGAAACTGGGGTGCATATTGTTATCGACCACATTTATAAAGGGAGCTTTGATATCAAACAGCAATGGAGGCCCGGATTGGCGCAGCTGGTTTCGAAACTCTCGAAATTTAACCTGCAGGTATTATCAGGCGATACCGATAAAGACCGGTGCATGTTAACAACCATTTTTCCTGCTAATGCTACCATTAACTTCCGTCAGAAACCCCACCAAAAACTCGGTGCGGTTTTAGCACTTCAGGAAAGTGGAAATAAAGTAATGATGCTGGGAGATGGCTTAAATGATGCCGGGGCTTTGAAACAAAGCAATTTTGGAATAGCACTAACGGATAACATCAATAATTTTACCCCAGGTTGTGATGCCATTTTGCATGGAGGGGCACTAAATTTTCTGCCAAATTTTATCCAGCTCAGCAAAAACGGACTCAAAGTGATTAAAATAAGTTTTGCCATTGCCATCGCCTATAACTGCATTGGTGTTTATTATGCTGTACAGGGCACACTCTACCCTTTGGTGGCCGCAGTGCTGATGCCCATTAGTACCGTTACCATTATTTTATTTACCACGCTGGCTACCCGTTGGTTTGCCCGTAAAAATAAACTGATATGAATATCCTTTACTTTTTGGTTGGCTGCAGCGTTTTAATGGCACTCATTTTTCTGGGTGCTTTCTTTTGGGCCTATAAAACCGGACAAAACGATGATGTGCATACCCCAGGCATCCGTGTATTGTTCGATGATGAGGTGATTAGGGAAAAAAGTGAAGAAGATCACTTTTCCAGCTAACCACCATCATCCTTTATCTCTGGACTGCGGGATACCTTTGGTATACAAAACATACAAAATTCCGCTTCTATGATGCAGCTAGAAAAATTTACTTACGATAACAAAATTGTCAGAAACTTTGGCATTGCCACCCTGGTTTGGGGAATTATAGGGATGACGGTTGGATTGCTGGCCGCCATGCAGCTTTTTAAACCGGCAATGAATATGGGCAGTCAGTACACCACCTTCGGCAGGATCAGGCCCTTACATACCAATGCCGTAATTTTTGCCTTTGTAGGCAATGCGATCTTTATGGGCGTTTATTATTCCCTCCAACGTTTGCTTAAAGCCAGGATGTTTAGCGATATCCTCAGCAAAATCCATTTCTGGGGCTGGCAACTCATTATTTTATCGGCTGTAATTACCCTTCCGCTTGGTTTTACCACCTCACACGAATATGCAGAGCTGGAATGGCCAATTGATATTGCCATTACACTGATATGGGTAGTTTTTGGCGTTAACATGTTCGGTACCATTATTAAAAGGAGAGAGCGTCATCTCTATGTAGCCATCTGGTTTTACATCGCCACTTTCGTAACCATAGCCGTACTGCACATTGTAAACTCTTTCGAGCTACCCATTTCTTTTATGAAAAGTTATTATGTGTATGCAGGGGTGCAGGATGCCCTGGTGCAATGGTGGTATGGGCACAATGCGGTTGCCTTTTTCCTCACCACGCCTTACCTGGGCATGATGTATTATTTCTTGCCTAAAATGGCGGGCCGACCTGTTTATTCTTATAAGCTGAGTATCCTGCACTTTTGGTCGCTCATTTTTATTTATATCTGGGCAGGTCCTCACCATTTATTATATACCTCATTGCCCGGCTGGGCACAATCTTTAGGTGTTGCTTTCTCCATTATGCTGATTGCACCAAGCTGGGGCGGTATGATTAACGGATTGTTAACCCTTCGCGGGGCCTGGGATAAAGTAAGAGAAGATGTTACCCTTAAGTTTATGGTGGTGGCCCTTACCGCCTATGGTATGGCCACTTTCGAGGGTCCTTTATTATCATTAAAACAAATAAACGGCGTGGCGCATTTTACCGATTGGATTGTAGCCCATGTACACGTTGGTGCTTTAGGCTGGAACGGTTTTTTAACCTTCGGTGTATTGTACTGGTTAATCCCACGTATTTATAAAACAGCACTTTACTCTAAAAAACTGGCAGGTTTCCACTTTTGGATCGGTACTTTGGGGATCCTTTTTTATGCCATCCCGATGTATTGGGCAGGTTTTACCCAAGGCTTGATGTGGAAAGAGTTTACACCCGAAGGTTTATTAAAATACCCTAATTTTTTAACTACTACGCTACAGATTATCCCAATGCACGTTTTACGTTCAGTTGGTGGTTCACTCTATTTAACCGGGGTAATTGTAATGACTTATAACCTGGCCAAAACCATGATGGGGGCCAAACTTGTAGCAAATGAGTCTGCTGAGGCAATGCCTTTAACTAAGATTGTGGTAGATAGTAGTCCTGCCGATAAAGCTTGGCACAGGGTATTGGAACGTAAACCTATGAAATTTATGGTGCTGTCGCTCATTATTATCCTCATTGGGGGCATGGTAGAAATGATGCCAACTTTTACCATCCAATCTAACGTGCCTACTATTACAAGCGTAAAACCATACTCCGCGCTCGAGCTGCAGGGCAGGGATTTGTACATCAGAGAAGGTTGTGTAAACTGCCATTCACAAACCGTGCGACCTTTCCGCTCCGAAACAGAACGTTATGGAGAGTACAGCAAGGCTGGGGAATTTGTATACGATCACCCGTTTTTATGGGGTAGCAAACGTACCGGGCCCGATCTTCACCGCGTAGGAGGAAAGTATTCGGACGCCTGGCATTATAATCACCTGGTAGATCCTACTTCCATGTCGCCGGGAAGCATTATGCCACCATATCCATGGCTCATTGAGCAGAAACTGGATATCACCACCACAGCCAGCAAAATCAGGGCCATGCAAACCCTAGGCGTTCCATATCCCGATGGATATGACAAACAAGCCAATGAGGACTTAAAAATACAGGCCGAAAAAATTGCATTAGACCTAAAGCAGAACAACATCAAGGTTAAAAGCGATCGTGAAATTGTGGCCATTATTGCTTACCTGCAACGATTGGGTACTGATATTAAAGCCAATAAAGAAACCATTCCTTCAAATCAATAAAAATATGTTCAATCAGATTAAAGATTTAGCCGGTGGCGAAATATACCTCGTTACTTCTCTGCTTATGTTCATGGTGTTTTTTGTAATTGTTGGGGTTTACCTCTTCAAATTAAGCAAAAGCCATATTAAAACCATGAGCGAAATTCCTTTCCAACAAAATGAAACCCATGCATATGAAGAAGATTAAACTGTTGTTATTGTCGTTGTTTTTATCAGCAACAGCATTTGCTGCGGATATGAAAGCCCCGGAAGTGATTACACCTGCTCAGCCTGGATTAGGACTTAACCAATCAGAAATACTCATTTTACTGCTTTTGCTTTTTGCCCTGGTGCTGCTTTTTGTTTCGGTAACGCTGCTTCATGCATTTAAGGTAATGTATCAGGAACAGTTAAACCCAACTCCATACAGCAAACCGGTAAAAGAGGAAGTGCCTGATTACGACAGCTGGTTAAAACAGAAAACGGTGAAACCTTCTGTCTGGGCGAAATTATTGGGTTTAAAACCCCTCGAAGAAGAAAAAAACCTGGTGATTGATCATGCCTATGATGGCATTAAAGAGCTGAACAACCCGGTGCCGGCCTGGTTTAACTTCCTGTTTTTTGGTACAATGATTTTCGCCGCAGGTTACCTTTTTTATTACCACATAGGTGGTTATGGTGATCTGCAGGATAAAGAATACGAAAATGAAATGGCTAAAGCGCAGGTAGAAAAGGCGGCCTACCTCGAAAAATCGGCCAATACGATTGATGAAAACTCGGTGAAACTGGATAACACGCCAGAGGTACTCGCAGACGGGAAGACCATTTTTAATACCAATTGTGTGGTTTGCCATGGCGATAAAGCCCAGGGGATAATTGGCCCTAACCTAACCGACGATTACTGGCTGCATGGTGGAGGCATTCATAATGTGTTTAAAACCATTAAATATGGCGTTCCTGAAAAAGGGATGATCAGTTGGGAGAAAAACCTGAACCCTAAACAGATCAGTGCGGTTGCTAATTTCATCCTTTCGTTAAAAGGTAGTAATCCTGCCGGAGCTAAAGCACCTCAGGGCGAAAAATATGAGGCGAAAGATGTAAAAAACAACGAAATGAAAGCAGCGAAGGATAGTGTAAACAAAACTGATGTTAGCGAAAAATAAAACGGAAAATAGGGGCAAGGGCAGAAATTTTATCTATCCTAAAAAGCCATCGGGTACTTTGTACACCTACCGGAAATGGGTAAGTTATGCGCTGCTATTGTTTTTGTTTTCCTGTCCGTTTTTAAAACTCAATGGCGAGCAATGGGTACTGTTGAATTTTATTGAAAGAAAATTTGTTTTTTTTGGACTGATTTTTACCCCGCAGGATTTTTATCTTTTCGCATTGGCGATGCTTATTTTTATCATATTCATCGTCTGTTTTACCGTGGTGCTGGGCAGGTTATGGTGTGGATGGGCTTGTCCGCAGACCATTTTTATGGAGATGGTTTTCCGCAGGATAGAGTACTGGATTGAGGGTGATGCCAGTAAACAAAAGAAACTGGATGCCGGGCCCTGGAACACCGAAAAGATATGGAAAAAAGGAAGCAAACATTTCATTTTCCTGGTGATATCTTTTGCCATTGCCAATACCTTTCTGGCTTATATGATCGGTTCGGATGCGTTGCTTAACATCATCACCGAACCTGTTACCAGCCATGTTTCTGGTTTTATATCCATCTGGCTGTTTACCTTCATTTTTTATGGTGTATTTGCCTATGTGCGCGAGGTGGTGTGTACGGTAATTTGTCCTTATGGCCGGCTTCAAGGCGTTTTGCTCGATAACCAGAGCCTTGTTGTTGCTTACGATTTTACCAGAGGCGAACCCAGGGGGCATTTGCAGCGAAATTTAACTAGTCAAAAAACAGGCGATTGTATTGATTGTGCACTATGCGTACAGGTTTGTCCTACAGGGATTGATATTCGTGAAGGAACACAACCCGAATGTGTAAATTGTACGGCCTGCATAGACGTTTGTAACGAAGTGATGCTTAAAACAGGCAAACCTAAAAACCTGATCGGCTTTTTTAACCAGGATTTTATTGCAGCGCGGAAGCCTTACAAAATCGGTTTAAAATCTTACGGTTATGCTGCGGTTTTGTTGCTGGTATTAATGGTTTTCTCTTCGCTTATTTATAAAAGAGAAAACGTACAAACTACTGTTTTGAGGGCCAGTGGTACTTTATATCAAAGCAGGGGAACAGATAAAACCAGTAACCTTTATAATGCAGAATTGGTAAATAAAACCAATAAAACCATCAAATTTACTTTCAGGTCACAGGATGGTAACGATGAAATTGATTTTATCCAAAAAGCTGCAGCTTTGCCCAAAGAAGGTACCGTACACCTCACTTTCTTTCTGATCAGAAAAAATAATGCTATTAAAAAATATAAAACAGAAGCCGTTTTTGAAGTAATAGCTGACGGGCAGGTTTTAAGTACAGCTACTACAAGCTTTTTCGCACAAGCAGAGGGGGATTAATGATTGAATGAGAGAATGAATGATAGAATATGCGATTTGCCCTTAAACAATCACTCCTTCAAAACTAAAAAAAAATATGAACTGGGGAACAAAAATAGTATTGGGAATGCTTGCATTTATGATGTTTATTGTAACAATGGTCATTTACATGTTCTACGTGCACGGTAGGGATGCCCTGATTGAAGAGAATTACTATGAAAAGGGGATTAACTATAATGCAGAATACAATGCCAAACAGAATGTATTAAATGATGATGCAAAGCCTAAAATTACCATTACCAAAACACAGATTGTAATCCAGGTAAAAGACAGTGCAACATACGAACTGGTATTGATGCGGCCTGCCAACAGTGCTGATGATGTAAAACTGAAAGGAAATACAACTGGCAGCAACCACCTTATCCTGGTCGGCAGAACTAAAATGGCCAGGGGAATGTGGTTTTTAAATCTCCAATGGCATTCTTCAGGTAAAGATTATTTGTTTAAAAATAATATTATCCTGTGATGGATTTCTTCCCACTCGCATTTTTAATGGGGCTTTTCGGAAGCCTGCACTGTGCGGTAATGTGCGGACCGATTATGCTTGGAATGCCATTTCGGAAGCAGAATTTTATTCAGGGTGCTTTTCAGCTGTTGCTTTACCAATTGGGCAGAATTTCGGTTTATACTTTTCTAGGTTTGTTAGCCGGCACATTAGGAAACAGCGTACGCATATTCAGCGATCAGAAAACATTAAGTATCATCATTGGTTCGGTATTGATTGTGTTTACGATACTGCAATTTAGTAAAAGATATAAAAGCAGATTATCAATGCTCCAGTTAAAGGCTGTAAATCCATTGAGCAAGTTAATGGGAAAGGTATTTAATTTAAAACTCTGGGGGTTGTTTGCCGGGATGCTCAATGGAATTATCCCCTGTGGTATGGTTTACCTTGCACTTGCCACGGCACTTAATACTGGTAGTGTAAAATCTGGTGCTGCTTTTATGTTTCTTTTCGGACTTGGAACAACGCCCTTAATGCTTATGATTTCGCTGGGCGGCATCTTTCTGAAAAGGTACATCAGTTTTAACACCAGCAAACTCATTCCCTGGATGATGCTTCTGATGGGTACCTTGCTGGTGATGCGGTCGGCAGATCTTGGTATTCCGTTTTTATCACCAAAAAACACGGCAGCCTATGGGCATGCGGCAGATTGCAGGTAAAATATTAATAACCAATAAAAGGCACAGCTGCTAGGCGATATTTTCCAGATACCTCAGCACTTCTTCCTTTTTTCTGCTGGAAACGAGTATGTGCTCCCTGTTTTCCATCTGTAGGTAACCTTCCCTGTAATATTTTTTTACATATTTAAAATTAACCAGGTAGGATTGGTGGCATCTTAAAAAACCAAATGGGGTAAGCAGGCTTTCGTAGTCTTTTAAGCCTTTCGAAACCAGTATTTCGCTCCCGTTATTTAAGTAAAATGTGGTGTAACCTTTATCGCTTTTGCAATACAGGATGTCTTCAATTGATACCACTTCTATATATTCCAGGCTTTTTAATGCAATTCGTTTAGTGGCTGCCATGCCTTGCGCCAGGTAATGTTCTTTGGCAATGGCAAGTTGTTGCTGTCCTAAAATTTCCTGTTCACGATGGTGGTAACATTTGTTTAAATGTGTAGTTAATGATCCTTCATCAATGGGTTTAAGCAGGTAACCAAAAGCACCTAAATTAAGCGCCTGGATAGCATACTGATCGTAAGCCGTTAAAAAAATAACCTGAAAATCGGTAACGCCTATTTCATCAAACAACTGGAAACTATCACCATCTTTTAAGCGGATGTCTGCCAGGATAATATCTGGCTTTAAAACCGGAATTTCTTTCTTAGCGAGAGCAGTTTCTCCTGAAGTACCCACAACCTCCAGATAATCAATATTTTTAACAATTTGTAAAATATGCTGTAAAATCAGGTTTTCGTCTTCTAAAATATAAAGTTTCATTGCAACGTAATTAATCATTTATAATCGGTATCAGTATTTTAACAGTTACACCTGTAGCCCTGTTACCTCCTTTATCTTTTACTGTAAACTCAGCTTGTTGTCTGTTAGCCGTAAAAAGCAGGTCAATCCTTTCTTTTAAAATTACCTGGGCAAGCGATTGTTTCTTTGGGTTTTCGTTAGGTTTTGCGCCTAGTCCACTTCCGTTATCATCTATTTCGATTGCCAGCAAATCGTCTTTAATTTTGAAAGATATGGCTAGTAAGCCCTTATACGCTATATTTCTAAAACCATGTTCAATGGCATTTTCTACAAAGGGCTGAACAAGCATGGGCGGAATTAGCGTATCGTTTAGATTCAATTCATCGTCAACTATAATTTTATAGTCGAAAATATCGGCATAACGCATTTGCTGCAATCGGAGATAATTGTTTAGCGAAGCAATTTCTTCGTCAATTTCGATAAAATCTTTTCTGTTTTGCTCCAGTGTACTGCGCAATAACTCCGAAAAAGATCTGAGGTAACACACAGACTTCTCAGTATATCCCGAGGCAATCAGACTTTGTAAATTTGCAATGGCATTGAAGATAAAATGTGGATTTAATTGCGCCTGCAGCATTTTCTGTTCTACGTTTAACCGCTGGTTTTCTGATTTAAGCAGTTTGTTTTTCGCTCTTAAACGCTGCTGACGGTAGAAAGTATAAAAGAAAGAAACTAAACCCAAAAAAATAAACATAGCTAAAAAAAGTGTCCAGCGTTGCTGCTTAATAATGGTTTCGTTCAGTTTATTACGGCCATTTAATACTGCAATATTCCGGTCTTTTTTTTCTGTTTCATATTTTTCATGTATTTCCGCCACCTTAACGGCTTCTATTGCCTGATAATTGCGTAACTCAATAGAATAGGCAGAATCTGCTGCTTCAAGGGCATGTTTATAATCTCCCTTCATTTTATAAGCGTCACGCAGGCCATTATAATAAATATCTTTTTGCTTACCTGGCGTCGAAAGTTTGTCTAATACATTCCCTTCTTTAAAATATTTGATGGCAGAATCGGGCTGATGATCCTGATAAAATGCCGTTGCGAGGTTATTGTAAGCAATATCGTTCAGGTTATTGATCTTTTTAAGGTAATTGAAATAGATTTTACTACAGCTTAGCGCTTTGGCCGTTTGCAATTGTTTGCTGTAAATCTGTGCCTCGTTATCGTAGGTACGGGCTATAGCCATGCTATCTCCAACCTGTTGGGCCAGTTTTCGGGCCTGGGTATTATAAAATGCCATCTTCTTAAAATCGTACAACCTGAATGCGAGCAGAAACGAAATGTCGAAATAGCGCTGTTTAATTGCCGGATGTGTTTTAAAAGGATGATTTTTGAAGTAAATAGCAGAATATTCGATTGATTTTTTTTCGTTATCGTTTTGAAAATAAGCCTGCGCCACTAAATCATAAAAGCGGTAGGTTAAACGGCTGTGTACCTGCTCTGCTTTTTCTAATGCAGTAAAAATCTGACTCATCAATGCAGATTCTACCATCGATCCGCTTGCCATTTTTCGCGTTAAAATGGCATCTGTTTTTAGAAACTCAATTTCATCATTTGGCTTTTCGCCTTTCATCTTCTCATATTCCGCTACAGCGCTGTCCCTTTTTTTTGCATAATTGTATTTTTTTGCCTTAAAATAATGATAATAGGGATTTGATTCCTTATCGGGGTTTTGGCTTAATAAGCTTTCTTCCGAATAGATTATCTTTTTTACCCGCGCTGAGGATAAGGTATCGAAAGATATAATAAGGGATAAATAATCTGTTTGTATAACTGGCTTTATAACAGACTTTGCTTCTGTTTTATTGCTGTTTTCCTTATTCCTGCAGGATGAAATCATCAGAAAACTGCAAATTGAGCAAAGGATAACTAAAGTTCTGACGCTGGGATTCCTCATTAACTGAATTGCTTTTAATTAATCCTTAAAAGTATAAATAGTAACCTCCAAAAAAAACAGCAGGTAAATATCTGTTGGGTTTCATTCTATATCTGCATGGATTGAGCATTTATCTGAAAACAGAACCAGGAGTATTAAAGTCTAACCCGAAGAGTAATGTTGTGAGGTTAAGTATAAGTATGGTCTGCCTAAGCCCATCCAACACCTTATAGTCGAAAATAAAAAGCGTTGCCTGATGGGCCAACAAGACCCACAGTTCATTATTATCCCAAATTGTTAAGTCTGAATGCCTCCACTCAGCTAACCATTTTACGAATATGTGTGCAACATTAACGAAAAGATGCTCAAACCCATCGCATATCAACTGGGCCTTGTAATCCCTTCGGTTTGTATCGAATTTTAAATTAACAAAGCCCAAACGCCAGGGTATGTTGGCGAGTTTACCTAATCAATTAAAAATTAAAAATGAAAAATTTAAAAGGGATGAAGAAGGGCCTTTCTTCATTAGAAAACAAAAAACTCCGGGATTTAAGCACTATACAAGGTGGCTTATATCTTATCAGATCAAATTTTGCCTGTCCAAGCCAATACCCGAGTGAAGCTGTCGAATACGACTCATACGAAAGCAATGGTGGCAAGTATATTGGAAGAACATGCCAACAGGCTGCCTCAGGATCTGATATAGGAAACGCCTAGCGGAACCAATTGGCACAGCCAAAAAAACGGAAGGCTTCGATTCCGAAAAAACACATTAAACCCAAACAAAAGCATTTGGGATTTTACTTACAATTAAAACCAATAAAATGAAAAATTTAAAAGGAACAAAAAAAGATTTCTCTTCTCTTGAGAACAAAAAACTTACTGATCTGTCGGCAATCAATGGAGGTAGGCTGTTAGGCGGCTATACTTCTATTCAATCTAATGTCTTCGTTGGAGAGGGATGTGTAGAATATGACCACTATTCGGGCGAAAATGGTACGGGTGGATATCTTTACAGGGAGATCCGCCATCTTGCACCTGGAGAACCAGTTCATAATTACTAGAATCTGTGTAAATGTAATTTCGCCGATCTATTCAGGCAAAAATTCCATTTAATCACGGTCATTAAAAAAAGGTATGGGTTGCCTTCCTTTAATTGGGCGCCCATATCAAAAACATTCACGGCTTAAGAAAATAAAGATGATTCTAATTATATCCAGGAAGCAGGAAACGACCACTAATGAAGTTATAAAATGGCTTTTAGCAATGGACAAAAAATTCATCCGGGTGCATGAAGATGAAGTGTTTGAGATAAAAGCGAAAGAAAAACGCATCTATATTGAAAGCCAGAGAAACTGTTTTTACATCGATGAAATAAACAGCGTTTGGTACAGAAGAGGCGGATTAAAATTTAAAAATTTCCAATATGATAACCCGTCTGTAGATATCCACATGCAGGAGCACCAACATTGGCTGCAGGATTATGTAATTAAAAAAATTGAATCTAAAAAACACATCAATAAGCAAAGTAACACTGCAGTAAATAAGCTGTTGGTATTAGCGCAGGCAAAAACAGTAGGACTGGACGTGCCGGCGTATTATTTGGCTGAAAATACGGCTGACGTGGTTTTGGATAAGACAATTATCAAGCCCTTAACCGGAAACATCACCATAAATAGTTACAAAGATTATGCAGAAAGTATTATGTACACCAACGTAATAGACCAT
The DNA here is from genome assembly GCF_032678605.1 of Pedobacter miscanthi. Lineage (GTDB taxonomy): Bacteria > Bacteroidota > Bacteroidia > Sphingobacteriales > Sphingobacteriaceae > Pedobacter > Pedobacter miscanthi_A. The sequence goes on from NZ_JAVTSU010000024.1 coordinate 43,314, forward strand.
AAAGAAGAAGATGGTTTTTTTGTCACATTTTTTCAGGAAAAAATTGAGAAGGATTTCGAAATCAGGAGCTTTTATCTGAACGGGAAGTTCTTTTCTACAGCAATAATGTCGCAAAGTGATGAGCAAACCAAAACCGATTTCAGAAAGTACAATCTCGCAAAGCCTAACCGAAATGTGAGATACAATCTTCCAGTTGAAATTGAAGAGAAAGCGCATCAATTAATGGTGTTACTGGATGTAAACTGTGGCTCAATAGATTTTATGAAAAGCGGAGATAAATTTTATTTTTTAGAGGTAAATACCGTTGGCCAATTTTTAGGGGTTACATCCATTTGTAATTATGCAGCAGATAAAGCTATAGCCGAATATTTATGAGATACCAGATCGAAGAAAAAAATAAGTTGCCGCTAACATTCAAATTTGTGGATGAATACAGGGGTGAAAAAATTAATCAAAAAAGTAACGATGTGCTTTACGGTACATGCGAGCGCTGTAAAACAAACTTTCTTATGCTCGTAAAACCATATAAGCCAATTAGCAGATTGTTATGAGGTACTTTAATTTATTTAGTGATATTTTGATCACAAAAGGCGTTAACAGAATCCTGATTTCCGATTTACAGCGAAACAATTCTGAGTTGCAGTCTTTAGAATTGAATAACATTATTGAAGAGTTGCAAGCCAACTCTATTGAAGAAGTATTTGCTTTTTATGATGAAGAATCAAAAGAAATTGTACAGGAATATCTAAACTTTTTATTGGAAAAAGAGTACGGTTTTATTACCGAAAATAATTGGGATGAAAATTTTCCGCCACTATCCCTGGCATTTAGCGACGCCAGCACAATTTCCAATATGTTTATTGAAACTGCTGATTTATTGCTATCGCCACAGCTGTTGCAATCTATAGAAAATTTAGGAATAAGACATTTGGTCGTTTATTGTGAAAGTGAACTTTCGTTAATATCTTTTTTAACCTTAGAGGATGCATTGAACGAGTCATGTTTAGAAAGCATTGAGATTTTCTCTCCATACCATTTGGGGGTTGATGATGGTTTTATAAAAACCCTGAATGAAAAATGTACAAGAATTTACAGTTTGATCTTTCATAAATGCGATAAAGCTCCATTTGAGGTTGTGGGTACTTTCAAATTTAACCTGGTTTTTACCAGTCAAGATCTAAAAATCAACTCTTGCGGAAAAGTAGACTTCAAATATTTTGATACAAACCTGATGAAGGTTTTAGAAGCCGTTAATCATAATTCTTGCCTTAATAAAAAAATAGGGATTGATATCAATGGCAATATCAAAAACTGTCCGGCAATGCCTCAGGTTTTCGGCAACATCAATAATATTTCTTTAGAAGATGTACTAAATGTTAAAGAATTTAAGGCTTACTGGAACATCACCAAAAATGATATTATGGTTTGCAAGGATTGTGAGTTTAGAAATGTATGTACAGATTGTAGGGCATTTACAGAACGTACACATACAAACCACGCAGGTTTAGATATATCCAAACCGCTAAAATGTGGCTACAATCCCTCTACAAATAAATGGGAAGAATGGAGCACAAATCCACTTAAACAAAAAGCAATACAACATTACGGTTTGCAACAAAGGTAAAGGCACATGAAGCTTAAAAAATTTCCATTTTATAAACAACCCGATGGTAAAGATTGCGGACCAACCTGCCTGCGCATTATAGCCAAACACTATAACAAAAGCATTGCGTTACCCCAAATCAGAACCCTTTCCGAAACCACCAGAGAAGGGAGTGGCTTGCTTGGCCTTAGTAATGCAGCAGAGGCTTTAGGTTTTAGAACATTGGGTGTTAAAATAAATTTCAATACCCTGTTGACTGATGCACCATTGCCCTGCATTGTACACTGGAATAAAAACCACTATGTGGTAGTTTATAAAACCGACAAGGCTGGTAAGGTTTATGTTTCAGATCCGGGTTATGGCTTAATTACCTATTCCAAAGCCGAATTTATAAAATACTGGATCGGCGAAAATGCCCACGAAAATACAGAAGAAGGTATTGCCCTTATTTTAGAAACAAGCCCTGCATTTTACACCAGTGATTTCGAAGAAACAGAAAAGAAAACAAGCTTCTCTTTCCTCTTCAGGTATTTACTAAAATATAAATCACTTGTGATCCAGCTGGCAGTTGGCTTACTGGCCGGAAGTTTATTATCGCTTATTTTTCCCTTCCTTACCCAAAGTATTGTTGATGTAGGCATACAAAACCAGGACATTAACTTTATCTATCTGGTTTTGCTGGCCCAGGTGATGCTTTTTATCGGTAAAATGGGCATCGAAATAATTAGGAGCTGGATTTTGCTACACCTCTCTACCCGGATTAACATTTCAATCATTTCCGACTTTTTTATTAAGCTGATGAAACTTCCGATCAGTTTCTTTGATACACGGATGACTGGTGATATTATGCAGCGGATAAACGATCACCACCGGATAGAACAATTGCTAACCAGCTCCTCGCTCAATACCCTCTTCTCGATGGTAAACCTGCTTATTTTTAGCATTATACTCCTCATTTACGATTACCGCTTATTTATCGTATACCTGCTGGGCGCGCTTTTGTATGTAGGGTGGATTGTTTTTTTTCTTAAAAGAAGAAAAGAACTCGATTATAAGATGTTTGCTCAGGTTGCACAGGAGCAGAGCACGGTGATAGAACTGATTAATGGCATGCAGGAAATAAAAATGCATAATGCCGAAAAACAAAAGCGATGGGGCTGGGAATTTTTACAGGTAAAGTTATTTAAGATAAAAATAAAGGCACTTTCGTTAGAGCAGTGGCAATCTGTGGGTGGTGGTTTTATTAATCAGATAAAAGATATCCTGGTGAGTTTCCTTGCTGCAAAACTAGTTTTGAGTGGCAACCTTACCCTGGGTATGATGCTTTCGGTACAATATATCATTGGCCAGTTAAACAGTCCCTTAATGCAACTCATAGATTTTATTAAACAAACACAGGATGCCAGAATTTCGTTGGAAAGACTGGGTGAAATTCACGATAAAGAAAACGAAGAAGGTAGTGATGAACAATACGCCACTGAAATTGCTCAAAAAGATATTGAATTGAATCATGTATCATTCAGATATACCGGTTCGGACGCATTTGTTTTTCAGGATTTAAACCTGGTTATACCTTTTCAGAAAACCACCGCTATTGTTGGCGCAAGCGGGAGCGGAAAAACCACCTTATTAAAACTGCTGACGAAATTTTACGAACCCGATAAAGGTGAAATCAAAATTGGCAGTACCGACATGAAAAATATCTCACCACGGTTTTGGCGCGACCACTGCGGAGTGGTGATGCAGGAGAGTTATGTATTTAACGATACCATTGCCAATAACATCGCCATTGGCGATGATACAGTAGACAAGCAAAAACTGCGAAAGGCTGTAGAAATTGCCAACATACAGGAGTTTATAGAAAGTTTGCCCTTAAACTATAACACAAAAATCGGCAATGAGGGCATAGGCATAAGTGGTGGCCAAAAGCAAAGGTTATTTATTGCCAGGGCCGTTTACAAATCGCCTGAATATATCTTTTTTGATGAGGCTACCAGCGCATTAGATGCCAATAACGAAAAGGTAATTATCGAAAACCTCGAAGCGTTTTTTAAGGGAAAAACCGCAGTAGTAATTGCCCACAGGTTATCGACGGTTAAACATGCCGATAAAATTATCGTTCTCGATAAAGGATTGGTGGTTGAAGAAGGTAATCATGAACAATTGGTTGCAAAAAGAGGCGAATATTATAAACTGATTAAAAACCAGCTCGAACTTGGAAACTAAAAAAGATATATTGGATGAGGTATCGCTTCGTTCCGAAGCTGTGCAGGATGTTTTGGCAGAACCGCCACACTGGATGTTCCGTTGGGGTAATGTTGTTATGCTGGCCATCATTTTAATGATTTTATTAATGAGTTATTTTATTAAATATCCGGAATTTGTACCCGCAACCATTATCGTTACCTCACAAAATCCTCCCGAAAAACTACAAATCAGAACAGACTCCAGAATTGAAAAAATATTCATTAAAGATTATCAAAAAGTAAAAAAAGACCAGATATTAATGGTTTTACAGTCTACGGCAAATTATACTGATATGCTGGAGTTCAAGAAACTGATTGATTCTATCCCTTCCGGTCAATTGGTTTCATTTCCTTTGGATAAAATCTCCAGGTTTAAATTAGGAGAGTTGCAAAGCGATTACAATAGTTTCGCAAAGGCATTTCAGGATGAAAAACTGTTCGACAGGCTTAAACCTTATGCGCCCGAAAACATAGCCACAGCACAAAATCTGGTCGCAAATAAAAGCAGAGTAGTTGCCTTAAAACGACAAAAAACATTTGAACTTTCTAAATATGAACTGGTCAAAAAAAATTACCAGCGTGCCTGGCAGCTTCTTGATAAAAAAGTAATTTCCACTTTTGAGTTTGAAAATGAAAAAATCAAATTTTTACAGGCGCAACAAAGTTTAGAAAGTATAGATATCTCACTATCCCAAACAGAAGAAGCCATTTCCAATCTCCATAAAACAAGTAGTGGTGCAACAATAAATGCTGAGAAAGACAAAATCAGTTATGCTTCGCAAACCTTGCAGTTACTCGAGCAATTAAGGCGCTCGCTCAGGGCCTGGGAGCAAAATTACCTGGTGGTTTCTTCAACAGAAGGCCTTGCCAGTTTTCAACAATTTTACGGTGAAAACCAATTTGTAAAAAGGGGAGATCCCATTTTATCCATTTTGCCCACGTATAAAAAAGCATTGATTGGAAGGTTGTCTGTTGCAGCCGTTAATTCAGGGAAAATTGCCAAAGGAGAAAAAGTGCTGATTAAACTGGATAATTACCGCTATCAGGAATATGGTATTATAGAGGGAAGAGTGCAAAACATATCTTTTACCCCTGATGAAAAAGGAAATTATTATGTTGATGTAACGCTGCCAAAAGGCTTGGAAACTTCTTATCATAAAATGCTTCCATTTGATAAAGAACTTAAAGGTAATGCTGAAATTGTAACGCATGATTTAAGGTTAATTGAACGGTTTTTCTATCAGATTAGAAAACTTTCGGGTTACCAAACGGAGTAGAGAGACCTTAAGGATTGAAATTTCGCAATGTCATCAAGGTTTAGGGCATGTATTTTCAACGAAAGGTAATTTCATTCTCGCCAATGGAAAAGTGAATACAATCATGAATTTATTTTATTGATTTTTAATGTGTTCGCGTTAATTTTTTCGAACAGATGCAACATTATTTAAATTTCTGCATCTAGTATGCAGCAGCTTAGAATAAGCTGTGTACCGGAAAAAAAACTTTTTATGAGCAGATCCTTTTTGATAATTTTAATGGTCATTCAGTGCTTTTTAGCCCTAAATACCTTACAGGCGCAGGAAAACAAACGCCAGGTGAGCGGCGTGATCGTAGATAGCCTGACCCAAAAACCAGGGGAATATTTTACCGTTGCCATTAAAAAAGATTCCCTCGTTATTAAGAGCATGGTATCAGATGCGCAGGGAAAATTCGCCTTTACCGGAATCAGCGAAGGGCAATATAAACTCATTATAGGATCACTGGGTTACCGGTCAAAACAGCTTGTTATAAAAGTGACAGCTAATCACGATCTGGGCAAAATAAATATGGCACCTGCTGGCAACGAATTGGACGAAGTATCGGTTGCCGGAAGCAAACCGCTGATTAAACAAGAATCAGACCGCATTGTTTATGATATTCAGGGAGATCCGGAAAGCAAAGTGCTCTCAGTGATTGATATGATGCGTAAAGTGCCATTGCTATCGGTTGATGCAGATGATAATGTAAAACTGAAAGGAACGGGCAATTACCGCATCCTGATTAATGGCAAACCATCAGGCATTTTAACCCGCGATCCTAAAGAATACCTGAAAAGCATGCCCGCTGCTGGCGTACAAAAAATAGAGGTAATTACCACTCCGCCATCCAAATATGAAAGCGAGGGTTTATCTGGCATTATCAACATCATCACTTCACGAAAGATGGACAATGGCTACAATGGAAATGTAAATGCACGTTACCAGTTTCCCGGCGGTCCGAGTGGAAACATGAACTTTACCGTAAAACAGGGTAAGTTTGGGGCAAATTTCTATGGCGGAACCGGTGTATGGCAGGTGGAGGGCATCAAAATGAGCGATATCAGAAATAGCCGGAATACGGCAGTTCCTTCCAGCCTTAATTCACTTGGTTTTCAGAAAATAGATAATAAATGGCGTTGGGGAGGTGGAGAGCTAAGTTATGAAATTGATTCCCTGAACCTGATTACGGTAGAGGTAAACCCCTATGGCGGTTATAACCAGCAAGACCTTAACCAGCATTTTGATCTCCGTGATGGAGCCGTATTATCTGCTTACGATATGGACAGCCGGACCAGATATGAGTGGGGAGGCACCGATTATACCTTTAATTATCAAAAAAGTTTCAGCGATAAAAAAGAACATCTTTTAACGTTTTCTTATAAGTTTTTCAATAGTTCGGAGCCACAAAATAACGATGTGATGTTTAGCAATAGAATAAACTTTACCGGTTTAAATTACAGACAGGATAATACCAGTAAATCCAGAGAGCAAACCATTCAGGTTGATTATGTAAACCCATTTAAAAAATTAACGGTTGAAGCCGGCGTAAAAGCAATTTTAAGAAATGGGGAAAGCAATTTTCAGTACCTGAACTATATCCCTGCACAAAACGATTACCAGATAGACCCTACGCAGAGCAATGTTTATGGAAATGACCAGAATATTTTTGGAGTTTACAACACTTATACGTTAAAGCTTAAAGACTGGACTTTTAAGGGCGGTGCGCGGCTGGAGGGGACTTATGTAACCGGTAACTTTGAAAGTACCAATACCACCGTAAAAACCGATTATTTTAACCTGATTCCTTCCATTTCTCTTAACAGGACCCTGAAAAATAGCCAAAGCCTGAGCCTCGGCTTTACCCAGCGGATCCAGCGTCCGGGGATTTGGGATTTGAATCCATTTGTAGATAAATCAAAACCAAATTTCGAATATTTTGGGAATCCTAACCTTAAAGCCACACTGAGTAATAATTTCGAGTTAACCTACAGCAATTTCAAAAAAGGATCACTCAATTTAAGTTTGAGTTATAATTTTGCCAACAATACCCAGCAGCAGGTGTTTGAATACCTGGCTGATCAGAACCTCACCAGGGTAACTTCATTTAACATTGGTAAAAGCAGGTTAATGGGAACAAATGCCAATTTTAATTATCCCATTACGGCCAAATGGAACCTTAATGTAAGTGCAAACCTCAACTACATCTGGCTGGAAGGAATCATTAATGGTACGCTCGCGAAAAATAATGGCCTAACCGGTTATTCGAGCTTCACCACCAGTTATAAATTCGAAAAAACCTGGAAAACCAGCCTGTCATTTAACTATGGTGCACCTGATGTGATGTTGCAAGGCCAATCGAATAGTTATTATTACCTGGGATTTAGCGGGAGTAAAGACATTATTAAAGATAAACTGACTTTTTCTGCCATGGTTGCCAACCCTTTCCAAAAGTTCAGGGCTTACAGAAGTTATACCGAAGGTGTAAACTTTACACAGGAACGTATCCGCGAAAATCCCTTCAGGCGCATTAGCTTCGGACTTAACTGGAAATTTGGAAAACTTAAAGGTTCCATCAAAAAAAATGAGCGGAGCATCAATAACGATGATACCAAAAAAACATCCAATTAACTATTAATTTGGTCATCACAGCGGTGAGCTGGTTTGTGGTTTAAAAACCAAGGCCCAGCCCACCGGTTAACATACCATATCCACCCGAAAAACCATAAGAAGCATATATCCGGATAACGGGCAGTTTAACCTGAAAACCTACATCACCACGAAAAGTTCTCAGGTAGGTTCTTTCCAGTCCAAAAGGATTTGAATAAGTAATGTACGCAATCTGGTTATCCCTTATGCTGTTTACAATCGGGAAATTACCCTTCAATGCAAGCCTTGCTCCCGATATGCTATAACCAATGGATAAAAATGGGGTAAAAACAGAAAATTGTTTAGAGATGGTGGCCTGCAGCAGGTAATTATCAAACCTCGCAAATACCTCCTGATTGGTGAAATCAGCAATTTGCTGTTCATTTTCAGGTATCATTTCCGGCAAAGGGTGCAAATCAAGCGGCCTGCTATATTTTAAGGTATTGTAACCCAATAGCAACGACAGATCAAATGGTGTTTTCTTAATTTCTTTCGGGATAAAATCCCTCACCAGGTTATGCTTTATACCAATACCAAAAAGCGAGATAGCCCCAAAATGCTCACCTAAACGGATTTTCGGTGCTGCCCTGAGCATAATTTCTGTATTGCCAAAAAAGCCCGCAGTAAGCTGAAGCTGCGGTGTGGGGATAAAACGGCCAATTATTGCTTTAGGAAGCTCAAAAGCAATCAGTTTATTCCCGTTTCCGTCAAAAAGATCCATCCAGGGGCCATTGTTCCTGGTATCGCCGGTAAAGGTTGGCGAAATAACTTTAGAGGGATCTGATGGGCGAAGGTTACTCGATAGTTCTATTTGTGTAACATCAAAAGATTGTTTGGAAGAAGGAACGAGCGAACCCGTGCCAATTACACGAAGATCAAAATGGAGGGGCCCGAGTGTTTGGGCAGTATTGCTCCAGCCGCTATTCATCCCAAGGCCAAAACCATATAAGAGCGGGCGCGAATAGGCATCTACAAGCCGCTCCGCATCTGCAGGCCCCGACCTGATCAATTGCTCAAAATTGAACTGTGCCTTCAGGTTCTGGGAAAACAATAGGATAAACCCCAGAACAACGATTGGTAATTTTCTCATGATAAACGATGGGTATTCATTTCTACCTGCCTCATTGAAACCCACATCTACGCAAAAATGTTTGCCGGTAAGAAAGGGAATCGCCTGATTGGGTTGATACAGAATTATATTATATTTACGTTTCAGTTATTCGCCTCATGAAATTCACCAGGATCGCTCCTCATCCAAACCTCGAAAAATTTATAGAATGTTACTGGATGATGCAGAGCGATGACGCCACACCACACCTCGAAAAAATTATTCCTGATGGCTTTACAGAACTTATTTTTAATTATGGCCAAGTTTACAGGGCAAAAATAAACGGTTCGTGGTATACACAAACGCCAAACCTGCTTGCGGGGCAAATCGACAACTACTTTTACCTGGAGAATACAGGCAAAACAGGCTCATTTGCCATCAAACTTAAACCGGCGGCATTAACACAATTTTTTGGCCTCAATATGGAAAATTACCTGAATCAGATCGTCGGTTTAGATAGCTTTCCCAATCCGCAACTGGCAGGGCTAAAAGATCATTTTCTCCCTTTTGAAAGTGAACAACAGCTTAAAGAGCGCCTCGACAACTATTTTCTGTTATTAAGTAATACCGCTACCAATAATCCATTAGAACAGGTACTCCAGCTTATTTTTAATTCAAACGGAAAGGCAAGCATTAAAGAACTTTGTAAGGCAGGAGAAATGAGCGAACGCCGGTTGCAAAGGCTTTTTAAACGCTATATCGGCCTTTCCCCAAAATATTATGCAAGAATTATCCGCTTTAATTACATTTTTCAGCTGATTAAGGCGGAAAAACAAAGCTGGGCAGAAATTGTCTACGAATCAGGTTATTACGATCAATCGCATTTTATCCGCAATTTTAAGGCTTTTACCGGAGAAGATCCATCCACCTATTTTTTTGAAGCACCCAATATGGCCAACTTCTTTCTTAATAAATAAATGCCTTTCATGTCGGTTTTGTACAATACCTTAGTGCTGGCCGGTTGTACTTTTGAAATAAAAAACATGAAAATTCAAAAACTTCGCTTAATCGCCGCTGTATTATTTATTCTGGGAAGCATTAATGTTGCCAGAGGACAGGAAAGCACCACGCAAAAATTTAAAAAACTAGAATGGCTGATTGGTCAATGGCAGCGCACCAATTCAAAACCCGGCCAGTCAGGTTACGAAAATTGGTCTAAAGTATCCGGCACCAAGTTGATCGGAAAAGGTGTAACCCTTAAAGCAAATGTGCCTGTTTTTATAGAACAGCTCGAATTGGGTATCAAAGGCGGCGATATTTTTTATACGGTTACCATTACCGGCGAGCCAAAACCTGTTGATTTTAAGCTTACATCTATTACTAAAGATGCCTTTGTTTGTGAGAACCCTGAACACGATTTCCCGAAAAAAATTGCTTATACCAGGATTGGCAAAACGGCTAAAGCTATTGTTTCAGGCAACGGACAAAGCTTAATCTATAATTTTACCCTTTCAGCAATAACTAAACCCTGATTGGAAATTTTATTGTTGTTTGATAATCAATTTTTTACCCTGTATTTGTTGGTTTTTAAGGTTGATGTCTTCCTGGATGATGTTACTACCTTTAGCTCTAAACCGTGTTTTTAAACAAATTATTAATTACTTTGTTATAGTAATTCATTTTTCTGTTTTTTATGCCCGTTTCCTTAACCGATAAGCAACTTCTGTCAATTTTAAACATGGGTGAAGAAGCGTTTGCCATTTATACCAGCGATAATATTGTTATAGAAGCTGCAAATGATGCAATGATCGCGTTTTAGGGAAAGTCCCGAAATATTATCGGTATGGCATTAGAAGATGCAGTTCCCGAATTAAGAGGGCAACCTTTTAAAAAAATGCTTCAACAGGTGTTACGGACAGGAATTGACAATAGGGGGGTAATTCCTGCTACAACAAAGGTTGATGGACATTTACAAACTTCCTATTACGAATATTGGTACCGGGCCATAAAGGATAGCGATGGCCAGCCTTATGCAATTATGCATACCGCAAAAGATGTAACCGATCAGTTAAACAATAAACAGGCACTGGAAGCCGCAGAAGTTGCTGCAGAAATACAAAGGGAGAGGCTTTATAGTTTTTTTATGCAAGCCCCGGCCGGTATTTGCATTTTTGATGGTCCGGAATTAACCTTCGAACTCGTAAACCCGCTTTATCAGGCTTTATTTCCTGGCCGGGAACTTTTGGGTAAAAAGGTATTGGATGCCATCCCTGAAATTAATGGACAGCCCGTTTGGGATATTCTGCAGCAGGTTTATGATACGGGCAATACCTTTGAAGGCAATAGTTTATTGATTCCACTGGCCAGAACTTCGGAAGGGGCGGTTGAGGAACGGTACTTTAATTTTATTTACCAGGCCCGCAAAGGTTTTGATGGTAAGGTAGATGGCATAATGGTTTTCGTGTTCGAAGTAACCGATATGGTAAATGTGCAACATGATCTGCAAAAAGCAGAAGGACTTATTACGCTGGCTATTGAAGCATCTGAAATCGGAATCTGGACAAAAGATCTGCTTACCGACCGTTTAATTATAACTCCGCGTACGAGGGCAATCCACGGCCTTCACGATAATCAGGAAATCACTTTAAGTCAGGCTACGCAGATGATTACCGACGAACATCGCGAAAGGGTAGAAAACAGCATCAGATATGCAATAGAAAACAAAGAAAGTTTTATGGAACAGTATTGGATACAACCGGTGGATGGAGGTAAAGCCCGCTGGTTGCGATCGAATGGTAAGGCTCATTATAACGAAAGTGGTGAGGCGCTGTATGTTTCTGGTACCATTGCCGACTTAACCGAACAAAAAGAAGATGACAACCGTAAGAATGATTTTATTGGTATGGTGAGTCATGAGCTCAAAACACCATTAACATCCCTTAATGCCATTATACAGCTTGCCCAATACAAACTAAAAGATTACCCTGATCAATTTCTTGCCGGGGCAATGGATAAAGCCGCCATCCAGGCTAAACGCATGAGTAATATGATTAATGGGTTTTTGAATATTTCCAGGCTGGAATCTGGAAAAATCCAATTGATCCTGACGCAGTTTAACCTTGAAACGCTTTTGGAGGAAGTAATTACCGAAACCAGGCTGATTGTGAGCACGCACCAGATAAAATTCGAGTTTACTGCTGCACTACAATTGTATGCTGACCGTGAGAAAATCGGGTCCGTTATTGCCAATTTATTAGGCAATGCAGTTAAATATTCGCCGGCAGGAACAGCGATTAGCATTAAGTGTGAAAAAGTGGATCAAAATGTCATTATTAGCGTAACTGATGAAGGCATGGGATTGAAAAAGCAAGATACTGAAAAAATATTCGACCGTTACTTCCGTGTCGAATCTAACGATACAAAAAATATTGCCGGCTTTGGTATCGGTTTATACCTGAGCGCAGAAATTATCCACCTTCATCAGGGTAAGATTTGGGTAGAAAGTGAGTTTGGTAAAGGATCTGTTTTTTATTTCAGCTTACCGCTTACACTTCAAACGGATTAAATTTAGCAGACGCTGCAATTCTTTGGTTATTTCTAAAAATCAGTCGAAATGACGATCCCACGCCCGCAAATTAACGCTCCGATGCATTTGGAATGCTAATCTCTACCATTAACTGATTCAATAACGTTGGCGTAATCACGAGGAACAGCCCATCCCGGTTTATGCTATCGTGTGGACACAATTAATTATAAAGATTCTTTTCCCGCGCTATGCCGCGGCGGCAAGGTAGTTTTTCACAGTTAATGTTGTTTTTAATGGTGTTCAAGAATGCTGCGCATTTTGGGGCGCCAATTACCCAAAGCGCTTTGTCAATCCGGCAATGTGGCTTCTCACCATCCCACGCTAGCCTAACGCCACAGATCCCAAATAACCTTTCCATTATCCTGTTCATACTAGTCGATTGAGTCTAATTTACAGTCTCTTATAATCAGTTAGCATGTGTTCTGTTTCGGAAATTTGAGACAAATCGACAAAAGGTTGAACAGATAATAAAAACAGGATTCCTTTACTTTGATTTCAATTAACCAAATAGCAAACCTTACTGCAAATTTCTTCAACCAGCAACACCATGCTTTTGCAGTGTCAATAATTTTTTATGAGAAGCAATTTACTTATTTCAGACGGATAATCCTCTACAGCTTATCCAGAACCAGTTAAAATCAGGGAACTTAAAACTAAATTTACATTATGCTCAATAAATACTTATCAGTTCTGCGTACATTCTTCGTATCAGTACAAAAATAATCCGTAATTGGTGCCGTAACAAATATCAAAAGCAGGCCACTTACTGGTATTGCTCTTAAGGTTTAATAGCGTTCAAGGTATTGCTGTTAATCCTAAAAGCATGGTTACGGATCAAGCTCATTCCAATCAAAACCTAAAATGAAATAGGAAAGCCCTAATGTTTCTGCTATTCATCCATATTAATGATGTTGCAAGCTATTATAAAAACGATTTAGGACGTATAAAAAGGCGTTTTAGGTTGCTTTACAGAGCATAATATTTCGGCAAAAAGCATATGCTTCAATTCAGAAGTTTGAGCGGCGTGTTATTCATCATGCCGAAAGCTACTGCTTTGCCCATTCCGAAAAGGATGTTGTTTGATGGCGTGCTGCTTAACCAATCCAACGGGATCACCACACAATTTTAATGTTGCCCTTACAAACAGGGAGAAGGCTAAATCCGGCTTAAGGAGACGCCATGGCCCGGAAATTTTAAAAATAACACCTTATTAAACAGTCCATATCGGTTTCCCCTGCACCATGAGCGGGTTAAACCAATTATCGTGTAACCCGGCCTCAGCCGGATTTAAAGCAATAGGTATATGAAAACAAAAAACAATGTTAAAACCAGGTCTCGGCAAATCCATTGGATGTTGCTCGGGTTGATTGTACTCTCTTTAACACATTGTAAACGGGAAAATTTACAGGAAGAGGTTGGTTATGATCCCTCCAGAGAAGTGGTGATTACAGATTTTTACCCCAAACAGGGTGGTGTAGGAAATAACCTGGTGATATATGGCGATAATTTCGGGAACGACATTTCTAAAATAATAGTCACCATCGGCGGAAAGACGGCCAAGGTTATCGGCCTCAAAAACAATAGCCTGTACTGCATCATTCCGGAAGAAGCTTACGATGGCGACATCAAAATCACCATCCTCGATGGCAATAAACAGCAACTTGCCCAGGCTGTATCAAAAGAAGTATTTTCTTATACAAGGAAACTATTGGTTTCTACTTTTTTAGGTAAATATTATCAGGTAGCCAGCAATTTTGAGGAAAAAGAAGGTCCATTTAACGATTGTGGTGCATTTAAAGGCATCACCTGGCTTACACTCGATCCTAAAAACCCAAACCGCCTCTATTTTTCAGGCGATGTGAACAGCTGCCGCCTCATCGATTTTGAGAAGAAATATGTAAGTTATTTCAGAACCGATCTCGATAGGGTATCCATCATCAACTGGAGGATTGATGGCAATCAGGATATGATTGTTTCCCACAACCATTCAAGCGACACCAAAAATGCCAACTACATTTTTACCCGCGAATCAAATTTCCTTCAAAAGAAAGCCATCGAGGTTTATGCCCGTGGGGTAAACGGTACCATGGTTCATCCGCAAAACGGGGAACTGTATTATTCGAGGTATAGAGCCGGTGATATCCGCAGGTACGATTTTAATACCAAAGAAGATAAACTGGTATTCTCCAATCCCTATAGTGCGGTAGCCGTTTACATGGTGATGCATCCTTCAGGAGATTATGCCTACCTGGTAGAATTTGAAAAACATTTCATTATGCGTACCGATTACGACCGCGTAACCAAAACTTTTAAAACGCCTTATACCATTTGTGGCGCTGCAGGTACCGCCGGTTATGCCGATGGCATTGGTACCAATGCCCGGTTAAATAGTCCGGTGCAGGGGGTATTTGTTAAAAATCCAGATTACGAAGCAGCAGGAGGAGATCAGTACGATTTCTATTTCTGCGATAAAGCAAACCACGCCATCCGCACTTTAACACCACAGGGAAGGGTAAGCACCTTTGCCGGAAGGGGAAATAACGGTACAAGCGGTTATGCCGATGGCGATTTACGTACCGAAGCCCGCTTTAATAATCCACAGGCCATTACTTATGATGAAACCAGGAAATGTTTTTACGTGGGTGATACCGGTAACTGGCTGATCCGCAAAATAGCTAAAGAAGAATAATTTATAAACATGCAAAATATAATGATGAAATTTATTTTACTAACATGCATGGTGTTGCTTGGCATTTCCTTTAATGTACTGGCGCAGGATGTAATTGTGAAAGGGGTGGTAACCGATGAAAAAAAACTGCCCGTTCCGGGTGTAAGCATAAGCGTGAGCAACCTGCCAGGCTTGGGCGCCATTACCGATGGAGATGGAAAATACAGCATAAAAATGCCTGCCTACCAAACCTTGGTGTTTAGTTATGTGGGTTACGAAAAGAAAGAAGTGCTGGTAAAGGAGCAGCGCATCGTAAATGTTACCTTAAAAGAATCGGATGCCAGTGTACTTAACGAGGTGGTGGTAACCGCTACAGGCTCCGAAAAAAAAATCGCCATTACAGGTGCCATTACAACCGTAAATGTAGAGCAGCTCAAGTCCAATCCTTCTACCTCCATGGCTGATGCATTGGCTGGCGTTGTTCCAGGCATTCAGGCCATGCAAACTTCAGGCCGGCCGGGCAGTATTTCCGAATTCTGGGTACGTAGTATTTCTACTTTTGGAGCCAGTAATGCCGCGCTGGTATTGATTGATGGTTTTGAGCGCGATATGAACGAAATCAACGTAGAAGATGTAGAATCCTTTTCGGTGTTAAAAGATGCTTCTGCCACAGCCATGTACGGTAGCAGGGGAGCTAACGGCGTAATTTTAATCAAAACCAAACGCGGTAAAGAAGGCAAAGTAAACATCAATGCCAAGGTAGAAGGTTTTTATAATACGCTTACCAAACTTCCGCAGTTTGTTGATGGATATACTTATGCATCGATGGCCAACGAAGCAAAAATTGTGAGAAACCAGGAACCTCTTTTTTCGCGTACGGAGCTTGAAGTACTACGTTTGGGCTTAGATCCTGATTTGTTTCCCAATGTAGATTGGATGGACGTGGTATTACGCGATGCCGCAAGAAGTCAGCGGAGCATCCTTAACCTGAGCGGTGGTGGAAAAACTGCTCGGTATTATTTATCGGGAAGTTACCAGAACCAGCAGGGAATGTACAAGGTAGATGATGCCCTGAAAGATTATAACACCAATGCCAGTTTTAACAAATATACTTATCGTTTAAGTGTAGATATGGACATTACCAAATCTACCTTGTTAACCGTAGGCGTATCAGGCTCATTACGCAAGCAAAACGATCCAGGGGTGGGTAGCGATGCGATATGGACCGCCCTGATGGGCTACAATGCCATTACCTCACCACTGCGGTACTCGGATGGAAAAATTCCTGCCAGCGATGATGGGGATAATAATCCAGATAATGATATGGACCGTTTTAATCCATGGGTGCAGGGTACCATGACCGGTTATAATGAAAGCTGGAGCAACAATATCCAAACCACGTTAAATTTAAACCAGGGGCTTGATTTCATTACCAAAGGCCTTCGTTTTGTGGGTCGTTTTGGTTACGATACCTATAACAACAACTATATCAGGCGTTATAAATTCCCTGAATTATGGAGTGCCAACCGTTACCGAAATACCGCAGGCGAGCTGGTGTTTAAACGGATAAAAGAAGAACAGAAAATGACACAATCTTCTGGTTCGGATGGGAACAAAAATGAGTTTTTCGAATGGGAAACGCATTATAACCGGAACATCGGTGCTCATAATTTCGGCGCTGTGATTAAATATACCCAGGCTTCCAAGGTTTTTACCCAAAACATCGGTACTGATCTTAAAAACGGAATTGCCCGCCGGAATCAGGGCTTTGCAGGCCGTGTTAACTATAACTGGAACTCACGTTATTATATCGATTATAATTTTGGTTATACCGGTTCCGAAAATTTTCATAAAGATTACAGATTCGGCTTTTTCCCAGCCATTTCGGGCGCCTGGAATGTGGGTGAGGAACCCATTATCAAAAAACTGGGTTGGGTAGATATGTTCAAAATCCGTTATTCGTATGGAAAAACAGGAAATGATAATTTAGGGAATATCAGGTTTCCTTACCTGTACAGTTTAGAGCAAATGGCTGCAGGAGGCTATAATTTCGGTGACTTTGACTCTTCAAACCAATGGACGGGGATCCGTTATTCTTCTGTAGCTTCTCCTAATGTAACCTGGGAGGTGGCAACCAAACAAGATTTGGGAATCGACTATTCATTGTTCCACGACAAGTTTAGCGGTGCGGTAGATTATTTCCGCGAACGCCGTGAAGGTATTTACATGAGCCGGAATTTTTTACCCGGATTTGTAGGGCTGGAAAATAATCCATCGGCCAATGTAGGCGAAGTAAAAGCACATGGATTTGATGGCAGTTTTACCTTTAAACAAAAGATCAATAATATCGATTTAACGCTACGTGGCAATGCGACCTATAGCAAAAACGAAATCATCGAAAGGGATGAAGAAAACACCATTTACGCTTATAAACTGCAGGAAGGGCACAGGGTAGACCAGGCTCGCGGGCTGATCGATTTAGGTCTTTTTAAAGATTATGATGATATCCGCAACAGTCCGAGGCAAAGCTTTGGAGACGTAATGCCCGGTGATATTAAATACAAGGATATTAATGGCGACGGGGTAATTGATGATAACGATATTGTAGCCATAGGTGCTACCACCAGGCCGAACCTTACTTATGGATTTGGAATGTCGGCAAGCTGGAAAGGCTTAGATATTAATGTGCATTTTCAAGGCATCGGAAAGTCGACTTATTTTATTAATGGTTCTTCTGTTTACATGTTTAGTTTGGGGCAGAACTGGGGAAATATCCTGAGTGAGGTGGCCAACAGTAACCGTTGGACTTTAGGTGCAAATGAAGACCCGAATGCAGCTTATCCACGTTTAACCTACGGACCAAATGCAAACAACTACCGCTCATCTACCTACTGGCTCAGAGATGGTTCTTATCTGCGTTTAAAAACACTGGATATTGGCTATTCTTTACCCAAAAGCCTGGTGAACAAGGCGCATCTTAATAACGTAAGGTTCTTTTTTATAGGTACCAACCTGTTCACATTCAGCAAATTTAAACTTTGGGACCCCGAGCTGGGTAGTTCAACTGGGAAAGTATATCCGTTGAGTAAAACATTATCATTAGGCGTATCAGTTAATTTATAAGCAATGAAGAATATGAAAAAAATAATAATGGTATTAAGCTTCGTTGGCGCAATTTTAACCGTTGGCGGATGTAAGAAATTTCTTGATTCAGATTACCTTTTTGATGAAAGGTTAACCACCGAAGAGGTTTTTACCAATCCCGATTATGCAAACAGGTGGCTGGCACAGGCATATTCCTTTTTGGGCAGCAACTATATGCAGGATGTAAGCAGCAAAAAATCTATACCCTTTAACTTTGCCGATGATATGTATTACGGTGATGAAAGTGACGGCTACAAAAGATGGAAAAACGGGCAGTACACCGAAAATGGTTTGAATGGCGAAAGTAAAGAAATATGGAATACCGCCTATAAAGGCATCAGACAGGCCTCGATTTTTATCAATAATATCGATATCAATACAAAATTTACAGCAAAAGAAATTGCCGATTTAAAAGGGCAGGCCCGTTTTTTAAGGGCTTATTTTTACTGGGTATTACTTCGTACCTACGGACCGGTGCCTATTGTACCCAACGAAGGTATTGATTATACAAAAGAGTACGATGACATTGCACAGCCACGAAATACTTATGAAGAATGTGCGGTTTACCTGGCTGCCGAGCTTGCAGAAGCAGCCAAAGGGCTTTCCCTTCAGCAAGGTATACAGCAGGTAGCTAGGCCAACCCGTGGTGCTGCTTTAGCGCTTCGGGCCAGAATATTATTGTATGCTGCAAGTCCGTTGGCCAATGGTAAAGCGCCTGCAGAGTTGGCAGCAGCCATGGTTAATAAAGAGGGCAAGCCTTTACTTTCCAGAACTTATGATGAATCTAAATGGGCCAGGGCAGCGGCAGCAGCAAAAGATGTGATGGATCTTGGACAGTACCGTTTATACGTAGCCTATAAAAAAGCAAGTGGAGATGCCGCTTATCCGGCAACCGTTACTCCACCTTTTGATGCTAATTTTTCCAACGCTGCCTGGCCATCCGGCTGGAGCGATATCGATCCTTTCGAATCGTACCGTTCTTTATTTAATGGAACAGTTCCCGCTTATCAAAATCCCGAACTGATTTTTACCCATGGCCAGAATCAGGGGGGAGAAGGTATCAATGTGCTGGTATTACATCAATTGCCACGTCTGGAAGGAAAAGGTTATAATTCGCATGGTATGACACAGAAACAGGTAGATGCTTATTATATGAATGATGGCAGCGATATCCCCGGAATGAACAGCATGTACGCAGGCAGACAGGGTTACGAAGGTCGCTACAACTCCGCACCACGGGCAACGGGTTATGTAAAACAGGAAGAACTCGCCAGTTTTCCCGAATTGGGTCCGTTGGGCGTTGGTGTAAATAAACAATATGCCCGCCGTGAGCCCCGTTTTTATGCTTCAGTTTCGTACAATGGCTCTACATGGAATTTATTAAATGCCGAAAGTGTAAGGGATGAAAAGAGCAATATGCAGATCTTTTACTACCGTGGCGACCCAAATGGCTATAAAAATACTTCCTACTGGCCACGTACAGGAGTGGGGATAAAAAAATATGTGCATCCCGATGATATTAGTAATGTGGCCGTTACAGCATACGATCAGAGCAGGATGAAGCCTAAAGTAGATCCTGCCATCCGTTATGCCGAAGTACTGCTCATTTATGCCGAAGCATTAAATGAATTAAACGGCTCTTACAACATTCCTTCGTGGGATGGCAGCCGTACACAGACCATATCAAGGAATATTTCAGAATTGAAAAGAGGAATCCAGCCCATCCGCATCCGTGCAGGATTAGCAGATTATGCAGGAGATGTATATGCCGATCCGAATAAATTCAGGATAAAATTAAAAAGAGAACGCCAGATTGAACTATTTGCGGAAGGACAACGTTATTTCGACCTTCGCCGCTGGACAGATGCCCAATCGGAAGAGTCGGCACCAGTTTATGGATACAATGCCTATGCCACCAAACTGCAGGCAGATCTTTTTCATACTGTGGTAGAAACACCTTCTCTGCCTTCCATTTTTACGCTTAAAATGTGGTTTTGGCCTATTCACTACGATGAGCTAAAACGCAACAAATACCTCACCCAAAATCCGGGCTGGACAAATCCTGAATAATTTATTAGCATTTAAAACGATGAAAAAGAGTATATATATTCTATTTTTAGTGGTAACAACAGCGATAGGCTTTGTTTCCTGTAATGATGAGTGGAAAGACGAGCAATTCGTCCAGATGGCATCATTTAAATCAAACCCAACGGCACAAGGGGTAACCTGGTGTTATATCCGTTATAATGCCCAGGGTAAATTGCGCTTTAACCTTCCGGTAATTATCAGCGGTTCTACGCCTAATGTTAAAAACCGGACCATACATATTGGTTTAGATCCGGATACGCTGGCAAAATTAAACCAGGAGCAATACGGGCATCGCCAGGAATTGTATTTTAAACAATTGGGTAACAAGTATTACACCATGCCACCGAGCGTTGATGCCCCGGCGGGAGTAAGTACGGTGACCATCCCAATTGATTTTACCCTTGGCGACCTCGATCAGGCGGATAAGTGGGTATTGCCTTTACAGATTTTAAGCGATCCATCTTACGATTATCAGGCAAATCCAAATAAATATTACCGCCGTACCATGTTGCGGATTACGCCTTTTAACGATTACTCTGGCGAATATGGCGGTACTTTATATAAAATCTACCTCGAAGGTGATACCGAACCTTTAACGTTAAATACGCACCGCACTTTTGTGGTGGATGATAAAACCATTTTCCTTTATGCCGGAATCAGAGATATCGATTACCTGGATCGTAAAAACTATAAGGTGTTTATTAAGTTTACCGATGAGAAAATTGATATTCAAAAGAAGAAACTAGAAATCCGGAGTGATAACGCGGTAAACAATAAATTTAAATTGGGTGCATCACAATCTTATTATACCAGAGATGAAGCATGGGATCCAAAACTTCCTTATTTAAAACATGTTTATACCACACTGTTTTTATCGTACGAATTTGAGGATTATACAACAGTGCCCGGCCAAAGGCTAAAATATAAGGTAGAGGGTACATTGTCCATGCAACGCGATTTAAATACCCTCATACCTGATGAAGATCAGCAAATTCAATGGTAAAAGGAGATAACTTTTGATCATAAAATTGTTTGTTTCATTGATAGATTTGTCATCCTGAGCCTGTCGAAGGATCTGTTTTCTAATGGTCGGTGTCTCACCGACCATATTTACATGGCGTTTCGACAAGCTCAACATGACAGATTCTAATAGAAATATAATTATAAGCCTTGCGCAGGCCTATTTACTCAGGTTTGGAACTAATAACTTATTTTGGGAATCCAATAAATTTTGCTAAATTCAAGTATATTTGAAAAAATGAAGAAGAAACGAAGTTTATTATTTTTCAAGTCAACCATTTCAGTAATTGAAGTTGTATTTTGGGTTGGAATATGCTTATTGACCTGTTTATAGGATTCATTAGCGGTAAGGGAATGTATCAAAGATCTCTACACTCCGCGTTGCTTCGGTTGAGATAATTTTTCCTAATGGTGGGTGTCTCACCGATCATATGTATCACCCTTCAACAAAAGATCTTTTCAATAGCTTTACTGTTCTTAGGTGATCAATTAAACCTGCTTTTTATTTTTACAACCACCCTAGGCACCTTAGCTCGCCTGAGTTTTTTATGTAGCTAAACAATAGGTTCACTAAAATTCCAGAGGTTTTATTAATTATTCACTATTTTACAATTGTTAAAGGAGCCCGTTTGCGAAGAATCTCCTTTTACCACAATACCAGCCCTGTAACCCATTCCCCAGGGTACATATTTTGCTGCTAAAAATACTGTACTATAAAAATTAGACCATTCTTTTCCTGTTTTTTTATAGAAAAACTCAATCTTTTTTCCATCGTCGCTGATCTGCATTTTTAATTCAACCGATCCTGATAAATTTTCTTTAATATCTTTAAGAATCGTATATTTTCCTTCAAAATTATCAAAAACAATAAAACCTTCTTTTGAAGCGGTAATTCCTATGCCGCCGAGTTCACCAGGCCATTTGCTTTTAAAAATGGCACCACCCAGGCAGATACCTGTTTTTGCAGCACCAGGATTTACCTCAGCTGTAATGCTAAAATTTACTGTTTTAATATACTGTCCCAAAAAGGTACCAAGCGCGTGGTTTTCATTAGAAGCGGCAAGGTGTAATCCTTTATCAAAAGACATGGCTGGCCTTTGCGATTTTGAAGGCCATTGCCAGGCAAGATCAAGTTTATTGTCATTCTTAAAGTTGTCCGAAAAATTCAGGTCAGCTTTGGGTCGGTTTGGCACTGTTGCATTATGCAGTACAGGCCAGCCATCCGTACCAACAACTAATTCTTCAATAATGCCTTCTCTGCCTACAAAAACATCGTAATTTTTATTAAAGGCGTGGTAAAGCATAAACAACCTGTTATCTGTAGTTTTTACCACAGTACCGTGGCCCGGACAATTCCATTTGTCGTTGCTTACCATAATCGGATTATTGCCGTATTTCTCCCACACACCGCTATTTAGGTCTTTAGTTCTGGCAATTCCTGTTTTGTAATTGCACTTGGCATCACAACAGCCACCAACAGAGTAAAGGCTATAAACGTATTCTCCTAAAGTAAAAAAGCAAGCACCTTCAACAAGTCCGGTTTCCCATGGCTGGCTATTGGTAAAAACTTTGCTCTTTTGGCCGAGTAGTTTTGTACGGCTCTCGTTAATTTCCTGTTTCCAGATCCAGCTTTCTTTGCCACAACCATTGCCGTCATTTTTCCAGAAGGCATAAATTTTACCATTCTGCTGTAACTCAAAGGCATCTATTGCACCGCATTCATCCTCTATTATCACAGGGCCGTTATCTGTAAATTTACCCGTTTCAATTTGGTCTGCATCAATCCATGCTGTGCCGCATTGTAAACCCGGATTACCTTTTGTTTCCCTGTTGTGCGCCGTGTAATAGGCATAAATCCGGTTCTGTTTTTGATCGTAAACCAACTCCGAAGCCCAGAAATTGTTTTCGCCCCATTGGTTTTTCATATCCTTAAAACCATTAGGGAAAACGTGGTTAATCAGTTTCCAGTTTTTTAGGTCTGTAGATTTATAAATGGTAAAATAGGGTGCCCACTCATTCGTAGTAGAAGTAGCATAATAGGTTTTTCCTACCCTGATGATAGAAGGGTCAGGATTATCGCCCGGCAGGGCAGGATTTATCAATAAAGGAGCAGTGTTTTCAGTATTCGAATTTGCAGATTGTGTTTTTTTTAATCCGCAGGAAACAAGGCAAAAGCTAATCAGCAAATAAACAAGATGGGTAGTCAAAGTTGGTATATATGGCTTTTGTGCAGCTAAATTTTTTTGGTTTTTTGTTGGGCGAATGCCTTTTACGGATTTTTTAAAAAATGTAGATAATCGAAAATTGATCATGTATTTTAAGGTATAAATTGTCTTTTTGATATTTGGTTATTTTTCCGAAAATAAACAATTATACACAGGGAGGAAGGGCTGGCAAAGTCAGGGCGCCTCTTACAAGTGAATGTTTTGTTACGGTTTATAACCGTATAATTCCTTCTTTTGTGCTTCCCTTTTAATAATTTTTGTTGTTGTAAATTATTGATTTTTAATGGATTGATTCCATTTTTGTTTGTCTGGTTGTGTTTTTTTAAAGGAGTTTTTAGTTCCGGTAATCAACTTCTTTTGCGCCTTTTGCTCAGGTAAAATGAGACAAATCAACAATAAATTGAACATATTTTACAAGGTGCATTGGCTTACTTTGGCAGTAGAAAACCAATTATAAACTTGTAAAGGCAATCAAATTGCAAATGCTATGACCGTCAGCATGGAGGATACTAATGGAACCTTTTTTCTCTCCTGCTTAATGTGGGTTTAAGTTCCTGGCGCACTATTAAACTAAATCTTTAAACACATAAACAATTACTATAAATTAAATTCAATGAAAAACTACAGGTTAATTTTTACGCTGTTTTTGGGCTTTTTTGCCGTAAACTTAGCTTATGCACAAAATGTTCTTAGCAAAAGCGAAAAAAAAGAAGGCTTCAAATTGCTTTGGAATGGCAAAGACGCAACCGGCTGGCGTGCCATCTTTAAAGAAGGGTTTCCTGCCAAAGGCTGGGAAATGAAAAACGGTATTTTAACGGTATTGGCATCAAACGGACAAGAACAGGGTTCAGGTGGCGATATTGTGACCAAGGCTGAATATTCTGCCTTTATATTAAAGTTCGATTTTAAACTTACACCAGGTGCCAACAGCGGCATCAAATATTTTGTAACCGAACAAGAGAAAACCAACTTATCAGGCATTGGGTTAGAGTTCCAGGTGTTGGATGATGAAAAACACCCGGATGCAAAACTCGGTAAAAACGGTAACCGCAAGCTCGCCTCTTTGTACGATCTTATTCCATCTAACAAACCCGCCTCGGTAATTAAACCCATTGGCATATGGAACAGTGGTGAGGTGAGGGTTTATCCTAATAACCACGTAGAACATTGGTTAAACGGTGTAAAGGTGGTTGAGTATGAACGCGGATCAGACGATTTTAAAAAACTGGTTGCGGGCAGTAAATACAAAACGTGGAAAAACTTTGGTGAGGCTAAAAAAGGACATATCCTGATTCAGGATCATGGCAACACGGTTTCGTACAAAAACATTAAAATAAAAACACTTCAATAATGGGCGCGATGGAAGAATCAAGAAGAGATTTTATAAAAAAGGCAGCAATTGCTGCAGCCGGAACCTATGTAGGTAGTTTCGGGATGTCGGCAAAAAGTTATGCCAATATCATCGGGGCCAACGATAGGGTAAGGGTGGGGGTAGTCGGCTTTTCCGACCGCTTTAAGGATACGCTTTTTCCATGTTTTTTAAACCACAACAAAGAATTGAATTTTGATATTGTTGCGCTCTCTGATTTATGGAATTACCGACGTAATTTAGGAGCCGATTATATTAAAAATAAAATCGGTCACGGTATTACAAGCTGCAAAAACAACGATGAGCTTTATGCCCTGAAAGATCTCGATGCAGTGATCATCAGTACGCCCGATTTTGCCCATGCATCACACGCGATAGAAGCGGTAAACAATAAAAAAGATGTGTACTGCGAAAAACCCTTCGCCGAAACCATGGAAGATGCCCGTGCTGCATTAAAAGCGGTAAGGTCTTCTAAACAGATTTTACAGATTGGTTCGCAACGCCGAAGCGGGCAAAATTATCAGGCAGCTGCAGATTTTATTAAACAGGGCAAATTTGGCAATATTACCATGGTAGAGCTAAGCTGGAATGTTAACCAGCCAGGCCGCTGGCGCCGTCCGGATCTGGTAGCGAAATTAAAAGAAGAAGATACCGATTGGAAACGCTTTTTGTTAAACCGGCCGTACGAAGCGTTTGATCCGAGGATATACCTGGAATACCGTCTTTTCTGGCCATATTCTTCAGGGATGCCCGGGCAATGGATGAGCCATCAGATTGATACTGTACATTGGTTTACCGGTTTATCTCATCCGCGTAGTGTAACCGCAAACGGAGGTATTTACCAATGGAAAGATGGTCGCCGCAACTGGGATACCACCACAGCCGTTTTTGATTACGGTCCGCTTGATGATATGACCAAAGGTTTTCAGGTGGTATTTACTTCAAGAATGCACAATGGCGACGAAAAACCAGCTGAGATTTATTATTCAAACGGTGGGGAGTTAAACCTGATTACCAATACCATATCGCCACAGGGTGGTTTAACTGCACGCGCAGCCGCGGCAATGAAAATGAAACCAAACCTGCTGCCCGACATCAAACTTGCTGCACCATCTGCAGCCGCAGCCTCGGCTAATACAGGTGCCGATGTATTAAGTTCTAACCACATGCGTAACTGGCTGCAGTGTATCCGCAGTCGAAAAGAGCCTCATGCTCCTGTAGAAGCAGGTTATCAGCACTCTATAGCCAACATCATGACGAATGCTGCCGTACGCACGGGAGGAAAGGCAACCTTTGATGCCAGCCGTCAGGAAGTAATGGTAGAGGGAAAAGTATTTAAATATTAATGCAGCTCAATTGATCAGGGATGGCAGGATTAATATGCTGTCATCTTTGAATTTTCTCGTCATTTTGTCGTTTGTCTTTTTACCACAGGTGCGTACAGATTTACTCCAGGGTATGTGTCCTCACAGACCTTTATTATATTTCAAAAATCCTTCACCAGCGTTCAGGATGACAGATAAAGTCTTGAACCAGGGGTTGCGTTTTTAGACCTGTGCCATGGTTCGTACCCCCACGAACAATAAGTAAAGCCTTGAGCTATATACAGGCTAACAACGGTAATATCATAAAAAACAAGTTAAGCAAAGTGGTTCGTGGAGACACGAACCAAGGCGACGAAAATCCTTCACCAGCGTTCAGGATGACAGATAAAGTTCTGAACCAGGAGTTACGTTTTTAGACCTGTGCCATGGTTCGTGCCTCCACGAACAATAAGTAAAGCCTTGAGCTATATACAGGCTAACAACGGTAATATCATAAAAAATAAGTTAAGCAAAGTGGTTCGTGGAGACACGAACCAAGGCGACGAAAATCCTTCACCAGCGTTCAGGATGACAGATAAAGTCTTGAACCAGGAGTTACGTTTTTAGACCTGTGCCATTGTTCGTACCCCCACGAACAATAAGTAAAGCCTTGAGCTATATACAGACTAACCACGGTAATATCATAAAAAACAAGTTAAGCAAAGTGGTTCGTGGAGACACGAACTACGGCGACGAAAATCCTTCACCAGCGTTCAGGATGACAGATAAATTCTTGAGCCAGGGTTGCGTCCTTAGACCTGTGCCATGGTTCGTGTCTCCACGAACAATAAGTAAAGCCTTGTGTCATATACAGACTAACCACGGTAATATCATAAAAAACAAGTTAAGCAAAGTGGTTCGTGGAGACACGAACTACGGCGACGAAAATCCTTCACCAGCGTTCAGGATGACAGATAAATTCTTGAGCCAGGGTTGCGTCCTTAGACCTGTGCCATGGTTCGTGTCTCCACGAACAATAAGTAAAGCCTTGAGCTATATACAGACTAACCACGGTAATATCATAAAAATAAGTTAAGCAAAGTGGTTCGTGGAGACACGAACCAATGCGACTGTGTTCAGGATGACAGATGAAGTCCAGCCCCATCATTCATGGCCTGTATCTTTACTTAACGAATTCATATATTCCTGCGGTGATACTTTAAAATACCTTAAAAAATTTTTGTTAAACAGGCTTTGAGAACTATAACCAACCATTTTGGCGATTTCAAAAAAGGTAAATTCGTTTTGGGCAATCAGTTTTGTGGCTTTTTTAAGGCGGGTAACATCAATCAGTTCTTTTGGCGATAAAGAAGAAATGGCCTTTATTTTCCGGTAAAGGGTAGGCCGGCTCATGTGCATGTGTTCTGCAAGCTGATCGATATCCAAATAAGGATCCTGAATGTTTTTACGTACATATTCATCCAGCCTTTTTAAAAATGCCTCTTCGGTTTTAGAGTTTGCCATTACCCGCACATCCTCAAAAGGCGAACTGGCAAAATGGGCCTTAATTTTTAAACGGTTTTGAAGCAGATTGGCCACCTGAACCCGCAATAATTGTGGCGAAAATGGTTTTTTGATATATAGATCTGCACCAACTTCCAGGCCTTCTATGTGGGCTTTGTAAGTATTTTTAGAAGTGAGCAATATAATCGGGATGTGGCAATATTCTACGTTTGATTTAATCAGCCTGCAAAGTTCGAATCCGTCAATCCCCGGCATCATAATATCCGAAATAATAAGGTCTACGATTTCATTATCCAGAATTTCCTGGGCAACTTCGCCGTTAATTGCCAAATGCAATTTGTAAACGTTTCCGAAAACCTGTGTCAGAAACTCCAGAATATCTTCATTGTCATCAATAATCAGAATGCTGTCGGTCATATTTATTTTATCTTTTTCCAACTACTCAGTTTAAATTCAAATTTTTGGTGAATGGGTAAAGTTAGCGCAAACACCACATTATTCACTTCACCCTCCACTAGTTTTAGTGAACCATTGTGCAATTCGGTTAACGATTTTGCCAGCGAAAGCCCGATACCTGTTCCCGGTTTATCTTTGCCGTATAACCTGAAAAAAGGCTCAAATATCTGCGACTGGTATTGTTGCGGAATACCTCTGCCATCATTGGTAAAGGTAATGGTAAACTGTCCATCTGTTTGTTGAGATGTAGTTAAACGTACCATTACCTTGCTGGTTCCGTATTTAATGGCATTTGAAATGAGGTTGTTGCAGATTTTCACCAAAGCCTCCCTATCGGCAAAGGCAATGATGTTGTTTTTAGGCAGTTCGAGATCCAGTGAGATATTGCTCTTTTGGGCTTCTGGTTTAAAAGCATCAATTTGCTCCTTAAGCAAGCTATTAATGTTGGTATTCACAAAGTTTAAACCGAACTGATGCATCTCCGTTTTGCGGAAATCGAGTAATTGGTTGGTTAATTTTGCTAAACGGTTTGCATTTTTTTCTACCATAAGCAGGCTGCTTTTTATCGGCTGTTCCTGTGCCTCTTCCAGCATCATTTCAACCGGACCTAAAATTAAGGTTAATGGCGTTTGGATCTCATGTGCAATATTGGTGAAAAATTCAATTTTAGACTGGTATATTTCTTTTTCCTTTTCATGTTCGAAAAGCTGCAATTTATTGAGGTTTTTATGTTCTATATAACGGTGATAATAGCGGATAGCCAGAAAAAGGACAATTGCAGCCATCAATAAGTAGCAAATATAAGCGGTAATACTTTTCCAGAAAGGCGGAAGGATTTTGATAAAAAGACGACGTTCCTTGCCTGTCCAGCTTTCTACATTACTTTTTGCCCTGACCAGAAAAGTGTAATTACCCGGCGATAAATCGGTAAAATATGCTTTTCTATTGTTATTAAGATAAGTTGTGCCCTGATCTACCCCATTCATCACATATTCGTATCGGGTAACCTCAGGTGAAGAATAATTGAGTGCAGCAAATTCGATGCTAAAGTTATTCTGATCGTGAGCCAACACAATGGTATCGGTATAAGAAATGGACTTGGTGAGCGGGCTATTTTTAACATTCGGAAAAACCTCCTTGTTATTGATCTGGAAACCGGTAATGAAAGTGGGTGGTGCGGTATCTTTTTGTTCAAAATCTTTTGGGTTAAAAGAAATCATTCCCCTTACCGATCCGAAATACATTCGCCCGCTCGGATCTTTATAGGCAGAACTGAAATTGAATTGATCGGTAATTAAACCGTTTGATTTGGTGTAGATTTTAAATTTCTCCGTACGCATATCAAAACAAATCAAACCTTTTAGCGAGCTGATCCATAAATGTTTTGAACTATCTTCGAGCACACGGAACAGGATATTGGTGGGTAAACCATTTTCTGTGGTAAATTTTTTCAAAACCTTTCTGTCGGCACTTAACCTGATCAAACCACCACCTTCGGTAGTAAACCACATGGCATGGCTGCTATCTTCCATAATCCCGCATACCGGAAATTCGCGGACGATGTTGTTTTTAATTTTGTCGCCAAACGTAATATTACCCTGTTTACCAGTTTTGGGATGGAAATAAAATGCTCCACGGGATACACTGCCCGTCCAGATATAACCAAACCGGTCTTCCCAGATATCATAAACATAGGAGTTTACCGGGATCTGTTTAACCCTTTTAAAGGTTCTTTTCTTTTGATTGAAGATAAACAAGCCAGATCCCATGTTGTAACCGGTACCTACATAAATGGTACTGTCTTTAGCCTGGTGGATCGAAAGCACAAAATCGCTCGTTTCTTCATTTTCCTCACCAATGGTTTTAAAACGGTTTCTAACTTTCCCCGTGTTAATATCCATGATTTCCATGCCGTGCAAAAACGGACCTACCAGTAACTGATTGCCAAAAGCTAACAAACCATGAATATTTGGATAGGATAAGTTGCCTGCTTTGCCATTGGCGGCGTAATTGGTGAAAGTTCCGGTTTTGGGGCTAAATTTATTTACGCTGGCATCTTCAGTACCAATCCACAGGTTGCCCTGGCTATCAGGGCAAATTTCCCGCACGGCATTGCCCGAAATGGAATTGGTACCAAGCAAAGGGTAATACTTTTCAAAACGTGCATTATTTTTCGAAAAATAACTCAGTCCGCCAAAATAAGTACCAGCCCACATACCGCCCTCATTATCCTTACAAACGGTATAAACAGCATTATCCGGAATAGAATAAGGGTCTCCTGGCCGTTTACGCAAGTTGCTGTTGGCGTTGGTTGCCAGGTTGTAAATGTAAATACCCGATTCTGTGGCAATCCAATATTCCTGATTTTCACCGGCCGTAATATCGCGCACATAAATATCTGTATTATCGCTGTTTTTAAGGATCAGTGATTTGATAATGCCCGTTTTGGTGTTGTAACTCTTTAAACCACGTTTAAAACAGCCCACCAATATATTGTTATTGCCCGCAGGAAAAATTTTACTAATCGACCGCAGATTTGAAGGTACATTCCGGCCGATAATGCTGACACTGGTTTTAGATCCATCCTGAGGGTTGTAGGTTACCAGTTCTCCGTTATCATTACCAATTACAATGTTGCCATGCTCATCAATGGCAATGCAGGCCGCACTTATTTTAAGGTTGATGACGCGGTTATCTTCCTGGATGTATTTGAAAAGTTCTCTGTTGGCTAAAAAATAGAGGTTGTTTTGATGGTCTACCACAATATAGTTAATGTACTTTTGCAGGGTAGAATCAAGGGAGGTAAATACTTCTTTATAAGGATCGTATTTAAAAACACCACGGCCGGTACCCACCCACAGCATCCCTTTTTTATCTTCTGCAAGGCTAACAATAATGTTGTTACCAATATTGCCGAATTTGTTTTTTTCGTTTTTAAAGGTTTTAAAGGTATAACCATCAAAGCGGTTTAAACCTCCCCGGGTACCAATCCAGATCATGCCTTTTTTATCCTGTATAATGGTATTTACCGAATTATGCGCCAAGCCATCATCTGCCTGGTACTGCTTAAAATAATGAGATTGCCCTTCGCAGTTAAAAACGGCAAAAAAAGGGCTTAACAGCAAGAAAAATAATACAAAACGCATATTCAAGTAATACCAAATATATTAAATCGGATTGTGGTATAATCTATATTTTAACCCACCATGATTTTGTTTGATACCGGTTGTTTTTTAACTCCTGATTATCAGTTGTTTGTAATTTTTTAAGGAGCTGCTTTGAGACAAATCGACAAAAAGATGAACAAATTTTATGGCAACCATTCTTTTACTTTGGTTTACAGCTAACCCAATAATAACCTTAAGCAAATTGCTCCGGCAGCATCCTGCCTTTGCTGTTTATTATTTTTTATGGGTCAATATCAATTTGAGATAAAACGACAAAGGAATGAACAGTTTTTGTAAACAGCATTTTTTTACTTTGATATCAGGAAACCAAATATAAAAATACCGCATCACCGCTTGGCAAAATGCTGCTTAGTCACCCCATGCCGATTTAACTATATAAAGTTTCCTGTACCCAATAATTTAACCAAATATGAAATATAGAGTTCTACCCAAAAGAATTATAGCTGTAACTTTTTTGCAGGTTGTGATATTGGCCTTTTCCACCAGGGCAAACGCTGCCAATAATGCCGGTATAACTGAAGCGTTGAATAAAGAACTTTTGTTTGCAGCTATTCACCAGGTTGATATCGTTATAACAGGTAAAGTAACCGATGAGCAAACAAAATCGCCCATACCAGGTGTTTCGGTTAAAGTAAAAAATGGAACCGCAACAGCCGTAACCGATGAAAACGGCATTTATAAAATAAGCGTAGCTCATGAGCAAACCGTTTTGTTGTTCACTTATATCGGATATGATGTGCAGGAAGTAACGGTTGGCAACCTTAAAAACATCAATGTGGTGTTAAAATCTTCGCAAGCTAACCTGGATGAGGTTGTGGTGGTGGGTTACGGAACACAAAAAAAGGCTGATGTAACTGGATCGGTGGTGAGGGCAAATCTCGATGATTTTAGAAATGCACCCACTACAAACGTAGCCAGCCTTTTGCAGGGAACCGTGCCGGGGTTAAATGTGGGGCAGGTTAACCGGGCCGGTGCAACACCAAGCATCAGTATAAGGGGGCAGAATACTTTGGGCGGTAATCAGAACGCGCTGATTATTTTAGATGGCGTACAGTACAATGGGTCGTTAACATCAATCAATCCTGATGATATTGCCTCTATTGATGTGTTAAAAGATGCCAGCTCTACAGCAGTATATGGTGCACAGGCGGCAAACGGGGTAATTTTGATCACCAGTAAAAAAGGTGCTATCGGGCAGACTAAAATATCCTTTTCAACACAATATGCTACCCAAAAACCCAATATTGATTTAAAACCCATGGGCAGGGATGAATATTTGGACCATGTGAAATATTTATATTATGATCAGGCCTTTCTGGCACCCGATTTTACCCGGCCAAACCCTGCATTCGATCTGGTTTCGAGGGTAGATGCATCCATGAAAGATGCACAGGGAAACTTGTTGCCAAACGATTTTAGCTGGTATGATGAGGCCACCAGAACGGGTTCTATTATCGATAATCAGCTCAGTGTATCCGGTGGAAGCGATAAGATTACCTATCTTTTATCAGGAAGCCTGACCAAAAACTCCGGTTTCATCCAAAACGACCTTTTTAAAAGAAAAACCATCAGGGCCAACATCGAAAGTAAAGCAACGAACTGGCTCACCATCGGTTTGCAATCCTTCGGAACCTTTACCAATGAAGATGGCGTAGAGCCAAACTTTACAGATATCAACCTGATGTCGCCATTGATTTTACCATGGGATAATAACGGAAACTATAAAATTAATCCTTTTGCCACCAATTTGGTTAATCCCTTTCTAAACTATGAGGCAAATGATTACGATCGCCACAATTATTTCTTTGCCAATGTTTATGCCAATGTGCAACTACCTATAAAAGGCCTTAGTTACAGAATAAGTTTCGGCAACAATTACCGTATCGACCTGAAAAATATTTCGAACCTTTACGATGCCAACCTTACCGGTCAGGCTTCGAAAGAAAATACAACCTATTACGATTATACCTTCGATAACCTGTTAACGTATAATAAAACCATAGGCAAACACAGTTTAACGGCAACTTTACTTTATGGGGCCAGCGAACGCGAAAATAGCTATACCAGGGCATATTCTACCGGTTTTTCGCGGTTAACACTGGGTTACGATAATTTACAGCAGGGAACCAACCGGTTTGCCATCTCAAACGCCTGGAAAGAGTCTTTGAACTACCAGATGTTGCGCTTAAATTATAATTACGAAAGTAAATACCTGTTTACGGGTACGCTAAGGAGAGATGGTTTTTCTGGTTTTGCCGAAAATAATAAATATGGCATTTTTCCATCCCTATCCGTGGGCTGGGATATTTCAAAAGAGTCGTTTTTCAAAGTCAACTGGATCGATAACCTGAAGCTGAGGGTAGGTTATGGGGTGGCCGGAAATCAAACCTCGCGTTATTCTTCACTGGCCGCTGTTGGTGTAGGGGCTTCGTATGTTTTTGGCGATGGCGGTTCAACCCAATTGGGGCAGCAGGTTAATACACTTCCCAACCCCGATTTAAGATGGGAGCGTACCACAGGTGCCAACCTCGGTCTTGAATTCAGTATCCTTAAAAACAGGTTATCAGGGGTAGTAGAGTATTATAACACCAAAACCACTGATCTGCTTTATTCGGTTAATATTCCGGTAATAACGGGTTTTAATAACATTCTCACCAATATCGGACAGCTGAACAACAAAGGTATTGAGCTTTCTTTAAACTCAAAAAACATCAATAGTGGCGGATTTCAGTGGAATTCTACCCTGAGCTTTGCCCGTAATACCAATAAAATTGTAAAACTTTTAGGTGATCTGAATGGCGACGGTGTAGAAGATGACCTGCCGCAAAGCGGACTTTTTATCGGCCAGCCAACCGCGGTAATTTATGATTATCAGGTAAACGGAATTTACCAGGTGGGCGAAAAAATCCCGACCGGTTATTCGCCGGGTACTTACCGCATTGTAGATCAGAATGGTGATGGCGTAATCAACGCTAACGACAGGGCAATTTTAGGATCATCTGCACCGGCTTACCGGGTAAGTTTGCTCAACAATTTCCAGTATAAAAATTTCACCCTGAGTATTTTCTTTAATGCTGTGCAGGGGGGTGAAAAATCTTACCTCTCGGGCAATACGCCAAGGGTAATCAGGGATGATAATGCCGTGAGGAACAATTACCTGAGTGGGATAGACTTTTGGTCGCCCGATAATCCAAACGGAAAATACCCACGGTCATTTGTTTCGGCTACATTAAATCCACCGCTTTTTCAGAACCGGAGTTTTGTGCGCTTACAGGATGTATCACTTTCTTATAAATTCAGTGGAAAACTGATCGAAAAGATGAAACTGCAGAATTTAAATCTATTTGTTAGCGGAAGAAACCTGGCCACCTGGACCAACTGGGAAGGCTGGGACCCGGAAACCAATCAGGGACTGACCAATGATGGCAGACCTGTTTTTAAAGGCTACTCAGTAGGTCTTAATGTTACATTTTAAACTAAAAGTGATGAAAAAAATAACCCTTACCATTATAGCTGCAGTTACCGTTCTGAGTTTCTCTTGTAAAAGGGATTTCCTGGACGAAAAGCCGCTAGATTTTTTAACAACCGATAATGCTTATATCACGGCGAAAGACTACGAAGCAGCCTTGAATAACCAATATAACCGCATAAGAAGCGAATTTTACAACAGTGGTGAACAACGTCCCTTTGATTATGTATTCGGCTGTGATTTGGTTTTTGATGGTCAGCCGGCTACCACAAGGCACACCAATATGATTGCTGCCTATTCTCCTTTAAGCACCGAAATCCCTCTGATCCACTGGACTTCGTTATACAAAATCGTGGCAGAATCGAACACCATTATTGACCGTATTCCGGCCTCTGCACTCACTGCTCCCGAAAAAATACTGATGGAAGCGAGGGCGAAATTTTTCAGGGGAATGGCCTACCGTACTTTGGCCTATTTATACGGAGGGGTTCCCTTAAATATCACCGAAGCGGTTAACCCTAAAACCGACTATGTAAGGGCCCCTAAAACTGCAGTTTTGGAGCAGGCCATCAGCGATCTCAAATTTGCTGCTACAAACCTGCCAGGCATTAATGCCGTGCAGGATGGGGAAGTAAACAACCTTGCCGCTTATCATCTTTTATCGGAAGTGTACCTTGCTGCAGGGCAATTTCAAAATGCTGCAGATGCTGCTACGAGTGTAATTGGTAACCCCAATGTAGGTTTAATGACCACCAGGTTTGGTGTGAAATCAACCGATGCCACTAAAAATGTGTATTGGGATCTTTTTCAAAGAGGAAATCAGAATCGTAAAAACGGAATCAATAGAGAGGCGCTTTGGGTAATACAGTTCGAAACCGATGTTCCGGGTGGCGGGACGGTATCAACAGGAATTGCCGGATCCTATCAGATGGAAAGGCATTTTGCCCCACAATTTCTTAATTTCAGACTTGCCGGGAGTGGTGTACAGCCATTTTTGTATCCCGTTAGCGATTATACCGGTGGTAGGGGGATTGGCTGGGCCATACCAACCAAATATTTTTCGGACGTCATCTGGCAAAGCGATTTTAATAACGACCTCAGAAATGCTCCTTTTAACTTTGTACGCGAGTTTAAAGTAACCAATCCTGCCCATCCCCGTTTTGGCGAAACCATATCAACCATCAACCCGCCAGCAGGAATAACCGTGCCCAGAAGAGATTTTTATCCCTTCCAGTCAAAAGTGACCACTCCAGGTGATCACCCGGATGGCATGTTCCAGGATAAATCGCAGCTTTTGCTTAAGGCAAGTGCCGGTGGTACTTACGCCGATCAATATATGTTCAGGCTGGCCGAAACCTATCTGTTAAGGGCTGAAGCTTATTTAGGTTTAAACCAGCTGGATAAGGCAGCAGCAGATATCAATGCGGTACGTAGCAGGTCTAATGCATCAGCTGTATTGCCGGCAAACGTAAATATTGATTACATTCTGGATGAACGCATGCGCGAACTGGGTTCTGAAGAAAAAAGAAGGATCACTTTGATGAGGCTGGGTTTGGTTTACGACCGCGTAAAAAAATGCAACCCTTATTATAATGACGTTTTAACCACCTATAACCTTTGGCCGGTTCCGGCCTCAGAAATTGAGCGTAATAATGGTGCAAAACTGGCACAAAATCCGGGATATTAATCGCTATACAGACTTTATTATATCAAAATACTCAACGCTAAAGGTCATAACATGGAAGAAATAATCGAAAAATCGGTTAAAAAGGTAGATGTGCTGATTGATCTTTTGGGTTACGGAATCGTGGAGCTATCAGTAGCGTACAGCCTGAAATTTACCGGTTTATCGCCCAGGGCTTATGATATTGACTGCCACATTGATCAGCTTGATCCGGGCTTACACGGCTGGCTTTATTCTCCTGATTTTAAATTGGTTTTTTCAGAAATAGAAACTGAAATAGGCCATGTGGTTTGCTTTAGCGGAGCAGGCTTAAATAAAAATGTTTACTATCAAACCATGCTGAATGTGGTTTCTGACTATATTTTTTTAAAGGAAAAACTTTTCCGGTGAAATAACTTTTAACCAAATGATAAACCAATATGTATAAAAAATTACTCACCCTGCTTGTGCTCTTCATCCTTTGTCAGCACTTGTTTGCCCAGGATAAGCTGCTAAAAGATTTTCCGGAAGGTTTTGGTCCAAAAGAAGTTGGAAAACGTATTGCTTACCGCTTTTTAGATAAAAAACACATGCTTCACGCCGGAAAATGGATCAGTTATCCCGAAACTTTCAATTGGACAGGAGCGCTTAAATATGCTGCAATAACCAAAGACAAAAAACTCTTATCGCTTTTAGAAGAACGTTTTGAAAAACTCACTACACAGGAGAAAGAATTATTGCCCATCATGAACCATGTTGATTTGAATATGTTCGGGAGCCTGCCATTGGAGTTGTATCAGATTACCAAAGATAAAAAGTATTTCGAACTGGGCATACCTTACGCTGATACGCAATGGGCGGTTCCGCAAAACGCAGATGCAAAACAAAAGGACTGGGCTGATAAAGGTTTTTCGTGGCAAACCCGTTTATGGATTGACGATATGTATATGATTACCATCGTTCAGGCAAAAGCTTATAAAGCAACCGGCGAGCGGAAATATATTGATCGTGCTGCTAAAGAAATGGTATTATACCTGGATGAATTACAACGTCCGAACGGGCTTTTTTACCATGCACCCGATGTGCCATTTTATTGGGGCCGTGGCAATGGCTGGATGGCTGCCGGCATGACAGAGCTTTTACGTTTGCTGCCTAAAGACAGTAAAGAGCGCCCGCGGATTTTGAAAGGCTACGAAACCATGATGAAGAGTCTGAAAAGTTATCAAACACCCACAGGCATGTGGAACCAGCTAATCGATGAACCCGATTGTTGGGCAGAAACCTCAGGATCGGCCATGTTTACTTATGCTTTGATCAGCGGCGTAAAAAATGGCTGGCTGGATAAACAGGAATATGCTGCGGTTGCACGTAAAGCCTGGCTGGCTTTGGTGCCCTACATTAATGAAAAAGGCGATGTTGCCGAAGTTTGTGTGGGAACAAATAAGAAAAATGATAAACAATATTATTATGATCGTCCGCGTAATGTAGGCGATTCTCACGGCCAATCACCTTACCTCTGGTGTGCTTTTGCCTTATTGGAAAAATAGCCTTACAGTGTGCTTTATTTGGTCTAGCCCCGGTTGCTCTCATACGACAGGGGTGTGCACACTCCGATAATCCTGGGGATATTATCCCCAGGTTATCTTTTAGCCTGCTGGCGTTTACAAAGTAGTTAAAGGTTGGTAAGTAAGCTCTACCACACCTGATTTGAATACCCTTGTGCCTGTTAATTTTAACCCGATCCGTTCTTTCAAATCTTCAAATAATGGCTTTCCGCTACCCAATACTATCGGGTGTACCGATATTTTGTAAATATCAATCAGTTTTAAATCAATAAAGGTTTTAATCAGTTTTGCGCCTCCGTATAACCAGATATCCTTACCCTTTTGTTTTTTAATTTCTGCTACTTTGCCTGCGATATCAGAAGTAATAAAAATGGCTTTTTCATTTTGCCTTTCCTGACCCGAAAAAACAAATTTATTCTTAGTATGTATAGCCTGCCACATCATTTTCTCCGCAGGAGGTGTATTTTCTTCAGGTTTAAAATTTCCCCAGGCATCATAACTTATCCTGCCATAAAACATGGTGTCGATACTTTCAATAAAGGCATCAAAATTCATATCATCATCCATGATACACCAATCAATCTCTCCGTTTGGTCCCTCTATAAAACCATCGAGGGTAACGGCGAGGTTTAAAATTACTTTTTTCATATCCATTTCTTTTAAGCAAAATTACAAACAGGCTGTTAACCATACTTTGGAAAAATGCGACAAAATCAAAGTTGTGAAGGTGCTAATCCCGTATTTCTTTTGATTTCGTTGCTCAGGTGCGAGTGGTCATAAAAACCGCATTCAAAAGCAATTTCAAGTAAACTGCGTTTCTGACCCGGATTTTTGATGATGGATAATGCATGCTGAAAACGAACGATATTTGAATATTCTTTCGGTGTTATGCCTACATGTGTTTTAAATTTCCGTTCCAGCTGCCTGATGGTAGTGCAGTTTCGTCTGGCAATTTCATAAATGCCGGTTTGGCCTTTAGCCTGGTGGATATCGGTGATCACCGCTTGTATTTGCGCATCCGTTTTTCCTATCCTGTTGCTGTAAAACTGGTTGAGGTAAGCCATTGGATTTTCGGTTATTTTTTCGGTATTAAACGAAAGTGCCCGGTCAAATTCAACGGTACTGTTAATCAGTTCATTTTGCGGTGCGTAGTGGTAAAAGTTTGAAAAAGCCGCCGGCTTTAAACATACACCCAATAAATGCGTACCGTTTTCAATAAAACTCTCATTAAAGGAAGTCATTGCACCAACAGCATAAGTTTTACCATATTCCATAGCATGGGTACCGTTATCTGTTTTACAGCTTTCGCCCAGGTTAATCACCAGTCCGGAGCAACCGTCAGGAAAGTTTCGTTCCCATTGGCTGTCATTTTTATCGCCCTTCAGTTCCCAAAAAGCATGGATAAAGGGTGATAATGCTGCGCAGGGTTTTGTTTCTGTAAACTCCATGGATAAAATGCGATGATGTCTTTGTCTGCTTTCCTGATTCAAATTTAAGAAAAACCAGACATTAGGTAAAACTGATCATTATTCCTTGCTGATTTTTTTATTAAAATCTTGTTCCAGGTTTTTCAATACCAGATCATAACCTTTACGGTCTATAAAAGCGGCAGGGTTATATTTGTCGGCAGGTTTGTGTTTTTTATGAAGATCAAACTGACTGGCGTGCGAGGAAAGCCAGATATCAAACGATAATTTTTTAAGCGAACCGAAAGTATAGGCATAATCCTTTTCAATATTCGGATAGGCTGGTATTTCAGAAAACTTTTTTTCGGTTACAATACTGGGCATATTGGCAATCAGCACTGAATACTCCTTTTTGTCATCTTCGGTTTTAAGCAGAAAACTACACGAACCTTTGGTATGTCCTGGATGGTGAAGCATCACAATGCTGGTATTTCCAAGCTGGATCTGGTCTCCGTCTTTTAACAAACGGTCTGGCATGATGGGAGCAAAAGTGGTTTTTCCACCACCGAGGGCATAATCAGTACGGCCGCCATTTTTCATCACTTCTGCATCTTTTTCATCAACCATCATTTTTGCGCCGGTAAGTTTTTTAATTTCTGCCATAGCGCCCAAATGGTCGTAATGTGCCTGTGTGGTTAATAAAATCTTGATATCCTTGAAATTAAAGCCCAAACTGGTTACGTTTTTTTTAATTTGCCCAGCTGATGAGCTTAGGCCGGTATTAATTAAGATATTCCCTTTTGAAGTGGTAATAAGGTAACAGGCCAGATCGTAAGTGCCCACATAATAAATATTGCCAACAATGCGGAATGGGGCATAGGGGGCCGACCATTCTTTTTGGGTATCGGTAGGTTCCTGTACGTTTTGCGAAAATACAGCGAGCGGAAAAAGAAGGAAATAAAGAATGAATTTATTTTTCATAAAGCAGGGAGAATAAAGTTTTTTTATCGAACCAAAACTAGTTAAAATTAACCTTCAGTTCTGCATCATGATGATGATTTTCGATCAGCATAATCATGATTTGGAGATGATGCTGATCAATTCGGCTGCCGGCAAAAAGCGACGTATGAAACAGGTTTAATTGCCGCTAAAGATCCACAACGGTAATGGTGGATAGATTTTTTTAAGCATTAAATAATTAATCGGGTTTTTTATAAGTTACAATATCAATTCCCAAACCATTCGGATCTTCGATGGCAAAATGCCGGTCTCCCCATGCTTCATCACGGATTGAAAAACTAATTTTTACATTTTTTTTCTTTAGCTTTTGATAAAAATCATCTACATCGGCAACTTCAAGGGTGAGGTAAGCACCAAAACCGGCATAAGCCTTATGAAATACAGGTTGTTGGGTAGCATGATTGGGGAGCAAAAAACTAATTTCAGTCTGACCATCGGGTGTGTGCATCAACACATAAAAATCATTTTCAAATGTAAGTTCAAAACCCAATACTTCGCTATAAAAAACTTTGCTCTCTTTTAGCTTTGAGGTGATAAAACCGGCGTTCAATTTCATTTTTTCTTTCCTTTCATTGTAATTGCCCATCTGTAGAAAAATACTTACCAATAAGAATATGACAGATGTAATTACAGACAGTTGTTTCATGGTATCAATTGTATTTTCTATTACAAAGAAAATAAGCGCCACTGACAACCCTATGGCAGTCTGAAAAAAGAAATGTTTTTTTAATTAAAAGGGCTCTTAATGTTCGTTAATCAATGCATTACGTCGTTTTGTTAAGTGTTTTGCGTATTTTACCCCATCACAAAAAGGTGAAAATACCTCCCTTATCTATATTTTTATTTCTAATTCTTTTGCTGATATTTGATACAACCAGAAGTTGTATAGGCGGCGTGTGCGCTGGCTTCCTAATCAACCAAACAATAACATGTTAAAAGAAAAAGTAATAGTTGCAGGCTACAACGATACATCCGGTTTTTTAACCCTGCTGGATAAACTAAAACAAACCATAACTTTTACTTATCATATTGTTTCTGCAACCATGGCTAGAGGTTTAGCGGGCATATTAGGCTCAATGAAACCCGATCTGGTTAATTTATCTTTTCGTAATAACCAAAATGTGCTTAATGAAATCGGGCCACTAACCGTACAGTTGTTGATTCCTCAAAAAATGAATAAATTTTCAGCCGGTGGTTTTTGTTTTTTCGCTTATTCCTATTTTTTTAATGGTGTTCAAGCTAGCTACGCTGGTCTTTTTGGCAACAAAAAGAAAGAGCTCATCGGCGGCGGCGGACCTGTACCGATTTTCCATAGGTAGCCGAGGAAAGACTGTGCGGATGGACAACGTCACTAATATTTTTTTATACCATAAATTATCCTTCAGGATGACAGATTGTACGAGAAAACTTATCTTCCCAGTCAACGATTTGTCTACGCCTTATTTCCCAATCAGAATTGATGTATATGAAAAGTATATGGATATATTTCTGTTATTTAATACAAGATGTCTAATTTTAGATTATCATCCCGATACAATTATCCATTACACACTACTTTATAAACCAATAACAGCTAAAAATAAGTTATGATTGAGTCAAACATTAAGTCTCCCGGTGTTTACATCAATGAGCAAAATGCCTTTCCCAACACGGTAGTCTCCGTGGCTACGGCGGTATCGGCATTTATAGGTTATACGCCACAGGCCGAGTATAATGGGGTGTCTTATACCAATGTGGCACATCGAATTACTTCTTTTGCCGAGTTTCAGGCTATTTACTGTTATCCCAATCCTGCACCACCAGCAAGCCCGGCGATACAATATAGCCCTGAGTATTACCTGGTACAGCAAAAAAGCCAGCCAGCCAACCGCGATTACATGATCATTAATGGCTTGTATTATGCCATTTTACCCGATCCCAATACCATTTACTATATGTATAACAGTATTGAGCTATTTTATCAAAATGGAGGTGGCGAGGCTTATATCGTATCAGTAGGCACTTATGGCCCTCCATCTGCACAGCCTATGGGCGTTGGACAACAGATTGTAAACCCGAATGTATCCCTATCGCAGTTACAAAGTGGCCTTTACCTTTTGCTTAATGAGCAGGAACCTACCATGTACATTTGCCCTGAAGCTACTTTGTTATCTGTAGAAGAAAACGCTAGCCTGATGCAAAGTATGCTGGCACAAAGTGAAGCCATGCAAACAGCCATTTCTATATTCGATTTAATTGGTGGCCGTAATCCAGATCCTTTAACTTACTCCACTGATATTGATGTTTTTAGAGGAGGTACTGGTGAACAGGGACTGAATTATGGCACCGCATATTATCCGTTTATTGGTACCACCATTATGGAAAGTACCGATATTAATTATACCAACCTTTTTGGTGGTGATGTTAAACAGTTAGATCCTTTACTTAATCCGCCTTCAAATCCTAACCCTACAGCAGCTACCATTCTCCGTAATATCGAAAATCCTCCGGGGGCGCCGTTAACCGTAACGCAATATAACAATGCGCTAATCAATGCCAGTAAAGTATATGCCACCATTATTAAAAACGTACTTGTACTGGCCAATATCCTTCCGTCAAGTTCGGGCATGGCAGGGGTAATGACTACTGTTGATAATCAGGAAGGTGTATGGCAATCTCCTGCCAATACATCAATCGTTGGTGCCGTATCTTTACCCATCAACCTGTCAGAAACCCAGCAGAGCAACCTTAACGTCGATCCTGTTTCGGGTAAA
Source organism: Pedobacter miscanthi (assembly GCF_032678605.1). GTDB lineage: Bacteria > Bacteroidota > Bacteroidia > Sphingobacteriales > Sphingobacteriaceae > Pedobacter > Pedobacter miscanthi_A. The sequence continues at coordinate 86,603 of NZ_JAVTSU010000024.1, forward strand.
TCGATCAATGCCATCCGCTTTTTTAACGGGATTGGTATCCTGGTATGGGGCGCGAGAACATTGGATGGCAATAGCCAGGATTGGAGATACCTTTCGGTAAGAAGAACCATGATTATGCTGGAGCAATCGTGTAAGCTGGCGGCACATTCTTATGTTTTTCAGCCTAACACAAAAAATACATGGGAAGCCGTTAAATCAATGATCAGCAGTTTCTTGAACAGCATTTGGAAAGAAGGTGGATTAATGGGCGCTACAGCAGCCGATGCCTATTCGGTAGAATGCGGTTTAGGCACGACCATGACTCCTGATGATATTTTGAACGGATTTATGAATGTAACCGTTAAAGTAGCCATTGTACGTCCGGCTGAATTTATTGTCCTTACCTTCCAGCAGGAAATGCCGGTTTCTAGTTAACAGATTTATTTATTATAATTTTAAAAAAAAAAAAACAATATTATGGCAGATGATGGAGGCGCACAAGGCGCAACATGGCCAATGCCCAAATTTCGTTTTGAAGTGGACCTTGGAACAGGATTAAAAGGCGTTGCATTTCAGGAAGTATCCGGAATGGATGTCGAAAATCAGGTAATCGAATACCGTAGAAGCAACAGCCCGCTTTTTTCTACAGAGAAAATGCCTGGTTTGGTAAAATATGGCAACGTAACCATGAAAAGGGGCATTTTTGTTAATGACAACGTTTTCTGGAATTGGCATGCAGAGATTAAAATGAATTTGATTAAAAGAAGAACCATATTAATTAAACTGCTTGATGAGGCTGGTAATGTAACCATGCAATGGCAATTGGATAATGCCTGGCCAACAAAAATCAGCAGTACCGATTTAAAATCAGAAGGAAATGAAGTGGCCATTGATACTTTAGAGATTGCGCACGAACAGTTAACCATTACAAATGGCAAGTAACAGCTACCCGGCAGGATTTTATTTCATGCTCTCATTAAAGGGAGAAGATGCTGCATTTCAGGAAGTTTCGGGGATTTCGAAAGAATTAGGTATAGAAGAAGTGATCTCGGGAGGGGAAAACCAGTTTAAATACAGGCTTCCCACCACTTCCTCCGGTCAGAATTTAGTGCTGAAAAGGGCACTGGTGCCTGAAGGTTCGAGCCTGGTCGACTGGTGTATCGCCTGTATAGATGGCGGGCTTAACGGTGCCATTCAAACCAACGATATTTCGGTAAGCTTGCTCAATGCCAATGCGGAGGTACTGGTGATGTGGGCTTTCCATAAAGCTTATCCGATAAAGTATGCTGTATCCGATCTGAAATCGCAGGAAAACGCCATCGTGATCGAATCTATCGAACTCGCCTACACCTATTCTGAGATTATAGAAAGCAGCAGTAACATTTCTAACCTATTTGATTAAATATTATGCCAGTAGAAATCAGGGAACTTATCATTAAAACGCAGGTATCCACTAACGACATGCACCGGCAGGCTGAAATCAACGAAAAAGATGTTCAGCAATTGAAACAGCAATTGTTGGCTGAATGCAAGAAAATGATCACCGAACGCACAAAAAAAAGCACTAATACAAGATAATTATGGGCAGTTTGGAACCAATGAAAATTACCGGTTATACGGATAAGCAGTTTACCAAACGTTTTCCCGGTCTGCCTTATTTAATGATGCTTAATCCCGAGTCGGTTAAATGGCAAAGGAGCATCGAATACAACCAGCAACAGGCACCCGATTCAAGTTCTCCTTCGCAACGTTACAAGAGTACGCCAAGCGATAAACTGAACTTTGATGTGGTGATTGATTGTACCGGAATTGTTGATGCGAAAAGGACTGACATGGCCAAAGAAATTACCACGTTAGAGAACATTATATTTACCTATAATGGCAACATTCATCGTCCGAATTTTGTTAAGGTGCAATGGGGTAAGGATCTGGTTTTTAATGGTGTATTAAATTCGTTTGATATCTCTTATACCTTGTTCAGACCAGACGGAAGTCCTTTAAGGGCAAAAATTTCGCTGGGCTTCGGACAATATATTGCACCACAAACGGTAAAAATCCAGGATCAGGACGAATCGCCTGATATCAGCCACCTTGTTACCATGGTAGAAGGTGATACCCTGCCCGGACTCTGCGAAAAAGTATGGAACGATGAAAAATACTATATCCAGGTAGCCCGTTATAACGGGCTCAATAAATTTAGAAACTTAAAAGGAAATGAAAAATTGATTTTCCCACCAATCATTCCAACTACATAATGGCATCATCAACAAACATCCCTAGTGGCAGTGTAGCCACTTACACTGTTAAAGTTGCAGGTAATACTATTCCTGCCGAATTAAACATCCTTTCGGTACATGTAGAGAAAAGGGTAAACCGTGTATCAACGGCAAAAATTATGATCCTCGATGGTGAGGCCAATACCGGAACATTTGAGGCCAGCTCTTCCTCTGTTTTTGTGCCTGGCAACCCCATCATTATTGAGGCCGGTTACGATAACACCAATACCGTGATTTTTAAAGGCATTATTACCGGCCAGTCTATCCATATCGATAATATAATCGGCTCAGCCCTCGAAGTAGAATGCAGGGACGAAGCCATAAAAATGACCGTTGGCCGAAAGAGTTTAACCTTTGCACAAAAAAAAGACAGTGATGTAATCAGCTCTATTATCAACAGCTATTCTTCTTTAACAGCTGACGTAAGCGGAACCACAACGATTTGGCCGGAGCAGGTGCAGTTTTATGTAAGCGACTGGGATTTTATGCTTTCACTGGCAGAAATGAATGGCCTTATTGTAACCACCATTAATGGTAAAGTGACGGTAAAAGCACCCGGTGCCGATCCCGCTTCGGTAATGACTGTTGGTTATGGTAACGGATTAATGGAATTTAGAGCCAATATGAATGCGGTAACCCAGCTGGAAAGTGTAAAAGCAAATACCTGGGATTATAAACAACAGGCTGTAGCCAGTGCCGAAGTGCCAAATAATTATCCTGGTCCGGGCAATATTTCTTCTAAAACATTATCTCAGGTAATTGGCTTGTCTGAATACGACTTGCAAACCACGGCACCTATGGAAACAGAAGAGCTGAGTAACTGGGCCAAAGCACAGATGTTAAAAAGTGAATTTTCAAAAATAACAGGCGAAGCCAAATTTCAGGGCACCAGCCTGGTTGATCCCGGTAAATTTATCACCTTAAACGGATTGGGAGGCAGGTTTAACGGCGATTACCTAATTTCAGGCGTGATACACGATATTTCTGCGGGCAACTGGCTTACCGAAGTTGCGGTAGGACTTTCGCCACAATGGTTTATTGAAGAGCCTGATGTAATGGCACCGGTAGCATCGGGCATGTTACCTGGCGTTCGCGGTTTATTTAATGGTACCGTTAAAAAAATGTACGGTGATCCCGATTCGCAATACCGCATTTTGGTTGATGTACCCATGTTTGATCAAAGTGGTCAGGGCATTTGGGCTAGGCTGGCTAATTTTTATTCAACCAGCGGCGCAGGCGCATTTTTTCTGCCCGAAGTAGGCGATGAAGTTGTATTGGGCTTTTTAAACGAAGATCCACGCAGTCCGGTAATATTGGGCAGTATGTACAGCAGTACCAAAATAAAACCATATGAAAGACTTAATCCTAATGAAAAAAACTCGATCAAAGCCATTGTTTCCAAATCGAACATCAATATAGAATTCGACGACGAAAACAAGGTATTGACCATTGCCACGCCCGATAAAAATACAATCATTCTAAGTGATAAAGACAAACAGATCACCATCCAGGATGAACACAGCAACAGTATTACCATGTCTGCAAGTGGAATAACCATTAAAAGTGCTACAGATATCAATATCCAGGCAAAGCAGCATGTAAACATATCAGGTTCAACCGGTGTAAAGGTCAATGCCGATGCAGGCGATGTGAATACGAGTGGTATTAACATTAAACAAGTAGCCGATAGTCAGTTTTCCGCAGAAGGATCGATGACTGCAGAAGTAAAAAGTGGCATGGAATTAACCCTGAAAAGTGCCATGGTTATGATTAACTAATCTTAAAACAAACGAAATATGCCACCAGCAGCCAGATTAACTGATTTTCACGAATGCCCAATGGTAGATCCCGGACCTGTGCCTATACCACATGTTGGCGGGCCAATTATAGGGCCGGGCGAGCCTACCGTATTAATAGGTAAATTACCAGCCGCAAGAGTAGGCGATATGCTGGTTTGCGTAGGTCCGCCCGATAGCATTATAAAAGGCTCAGCAACCGTAATGATCGGCGGTATGCCGGCAGCCAGAATGGGCGACCCAACTGCACACGGAGGAACCATTATGCTCGGGGCCTTTAATGTAATGATAGGTGGCTGATATGGCAACTAAAGCGGCAAACAAAGCAGGCCACCACTTCCTGGGCTCTGGATGGGCTTTCTCCGTTAGCGCCCCACGCATTTTTGCCTATGGCAAGTACCGGGCAGGAAGAACAGATTCGCCAATATCTGCAGCAACGAACTTCAGCTTTATCGGTAGTAAAAGTATCCAATCCCGATTTTCAGTCGCTAAGCGTTTATGCCGTTATTACCAATAAGCCCGGTTACGAATTTTCGGCTGTACAGCAGGCTTTGAATATTTATCTTTCCCCGTGGATTAAAAACACCAGCGCACAGGTAGAAATTTATCAGATACGCAACAACCAGACAGTAGTTAACATGTACGTTTGATCTATTATAAATTAATCAATTTAACGAATTAAGATAAAAATTATGAACTCTTACAACGAAAACCTACATTCCGTTGTCGTAAGCTCACTACAAAGCCTCGATATTGAAGAACAGGCCCTTAAATCGCAGGTAAATGCATCCATGTTTACGCTTTACCACGCCGAGGGGGCAACCATTACAGCAGAACAGAACCTCCATGCTGCGGAAAACACCTATAAATTCAAGGCGGCTACACATAGTCAGGCTGTTAAAGATAATAACGTTTTGGTTAACCTTTTGGGCTCGGCCACACAGGCCAACCAATATGTTAAGCAATCAACCAGCAATGTAGCCGTTTCTGCGTCCAATGTGCAAGTGGCAACCAATGCTATTGTTCGTTTGGCAAGCGATATGGGTAGCATTTACAGCATTTTAAATGCCGCAGATTTCGACAGTAGTATTTATATACTGGCTAAAGAAGCACGCGAATTAATCAACGAAACAGCCTACGAAGCAGAGGTAACCTCGCAAAGGGCTATGGAGGCTTCTACCTTAACCGCCGAAGTTTCTGCATCTACCGTACTCGATATGGCTAAGGCAACTAGTGGATTAATGACTTCTGTGTTAAAGATTACCACGGCTGATTTTAATAACGCAACCCAGGATATTACAACCGACAGCACCGCTATGGCCGCTGTACGGTCTGCCGAAAAACTGGATGAAGGTGCGCTTGAAATGATCAGTATTTCTTATCATGCCACCAAATCGGCCTATGCGCTTGCCAATGCCGAACTAAACCTAAACCTTAACGTAAAAACTACTGATGAAAACCCGCTTAGTTTTATGGTTAATTTTAACCTGATTCAGAGTTCATTTCCAGGCGAAAAAACAAACAATAATCCCATGTATCCGGTAGAGAAATACCATATCATGGTGGTTAAAGAACAAAATCAACAAACCTTTTCTATTTCCAATGCAGAAAATATCCTGTTAATGGGCAATGGTGAAACCATTAGTGTAATACCCCCAAAAGGTTCGGCAGTGCACCAGCAGGTAGATGTATATCATAATGTTGCGGGTAAAAATGTGCCGGCGGTAACCGATTCGGATAATGACCCGATTGAACTTGGCAAAAACTATGTGGTATTTGTAATGGCAGTTTTTACTGATGATTATAAAAGAAAAATCAATTGTTATGATGATTATTTGTCGGCACCATCTCAGTCATTTATCTTAACTTCTAAATTGCAGGCTGTGGCCGGCGAATCGATTAAGGTTAAAGATTATAATGATAAAGACCTTACTGATGAGGAACGTACGCTTGCGGTAAACACTAAAAACGAGCAACATAAAAAAACAATTGGCATTACAGATGATGATATCATTGCGGAATATAGCCATGTGATGAGATTTGAAATCAACGAAAATGCTGATACCCAGGTAGAATACCGTTGTATGTTTTTACCTTTTAGCGCAAATGCTTCAGACCGCTTGCTTACCGCCGAATCGCTTAAGTTTTTAATCGAAGATGAAATTGCAAGCGAATTCGACCCTAAGATTGCCCTTCTTCAGGAAGAAAGTTATACCAGCGAGCTGAAACTGGGTTTGGTGAATACTGAACTGAATGGCTTAACCGAACAGCTTAACACCATGACTAAAAATGATGGGCCGGCAAATGAAGAAGATGCTGCAACACAAAAATCGTTGGCGGCAGATCAAAAAACGTTGAGTGCGCAATTAAAGGAAATGCAAAAGAGGCATGATGCCAACCTGAAAAAATTGAATAATTTAACTGCAAAAAGAGATAAAGTAAAACACTCTACCACTAAAGCAGATGCCGCTAAACCCGGTTTCCTGTTTAATGTACCTATCGCAGAACAGGTATATGCCAACAGTTACATCGTTGCAAAGCAGAAAAAAGAGACCGCGGCAAATGGAGCATCACAATGGCTTGCCTTTATTGGCCCTGATAGCACAGATAATTTTGGAAACAAGCTTAATAAGGGAGATAAGTACCTTCCGGTAGTGCTTTCTTATTCAATAGCTGCAGAAGAAAATGCTGCCGACTTCGTAAATGCCTTGTCTAAAATGGCCAAAACAGATTACTTTCATTATTAACGGATCGTTAAATCAACTCAAATCATGAAAACTCAAACCCCGGCAAGAAATATATCCTCGCCTGTTATCGAACAGTTCAGAAAATACGGTGTTACCGAACGTAAAAAGAACGAACTTGATGCTTTAACCATTCAGGTAATGGATGCGCAGGGAGATGTAGCACAATACCAATCGATTGTAAACGCTTTAACCACAAAATCTAACGATTTACAGAATTTTTTGGCTATTGCTACCAATAATAAAACACAAGCCTATAACAATAAAATCCTGATTGATCAGCTGGTTCAAAGTGCTGCTGAACTCGAAAAAAACGCTGATATTGCCTTTAACGAAATGGTTGAAGCCAGTTTGCAAACCAAAAAACTTACTACAGATATTAATACCGTAATGGGTAAATTAATTTACAGTGCAGAAGTAATCAATAAACTGGCAAACCTGATTGTGCGGAAAAAAGCCCTTAACCCATTAATTTCTGATGAACTGGTAAGCATGGTTAGCACCGCCGGTACCGATGCCAACAATGCGGTTGCCCTAACCTTGGTGGCTTTGCAAAGCACGTTCGCTGCTCAGGCATCAGAGATGGAGGCAGAAACGGCGATAGGATTAACGTACACACAATCTATTGCATTAACCAAATTGCTCACCGGATCGGATGGCGATTGTCCGGCTTCTCTTCAGGGACTTTTTTACCAGGCCTATGCTGATACCCGGGTAAATTATACTTTGACGGAAAAAGCTAACTTTACTACCGTTAAACAATTGAATATGGCCAAAGCTAACCTCAATACCGCACAGGTTAAACTTAAATCGCTTCAATCAGGTTTAGCAGCAGCCAATGCAGCTGCTTTAGCTTCTTAATTTAGTTTAAAAATAACCCGCCGTTTCTAAAAAAAAAATGAACGGTGGGTTTAAATATAGCCAGTTCAATATGGAAAATGTATACAGAAATTTTTACCGGAACTTTTACATGCGTACAAATGGTTTTATACCTGTATCGCCATTAGGCCAAACGGTTTATCCCGGCGATTTTTTCCAGATCAGAAATGGACAAATGATTGTGCTTGGAAATATTTACCGCAACGGGGTGATAGAACCACAGGATATAGAGATGGGTTTTCCATCATTTGAACATTAAGATTTTATTGATGGATACTAATACGGTTGCTGTTGATCATTGTAAATTGCTTATTGGTCATTATTTTTATCCTCCATCTTCCATATTACCTCTTCCATCTTACATTTTTCTGCATTTATTTACAAATAAATCTGCTGATTAATCTTTTTTTAAAGTTTTATTAATGCTTTCCCGATAAGTTTGAGCCATTATGCTAACCAAATAGTTTCTTTTTGTAAAAAACCGAATACACTTTAAAAAGGTAAAACGATTTAACAGATGCTGCAGGTTAGCGGTTAAACGCTAGAATTATCATCATGGAAAAAATTGTTTTAGGGGCCGATATTGGAGGCTCACATATCACTGCTGCACTTATCGATCTTGATAAAAAAAACGAAATCAGTAAGACCAGGTGTAGGGCAGGTTTAGACACCAATGCTTCTGCCGACGAAATTATCGAAGCCTGGGCAGGAATTATAGAAAATACAATGAACAAACATGCTGAACGCCCGGCATGGATCTCCATCGCAATGCCCGGTCCGATGGACTATAAAAACGGCATCTGTATGATCAAAGATCAGGGCAAATACGCTGCACTTTACAATATCAATATCAAAGAAAAACTGGCGCAAAGACTGGGCTTTTCTCCAGCAGCAATCAGTTTTCGTAACGATGCCGTATGTTTTTTGCAGGGCGAAGTATTTAGTGGAAGTTTGAAAGGGATGGATAAAGCCATTGGTCTTACGCTGGGCACAGGCCTGGGTACCGCACACATTAAAAACGGAGAGGCTTTTGATTCGGATTTATGGAAAATGCCTTTTCTTAAAGGAATAGCGGAAGATTATATTTCGACAAGGTGGTTTGTAAATCGGTTTGAGGAGCTGGCAGAAGTTAAAATTAAGGATGTAAAAGATTTAGTCGAAAACCATCGCGATTCGCCTTATTTTCGTTCCATTTTTACCGAATTCAGCATGAATCTTGCCAAGTTCATCTATAAGTTTGTGCGAAAGAAAATGCCGCTGGCAGCCGTTATTGGGGGCAACATTGTTCAGGCCGAAGAATACTTTTTAGATGATACCCGTAAATACCTGGCGCAGATGATGGGTTACAGTTTTCCCATTAAACGATCAACACTTGGCGAAAAAGCAGCCTTAATTGGTGCAGGGTCAAGTTTGTAATAAAAATTTTTAATTTAATAATAACTTTAATTAATGAATCTAAATATTTCATTTCAAAATAATTAATTGTTTAATTAAACAAGATACCGATTTTATTTTATGCATTTCAAAAAAACAGCTGTATTCATCCTCAGTCTTTTATTAACCCTTTTCATTTTTGCTTTCAGGGAAAAACCAATTGCCCCTGATCAATCGTGGATCGATTTTAATAAAAACGGTAAAATGGATATCTATGAGGATAAAAAACAGCCGGTAGAAAAACGGGTAGCCGATTTGTTGAGCCGGATGACCATTGAAGAAAAAACCTGCCAGTTAACCACCTTATATGGTTACGGCGCTTTTTTAAAAGACCGTTTACCAACGGCTTCCTGGAAAGATAGTGTGTGGAAAGATGGGATTGCCAACATCGACGAACAGCTAACCGGATTGAGAAAAGATACCGTTCTGGCTTTTCCTTATTCCTCACATGCAACAGCCATTAATAAGATACAACGCTGGTTTATAGCAGAAACCCGTTTAGGTATTCCTGTTGATTTTACAACCGAAGGGATCCGCGGATTGAACCACATGAAAGCCACTTATTTCCCTGCGCAACTGGCACAGGGAAGCAGTTTTAATAAACAGTTAGTGAGAGAAATTGGTCGTATTACCTCAAGTGAAGCTAAAGCACTGGGTTATACCAATGTTTACTCGCCGATCCTGGATGTTTCATCCGATCCAAGATGGGGCCGGATGGAAGAAACTTATGGTTGCGATCCCTTTTTGGTTAGTCAGCTGGGTAAACAAAATATTCTAGGTATACAGGAAAATGGGATCATTTCTACTGTAAAACATTTTGCCGTTTACAGTATTCCCGTGGGCGGAAGAGATGGTGGTGTACGCACCGATCCGCATGTGGCACCAAGAGAAATGTGGAACCTCTACCTGGAGCCTTTTAGGGTTGCCTTTCAGGAGGCGCATGCAAAAGGGGTAATGGCTTCGTATAACGATTACGATGGACAGCCAATTATTGCCAGTCGTTATTTTTTAACCGAGATCCTCCGTAAACAGTTTGGGTTTAAAGGCTATGTTACCAGCGATAGCCATGCATTGGAAGATCTTTTTGCCAAACACCATGTAGCTAAAGATACTGCTGATGCTGCCCGTATGGCCCTTAACGCAGGTTTAAATGTACGTACAGAATTTAAAAACCCGGCCGATTACCTCCGTGGACTAAGAAGAGGCATCAAAAACGGGAGTATTAGCCTTGCTGTGGTTAATCAACGTGTGGCAGAAGTGTTAAGGGTTAAATTTGAGATTGGTCTTTTCGATCAGCCTTATGTTAAAGATACCGATGCTGCAGACCTGATTGTGCATAATGCCCGGGCTAAAACACTTGCGTTGCAGGCAGCACAGGAAGGAATTGTGCTGTTAGAGAATCACCAGAAAATTTTACCGCTTGATCGTTTAAAAACAGGCGCTGTGGCCATTATAGGTCCGAATGCTAAAGAACACAACAGTTTACTTTCCAGGTATGGGCCAACACATGCGAGTGTAATTACAGTATTTGATGGTTTAAAGGCTGCACTGCCTACCAGTACCAAAATTAATTATGCCAAAGGTTGCGACCATATTGATGCTCATTTTCCGGAAAGCGATGTACAGGATTTCGACCTTACCGAGAAAGAAAATGCTGCCATAGAAGAAGCTGTAGAAGCCGCTAAAAAATCGGAAACGGTTTTCCTGGTTCTCGGAGATAACGAAAATACGATCGGCGAAACCAAATCACGACTTACCCTCAAATTACCTGGCCGGCAAGAGCTTTTATTAAAACGGATTGTTGCCTTAAAAAAGCCAATGGTATTGCTGTTGGTAGGAGGCAGACCGGTAACTTTTAACTTCGACCATAAAACCATACCGGCGATTATTGAAACCTGGTACCTTGGCGAATATACAGGTAAGGCCATTGCCGATGTAGTGTTTGGCCGCTACAATCCCGGGGGTAAATTAAGCGTTCCTTTTCCTAAAACTGTTGGACAGATTCCACTTTCTTTCCCTATGAAACCTTCGGCCGATGCAGAAAGTAAGGAAGATGCCAATGTAAGTGGTTTCTTGTATCCCTTTGGTTATGGACTCAGTTACACCAATTTCGAATACAGCGACCTTAAAATTGCAAACGCTTACCCGAAGGAGAAAAAAATCAGGGTCAGTTTCAAAATTAAAAATACGGGGAGCCGTGCCGGAGATGAAGTACCTCAGCTGTATTTTCAGGATGAAGTAAGTTCGGTAATTACCTACAGTAAAAACCTCAGGGGCTTTGAACGTGTACAGCTGGATGCTGGCGAATCTAAAACCATCACTTTTACGCTTAACGAACATGATCTTTCCCTGCTTGATGCCAATATGAAACGTGTGGTAGAACCAGGCTGGTTTAAAATCATGATAGGCTCGTCATCCGAGGATGATCGTTTGGTAGGGAGGGTGAAGGTAGAGTAGTTCATTGGTTATTCGTTCATTGGTTGGCATGATGCCTGGGCGTAGTTAACTGAAAACTGCAAACTGGTTTATTGCGTTAACTGTTTAAATTGGTTAATTGTCAACTGAAAACTGCCAACTGAAAGCTGTCAACTGAAAACTGTCCCAGGTGCATAATGCTTTAAATTTACACAACTATGGCAACATTGGGATATATATATTATATTCGTAATGTTAATAAATGATGACCAAATTATATTTCTGGAGTGCAGTAATCATCCTTTTATGCTGCTGCGAAAAAAGCTTTTCTCAATCTTATGGCCTTGGCTTTTTTAGTCATGAAGTGGTTCAGGATCAACGTACCGGACTCGACTTGAGTCCGGGGAAAAACCTGTGCTTTGAGGATGGCTTTGATTTAAGTTTCGACCTGAATTTTCTTCCAAAAAGAGATGATTATTTCGGCTATATCCTGCGTTTGGTGGTTAACAATTCCGAAAATATCGACCTGCTATACGATAACGATTTTAAAGAAAAGCACCATTTTAAAGTAATTGTTGGAAATAAGTTTTCGAAAATTGCTTTCGAAATCCCACCTGCTACCCTGTACCACAACTGGAATCTGGTAAAATTGAAATTTGATGCTCAGCAATCACTTTTGACTTTAACTTCAGGTTCTTATACCGGAACGGCCAGTGTGCATCTCACAAAAGGAAGCTGTTTTAAAATCCTGTTCGGGGCAAATGAGTATCAGCAGTTTAAAACCTCTGATAATCCACCGATGAAGATCAGAAATGTCAAGATTACCGAAAATGGCGAATTAAAATACCACTGGCCACTTGATGAGTATGATGGCAACAGTGCGAAAGAACTCATTCATGATAATAAAGCCCTCGTAAACCGTGCATTGTGGATTAAAAAAATGCATTACGATTGGCAGCGCTTAGGTAGTTTTGTGGTAAAAGGTCCGGCAAGTACCGCTTTTAATGCCAAAAATGATCAGGTATATATTGTGGAGCGCGATTCGCTTAAAACGTTTTCGGTAAGTGATACCAAGATTAAATCTTATCCCTTTGCCAATAAACTCACCTTATTAAGGGGCAATTATTCATTGTATGATGAACGTAATAACCGCCTGCTAAATTTTTATGCAGATCAAAAAATTGTAAGTGTTTTCGATTCTGCATCAAGAACATGGTCCAAAGATTACAACCCCAAAACCCCCATTACCGACAACTGGCTTTTTAATAAATTTTATTCGCCAAAAGATTCGTCACTTTATATGATTGCTGGTTATGGTCATTTCATTTATAAAAATCAGATCAACAAATACCATTTTCCAACCGGACAGTGGCAGCAAGTTCCTTTTACGGGTGATGCTTTTACACCTCGTTACCTGTCTGCATTGGGTCAATCGGGTAATGGTGCCTATGTAATAGGTGGTTATGGAAGTAGCACAGGTAAACAGATGCTTAACCCACGGAACCTTTACGACCTGTTATATTTCGACATGGAGAAAAAGACCATTAAAAAGCTATATGAATTAAAAGTTGGGGGAGAGGATTTTGTATTTGCCAATTCGCTGATCATCAATGAAAAGGAAAATAAGTTTTATGGTTTAATCTTTCCACGGCACAAATACGATTCTAAATTGCAGTTGATTGTTGGCTCACTTAAAAGCCCCGAGTATAAGTTGAGTGGAAGTAAAATTCCATACCAGTTTCACGATATTAATTCTTATTCAGATCTGTATTACAGCAAATCATCAAAACGGTTTATTGCGGTAACCACCTTCCGCGATAGCACAGATAAAACGCATGTAAACATTTATGCTCTAAATGCACCGCCATTGGAAGCACCCGACAAGCTGTTTGCTGAAAATTCACCTTTCTGGTACTGGTTTTCAGGAGTATTTGTGGTAATTATGGCCATTCTTTTCTTTGTATTCAGAAGTAAAAAAGCCGTAAAAACGGTGGTTCATCGCCCTGTTCAGGTGGTTACAGAAATCAATATGGATGTTAAAGATGCCGTAGGTACTGAGGATGTTGTAAAAGAAACCAAAAGTTCTATTTTTTTATTTGGCGATTTACAGGTATTTGATGATAACGGACAGCAGATTACCAAGCAGTTTACACCGCTTATCAAAGAACTTTTTTTGGTGGTGCTGCTTTATACCATCAGGTGGGAGCGGGGAATCAGTTCTGATAAACTGAAAGAGTTGTTATGGTTTGATAAATCGAACGAAAGTGCACGGAATAACCGTTCGGTTAACATTGCCAAACTAAAAAGTATCCTCGATAAGATCAGTAACTGCCAGATTTCGAAGGAAACCGGTTATTGGCGCATCAACATCGATCCGGCCATTACTTATACCGATTATCAGGAATATGTGAACATTATTAAAGATAAATCGCGACTGGATCACGAAAAAATCAGGCACCTGGCCGCCATTATTAAACGCGGACCATTTCTGCCTACCGTGAATTACGAATGGATGGATAGTTTTAAGGCAGAAATTTCGAATGAAATCATAGATACTTACCTGCATTTCTCTCATTCGGTGGGCGTAGAAAGTGATCCGGAGTTGTTGATCGAACTTTCCAACTATATCTTTTATTTCGATTCGGTAAATGAAGAAGCCATGGTTATCAAATGCAAGGCGCTTGTGTTTTTAGGCAAACATTCTATAGCGAAAAATACCTATGAAAACTTCTGCAAAGAGTACAAATTGCTTTATGAAGATGATTTTTCGAAAAGTTTTTCAGAGGTGCTCGCTTCAAGCCCGGGACAGGTAAAGTAAATTGTTTGCGGTATTCGTGGTGTCGGATGTTACCATCCGAAACTGAGTTCAATCCTTTTTTGCCACAGAAAAACTACGTTGTAAAGATCCTTCGACTAAGCTACCAATGACAGGCTTAAAAATCGGTCGTCATTCCCGCGCAGGCGGGAATCTTAATCCAACCTGCAACTCCTACCAAGGCATTACGATTGCCAGTGGAGCTGGCAATGACGATTCTACGCACTGTCATTAAACCTCCAATGTATTTGAAAAATGCTA
>NZ_JAVTSU010000025.1:0-82058 GCF_032678605.1 Pedobacter miscanthi
AGAATTCGGTTGTGGCAATAGAAACATTTATCTCTACGCGTTCTACAATTGCCGATACACAAGCCGATGGCTGGACACTGTGTGGCAATAAAGGTGGTTTTGTTGCTCAACACGAACATACCATAATGGTAACTGATGGGTTATCCGTAATATTTACCACAAAAAACGGTATTTGGGATTAATTTAAAATTGGTTCGTGGAGACACGAACCAAGGCGACAAAGGATGCAGAGAGATATAAATGCGTGTTTATCTGCATTCATCTGTGGTTAAAATGCTTAATTTAATGGCTAGGCCGTGGAGTCGCGAACCAGGGCACATAATCTTTCAGCGCCTTGGTTCGTGGAGACACGAACTAAGGCGACAAAAAGGATGCGAGATATAAATGCGTGTTTATCTGCGTTCATATGTGGTTAAAACACTTAATTTAATGGCTATGCCCGTGCGGTCGCGAACCAGGGCACATGATCTTTCAGCGCCTTGGTTCGTGTCCTCACGAACCAAAAGAAGGAGCTAGAAATGATGTAACAAGTTACTCAAATTATAAAAATGCACATAGAAATAAATGCGTGTTTACCGGCGTTCATCTGTGGTTAAAACGCTTAATTTAATGGCATTGCCCAATCTTTTGGCTATGTTAAAAGATCACGCTATTCCATTAAAATACACGCAAAATGATGAATTTCTTATTGAAATCCGTCAATTTTTGCAGAAATTTCGTTTAAAATATTTAGACTAAAAGTATGCCTGCCTGAGAGCCATCTTTCAATTTCTACGGGATTAATATCAACCCATACAGCAAGATCTTTTTTGGTAAACCCTTTATTTATTAATGCTTTTACCGCATTCGCAGCCACTTCAAAATTAGCACGTGTAAGTTCCTCAATAGCTGGATTTCCATTTTCTTCCAGCCAGATAGACACAAAATCGTTCTCTTCCATTCAATTTATTCCTTGATGTTCGCTTAAGCTAAACGTATTTAGCCTGTTAAATCTATTTATAGTCAATGTTTATTAAGTAATGCGCTTTGCACTGGTAAACCTAATTAGCAACACTTGCCCGGATTATCACGAGATAAAAATCCGTATTTATCTGTATGCATTTGTAGTTAAAAACCTTTTAACCTAACTACATTGATTTTCGGGCGAAAATAACAATATTCATTTTGAATAGCTAAAAAGCTGCAGATTTTTACAAGGAATTGTGATATGGTGGAAAATAACAAAGTCCGGAAACCACCCCGGACTTTACACTTCAACTAAATTGCTAACCAAATATATGATGCCGCAAAAGTAAACCTCTAATGTTATGGAATTGTTATTTGGCTATGAATTAATATGGATATTCAAATGTATAATTCCATTAAAAACCGAATTTATTTTTTACCATGCAGGGTGTTATTTCATAACATAAACTGACCAATAAGTTTAAATGGGTTGCCTTGCTTTGCGCTCAATAATAAGATTAGATTCTACATGGAAAAAACACAGACAAAGATCAGTTCAGATCTGCAGAAATTCATTGATAAATTTGAACCGAATAAATTTAAAATGATGGCAAATGGAATCGAAATCAGAGGGGTTAACGACATACACAGGGGGATTACCGGCGCAAAAGAACTCATTAAAAGATTACAGCTCAATCTTATTGTGGCTCACAATGCAGAAATGCTGAGCTACCGTGGATTTGAGGTTAATAACCTCGTATAAGTAATTATAAAATGAAGGCTATAATGTAGCTAATAACTTTATGTTTACGGTATAGCCTTTTTTATCATCCAAAAAATAGAAATAGCTATTTTGGATTAACTATTTTTTTATAAAATTCTCATCTCGATTTTCGCCTTAACAAATTGATAATATTAGAAGAATTGTATCTTTAATATCTAAATGGTTTTTTTGTATTGAAAATATGTTAGGTAATGGGCAATTATAATATGCATACCGATGATGAACTTTTTCTTCTGTTGAAGAAAGGAAATCACCGTGCTTATGCCGTACTTTATGAGCGTTACTGGGCAATATTATTTAGGTATGCCCGGAAGATTATCCAAAACGATGAAGAAGCCAGGGATGTGGTACAGGATGTTTTTGTAATGCTTTGGTCGAAAGCCGAAACCCTTGAAATACAAATTTCCCTCTCCTCATTTTTATATACTTCTACGCGTAACAGCATTTTAAAAATTTTCCAACGTGGAAAAGTAAAAAACAATTACCTCAGTTCTCTTGCAGAGTTTATCGAACAGGAGAATAATACCACTGACCATCTTGTACGCGACCGGGAACTGGCCAACCGTATTGAAACAGAAGTAGCTTTATTGCCACCAAAAATGAGGGAAGTTTTCCAGCTTAGCCGAAGGTTTTACCTGTCCCACCGGGAAATTGCTACTCAAATGGAAATATCAGATCAAACAGTAAAAAAACAGATGGCAAATGCCTTAAAAATTCTCCGTTTAAAGCTGGGAACGTTTTTCTTTTTATTTTTTTAATTTTTTTTCATTTCGTCTACTCCCTCAGGGCGGGCAAACGTTCATAGCCATACATTCACCAATTGAGGAAAAATAGTATGGAGCATAAACGGGCAAAAGAGTTGCTTGATAAATATCTGGAAGGGAGGTGCAGCCCTGCAGAGGCTGATCTGGTCGAATCCTGGTATTTACAGGAAACCGAAAATCCAGAAGCACTTCAGTTTGAGCCTGATTATGATGGCTTGAGAAAATCGATGTGGCGTAACATACAACAGCAGAACAACAAGACTAAAAAACTTACACCTTATTATAGATGGGCTGCCGCCGCCATATTTGTTGTATTGGGAATTGGCTTATATCATTTTGCCAATACGCCTGATTTTACGGCTCAATCAGCAGAAAATTTAATCATTCATGATATTGCACCAGGGGGAAATAAAGCATTTTTAACCCTTTCGGATGGTAAACGTATTGCTTTGGACGATCTAAAGAATGGAAAAATAGCAGAGCAAGCTGGCGTAATCATATCTAAAACTGCAAACGGACAGCTGGCATACACTGTTTCTGGTATCGGTAAATCATCTACAGCCGATTTTAATACCATCGAAACCCCAAGGGGAGGACAATACCAGGTTAATCTTCCAGACGGAACTAAGGTGTGGCTAAATGCGGGTTCATCTTTACGTTATCCGGCTCAGTTTGCTGCTGCCAAACGGGAGGTTCAGCTTCAGGGTGAGGCCTATTTTGAAGTGGCTAAAAAAACAATACACGAAAAGGAGGCCTCAAGGCGATCACCTTTTATTGTAAAAACCAGTTCACAGGAGGTGGAAGTGTTGGGCACCCACTTTAATATCAGCAGCTATCAGGAGGAAGATAATACCAAAACCACTCTCCTGGAAGGTATGGTTGCCGTACATCCGCTTTCTAATGGAACATCGGGCACAGATAAAATACTTAAACCTGGCGAACAAGCTGTTTTAAATGGCGAATCAATTAAAGTGGCTGCTGTTGATACCGAACAGGTAATGGCCTGGAAAGAAGGTTTTTTTATGTTCGATGATGAAGATCTGCAAAGCATTATGCATAAGGTTGCCAGGTGGTATGATGTAGAAGTAGATTTTAAAGATGCCGGTTTAAAAACCAAAGGATTTAGCGGTACCGTTTCCAGGTTTTCCAATGTATCTCAGCTACTTAAAAAAATAGAATTAACCGGTTCTGTACACTTTAAGATTGAAGGAAGGAGGATTGTAGTTATGAGATAAAAACCCATCACTGCAGTCAAAAAAAAAGTCAGCAATGCTACGAACATTACTGACCCTTAACCGGCATAACCGGGAATGTTTGGGCTTCAGTTGAATACCCTATTTGCGATAGAATAATTTAAACCAAAACAAACAAACAAATGTATACAAATTCTGCTAATATTCTTTGCAGGTATCGACCCTGCATGGCCAAATTTTTGCTAGTAATGAAACTCATAATAGTTTTGATGGTTACTTGCCTGCTGCAAGTACACGCCACAACAAGCAATGCCCAGAGCCTCTCTTTGGTCCAAAAAAATATAACCATCAAGCAGGTTTTCAGGGCCATCCGAAAACAAACCGGTTATAACGTGCTTTGGGAAGCCGATAAACTCCAAATCAATAAAACCATTAATGCCAGATTTGAAAATGCTTCTTTAAATGAAGTAATGGATAAATGCCTGGAAGGCAGGAACCTTACTTATGCCATTGATGAGAAAACGGTTATTATTAAAACCAAACCATTGTCTTTATTGGATAAACTGATCAATATTTTATCAGCGGTAGAAATTACCGGAAAGGTGCTCGACGAAAAAGGCGGTACACTACCAAATGCCTCTATCCTGATCAAAGGAACTAAAACTTATTACAAAACCGACGAAAACGGAAATTTTAAATTCAGCATTCCTGATGAAGGTGTGATACTGGTAGTTTCTTATTTAGGTTATAAAACCCAGGAAGTACCTGCAACAAAGGCTACCGCGATGACGATTACCTTACAGCCCGATCTGGCCGACCTTGAGGATGTAGTAGTGGTGGGTTATGGAACGCAGAAAAGGGCCAATCTTACTGGCGCTGTAGATGCAATCACAGCTAAACAACTCGAAAACCGCCCCATTGCAAACCTGGGGCAGGGTTTACAGGGATTAATTCCCAACCTGAATATTTCCATTGCCAATGGCAGGCCAAATACCGCACCTGATTTTAACGTGAGGGGATTTGCTTCCATTAATGGTAGTGGTGCACCACTTATCCTGGTTGATAATGTTCCTTTCAGCGCCTCCGAACTTTTAACCCTTAATCCTGCCGATATAGAAAGTGTAACCGTACTTAAAGATGCGGCTGCTTCGGCCATTTATGGTGCCAGGGCACCTTTTGGTGTTGTGTTAATGGTAACCAAATCGGCCAAAAGCAATAAACTCAATGTAAGTGTAAACAGTTATATGGCTTACCGCACGGTTGGTAAACTGCCCGAAGTAGTTACCGACCCTTACCAGGTATTGATGGCAAAAAACGAAGCCGCATTTCCACTGTATAACCCCGCATACAGCGCCGCGCTTGTAGAAGCCGCCAGGTTACGTTCGCTCGATCCTTCACGACCAGATGTTATTGCAGACCCAACCGATCCAAATAAATGGTTTTATATCGGCTCTACAAACTGGTTAAAAGAAGCTTACGAGCAATCGGCACCAACCTATAATGTAGGTGTTAACATCTCTAAAAAAGCCGATCAGCTAAGCTATTACCTTTCTGCAAATTATTACAAACAAAAAGGGATGATCCGCGGGGCCGACGAAAACAATAATATCTATAATTTAAGGGGAAAGGTTGATTTTAACGTGACCAAGTGGCTTACCGTTTCGAATAACACCATGTTAACCTCTACAACTTACGAAGCACCAACGTTTATTGATGGCAATTATTTTTGGAACATTAACCGTACCAATGTAACCGATATTCCACGTAACCCTGATGGCTCATGGACTTCTGCCGGGGCATCACTATTAGGTGCCGTTCAGGAAGGGGGAAGAAAAACCATGACCGCAAATACGGTTCAGACTACCTTTTCTTTCGATGCTTCACTGATCAAAAATATCTGGACTTTAAAGGGGGATGCAACCTTTAGAAGGGTAGATAGTTTGGGTAAATCTTTTGAGATTCCGGTTCCTTATAAAACAGGACCAAACCTGGCACCGCCACTAACCAGCTCTACCTCTGCAACAGATCAGAATGGAAATGTAAAATACAACGTTATTAACCTGTACACCCAAACACAAAAACAACTGGGAAATCATTATATCTCAGGCCTTGTGGGTTACAACCAGGAGCAGTTCAGAAATGCCAGATTTTTAGCCTCACGCAAACAATTAATTTCTACCAGTCTTCCTTCTGTTAATTTGGCCACGGGCGATCAAACCATAACAGAAAATATTGCTGAATGGGCAGTTCAAGGGCTTTTTTACCGCGTTAATTATAATTTCAAGGAACGTTACCTGCTAGAACTTAATGGCCGTTATGATGGATCTTCGCGTTTTGCTCCTGGCAAACGCTGGTCATTCGTACCATCGGCCTCTGCAGGCTGGATGATTTCGCAAGAAAAGTTTTTTGCGCCTGTAAAAGAATCATTATCCATGGATATGTTTAAGGTGAGGGCATCTTATGGCGTTTTGGGTAATCAGGCTTCTGCCAATGAATATGATTACCTGGCCAAAATGACCAGTGGAAAAACGAGTCAGATATTAGGCGGATCTCAACCTACTTATGTGAATCCACCGTTGGCAATATCCAATAATTTCACATGGGAAAAGGTTTCGACCATTAATCTTGGTGTTGATATGAGTTTCTTTAAAAACAGACTGGAACTGAATTTCGACCGTTATACCCGTTTTACCAAGAATATGCTGGTACCCGGAAAACCGCTTCCTGGAGTTTTTGGTACCGGATCTCCAAAGGCAAATGCTGCCGACCTGAAAACGAAAGGCTGGGAACTGAAAGCAGGATGGAAAGATCAGCTGATGCTGGGTGGTTCGCCACTTACCTACAATTTTGTAGTTGCCGTTAGCGATAGCCGATCGTACATCACACGTTTTGATAACCCGAATAAATTGCTGAGTGATTATTACGAAGGAATGGAAATAGGTGAAATCTGGGGCTTAGAGTCAGAAGGTTTTTTCCAGAATGCAGATGAACTGAAAAATCATGCCAATCAAACTGCAGTAGGAACCGACGATCAGCGCTATCAGTATTTTGTTGGCGATATGAAGTTTAAAGACCGGAATAATGATGGAAAAGTTGATTTTGGTGATAAAACAGCAGGAAATCCAGGTGATTACTATAAAATTGGCAATAAACTTAATCGCTTGCCATACAGTATTGATTTATCTGGCGCCTGGAAAGGTTTTGATTTAAGGGTATTTATCCAGGGAGTGGGTAAAAGAGATTGGTACGCAGCAGGAAGCAACATTTATTTCTGGGGCATTTACGCGCAACCCTGGACCAACGTAACCGTACAAAACCTCGATCACTGGAGTCCGGAAAATCCTAATGCCTATTTTCCGAGGATAAAAGCTTATGCGGCTGAAGATACAGGCGAAGAACTGGGCATACCCAATACCCGTTTTTTACAGGATGCATCTTACTTAAGGGTAAAAAACATCACCCTGGGCTATACTTTACCTAAAAGTTTGCTCAAAAAATTAAAGCTGGAAAATGTACATTTTTATGTAAGTGGCGAAAACCTATTCGAATATTCCAACCTTAAAGTAAAACTCGATCCTGAAGGACTTGATGGGAATATCTATCCTTTTCAACGAACATATTCATTCGGTTTGAACTTTAATTTCTAATACTAAAACAGATGAAAACAAAATATTACATTCATATCTTCCTGATTGTATTGATGATAGTAGCTTTGGCAGGTTGCAAGAAAGATTTCCTCGACCGGATTCCGGAAACCACTATTACACCCAATCAGTTTTTTAAAACCACTGCCGATCTTGAAACTTATACCAACGGATTCTACGGCATGTTTGGCCCCAGCACAGATGATCTTTTTTCTGATAATATCTCCGTAAACCTTGGTGGGAGCGAGCTGGATAATATGATTAGGGGGAAAATCAGTCCAACAAATGTTGGAGGATGGAGCTGGGCGAACCTTCGTACCATTAATTATATGCTTACTAACCTGCAACAGGTTCAGGGAGATGTGGCTACCATTAAACATTTTGTTGGTATTGCCCGCTTTTACCGGGGGATATTTTATTTTAATATGATCCGTAGATATGGCGATGTGCCATATTACAATACGGTGTTAAACCCTGATGACCAGGCGCAGCTGTACAAAGCCAAAGATCCACGTACTTTAGTCGCAGATTCTGTTAAAGCTGATCTGGAATATGCAGCTGCCAATGTATTGGCTACAGGAACCAATACCCGTATTACCAAATGGGCAGCTTTAACTGTACTGGCCAGATTTTGTTTGTTTGAGGGCACATTCAGGAAATACCATGATGAACTTGGATTCCAGGCCACAGCTAATACTTTTTTACAAAGGGCCGAATCGGCCAGTAAAGAAGTAATGAGTGGAGGTTTTAGCATTTACAATACCGGTAAAAAAGGAGAAGATTATCAAAAACTTTTTACCAGCACAGATTTGAGCGGGAATAAGGAAATGATCTTTTATGATGATTATGATAAAGCGCTGAACCGCGCTAACAGCACGCATTATGTGTTCGATTGGCAGTGGGCATTAAGCAAAAGCCTGATCGATACTTATTTGATGACAGATGGCACGCCATTTACATCAACCGCTAATTTTGACAAGAAAACCTATGCAGAAATTTTCAATAACCGCGATCCCCGGATGGCGGTAACCGTAATGCCGCCAGGTTTTTCTACTACTCTTGGCGGTATTCCCAATAAAACAAGGCCAACTTTTGGGGGGTATCCTCAAATTAAATTTTATGCAATAGATCCAGCCACTAAAGTTTATACCGAATTTACGGATTTGCCGATCTTGCGTTATGCTGAGGTTTTATTGATCCAGGCTGAGACCAGGGCCGAATTGGGAGTACTTAACCAAACGGATGTTGATAATACCATTAATGTTTTACGTAACCGTGCTGGCGTAGCAGGTCTAAATATGGCTGTAGCAAATGCTGCACCTGACGCCGTTTTAGCAGCCATGTATCCACAGGTTAACAATGCCAATAAAGGAGTGCTTTTGGAAATCCGCAGAGAGCGTAATGTAGAACTGGCGTGCGAAGGTTTCAGGTTTGCAGATTTATTGCGCTGGAAAGCCGGGAAACTGCTCGAAAAACCAACACAAGGGATGTACTTAGCCAAACTTGGCGCTTATGACGTAACAGGAGATGGGATAGAAGACATTGCTATTTTACAGGCGCCAAACCAGGAAACACCGCTTGATGGTCTGCCTGCTGATGTTAAATCGAAATTGGTTAAATATTACCTTAGCGATAATAGTTTTTATTTAAGCAACGGGAGTTCCGGGTTCATTATGTTCCCTGAAAACCTGAGTGCGCCAAGATCATTTATCGATCCGAAGTATTATTATTTCCCGATACCCATGCAACAGATTTTGCTTAACCCACAGC
Source organism: Pedobacter miscanthi (assembly GCF_032678605.1). Classification (GTDB taxonomy): domain Bacteria; phylum Bacteroidota; class Bacteroidia; order Sphingobacteriales; family Sphingobacteriaceae; genus Pedobacter; species Pedobacter miscanthi_A. The sequence goes on from NZ_JAVTSU010000025.1 coordinate 9,101, forward strand.
TTAAACAACCAACAGGCTGGCAATAACAGATTAGAGAATTTAAAAACAAACTTGTCATTCTAAGGAATAGTTATGGTATAAAAACCAAGATAAATCGTCAAATGCGAGAAGGCTTTTTCAGCCGGCGAAGCAATCTTTGTTACAAAGATCGCTTTCCCGAAAATTCGGGATTCCTTCTCGCAATGACGATCTTATTGTTTAATCTGTCATCCTGAGGGATAATCTATGGTATAAAATCAATATTAATGACAGATGGGTAAAAAGGTAAATGGCTTCGTGGTATCGTCATTTCGATCGCAGTGGAAATGACGACCTTACTATGGTGTCTGTCATTGATAGAGCTTAGAATTTTGCAAATACATTGGAGGTTTAATGATAGTGCGTAGAATCGTCATTGCCAGCCCGACTGGCAATCGTAATGCCTTGGTAGGGGTTGCAGGTTGCATTAGATTCCCGCCTGCGCGGGAATGACGACCTTACTATGGTGTCTGTCAATGGCAGCCTGTCGAAGGACTTAATTAGATTCTGATAAGCAATGCTTTTATGAAAAATCCTCAATTAAAACAAATAACACACATATGAAAAGAAGAAATTTATTAAAGTCGATTCCGCTGGCTACGGCAGCACTCGTACTTGGTGATTTAAAAAATATAGCTTTAGCAGCCCCGGCAGCAGAAAAAAGCAACAACCGTAAACCTGTATTAACAATTGCACACGTTACTGATGTACACATTAGAAGTGGCGATGATGCACCTGCAAGGTTTGAAAAAAGCCTGAAAGAAATTAAAAAGTTGAAAGTTGATTTCTTTTTAAATGGTGGCGATAGCATTCATGCGGCTGATTACAAAGATATTAAACGTGAAAGCGTAACCGAACAATGGTCAATCTGGGATAACTGCATCAAGCAAATTGACGGGTATGAAGTGCACAGTTGTATTGGTAATCACGACATTTGGTGGGCAGCACCTTCTACCGCCGATGAAATGTATGGTAAAGATTACGTGGTTAAAAGGTTAAAAATTCCTAACCGCTATTATAGTTTTTCTAAAAAAGGCTGGCACTTTATTATTCTGGATGGCAACAATAAAAACACCAGTTTAGATACCGAACAGTACAAATGGCTTGAAAATGAACTGGAACGTTTACCAGCCAATACCCCGGTGCTGCTGATGTCGCATTACCCGATCTTAACCGTTACCGGCACATGGGAGGGTGGCCAGCACGGCGACCATAAAGAATTAAAACAGTTGTTCTACAAACATAAAGATAAAGTGAAGGTTTGCCTCAGCGGTCACCAGCATTTGTTGGATCGGGCCTGGTATAACGGCGTAGAATATTATTGCAATGGCGCCATGAGTGGATTTTGGTGGGGTAAAGGAGATAAAAAATCTGCAGCACCCTATTATTATCAGGAAACTGCTCCGGGTTATGCTATTTTAAAGCTTTATAGCGATGGTACTTTGGAGAATAGATACATTGAAACTGAGCAACCCGAAACAAAGGGATAAGGTTAAATAAAAAATTGTCATTCCCGTGCAAGCGGGAATCTTAATGTTTATTGCATTAAGTAAATCCCCATAGAAAGTTCGTCATCTCGACTGAAACGCCGCGCAATGGAGAGATCTACTATAGATTTCCCGACTGCGTTGCACTCCGCTCGAAATGACGACTTCTAGTTTTCAACAGTATCTGAGCTTATTAACTATGGCCAGCCTCAGCAATATATTCAGGATCAACAGATGAAGAATTATCTGCAGGTGCATTCTCCAGATAAGACTGCTCAACATCGTTAAGATAAGCCTTGAGCTGCGTAATCCTGGTTATTATGCCTGCTTTTTCCTCTTCATTGTGCTCTGGTGCACCATCCATTGCTTTAACCGTATCTATGGCGTAATCCATAAAAATTTTAACGTTCTCTGATAAAAGTTCTTTTTTCATGATCTATTCTTTTAGTTCTTTTAATAAAATAATTCCTTTTTATGCTACGCTGATTTAATAGAATGGCTCTTAATCTGCTGTCCAGGCCGAAACCGATCCGGCACTTACCAGAAAATCTCCCCAGCCATTTTCATCAATCACCACTTCTGTATCCACATTATTTAGCCTGTCGCGGAAAACCCTGCCTGCAAAATGCTGACCTATTTCCATCGCTTTATAACCTTCATCACCATTAGAAATTAAGACTGCAATCCCTGAATTCGCATGTTCCTCATCGCCCGATAAGGTCCAGCCAATACAATTTGGATGATCAAAATAATCACGCTGTATGCCATGTACTTCATGTTTTCTTAGTCCGAGCATGGTTTGTATTTCATTTACGGGTTCAAGCACAATTTCATGTTCATTGCCATCATTTCCCATGTCGCTATATTTGGCACCATAAAGGTCAGGGTAAAAAATGCATGGATAGCCTGTATTGCGCAACAAGATCAGCGCATAAGCCAAGGGACGAAACCAATGGTCTACCGTTTGTTCAAGCGATTGCAGCGGTTGGGTATCGTGGTTTTCAACCAGGGTTACTGCAAGTTCCGGTTTAACCTCTACCAAAGTGTTTTGAAAAATTTCACTCATATTAAAGGCATTACCTTCTTTAGATGCGCGTGAAAAGTTCCCTTGCAAAGGAGCATCAAAAAGCGACATGCGACCTTCGGTAATGTCGATATATTCAAGCAATGAGCCTAAATCATAAGGCGACCAATATTCGCCTACAGTAAACAATTCTTTCCCTGTTTTCTCCCTGATATGATCCAGCCATTCATTATAAAACTGCGGGTCCATATGTTTAATGGCATCAAGCCTGAAACCATCAAATTTAATGGTTTCGTGGAGCCACTCGCCCCAGTTTTTAACCTCCGCCCGCACATGTGGATTTCGGTAATCAATATCCGTAAGCATCAGGTAATCATAATTTCCGTTCTCTTTGTCCAGTACATTCTGCCAGCCTTCTCCATATTGGTTCTGGATGCTGAATATTGCTGTTTCACCCGTTTTGTTATCAAAATCGACACCTGCAAAACATTGAAAATCCCATTCAAAGGCCGAATGTTTTTTCGCCCTGCCCGGATAGGTAAAACGGGTATAAGCCTCAATTTCATAAGGTTCAGAGATAAAGTTATTCCTGTTTTCCGGATCAACTTTTCTAACGGTTACGGTCTCCGTTTCATCTGCACCACCAAGGTGATTTAGCACAATATCCATATATACCTGCAATCCGGCATCCTGTGCAGCGCGTACCGCTTCAAGTAATTCGGCCTTGGTGCCATATTTTGTCCTCACACTTCCTTTCTGGTCAAATTCACCAAGATCGTACAGATCATAAGAATCGTAACCTGTTGAGGTGTTACCTTCCATGCCTTTATGTGCCGGAGGAAGCCACAACGTATCAATCCCAAAAGCTTTTAATTCTGTCGCCTCATCCTTTAATTTTTTCCAGAGTGAGCCATCCGAAGGATAATACCACTGAAAATACTGGAGCATCGTAAAATTTTCCATATGTTATAGTAAGTTTCTGCGGATACAACACGATCAATGGAGTATGGTTTGCGCATTTTAGAGATAGTTTTAAAATCGGGCATATAAAAAAGCTTACATCAAGCTAAAAAAATGTTTTCCCATTTATTAAAATCGCATGCTTATATGTTCGCGCGAAACGGCGCAGTGTTAAAATTGTTATATCAAAAATAACAACTCAATGGTTTAATATATTCTTTTTGCGAGTTGCTAATCAGGGTTTTATAAAAACTTTAAGCTACTTAGCTTCGTTTCTTAAATAACCCCGGCAATTAACGCCGGTTTATAAAAGGAGTAGCCGAAAACCTCAAATAGAGTAGGCATTATTAAAATTAGAAAACGTTATGAAACTTCAAGAGTTAAATTTAAACGAAATGAAAGAAATCAACGGTGGTGGTTTATTTGGTGGTAATGATTCGTCAAATTCAGGCGGTCTGTTAGGATCAATCGGAATTGGTAATTTGTTATCATTCTCAAATGAAACCCAAGACGGAGATGAATCGAGTAAAACCTCGTTCTCTTTAGGGAATAACATTGGTGGAAGCCTAGAAGGTTTATTTAAAAGCTTAACCAGCTAATTTGACTTAAAACTCAATTTATAAAAAAGGACTTCTTCGGAGGTCCTTTTTTTTATGCATTTACGCGTAACATCAAGGGCTATAAAATTGTTTTAATAAACTGACAACCAGATAGTTTATTGTATTCTGCGTTGTTGTTTGAAACACTGGTTTCATAAAATCCAATCACTAAACTAATGCGTTTATCAATTAAACGGCTATGAAAGCCAACTAGGGGATGCTGAAAACCTATAACAGTGTAGGCTTATTAAATCTATTTATTATGAAAATGCAAGAATTGAATTTAACAGAAATGAAAGAGATTAATGGTGGTGGTTTATTTGGTAACAATGATTCATCAAACAAAGGTGGTTTATTAGGATCAATCGGAATTGGTAACTTATTATCGTTCCAAACCGCAAGTAAAGATGGTGATGAAGCCAGTGCGAGTTCGTTCTCCATTGGTAACAACATCGGTGGTAGCTTAAGTGGCTTATTCGATAGTTTAAGCAAATAATAACTAATTAGTAGTGAAAAAGGAGGATAAAAGCGATTATCCTCCTTTTTCCATTCAATTTAAATCGGAATATCATGAAAAATTTATCAGAAAAAGAACTTGTAACCATTAATGGTGGAGGGATATTTGATGGCAGCCAGGGCACCATGGGCTTATCACTTACATCTACAACGGATAGTTTACTAAGCATTTCCTTTACCAGGAGCCATGGTGATTATAAAAGCACTACCACACTATCCATAGGAAATAACATTGGGTTAAACCTTGGTTTATTGGGTCAAAAACAATAATAATCAAGTATGAAAAGGCTTTTTATCAGCTTTTCTATTATTAAGAAAACTAAACAGGCTTAAATGCGTATATAATTTTAGATATGGATAGCGATAAATATATATTTCCGAAAGAAGTAATTGAAAATACGGCCGAATACCATTTTCATAGCCATAATTCCTACACTAAAATCATATACCAGGTAATGCTGACAGTATTAATCGTTGCCTTTTTAGCCATCTTCCTGATCAGGGTAGATGTTAATGTTAAAAGTACAGGTTTGTTCAGGCCAACTGCCGAACGCAATGAAATTAAACCCTTAGTGGCCGGGCGTATCGATTCGCTTTTTATCAAAGAGAATATGCATGTTAAAGCCGGCCAGGTTTTACTCACCATCAAAAAAGAAAATATCGAAAGTCAGGATGCCCTGAACCAGTTTCAACAAACTGATGTGGAAGACCAGTTATATGATTTAGGCTTATTGATTAATGCCTATAAAAGGAATGACTGGTCGAAAAAATTACCTTTAAAATCTGGTGTTTACGGACAGCAATACAGTTTATTTATGCAACGGGTTACCGAGGCCAAAGCACGGTATCAGCTTGCCTATAAAAATTACGACCGTTATGCTTATCTATATAAAAGAAGGGCCGTTTCTGCATTAGAATATGATGAAGTTAAACTCAAAAAAGATAATGTATTTAATGAGTTATCCCTAATCGGCGAGGAGCAGGGAAGCAAATGGCAAACCGAATTGAACCAGTTGAATATCCAAAGCCAGCAACTGGGCTCCAGAGACCGCCAGTACGAAGAAGAAAAGGAATTTTATACCATTAAAGCCCCGCTAACCGGTACTGTACAGCAACTCAAGGGAATTCAGCCGGGTAGTTCGATTTCGGCAAACGAAATTTTGGGCGAGATATCACCAGATTCGGGTTTAATTGCTGAAACTTACGTACAGCCAAAAGATATTGGTTTGTTGCGTGTGGGTACCAAAGCCCGGTTTCAGATTGATGCCTATAATTATAATGAATGGGGAATGGCCACCGGTAAAGTAATATCCATTTCGAGCGACGTTTTTATGCAGAACGGCGCACAGCCTTTTTTTAAAGTAAGGTGCCTGCTGGATAAAAACAGTTTAAAACTACGGAATGGTTATATCGGCACGATAAAAAAGGGGATGACCTTACAGGCTCGTTTTTTTGTTACCCGCAGAACACTTTTTCAATTGCTTTATGATAAAGCGGACGATTGGTTAAACCCGAATGTAATTCCTCAAAGTAAAGAAACCCAGGTAACAGGCCTATGAGCAGCATCAAACAATTTTTTAAGGCTTTAAGATCAGATAAAAAAGCCAAAAAGACCATTATCAAACAGCATGATGTTACCGATTGTGGTGCGGCATGCCTGGCCTCTATTGCTATTCACTACGGATTGGATATGCCCATTGCGCGAATTCGCCAGTATGCTTCTACGGATAAAAAAGGGACCAATGTATTGGGTTTGATTGAAGCATCTGCAAGACTTGGTTTTTCTGCAAAAGGTGTAAAAGCCAGTTACGATAATCTTTTTACCATTCCACTGCCCGTTATTGCCCACGTAAACCACAATAACATAGCACATTATATCGTGCTTTACAGCATTTCCGAATCTTATGTAGAGGTAATGGATCCTGCTTACGGAGAAATGCAAAGGTTAACTCCTGACGAGTTCAGGCAAAAATGGACCGGTGTTTTGATCATGCTTTTACCCGGAGATGATTTTACAGCAGGTACCGAACGGATCTCTCTCGAAAAACGTTTTCTTTATCTGTTAATGCCCCATAAATCGGTTCTGATTCAGGTTTTGGTCGGTGCTATTTTTTATACCATTCTGGGTTTATCTACCTCCATATTTCTTCAGAAAATTGTAGATAATGTGCTGCCCGAAGGAAATACCAATCTCCTTAATTTAATGGGTACAGTGATGATCATCATCATTTTGGTGCAGATTTTTATCAACTACGCTAAAACCCTGTTAACCATTAAAACCGGACAGCAGATTGATGCGAGGTTGATTTTGGGCTATTATAAACATTTGCTAAAACTTCCTCAGGTTTTTTTTGATACCATGCGTGTAGGGGAGATCATTTCACGGATGAATGACGCGGTTAAAATCAGGGCTTTTATAAATGATGTATTGGTTGGCTTTGCGGTAAATATTTTTATCCTGATTTTTTCTTTCGCACTAATGTTTACCTATTATTGGAAACTGGCGCTGATTATGCTTACCGTAGTGCCGTTGTATGCCCTGGTTTATTATATATCTAACCGCTTAAATAAAACCACACAGCGCCAGTTGATGGAAAAAAGCGCTGAACTGGAGAACCAACTGGTAGAATCGGTAAATTCGGTAAGTACGATTAAACGTTTCGGGCTAGAAAATTTTTCGAACCTTAAAACCGAAATCAGGTTTATTAACCTGTTAAAAACAGTTTATACTTCGGGTACAAATTCGCTGCTGGTAGGCAATGCAAGTGGTTTTATTTCCAGCATTTTTGCTGTGATTTTGTTATGGGCAGGTGCAAGTTTTGTGCTTCAGAATATGATTACCCCCGGCGAGCTTTTATCATTTTATGCCATTATAGGTTATTTTACTGGTCCGGTAATTAGTTTAATCGGCATGAATAAGGTTTTTCAGGATGCACGCATTGCTGCCGACAGGTTATTCGAAATTATGGACCTGGAGCGCGAAAAAACGGAAAACAGAACGGATTTAACACCCGATATGATAGGAGACATTGAATTCAGGAATGTAAATTTCAGGTATGGTACCCGTGTAACCGTATTTGATGGTTTTAACCTGCATGTACCAAAGGGGAAAATTACTGCTGTGGTAGGCGAAAGCGGATCGGGGAAAACCACTTTACTTTCGCTGCTTCAGAATATATATCCGCTTCAATCGGGCAACATCATGATGGGTGAGTTTGATATCAATTACCTTACCAATGAAAGTTTGAGGAAACTGGTTGCCGTGGTTCCGCAGGATGTGCATCTTTTTGCCGGCAATGTAATTGATAATATTGCTGTGGGGGAGATGGAGCCGGATATGAAAAAAATTATCCGGATTTGTGCGCAATTGCATATCATGGATTTTATTGAGCGGTTGCCAAATGGATTTGATACCTATCTGGGCGAAAATGCAACCAACCTGTCTGGTGGACAGCGACAACGTTTGGCGATTGCCAGGGCTTTGTACCGTGATCCTGAAATTCTGATTCTGGATGAAGCCACCTCTTCGCTCGATTCTTCTTCAGAAGAACACATCCATCATGCAATTTCTTTACTCAGGGAAAATGGAAAAACCATTATTTTAATTGCACACCGCTTAAGTACGGTGGTAAATGCAGATAAAATTGTAGTGTTAAAAGAAGGAAAGTTAATAGAGGAAGGAACGCATCAAGAACTCCTAAAATTAAAGGGGATGTACACGAGTATGTGGCAGAAACAATTCCCTGCACCTGAAAAAGTTTAATTAATTTTAACAAAAAAGCCCCACATTTCTGTGAGGCTTTTCGTGATCCCGCTGGGACTCGAACCTGATATGTTTAAAGCGTCTTCAAGGCTGTTTTTTGTAGGTTTCTCAAAACAGGGCTATGATTTGGGCAATGCTCGTTTTGACTTGATTTGATTCGTTTTAACGAATTTTAATGTACTGCAAATGTACGGGTCCTGTTGAACTTAGCAAATATTTCGAGGTGTTTTTTGATTTATTTTGTATTTGTTACAATCATGCAAAACAGTTAGGTGCTCATTTAGCAATATTATTTTCACAATAAAAATGTCAGCAGCTCAAACTAGATAATTGAAGATGAATTACGAGAATCCGTATCTCATTCTGATTTTTATCGCTTAATTTGAGACAGAAAAAACCAACTATACCATGAAACTGACTAAGAACAATTCCATAAATAGGCTACTTATTTTTGTCCTTCTGATTTCATTTGGTTTAAGCTGTACAAATCCGAAACCAGAGGAAAATAATACCGAAGAAACTGAACAAAGATCAGAAGCAAAAGCATTGCCGGTTCATTTCGAAATGATCAACGAGGTTAAGACAGAAACGCCTGGCAAGGAGCAACTCGATGAATATGCGGTGTACACGGACTCTGTGTATACAGAGGAAGCATTGAAAATACAGTAACGGATATCTATAATCGCAATAAGGACAAGGGTATTTTTTCTGACCATGACCGTGTCACAGTGATAGGCATATATCTATTTACATCAAAGGAAGCTTATAAGGATAAGGCTGATTGGATAGCCATGCTGATCAAAGGTCCTATGGATTCGGTGCCCATGGTGTGCTTCAACAGTTTTAAAATTACCGCGCTTAATAACATAGGCGATAAGGTAAAAAGCAAAGATGAAATTGAACATGAAATACTGAAAAGCTACCTAAAAACAAGAGGGCTTGAACTTTGCAGCCTTTTCGAACTTTTAAAAAAGATAGAACTCGATAACATTCACAGAGCAGACGCGGCACATCCCGATTTCGGCCCCGAACACCAAGCGATGGTCAACCGCTTGGACAATCATTCATACGCCGAGCTGAAGAGAAAATATAATCTATCAGAAGATAAGCTCACTGAGGTTTCCGTGTTTGCGATGTCGTACCGTAAATAAAACTTACAAACGAGGCTTTAATGATTCGAGTCCTGATAGGTTCACAAATGTACCGTGAACCCTTGGGTAAAAACTCGAACCAATTGATATATGATTTGAAACTTTTGAGTGATATGCTCATCTAAATTTTTCATAAACCTATAGAAGTAGCGATACTAAATTTAAAATCAAATCATCTCTTTTATATATTCAATTGCGATTTTATTTTAACAAGTTCTCCCAATAAACGTGTTTCCTGAACTGAATCTTCTTTGTTTAATGTTTTTGCTATCTCAACGATCTGGAAATTCAACGTGTCAATTTCGGTTCTTCGTTTATTATTGATGTCCTGCAAAGTTGATATGAATTGACCGTTAGACAGCCTGCTAATTAATAAAAGGCTATCGGTAACTTCTTCATCTGTTAATGTAATGCCTTTTGCTTGTGCAATCCCAACACATTCTTTAATGACCCGTTTAGCAATTACCATTGCGGCCGCGTTGCGCAGGAAGATCCCGTTATCAATATTTAGCAAGGGACACACAGAGTTGAACACGCTATTAACGATTGCCTTTTTCCAAATGATAGCATCAACAGCGACTTCTGCTTTGAAAGGAAATAAACTAGTATTCAATGCTTCGACAACTTCGTTTAATTTTGAAGCTACAGGGCTAACGTTACCTATAGGTGAAACGGCAACGGGTTTATAACTTACATTGTTAACAGAAACTACCTGACTGGTAATAAAGAGGACACAACGATAAACTTCTGCAAAACCACTTTGTACAAATACCTTTTCAACACCCAACCCATTTTGTAAAGCACGATCGGAGAATTTCCAGTCTTACCTTTTAATAGATCAGCTAACTGTTCGTTCCCGTGTGACTTATTGGCCAGAACAATAATACCATCCAATTGCTGGAAATGATGAAGCTTACTAATCTCTATTTGAGCTTCCAATAAAGGCTGATCAGGCATGGTTAACCGGATACTTTCGAAATGGGTGAGACTATTGTCGGTTCTTCCACGAAGGATGACAACATCTTTTCCACTAAGTTTAAGGCAAACAGCCAACGCCTTGCCAACAGCGCCGTAACCGATAATGTAAATGGTATTTTTCATAAAGTTGATAAATTATAAAATTAGTCTTCCTTGTCCGGGATCAACCAAAGAAAAAATGCAACAGCCATTAAAAATAAAATGTTACAAGCCGTTGCCAGCCGATAGGCATGCAGATATCCGGATAAGGATTTGTGCCCAGACAATACATACAAAAACAACCCAACTACTACAACAACGCCTAAGGCAATGGCTGTTTGCTGAACGGTTGAGTAAGTGCCTGAAGCTGCGCCGGCAAAATGAGTGGGAATTCTTCTTAGAGTAATGGTTAGTAACGATGGCAATACAGAACCGCAGCCAATGCCATAACCAAATAAAACAATCATTAACGCCAACTGATTAACAGCTTTAGCTTCTAACACAATTACATGGAAAACTAATGCTACAATCATCAGTAAGACTCCAGATTGTAATACCCGCTTTCCAAAAACACCAACAAGCCGGATTGATAACAACGAGGCGACAACATAGCCAATGCCCTGGCAGGCGAATAAAATCCCGGTTTGTGATGAGCTAATGCCAAGTCCATTTTGAAATAATAAGGTATTGACAAAAAAGTATGACTCCTGGACCAGATAATAAAAGAAAACAGCAAGAAGACCAATATTAAAATCCTTGTAATTGAACAGTTCCACATTGATAAGCGGATCGTTACCGGATGCCAATTTTTTCTTTTGATCGCTGATAAAAAACCAGATCATCAAAAGTGCGCCGATCATCAGTAAAATGCTCCAAAGTGGCCATCCCAGTTCGCGTCCGCGGATCAGCAAATAAGTAAAACTTACCAACGCAATACTTAAAATGGCAATACCTGAATAATCAAATTTGACCGCTTTTTTCTGGTTACTTTCTTTTAGGAACCTTGCGGATAAAGCTATTGCCAAAAGTCCAATAGGAAGATTAATCAGGAAGATCAACCGCCACCCGGCAGCAATGAAATGTATATCAGGTAGCAAGCCACCTAAAAATTGTCCTATAACAGATGCAGTACCGGCAATACTACCATAAACGCCCAAAGCTTTTATTCTTTCGTTATGTTCGGGAAAAAGGATCTGTATCAAAGCAATACCCTGGGGAACCATAAACGCAGAACCAATACCCTGAATAAAACGGGCCGTAATTAGCTCCGTTGGCGTTTGTGCCACTCCGCAAACAACAGAAGCGCTAGTAAATACCAGCATCGCGATTATAAACACTTTTTTTCTGCCGAAATGATCGCCCATTCGCCCTCCAGTTATCAGGAACGATGCATAGCCAATGAGGTATAGGGCAATAAATAATTGGCTGTCACCATCAGTTCCATGGATACCTTTTTTGATAGATGGGATAGCCACATTTACAATGAAAATATCGATAACCGATAAGAAAACCCCTGAAGAGATGAGGAGAAGCGCCCACCACCTGTAATTTTTACTAAAACCCAACATGCCAGTTTATTTCTTGGCGAAGATCGGGACGCTGTTTAAATAAAAACCGGTACAGCATTTGGATATTTCACTGTAACAGTTTAAATCTGTTATGGTAAAGTATCTGGCATCTGTATTTGTCTTCGTCTTTAACGAATGATGATCTTTGTTAAGCCCTAGTATGGAAATTAAATTATTGGCACTAAAACTAGATTTATGATCACCTCTACTAAAAACGCAGAACATTACATTTGGGGAGATAATTGCGAGGGCTGGCATTTGCTTAAATCTGATAGCTTAAGTATAATTCAAGAGCGCATGCCGCCGGGAACTGCCGAGCAACTGCATTATCATCATCATGCCCAACAGGTTTTTTACATCCTTTCTGGCAAGGCGGGGTTTGTTGTAGATAATACAACAGCGTTTGTGAGTGCGGGCCAGTCGATTCATATTGCGAGGGGAATTAAACACCATATATTTAATAAGGGAACGGACGATTTGCATATACTTGTTATTTCAGAACCGAAAGCCCATGGAGACAGAACAGATTTATAATAGTTTGTACTTGTACCAGTAATGTAAATTCAATAAGAAACCACGTACCTTGAATCACTTTTTTCTAATTATCATAACAGGTTTTGCTGCGGGGGCAATAAATGCTATAGCAGGAGGCGGATCTTTCATCACGTTCCCGGCATTGGTTTACGCTGGTTTGCCACCTATAAATGCCAACGCATCAAGTACCGTGGCACTAATACCAGGTGCTGCGGCAGGCACCATAGTTTATAAGGAACATTTAAAGCCATTTGCAAAAGTATCATGGTTAGCTATGATACTTTTGACATTACTGGGTGGGGCAACAGGTTCATGGTTATTATTGTACACACCATCATCTGCTTTCAATGCTATCGTTCCGTGGTTGTTACTCACCAGTGCCATTACGTTTGCTTTTGGCGCACGTGCAGGCAATCTTCTTCGCAAAAGAGTTAATATCGGACCTGAAATGGTTTATGTTGGGCAACTTTTACTGGGTGTTTATGGTGGTTATTTTGGTGGTGCAGTAGGTATTATGATGATGGCCGTATGGACTATTTTTGGCATTACTGATATAAAGTTAATGACTGCCAACAGAACATTTTTTGTATTCCTGGCAAACGGGGTGGCGGTTTTATTATTTATGATCAGTGGAAAAGTTATCTGGCCGCAAACCCTAGCAATGATGTTTTCAAGTATTGCAGGTGGTTATCTAGGAGCGCTGTTTTCAAAAAAGTTAGACCCGGTAAAGCTCAGGTATGGTATCGTTGTTTTCAATTTTCTAATTACCGCTCTGTTTTTTTACCGGATGTTTTGGTAAGCCAAATTACATATTTCTCATGGTATGAAAATTTTGAATATGTTAGCATAAGCTGGCAACGCCCACGCTTTTTTCAGAGGATGTTTGAGGTACGCTAAATAACGCTCCCAACTTTATCAACGCTGTTTCTGTTTTAGGCTCCCAAAGGTTACAAAAACTTAAACGGAGATAATGCTTATAATCTCCTTTTGCAGAAAACAATTCACCCGGTGCATAGCTGATACCATAGTCAAATACGGTGTTTTGTAACGCTGCTGTATTTATTGTTTCCGGCAATTCCACCCACAAAACAAGCCCACCTTTAGGCCTGCTGATTTTTGTGCCGTGCGGAAAATGGTGCTCAATAAGCGTTCTGGTTCGGATCAGATTTTTCTGTAGAGCAATTCTGATTTGTTTTAAATGACGGTCATAAATTCCCCCGCTTAGCAATTGCTCGGCAATATGTTGTGTAAATGTGGAAGTTGAGCCGTTATACATTGATTTGATGCGCCCGACTTCGTATCTGAACCGTCCGGCTATGCACCAACCTAAGCGAAAGCCTGGTAAAAGCGATTTGGTGAACGAGCTGCAATACATCACCCAGCCCTCATTGTCATACGCCTTTATCGTATCTGGTCGGCTTCCTTCAAAAAACAAGTCCCCATAAAGGTCATCTTCAATAACCGGGATCTGTTGGCTGTTGGCAAAAGCCGCAATCTCTCTCTTTTTATTGCTATCCAAACATGCCCCATCAGGGTTATTAAAATTGCTGACCAAAATACATGCTTTAATATTTAATTGTTCGCAGGCTGTTTTAAGCTGAGCTATATCAATGCCTGTTTCGGGATGCGATGGAATAGTGGCGACCTTTAGATTTAAACATTCCAGCGCCTGCATAATCCCAAAATAGCATGGGTCCTGAATCAGTACAGTATCGCCTTCGTGGGTTACTGCCCTTAGGCAGCATACTATGGCTTCGAGGGCGCCGTTAGTGATCAGTAAATCATCTGCATGCACATTGCCCTGCCATAAAAACGACCTTTTGGCAATCTCCTGCCGTAGGGCTGCATTACCTCTGCGGTCCTCCAGCATTAAATAGCTGCCGCTACTGTCCCGCGATACCTGTTGAATAGCTCTTTTGATACTGTTAAACGGTAAGAGCCGGTTGTCGGGAAGTGCATTGGCGAATGATACAAATGTTCTTTTATTGCCGTCGCGATAAAGGTTTTGTAACAACTTGTCGATTTTGCACGTCCGTTCAGATAAGGTCATGGGCATAGGCATTGGTAAGGGAAGTTCTTTCCCAGAACGGTGATTAACAAAATAGCCTGACTTTTCCTCAGAATGAATCAGGTCCTTATCCATCAAGTGGTTAAAAGCTTGCAAGATAGTTCCTATACTTAAACCATTCTCCTTATGTAAACTTCGGAGAGAGGGTAGCTTTTCTTCAGCTTTATAGATGCCTTCATCAATCAGCCTCTCAATTTGATTGGCCAGGGTTAGGTATGCATGTTCTTTCATTTTTCAATCAAAACATTAGGGATATTCAGAAGTAAAAGTAGTCTGTTATAGTTGGATTATAAAATAATAAAATCTGTTACTGTTAAAAATGTAATTTCTGTGCCTGTCATCAACTATAAATTAACACTTTCTTTGTTCCGTAAAACGATATCAAGAATGCAACAAATTAACATAATTACAGAGCAGGAGCTGTCAAAATTCAGGGAAGAAACCAGTGGAACATCAGAAAATATCCACCTTAACAACGCAGGATCATCTTTAAATCCAAATATTGTTGTCGATACAGTTATTAATTATCTCCGCGAAGAAGCAATTGTCGGCGGTTATGAAGCAGAATTTAAATACAAACAAGAATTAGATTACACATACGACCTGATTGCCCGGCTGATTAATTCGGAACGTGACGAAATTGCTATCGTTGAAAATGCCAGTACTGCCTCGGGGTTAGCTTATAACGGCATTAGGTTTAAAGCAGGTGATGTAATTATCACCTCAGAGATGGAATATGTTACCAATTTGATCGGCTTTATTCACCTTAAAAAAATCAAGGGCATAAAGATGCATGTGATACCAAATGACGAGCACGGTAATTTCCAGTTGCAGGCATTGGAAGATGCCATTGCCGCTGACACTAAATTGATTGCGATTACACACATTCCATCTACATCCGGAACGGTATTGCCGATAATTGAAATTGGTAAGATTGCGCGTAAATATGGAGTATTGTATATGGTTGATGCCTGCCAAACTGTAGGCCAGATGCCGATTGATGTTAAAGAGATTGGCTGTGATATTTTATCGGTTACCGGCCGTAAGTACCTTAGGGCGCCTCGTGGAACGGGGTTTTTATTTGTTAAAAAAGAAATTCAGGATCAGCTGGAACTGCTGTTAATTGACGGTCATACGGCTGAATTGACGAGCGAAGACAGTTACCAGATCAGAGCCGATGGCAGAAGATTTGAATTATATGAAAAAAGCCGTGCATTAACCCTCGGATTAGGGAAAGCTGTTGAATACGCATTAACCATAGGCGTAGACCGGATTTGGCAGCGGATACATCTGCTGGCAGAAGAAATGAGAAGCCAGTTAAAAAAGATTGAAGGCGTAACCATTCACGATAGCGGAACATTGCAATGTGGAATTGTAACCTTCTCGGTAAATGGTTTAGCAAGCCAGGTAATCAAAGCAGAACTTTCCGAAAAAAACATCAATGTTTCTGTAGGACTGGCTAGGTCAACATTTTTTTACATGAATAAGAACGAACTGGTTGATGTAGTAAGAGCATCAGTTCATTACTATAATACTAATGACGAAATAGAATTACTATGCAAAGCGTTAACTGCTATTACAGGGAATTATTAAGGTTGAGAACCTGAGCAACTGATCCTGATCTGAATATCAACCGACTCGTGACCGGCTTCTATTCAAATTATTTGACGCCGTAATTTCAATAACAATAACAACTCAATTTATGGAAAATCAATATGATGTGATCTTTATAGGATCAGGCCCCGGTGGTTATAGCGGCGCTATCCGTGCATCACAACTGGGCTATAAAGTAGCCATTGTAGAAAAGTATACTACGCTGGGCGGAACTTGTACCAATGTGGGCTGTATCCCGGCAAAAGCGCTGCTGGATAGTACCGAGCATTACCACCAGGCCAAAGAACAGTTTAAAACACATGGGATTAACCTTAATGGTGAACTCGCTTTAGATTTTACACAATTCATCAGACGAAAAGCCGGCGTGATCAGCCAAAATACTTCGGGCTTGATTTACCTGATGAAAAAAAACAAGATTGATGTGCACCAGGGCTTGGGCAGCTTTCTAGACAGCACCCATTTAACGGTTAGTTCCGGTGATAAGCAGGCTATACTTACCTCCAAATATTTTGTAATTGCAACGGGATCAAAACCATCATCAATACCCGGTGTAATCATCGACAAGAAACGGATTATCACCTCTACTGAAAGTTTATCCTTAACAGCGCAACCTAAATCGATGATCATTATCGGAGGGGGTGTTATTGGGGTAGAACTGGCCTCTGTTTACGCGCGTATTGGTACAGAAGTAACCATTATTGAATATACAGACTCGCTTATTCCAACAATGGACAGAGAGCTGGGAAAAGCTCTATACAAATCTTTGGTGAAGCTTAACATCAAAATACTATTAAGTAGTAAAGTGCAATCTGCTTCTAATCTAGGTGAGGCGGCATCTGTAAAGCTTTTGGATAAAACGGGTAAGGAAGGTATAATTACCGCAGAGTATTGTTTGGTTGCGGTTGGCCGCAGCGCTTATACAGACGGCTTGAATCTTGACAAAGCAGGCATACAAATGGAGAAAAACGGTAAAGTATTTGTAAATAACCAACTGCAGACCAATGTATCAAATATCTATGCTGTTGGTGATGTTGTCCATGGTCCAATGCTGGCTCATAAAGCTGAGGATGAAGGCACTTTTGTTGCCGAAGTAATCAACGGACAAAAGCCACATATCAATTATAACCTAATTCCCGGGGTTGTTTATACCTGGCCTGAGGTTGCATCAGTTGGTGCTACAGAAGAACAATTAAGAGCACAGGGAGTGGAGTACAGAACCGGCAAGTTCCCTTATTCGGCAAGTGCCCGCGCAAGGGCTTCTATGGATACCGACGGTTTTGTGAAGGTATTGGTGTCACCAAAATACGGTGAGATACTTGGTGTACATATTATCGGGCCCCGTGCAGCGGATGTGATTGCCCAATCTGTTGTGGCTATGGAGTATGAGGTTACTGCCAAGGATATGTTCCGCATCAGTTACGCCCATCCTACTTATTCGGAAGCTTTAAAAGACGCCTACCTGATCGCTTCAGGTCAGGGAGCTATTAATATCTAAAAGCCTTATTATATTTGATGATAAACGCATGAATTTCGAAAGCAATCATTGACACAAACAGCTTTAAAATAATACAGCAGTAAACATCACTATTTAAAAGGCAGATGAAATTGAATCATCAATTTCATCTGCCTTTTGCCTTGTCTCCTTTTAAGGTCATTACCGTACTGGTAACTGTTGCCACTACTTTATCTTCATCATTGATGATCTCGCAAAAGTAGTGGGTAAGTGTGCTGCCACTTTGTAAAGGTTTTGCAATGGCCCTGAGCTTCGATTTCCACACAGGACGGTAGAAATTAATTTTCAATTCAATAGACGTGAAAGATTGTCCTTCCCCCATTAGGGTTGAGTGTGCTGTTCCGATGGCTGCATCTGCCAATTCACAAATTAATCCTCCATGTATGGTACCTTGTTGGTTACCATGAATATTGTTATCGGCATTAATCGCTACTGTGGCCGTTCCTAAATCTACAGCAACAATAGTCATTAACAATGTTTTCGATATGGCGGTCGGATAGTTCATATAAGTGACCATATCAGGGCTAAGTGTGCCGGCCACCTGGTGCTTAAGGTAATCTAATATAGAAATTTTCATTATCATACGGGGTTTTAAAAGCTAAGATTGTTTAATGATAGCAATGCTGTTAATCGCTATACGGTATCCATCATATTCAATAGCTCAAAATCGAGCATCCTTATTTTTCCTCTTTAAAGTTTTTAGTTGCAACGTAGGCAACAAAAGCAGCAACTGCTCCAAATAACATAAAGGTTTGATTCAATCCGATATTTACGATCAGGCTAAACACCAGGCTCCCCAATCCGTATCCCATGAAAAGGAAAAAAGCAAACAAGCCTGTCGCTGCTCCTTTTTTCGGGGAAAGGGTTGTAATAATTGCCGCGTATAAAGGTTGGGTTAAATCAAAGCCCAAAGATAAAGTTCCAATAGCAATGCAGGAGATAAACAAGGAGTAATCCATGCCCAATATAATGGCAGATAATGCCCCTACAAAAATTCCGATCGGGATAATTTTATGGCGGCCAAATTTATCGGCAAGCTTTCCTAGTAATGGTCCAAATAATAGTCCCGGTATGCCATATGCTAGTAACGCGAAGCCAATTTCTTTTTGATTAAGATGATAGTTTTTGTAAAAAAAGTATCCTGTCCAGGCGAAAACACCACTGTGGAACATGCCGTTGAAAAATACAAAAAGATAAGTCCGCCAACCCCGCGGTAAGTACAAGATCTCTTTAAGCGAACGGTACATAGCACGGAAACCATCGGCATGTATAACTATCTTTTGCCGGAAGTTTTTACGATAAATCACCAACACCAATAAAATTCCCACACCAATTATTGCAACAATCCAAAACATCATCTGCCAACCTAACCTGGCCGTTAAAAGCGCTCCGGCACTGGAACCAAAAGCCATACCACCAGCCATGCATCCAAAAAAAATGCCTAAGGCATGGCCGCGCTTTTGATAAGGGAAGCTATCACCAATCCAACCGATGGTAGTCGGAGCCACGCCTCCAGCACCGAAACCGGTAAGTAATCGCAAAACGATCATTTGCGTAATGGAATGGCAAAAGCCTGTACAGGCAGTTAATGTAATAAAACAAACTAATGAAAACACGATAATTGGAAAACGTCCGTATTTGTCTGATAGCGGTGCATAAACTAGTGTTACCAAACCATACCCTAATAAATAAGCCGGCTCAATAAAACTTACATGCTGTACAGATACATGAAAGAGTGAAGCCAAACCCGCCAAAATGGGCGCCACCATAAATCCCTGGAAGAAAATAATAAAAGTTGCCAATGATAAAATAACTACCAGGAACATGGAGGGCGCAGTAGGGTTGGTGACAGACGGTTGGTTAACAGGTCGGTGTCGATCTAATTTCATTTTGATGTAATATAAAACAACTAAGCAGAAGTTTGCCTTGCGCCTGATTTTGCGATTAAATACAGGGAACATGGAACAACTAATTATTTTAGGGGAAGAATATATTTATAACAGATTTGGTATGATCTGTAGATAGGACTGGTTAAGCGATCAAACACGCTGATGTCAGAGCTAATTCATCGAGTTGCCAGGATTCTTTTTGTTTAATAAACCCCTTGTTTGCAAAAAGCTTTATAACGGGGTTTTGAACATATTCATTTATCCAGATGCTTTCATAAGGTTTGCAAACGTTTAAGCATTTTTCGAGTAAAGAATTGCTTACAGCAGGATCAGTGTATTTTTTTAATATCCCGAAATCCGCTATTCGGATAGCCCTCTTTCCATCCAAAGTTGAAGGCCTTCTGCCTTTTGATGTAATTCTGGCATATCCTGCTGGGTTATCATCTACATAAGTTACCAGCCATTGGTTGGACATGCTGTTCAGCTCATTGATAAGCGTTTGGTCATTAAATTTTTCGGAAATGTAGTTGTCAATTATTTTTTGTTCGATAAGGGATGAAAATTTTTCCATCGCCAATTCTCGAGTTAGCATCAAAAGAACGTTCATTCCCTGTTCTGTAGCCACTGTAAATTTTGTAATTATATTCATATCTTGAAGTAGAAGTATAAGAGCAAAATTGCGGGCTTTTTCAGAATAGTATGCTGTACACATTTTAGAAATAAAACCAGTACAGATTGAACTTAAAAATGCTTCCCGGCAAGTTTAAGCGCCTCTATTCTTTTGGGAGAAAACTGATCAGCGAAAACCACCCTGAAGTACTTATCAAATGCTCCCGAAAATGAAAAAGTGTAGCCAGGTGTAAATCTTACTCCAATCTTATCGCATTGATTATAAAACTGGGCCATATCAGTATCATCTGGCATTTTTGCCCAGATATTGTATCCACCGGCAGGTGTTAAAAAAGAGGTTTTTTCAGGGAAGGAATTGGATAATAAATTAAAAGTGAAGTAGGCATTTTTCGCCAGCTGCATTCTGAAGGCGCGAACATGCCTGTCATACCTGCTGCCGGTTAATAACCGGTTTACGGTTTCCTGATACAAGGGAGAAACAGTGCTCCCTAATGCAAATTTGATTTGTTCTGCCCGCTGCATGAACCTCCCGGCGGCTAACCAGCCAAGGCGTATTCCCGGAGCCAATGTTTTTGCATAAGACGAGTAAGTTAGCACAAGACCACTGTCATCGAAACTTTTTATGGTTGAAGGTCTTTGCCCGTGAAAGTTAAGGTCTCCATAAATATCGTTTTCAATAACAGCTACATTGTATTGATGTGCTACAGACAAGAGCTCCCGCTTTTGTTCGTTTGAAAGCAACAATCCCGTGGGGTTATGAAAGTTTGGTGTTACGATTACTGCTTTAACAGTATTGTTTTGGCAGGCTTTTCTAAAAAAGTCGATATCAAACCCAGTATGCAGATCAACCGGGATTTCAATAACCTTAAGCTGGAGTACCCTTATAACTTCCAAAACTGAAAACACACAGGGGCTTTCAACAGCTATCACATCGCCCGTATGACAAGTAGCGGACAAGGCAATATATAATGCCTGCAATGCACCATCGGTAATCAGCAGTTCATCAGGATTAATAATGGTTTGATAAATAGCTGCGCGATTAACGATATTGTTTTTTAGTTCTGTTGAGCCATTTGAAGGATAATATCGTAATAAGCCTGCGCCTTGCTCTCTGATTACCTCTTGCATCGTACGGAGCAATAATTTTTGTGGTATTAACAGATCTCCAGGGGCGGCTACATTAAATTCAGACAATTTTCGCCCAGCCCTAAGCGAGGTTGTAAGTTCAAGATGATGTTTGAAAACAGCGTCCCTAATCACGGGTTGATGATTGATTTTCTTCTGAGGATTAGATACCCTCGGCTTGTTGCTGACATAATAGCCCGATTTTGGTACACTCTCCACCAATCCGCTAATGATCAAATAGTCATAACCGTTCTGAATGGTACTAATGCTAATGTAATATTGTTCCTTCAACTCCCGAACGGAAGGTAATTTGTGCCCGGGTTTAAAAATGCCTTCCCTGATGTTTTTTTCAAAGACAGCTGTAAACGCCTCAAATTTATACGTCCTCATATCTGTGCTGGTAATTTTTATAAATCCTGTATCTGTATTGCAAATTTAAGTGTTTTAATTTTGAAAAAAAGATTGTTGAATGCCAAGTAGCTATAATATTAATATGCCAGATGATTTACGCGCACTCCCGGTTTCGTCTTTACCAAACATTTGTGAAGAGTTAAGGACATTTTTAATTGATCATGTAGCCTTAAATGGCGGTCACTTCAGTTCCAGTCTCGGCGTTGTTGAATTAACAGTTGCGCTGCACTATGTTTTTAACACACCTGAAGATAAGTTGATATGGGATGTTGGCCATCAGGCCTATCCACATAAACTTTTAACAGGAAGAAAGGGCCGCTTTCATTCCAATAGGTTGTTGGGCGGAATCAGCGGTTTCCCTAACATAGAAGAAAGCGAATTTGATGCTTTCGGGACAGGACATTCTTCTACGTCCATTTCCGCCATACTGGGTATGGCTATCGCAGCTAAATACAGGGGAGAAAACACGCGCCAGCATATAGCGGTTATTGGAGATGGCGCCATGACTGCGGGGCAAGCCTTTGAGGCATTAAACAATGCCGGGCACGAAAAGCCAAATATGCTGATTGTATTAAACGACAATAACATGTCTATCGACGCCAATACAGGAGCATTACAAAACTATCTTAAGCAGCTAAGCACCGACAAGTATTATAATGCAATAAGGTTACGTATCAAAAAGCTATTATCGTTAGGAAATAATTCTGACACATGGTCTATGGATACGGTGCGAAAATTTGAAAAGATTTTGAAAGGCGGACTGTTGCGTTATAGCAATCTTTTTGAAGCCCTGAACATACGGTATTTTGGACCGGTTGACGGGCATGATTTAAAAAAGCTGGTCACTGTATTGGAAAGGTTGAAGCATATACCAGGTCCAAAGTTATTGCATTGTGTAACCCATAAGGGACAAGGTTTTGCCCCCGCAATAAGCGATAAAGCGAAATGGCATGCAACCGGAGCGTTTGATAAGCTTACAGGTGTATTATCAACAAAAAAAATTATGTCCGCTGATCAAACTGTAACTTTCCAGGAAGTATTTGGCAACACCTTGATTGAATTGGCAAAAGAGAATCCGCGTATTATGGCAATAACACCTGCTATGTTATCTGGAAGCGCGCTAACTAAAATGAAAAAGGAAATGCCCGAACGTGTTTTTGATGTAGGGATTACTGAACAACATGCGGTTACTTTTTCAGCTGGCCTTGCGGCGGATGGAATGATCCCTTTTTGCACTATATACTCCACCTTTTTACAACGTGCCTACGACCAGGTTATCCACGATGTGGCCTTGCAAAAGCTTGGGGTTGTGTTTTGCATTGACCGGGCTGGTGTTGTAGGTGCGGATGGCCCGACCCATCATGGCGCATTCGACATTGCTTTCCTTAGATGTGTGCCTAATATAACTTGTGCTTCCCCAATGGATATGGGAGATTTCAGGAACCTCCTTTTTACAGCTCAGGCAAGTGTAGGAAGCGGGCCATTTGCCATTCGTTATCCTAAGGCGGCGGGAATCCGCAATTGGGTCGCTTCTGATTTCAGAAAATTAGAAATAGGAAAAGGCAGAAAAATAAGGTCTGGTAAGGATATCGCTATTCTTTCACTCGGCCCTGTTGGTGAATATGTAAAAGAAGCCTGTAACGAGATGGAACTGGATCAACTGGATGTAGCCCATTATGACTTACGATTCTTTAAGCCGCTCGATGAGGCATTGCTGCATGAGGTTTTTGGTCAATTCTCAAAAGTGATTACTATCGAAGATGGTTGTATTTCAGGTGGCATTGGGAGTGGCGTAATGGAATTTATGGTGGACCAAGGTTACCATTCAACTTTAAAGCGCCTGGGATTACCGGATGCCTTTGCCGTTCAGGGAACGCAGCAGCAACTACACGAATTATACGGTTATGACAAAAGGGCAATCGTGTCATTGGTCAAGGGGCTTTCAATGCCGTGTGATAATATTGATGCCATTTAAATAATTACTTATTATATCTCCATTAAACAGAAAAAGCGCACCTAAGTGCGCTTTAATTACCCATATAAATGGTCCTTATGTGAGCCCACTGGTACAAAACTCGAACCATTTGATAGTAGATTTGAGGCTGTTAGCGGAGATAATATCAAAGATCTAGCATTGAATCAATCGAGGTCTATTAAGTCCGGCTCATAATATATAAGCATAGCTAAAACGATGTCCATAAATCAGCTGAGCATTTTGATCAGTTCCTGTACAGATGCCTCGTTCGGCGCGGCAAAGTCGCTGATCCCTTCAACCGATTCTTTACATAATGGTGCAGCCCGGTCAAACATGAGCTTTTCGTAAGCAGAAATCGCATCATGAATATTCCCAAAATCTGCATTGGTCAGGCATTCACACAGATTCAGGGCATCCTGCATGGCCAAGTTAACGCCTTCGCCATTGGGCGGCATCAAATGGGCGGCGTCACCAATAAGAGTGATGTTGTTTTGGGTAACCCAGCGGTTTTCTAAAGGAAAGTATAGGAGTGGCCGGGGAACAAAATGCGTACATGCCTCAAATAGTGTGTGGAAAATATGATCCCAGCCTGCGTAATGTTCCTTTAAAAAAAATCTTACTTCTTGAGGGTTATTAAAATCTATACCGCTGGTTTGTACCCAATTTTCCGGGTATAACGATGCTGCGTAAAAAGTGAGGCCACCATCGCCTCGCGGCTGTGCCGCAATGGTTGCCCCTGCACCCATGGCCATCAAATTCGCTTTATTAACCAATTGGAAAAACTCCGGGCAAGCGGTCTCCGGATAATCTAACTCTCCCTGAATGATCGTCGCCCCGGAATAAAGTGCCTTTATATCGGTCAGATAGGGACGGACCTGTGAGCGATAACCATCCGAACCGATAACCAGATCTGCCATAGCAGTCATTCCATTCTTAAATTTCAGTCCCCATTGATCACCCACCTGCTGCATACTGATCAATTGGCTGTCCCAAACCACGGTGCCGGGCTGCAATCCATCGATCAGCAGGTCTCTCAATGCCCCCCGGTCGATTTCCGGCCGGAAACGGGGATCACCAAATTTTGCCTCACCCGCCTGGTTCCCATCATCCAACAAAATATTGCCTTTAGGATCGAGCAGGCGGTACTTATCTGCGCCTGCCATGTAGCTGGCTTTAAATGCCTCCATTAATCCGGTCGCTTCCATCACTTTGAGACCCGAATCGAAATGCAGATCAACGATCGCACCTTGTACACGTGCTTCCTGACTGCGATCCCGTTCGAAAACTTTGACCCAGACACCTTTTTGCTGTAAGAGTCTCGCCAGTGTTAAACCACCCGGACCACCGCCCACAATGGCTATATTTTTATGCTGTAACATTTTTATTTTTTTTTAGCAGCACAAAGGAACAGCAGAAATCGAGGTAATACAATAACAGAAAATCGTAAGTATAGGACTATTCGCGGTTTTTATTGCGAAAGGCAACCGGCGTCATGCCAACGACTTTGGTGAACAGCCGAATGAAATAGGAATAGTCATCATAGCCCAGCTCACCGGCGATCTCTTTCACGGACCTGACGGAATGATAAAGCAGGCGTTTAGCTTCGAGCATCAACCTTTGTTGGATATGGGAAGTTACAGACCTTCCGGTGATGGCCTTCACACATTCGTTAAGATACGATGTGGAAATATGTAGCTGACCGGAATAATCCGCAGGATTCTTAACAGCCTTGAATTGTTTTTCCAGGAGGTTTTTAAATTCTTTTGTAATGACATAAAAGCGGGTATGATGCTCGGCAGGTTTGGTGGAAGCCAAGTATTTCGAAATGATCAAAGCGACAAGGGTATTTACACTCTCCTTGAGGATCGCATGATAAAGCAGCTCCGTTCTGTCCTCGGATAGCTTTATACTCAGGGCGACCATTTCCTGGAGTAAAGCAAGGGTCTCGGGCTTAACAGACAATGGGTGAACCGGCGCAAGGTCTTCCAGTAAGCTTAAATACTCCGGTCTAAGATTTTCATCGGTAATGATCCAGGTGCTTATCATCGCGTTTTCAAAAGCGATCACTCGGTGTACTTGATGCGGATGTATAAAGATAAGGGCAGGCGCGACTATCGCATACTTTTGGAAATCAATTTCGATTTGGGTGACGCCCCTCTCCTGAATGATGAAGGTATAGCCTCCGTCACGGTGAGCACGTTCGACCTGTTCAGAACCTGGTGAGCCGTCAAAGAATTCGCGCATCAGCATAATGCCCTGGCAAGTTCCTTCAGGAAGCCTGTTGACAGGAATATGATCAGCTTTCTTACGCATTGCTGTAAAGGTCGCCTTTTATTTAGTTTATTTTGGGAATATGTACTGTAAATAATTTAAACAAAAAAACACTTCCGAAGAAGTGCTTTTTTGTGATTCCGCTGGGGTCACTTTTGTATCTTAAAAATCGCGTTTTTAGCGTTATTTAGCAGATTTTACAAAATGGGAAACCGAAATGGTAACCATTTTTTTTAACTCGTTTTGATATGATTTAAAGAGCAATTACTATGTACAAAGATAAAAAATATTCCTAAATAAGAAGGACTAGTTGCAAAACGATCTGCACGTGAGGATACGTTCATTAAAAAGCATCTCTAAGCATGTCTGCAAATTCAGAAGGCAAGAGGCTGTTCTCTATGGCTGTGGCAGCTTTCTCTACATCATAAGATATACGTCTGAATTCTACTTTTATACTTACCGATTCCTTAACTGAACTATTCTCCTCTAGGGTAAGTATTACATAACATCCCCTGGGATCGCCATCTTTTGGTTTCCCTACAGATCCGGTATTAATTACATGTTTTTGCAAGCCACCATTGTTTATTATTCTATGATAAGGCTTATGGGAATGCCCGACAAACAGTATGTCCGCACCGGCTTCATCCATCATCTCGATTACGTATTGCTCATCTGTGTCAACCAGGATATACTCGTCTACTTTTCTTGTACTGCCATGAGCCAATACCACATTGAGCTTACTGTTACCCAATTGAAATTCCAGTTTAATGTGTGCTGGTAATGTCTTTAGATAGTCCCGACCACCTTCATCGATAATATGATAAGCATATTTTTTGCCTTGCTCCGAAAGACTTTCCGGGGTTGTATTCAGATTCAAAACTTTCAGGTCATGGTTACCGGCAATTGTTGCTATACCACGTCTCCTTATTTCCCCGATTACTTCGTTCGGCCAGATATGGTAACCTACGAGATCGCCAAGACAACTTTGCCAGTGAGGTTATGCCGGAGGCTAAGATATCAAGCCGTATGACGTACAGGAAAGTGATTTTTGATTTGAGCCAGCACGGATATATAGAGTACGAGCCATCGTTTGATAAAAACAAGGCAAGCAGGATCAGTTTAAAAATATAATAATTGCATCAAGAGTGCAGGAAAAGGGAGGGAAGGAAAGATGGATGAGGGAAAACAAATAGTAACGGTTGCTCATTTGAACGCATTTAAGGCCGACTTGCTAGCTGAAATTAATCTAATATTTAAAAAGACAAACACCACTGCTAATAAAAAGTGGCTAAAAACAAGGGAAGTGAAAAAGTTCCTTGAATTATCATCTGGAACGTTACAGTCAATGCGTAAATCAGGAGCTATATCATTTACCAAGATTGGCGGTTCCCTTTATTATGATCCCGATGACATTCAAGTCATGTTGGAGGAAAATAAAACAAGAAGTAAAAAACTTTAAAAAGAATGGATGAAAATCAGAGAAAAGGGTTTGGATGTGAAGTACCGCCGCTGCAAAAACATGTTGTAATATGGTTTTCACACAACGGGGCAGATGTATCAATTGCTCTAAATTTCTATTCTCTTTATGAATCCATCCAATGGAAAAACTCCAGGGGTAATATCATTGGTAACTGGAAAGTACATGCCTGGAAGTGGCTTTGGGATAAATAGTCACTTAGTATGGACTCATCAGATCTAATGTATTTTAAAGGTCAAGTATATTTCCCTAAAAGATAAATGCCGTATCAGATTAAGATGATACGGCATTTTTGTATGTTCAAGACACCTTTTTTAGTACACCACCTTGGGTGAACAATATTTTCCTAACCTTACCTACATTTTCGCTTATTCGTTTCATACTAACCCTGCAATACCTTTGGGTAGTTCTAATACTTTTATGTCCTAGCATTTTACTCACGTCTTCCAATGGTACACCGCTATTAAGCATAATGTGGGCAAATGTGTGTCTGGCACGGTGTGTATTTAGTTCCAGTAAAATCCCACAGATGTCACCAATCTCCTTCAGATAGCCATTGTACTTCGTGTTACTATTTATTGGCATAAGCCGGTTATATTTTACACAATAAGGGTGAGCGGCATATTTTTGAATTAATTCTTCAACAATTGGTAGTATTGGCACCCGTTCAGAAACTTCCGTTTTACCCCTGTCTTTTATAAGCCAACGTTCTCCTTTATTGCCAACGATTACAATATTCTCTTTAGAAAGCGCATAAATATCCTGATAGGCAAAGCCTGTAAAACATTGAAAAATAAACGCATCCTTTACTTCTGTTAGCCTTTGGATTGCAAAATCTTTTTGGATTATCCTTTGTACCTGCTCTAATTCGAGAGGCTCCACGTCCTTTTCGCCACCACTGCATACGAATGATTCGATTGGATTCTTTTGAAGAAAATCATTGGTGACGCACCCTTTTAATATTTGAATGGTCTTTTTAATATGTCCTTTTGCTGTAATTTCAGCGAGCGGCTTATCTATTTCGAATGTGAAGTAGTCATAAAGTTTTTCGGCAAAAGAGTATCGTATATCCGCCAATTCCATGTCTTGAATGCCGTATTGGAAAGCGATAAAGGCTTGGATTTTAGTTCTTCTGCTTTTCCAATGTCTCAACGTTTCGTCTGATCGTATGCCTTTATCAACCATCTTTCGAAACCGAACTATAAAGTTATCAAATGCGGTAAGTAGTGTGGGAATCGGAACAATGGGTTGTTTTACCTCATATTTCTTCATTAGAACAGGCAATCCGTTGTACGCATTTTTAAGCATTAGCGGGGTAATCACTTCATATTGGGATTGAAGCACAGTGAAGTGCCGGTCCAAATCAACCTGTACCTCCAATATTTTTTTATTCGTCAACTTAGCATCAGAACTATTTTCGGTTGACTTTTTTTTCTCTGTATCCCAGAAATCAGGATGTACCTTTCTACTAAGGGATATCTCTTCGTCCTTACCATCGATGGTAATACGTACATACAATGGCGCTTTGCCATCTTTTTTTGTAGCCTTGGCTCTAAATAGCCAAAACATAAGCAAAAGTTTTTGATTGCTTTTCATACTTCACACTTTTAAGTTATCAAAAAGGTTAACCCGGCTATGCCGGAACGCAATTGATCTCCTTAAAACTCTATCTCACAAGCTTTATCGAAAATCGGTTACCCAATTTAGGATATAAAATGGGTAACTGAATGGGTAACCATTTTCGTTGATTCCATTTGATTTAATCTGTTTCAGTTATTACTAAAAAGTGCGGATTTTGTATGATTTGAAACAAAAAAAGCGCACTATTGTGCGCTTTTTTTGATACTCTGTGATCCCGCTGGGATTTACACCTAGTGTAAAAATCAACGTTTGCAATATCTTTGAGTGGCTTTGAAATTCGAACTCCCCGAATAACGCACCTTTTTTTTAAAACTTTTTGTATGCAAATACTATGATTTAAATATAAGAATTATCCAAGTATTCTCAAAATATTCAACGCCAATTTCGGTTATTCGTCTTATTCAAATGATTAGTGTGCTAAGCGAGATAAAAGCCTTCAAGGCTATATGTAGTCTATATAGTGCTATTTTGGAGAGGGAACTATGACCTGGTTAATTACTGAATATTTTATCAAACTTGCCACATCAGCACCATTATTGTTCCACACACATTCGCCCGAACCCCAGTAAAAGTTGTGAATATATCATTCCCCATCGATTATTTTAGTCGTTGAATAACTACCATTTCCGGTATATAGACATACCCAATCCTCTTTTGCTATTGCTAGGTTTGGGAAAATAAATATGTGCCTGAATTCATTCGATACTTTACCATTCACATCAAATGTACGGTCTACAACCGCGTATCCAGTTAGATTAACAGCTGTCGAGGGTTTAAGCCAAACATGTTCGCCAGAAGCCAGATTACTATTTACAACACTATGTATTTTTAAGCTCATAATAAACGGTTATATTTTAATAAAAATAATTAAAATATATGAAAAAGGGCACATTTAAAATAACCGCTCAGTAAAATTATAATTTACTGAATGACAAATATTTAATGACCTTTTATTGAAATAGTAATCGATCTACCTGAAACATCCACCTTTAGTAATAACCAGTCATTTAGATACCCAGACTTTATGTACAAAGTCTCAAAGTCAAGTTTCTTTGATACCCTGATGGTAAAGCACATTGGTGCTGGGAAGGTTAAATAAATGTTTTTAAGTACTTCTTTGGGTGTTAAATTCGGATAGGCTTTTATCGGGTCAATGGTATCAACCAGGCCGAGCAAAAACAAGAGCGGGGCTTCCGTGAATTTGATGGGCGCCCTTCCTATCAGCTCAGATAGTCCTGCATCGGAATACATTTGGTAATCCTGTTTTTTAGGAAGCCATATATTATGAACCGCTACGGTAGCAGCTGCATAGGCATAATGATCATCGAGGTATTCTTCCCACAGTAAGGTATTATCATTGGCTGCTTTTTTAGCAAGCCTGTTTTTTACCAAGCGGTCATACATCAATAGCCCCGCATAAATGCCGTGATCCACACAATGATGGCTGAGGTGACCATGCCTAAACTTGTAGTACGCACTAGAAAGACGGAACATATCTTCAGGGACATCTGCCACCTTCCGAAACGTAAGATCATATTCTATATTAAGATGTCGTTTAAGGCTGGAAATATCAGGGTTTGCGTCGATCAGATCGGAATCATGTTCACTGTAGAAAGCTGCATCATGGGATAGGCAGGTTACGAACCAAATAAACTGGAAAAATTCGTAATTTTTGGAAACCACGCCGTTAAAGAAGATCTTACCCTTTAGTGGATAAACCGTAATAGATTGCCCCCGTCCGGCCGGGAATAAATTTATTGTAAATATTTGCTTGTCTTGGTGTTACTGTTTTGGCAGAGTGGGGTCAATCGGATTGGTATTTTCACTTCAGATGTTAAAGTTATCTTAACTGTTCCGGTTTTAGCAGATGGATAATTAGTGTTATTTCGTATATTTGGTTTTAACCAATTTCGAAGATGAGCGCTTTGACCACGAATGAATATCTACAGATTCTTGCCGTAATTTCAAGTCCTATTATAGCTATACAGGTAGATAAAATACTTGATACCAGGCGGTCTAGCAAAAATAGGAAAATTGAAATATTTAAGACATTAATGGCAACACGGGGCTCTAGTTTATCTTTTGAGCACGTTGGGGCACTGAACCGGATAGATCTCGAATTCTCAGGTAATAGATACAAGAAGGTTATAGATGCTTGGAAAGAATATTTTGACCTGTTAAGCCAGCAGGTTACTCCGGAGAATTTGGCTGCCTGGAGCGAAAAAACAGGAGATTACCTTACGACATTACTCTATGAGATGGCACTGTCTTTAAACTATCAAAACTTTGATAGAGTAACAATAAAAAGAAATGTATATGCCCCTAGTGGCCATAAGCAGGACGAAGCACAAAATAAACTGATAAAAGATTTACTGGTTAAAGTTTTAAGCGGCCAGGGGTCTTTATCTATGGAGATAGATAATGACGATGAGACTATTGAGAAAAATCAGGAGTATATGAAAAATCAAATAGAAATTCAACAGCTGACCAAGGAACATTATCTAAATGAAAAGCCTTGGAACATCAGAGTTGTAAAGGATAAAGACTAGGGCCATAATAAAACTAAAGTCTGGTTTTTAATATGGAGTGCAAAATGGCAATCGATATTTGTCTTGATGTTAGTTTGTAATCTTTTGATAGCTTTAAAATCCTGTGCGATTACTTTCGAAATCAGACAATCACAATACTCACAAAAATATTAAAGTTCTGCTGGTCGTGGTAATGGGGAATAATATCAGGTACATGAATGTGATCGGGGCAGGGGAGCGCATAGCGGCCTTAGTGGTCATGTCCTTATCTCTTTTCTGTTATAAAGAAGCCAAAGGATGGAGTCCATGTGTTGGGTTTATCGGTAGCTGCCTTTTACTACTGTTTTTCCGTGGCAATGATCAGGCTGCAGCTCTGTAGGAAATTTTGTGCCCCCTCGAAGTCATACACCTTAGATTTGAGCAGGAAGCGCTGATAATCTAAGGGTAGATATTTTCCCCATTTGGAAAATTCCATTACCGTTGGGTTATTCTGCAGCAGCCTATCGATCTGGCAGTCGATTTCTTCTGGCGTGGCTGATAGCGTTTTGATGATGGTAATGACCTGCGATGGTGAGGTTTTAAAGATGAAGCTGCTATCATGTTCATGGTACTCTACCTCAATATTTTTTAGGCTCAATAGGAAATTTATGCTTCTATTGATCTTTGTTCCCTGGAAGGCGTAAAATATGCTTTCCAGGTGTTTGGCCATGAGCGGTCTGTCTATACGGATATCCTGAATAGAAAAGCTTCTGAATTCCAGCTGGAGCAGCCGGAGTGCTTCCTGGGCTTCCTCGCTCAACTCGGGGTAGTTATTATATCGCCCAACGCAAAGTATTTCAAGCATCTTTTCGCGTATCTTGGGGTGTACCTCTCCGCCGGTTCCAAAGAATATTGGCTTCTTTCCGTCTTTTGCAGGGATAACGAACACTTTGCTTGCCCTGTAGTCGATTTCCTGGATTTTCCAGATTTTTGCTGCCAAGAGTATATTTTCATCGATTTGCAGGGAAGACATCAGGGGGAGTTCTCCAATGGTTTTGTCCTGGTGGATGATCTTAAAGCTAGGGTCTGTGCGGAATACGCTGTAAAAATCCTTAGTATTGACCGTACGTTCACCCTCAACACCGATAATAAGCTCTAATCCGATCTGCTCCAATTGTTCGTGTTCAAGCAAGCCTTTGATGATGTAGTGAATTTCCTCTGGAGAGATGTTTGCAAAAGCAAAGTTAACTGCGACAAGGTCTTTCAGCTGGTCTATTGTCCTGCCATTATACTGTTTGACGATCGAGAGTATCTGATGGAGAAGCAGGTCATATGGCTTTTCTGCTGCATGCATGGGCTCGATGAAGTCTTCTCTAAACAGCTCTATGCATGCCAGCGACTGGGTGAGGTTCCACTCGTCGGTGGCATAGCTAATTAAGCTGCTTTTTTCCCCATCTCTTCGGCCGCTCCTTCCTACACGCTGGATCAGCGATGCAATCGAATGGGCTGCATCGATCTGAACTACTTTTTCGACGGACCCGATATCAATGCCCAGCTCCAGCGTAGAAGTACAGGAGATGGCAAACGGATAACGTGTATTTGTTTTGGCAAATTGTTCAATATATTCCCTAAGTTCTCTGTCCACTGAGGAATGGTGGGAGAAGTAATTAGTATGGCCCTTGACCCGGCCTGAAATCTTTTTGAGCTTAACGGCGACCTCTTCGGCTCTGCCACGGCTATTGGGGAAGATGAGGACTTTGGAATCCTTAACTTCTAAATACAGATCCTTTAGTAGATCCAGAGGAAGTTCCACGCCTTCTATTTTGTAGTATTTGAAGGAAATATCCATTTCGCGCTTTGCTTTGTCTTTTAGCAAAGTTGTATGCTCGGGATGGCCGGTCAGTTTTTTTGCTTCTGCTACTGCTCCTATCGTGGCGGAAAGTCCGATGACGCGGAATCCGGTTTTGTTGATTTGGCCGAGCCTGGAAATCAGGGAGGCCAGCTGCG
Organism: Pedobacter miscanthi; assembly: GCF_032678605.1. Classification (GTDB taxonomy): domain Bacteria; phylum Bacteroidota; class Bacteroidia; order Sphingobacteriales; family Sphingobacteriaceae; genus Pedobacter; species Pedobacter miscanthi_A. Next base: position 42,806 of record NZ_JAVTSU010000025.1, read on the forward strand.
TCCCCCGGTCTGTACCGATGAAGGAATGTATCTCGTCTATGACCAGGTACTGGAGTTCTCCGAAAAGCTCGGCTGCATTTTGTGGGGCATTGACCAGCATGGCTTCTATGGACTCTGGGGTGATCAACACAACACCGTCAGGTGATTTCAGTAGGGCTTCTTTAGCGGAGCGTTTGGCCTCACCATGCCATTTGGTTACGGGTACTTCCAGGTATTCGCAGAGTTCTTCAATCCGATTGAATTGATCATTGATCAGAGCGATGAGCGGTGATACATAAAGTATTTTAACGCCTCTTCTCGTGTAGTCCAACTTAGAGAGCATAGGCAGAAAAGCCGCCTCTGTTTTACCTGATGCAGTTTTGGAGGAAAGGATTATATGTTTGTCGCTCTGTATAATATGGGCGATGGCATGGCTTTGTATCGGGCGTAAACTTTCCCATCTTTTATCCCTAATGTATCTCCGTATTGGAGCTGAGAGTAACTCGATCATAATTCCTCTATATCATCCAAACTCATTTCTACAGGTCGCTCATCGCTGATTTTGATCTCGCCGAAGAGTTGCTGTTTGTCTAGGCCTGGGTTTTGCCTAAGAATACTCAGTATATTCAAGAAGTCCCTGATCACCTCCCTGGGGGTGAGGAATTCTGATGCCCCGGGCTGGTTGAAGAGCTCTTCCATGAACTGCTGGATATCTGCATCGCTGATATTGATTTCGCTCTGGTAATTGAAATCGAAGATGGATTTAAGGTTTTTAAGCAATACAAATATCTCGTTATGATCTAGTGGAAGAAGCCGGATAACCGGCTGGGCAAAGTCCCTAATTGCTGTGGATTCGAATTTATTGGTCTCCAAACGGGATTTGAGCGCATGGTAGCTAAAGAGTCCGCGTCGATGGTTTTCGAGGAATTCTTTTGTGCCGGCAATATTGAAAAATAGGTGGTTAACCTTTCCCTGGAAACAGTCATTGTAGATAGTGAGGATCTTTTCGTAGTTTTTCTCTCTCATTTGGGCGGTGGAGATTTTGTATAAGTTGATGGCTTCATCGAGATTAATCATAAAACCACTGTATCCCATGCTAACAAATAACTTGCAGAAGTTTTTGAGCATGTCGTAATAGTTTAGATCACCGATGATATCCCTTACACCCAAGTCTATTCTGGCTTCGGTTTTTGTCTTGTACTCTCCTTTGAGCCATTTTAAGGCTGATCTTTTTAAAGTTTCATCGCCGCTGATATACCCATTGTAGTATTTGAGGATAACAAAACCAAAGTCAAAGCCACCCACTTCAGTTATGGTATTGACCGTTTGCATGATCTTTTGCTCCACCAAGGGGAGATGTTCTTCTTTGCGGATATCAACAAGTGATATCTTTTGTTCCACAGAGACCTCACTGAGCATTTGTTCAATCCATTTTTCCAGTAGTGTTGGCAGTGCGCCACCCTCTGGCATCGTTTGGATAGCAATGTTATCCATGATGGCGGCATATAATGCCAGGCCTTTGCCGTCGTTGGAGTACAGCCTGTTATCGGGAGTGAAATCTGCATTGGTGACAACAAACTTTTGCTTCAGTGCTACCGTGTTGAGTAAATGGAGCATAAAGGATTTTCCAGAGCCGAAATCGCCGATCCAAAACTTGAACATGCTATGCCCGTTTTTCACGTCTGCTAGTGCTTGTAGGAAAGCATCCACTTCTGCTGTCCTGCCCACATTGATATGTTGCAGTCCGATTTTAGGTACTACGCCTCCCAGAAGGGAATTGATTATTGCTGTTGCCTCTTTTGGTTTTACTCCTGTAATCATATCTTTTCTATCTGTTTATAATATTCGCTATTAATGGTGTAGGTATCTGCCTGTTTTTCTATCAGCAGGTCGTCGAGCAGCTCATAGCTCTGCTCATTGATATTATTGACCAATACTCCTGTAGATGCCCCCATGGATTGGCAGAATGAATCGATTTCAGCTTGTCCTAAGCTAAACGTTCTGTTTTGGAATAACTGTAGTAATTGGACTTCTATCCCGCTAAAGTCAATTTGGTAGGCACTTTGGTGCGCAATTCCGATAGTGGTCGTCGTAACCCGGGCTATGGCACTGCTTTCAGTTTTTACGGGCTCCTCCTCATCTGAAAGCAGCACGGAAAGTACATCTGCAGTAGCTGAGAAATCGTGCTGTATTTTTTTTATGCTGTTGATGTCCAAACTGATCTTTTTTCTGACCGGCTCGTAGAATCCTTTGATTTCCTCCAGGGCGCTCTCGAGTGTTTGCTCTCTTTTGAGCAAACTGGTCATCACTTTAAGGAACTTGATATGGCTTTCTGGACTGCTGAAGAGTTTTTTTGCCATCGCCTTGGACATATCCTTCAATGTCAGGGTACGCTGTTTCAGGTTTTGATCAATGTATCTTAAAAAGTATTCGATGCTTTTCTGCTTGCCCAGGTTGCTTAAGAACTTAGCCAATTCCAGAAGGATGTTTTCCAGAGATGGATTGCTTTTGTTAAATAGGATCAGGTGCTCAGCGTTTCGGAGGTATTCATTTGTACCGACTTGCTTGTAATAGCTTTCATCCAGGTTTAATATTGTCTTCCACCTGGTGGTGTGAAGGACATTTAATGCCATTTCTGTCTGCTCATCGGGCATCGCGGCATTGTCTAACAGCTCCGGGATATACTCTTCTATATGGGTGAGCATGTGTTCCCTAATGGCCTCATTGACCATGGGGTGGCTATAATGTTTATCAAACCCAGAGAGTTTTTTGAATTGGTATTTTTTTCTCAGTAACTGCTCGCAGTATTTAACCAGGTATTCATACAATGCATTTTCGCCATTTTTGATATGGTAGTTGTAATTGGAACTATTGAGGTGGAAACGGTATTCTTTTCTAGCAATCAGATCGAGTATGGCGTGAAACTCCTCGCTTTTTTTTAATCGTTTGGCGTGGTAGGCATCTTCGAGTTTTTTCGCGGTATTGATGTACAGCTTCACCAATTCCGTTCCGCAGAAGGCTATGCTCACGAAGTTGTTGCTAGATAGGTATATCTTTTCGAGAATATCCATTTCTTTTTTGCCCAGATTCAGCTTATCCTTATAACGGCCTTTCCAGTCCCAGGACAAGTACGTGTTTTCCTCTACCATTCGCCGCTCCAAACGTGTTATGCCCTCTGTATAGTTCGCACTATACATTTTCTCCAAGAGAAATCTCCTGCCATATCCTTTGGTACGGGGATAGGCTGCAGCTAGTCTATCGAGGTATTCTTCAAGCCTTTGCAGGTTTTTATGCTTTTCGTATTGTTCAAGTAAATCAAAGAGGAGCAGGAAGTAGTAGTTGTTATTGCCCAATACATCAAGGCATTTGCCCTGGAAAAAAGTATCCCTGAATTTATAGTAGAATTCTTTTTGTTGCTTATTCGCATAATCTAGGTCGGATAGGGCGTAGATATAGCGATGTGGCCAGTGTGGTACTAAAGTAGTTAGTTCAAAGTTAAGTTTTTCCTGATCTATCGGCTGGTCATCTTCTTCGATATCGATAAAATCGTCTATTTTCATATCTGCTTCTATTGCTTTTTCAAAGTATTCATCTTCCTGTTGTATATCTTCTCTCTGTAGTTTTCCCGGTTCTGAACCTAATGCTGGCTCCTGGAATTGGGCTACGTCATTTTCATTTGGTTGATCATTTGGAATTTCAATCCATTCATTTTCTTTATTATAATTCTGTTGCTCCCTTTTTGTCTCTGGGTATGCATCATCCAGGCTAATGTGCCTTTGTAGCTGTTGCGCAGAAATAGCTTCCTTTTCGCTTGCATTTGCAAATAAGGTGGTTATAGTATTGCTGTTATGGCTATTGATGGATTCGATAAGAGTTGCAGCACCATTCGCAATTGTTGTACTTACCGTTTCTTATTTTACGGGTGCCGAAGCATGGGCGGGACTTGCTATTTTAGGTGTATAGGAGGGAATATTTGTATTTTTTTCAACCTCGATATCCACTGCGGATGGACTATCTATATTTTCTGGCTTAGCCGGCGAATTGCAGTCCTCATTTTCGATGCCAGCCCCATATCTTATGGTAATTCTGGGTTGAGAATTGTGTTTGTCTTTGGTGATGGTTTTTTTGAACTTGGTTTGCACATAAGCCAATTGGCTGGATATGGCGAGGCGTTTCTTTCTGAATTTTTTTCTGTTTTTCGGCGTGGTGAGATAGATGATTACCAGGCCGATCAATATTAGGTATAGTCCAATCATCTTCGAGCATTTAGAATATGGCAATATATTGATTGTTTGTGATATTAGGGGATTTTTTTTATTTGGATCATTTTGATACTTAACTAGGGTTTAACTAAATTAGTTCAGAACTATAACGCAGAGCTAAATCAGATCTGTTTTTCAGTTGGGCCTGGACAGCTTTGGTTCTTATTTATCGGCAGTTTTTGGTCAGTGGCGTCAAGCTACGGGAATACTTAAGGTTCTGATAAAGATAGCGACTATTTGCACTTTTGATACTTCAAGAATTCTTCATGTACATTCTACTAGGTTAGCGTAATGGGGATATCGAGATTAAGAATGAAGGGGCTACCACTGAAGTCATCACTTCTTAAGGTAAGTGTTCCCTTTAAACGATCGGTATCCCGCCCAATAACGATCAGGTCATTAAGGAAGATTTCATTGTCCGTGTCGTGCTGGGCAATGGTGAGTGCTCCAGCGATATTCCGTTTCCTGTCGCGTTTCACTGTGATAAAATCTTCGTCCTGTTTTAAAGTGATATGTTGATTTGGAACGTAGACCCTTGGAAGGTCGGTAAATCCGAACATGCTGGATTGGCGTTTACGTTCTCGTTCTTTGTTAAAGAGTTTATCGATGAGTTCATCTGCAATCATTACCCCCGCTCCGGCATTATCAAGTTTCAGTTCAACGTCGAGGTGGATCTGTGCTGAAGATCGGTTGCTAACCCTGAAATCGAGAAAGAGTGCTCCTTTAAGTTCATTCTGCTGGCTCTTGGCTAAATACGGTTCTACCGAAATGAACCGCTTTTTGTCTATTTTGCTAAACCTTGTTTTGTATATCAGTTCAAGATCATTGCGGTCAAGTCTTTTGGTACTGCTGCCAAGCCGGATGAAACCGTCACCAATATGAAAGTCTTGCGCTTTTGGACTAATTCCGGGAACATCTTTTTTGAAGAGATAGGGGCGTTGTTCATTGTCAAAGATCCTGAAATAGGCCAAATGTTTGCCTTGATATGCAAAAGATCGGTATTCAAAATTAATTTTGGGTTCAATGTTCTGCAATACGAATTGCTGGTAGATAGCCTCGTCAGTCAGTTCTTCGACCGATAACAGTCCGTTGGCTCTACCGGCCTTTTCCTTTACGCCGATAATGATGAATTTGTCCTCATTAGAAGGCCCGTTTGCCATCGAGGAAATATCCTTAAGCAGTTCAGCCTTGTTGGCGGCTGTTTTGCCCATTGGATATTGTATCTGCTTGAAATCCAGTAAAGAATTTTCGGATTCGTAGGAGATGAGCTGAGTCAGCTTTTCGGTGATGTCAGACATTGATGTTAAACTTAAATCGGTTCAAATATAATAATATACTAGTTCAGGTTCTGCCATGGTTCCTAAGGCAATACGAACCTCTATTCTAGTTTGAGTGATTTTCTTAGCGAGCTTACTGTGTGGTAATTGCCGTTTTCGAGTTGTTTGTGCAACATCCTATGGCAGTTTGAGCAGACCATATGTAAATCGCTCACCTTAGTTTTTCTAACACCGCCAGTGCTGATGTGCAGTGCGTGGTGGCACTCGATGAAGCCATAACCCAGTTCCCCATATCTTTTTCGAAAATCAAAACCGCAACATTCGCACAGAACATATCCATTGCCTTTTTTCATAGCGCGCTGTTTGGCGATACCGACAATTACCCGGTTACGTTCCCTTGTTTTATGGACTTTGAGATTTTGAGCTTCAGCACCTTCCTGGACGGTGAAGTCCTCATCCAGGCTATCGATCGGAAGATCAAGGCTTAGGAGATAATCTTCAATGTGTGGATTGAGATTTCCAATGAAGTGATTCCAGACCTCGTTTTGCAATTGGACGGTATCCTTGGTATAGCTGAGCAGTTCGATGGGACAGATTTTGCCGAACTGCGGACGTTTGAAGTTGAGTTGGTTTGCGGTGGTATAAATGGAATCCCTTGGATCGGCCCTTGCAATCACCGCGACCTTGCGCTCCCATTTGAAGCAGTGGTCAAGCGCTGGATTTTCCCGTAGCAAAGTATCCACTGGGGTAACCAGATGGGTCAGATAGGTATGTGTTGCTGTGCCGGGAACTTTGTCCACCCGCTGAAATAGCAATATAACTTCACCTGGCATGATCTTGGCCGCGCCCTTTTTTTGGTCCTTAGAAAAATTGAGGTGGAAACTGTTTTCGGTACCATCTTCAAAATATGCCCAGTCTCGCCCTTCATCGCGTCTGACATTTTTTACCCATAAAAGTTCCCCGGCGCTAAACATGTTGTTGTGGCTTTAAGGTTTCCATAACATACGCCTCTTCAACATTAAACGGGCTTCCAAAGATATGCCACCGGTCCCGATAGATTTTCTGTTTAAAGATGCTTTTATAGTCCAGGTAGGTGCGCTTGGTTCCGCCCCTCGGGGTATCTTTGAATAGCAGTAATGCATCATTTCCTGTAAGGACAAAGAATTCGGGTTTTAAGGCAGGTTGGTCGACATGCAGGTTGACCAGTACATAATAAATATCTGAAGTGACCTTGGTTTTATCCAGGTTCCAGCAGATGGAGCTGGTTGCCTGGATGCCTTTCACTTGCACCTTGAAAATATCCTTGTCCATTTGGATTAAAAGATCTATGGATTTGGTGTTGCCGAAGGTTACCGTTACGTTGTAGCCCAGGCGGGAGAGCTCGCCTGCTGCATAGAATTCAGCGGCGATGCCGGTCTGGCTTTTTTCGAGTTTGATGGACATTTGGAGAACGAAATTTAAATTTTAATTGGTGTATTATAAAATAATACATCATTAGAAGTGGGCGGTTGATTTAATGATCTATAACGAAAAGATTCTGGCAGATTAAGGTTTTGTGTCTGTTTGGCTAATGGGCTCATTTTCTCTGGAAGCTGCTTTTTCCACCGCAAGAGCCAAATTGCTTCTCACGTGCCGGACATCGGCATAAACAGAGATAATCTGAAAAAGGACGATTGCAGCGATAGCACTGGTGAGCAGAAAAATAATGAGAATGATGTATGGACTCATTACGAAATAGATTTTGGGAACAATTTTTAGTATGCCATGGTCTTTAGGCATTGTCTGGGTAAATTGAAAGAGCGAGGCGAGTAGAAAACCTATTCCGCCAAGAATAGAAAATTCGCCGATCTCATTGATATGCTGGCTTTCATAAGGGTAGTCTTTGGCATCCAGGCTCCTGGACCAGTTGAACATTAATGTGGCAAGACCTGCAAAGAGTGCGAAACCAATGTTGGTAAGATACAGGTATTTTCCTGTAGTGTTTTCTGAAAGCAGCTCTGCAACGGAGTATATAGAGACCACAATCAGTGGAGCCAGGATCAATATGCAGAGGATCAATATGCCGCCCTGAATGAGTATTTTCCTGCTTTCACGTTGTTGTTTTTGGGAAGTTGGTTTGGCTGCTTCTGGTGTAGTTTCCATCTATATGTAAATGCTGTGTTTTGTATGGTGCTAAGGGTTGATAAGTTCATTCTGGGAGTGTTTTTTGTCCAGGTAATTAATAAATGCAGTGGAAAATACCAGTATGAACTTAGCATCTTCGGGTCCAAATTCTTCGCTGTCTTGTTGGAGCGCATGCCTGATCCCGCCTGCATCGCTCGCAAATCCATATAATTTTGAAATGGATTCCTTGAGTGAGGGGTGAAGGCCACAGTTTCTTTCCAGTATGGCCAGTAATTTTCCAAGCGTTCCTTTTTGTTCGCCGAGAACAGCTCCACAATAGGATTCGATAGCAGAAACAGATTCCTTGATCGAATTGCGGTAATCCGGACGCGCTCGGTCGGAAAGCATGGCCAGGGACTGGCCAAGATGGGTATTTACAGCAGGAAACTTTGCACTTGCCAACATGGCTTCATTGATTGATTCAACCTCTGTTTCCAGGGTTACAGGGACGATCTGTCCATTGATAAGCCGGTAGGCAGCATTGTTTTTATTAAAAGCAGCGTTTACCTGGATCGAAAAGGTCTCGGGGTTTTTCAGCGACGAATGTAAGGTGGTAAGATATTCGATAAAATCAAAGATTTCATACCAGAGTGCTGTCTTAAAGTACCAATTGGAAATAAACCACCGCAAACCTACCTCAAGCGCGTTTTTGGTGTGGTAGTCATGGAGATCCTCAACGCTTTTCTCAAAAAAGTCAAGGAAAATTTGCCTGAGCAGATCGTGTTCGTAATATTGTTTGATTTCACAACTAAAGCCATCGATATAGGCATTCCAGAGCGCGTTGCGCAGCGGTAAATCGATGCCTTCACGCTGTAGCGGGCGGGCTTTGTATCCAGACCTTTTAGAGAACGTCATGGTTAGAAAATTGAGTGGTTAACGATGCGGACAAATATAACAGATTGACTGATAATATTCTGATAGGCTTTTAATTTCCGGAAGAATAATTTTAGGGCCTTTATTGAAAGGAGGCAAAAAGAGATTATTGTTTTTTTAGGATTCTTCCCCGGGAATCAGCGGGATTGCTGTTATCCTGCTATTTTTTTGTTCTTGTTCACTGACAGATGTTGACCCTTATGGTGTCTGATCAAAGATATTTAGCGTAAAATGCTGGTTCATATTGATGCGGATTGTTCTGTTTCGCAACCGTGCCATTGCATCCGTATTTTCTGCGATAACACTTGCCAGGTCCCGGGCAACAGCACTGCCTGAGATATCATTTACGGCCTGCCCATTTACCAGTATAAGATTAAATGAATAATCCCTGCGGTTTCCTACTTCATCGAAGTGGCTTTGAGATAGCTGAATCGAGCTTGCGGAGGAGTAATGTTCACTTAAATCAAGTATATCTCCCAGTCGTTTTTTCCAGATTGGAAAGTATAATTGTTCACCCATACTGTGTTTTTTATTTTATGCTAATTTACGTTTATCTATTTAACAAACAAATAGTTATGTTTTTGCTGAATGGTGCAGGTTTGCGGGTGCAGTGGAGTTTTTCATCAGTTATTACAGCAGGAGGATCTCAGGGTATATATGTTATTAAACAATTTGTACATTTTTTTGCACCCACGGTAATTTGAGTTAAGCATGATAAAACATATTTAGCGGAAACTGTTGTATCAGGGTGACCGCTTTTAGATATTTAGGACCGCAAGAATACAATACCCTATAAATGCTCAACCTATTCCGTAACGTTTGCGGTCCACCAGTCCCAGGTCAGGATCATGGGTAATCATTTCCCTGGCCAGTTCAAAATCAGCACTTTTTGAAAACAGGCGACGATACGAACCTTTGACCTGAAAGGAATTATAGTGGATGATGTGCTGTGGGTCTTTGAGCACTAAGACTTCATTTTCGTACTGTTCCAGGTCTTTGAAATGGGTTCGTTCCAGAAAAGCAATCAGATATCCGGGGGATAAGGGGAACATGATTTCGATGCCTTTTGAGCGAAAACCGAAATTAGAACGCACCTCATTATTGAGGTTGCTTTTTTTAGCAACCGGATTATCCGAGGTGATTAAGGGCATATCGCTAATATTTTTAAAAATCAAACAGATGTGGGACATCAGGATACCGGTAAGGTCAGCGGCGAATTTATTATCTGGTAAAAGCTGACTGTTGTGGATAAACCTGGTTTCATCCGGTCCGATATTGAAGCCCAATTGATCAATCTGTTCATCACTGAGCCAACCGCTGTGCTGAAATTTTTGCTTCATCATCCCAAATAACTGTTCCATACTTTGGCGCTGTTCCTTGGTGCGTATCGCTTGTAATGCTACGTACCTGCAGATCTGAAGTTTGGTATCTTCATTGATCGCCCGGATTTTTCTGCTTTCTATCCCTTCAATAAGGTTTTGGAGCAGGATGGAGAAGCTGGTCTCGATGTCTCCAAGGGTCTTTTCGATAAACTGTTTCCCGAATTTGTGGTCAATGTGCTTCTGATCGTAAAACTGGCCCTCGACACCAATGTTTATTGGGTTGGTGCTGTAGGTGTGAAAATCGGTCTTATCAAATACGTAGACCTGTGACTGCTCATTACTGAAGCCCTTCAAATAAAACAGGGGCACATAATGCTGTCTTTTAACTCTGGACATGATCAATCATTATTTGCTGAATTTGCGAAAGGCACTTACCATCTGGAAGATAAAATAGGAGATAATGACCCTGCTCAGGAGGTCAAAAACATAGATGATAGAAGGAAAATCATCGATATTATCGCTTAAGTCCTTGATGCGGTGGGTAGGATTCAATAGCACAACCCACATTTTTAAGTTTTGTCCCAATATGGCAATATTAACTCCAAGCTCGTCCCATGAGGTCGCAAAATGATGGTAATCTAGCTTAGAGGAGGCGTAAAATCCCACCGGAATATAACTGAGCGCGGAAAAAACCAACAGTCCGGTCATTGCGCGGAGCCAGCTCTGCCCATAATTATTGCTGCCACTGCTCCAGAGAATGAGGTACTCACTCCATTGCCTCGGTCGTTGTACGGCAACAGCCTGTTTATAATAGTGCATTTCATGGCGTTGGAATTCAAGAGACAAGGGCATGTCGCCCTGTTTTTGGGAGGCGAATTTCAACTGACGGTAGATTTCCCGAACCGAGCTGAGTGCCCGGTAAAGGCTATGACGTGCATACTCGATTTCATAGTGTTTACGCTGCTTTTTTGCCTTTTTAAGTTCCAGTCTATTGGTTATTATCCGGCGGTTCTCCAGCTGAAGTGGACTGAACCAGGTGACGTTCGAACTGGAGATATCTGTCAGTATCACATTATGCAGATCGATGAGATCAAAACTGCTGAAATCACACTGAAAAAACAAGGCTTTACCCAGGTTGGTGTTGGACATCACAATGGCTGAACTTCTGGTGAGGATAGGTGCCTGGTCATCCTGCCATTGCAAACGGGATGCCCTCAGTCCTGAAAAAATAATCCCGCCCTGATTGGTTGTCTCACAGATGGTCAGCTCGTTTACAGCTACATTGGTAAAACTGATATTGGCGCTGTTGTTATAACCCTGCATGAATACCTTGCCCACATCCAGGTCGCTGAAATTGATATTGCCAGAAAGATTGGGGGTTAGTTCAATGATGATCATTCTGACTGGTGAAACCCGTCGTTTATCACCCTGGGTACCTTTGATAAAAAGTCCGGAGAAAAATTTACAGCTGTCAATGGAATATTGAAAGATCCCTTGTTGGAAAGCGGCCCCTCTGGTGCTGTAATCAATGAAAAAGCCCTTCTCAAATTGGCTGCCGATTAGGCGTAAACCTCCTTTGGTGGTTTCCACTGCCGTGAAATGAACCTCTCCACGAATCAAGCCGTCCAGAAAGATGATATTCATCCTTGCAATATTATAATCCAGTTCCACCCCCATAGAGAAAACATTTGAACCACTGAACATCAGGTTTTCGGCGCTACAGTATTCAATTAGCACAGCACGTTGCAAGTTTGATGAGATCAGATGTATATCGCCCTGGCTCTGGCATTCAGAAATCCTGAGATGATCTTCTAGCGTACATTTTTCAAGCTTGATTCCTTCATGGCTGGTATGGCTTTTTTTGACCGTCAGCTCTTTTGTAAATTTACAGCCGTAAAATACCAGTGCCTGCCGTAAACTACATCCGTCTATTTCCACCCGTCCGTGAAACGTGCAATTCTTGAACAGGATACTGGTATTCTCCGGCCAGAAGGTATCATCGAAGTGTTTGACCGCTACGGCTTCCAGATGTACGCCCTCCAAAAAGTTGCATTCCTCGAATAGTATGCCTATGCCGAGATCTGCCCTGTTAAAATGGACCAGGCTGGTGAATTCCCCTCGTCTGATGTGGACGTATTTGGCCTTGTAGTCACCTGGATTGATTTCTAAAAAATCAACACGGATGTCCTCGATCAGTGGGCTAGTGCCGGATTGTAAGAATTGTGCTTTTAAGTCAAAAAAAGTATCAGCAGGCATGAGCGTTGGTTATGAAGCTAAGTTATTCAAAATTGAGCTGAAGTTGAAACAGGTAGCAGATCGATTTGTGATGATAGTAATTTGATAGCTGGCTATATGTTAAAAATAATGCGATACCGTTTGATCTTGAATTACATTAAGGATAATGACATTCTTTAAACGACATCCCTTAAATCCAAAATCTATTCCAATGAGCGGAACATATTCTCGATCTGATCGGACTCGCTCATGCCCCTTACAGGGAATGCTGAAACATCTCTGCGGGCTGCGTAGGTTTTGAAATCAGCATAATTATATTTATAGTCAAATCCCTCTGGATAATCATCATAATATTCATCATCTTTTCTCAGGTCTTGCTGGTACTGTAGTTTTTCGATCCGCTTTTCCAGTTCGTATACAGCTTCGCCAACATAGACTTCATAGGAATTTTCAAGTTCATGGAGTTCAGCTATCTTATCCTTCAAAAACTCGATATCCTCTGATGAGGTATCTGTTTTTTCTTCAATAATGGGTGCAAAAATCTGCTGATAGGCATCCTCATCCGCTTCGCGGAATTTGGCGAATGCATCTGGAAATGTCTCTTCCAGGTTTTTCAGCACGGCCAGATCGTCTTCATAGCTGATCAACGGGGTGAGGTTGTCCAGAACGAGGGCAAGATCAATTGCATCATGCTCATCAAAAACGTCGCTGATTACCCTGGCAAACTCATTCAGGGAATCGTTATGGATGTGTTTTGAATACAAAAGTGGCTTGATCGTTTCCCTAATAAAGTGGTAAACCCGGTCTCCCTTTTCATATTTCAGGTGGAGGTTCATCCAGTTGAGTTTGGACGCCACAAAATTGTCTGCATGGATTTCCTTGTCAAAATAGAACCTCCTAGGCGCGAGCAGAGTATCAAAATCACGAATGATACGTGTTTCCAGTACAGCTTTAACTCTATCAGATACATTGAGGCTGTTTTTGGAAAAACTACCTTTTGTTGAAAAGAATTCTACCATTGCCCTGAGCTGTTGTCCGGCACTGATCAGTTGGATCTGAATATGTTCATCAGCCTGGAGGTAAGCTACCAGGAAGTCTTTGATGGATGGGTTATGGAAGCGCAGGAAGACGGTTTCTTTGTGCCTGTGGACCATGATAAAAGAATTGTCTAGTTCTTTAAGAGCGCGTTTAAACTCCGAACGGCTTATCTCCCCGTTTTTGGAAAACTGGGCTGTGTAGATTTGCGCCTGTGAGAAAACGTGTTCATATTCGGGACTGGCATCAGCGATGAGCAGGCACAAAAGCACAGCCCGGCATTCTTCACTGATCTGATATTCAAATGCATGTTCCCAGACTTTGAACGGGCTTTCAAAAATCTCCAGCATAGCCATGGGAAACTCCTTTGGCGAATACTTTTCCCAAAGCCGGCTATTGGCGATGTACTCGATGATCCGGGGATTATAATTGTCGTGGTTAATAAAACTCATCAGAGAATCCTGGCGGATGATCTCTGAAATATACGGGTAAGGAATCTGATTAAAGAACAGGTGATTATACAGGATGCGTGCCCGGACCATTGTGGTATATTTGGAAAGGTCCAGTATGGTTTTGACAAAGGCCATCTGGTCAAACTTTTCGAAGATCACGCTTGCCTGCATGAGGATATATTCCCTGGTGGTAAAGATCAGCAGTTTATCCGGTGCCTGCTGGATACGGGCAATGAACTTCAGGATCTGTTTTTCCTCATTGGTGCCGATATTTCGCTCCAGAAAGTTGCTGCCCAAAAAGTCGTCAAAAAGAAAAATCTGTTTCCGGCCTTCCTGGTAGCTGCGGTAACCTTCGGCGATCCCTTCTGAGAGATAAATAAACTCTTCATAACCCCTGGCCAGCGCATCGAATACCAGTACTTCTGCCAAGGTGGTTTTTCCGATCCCCGGTATGCCCGAGATAATCACATACCGGTTTTCGGCAAGGATTTTACTGGCTTCCGGAAAACTGTCGTTCTGCACATAGATATTGACTTTTGAGCGGATATCTTCCAGGGCAAAGGTGGATTGGTTGATGATCTGGCTGCCCAGGATCTTTTCCAGTACAGTGGTGCTGGAAAGCCAGAGTTTGAAATTGGCTTTTTCGACCTGTGGATATTGTGTTAACAGGTTGTTCAGGTCTTCACGGCCAAAGATATCTTCAGGTCCAAGGATATAAGGATAAAAAAGCTCGGCGATCTTCCGCTTTCTTTCGGGCAACATCGAGACAGAGGTTACCAGTATATATCGTTTAGGGGCGAGTTTTTCTACAGTTTTGATTTCTTTTTTCAGCGCCTGCAAAAGCACGGAAAAATCAGAGTATCGCTTGCACTGAATGACAAGTCCGCTTACTCTAGCGTACCTAAGATCAATCCCATTATCTTTTCCCTGTCCGAATGATTCCAGTTGTACCCCAAGGTGGAGCTGCAGGACATCTCTGGTAAGTACTTCAAATTCAATGGGGGATAAATTAAGGAAATCGTAGTCGAGCATTATTAAATTTTTTTATCTCTGGAAACTGTCTTTGGTTAAGCCACTAATCTAAGCATTTTTGATTGCTAACCAGTAGAAGGGAATGATGTTTAAACCCTTTGGATAGACCTTTATGTTTTTTAATTATCTTAGAGGACTAAATTTTAGATGTATCCCGGAATGGGAAACTAGTCCACAAACGCTCTATATGTCTATCAACACAACAAGGATATGCCTCCTGCGGGAAAATACACTCAACGGAAACCTCGCGGTACAATTTGTACCTATACCAAATCCACTGGAACAGGCCTGGAAGGCTTTTGAACCTTTATTTAAGTCTGCTATTAAGGGACCTGAACTTTTTAGAAAGATTGCCGAGCACCAGGAGCTTAAAGTGATTTTCAACAATGTAAACTATTGCCGTTATATGAACGCGCCGGAGGGAAACCTCCATTATGGCCTTGAGGGGATAAAAAAATACTATGAACACCAGCCCAACAGCGTGCTCGAGAGTTATACCAAAGAACGGATTACGGCCTATTGCCTGGGCCTAAAGCAAAACGAGCTAAAGTTGGATCCGGCTATCCTCGCTATATCTCACCGCAGGATGGGATGGGAGTATCCGGTGCATAAGTTGAATGATAACTTTACCGTGTTTTTTAAAACCAATTTTGGTTATGGCAACTCGAGTTATTTCTATAGTATTATACAGTACAAGGGGATACTTGTCGTGCCTTATTCCGATTGGATTAAATACCGCTTTGTAAATAAATACGAAATTATAAGGTACTCTGCTAATCATTTTGTGAGCAATGAAAGCTGGGAATGGGCAATGGAATATGCAAAAGACGCCTGGAACCTGGCCAATCTGAGTGAAAGTGCTTTCGTGAACAGATATCTTTTGGGGCAATGTGAGGAAATGGTCAGTGGACTGGCCAGTTTCCTCAACGGAAGTAAATTTAAGGTTTTTACCAAAAGCTGGGGCATTTTAGCTGGCCCAAGCCAGATTAGGGAAGAAATACAGCTCTCGGGACATGACTTGATGATATATAGGGCAGAGAAGATTTCCGGGGCGTTAACCTTTATTGAATCAATCAATGCCCTTTCGGGCACAGTGGCTATCGGTGGTATCATTGATAAGATTGAAAGCTTCAATCTCCGCATGAGGCCGATCCTTGAAACAGAGATCCCGAAAGTAGAAGATAACATATCCACGGAAACTGCTGTATTTGAAAGATGTAAGCAGGAGCATGATGTTTCCTATGAAGAAAAGAATGCCCGTGCAATTCGCTATAGGGAACTTCGGGAAGAATTTCCGGATGAGGACTTTGCGGATTTCGATGGGCGGTTTAATCTGAGGCATCCTGAATATATAAATGCAGTTAAAAAATGCGACGATGCTTATAAACAGTACTGTGTTGCGCTAGATAAACTATCAGAATCGGAGCGTATTGTGGAAGAACTTAAGAAATCGCTCAACAATATTCGCGTTTATTTCGATCGGAAAGCTGAAATTCCAGTGATTTAGTGGCATCAGATATTTTTATTGAGAAAACTTGGTACATATTATAGATTAACTGAAGGGATAATCATAAAAGTTATTGAGGAGGGACCTGTACCAGCTAAAAAACCATTAATAAACGATACCATTTTGGAGCAGGTTTTCGATACCTATTGTTGAATTAACTGTACATAGCAACCATAATTAGATAAAAGGATGATTGAAAATAATAATGAACTTTTAAAGGAACTTTTGACGAAAGAATGGAACCGGCCCAGGACCGATCATCTGGATATCTATAGCTCCTTTGAGGAGAAGAAAAGTGTGTTCGACAAACATTACATCGTTCGCAGCTCCACGGAATTCTTGAACTTTATCAAGCATGAACTTCCTGAACAGCTGAAAGATAAAAAGGTAGCATTTAGAGGGGTGAATCAAGCCAAATTCCGGATGTTCAGCTCTGCGCAAAGAGCCTTTAGAACAAACACTTCAGTATTGCCGACCGATGGTGAAATCTATCACAGCACCATTGTTCAAATGATTAGAAATGCAAGGACGGCGAACAGAGGTGTGCTATCCAATTTTTTAAAATCTACCGGGATGCAGGATTCTGATGTCTCAGTACTCAGTTTTTTACAGCACCACCGTGCGCCAACGCCGTTTACAGATTGGACAACCGACATCAATGCTGCACTTTTTTTTGCTACTGATGGAATCACGAAACAAGAAGTTGATTATTATCACCAGACTTCTGGAGCAGATGAAATTGAAGATTATATTAGCCTGTATATACTCATTGAAGACCATATCCTCAACCAGATCGGTGATTTCAAACAGTTAAGTTTGACCAGTAAAAAAGCTGTTGAATATAATACTTTGAAGAAAAAAAGGTTTCAATATATTCGAGAAACACTCAGATCTGGCAAGCCGGCCTTTTCCTTGTACAATAATTTGAGGATAACTACTCAAAGTGGCCTTTTTATCTTTAATAATTCACCTAACTTGCCTTTAGAGGAGATTTTTCTGGAGAAATTCATGATGCATTGGCTAATCAATAACGCCAAAGGACTTGAGGCCCCCAGATCACCTATAATCTGTATAAATGTTCATAAATCAATCGTTTATTGGCTCCAGCGGGAAATTCTTTCCAAACAGGGCTATACAAAAAGAGCAATTTATCCCAACCCAGAGCATATTGCAAGAATGTCCGTACCCAGGACTTTCAAAACGAAATAGTTGGATAGAAGGGATGTTGAAGGAGTGACCATTAGTAAATACCCTTAACGTTTACTCTCTTTTTTCGTTTTGGCTTGCCCCTAAACGGTCGAGTCTTCCGCTGCATCTTCCTGGTGGGAGGATGCCGCAGCGATCGCTCACGCGGCGGTTGATAAACTTATCGCAGGTGGATTTTATTAAGTTAACAAAATTTGATGGCCTGCTTTCCGAATTATTAATCTTTCCTTATTTTTAAGCGAATTAACAATCATAAATGACCAATCGGGAACTGATCAACAAAGCCAACGAAATAATAGGATATTACAGGGAGGAAAGTGATGCACATGCTTTCACTGCCGAAGCCTTGGAATTCCTCAGGGTGTATGGAGGTAGAAACAACACTTTCTATACCGCCATAAAAGATTTTAGGTTCATCAGTACCAGCGCACGGTTAAATGGAACAAGGCGTTTAATGCAGGGCTATGTGCGGTATCTGGAAAAAGGATTGTCTTCAACAATGTCTCCCGAACGGCAGATTCAGATAGAAACTGTGGGTGATTATCTGGAACAGGCGGAAGAAATACTTTCCCATGCCAAATTTCATAATGCGGCTGCAGTTGTTCTTGTCGGAGCTTCGTTGGAGGAGTTTTTGAGGGGGTGGTGCGATATGGAGGGCTTACAGCCACAGCAGTTTACTATTGACGGGTACACCAAAGCTTTGAAAGAAAAAGAATTAATAAATAAGCAGGACTTAAAAGATATTACGGCTTGGGCAGGAATGCGAAATGATGCCGCCCATGGTCATTGGGAAAAGGTTAGCGATTATAACCGTTGCGATATCATGCTAAAAGGGGTAAGGCTTTTTATCCGGACTTATAGCAGTTAATAATTAATGAAGCACGATGCCGCTCAGTCAACCTGTTATATATGCATGGAACCTGCCACATCTGTGGAGCATGTTCCGGCAAAGTGCTTTTTTCCAAAAGGCCACAGGGTTAATCTGATTACAGTACCATCGTGTTCGGTCCATAATAATGATACCGCCAAAGATGATGAATATGTCAGGGGTATTTTGGTTTGTAGTTCTCGGAATAATCAGGTTGCGCTCGGTCATTGGAAAGGTGATGTCCGCAGGACATTTATGCACAGTCCCAAACTTTTTCTCAAAACTTTCAAGACCCAGATTGGCAATTCATTTTTTCATGACCGTCAGCGGATAGATAACTTGATGATCAAAATCGCATACGGGGTATATTTTCATACTTACAAAATGTGCTGGCATTCTTACCCTTCGCCTTATTATAAACAGTTCTTCGATGAGTATGGTAAAACAGATATTGAATTAAGGCTCCCAAATCATTCGTCCTTACCTGAATGGCATATTTATGTAGGAGAGAACCAATCGTTTTTCAAGTATCAGTTTTTTGATGGGACAGTGAATGGCAAAACCGATTGTATCTTACGTATGGTATTCTACGGGGGATTTGAGGTAATCATTGTCCCTCATGATGAAAAAGTAAACCTCCCTTATGATTGCCAATCGGGGGAACCAAAATGATCAATTTTTTAACTTATGACGACTAAACTTCGAGCCTTTCTAAGGGCACTGTGGATTCAGCTAAAGCCGATGCATTTTATTTTCTTAGGTGCTATCCTGGCGGCGATAGGCTCCATTTCATCACCTTTTGTATTCACCATCCCTATAGGGGATTTAGGGTTTTACAAATTTTCGCTCAACCCGCTGACGCTTCTGGGGGCTATTGTCGTTTCCTTCGCCACTTTGTATCAAAATTGGAAGTCTTCTTTGAAAACCAATAACATTCTTGACAACACCAAGTTGCAGCTTGAAAAACTCGAATCCCTGACAACGAAAAATGAGCAGCTTGCAGAGCAGTTGAATGATGCGGCACAACACATAGTTTTAAACATTACCGGCGGCGATGGTTATGCATCTGTGCTCCCTGTGGTGAACAGTGACTTAGGTAATGTGACACTTGCTATCGAAAATAAAGGGAATTACCCGCTACGGAACCTCTCTGTCAGGATATTCAACGCAACTGATTATAATAAAGCCAAAGCGTTGGATGAAAAAGTTGATGTGCTGTCGAAACGATTTAATTTGTACGTTGAAGAACCCGTTATAGGTACAAGAATGGCCGTCATGCTTAAAATTGAAAATCTGAAAATATTACCCGGTGTCACCAATTGGAATATTTTCAGTACTTCTTTATCTAGCTCTACAGTTCAGAAATTGATTATCTCACGCATTTCAGGGGAGATCAAAACCGCGACAAAAATTTATTCTGCCGACCCAAAACGTGAAATTTTGTTCGAGTCTGTAAGTGACGGATTCCCTGATGAATATTTAAATTTACTTTAAAGAAAATCAAGTACTACCTATATTTAAACTATTAACATTCGTGCAGAACAATCAAACATTGATCTGACTATTAAAAAGCGCTATCGCAGATTGCTCAATATCTAAGTAAGATAATATCCCGTGGTCAGAAGAATTTTTTCTGATTTTGTCGCCCAGTTCCATTTAACGACTTATTCTATATGATTGTTTTGAAGTTCCTTATCTTTAGCAATTGTTAACGAATAATTAAGCTTAATTTATCAAGCGCTCTCTATGGCTATAAAATGGAATATAATTTATCATGAACTGGCTCATGCTTTCCTGGTATACAGGAATCAATATGGAAAAGAAGCAGGAGCGGAAATCTACCGTACACTGGATGAGGATGACCGCTTCAGGGCAAGCAATCAGTGGTTCTATAAATACAGCAATTTAACTGATCAGTATATTGATCCGTTGATTTTGTTCTCCAGTCTCAACTCATCCAGATCTAAACCTGAAAACCGGCTTTTAAGATTGAATCATCTTTCCAGGATTTTTCTGAATACGCAACATGATGAGGTTGATTTTTCAGGATGTCCTACACCGATAACTATAGACCTCATGTCGGTACGGAATAAGTCTACGCAAGAAACGATCTGGTGGATTTTTGAGAATATCATGAAGTTCGGCGTATCTTTCTTAGAACAAGAGATATTTGATAAACTTAAATATATTCGGGGACTGGATACGGTATCTTTTACCATATTTTTGTTTTGGATCGATTCTGAGAATTTTTTACCGCTGGATAAACATACAGTGGGTTATTTGATCCAAACAGGAAAAATCGATAAAATTCCAAACAACTATGAGGAGTACAGGAGGATATTATCGAGTCCAGGATTATCGTTTACGGAAACAGCCACTATAGCTTACAACTTTTCTACTGGTGAAAACATCCAAACAGAATTTTCGCTAACAGGTGCGGATAAGGAGAAAGTACCAGTAGGAGCAGGTAATTTCCGGCTTCTTGGTTTGCGTCCGATGAGTGGCTTAAGTAAAGATGTATTTAAGGTTCTTGAAATTGGATATGCATATACATTTTATCAGGCATTTGATCTCAATAATTTCCAGTCAATTGGCTATAATCCTGAGATGGATATACTACTATATTCTGTCAAAGAGCTAAAAATCAGTATATCTTCAATAGTAGGCAAAAATGGAAAAGGTAAGAGTACGCTCACTGAACTTATTTATATGGCGGTGAATGTGCTCGCTAGGGCACATGGTAATATTTCAACAGTGCTGAGAAAAATAAATGGATTTAATCTTGAGCTGTATTACATAGCCGATTTTTTGCATTGTATCCGTTTTACGGATAGTGAAGTTGTGATTTATAGGTATGAAAGGATTGCAAATAGTTACGTAAACCCTACGATAATACCTTTGGATCAGTTTGATTTAAACCAGTTCTTTTATACTATTGCAGTAAACTATTCGCTTTATGGACTTAACAGTGCGATCACAGGTAAGTGGATAGACTATCTTTTTGTGAAAAACGACGGATATCAGGTTCCTATCGCCATTAATCCCTATCGGAAACGTGGCAATATTGATGTTAACATCGAGCAGGTTCTTACCCGGCAGAGGTTAATGGTTAATTTATTGTTGCCGTATGCTGAAGAGGATGGGCTGTTTGATCTCAGGAAGCTTACAGATAAATCTTCTGCGGTATCAGTCTCGTATCAGCTTAACGGCTCGAAATTCAAATCTTTATATTCATACAAAAAAGACAGGACCGATACAAATGATGTGATTGTCCCGTTTCAACATGCTGCCAGATTTTATCACGAGGTACTGGCTTATCTGTGTAAAAAGTTTGATCTGGATGAAAAGCTTATTCCAGCAGATGTAAAGCAGCGTAACACACTTATTGATTATGCGTTTTGGTATATCTTACAAAAATTGATCAGTATTTCAAGAAGTTATGATCTTGGGTATTTTGATGTTGAGGCTGGCTTATTCTTGGACCATAGGGCATTGATTGACTTCCTTTCAGGAAATTACAGCCATATCACAAACAAACTCAGACAGGCAATAAATTTTATCAAGTATAGCGGTGTGAGAGTTGTGTTATCAAGACTTGATTTGTCAGCGCCTGTTCCACTTTCAATCGCAGAGCTGTCTAATGAAATCGCAAAAACGATTACAGAATCAGATGAGTCGGAACTGGATACTGTTCACATGATTCCACCCGCATTCCTCATTCCCACAATAATACTTGATGATGGTAGTAGTCTGGATGACCTAAGCTCAGGTGAAAAGCAACGCATTTATGCAGTGAATTCGCTGATATATCATCTCTATAATCTCAATTCTGTTAGTAACCATGATGATCTTGTCAGCTATCGTTATGTGAACATTATATTCGATGAGATCGAACTCTATTTTCACCCTGAGATGCAGCAGGATTTTATCAATTACTTACTGTTGTACCTGGAGCGTATCAATCTAGACAGGATAGCTGCCATCAATATCCTTATCGTCACCCATTCCCCCTTTATCCTGTCAGATATTCCAAGTACAAATATTCTCTTTCTTGGTAAAACAGATCAGGATATCAGAACTTTTGGGTCAAATATACACGATTTGTTGGCCAACAGTTTTTTTATGGAAGCTTTTATGGGAAATTACGTTAAGAAAGTTATCGGCGAATTAGTGGATTATCTTAATCCAATGGTTGAAGATCCGCTAGGATGGTCCGAGGAACGGTCGATCGGTGTCATTGAACAGATTGGCGAGCCCCTGATCCGCAGAAGGCTTAAGGAAATGTATTTGACAAGATTCAAGAAAGAAATAAGCTTACAAGCAAAAATTGCTCAGATGAAACAAGAACTCCAAAGATTAGAAGATGAGGCGAATTCTTAATAATCAAAAACTTAGAGATAGCGTAATTGAATTCAATAAAAAGCTTTTCACTTCCAGGTCTGATGATTTTGAAATGCCTTACCAACGCTTGCGCTTCCTCAATAAACATGTGGTGCACCATGCCCCAGAATATGGTGATGGAGCGGCAGAGAAGCTAAACAGGTATGTGAAAAAAATCCGGAGGCAATATAGTAGGATCCTGAATGCGGATGACGTTGAGATACTTAAGCTCATAGCCGAATTCGAAGAGATCATACCGCACGCTCAAATTAAGGAAAAATTCTGGAAGGCAGTGGTGTGGGCTATGCGCTATGACGCAATCAGGGATCAGGAATTTTTAAAAATACTCAATCCTTTGGGTATTAAGACCTGCGTGTACTGCCATTCACAGCTAACACTGGTCATTAAGAAGAAGATTGCGAAAAATAAAGTTGTTGCAAAGGGGATAGTTCTTGGCGATGTGCTTAAATGGAAAGGACTTTTAGAGCTGGATCACCGGCACCCCAAATCTAAATACCCTTTTCTATGTACCTCTTTTTTTAATCTTTATCCGATATGTGGCAGTTGCAATAAGGCCAAAAACGATAACCACTCTGATTTCAGTCTTTATCACGAAGGGCCGGATTTAAATCTTTTCCATTTCTCACTGCCGGATAATGCAGTAGTAGAATACCTGAAAAATAAAAACAGGGAGGCGATTGTGATCAATTTTACGCACATCAATCAAGGTATTGCTGAAAATGATAAACTTGCTGCGGATTATGATAAAATGTTCAGTATATCAGGTATTTATGGTACCCAAAAGGATATTATTGAAGAGCTGATCCACAAACAGCAAGTCTACACCAAGGATTATAATAAGGCATTGATCAAGGACTTCACGGCACTATTTCCTGATAAAGGTCTTTTTACAAGGCTGGTGATAGGTACCTATGAAAATGAAAACGATGTTTTTCGTCGGCCAATGTCTAAATTTATACAGGATATTTCCAGGAATATCCAGTTGATTGATGAACATGGCAATCTTTGCCAGTTACCGGAGGAAGATCCGGGGTGATCACACATGGAATAGTCACCCGGTACTTTTCAATGGGCGCTCTGCCAATTTTTTTGCGGCCTGTCGGCTCTGGCCGAAAAATAATTATTCTTGCTACTACCCGCTAGGAAATGTAGTGGGTAGCGTGGCACAGCGCTACAGGTTGAAAGGGGAGTACAATCTACCTCTTTTTTCCCAACACACAATATTGGCTTATCGGCTTCGCCCGAAAGGTGCTTTTTTTGCTTCTACCCGTGAGGGAATTTTGTGGGATGATGTAGGGCTGTGCTGCAAGTGGATGGGACAGTGCAATTTGTTGCTTTTTTTTACCACACTTTAGTGGCTTACCCGTTTCGCCCGAAAGATGCATTTATTGCTTCTACCCGTGACGGGATATTGTGGTGTGGCAGAGGACAGTGCTACAAGTGGAAGGGGCTATGCAATTTGTTGCTTTTTTTTTACCACACTTTAGTGGCTTACCCGTTTCGCCCGAAAAGTGCTTTTTTGCTTCTACCCGTTGGAGGATATTGTGGGTTGCCGCAGGGCTGTGCTACAAGTGGAACGGATTTGCAATTTGTTGCTGTTTTTTGCCTGTTTGTGGCTCGGTGGCCAATGTCGGAAAGATTGGTTTAGACAGTTGCTGTCCAGCCCGACAATTGCCGCCATTAAATCCGCCGATTTCCTATATTAGTGGCACAAACGCTTCCCATGAGATTTACCGTGCTTTTTTTACTGTCCTTTTTATGCCTTTGTGCTTTCGGCCAAAGAAACGGCGGTTATTATGTTACCCATGCCGGTGACACGGCCTATTGCGATATCAGAGCTTACAGCAATCTTCGTGGCAAAATGGAACTGTCGGACTTTTCCAGATCAATTACAGTTGAGGGAGATGGTGGCAGCAAAAAGCTGAAGCCTAGAGATATCAGGGCCTTTGTTTTTGTGGATGTGGATACCACCTATAAGTTTGTGACCCTGCCGGGCGATGAGTCCCGTTTTTTCCATGAGGTGGTTAAGGGAAACCTTTCGTTCTATAAACTGTATGTGCCGGGGAATACGTTACCGGTTATGGTAAAGGGGGATAAGGTGATATACCTGAATGTGATCGGGACAAAGAAACGCATAGCGGAACTGATCGAGGACTGTCAGGGGCTGTTGAGCGAATGGGAGGTGGGGGAAAGGTATACGGTCCGGGACAGGGAGGAGATTGTGCGGGCTTATAATGCGTGTGGAGGCTTAAAGTAGTGGGGTTAATTGGAGCTTTACTGGTGAATGCTATATTAGGTAGGAGGGATTATGTTGTTTTTTGATGGTATTTCATTGCTGTTAGTCAAACTTTTGTTTTATTTTTTTTGGCGTGCCCCTAAAGGGTCGCGTCTTCCGCTGTATCTCCCTTCGGGAGGATGCCGCTGCAACCGCTCACGCAGCTGTGATAAAGATCAATGGGATAGCTTTTGGTTTTTTATTTGTAATTAATTAATGAGGTTTTTTGAATCACACGTTTGCACTTTAGGGGCTTTCCTCAGAATTTATTGTATTTACTCATTAGAAAATGTTCCAGTTTTCTTAAGTCTTGAAATGCTTATGTTAAAAACTTTATATAGATTTGATTTTGCTCACAATAAATTATGCTCGACAATAAACAGAAAGAAGTTTTTAGACTTGCTGCGGTACTTTATGCAGAAAACAATTACGAGGTTACACCGAAAACCATCCACAGAAAAATAATAGAATCTGTTTTTCTTGATAGTGATAATGTTGAATTGACCATTCACGCGATTATCGAAAGTATCGAATCTAATCTCGGATTTATATTCGATTTCGAAGAAGTTGCAGATATAGTAAAGAAAGATGAGGATAAACATTTCAGGTTAGGTAAAAACGGTGATCAGGAACTGCTTGTGAGCTTAACACCTTCAAGACTGGAAAATATTAAATTGAAGATCAATACTAATAATATTGATTATTTCATACATCAGTTTTTGGAAGAGAATCCTGCGCTTGTAGGTGCATTGGATGGGAAGGCCGTTATATATAAGTTTCTTTATGAGATCTTCAATAATAATATCTCAAGTTTCTCGAAATTGATTGATTATAAAAAGGACCTTACTGGTGCAATCAACATAGATGAATCTTTTAATGGAGTTGAAAAAACTATAATAAATTCATTCCTGCAATGGGATAATGATCTGAAAAATAAGGCAGTATTTGATATATCGAGCTATGCTTTGGAATATTGTATGATAACCAATAAAGAAACGAAGCAAACGTTTCATTTGAAGAACCTGAAAAATAAAGATTTTTATTTGGATACCAATGTGCTTTTTAGGGCAATCGGAATAAACGGCGAAAGTAGGCAAGCGAGAACTGTTACTTTTCTAGATAAATTTATCGAAGCTGGTGAGAAGTTATATTTATCTAAATTCACAGAACAAGAGTACAAATCAACGCTTAAATATTACTGTGAGCAAATCGGTAGAAAATCTTACGCGAAGGTAGATCCGAGAGTTTTCTCAAGATTTAGAAAAAACTCTGATTTTTTTGATTATTACCACAGGTGGAGATCGAAAAGAGTGAATGATAGCCTTAGCTTATTTGAAGCGCACCTTATCGCGGAATACGAAACGTTCAAAGTAAGATTTAAGGTAATTGAGGAATACAATGTAGGCTTTGATGAAAAAGAAGAGCAAACAGAAAAAATTATAAATAGCTTAGCCAGCGACATTTTCTCATTTAAGAATAAGGAAAACAGTTATTTCAATCGATTTGAAACATCGGTTACTGACGCCAAAAACATACTTATGATAAAAGAGAAACGAAATGGGCAATATAGAAACATATTTGAAACCAAATTTTTCTTTATCTCATCAGATCAAGAACTTAGGCGATGGGATTTTGACAGAAAGGATTCAACACCAGCAGTTTTGTTACCTTCTCAATGGATGAGCATCCTTTTGAGGTATGTTACCAGGACCAACGATGATTTTAAAAGTTTTGTAAGTTTTTTAAATCTTTCTCAAAACGAGTCAAGTATTAGTAGCGAAAATTTGCAGTTGATTTTACTTGGGATTGGTGAAATGACAACTGATTTTCAGCGGCAGTCACTAATTGTAGAGAGTATGATTGAAACCAAGTTCAGAGGAGTGATTGACAAAAACTTTTCTGAAGAAGAAATAATAGAAAACGCAAGGAATTTTGCAAAAACTGAATTGGATCGTAATTTGGATTTGATTATCAAAGATAAAGAATCGCTTGAATTTAGTTTACAGGCTCACCAAGAGGGAGCGCGTGCAGCGATTAATGAAGAAGTTGAAAAGCAACAATTGACTAAAACAAAGGCGAAAGAACTTGAACTGGCTAATTTGCGTCTACGAAACACCTTAGTGAAGAAGTTTGTTGACAAGCACATGTCATTGTGGCAACTTCCTGCATTTCTAGCTGTATTGATGAGCTTATGTATATCTAGTTTCTACATCTCGCTTTTTTGCTATAAAGCAGAACCATGGAATTTGTCTGTACAAATAGCAAATTGGATCGATAGTCTTCCTGCTGAGTCCACCAGTCGTACCGTTGCATCAGGTATTTATCTTTTGCCTGCTGGAGCCATCTTATCGCTGTTAGCTTTTTCTTATAATAGATTATTGAATTCAGCTAAGCTAAATGACAAAAAAGAGGAATTGGAAGCTGAAGCTTTTGAACGTTATAAATAGATCCTACAGTGATATTTCATCATCATTGCCCTTTCATGGGTAGTGATGATATTCCTATATTCATAATCAATACATTGCGGCGATAGGTCAGAATTGTTGAGTGATTTATTATTAATGATTAGTTGGCTTCTGTTATAACCGTCTTAAATTTTTTTCTTTTGTCAATTATTGAGTGTTCAGTGGCAAGGCAGAGCTGAGCACTAAAGTAAACTTATTCAATTTTTTTATCACATTGACTTAGTGTCATTAAATCAATGTGATAGGTGTTAATGTATTTTAGAAAGTATGCCTTAAGGGTTGAATAAGATTGTTTCCTCTGGATTAGCAATAGCGGAAAGTATATTTTCAGCAACTTTTTCAATTAGTTTATTACCCCAAAAAGGATCGTGCATATCATAATAAATTACTCGGATATGTTTTAGGTCAAAAGGAACATCTTCTTGGTTTGAAGATACCAAAACAACAGGTTTTTTTAGCGCGTGCGCTAAGCCTAGTTCGTAGAATACATTTGCATTTCTGGATGTTAATTCAGCAATCAAAACTTTAGCACTCGTAATGCCAGACCATATCTGATCAATTATTTTACCAGTTCCGAAAATCTCATTATCAGCTCGAATAGGGGTTAATCCCGCCTTTCTAATCGCTGGTTCGTAAATTTTGCTGTAGTAATCTCCAAGTGGAGGTGCAAAAGGCATCATCACAAAACAACTATCTCCTGAATTAATTCCTGCAGATTTAGATAGTTTTTTTAGCTCTACAGCGGTATCTATTGCTACGTTCCCTTTTTCTGAGGAAATATCAAGTACCCTAATTTTATCTCCTTTTTTTTCTGCCAGTTTAGAAATAAATAAAGAGTCTATTAGAATATCCATAAACTCTGGGATTTTTTCAGCGGGTACCTTAAAAGTTTCGGTTAACGCATTGGAGAAGAATTTTGTGTCGGGAAGATTCTCACCTCTGTAGTGCTTGTAAACGTCGGATACAACTGGAGCATTTAATAAAGCCTGGCGATAACCGTTAAGCTCATCGTCCGGAGATTGAGGACGAAGAATTTGCTTTGCAAGTTCAGTGGGAGCCAGTTGATTTGGGTTTGGACGATATAAAAAACCGTACTTTACTGCTGAACTAACTTCCAGCATAAATACACCATTTACACCACTATATCCAACAAATTTTGCTGCTTCAACATTTGAACATTCCTTCCCCGCATTTTGATCGATAATCGCTTTTGGTATTCGTAAAGATTTTTCTATTGAATTCCTAGGATAATTCGATGTTGATGCTCGACTAGTACCACTTGTTTTGGCCCCTTTTCCATTTACTTTGCTAGTTTTTTTTGTATCAGTCTTTTTCGCCTTGTTATTAGGTTTTGACTGTGGTTTACTTTTGTTTTCCTTTTTGATGGTTTGGTTTGCTGAAACGGTTGGTTTTACCTCCGTTTCATTTTTGACATTTTCGTTTTCAGTTGACATCGTTATTCTAGATTAATTTAGTGGTATGGTAAATATATAAAATTTGATAAAGTAATTGAAAGTCGCTTGCCAATAGTTAGTATCATTACTAAGAAATACGTATCGATTACTTAAAATTCGGTAGTAACTCTTTTCATTTCCCGACATTTGTCGGAAAATTCCCGATTTCTTCCACGCAGATTTGTAATCAAGAAACCAGCGCAGGTTTCCCTAACCAAATCTGATACTATGAAAAATACGATTCTGCTATTCGGGGAAGATGCCGGGTTTGTTCCCGGAACCAGCCCCAAAACCAAAAAGCTCAGACCGTTCACGCTTGAAGTTATCATCACAATCCTGGTCTTGCTCTGGATTTATACGGCCGGAGACAAGCTTTCGGATTACCAAAGCTACCGCCACAGCATGTACCTGCAAGTCTTTAACGAAAAGATATTACACATCTTAATACCCTCACTTCCGTTTGCTGAACTCGTGGCAGCTGGCCTGCTCATGAGTGCCGGTCACCTTGGTTACGGACTATGGTTTTCTGCCTTACTAATGGCTCTTTTCACAGGATATGTCGCTCTGGTTTATTTCGGGTATTTTCCGGAGCGGCCCTGTAGCTGTGCAGGACTGTTTGAAAAAATGAGCTGGGGTGGGCACTTGCTCATGAACAGCGCGCTCTTGATTATCACCTTGGTTGGTCTATTGTTGAACTCCAAAAGAAAGGAGGCAAGCGTCACGGCTTGGAGGTAGATATCTTCCTTAGACATTACTTATGTTTCTTTCTGTGCATGTTCTTATGAAAACTAATTATTTTTTTTTGGCGTGCCCCTGAAGGGTCGCGTCTTCCGCTGTATCTTTTGTTCCAAAAGGATGGCGCTGCAACCGCTCACGCAGCTGTTGATAAAGACGTAGCAAAATACAGCGATCTTTTTTAAATCTACACGGTGGTAAATTTAACTTAGTTCATCTATTGCCTGGAGATAATGGTTTTTAAGCGCATTTCTAATTATCGCCCAGTCAATATCTGCTTTGATTGGCGTTCGATGGATTTCGGTTGTAACAGGGGCAGGAAATTGGGTAGAGAAGTCTCTGTTAAACAAGGATTGGTGTCGCAAGTCCTTGTACGGATCCTCGGTAACCTGAATGACTAGCTCATTTCCTGTAGGGTATGCCTTAATTGTTGTATGGGTTCTGAATCTTCTATCAACCGAATTTACAAGTGAAAGAGAGTTATGGTAATTTACACCCCCTGAGTGATTTATGCCTCCGCTTTGTTCTACGCCCCAATCACCAGCACCAAGATCTTTCCTGAGTTCATTTAGTGCTTCTCTAGCGCTAATATCCACACTTTTGAGTAAAGTGATTACATACTTGGTTCCCTCGTAATTTGGATTTGCAGCAAGGTTTTTCACCCTTTCAACAATCTCGGCGCTTTCACGTGGATCCTTTTTTTGCTCCACATTCTTTAATGAATGAAGCTGTTCTATTAAGCTTTGAGCACTCTGCCACCGGTCAGAGATAATATCATTAAAACCAATATCAAATATTTTGTTTAAGATGTTCCTTTGATAATCAGGTAAGCTTTGTAGTTTAGCTTTAGCATCAGCTCGCTGATGTGGTTTGGCACCATTCTCATCAATTGAAATCGTTGGTTGAATTTTTGTTAACATGAAGAATAGCAGGCCAAGAATAGAGCTGACATCGGACCTAAAGTCTCGCTTGCCTGCTTCTCCCACTTTTTGTTCAGGTAAGATAAGAAAGCGGTTACCAATATGTTGTCCGTCTGGAGTAAGGTTATCATTATCCAGATCATTTGAATTGAATGAAATTCCAAAATCAATAATGACAGGATCCAGGATGTTATTGTCTCTAATGATAATGTTATCGGGTTTTATGTCTCTATGAATGAATCCCTGTTTATGAATATCGTTTACCACTTCAGCTATCTTAATAGCCAAATCAATGATATCCAGAAAGCTGTATGTAGAAAAATCGAAATCTGAGAGGGTGTTTCCATTTATAAACTCACTAGCGAAAAATAATTTATAACTGTGGTCTTCATAAAATTCGGTATTTCCTTCAATTAGTTTAGGAATATTTGGATGGGAAAGGGTCGCCAATGCTGTGGTTTCCCGATGCATTCTGGCCCTTCTTTCAGGATCATTTTGTTTATTGAGGGTTTTAATTGCAACAACAGATTTATTGGTTTGTTCAGCACCATGAGCTTTTATGGTAGTGCCTTGCCCACCAGCGGCTAAATCTTCAATACGTACCCATTTTTCTTTGTAATGTTTATTATCTGCCATTTAGCTAAGATATCTAAAATAGCAATTCAAAAAGAAATCAAATTTTAAAATCAAATCTTTCCTTGATAATGTCACAGTCCTAGTGCTGCGTTTTTTTTACCGCAGGTTTTTTACACAGCGATCTGTAGCGGATATGAATACAATATTGACAAAGTTGCCACAAGCTTAACTAATATCAGTATACTTACTTTTCGTTACCACCTTTTTTCATTTCCCGACATTTGTCGGAAAATCCCCCGTTTCTTCCCCGCAGATTTGCATTAGGAAACCATCGTAGGTTTCCCTAACCAAATCTAAAACTAATGAAAAACATACTGAAGGTTACCAATAGCGACTCGCAGGCCTATAGTGAAAATACCGATACCGCGCTATCGCCATTTCGGAGAATGACGCTCGAAGTACTGGCCTGCATACTGGTGCTGTTATGGCTATATACCGGACTGGACAAGCTGGCCGATTACAACAAATACTGGCACAGCATGTACCTGCAGGTCTTTCCCCGTTCAGTGCTGAAAATCATGGTGCCTGCGGTTCCGGTCATGGAACTTGGAACTGCGATACTATTTTTTATTTACAGATACCGTACACTGGCCTACGTCCTGTCGCTGACATTGCTAACCGGCTTTACCACTTATGTCGCCCTTATCTACCTTGGCTATTTCCCTAAACGCCCCTGTGCCTGTGCGGGACTCTTCGAGCACATGGGGTGGGGAGGCCATCTCTTAGTCAATGGTGCACTTACCCTCGTTGCGGCAGTTGCACTGATTATTCACTTAAAGGGAAAGGGGGTAAAGGGCACAGTATGAAATGCAAAAGCGTGGGCACCAGAAGCTGGCAGCAGGCAATCAATCCTGCCGTAGAGGCAAAATAAGTCACCTTAATTCTTAAACCAGAACTTTTTCGTCCGCTTTTTCAAAAGCAAACAAGCGGTCAGTATTATGAAATTTTCAAAAATCAAATCATTAGTGTTTACTGCCTTAGTTGCAGTGGTATTGGTAGTTGGTGGCAGTGCTTTCAAACCTGTGACCGGTGGAAATTATGGCCAACAATCGAATGGTACCTGGGTGCCTATCGATAATCTCACACCTGTAGGACCGCTTGATGATCCTCAGGAAGGCGAATACAAATGTGAAACCACCGGCGACCTTTGCCGTGCACATTTCGATTACGACAATCCTGCCCAGAATGCCGACGATTACACTGAAAACAGTGAAGTTGCCGGAACCTTTATCTTGGGGGAAGATAATGCAAAATAAAATGGAGCGGTAGTTTTGGTGCTACCTTCTAGGTTTGTTTTTATCTTTTGGCGCCCTGTCTTCGGATGAAGACGGGGCCTTTTTCGTTAGTGGCGGCTTTCATTTCAAGAAAATGTGCTGCATTATTTCCTTTGTGGTTCTTTTATCTTTCCATTTACTGGAATTTTATTTTTTTCTGCCCGGTCGGACTTGGATCTTTGAGGATAGCAGGAGTGTATGGTATCAGGTGGATCAGTAATGGGTTTATTTTTGTTAAATGGAAGCTGGGGTTCTGAATGAAGCCGATTATTGTTTTTACACTTTGATGAATCGAAAAAAATGATGTTTTGAATAAACGGCTTGCCGTTAGGTTTTTATAACGGGCTTATCTATATTCGTAAATTAAGAAGCAGCTAAAAGTAAACCTCTCAATTAATCCTAAATGAAGCTAAAAATCTTTTTCTCCTGGCAATCCGCAGATACCAAGCATAACAAGAATTTTATTTCCGACTGCATCGCAGGTGCCGTTAAAAAAATCAAGCAAACACCTGATTTTAAAAACATCGAATTTATAATAACCGATGCTCTTAGGCACCAGGTAGGGCAAGTTGCTGTCGCGGATACAATTATTGATACGGTTATACCTGCCTGTGATATTTTTGTTGCAGATTTAACAGCGACTAGGGTAAGTGGCCTGGTTCGTTTTTTTACGGGTAGTAAACCTATACCAAATCCTAACGTAATGACCGAATATGGGGTGGCATTAAAATCATTGGGCAAGGAACGTATTATCAGTTTAATTAATACCAGTACAAATGGTTCACCAAGGAACAATGCGGAAATTATTCCGTTTGACGTAAGACAGGATAGATTCCCCACTGAGTTTAACTATTCAAAGAAAAGCGAAAACCGAAAGGCGGAGATAAAAAAGACACTTATCGACGATCTGGCTTCCACCTTGAAACCAACGATCAAACATGTATTGGAAACCCAAAAAAGCAGATTTCGCCCGTTTGTAGGCTGGAACGAGTTAAATGAATCTTTAAAAAAACCTCAGGCTTCGAAATTTGTTGAGAGCGATAAGTTTAAAGAAATTAAGGTAAACGTTACTAGCTCAGTTAGTACTGATCCTATCAGGATATTAGGGCTTTCCGGTCTGGGTAAGACGAGAATAATTTTCGAGTTGTTCCGCCCGCAAAATGATGATAACAACTCACTGCTGTTTTCCAACAGGCTACTTTATGTCAATTGCAACGATTATCAGGATAAGATCAATTTTACTGAACTGATTTCGAAAATCGCCGAGGAAAAGAAAGATGCGATACTGCTCGTAGATAACTGTGATCTGGAAACCCACAGAATAATCTCGAGAAATAGGAAGGATTTGTCGTTTATTTCAATAGATTCAAATCCAGAAGAAAATTCCAGAATCGAAGGGACGAACTACATAGTCATAAACAAAACCGACTTAACCAACGTAGTGACCCAGTTAGTCGATAGTGACTTTCATAACGTAGGCGAGGAAAATATCAAACGGATCAAGGACTTTTCTCAGGGTATCCCATTGATGGCGGTATTACTGGCTGAAAGCGTCACAAAGGGTGAAAGGTTCCTGGGCAAATTAGATGATAAGGAGCTGTTGGATAAGTTACTGGGAGCTAAAGGAAAGGAGCATGAATGGCGCTCTATCTTAAAGTCCTGCTCTATGTTCAGTTATATCGGTTATGAGAAGGAGGCAGAGGTTCAATACCAGTTTATAGCAACGAATGAAAATATTACGATTTCAAATAACAGCCCCCAAGTTCGGCTTAGCACTTTTTTAGAGGTAATCAATCACTTTAAGGAGAGGGAAATTTTTGAGCCACAGGGCCGCTTTATCAGTATCAGGCCGTTTCCCTTAGCCATGGCCCTTGCCGTGGAATGGCTTGATACCTGCACATCTGAAAGAATCCTACAAGTTATCACCGACATTGCGAATTTAGGTGAGCCGCATAGAAAGCAGCTGATAGATTCGCTTTCTGAACAAATGAAATATCTTGGATATAACGATAAAGCAGTAGAGATTGTTGAAAAAATAGTTGGGCCTGGAAGCCCTTTCGATAGCGCGGAAGTTTTAAATACAGAGTTGGGTTCACGCCTCTTCCGCTCGTTTGTTGAAGTGAATCCAGTTGCTGTATCTGAGAATTTCAAAAGGATATTTTCAAACAGTACTGTAGAACAATTATTGCGGATACAAGAAGGAAGACGGAATCTGGTTTGGGTGCTGGAAAAACTATGCTTTGACAAAAGAACTTTTGCAGATAGTGCTAAGATACTTTTAAAATTTGCCATTGCGGAAAATGAAACATGGTCAAATAACGCTACCGGCCAGTTTTTGCATCTATTCAACACCCATTTATCAGGTACTGAGGCGACCTTACAAGAACGTTGGTCAATAATCGAATGGTTATTGAACGAAGGTGGGCCGGCGTATATTGATTTTGCCATTAGGGCCATGAAGATCGGATTAAATTTCGGGCATTTTAGCAGAATGGGCGGTGCCGAACAACAGGGGAACAAGCGTCTTGTGGACAATGACCCTACTTGGGCAGAAATAGAAGAGTATTGGGGTCGCATCTTTAATAAGCTGTTAGAGATTGTAAAGGCCAATAATCGATATTCCGAGCCTGCAAGCGAGAAGATCGCCGACAGCATCAGGGGATTATTCCGTGTGCGAATGGGCGACCTCATATTGCCGTACCTAAAGGAAATCGCAGCGCTGAAAGGCCATGATTGGGAAAAGGGGTTAGTCGGGTTGAAGCAGGCGAGACGATTTGAAAAGGATGTAATCGGTGAGAAAATGATGCAAGAGCTCGAAAAACTTATCAACTCCCTGACTAAAACGGATTTCTCGACCAGATATTTAAGGTTAGCAAACTCATACTATCTGGACTATGATAGATCCTTTTCCAGTGAAAAAGTAATCGAGGCGATCAGGGACCTAGCGGATGAATTTATAAGCACGAAGGTGCCATGGGAGGAGACCTTTCCGTCGTTTTACAGCAAGCAGCAGGTCTTTTCGTATCATTTTGGTAGAAGAATCTCGGAGATATTGCACGAGGATGGCGCAAAGGCCAGGAGTTTTATACAAAGTTCTTTAGAGGCTATCAAAACGTTGCCACCAGCGGATCGGAATTTTACTGTGCTCGCTGGCTTTGTCGGTAATTCGAAAGAAGAGATTAAGGAGGAATTTTACTCGGGCCTTGCTCTCTCAGATGAGTTTTGCTGTCAACTGTTTTACTTCCTTGCCAATGACCAGTCTGGAAGCAAATACTTTGACCTGTTATTTGGGTTGATTGACAATAACCGATGTGTATTAGCAAATTTTAATTCGTTCAATTATGCTTTTTCATTGTCCCAGCTGAATCTGGATGAGTTAAATACCTTTGCGGAAAAACTGTTTGCTTATGGTCCTGAAGGCTACGCTATAGTCTTTGACCTGTTTTTTGATGTCGGATATAACGATGAGGCAAAAAAGATTTCCCTAATGTCCGTTATTAAAAAATGCATTTTAAAATTAGGTTTTAACAGGAAATTCAACAGGCAACTGGATGATTATAAATGGTCGGAGGCAATCAGGCGTATTCTTACTGATGAAAAGGAAACAGAATTTGCTGAGTTCATCAATATATCAGTTATACAGTCCATCACTTGGGAAAATTCATATCACCTCGACAACTATGTTCAGCAAGTTTATGAGACATTAATGTCGGTGCATTTCAATGCTATCTGGCCTGAACTTGCTAAGGCGCTGCTATCAAAAGAGGAAGATTATTTTAAGTTCTATGGTTTGAAACATATTTTAGGTTCTAATATAGGTGGGGTTGGTAGGAGCACCGGTGTGTTATTTGATGGGGACGTTGATCTGATATTCAAATGGTGCGAAAATAACAGACAGCTCGCTCCTGCAAGACTTGCGGAATTGATACCAATATATGATGGGAATAACAAACTTTATACAAGCTGGAACCCGATTGCGCTGCGGCTGATCGATGAATTTGGAGATATAAAAGAGGTTTTGAGCAATATGAGCTCCAATATGGGAAGTTACTCTTGGGTAGGCTCTTTAGTACCATATTTGACGGCAAAAAAGGAGCTGTTTAAGCAACTCCTCGGGCATAAAATAGTGTTGGTCAAAGAGTGGGCGGCTTCACAGATTAATTACCTGGAAAAAGATATTGAGCGCGAAAGGTATAGGGACGAGGAGCGGTTTTTATAATTGGTTAGATGCCTGCTAGAAAATCAAATGCTTAAAATGTTATTTATCGATTGCGGTGTTCGGTTTATGATCTAAATTTTAGTTTTCCGATGGACTTGAAGACCGAAATGCGCATTGCTAAATCTGATGCTAATAACAACTTTCTTCATAAAGATGTCTGTAATTTAATTGATAATATGGGAAGAATTTGTTTGGCTAAGCTAATCCGATCCCTGCAGTCTCGATGCTGCTACTACATTAGTACAATTATATAATAACGGAAGCCATAATAGGCCTCCGTTGGTTTTGTTAATTACTGCGGGTTCTGTTCAATCCCGCTGCCGGCGATTTCATTGTCCGGTATGGGGAAGATGTACCGCGGGTAGTTTGGTGGGAGCAGGTAAACCTGGCTGCCCAGACCCTTTTGAGCGTAACGGCAAACCGGGGATCCAGGTTCAGCCTTTTCAAGTCAGTCCATCGTGTGCCACGCCTGACCAGGGATTTGCGGCGTTCGGCCAGGACCAGCGTCAGGGCGTTCACCGGGTCAGGCGCCGTAAGCGGCACATAGCTGCCGGTCTTAAATCGGCTACGCAGCATGGTATTTAGGTCTGCCATCGCCAGGACAGTCTCGCCGCGCCTGGCCAGGCATTCCGCACGGATCAGGTAGAGTTCATCATTGGCAAATCCGAAGAAGCCGCCCGAACTGCCGCCCATGAAACCTTTCAGGTTCACCACGCCTTTGCCACGGTCTACATAGTGTACCGTTTTGCGCAGGTCATTTGCCGCATAACTGCGGTAAAGCACCGAATCCACGATCAGGCTGCGGTTGAAGAAAGAATAGACATAAAGCGTCTGCCAGAACTGCATTTCCTCATCACCTTTGGGCAGGCCCGGCTGAAAAGGGTTCGCTGTAGAAGTAACTGTCTCGCTTAAGGTGTTGTAATCGAGCAGCGTGCTGTTTATCTTTAGGGACTCACCGGCATAATATTCCGCCTGCTGGTAGTTTTCCATCGTCTGGTAGACCCTCGCCAGAAATGACAGGCAAGCAGTCCTCGAAGGGCGGTTTTTGTAACTGACGGTCAAAGGCACCAGTTCCAGTGCCTGCCCCAGGTCTGAAAGGACGTGTGCATAGGTATCCTGCAGGCTGCTGCGCACCACCTTTTCATTGATGTCCGCATGTAGCTTTAGGGGAAGGCCCTGCGCACTAGCTGCGGTCGCGGACTGATAAGGGCCGCAGAAAATCTGCGCCAGCTGGTAGTAGGCAAAGGCGCGGTAGAACAGTGCCGATCCCTTTAGGGCTTTGCCGCTGGCAGAGCTCTGCTCGCTGGCTGGCAATTTTTCCAGTCCTTCCAGCACCACATTGCAGTAAAAGATCTGGTTGTAGGGCACGCTCCAGTCCGGTACAGGCTGGCCCTCATAGCGGTCTTTTTCCCAGGTATAACTCCCGCGTTCCATTGGAGTGGTGAATGCGTTCACGCTCCCGGCATCACTGTAGAATTCATCACCCGCCAGCACCGTCAGCGTCGGGCTGATGTTCATCACATAGGTATTGTCCAGCAGTTTTTGAAAGTCTGACAACGTTTCGGGGATCAGCTTGGCCTTATTGGGCTTTTCCTCGAGGAAGCCTTTTTCGCAGGAGGCGAGCAGGAGACAGGCGGTCAGGCAGCATAGCCATAACATGATATGTTTGCGCTTGGTTTTGGGCCGGGGTTCCTGACATGAGCATAATATTATGTTATTGTTTTTACGCTTGGTTTTGTACCCGGGTTCATGTCCTGAACGTAAGATTATTTTACTGTTTTTATACTTGGACCATTTAGCAAAGCGATTTCAGGTGAGTAAAACCGCTGCCATTCTAAAGTTCGTGAAGGCCGGAAACCAGCCAATATGCATAGTATTCTGTAAGGGAAATAAAATGAAATGGTTCAAGCCATCACATGATTTCCGATATTTCCTAGAGTTTCAACGGGATTTTCCGCCACCGACAGGATCTGTCGCTTACGAGCTGTGTACTACAAAAAAAGTGTACACTGGTAACGAATCGAAACAGGATATTTGGAAATCAGATTGGTTGAGAATGAACGATGATGAACCAGACAGCCGTTTTTTTGAGTACTGTTTGTTCGCCAAATCTTACGATTACACGATTAGTGTGATCTGGGAGAAATAAGAAATAGTTACTAGCATAGAGTTTTTTCATTCAATTTTGGGGTTTAACAATACTTTACACTGAATAATAACTTTTAGAAAAAGAAATCAAAACCACTACCCGAAGGCATAAAATTTGAGTTTACCAACCTTGCAAATCCGGACACCATTGAGATGCAGTTCGATCTGAATGTCTATATGGGCGATGAGGACATTTTTGATGAGCCAGTACTTTATAGAGTGGTAATAGCTTTCGAAAAGTTAGACTCTGACGATTATGTATTTTCAACAATTGATTTATATGACAACCACGACATCAATCCATACGACCATAGGGAATTGGAAATAAAATTGAAAAATCGGCTTGAGGAAATTTTAGAAAATTGTACATTAAACAATAGAGTTCCACTCAATCTTCAACTTAAGAACCTGAGTTCGATAATTAATCGTTGAAAAATTTGTAACCATGGCAGTAAAATAGTATATTTAAGTATCTGACATTCAAACATTTAACTACATACTAAGCCATGATTACA
>NZ_JAVTSU010000026.1:0-70652 GCF_032678605.1 Pedobacter miscanthi
AGGTACGAAGCAATCTTACTACAATGGGTGGGCAAAAAGCATTAGATAGTTTTACTACTTAGCGATCGTTGTAAGATTGCTTCGTGCCTCGCAATGACGAGTGTTTTTATGTCCGGCAATGTTAGTGGCCCTGATAGCTATCCGATCAGGATGACGTATTACACTGAATCATAACCAGTTTACAGTTGGCAATTTGCAATTACAAATAACCAATGTACTAAGTACCAATGAACCAGAAATCATTTTACATGATACGCTATCCAATGCGCTTCCCATAGAGCAGGCACTTCAAGTTTATAAACCAGTTTATCTAAAACCGCAGCAGGAACTATGGCATCGCGGTTCTTATTTTGACTGTGCAAGTGCTGATAAGGAACTTCAATGTACTCGATACGCACTTTTGCCCTGTAAGAATTAAATAATTCGATCAATTGCAACCGCATCTGACTGGTGGTATTGGTTGCATTCCAAACAAATGATTGCTGCTTACGTAAATAAACCCTCGCCTGTTCTTTTGCTTCCTGTATTACCTGTCCGTTGCCTTTTTTATCTGTTGGCAAGATTCCTCTTTTAGTACGTATGGTATCAAGCGAGATTACCGGCCAATCTTTATAATTCTGCCGGATAAAGGTATCTTTCCCTGCTCCCGGAAGTCCACTCATTAATACCACTTCTGCAACCGATTGCTCAAAGGGAATATAATCCAGATAGGCGTCTTCGTGTTGCAGATAATGCATTTTGGCATCATCAGAGGGAAATTGCCGTTTATTACCCCAGCATTTATGCTCTTTACAAAACTCTTCGAAACAATCAATCCGGTACAACATCTCTTCCTGATCGTTGCAGATCCGCCCTAACATGTCGGCGCGCGCCAACAGCGCCAGCCATTTGGTATTTACATCCATGCTGGCTTTAATGAGTGCTTTAAGTGGATCAGGTTTTTCGAACAACCAGATCGGCAAACCATGGTACCTCACCAGGGCTACTATTTGCTCTCGGATGGCGAAAG
The DNA here is from genome assembly GCF_032678605.1 of Pedobacter miscanthi. Classification (GTDB taxonomy): domain Bacteria; phylum Bacteroidota; class Bacteroidia; order Sphingobacteriales; family Sphingobacteriaceae; genus Pedobacter; species Pedobacter miscanthi_A. Next base: position 1,010 of record NZ_JAVTSU010000026.1, read on the forward strand.
GTGTAAATCCGCCCATATAAAACAATTGCCTGGCAAATTGTGCACCCTTACGCGCATGTCCGTTGGAGGTAATGCTCCCATCATTTTCAAAAACAGTGGTACTGTATTTTTCCACATCATGCAGTAAAGCCGATGCCCATAAAACCTCCTGATCCTGTTCCGGCAAATATTTAAAAGCCTCTAAACTTTCTAAGGCAGCCAAAACCATCTGCGTATGTATGGCCACATTTCCTTCGGCATGGTAGCGCGGATCCTGCGGAACATCGTTCATTCTTTTTACCCAATCGAAACGATCTTCGAGATCGCCCCATTGTTTGTTTTTATTAAAGGTCCACATGGTTACCTCCTTCATTTAATAGCGATGCACGTTTCCAGTTTCTGGTCCAGTGTTCATCTGTTTTAACATGCCCTTTTCTTACGTATTTAAATACGTTCTGTGCAAAATCATCAGCAGCATAATCGTTAGCATTACGGCTCACAATGCCTTCCATTGTTGTTTTGCTTTTGTCGTGTACATCATAGGGTTCAAATGTACCCGAACCTGTTACGAGGTTTAACATCTCTTTTTCAAATAGCTTTTGATCCACCGGCGTAGGTTCTGTTTTAAGAACCGGTACGGTAGGCAGACCCAATAGATTTGCATAAAATTGTGTTTCCTCCCAGCTCAGCCAACGCTCATTTTCGCGGATACCGAACACGTGATAATGATGCTCCAGCTCCTCGTACCTGATAGAATGTATGGCATAAAGATTCTCTAAAAAAAATTCGAGATCGCCCAGATCGTTTCTGATGAGCTGCCAGAACCGCTTGAGGTCTTCTGTCCATGGCGAAGTTGTTGGTGCGGCATGCGAACGTGCAAAAACGCCATATTTGGAGAGACAATTGTTTTCTCCATCCAGTTTTTCGGTATGTATAAGTGTCGGGATCTGTTGTATATTGTCCCAATAATCGTGCTTTATCCTGTCGTCGCTCGTTGTTCCCGGCGAAAATGGATAATGATAAGTACGACCATATTTTTGTGAAATAGCCATATTGTAATCAGTAAAATAAAAGATAAACAGTAATTACTCCCTTCCCGGACGGGAAAGGTCATTTTAACATTGATGTATAAATGAAATTACATGACTCAAAGACTTATATTGTTAATACAGAAGCAAATGTAGGGAAAATAGTTGGGAGTCAATAAAAAAGTCGTCATCTCGAGCGAAGTGTAACGAGGCCGAGAAATCTATCTTTAGGTATGTATCTCCACCCCCACCATGCTCCGGTCGAAATAATATCCAAGATCAAAGTCAATATACATGCCATTGCTTTGAGCATAGTGAGAAATCTAAGAAAAGTCGTCATTGCGAGAAGGCTTTTTCAGCCTACGAAGCAATCTTACAACTATGGGTTATAGCGATCGTGCCTCGCAATGACGAGTATTTTTATGTCCGATAATGGTAGAGGTTAGAATTTTTCAAATACATTGGAGGTTTAATGACAGTGCGTAGGATCGTCATTGCCAGCCTGACTGGCAATCGTAATGCCTTGGTAGGGGTTGCAGCTTGCATTAGGATTTCCGCCTGCGCGGGAATGACGACCATTCTTTAGAATCTGTCATTGATAGCGGAGCTGATAAATCTGCCAAAAGTCGTCATTGCGAGAAGGCTTTTTCAGCCTACGAAGCAATCTTACAGCTATGGGTTATAGCGATCGTTGTAAGATTACTTCCTTCCTCGCAATGACGAGTGTTTTTATATCCGGCAATGGTAGCGGAGCCGATAGCCATGGGGCGTAACGAAGCCGAGAACCTGTAGGCACAGCGAAGCTAAATCTATCTCGAGATAGATCTCTCCGCTCCGCCATGCTCTGGTTGAGATGACGGTGTCTCGAACAGTTAACAAGTTAACCATCCTACCCAGGAAACTAATGCGCCTCTTCTTCCTCGTTCTTTACTTTACTTAGCAGATCATAAGCGCCTTTTACCACCACTTTGGGTTTATTTAAAGTTTCTGCAAACGATACCTGCGTATAACCATTTTCGGCAACCGCTGTTTTTACTTCAATCATGCGGTAACGATAGGCTAACTTAGAGGCAGATTGTTCTATAAACACATATTTCTTGCCTTCAAACTCCACAATAGCGGCATCGGGCAGGGCTTCAACCTTATTGGCCCCGCTTTCTACATAAGCTTTCAGGTACATGCCCGGGAGCAGTTGGGTATCTTCTTTATCTAAATGGCAATGCACCTGTACAGTCCGTTCTTTACTAATTTCGCGACCGATTAAATGTACTGTTGCCATGCGTTCCTTTTCTTCATTGGCTAAAGTAAAGCGCACTTTCTGCCCGATTTTAAGTTTAGGTACATCTTTTTCAAATACCGTAAGTTCGGCATGTAAATGTTCGGTATCGGCAATTTTGAAAAGCTCGCTGGTGGTGCTGGCAAAGGCCCCAATGTTGGTATTTACCTGGGTAACATAACCGGCCATTGGCGCATAAAGGTTAAAGGTTTTTAAAATCTTCCCTTTTTCCAAAGCGGCAAAGTCGATATTGATCAGCGAAAGTTTAGATCGCTGTCCCAATAAACGCGCGCTTACACTCTGATACTCACTCCTCGCTTTTTGAAGTGCTTTTTTGGAGTTAACATTTTCTTTAGCAAGCTCTTCCTGACGATCTAATTCTTGTTTCAAAAACTGCAGCTGACTTTTGTAGTCCAGGTAATCCTGTTGCATCTGGATAAACTCAGGGTTTTGCATTACAGCTACTAATGCGCCTTTTTTTACCCTCATTCCTTGCAGCATGGAGGTACTTTTCACAATCCCTTCTAAAGGTGTGGAAATAGAGACTAAGCTCTGTGGTGGCAGATCGAGCATCCCGTTTACCTTGGTTGTACCGCTTAATTCTTTTAATTCGATGTTGCCAAGGGTAATTTCAGCTAGTTTATGCTGTTCAGGCGTTAGTGTAACAATATCGCTTTCTTCGTGAGCAGCATCTTTTTCGGGTAGTTTTTCTGTTGTAGGACTTCCACAGGCACTGAGGTACAGCACTAAAGTTAATAAACTTAAATATTGATATATGGATTTCATGTTTCTTCTTTTTATAATGAACTGGAATTACCGGTGAGGAATTCGATATGGTTAATGCTCTGGTTTAGCTGTAATAAAGCCATCAGGTGATTTTCGTAAATGGTGTTTACCTGTTTCAGGTTGAGCAGGTATTCCGAATAACCGATTTCCCCGTTCTGATAGGCAATGCGGCTGTTTTTTAAAATCAATGCAGCGTTGGTGAGTGCGGAACTTTGAAAATATGCATAACGATCTTTATTTTTAAGGTATTCGCGGAGTACCTGCTGGTATTGTCCGCTTAACTTCCGCTCCTGCAGATCAAGATCGCTGGTGGCAATATCTTTACTGATGGCGGCCGCTTTAGCTTTTGCAGCATACGATTTATAGAACAATGGAAAGGCTACGCCTACCTGAAAACCCTGGAAACGTTTATCCTGACCAAAATACACCTCGCTGCCATTTACGTTCTGAAAACCGGTAAGCGATTGGTTAAAATAACCCAAAGTAATATCGGGAAGCGCTTTTGCCAGCTCTACCTTCCGTTGTTTACCGGCAATTACAATTTGCTGCCTGAAATAAGCCAATAGTGGATTCTCCTTTACCGAAGTGCTATCTGATACAGGAACGATACTTTTCTCCTTAAGGTACTTTTCTGTAATTTTCGCAGCATTACCGCCCAATAAGGTAAACAGCTGACTGTAATAAATCTCGATATCAGCCGTGTTCTGCTCCAATTGACTTTGCACCTCTTTTAACTGGGTTTCGGCGGCTACTTTTTCTAAAAGATTACCCTCACCGGTTTTATATTTCAGCGATGCAGATTTAACAAAACCTTTATAAATGCTGTCTTGCTGCAGCAGTAATTTCTCTTTTGAATAAAGATACTGGAGATTGGTGTAAACGGTTTTCACCTGAAAAACCAACTCATTTTTGGTAGAGGCCACCTGAAACTGACTCGCTTTGATCCTTTCATCGCCCAAAGCCGTATTTGCGGAGAAAAGCGTTGGAAAAGGAATGGTTTGCGAAAGGCTAAAGTTTTTGTCGTTTTTAACCAGGCTGTTATATTGGCCATACATCATCGAAACATCGGTTTTGGGCATTTCGAAAGCCGTTTTCTTTAACTGTTCCTGCAAATTAACACCCAAACTGGCGCTGCTTACGGCTTTATTGTGCTGCAAGGCCGATGCTATGGACTGCTGTAAACTCAAACCCGTTGTTTGTGCCTGTACAGATGGTAAACCCAATAAGGAAAACGTTAAGATCAACAAACCTGCAACCGGTGCAATTTTAATCTTTTTATTCCCCATTTTTTCTACCCAGATGTAAAGGATGGGCAGTACCAAAAGGGTAAGCAAAGTGGCCGATAGCAAGCCGCCAATTACCACGGTTGCCAATGGGCGTTGCACTTCTGCACCGCTTCCGCCCGAAATTGCCATCGGTAAAAAGCCTAATGAGGCCACAAGTGCCGTCATAATTACCGGACGGAGCCTGATCGATGTGCCTGTTTTTATAATTTCGAGTATATCTGTCATTCCTTCTTTTTTTAACCTGTTAAATTCACTGATCAATACAATCCCGTTCAGTACGGCTACACCAAAGAGGGCAATAAAACCGATACCTGCAGAAATACTGAAGGGCATACCCCTCGCCCATAGCGCCAGTACACCACCAATGGCCGACAACGGAATCGCTGTAAAAATTAACAGCGCATGTTTAATGGATGAAAAGGTGAGGTAAAGCAATAATAAAATGAGCAGTAAAGCCAAAGGAACGGCAATTGCCAGCCTTTTATTCGCCGCCTGCAGGTTTTCAAAAGTACCGCCGAAAGTTGGATAATAACCGGGTGCAAATTTCACTTCGCTATCTATTTTCTGTTGGATTTCTTTTACAATGCTCTCTACATCTCTACCCCTAACATTAAAACCAACAGTGATCCTGCGTTTGGCATCATCACGCTGAATCTGGTTGGGGCCTTCTTTATATTCGATATCCGCAAGCTGCTCTATAGGGATCTGGTTACCATTTGGAGCCGTTACGAAAAGATTTTCCACATCCTCCAGCGATTGCCTGTTCTCTTTTTCCAGGCGGACAACCATATCAAAACGTTTTTCGCCTTCAAATACCAATCCTGCCACTTCGCCGGCAAAACCCGAACGAATGGCTGTATTTACATCTTCTATATTGAGCCCGAACTGTGCAATTTTATCCCGGTGGAATTTAATTACCACCTGTGGCAAACCCGAAGCCTGCTCTACATAAACATCCTGCGCACCTTCAATTTTACCGGCAATTGCTCCTATTTTTGAAGCATAACTGCTTAGTTTGGCAAAATCTTCGCCGTAAATTTTAATTACCACATCCTGCCGGGCGCCCGTCATCAGTTCGTTAAAACGCATCTCTATGGGCTGCTGAAATCCAAAAGTTACGCCGGGGATATATTGTTCCAGCTTTTTCTGCATTTTACCGGCAAGTTCATCCCTTGTTTTGGCACTTGTCCAGTCGCTCTTATCTTTCAGGATGATCATCAGGTCGCAAGCCTCTACCGGCATCGGGTCGGTAGGGATTTCACTCGAACCGATCTTTCCGATTACTTCCTTTACTTCGGGGAAGTTGGCTTTTAGCACTTTCGCCGCACGCGTGGAGGCTTCTATCGTTTGCGATAAACTGCTTCCGGTGAGTACCCTTGTTTCTACAGCGAAATCGCCTTCTTCCAAAGTGGGGATAAATTCGGCACCGAGATAATTGAAAATAACCAAACAAATGGCAAATAATGCCAGTGCAGTGCCTACAACCATTAACCTGGCCCTTATGGCAAAATTGAGCATCGGCGTGTAAAGCCTTTGAAAGAAAGCCATGATCCTGTCGGAAATATTTCTTTTACTACTAATGGTTTTATTGAGGAATAATGCGCTCATCATCGGCACATAAGTGAGCGATAGAATAAAGGCCCCGAGAATGGCAAAAGCAACAGTTTGTGCCATTGGCCTGAACATTTTACCTTCAATCCCTACCAAAGCAAGAATGGGCAGGTAAACAATCAGGATAATAATCTCACCGAAAGCGGCACTGTTACGGATTTTTGAGGCAGATTCGAAAATTTCTTCATCCATTTCCTGCTGACTTAAACGGTTTCTGTTTTTACGGAGGCCAAGATGGTGAAGCGATGCTTCTACGATGATTACAGCACCATCTACAATTAGTCCGAAATCTATTGCGCCAAGGCTCATCAGGTTTCCACTTACTCCAAAAAGGTTCATTAAACATACGGCAAACAGCATGGCCAGTGGAATTACCGAAGCCACAATTAATCCGGCACGAAAATTACCCAGCAGCAATACCAATACAAAAATAACAATGAGCGCACCTTCGGCCAGGTTTTTGGCTACGGTTCCTATCGCGCTGTTTACCAGTTTTGTCCGGTCGATAAAAGGTTCAACAGCTACACCTTCAGGCAGGTTTTTAGAAATCTGCTCCATCCGTGCTTTTACATTCGCAATTACCTTTGATGAATTGGCGCCTTTAAGCATCATTACCACTGCTCCAACCACTTCCCCCTGATCGTTTCTCGTCATGGCGCCATAGCGTGTGGCTGCCCCGATCCGCACTTCGGCCACATTGCGAATCAGTACCGGAATGCTGTTGGCATTGGTGCGCACCACAATGTTTTCGATATCTTCAATACTGTTAATCAAACCCTCGCTACGGATAAAATAGGCATTCGGCTTCTTATCTATGTAAGCACCACCAGTATTTTGGTTATTCTTTTCGAGGGCAGTAAATATATCGCTGATGGAAATATTCATACTCCTTAATTTATCGGGATTGAGCGCAATTTCGTACTGTTTAAGGTATCCGCCAAAACTGCTTACATCGGCTATGCCCTCAACCCCTAAAAGCTGCCGGCGCACAATCCAATCCTGGATAGAGCGAAGTTCGGTGGCATCATATTTTTTTTCGTAGCCTTTTTTAGGGTGGATCACATATTGGTAAATTTCACCCAAACCAGTAGTTAAAGGCGCAACTTCGGGCGTTCCTATTCCCTTTGGGATATTCCTTTCTACTTCGGCCAGGCGTTCGCTAACCTGTTGGCGGGCCCAGTAAATTTCTACGTTTTCTTTAAAAACAACGGTAACCACCGAAAGTCCGAAACGGCTAAAAGAACGGATTTCTTCGATACCCGGAATGGTAGCCATGGTTTGTTCTACCGGATAGGTTACAAACCTTTCGATATCTTCTGCACCATTACTCGGCGAATTGGTGATAATCTGTACCTGGTTATTGGTAATATCTGGAAGTGCATCAATTGGCAGTTGCCTTACGGAATATATGCCCCAGGCAATCAACGCCAGCATCATAATCCCCACCAGCAATTTCTGCCTGATGGAGAACTGTATTATTTTGTTCAGCATTTGGTATAATCAAAAAATTAAGAAATAGCAGGATAGCTTACGAGACGGGCGTAAAAAATCCTTAATGCATATTGCATTACTAAAATTCATGGAACAAAGCCATGTAAGAAAATTTGATTAAACGAGTTTTGGCGGTTGCCAAACATCAACAGGCTGCTGTTTTAAAGGGGAACAGTAAAAACCAGGATATACCTGCTGAAAAACAGGGATGATAACTGTAGTTGCTTTTTCTAAAGGGAAATGTTGCGCTACGGAACAACAAGCACAACTACAAAACGGTGGACACATTTCGCCACCGGCATGTTCGCCTTTTGCGGCATCGCGGTGAACAACCGTTTCGAACTGGGCATTTGTAAACATATCTTCCCTATCCTGACAGGGCGTAATGCCCAGAAGGATAAGATAAAGGGAAAATAAAAGCACAAAGTATTTCATTCGGAACAAATGTAGTGATTATTGGGCAAAGCGAAAAGCGGCAGGCGAAGAGCATTGGGCATGGAACCGAAGGCCTCAGTTTTAATGCGATCCTCATTCAGATAGATATTCGGTTTTATTCCCATTTAGCAATTAAGAACATGGAGAATCAAGCCTCGGTTGGTGAGACACTAACCTATATGAGACTTCAGAACTACCTACTGCGACTTCAGAACTACTTACTAAGCTTATCGGCCTATCGGCAACTTTCCACTAAAAGGGAAGTGGATAAAAGAGAATACCTACTATATCTTATAATATGCCCAATGCCATCAATATTATAATATCCGGTGCCGCAAATTTCCATTGACGATCCTCTGCACCTATCATTGATAGATTGCGGAAGAGCGCGCGTAATTGCAGGATGGGAAAATAGCTGGTACAAGATTATCGGTAGAGCAATATTTCATGCTGTTGATCCTTTCTATAAAAATTGCTTTCCCAATAATCAATGCAGGCTCAGCGAAGCTAATCTGTTTCGGGGCAGATCTCTCCACTCCACGGTGTTCCGGTCGAGATGACGAAATGAGCAAAGAATTATCGCCGTAGAAATTACGCGAAAAGTCCTCTGCTCCCTGCTATCCGGCCTGGCAGATTTTCGCAGGAAAAAGCACGGAAATCTTTGCACTTTCCTCTCATTACCCCACAACCCAAGGCAGGATCAAGCGGGAGCGCAGGCCCAAAGTAAGGCTAAGAGCCTAAAGACTGCCGCAATTAAGATTTCCGTAGCTTTTACAAGAAAGGATGCAAGCCTTGATTTTTGGTTACCTTTTTATCAAGAAAAAGGTAAGAGCCCCTCGGTGGCGGCGAACCTGTACCGATTTTCCATCGGTAACCGAGGCAAGATTGTGCGGATGGACAACATCACTAATATTAATTTTCATGCCATAAATTACCCCTCAGGATGACAAGCCTACTCAAACTTTACCTTAATAAACCTTGGTCTGTATAGGTTGGGATTGGTTTGCAAATCCTTTAAAAAATCGAAAGAATTTACATTATAACTGATGAGCAACTCCCCCCTTTTTGATAAACTTGGATGTGCCTTTGCGTTATAGGTAAAAAAGGATTTGAGTTCAATCGCTTCAGTTGTATCCCATAATTTAATTACTTTACCAAAAGGACCGAAAGGAGTTTTACCGAGCTGCATACAGATATTCCTTCCAATACCGCTTTGCTGAAAAATTAAGGCGTACCGTCCATCTGATAATTGCGAAAGGCTGAGTTCGTTCGAAACCTGATCCGTTACCGCAACTGATTTTTTAATGTCAGGCTGCCAGTTTGTTCCATCCCAGTAGCTCCACTTGTTATAGTTTTCGAATGCCGCAGGCAATACCCTTGCCACCAGGAGTTGCTTCGTTTTTCCAAAAATACCATACACGTAAATGTAACCATCGGGATTACCCTCACCGGCCTGTTTCGTATTTACATAAATACCAGCACCAAAAGAACCCGTTTCGCCATTTTCGTCGAGATAAAAAGGCGTATCCTTTTGTTCATAATTTTGGTAGGGTAAAGCTTCGCTGGCTTTAATTTTAATCAAAGTATTACCTACTTCAGCAAATCCGAATGCACCACTGCCTGTGCTTTTAATGCGGTAACCAAAAATGAATGTGGCCTTGTTAAGCTCCTGGTTTACAAAGCCATCGCCCAGCCAGTAATAATCGTTTGGATTGGTTAAGGGCGTTTTAGGCATAAACAGAGATTCGGGCTCCTGATTAGCGCTTTGCCAGCTAAAAATGATTTTATCGGGATTAGCCTCATTCCCATCCAAAACCGCAGCAGCATTGTGGATCATTTTTGCTCCTGGCTGCATTTTGCCATCCGTTACCTTCCCTATCATGCTATCACTAAAAATAAACAGCGTCTTTTTTGCTTTTGGCGGCGATGATTCTTTTCCGTTTAATGGAATGCTATAAATCCCGTCACCACCAAACCAGCCATCGGTTCTATTAAATAGATTGGTCCATTCGGGTGCGGCAGCAACTTTAAACCGGATGCTATCAAGATCCTGCGCCTGTAGCGCTAAGGAAACACCAAGACTTAATAAAACAAGGGATATAAAACCTTTCATTGGACGGTTAAATTGTAATTTTCTTTATCCTGGCATTAAAATATTTGCGGATGGGCTGATCAATAAAAATCATGATGGAGTAAGCCAGTCCGATTAATAAAAATAAAGATATTATCATTACGAATACCATTTCGTTCATTGCCGGTTTTTTAACTTCAACATAACTTAGAAAAATCCATAAAAAAGGATAATGGATCATGTACAAAGGATAAGAAATATCTCCAAAAAATCTGCAAATCTTCTCGTAACCTACTTTTAGAGTTGCACCTGCTCCTAAAGCAACCAAAAATGGAAAGTAAAAAATCACCGCTATCGAATCGATCAGCCAATTAAACCGGTCGTTAAAAGGGATCAAAAACACAACAAATAATAATATTCCCATTAATATGAAGCCGATACGCGATTTGATGGCCCAGTTTGAGCGGTAAACCAGCATTCCCACCAAAAAAGAATAAAAAATCCTGGCTCCCCCTCCAAAAAAATTGTCTCCACCCCACCCAACAGCTAAATTCCCTACATGGTAAGCCTCATAACCCAGCATTAGAGCAGCAATTACAACAAGTAACCATAAAAACCTGTTCTTAACCCTATAGCATACAAATACGTAGAAAATATTGGCAACATATTCCCAAAACAGCGACCATGTAGGCGGGTTAAGGTGAAAAAGATTAAAATAACGCTCATGTACCATTGGATATGGAATTAACAATCCGGCAGATAAAAACATCAATAACGTTTTAGCCAAACCATAACCCTGGTATAAATGGCTAAAAGGGTCGAAAATAAAAGTGAGTAGCCCCAGCAGTGCCCCAATAAACACTAAAGGGTGTAAGCGGATTAAGCGCGATTGGATAAAGCGCAGCACGCCAATACTTTCTACCTTACTATCGTAAGCATAGGCAATTACAAAACCCGAAAGGCAGAAGAAAAAATCTACAGCCAAATAACTGTGCGCAATAAAATTATCTTTATAATCGGGAACTGCAAATTCCATAAAATGGAAAATAACAACGGCAATAGCGGCAATTCCCCTTAATCCATCGAGGATTTTAAAATGTTGTTTGGTTATTAAAACGGTATTCATTTGGTTAGTTTGTGTGTTAAACAAAGAAACAGAAGAAATCCGTTATGAAAGGTATAAACACCGATCAACCTTTCAACGTTTTGTCTCAAAATAAAAAACAATGGTACCACTGAGGTTTTGTTTTATATCATTTAGGAAATGAGGGGTTCAACACATTTGGCCTTTTCAGTCCCGCTTTTTGCTGCAACAAAAGCTGAAAAAGCTTTTGTTTTACGCGTCAATCGGGTTTATTAACCTGGGCTCGTGTAATTAACTTAAATCTTTAATTCGTTAATTTATTTGTAACAAACCCCTATGTTCTTAAACCCGACAGTAGCGGACATCAGATCCCGATTTTTCATCGGCATGGGATAAAGCGTATAGCGGGAATACAGAAACTATGGAATGCTTACCTTTCATTTCCAAAACAGGATAATGCTTTCAAATGCTTAACAATAAAAACCATAACGAACAAAAAAGCCCCGATATAAAATCGAGGCTTCTATTTTCCCAAAACGCAATAATTTAATTATTTCGCGCTATTTTTTTTCTCTGTTACTTCAGCTCTGATATCCTGAGCTAAAACTTTAAGATCTTGCATTGCTTTACGTACACGTGTACCTGCAGCAGCATTACCGCCATCGTAAAACTTGGTTACATCTGCCTCAACCGAAGCGATCAGATTTTGTACTTCTTTAAATTTGTCCATAATTTTTTTTCTTATAGGATGATAGACCATCCGTAAATCAATATTATTTTCCACCTATATTAAAGCGGACTGTAAATCTAATCATTTTATCCATAATTAGCTCTTTCAGCGATACTAAGACGTTTTAATTAGCAATTTATTGCAATTATGTCTGCATATAATAACCAAATTTTAAATCCCTTCTACCAATACCGTGTCTTCAACGGCTGCCGGTGTTACCGTTTTACCGGCATTTTTCCTGGCTATAATCTGGCTTACCCTGAACAGCAAAAATATACTCAGTGCTGATATGGCGACTACCACAAAACCTACAGTGTTATAATGCTCCAAAGGGCTAAATTTCGTTTTCTGCACCACGATCATTCCTGCAGCTGTAGCAGCAATACCTCCGGCAATTTGCTGCAGAGAGGCATTAATGCTCATAAAAGCACCCCGATCTGCCATATCCGGCACGGCACTGGTTAGTGCGCTCGATGGTACCATCCGGCTCAACATGCCCATCATCATGAGCACGTTAAATATAAGTACAAGGTAAAATGGTGTGGTTGATAAATTGGTGTACAGGATACAAACAAACATTAACCATATGGTTGCGATGGTAAATAATTTGAACTTGCTTACTTTATCACTCAGCCTGCCAATAATTGGCATAATCACCAATGAGCAGATACCAGAAGTCATAAATAATATCGGTAACTGTGCATTGGTTAAACCCAGGTTGTTTACGGCAAATGCACTGCCAAAAGGCATCATCATAAAGCCACCAACCGATAAAACTGCTGTTGCTGCAAAGCCAATGCGATAATTGCGTTTGGCAACGGTGTGCCATAAATGTTTTAATGCTGATTTATCGCGCTGTACCAGAAGATGCTGGTTAACGGGCTTTAACTGAAACAAAATCACAACGGCAATAATGAGTCCTAATCCGGCAGTTAACAAAAAAGGCGATTCCCAGCCCCATGCATTTGCTACGTAAATACCAATGGGTATCCCCAACACCTGGCTGGCACCAAAACCCATTTGCACAAACCCCATCACCCTACCCCGTTGTTCCAATGCAAAAAGATCGGCTATAATGGCCAGCGAAATCGAACCAATTACCCCTCCAAAAAGTCCGGTAATAATCCTTGCGGCCAAAAGCATGGGGTAAGTGGTGGCCAATCCGCACAAAACCGTACCGATAATAAAACCCGAGTAAAAAAACACCAAAAGCTTTTTGCGGTCGAACTTATCGGCGAAACCTGCAGTAAGTAAACCGGAAATACCGGCACTAAAGGCGTACGCCGATACCGCTACACCAAAGGCCGCAGGTTTAAGATCGAGCGATTTCATTAACATATCGCCCAATGGCGACATAATCATAAAATCGAGTATTACCGTAAACTGGGTCATGGCCAGTATAAAAACCACAATTTTCTGGTATGGTGTAAATGGAATAATATCCTGTTTATTTTTCATTTTATTTATCTTTTATGTGAGTTTGCAGCATTCGAAGCCGCAACTTTTAATCAATTGTATAATGTAAGTGTGTTTTAAAGAGTAAGATATGATGCGCAGCACATGATCTTCATCATCAAGATCGATATTCCATTCTGTTATCCCCTCTTTGATAAAAATACCGTTCAACTGCTCCTTATTGGCAGCTTCAATATTGGTTTTAAACAATAAGATGTGATCAAAATTTTCCATTAATAAATGAATAATTATTTAATAATATACTTTAAAAAAAAGGCTTTAGTTTTTTAAACCCTTTATAACGCGATCGAACGCGGCCCACAATATTTCATCGGTAATTTGAAAAGGTTTACCGCCGATGCTTTTCCCCCTATGGTGAAAACGAAGCAGGGAATATAACGGCGAATAGGCCACCGACCAATATACCTCAAATGGCATTTCGTCCATTTCGCCCCTTTTAACCACATTTTGAATAAAAGTGGTGATGTCTTTTTTAAACAGGCTCATTAAATTCCCCTCTTCGCCATTAAACATCTTCAAAAACTGATCCTGGTAGGTAGAACTGTTAATCTGGTCGAAAAACTGTCCAAGCATTGGGTTTTCGATCATGTAATTAAAACGGTTTCGCCACTGGATCCGCAATCCATCTTCCAATGATGCATCAGGATCAAAATCGAGTAACATGGCTTCCTCCATCCTAGCTCCCTCTTCCATTACAATTTTAACAATCAAATCGTCTTTGTCCTTATAATACACATAAGGTGTACCCACCGATATACCGCAGGCTTTTGCCAGTTTATTGATGGTAAAACCTTCCAAGCCATATTTTACAATGGTTTCGATGGCCTTTTGCTTTACGAGTTGTTCTTTATTGATATCCCTTGTGCGCATGATCAAATTTAAATCCCGACAAAACTAAATGATTATTCATTTATTAACAAGTTTATGGCTAACTATTTTTTATTAACCGGTTTTGCAATACTGTTAAATGCAATGTACAGCACTGATAAATGTTTAAGAAATAAGGTTGTTGCATTAAGGTTCCCGCCTGTGCGGGTATGACGACGGCCCTATTGGAAATCTGCTATTGATAGAGGCATTCGGAGTTTCGTCATCCCCAACTTGATTGGGGATCGTAATGCCTGGCAAGGGTTTGCAGGTTGCATTAGGGTTCCCGCCTGCGCTGGAATGACGACCGCCCTATTGGAAATCTGCTATTGATAGCGGCATTCGGAGTTTCGTCATCCCCAACTTGATTGGGGATCGTAATGCCTGGCAAGGGTTTGCAGGTTGCATTAAGGTTCCCGCCTGCGCGGAATGACGACCGCCCTATTGGAAATCTGCCATTGATAGCTGCATTCGGAGTTTCGTCATCCCCAACTTGATTGGGGATCGTAATGCCTGGCAAGGGTTTGCAGGTTGTATTAAGGTTCCCGCCTGCGCGGAATGACGACCGCCCTATTGGAAATCTGCTATTGATAGCTGCATTCCGAGTTTCGTCATCCCCAACTTGATTGGGGATCGTAATGCCTGGCAAGGGTTTGCAGGTTGTATTAAGGTTCCCGCCTGCGCTGGAATGACGACCGCCCTATTGGAAATCTACTATTAAGAGCTTTTCGAAGTACAAATGCTCTTTTTTATTTGCCAAAGCAAAATACGAGATCAATAAAAATGCCGCAATATCCATTGCGGCATTTTTTATCAACTAACCTGTATAATACTAACCAAATATTTTACATCGCAAAAGTATGTCACACATATAAAATTGATGTTAAGCAAATGTTAAAAGCTAAATAATTAACATCATGCTGGCCACTCTAATTATGGGGATTAATTAAATCAACCCTGTAAAAAAAAATATGTTCAATCATTTATACTAATTAAAAATACAGGATTAAACCAAAATGTTGATTTTTATCATCACAAATATTTCAAAAATGCTCTTTAAATGTAATATTAAACATACAAAAAGTTCGTAAATAGATTTTCTTGTTTTATCTTTGCAGCATGAAAATTGCCAAATCAACAACTCTTGTATTTCTTTTAACCGCCCTAATTTCTTCATCATCAATTCAGGTGATGGCTCAGCAAAATCAAAATAAACAAGCGACTGCGTTCGAAAACATCGACAGAATAAACGGGAATGACATGATCGAAAGATTAATTACCCAAAATAAGAATCATAAGAATGGCAATCTTCCTCAGTCTGAATACATCATCAACAGAATTAATTTAACCATCCTTACTTTTAACGGACTGGAATATCTTGTAAAAAACAACCGCGTGATTAAAATTCAGGGCCTAGAGCTTTCAGAAGATGTTTTAGAGCAGATTACTGAAAAACTGGTATTATTGGATAACGTGCAATATAATTACAGTGAGCGTGCAACTACTGAATATTATGACCGTTTATTTTTGTTATCGCTTAAAATGTTATCAAGCACCACAAGAGATATTGCCGCACTTGCAAAAACAGGAAATCCATCTTTAAACGTGGAGAACAACATCGCAAAAATGCGTTTGCCAAATGTTGATAAGGCTTTAGAAAACCAGGGCACTCAAACACTAGTACAATTGAACAAATAATATTTTCCTTTTCAGGAATCAAAAACTCCAATGGATGAATCCGTTGGAGTTTTTTGCTTTTTAAGCACCTCACTCAGGTTTTAACCTGAAAACAAGATGCAAAAAGTCATCATTGCGAACAAGTTTTTTCAGCCGGCAGCCTGTCCCGACCTTTCAGGGATGCAATCTTAATGGGATCGCTATAACCAAATTTTGTAAGATTGCTTCGTCGTTCCTCCTCAGCAATTACGACTTCTCTATTATAATTTGCTTTTATAAAAACAAAAACTTTAAACGGAGAACTTCAGATTAAGGACTCATTTTGTCCATTAACAAACAAGATGTTCGATATCGGGCATTTTTAAATTTTAAAAAAGAAATAAAACACTGAATTACAATAATTTAACAATGGCACACCTATTGTAAAGCCAGGTGTAAACTATTTTAAATGGACAAACTCATTGAAGAAGAGGTTTCTTCGAAAAGGAAGAAAAAAACCTACCTCGTTATTTTCGTTATCATAATCATTTTAGTGCTTGCGATCTGGTTCGTCCGGTTCTTTTTCAAACCATCGTTAACCCAGTCTGATTTTACTACCGCCAAAGTAGAAACTGGCATTATCGAAAATACAATTAATGCCACGGGCGAGGTACTTCCTGAATTTGAAGAAGTTTTAACCAGTCCGATTAATGCGTCGATCAAAAACGTACTGATGGATGCGGGCAATAAAGTAAAAAAGGGAGAATCGATCCTTTCACTTGATAAATCGGTGAGCGAAACAGATTATGGTAAACTGGAGTTTCAGATGGAATCGAAAGAAAACGAGATCCGCAAACTGAAACTTGATCTGGAGAAGAGCTTTTACGACATCAAATCGAACAACAGCATTAAACAGTTACGGATCAGCAACCTAAACGATGCGGTTTCTTCGGCAAAAAGGTTGCTAAAAGCTGGTGGAGGAACCAAAGAAGATGTAGAAGCGGCAGCGCTGAATCTGAAAGTTGCCGAACTGGAGAAACTTCAGCTTGAAAACGAAATCAAGAGCAAACAGCAGACGATGAAAATCGAAATCAGGGAAGCAGAAATTTCGCTGGCCATCCAACGGAAAGATCTTGATGCTTTAAAACGCAAACTCGATCTGGCTGATGTAATTGCTACCCGGCCGGGCGTAATTACCTGGGTAAATAAAAACATAGGCGCCAGCGTACACGAAGGTGATGCGCTGGTTAGAATTGCCGATTTAAGTGGATTTAAGGTCGCCGGAAGCATGTCTGATAACTTGCTGGATAAAATCCACAACAACATGACTGCCATTATCCGTATTGGCAATACGCAGTTGCGCGGATCTGTGGTGAACATTTCACCTGCTGTGAACAATGCCATTGTTTCTTTCGATATCCAGTTGAATGAAAAAGACAGTAAAGAACTCCGTCCTAACCAAAAAGTTGATGTTTTTCTGGTTACCACGACCAGAAACGGCGTTCTACGGATCGCCAACGGTCCGGCATTTAACGGCTCGAACCTTCAGGATGTTTTTGTATTGAAAAACGGGGTTGCGGAACGTCGTTCGGTTAAAACCGGCTTGAGTAATTTCGATTATGTAGAAATTCTGAGTGGATTAAAAGCGGGCGATGAAGTAATCACGTCAGACATGGGCGATTATAAAAACACTAAAACCATCACCATTAGTAATTAAAATGATGCAAATGAAATTTTTACTTATGGGTTTACTGGTAATATTAAGTGTTAAAGGTTTCTCCTTTCAAAAAGCAGATACCCTGCAATTAACGTTACAGCAAGTGGTAGAAATGGCCAAAGCCAATTCCATTGCCGCAAAACAGGCCATCACCGTAAAAGAGACCAAATATTGGGAATGGCGTACATTTAAATCTAATTATCAGCCTCAACTGGCTTTGCAAGGGGTTTTACCGGGCTATACTAAAACCTACACGCAAGTACAGCAACCTAACGGAACCATCCTTTTTCAGCCTGTACATTATGATAACTCTTCTTTAACCTTAAATTTTACCCAAAGTATTGCCACTACGGGTGGAACCATTTATGGCACTACGCAGTTACAACGCTTTGACGATTTCGACAGGAACAGCGTATTGTATAACGGTATTCCTTACGGCATTGGTTATACCCAGCCCCTCCTTCAGTTTAATAGTTTAAAGTGGGACAAAAAAATAGAACCATTAAAATTTAACGAAAGCAAACAGGTTTTTATTGAAACACAGGAAAAGATTTCCATTACGGTTACCGAGTATTTTTTCGATTTATTGCTGGCACAGGTAAACCTGAACATTGCTGATGTAAATTATACCAATACCAGGCGCATTTTAACCATTGCCAATACCAAATTTGAATTGGGTAAAATTTCAAAAAATGAGATTTTACAACTACAGTTAGAAGTTTTAAATGCCCAGAAAGCGGTGGGAACGGCTAAACGCGATGTAGAAATTGCCACCCTGAACCTACGGAGTTACATTGGCATTGAAGGTAGCGACAGGATTAAACTGGATATGCCTTCGGTGGTGGCGCAAATGACGGTGGTTGCGGATAAAGTATTGGGCGAAGCTTTCGAAAATCGATCTGAAGCCATTGCCTTTATCCGCCGTTTGGCCGAAGCAAAAAGAGATGTGGCAAAGGCCAAAGGCGAAAACGGTTTAACGGCAACTTTACGAGCCAATCTGGGTTTCTCCAATGCGGCAAACAGCGCTTTTGATATTTATCGTTCGCCAAAAAACCAGCAATCAGTGGAGTTGCAGCTTTCTATCCCGGTGATGGATTGGGGAAGATCGAAATCGCGTACCAAAACGGCGCAGGCAAATGAACAGCTTACTACTTACGCTGTTGAGCAGGACAAGCAGACTTTTAAACAACAGATTATAACGCAGGTAACCCTTTTTAATATGATGAAAGAACAGATCAAGCTGACAGATGAAGCCGAAAAAATTGCTGCCGAAAAATACAAAATAGCCAGTGAGCGCTATGTGTTGGGTAATTTAAGCATCACCGACCTTAGTATTGCTTTCCAGGAAAACGACAGGGCAAAACGCGATTATGTTTCATCTCTACGCGATTTCTGGGGCGCTTATTATCAACTCCGTTACCTGTCGCTTTACGATTTCGAAAAAAACAGAAAAATAACCTATTAATAAATCTTAATTACTAATTATACATTATGATACGCTTACACAACATTGAAAAAGTTTACCGGACCGATACGGTGGAAACATTGGCCATAAACGGGATCAGCCTTGATATTGCAAAGGGTGAGTTTCTTTCTATCATGGGACCATCGGGCTGTGGCAAAAGTACCCTCCTTAACATCATGGGTTTACTGGATGAGCCTTCTAAAGGGAACATTAAAATTGATGAGCAGGATATCAGCCAGTTTTCCGACCAAAAACTGGCTAAATTCAGGAACCAGAAACTGGGTTTTATTTTCCAAAGCTATCACCTGATTAACGATTTAAGGGTACTCGACAATGTAGAACTTCCTTTATTATACCGCAATTCATCAGCTAAAGAACGTAAAATGCTAGCCGCCGCAGCTTTAGAAAAAGTTGGGTTAAGCAACCGTTTAAAACATTTCCCTACACAGCTTTCGGGCGGGCAGCGGCAGCGTGTAGCCATTGCAAGGGCCATTGTTGGTAATCCGCAGATTATTTTGGCCGATGAACCCACCGGAAACCTGGACAGTGCGATGGGGAACGAAATTATGGATATCCTCATAAACCTGAATAAAAATGGAGGTACCACCATTGTAATGGTTACACATGATGAAAGTATGGCGCATAAAACACACCGTTTGGTGCGGTTATTTGATGGTTCACAAGTTCAATAAATCCCTGTTATGTTAAAAAACTACTTTAAGATAGCCATAGCTGTATTGAAGCGAAGAAAGTTCTTCACCTTCATCAGCCTGTTCGGGATTAGCTTTACGCTCACCATTTTGATGGTGGTTACTGCGCTCGTGGATAAAATGATCAGCCCGGATTACCCGGATTATAAAAGAGACCGCTCTTTGTATATAGAAAGAATTGAAATTAAAAATTCTAAAGAAGGCTGGATGAATAGCAGTAATGTTTCCGTCTACTTTTTGGAACATAATGTAGCTACCTTAAAAAACCTGCAAAAAATGGGCATTACCTCCAGTGCCAAAGCATCAAATGCTTACGTAAATAATAAAAAACTCGTCATCAACTATCAATATACCAATGCCGATTACTGGAATGTGCTCGAATATAAATTCCTGGAAGGAAAAGCATTTTCGCAAAAGGAAATAGACAATGCAGAACTAGTGGCCGTCATATCTGAAGAAACCAGAAAGGCCTATTTTGGTGATGAAAAATCAGTTGTGGGCCAATACATTTCTGCTGACAACATTAACTACAGGGTAATTGGAGTGGTTGAGAACGTATCAGAAACGGTCCGAAATTTTAGTGGAGACATGTATTTACCTTATAGCCTTTCTAAAGATAACCACGACAACAATCAAAATATAATGGGCAGTTATAATGCAATATTACTGGCAAAAAGTAAGGCCGACATCCCTAAACTGAAAAAGGAATTCGACCAGATGATAAAAAAAGTGCCAATCCCCAAAGATTTTGATAAACTGTACTGCAACGCTGATCCATTTTTCACCAGCATTAGCAGAAGAATTGGAGGCAACTCTACCAATGGTGCAGTGGCAAAAGTAATTACCATGGCCGGCGGATTTGTGCTGCTGTTTCTGCTGCTTCCAACCATTAACCTGGTTAATATCAACATCACCAGGATTATGGAGCGATCCTCAGAAATTGGTGTGCGCAAAGCATTCGGTGCTTCCTCAAAAACGTTGGTTTATCAATTTATTGTTGAAAACATGATCCTGACCTTTCTCGGTGGATTTATTGGTGTAATGCTTTCCCTTCTGGTTATTGCACTCATTAACGAAACGAATTTTGTATCCAACATAAAGCTAACTATGAATTTCTCTGTATTGTGCTACAGCTTTCTGGCCTGTGTGTTTTTCGGGTTGATTTCTGGCGTTTACCCGGCCTGGAGAATGTCGAAACTAAATGTAGTTAAAGCACTTAAAGCCTAAATTAAAAGATATGATGATGTTTAAACATTTATTTAAACTAATATGGAACAAAAGGAAGCAGAACTTTCTTTTCCTTTCCGAAATCCTGATTTCTTTCATGGTGATATTTGCTGTTTTTTCTTACCTCACCTATTACTATCAAAATTACAGCAAAGCACTTGGCTTCGATTATAAAAATGTTTGGTCGGTTTCTTATGGCAATCGTCAGCTTCCAAAAAATAATGATTCGCTGGCTATTTTTTATGATAACCTTACAAAAGCATTAAAAGCCATGCCGCAAATTGAAAACATAACTTTTTCAAGCTCCAATTATCCATATTCAGATAGTTTTATGAGTACAGGCCTAACGCAAAACAGGCGAAAATTCGATCGTGTAAGCAATTTCATGGTAGGCGATGATTATCAAAAGGTATGGAAAGTTCCATTGCTGGAAGGAAGATGGTTTTTACCGGAAGATGCTGTTGGTAAAGATAAAGGTGTTATTATTAATGAAACGTTAAAGAATGAGATGTTCGGCAGCCAAAAAGCTACAGGTAAACTGATTGGAGATTATGACGACAAAAACAAATTAAAGGTGATTGGTGTAGTAGCGGATATTAAAGCCAACGGCGATTTCCAGCCGGGAAATAATGCCATGTTTAGCCGTTTGGATACCGGCTCTTTAAAGTGGACAGGCACGCTTTTAATTAGAGTACGTGCAAATGCCGATGCAACATTTGAGAGCGGGCTTTATAAATTTATGGCAACCGCTACACATAGCGCGATAGAAATACAACATGTAAATGAAATGCGTGATACGAGAAACAGGCAAACCATTATCCCAATGGTTATTTTTATCATCATCGCTACTTTCCTTATTATTAACGTAGCCTTAGGTTTATTTGGGGTATTGTGGTACAATATTAATAAAAGAAAAGGTGAAATCGGTTTACGCAGGGCTATTGGAGCAAGTGGCCGTTCGGTTTCGTACCAACTGGTAATGGAAGCGATGATACTGGCAACCATGTCGTTAATTGTAGGATGTTTCTTTGCCATTCAATTTCCACTGTTAAGTGTTTTCAATATCCCTGCAAGCGTTTACATTGTTGCGATGCTGTTAGCAGTATTGTTCATTTATCTGCTGGTTTTGTTCTGCTCATTGTATCCCGGTAAACAGGCTGCAGCGATCCACCCTGCCATTGCATTGCACGAAGAATAACTTATCTTAACTTCGCATATGATATTAATTGTTGATGACGACATTGCGGTAAGAACTTCACTTTCACTCCTGTTAAAAGGCACAGGAAATGAAATTGTTACAGCAGATAGTCCAGCTCAGGCTTTTGAGGTAGTTAAAACCCAAAAGCCTGAACTTATTATACTGGACCTGAATTTTTCTATTGATACTTCAGGAAAAGAAGGCATGCAGCTCCTCAAAAAAATAAGAGCTTTTGATGCCGCCTTACCAATTATTTTAATAACAGGCTGGGCCAGTATAGAATTAGCGGTACAAGGCATGAAACTTGGTGCCAACGATTTTATCAATAAACCCTGGAGCAATGATTATGTATTGCAGTCAATTGATACCTTATTACAGTTAAACGGTAAAAAAGTAATCTCAAGGAGCAGAAAAGAGCTTGATAAAAAGCATCATTTTAAGCAGATTATTGGTGAAGATCCGGGGTTGTTATCCATTCTCGAAACCATCGGGCGTGTGGCTTCTACCAATGCTTCCATCCTCATTACCGGCGAAAGTGGTACAGGTAAAGAACTGATTGCAGAGGCCATTCACGAAAACAGTAACCGCATAAACAAACCATTTGTCAAAGTAAACCTTGGCGGTATTTCTTCTTCTCTTTTTGAGAGCGAAATGTTTGGCCATGTGCGTGGCGCCTTTACCGATGCCCGTTTCGATAGAACAGGTCGTTTCGAAATGGCCAATAAAGGCACCATATTTTTAGATGAAATCGGTGATCTGGAAGCCTCAAGTCAGGTAAAACTGTTAAGGGTATTACAAGATCGAACTTATGAAGTATTGGGCAGCAGCCGTACTAAAACCGTTGATACCCGTGTAGTTTGCGCCACCAATAAAAACCTGAATGATATGGTGGCTTCTGGCCTCTTTAGAGAAGATTTATTATACCGGATCAATTTAATCACCATTCATCTACCTGCCTTAAGAGAACGTTCGTCAGATATTCCGCTGCTGGTTAATTTCTTCATTAAAAACATGAAAGAGATTTACAACCGCCCCGATTTATCTATATCGCCACAGGCCATGCGATGGCTTCAACAACTGCCTTTACCCGGCAACATCAGGCAGTTAAAAAACCTGGTAGAACGCACCATTTTAATCAGCAGTAAAAACGAACTGGGCATTGATGATTTTAAATCGCAGTTAAATTTATCTCCCCAGAAAAATGAAAAAGTGAAACTGCCTGGAGTAGGTACGATGACATTAGACCAAATGGAAGCCGAAATGGTTAAACAGGCGATGAATTTTCATAAAAACCGGATTACCAGGGCCGCAGCATCTTTAGGTATTACCAGAAACGCTTTATACCGCAGGTTAGAAAAATATCAAATTCCTTTTAATGAAACTGAAGACTAAGTACATCCTTTTCCTGGTAATACTCCACCTCACCTGCCTGGTGATGAGTTATTTTATTTTTAAAGAAAATAAGCTCATTTTCCTATTTACAGAGGTATTTATTATCATTTCTATATTGATTTCACTCAGTTTATATAAACAGTTAATTGCGCCCCTTACCTATCTGCGGCAGGGTATTTCGGCTATAAAGGATAAAGATTTTAATGTTAAATTTCTGCTAACCGGCAAAAAAGAAGTAGATGGACTGGTTGATGTATACAACCGGATGATTGATGAACTGCGGACAGAGCGGACCAAACAGCAGGAACAACATTTCTTTCTCGAAAAACTGGTGCAAACTTCGCCAACAGGCATCATTATATTGGATTACGACGGAGAAATAAAACAGATTAATCCAAAGGCAACCGAAATTCTGGCCGATAATCCGAACCTGCTCGAAAATCAGCTCAACGGGATGAAAACAGGCATTTCTAAAACATTACGTACCAATGGACTCCATACTTACAAAATCCAGAAATCGCGGTTTATCGATCGCGGTTTTGAGCGCATTTTCATTATGCTGGAAGAAGTAACCGCAGAGATTTTTGCTGCAGAAAAAAGTGTTTACAGTAAAGTGATCCGAATGATGGCGCACGAAGTAAACAATACCGTTGGCCCGGTAAATTCCATTATTAACACGGCATTATCGCAACAAAACCTTTGGTTAAATGATGATCATTCTGCACTAAAAAATGCGATGAAGGTTGCTGCAGAAAGAAACCAGAACCTGAATGTTTTTATGCGAAATTTTGCAGACCTGGTTAAACTACCGGAAGCAAACCGAAAGAAAACAGATCTTGCGGCACTCACCAGATCGGTATCTGAGTTGATGTACTATGCTGCAAACGAAAAAAACATTACCATCAAAATGGAGGTAAGCGATGAACCCTATTTTATTTTTGCTGATGTAGAACAGATGGAGCAGGCATTGATTAATGTTGTTAAAAATGCCATTGAAGCCATTGGAGAAACGGGAACGATAAAGCTTACTTTAGATGAACCGCAAAGCCTACTTATCATTTCTGACACCGGAAAAGGAATTTCGCAGCAGGATACCGAACAATTGTTTAGCCCGTTTTTTAGCACTAAAAAAGATGGTCAGGGTATTGGACTTACCCTGGTACGTGAAATTTTGTTAAACCATGGTTTTGAGTTTTCCCTAAAAACAGTAAAAGCTAACGATACACAATTTGAAATCAGGTTAATATCTTAACTAAAAATCTGTCAGTAAAAAACCGGCTTCTCAATAACGATTCATCTTCATTCTGTAACATTCCATCAATTTCATTATCCTATTTCCAATAAAAATAGCCGAATGGATGCAATATCGAAGCGTAAAAAAGTACATTTAGTTTTATTAATTTTAGCCCTGTCCGCCACGGCCTGTATGGAACTGGGTTTTAGAGCATACCTTTTTAAACATTACGGTCGCGATTCTATCTTAGCCGGATCCATTCCAAACTTTGTGGCTGTAGTATTGGCCACGCTGATTTATGTAGTGATTAAAGGAGAAAATGAAAGTCCATTAAGAATGAGTTTAATGGGTTGCTTTATTATGGTTTTGTATGAGGTTGCACAACCACTTATGGAAGGCCGCACTTTTGATGTATTGGACATTGTGGCTTCAATTATTGGTGGCTTATTTGTTTTTTGCTTGCTCACCATTGTCGACCGGTATTTTAAGCCTTCGCCTCAAAATGCCTAAGCATTAATTCGTTTATATTCTCACAATTATTGCTTAAATTAACAGTATAAAAAAATCAATTCTTTTCAGGTGATTAATGCTTAGTCAATTTCATTTTGTAGCGTTTTACTATACAATAAAGAATAGCATATGAATACCTCAACCTTACCATATAACTGCGTTATCTTAGATGATGAAGTCATTTTCACCAAGATTATTGAACGCTATATCTCCAATATTGAAAACCTGGAACTAAAAGGAAGTTTTACGAGTCCGGTAGATGCGATGGCGGCTTTTAAGACCTACCAAAAGATAGATTTCCTTTTTTTAGACATTGAAATGGATGTTTCCGGATTCGATATTGCCCGTATGCTCAGAAACAACGTAAAATTTATTGTATTCATCAGTTCGCACAGTACTTATGCCATCAGCGACCTGGTAAATGGCGATAAACTATTAGTCAAACCTGTCGATTTCAGGACATTTCTCGATGCCGTAAATCATTTAATTTCCAAAGCCGGCTAAACATTTTTTTTAATCATCCCAGTATGGTTCATTAAACAATTAAAATTTACCCCTGGCATTGCTTTATAATATCGCCTACAAAACTCATTAAAAGGAAAGGTCTAAATCCTTCATCGAATTATTCTACGTACTCATGGAGTAAAACTGCCTATTGAACTATTCTTCATTTTATCGTATTCCATCTTGCCGTAAGTTTACACCAGATCATTAAGAGCGTTGATCATCAGGCGCTAACTGTTGAGATCAAATGAGTAAGGGATGACTCTTTATTTCTACATTATCTTTTAACGAGATAATACCAGTTATTGCAAAAAAGAGGGGAAAAGTACAGGGATATACGAAGTACCCTCTTTATTTTATTAAAAATCAAAATATCCCTTCTTCTCCAAAGCAGCGGGCCAGTAAAAAATATTTACACTAATAAAACGTAATCTCTTTTCTTCAGGTAATTGAAGAAAAATGGGAAATTTATTCCCCATTAATATAAAATTTCCACACTTTGTAATGATGAGTAAAAACACATTTTATTGCTTTAATACAAAAAAAAGGCCGCATCCGCGGCCTTTTGTCCCTAGTGTGTTTATCTTTTGCAAGATAAAAGTTGAATTGTATAATGGATTATGCAAACAAAATGCCTGTTTAATTTCTGTTACCACTTTTTGCTTGCCTTATTCCCTGATCTCCCGTTAGGTTTAAACGGTAAACAAAAGTTAAACGATACCTTGCTGCATTTGGAATGTATACCTGCGTAATATTAAAATCCTGTCCGATGGTTGTAGTTGAAAACTTTCTAAGTTCGAACAGGTTGTTTACATCAAAAAGCAAACTTGCGCGGTCTTTCCAGAAATTCTGTGCCAGGCCCAAATCTATGCCATGAACAGCGGCTCTTTTGCTCTGTGCAGCATTTCTTGGCCCCGTAAAATTATAACGTAACTGTACACTCGATTTACCTGGTAATTTAATCTGGGTACCAAATCTGCCCGATAGTATATTTCCGGAAAAGGCTAAATCCTGGCTGTTGTAAAAACCCTGCTGACGGAAATGGTACACATTCATCTCCATATTCATTTGTAACCATTTATAGGGATTATAAATCATGGAAAGTTCCATGCCCGAGCGTTGCTCCAGATCGATATTAACGGGTGTGGAGATAAAAAGTCCGTTTTCGCGGTAGCTGTAATCGATAATTGAACCCGTTTGGTGCTGGTAATACACCGATGGATTTATGGTTAAGGTTCCAAAATGGCTAAGCAATCCCAATTCGAACACGTTTGCATAAGAAGGGTTGAGTTCAGGGTTTCCGATATAACGCGAGTTAAAATCGGTGATTTCGTTAAAAGGATAAAGGTCGTTAAGTGCCGGGCGATTAATCCTCCTGCTGTAACTCAGTTGCAAAGTAGTTCTCTTGCCGGGTTCGTAACTGAAATGCAGGGTTGGGAAAAGTTTGAAATAATTTTTCAGGTTATCGTAAACATTGTTCCTGTCGGCTATTTTAACCCGGGTGTATTCTCCACGTAAACCCAATTGATAAGAAAAACGTCCCGTTTTATTCTTCAACTGCAGGTACCCGCTGCCGATCAGTTCGTTGTAAACCACGCCATTATCAATATTCTCGATAGTTGCCCAGCCATTGGCTGTTTCATTTTGGGCTAAAAAATCGCTGCCCACACTCCTGTTTTCGCCTTTAATGCCGTACTCGAGAACAGCATTGCTATCCAGTGGAACGCTCATATCACTTTGCGCTGCAAAATCCTTGTTGGAGCCGATTGAACTGGTGCGGATTTGAGGCAATTGCAGCAAGACAGGTGCTGTTTTTTGGGTGGCAAGGTTCCAATCCTTATCGCTATTCCAAAAATCATATTGCATATCTACTGTGAGTTTTTTTCCTGGTTTTTTATAAAGCCGGGTGTAATTAAACTCCAGCTGGTTATAGTTTCTCCGCTCCCACGATTCTGCACTTCTGTGTAAGGCGCTATCTAAACCTGCTCCTGCTTTCGAATAATCGTAACCTAAACTCGATTTATCATGATCTTTAGTCGCGTTTAGCAGGTAAGCAAGCGTAAAGGTATTTAAGCTATCGGCCTGGTAATCTGCCCCGAAATAAGCCATTCTCCCATCATCGTGGCGGTTTTCGTCCTGCCTTTGGTTAAGCAATACGGAATTTCCGCTTTGTTTTACGGATTGATTGGTGGTATAAAGTCCCACATAATCCGAAAAACGTACACCAATGGTAGAAAAAAGGTTGATTTTATTGGATTTAAAATTTAAACTGGGTGAAACGCGTGTTTCGTTGGGTACCCCACCAACAAGTCTTAGCTGTCCGTTAAAACCACTTTTTTTATTCTTTTTTAAAACGATATTGATAATTCCTGCCGATCCGGATGCGTCATAGCGCGATGATGGATTGGTAATTACTTCGACCCGTTCTACCTGATCTGCCGAAACCTGCTCGAGCGCCCCACCAGCGGTTAAGCCCGAACGCCTGCCGTTGATTAAAACCAGCACACTGCTGTTTCCGCGAAGGCTTACTGCACCACCGGGATCTACACTAACCGAAGGCACGCCAGAAAGCAATTCGGAAACCGATCCTGATTGTGAAAGGATATCTTTCCCCACTTCAAAAACTTTTTTATCGAGTTTTAAACTGATTGCTGATTTCTCTGCAGTAACCGAAACTTCTTTTAACAGCGTTGGATCTGGATCCATCAACACAGTACCTAAATTAATCACCGTTTTTCCGTCCTCAAAAGTTAAGGTTTTGACCAGTTTTGCATACCCCATAAAACTGAACTGGATGGATGGTTTATTCCCTCCTGAAAAAGCGAGCGTAAATCTTCCCTTTTCATCTGCCATGCCCGAAACAAGGTTTTTACCTTCAGCATCAGTAATAATGATCGTTACAAAGGGTATGTCGGCTTTAGCTGCATGTTCTTTTACCTGACCATTTACGGTAAATTTAGGCGCTTGTGCAAAACAAAAAAAGGCAGGATAAAAACTTAAAAGAAAAAGCGTTGCGATGTATTTCATGCTGCAAGATTAGCACTGGAAAATGCAGTATGGATAAAAAAACATGTGAACAGCTCTATATCCTTTTGAAATGCACGGGCAGGGATTATCTTTATATTACTTTTGATTTATGAAACCTGCCTATTTTCTGCTCTTATTTGTTATTTTATTTTCTTCGTGTAAACGGCAGGTATTTTATAATGAATATGATCCTGTTTTTAAAACGGGAGATCACATGGCATGGTCGGCCAAAAATTTAGATCAAAAAGGATGGTCGGCGGACCGTGGTTTTACCGGTAAAAATATTTTCTGGGCCAGGGCCAAAATGAAACTCATATCCAATTCAGGTGGTCTGCTAGGACTTCAGGTGGATGCCTTTGGTGCTTACGAAATTTATTGGGATGGCGTAAAAATAGGCAGTAATGGAAAACCAGGCACGATAGATAAAGCTGAAATTCCGGGAACTGAATGCCTGTACTTTCTGCTCCCCGATTCGCTTTCGGCATTGGGCATGCATACTGTAGCTTTACGTGCCACCCAGTTCAGCTACCCTCACCTACAACGTGGTACCGGGCTTAAATTAGATACCTATGCTAACCTGATCAGAAGACCACTGATGATATCATCCCTCATGTTTATCATGGCTGGTGCTTTTTTTATCGCTTTTTTCTACTATGCTTTTCTCTATTTCAACAGCCATAAAAGATCTTACCCGGTATTGATTTTTTCGGTGATCTGTTTGCTCTTTTTTTCGCTTTTGATTATGGAGTATATTAAATATTACATAGAAATCCCCTATCCGCAGTTCTTTATCCGCCTGGAAATCATCGGCTGGTTAACCTTTTCCATTTCTATGCTCGTTCCAATGTATTTTAGCATCCAGTTTAGCTCAAAAAGGAAATTATTGTTGCTTTCGGCATTGTTAATAACATTGGTTTCGATCTATATTTATCACTATGGGCATTACGATATTTCGGCAATGTATTACAGTTTTGCCATGTGGATTGCCACGATATTGGTGGTTTTAGAGGCCATTTACCGCAAACAAAAAGGAAGTTTGCTGGTATTGGCTGGCATGCTGGCAAGTGCTGTGATGAACGGGTACCTGGTTTATGATTTTGGCATTTTTATCTTTTATACTTTCATTGTATTCGCGATGCTTTACCTGCATACCATCAGGATGCGGGAAATTGAACAGGCACATGAATCATCACTTTTACTCTCCACCCGCCTGCAACTGGAACTGATTAAAAAGAATATACAACCTCATTTCATCAAAAACACGCTTACTTCGCTTATGGATTGGGTGGAGGATTCGCCTAAACAAGGTGCCGAATTTATCCAGGCACTTGCTATGGAGTTTGATATTATGAACAAAATTGCCGAAGAAAGCCTGATCTCCATCCGTCAGGAAATTTCGCTCTGCCAAATGCACCTGAAAGTAATGGGTTTTAGAAAGGAAATTGCCTATCAATGGGAAGATTTCGGGATTAAAGATACGGAGATGGTACCGCCGGCAATTATCCATACTTTGCTTGAAAACGGCATTACGCACAATGCACCTTTACAAGATGGGAGTATGAAATTTAAGCTCACTTTTAGGGAGGATTTGGGTAAAAAGGAATATGTTTTTGAAACGATTGGCGAAAACAGGGAACTTTCGGATGAACGGATTGGTGGTGGTGGTTTTAAATACATCCGTGCAAGACTGGAAGAAAGCTATCCTAACCGGTGGAGTTTTCATTCTGCAGCATCAAATCAAGGCTGGCTCAGTAAAATAACTTTATCAGACATTGAAATATGAAAATACTGATTATAGAGGACGAAGCACGGATTGCGAGAAGAATTGAACGCATGACCAATGATTTTTTTGAGGGAAATGCGAGTATTAACATTATAGATTCGCTAAAAAAGGGAATAGATTTTTTAGAGAAGGAAACAGTAAATATTTTATTATTAGACCTAAATCTTAATGGTCGTGACGGTTTTGAGGTATTAAGTACAATGACATCAAGGTCTTTTCAAACCATTGTAGTATCGGCCAATACGGAAAATGCAATGCGGGCCTTTGAGCTTGGTGTACTCGATTTTGTACCGAAACCATTTGATTCTGACCGGCTTTTTCTTGCTCTTAGTCGTGCTATTACCATAACAAAGGAAAATAACACTTCGATACGTTATTTATCAGTAAGGAAAAGTGGAAGCATTAAACTGATTGAACTTGAACATATTGCTTATATCCAGGGTGCAGGGATTTATAGCGAAATCCACCTTTCAAATGGCACCAAAGAATTACATGATAAAGGCTTAGATACGTTGGAAAGGATTTTACCATTCGGTTTTGAACGCATCCATAAATCGTATATTGTTAATATTGTTCGGGCTGATCAAATCCTTGTTTCATCAGGTAGCCGGTATCAGTTGCAGCTTAAAAATGGAGAGGTATTGCCGATTGGAAGATCTCGGTATAAAACATTTAGGGAGCAGTTTGGGAAGGAAATTGAATAAATATATTTCGCTACGAGGACGATATTAGCATTAC
Organism: Pedobacter miscanthi; assembly: GCF_032678605.1. Classification (GTDB taxonomy): domain Bacteria; phylum Bacteroidota; class Bacteroidia; order Sphingobacteriales; family Sphingobacteriaceae; genus Pedobacter; species Pedobacter miscanthi_A. Next base: position 32,291 of record NZ_JAVTSU010000026.1, read on the forward strand.
ACGTGCGTAAACAATCAAAGCGCAAGCATTAATAATCAAAGCACAAGCGTTAATGATCAAAGCACGAGCATTAATGATAAAAGCACAAGCATTAATGATAAAAGCACAAGCATTAATGATAAAAGCACAAGCATTAATGATAAAAGCACAAGCATTAATGATAAAAGCACAAGCACTAATGATTAAAGCACAAGCACTAATGATTAAAGCATAAGCATTAATGATAAAAGCACAAGCACTAATTATAAAAGCACAAGCACTAATGATTAAAGCACAAGCACTAATGATTAAAACACAAGCGTTAATGATCAAAGCACAAGCATTAATGATTAAAGCACAAGCACTAATGATTAAAGCACAAGCATTAATGATTAAAGCACAAGCACTAATGATTAAAGCATAAGCACTAATGATTAAAACATGCTTTTATTTCCCATTATCCAGGCACTAATGCATAAAGCATAATTGGCCATTAAAAAATTAAGAACATTAAGAAAGTTTGAACTAGGATATGTACCATTTGACTTCGGACATCGGTCTTCCGACTTTCGGACTAATTTACCATAAGGAGTTAAGTTCATTAAAGAAAAATTTGGCTATTGATGCAGGCTCTTTGTCTTCGGACCACCGTCATCGGACTTACGGACAAATTTAAGATATCCATCATCCGGCTCACATTCTCCATCTTACATTCCACTTATATTTTTTTAACAAAGTTCCCGATAAAGGCCTTCAACCTGGTATTTTTAACGAGATAATTAAAACTGATGATCCCAATTGTAGCGCAACTAATTCCCGCAAGTACATCAAGGGTATAATGATGACTGGTATAAACAGCTGAAAACCAAATTCCGATCATCACCATAAGGAAGAAAATATTGATCTTTCCTAACCTGTTTTTTAAACCATAATAAGCTACAATAACCGGGTATGATGAATGAAGCGACGGCATAGCAGCGAAAACATTAGAACCTTTGCTGTATATCCCCTGAAAAAGGGTGATATTAAAATAATGGTCGAACCTTGCCAGGCCAGCCGTATTACCGGCAGTTTTGGCTATAAACTCAAACCCATGCTCCTGTACATACCAGGGTGGTGCTGCTGGAAAGGCATAATATACCACAAAACCCAATAAATTTACCCACACAAAAGTGAGCGAAAAGCGGACAAACTGATCCTTATTTTTAAAGAAAAGAAAAGTAGCAAATGCCAAAGGTACGGGCACCCACATCAGGTAGAAAATACCGGTTAATACATCTAAAAATGTGGTGCTGTTCAGCTTCCAATATTCGTTTGGTGTAAGTTTTATCCCGCTATGGTTGATACCAAATATAGCCTTTTCTGTTTCGTATAAATCTTTAATATGAACGGTATTGAAGAGGTAATTTGGAAAAGCCTTCATGTAATCGAAAAGGATCCAATAAACAATGAAAATAGAAAAACCGAGCATAAAACGCCGTGTTCCTGCGGAAATATAAAACAGGCTGTTAAAAATAAAGATCAACACCAGTTGATCGGTTTTAAAACCAACCAACAATGTGGATAGTAAAAGGTATCCGATTGAAATGGCCGTGGTGAGGCACACATTCCGAAGGTTATAAAAATTGTTTTTAAGCAAAATTTCTTGCTGCATGTTATTTTTTATCAAAATTAGACCTAAAAATATGGTCCCAGAATGTCCAGCTTACCCCATACCCTTTTGTCGAATCGGAATAATGGTGAAGCATGTGGTGGTGTTTTAATTTTTTCCAGAAACCACTTTTAAAATTGGCATGATGAAGCGCATAATGTACCATATCGTAAAAGAGGTAACCAATCATAAATCCGGAAAAAAATGGGTACACGGTTGTGGCTGGTAACAACCAATCGAAAAGAAAGTAAAAGCCCAAAGCCATAGGGATACTGGCTGAAGGTGGCATTACCAATCTTTTGGCATCGTTGGGATAATCGTGGTGTACCCCATGGAAAATAAAATGGATCTTCTTGCCCCACTCCGCATCTGGTTCGAAGTGGAAAACATAACGGTGCAGCATGTATTCGGTAATGGTCCAGATGGCTAAGCCCAGCAGAAACCAGCCAGCGAAATTTAGCACTGGCATTTGTACTTCCAGGAGCCCTTTCCAAAAAAGAAAGGCAATCACCGGAATATAAACGATCAACGGCACATAAAACCGGACTTTGGATAAACTTTCCATAAAGTCATTTTTAAACATCCTGATGGATGCGGTAGAATTTGAAACAAAATTCTTTTTCATTTGGTAAATTATTTTTAGTCTTCGACTACGCTCAGACTGACATTCAATTCTATTTATGTTTGGCCGTCATTCATACAACCCTTTGTCATTCTGAACGCAGTGAAGGATCCCTAACCGATGAAACACGGAACCCAATGCATAACAAAAGATTCTTCGTTGCACTCAGAATGACAAACTGCTATAGATTTTAATAAAAAGGTTCGTCATTGCGAGGCACGAAGCAATCTTACAACGATCGCTATAACCCATAGTAGTAAGATTGCTTCCCCGAAAATCGGGGCAGGCTGTCGGCCGAAAAAGCCTCCTCGCAATGACGAACTGGTTAGGAACGGGAACGCCATCCCCAAAACGCCCAACGCTACCCGCCACTCACCCTCCGCTACACCTTAATCCTTTCAATCAATACTTTTGAAGGCTCCGAAGCATCAAAACCCCTTATCTCTACATATTTTACATTCGGAAACCAGAACGTTCCACCTTCAATCCGAAGGAATATCCGTTCCAGCTGCATTTTTTTATTGTTTATTGTTGCAAAAACATGGTACTTTTTGTCTGCGCCTGATTTATTCAAATACATCGGCAGTTTTTTATGCGAAGTAAAACGAAGCTCAAACTGACCGTTTCCCAGATTTTTACTGATAATGCCATAAGCAAATTTCCGCTGGATATAACTGAGGTCTTTCTTTTCGCCCTTATCACCATAGCGCATCCAAAATACATTTACGGGCTGTTCTTTATTCACTTCGCCATGTTTATCTACATTTAACTGGCAGATAATGGTATTGGTATTCGGATCGCGCTGCAGGTAAAAAAGCTGGTTGCTGATATCCTTCGGTGTCGGAAAAGTAATTGGTGAAGGATCGCTTCCCTGTGCATGGGTATTAAAAGAAACTAAACCACTTAAGCTGGTCACCAAAACGAATCCGGCAATTAATGCAGCCTTGTTATTTCCTTTTCTTTCGTTAAATTCTTGTGCTTCGAGACCTTTTTTTGCCTCTTGCAGGCGTTTAACAGCCGTGATATTGGTTAATACGGCCATGATGGTAATCGGCATGGTAAAAATCGACATCGTTTCGAAAACATGGAATGAAATTCCTGGCACATATACTTTATAATCGCCACCGATAAAATAGCCGGCAACACCACAGGCGATAGCAAAAACACCAATCGTAACCACGCGCTCAGGTCGCTGCATTAAACCGCCTTTACATTCTACGCCCAAACCTTCGGCCCTTGCACGGGTATAACTCACCATCATTGAACCAATTAAGGCGATAAATGCAAACAGCGAACTTAAAAAATAATGGTGCGCTACAAGGTAATAACAGATGCCTAAAAACATGATCATTTCGCTGTAGCGGTCGAGTACCGAATCGTACAGTGCGCCAAATTTGGAACTCATGTTCCCTAATCGTGCCACCTGACCATCGAGCATATCGAACAAACCTGCAAAAAGCACCAGTGCCCCTCCCCAACCTATATACGACATATCGTCACGGTTTGATTTTTCGGCACCAAGTACAAAAATTACGGCTACACCGATATTCAGGATTAAACCAATGGTGGTTACCATATTGGGTGTTAAACCTACCTTAATCAGCCCTTTTACAAAAGGATTGATTACTTTATATATGCCCTGCTGAAGGCTGTCCCTTAATTTTGTTTCCATTGCATATTTTTTAAAAATCAAATTTTACCCTTGCCCTTATTCCCCATTCAGAAACCTCTGGATTATTAAGGTAATTGAAGCGTTTTACCAGATCTACCCTCAACAGTTTAAAGATGTTACCCACGCCAATACTACCTTCCATATAAGGATCGTTACCCAATGCATACGTCCGTTGTGCGCCGTTTTCGTAAATTGGCAACTGATATAAACCTGATTGGAAATTCGGATTATTTTCATTCCGCAAACCACCATATAAGGCTTTAAACGACACCACTTCCCTTAATTTTAAACGTTTGAGCAAAGGTATTTTGTTAAAAAAGAAGCCGTTAAAATTATGGTCGATATTGATGCTCACATAGTGATCGCTCACAAACTCCAGAAAGTTCATCAGGTTATAAGAGTTAAGCTGGTAAGCATAGGTTTGATTAGCGCGATGTATATCCAGTAGTGGGAAAGGCACTTTTCCGGCAATATAACTGCCTTCAACCGTTACATCGCTATAACCCAACTGCGATAAATAAAAACGTTTATCAATGCTTCCCAATAAATTATGATAATTGTATTCGCCACCCAAAACACCTTTTAAACCTGCGGTATAGCGTAAATTAAATACCGGATAACGATCGGCAATGGGCACACGGTAAATTTTACCCTGGTAAAACTTTTCGTTTGGTGCATACCTTAATTGTACAGAAACCTCGCTGGTGGTTAAGCGGTTTACCAACTGGTTATTTTCGTTCAGGTAACTTAATCCTCCAGCTGGTGTTTGACTCCACTTTTTAAAACCCAGGTTATACGAAAAGTGGTTTTCGAACTCTTTTACATAATCCAAACGGTAAAAATCGTTGTACAGCAACATATCATTTACCCCTCTTTTAAAGGATAACAAAAAGTTGTCTTCCTGTACAAACTGTAGCTCCTGCCCGGGGATTTTAGTATCGCGTTGAAAACTCGCCCTGATGTAATTCTGCGGGAATTCATAAATGGATTTATTGTTGAACGAATATGTTCCTGAAAGGAAAAATTTCCATTTTTCATCTTTTATTCCGTAGGCCACATAATTTTCGAAATAATAACGTTTGCTTAATTCAGGCGTAGTTCTGCCCCCAACACGCAGCCTTAAACCTTCTACATTGTTAAAACTGTAAAAGGTATTAACGGGACCAATTTCGTAAGGTCCTAAATTCTGATAACCTGCAAATAAAAGGGTCACGATTTTCATCGTTCGTTTAAAAGAAGGCAGATTCTGCAGGGTATCGATATTTCCATAAATCTTCAACTGGTCCTTTGAGATGGTATCGAGCCTGTTTTTCTCCCAAAACTGATCGTTTCTTTTGGCTGCATCGGCCAATACAACGGTACTTTTTCCCTGGAAAATAGTATCGGGCAAAGTAGTATCGAACTGGTAATTTTTAAAAGTAACGGTACGCTCTCCGGTAAAACCTATACCTTTGGTTTTTCCAATACCGAAATCGGCCAGTAAATTGCTCTTGCTTAAACTGTATTTGCCTTTATCATTGGCTTCAAAATCAAGATCGATTTTTAAGGCACGCACAAAGTTGAGGTTGATGTTTTTATTTACCCCAAAAGATGCACCGGTAACAGCATAATGGCTATCATTGGTGACGTATATCTTTCCTTCGAACAGCATATCGCCGGTATTACGAGGGGTAAAAGACAGTTCTATAATTTCCGGTTTCCGGGTTTTGATGGTATCGGTAATGAAAAATTTATAAAAAGAAGGTGCACCATCGGCAATCGGACTCAAAAACTCATTACTGATGACCGAAATATTGTTTTTATAAATATCAATATCCTGGTACATCCGATCGAAATAGGTCTTTAATCCTTTATTATCAATATATCGACTATCAAACTGAACCTGTTTTTCGCCGATTACAATGGTTTTGTTCTTTTCGGGGTTTTTACTGAGGTAAGTATCGGCCAGTTTCTCCTGAATGTACACTGGCAACAGGTTTTTACCTCCAATTAAGGTCGAATCCTGCTCCTGAAACAAAAACTGGTAATTCCTGAACATTTTTTTGTTCTTAAACTTATCCGAAACATTGCTCAGGCTGAATAACATCTTCTCATACTGCCTGAAAGATGCTGTATTGTAACTTTTGATGCGATTTTCATCTTTATGGGCAATTACCTGGCGGATTAACTCCACTGCAGGATTATCTTTATTACGATAGCGCACTTTTTTGCCTCCTACAACAATCACTTCATCCAAAGCCCTTGCATCGGGTACCAGGACTACATCAAATTCCTGTGTAGCAGAAGGTAAAATATTTTTGAAAACGGTACGGTAACCTACATAATTAAAGCTCAGTTCGCTTTGTGGATTAGACGAAACGAGTGTATATTTTCCATTTACATCGGTCTGCGTACCAATTTGGGTATCTTTAAAAAAAACAGAGACATTAGGCAGTGTTTCTTTAGTTACGGCATCGCGCACGGTTCCGGAAACTACGGTTCTTTGGGCAAAAGCATTTACCTGCACCATAAAAACGAGTAACGGAAATAAAAAAAATGAATGAATAGGTTTCATTTAACTTGTAAAAATAAACTGCCTTTGCATGATATAATTGTAGCTTATGCCGGTTAAAACCGAACTGACTACTTTAGCGAGTACGTAATTGAGATTAAAAAAATGGGTGAGGATAAACACACCCGAGGTAACAATGGCCAGGTTACCCAGCCACACCAAAATGTACCTGAAGGCCTGCCATTTCACTTCCTTCGACCGGCTTTGGAAAACCCATTTCCGGTTAACATAAAAATTAAAAAAACCGCCACAAATGGTCCCGATAATACTTGCTGCCAGGTACCACAAACCAAAAAGGTTTACCGCAATAATGGTCGCGCCAAAATCGGTTGCAGAAGCCATTAAGGAAGATGCCTGTGCTTTTAGGTAGGTAAGCATGTATCTAAAAAAATTCGAAAGCCACCACCAGTTGAAGGAGTATGTTCGCATAAATCCCAGCCAGCACGTCATCGGCCATTACGCCCCAACCGCCCGGAAGCTCTTCCAGTTTGCGGATGTAAAAAGGTTTAAGGATATCGAAAAATCTAAAAAGAGCCAGTCCGATAAGCGTATATTGCCACTTTAAAGGCACAAATAACAGGGTAATACACATTCCCGCCACTTCATCAATCACTACCCTGTTATGGTCTTTTCCCCAAATTTCTTCCACCCTGTCGGCACTCATCACCCCGATCATTAAAATGAACATGGTGATGAGTACCGGCCATAAATACGGGTTAATGTATGGCCCCTGTAAAAGGTGCCAGCAGATGCAGGTTGCGATAGCAGCGTAAGTACCTGCGCCCTTACCGATATACCCGATCCCAAAGGCGGTTGAGAGAAATTTGTGGATAAACACTATACTGTTTCTATAATTTCTTCTTCGTAATCCTGACCTAAATGGGTGATCAATTCTTCGCCCATGATGTAACGTAAGGTGTTCTGAAGTTTCATTAACTGTTTAAAAATATCGTTCTCAGCTGGTACGCCAGGGATTGTTTGCGGCGATTTCAGGTAGAATGATAACCATTCTTGTATGCCCGACATGTTTGAACGTTTAGCCAGATCAATAAACAAAGCCAGATCCAGTACAATTGGTGCAGCTAAAATAGAATCGCGGCAAAGGAAATTGATTTTAATCTGCATTTTATAACCTAACCAACCGAAAATATCGATGTTATCCCAGCTTTCTTTGTTATCACCGTGAGGCGGATAATAATTGATCCTGATTTTGTGGTACATATCACCATATAAATCCGGGTTAACCTCTGGCTTGAAGATATCTTCCAATACACCCAGTTTAGAAACTTCTTTGGTTTTAAAGTTATCCGGATCATCCAATACTAAACCATCACGGTTACCTAAAATATTATCAGAGAACCAACCATTTACGCCTAATGAACGTGCGGCCAAACCTGGTGCTAAAATGGTTTTCATTAAAGTTTGACCAGTTTTGAAATCTTTACCAGCAATTGGTGTATTGGTTTCTTTGGCCAGTTCGATTAATGCAGGAATATCTACCGTTAAGTTCGGTGCACCGTTAGCGAAAGGAATACCCAATTTTAAAGCTGCGTAAGCGTAAATCATACTTGGCGCAATGCGAAGATCGTTGTCTTTTAAACCCTGCTCAAATGCAGCAAGCGATTCGTGAACTTCTGATGCTTCGAAATAAATTTCGGTAGAACCGCACCAAACCAATACAATACGGTCGCAGTTATTTGCAGCTTTGAAGTTTTTAATATCTTCCATTACCGCTAAAGCCAGTTCGTAACGGTTATCGATGTCTTTTACATATTTACCATCCAGGTTTTTTACGTAGTTTCTATCAAAAGCAGCACGCATCGGTTTAATGGCCTGCAATTCTTCACGTACATCGCGCAAAAGGTTGGCATCCAGTACGCGGGCATTTAATGCCGCTTCGTAAACGTTATCTTCGTACACATCCCAGCCACCGAATACTAAATCTTCCAGATTGGCTAAAGGCACAAAATCCTTAATTTTTGGTTCTTTTTTGTCTGTTCTTTTACCCAAACGGATGGTGCCCATTTGTGTTAACGAACCGATTGGTTTTGATATGCCTTTTTTAATGGCAGCAACTCCGGCAATCATGGTTGTTGCTACAGCGCCAAGTCCTGGCATTAATATTCCCAGCTTACCTTCAGCTGCTTTTACTTGTTGTTTCATGCTAATTTTTATTTAAAATCTTATAACCAATTGTTATTTCGGTACCAGTTAATGGTTTCATTTATTCCCTGTTCTAAGCCGAACTGCGGCACAAAACCAAAATCTTTCTGAATATTTTTAATATCACAGCCCCAGTTGAGGGCAGTGAGTTCTTTAATCTTATCTACGTTTAAAGCCGGAATTTTATTAAACGCACTGTACAAACGTTCCATTCCCCAGGCCAGGCCCTTAATCATCGGCAACGGTACATTTATCCTGATCGTTTTTTTGCCCAGTGCCTTGCTAACATAATCTGCAAGTGATGAGCGCTTGTATACCGCTCCATCTGAAATATTATAGGCCTTTCCAGCTACATCAGATCCGAGCGCTTTGATGATGATATCGGCCAGGTCTGTTGCATATATAAAACTGAGTTCCTGCTCCTGCTTGCCGATGTACAGTTCCAGCCCAGCCTTAATCGTTTTGATCAGGATGAAAATATCTTTCTCACGTGGGCCATAAACCGCAGTTGGCCTGAATATGATTAAAGGCAGATTCGACACTTGTGCCAGGTATGTTTCGGCAAGGGCTTTGCTGATGCCATATTGAGTAACCGGATTTGAGGCACTCTTTTCCGTCAGTTTTTCATTTTTCTGCTTTAGCGGACCAAGCGCGGCCAAACTGCTGATGAATATAAATTTCTCTATTACATGTGTTGATTTGGAGGCTGCTACAGCTAAATTCCGGGTATATGTTGCGTTGATTTTATTGTACTCATCCAGGTTTTTCGCTTTGGTTACCGCGGCTGCATGTACGATATAATCGTACTTTTTTTCCTCGATATTTTCTTTTAACAGGTAAATCGATCCGAAATCGAGATCAATATAATTGATCTGAAAATCTTTAAGGTGATCTGCAGCGGCACTTTTACGTACGTTGGCATATACTTCTAAACCATTGGCCAAAGCCGATTTAATCAGGTGATAGCCTACAAAACCAGTCGCTCCTGTAATCAACACCCGCTTTTTCATATCGCTTTTTCCAAAATCCTGTATTTGCGGTACAGTTTTCCACCGATATCTTCGATCGGCTTATTAATCAGGTCGTTATGGTCCAATGTCCAGCTTGCCTCAGCATATTTCATTTTTTTGGCTTCAAAATGTTTGATGATCCGGCCATATAAACAGGCTTCGATACCCATTTTACGGTAACCATCTACCACACCAAGCAATAAAATACGGATGCCATCGATTTTCTTTTTATTGGCCAATAATTTGATCAAACCAGTAGGAAATAACCTGCCTCGCTTAATTTTGATTAAAATCTGGTTGATATCCGGTATAGCCAGTGCAAAGCCCACAATTTTACCATGCTGCTCGGCAAGGATGCAAAACTCAGGATCGAGGATCATTTTAAGGTCGTTTGCCGTATAATCGAACTCTTTATCCGTCATCGGCACAAAACCCAGGTTTTTATCCCAGGCTTTGTTGTACACCTCTCTCACCGCATTACATTCTTCCTTGAATTTCTTCATGTTGATTTTACGGAGGATGATATCATTCCGTTTTAAACGGTCTTCTATCCTATCCATCAGCTTTACCGACCGGTCGCTATAAGTGCCAGCGGTATAACGGTAAGCCCTTAAATCAACATTTTTCCTGAAACCCATTTGCTCCAAAAGCGGCAGGTAATATGGTGCGTTATATGGCATCATGGCTACCGGCGGACCATCAAAACCTTCAATCAGCAAGCCACATACTTCGTTGGTAGAAAAATTAACGGGACCTAAAACCTTGATCAATCCCTTTTCTTTTAACCATTCCTGTGCGGCTTCAAAAAGCTGTTTAGCTGCCGTTGCATCATTGATACAATCGAAAAATCCAAAAAAACCGTCTTTCGATTCGTACACTTTATTATGATTCGTATTGTTGATTGCGGCAATACGCCCAATTACCTTACCCTGATCATAAAGCAAAAAAAGCTGAATTTCGGAGTGTTCGTAAAAAGGATGTTTGCCCGGGGTAAGCAGATCGCGCTGCGCAATAAAAAGCTCAGGTACGTAGTTTACATCGCCGGCATACAGTTCGTGCGGAAAATCTACAAATGCCGCCAATGCTTTTTTATCAGAAACCTTGATCAGTTCTCTCATGATTGGCTTCCAACTAATTCTACGTTAACGGCCTTAAAAGCAGCACTTAATTTTTCAATTGCCGATTCTATCTGTTCAAAACTATGCGTAGCCATCAGCGAAAACCGGATTAATGATGAATCTGAAGGCACTGCCGGAGAAACCACCGGGTTGACGAAAACGCCATTCTGTTGAAGGATATTGGTGATCATAAAAGTTTTGGTGTTATCGCGGATATACACGGGTATAATCGGACTGTTACTGTGCCCGATATCAAAACCGGCCTCTGTTAAGAGCTTTTTGGCATAATTGGTATTGTCCCAGAGTTTATCAATGCGCTCTGGTTCTGATTCGATAATATCCAAAGCAGCAATTACACTCGCCACAGATGATGGTGGCATACTGGCGCTAAACATTAGTGAGCGTGCACGGTGTTTGATAAATTCGATGGTTTCCGTACTCCCTGCTATAAAACCGCCCAATGAGGCCAGTGATTTACTAAAGGTGCCCATAATCAGGTCAACTTCTTCGTTCAGGTTAAAATGCGAGGCGGTACCCGATCCGTTAAAACCGATTACACCAAGGCTATGTGCATCATCCATCATAATATTGGCGCCAAATTCATTGGCAATCTCCACCATTTCAGGTAAATTAACCAAATCACCTTCCATGCTGAAAATGCCGTCAGACACGATCAGCTTGGCGGCATCTTCGGGCAAACGGCTTAATTTACGACGAAGGTCCTGCATATCATTATGCGCATACTTAATGGTACGGGCAAAAGCCAAACGACTTCCATCAATGATTGAAGCATGGTCGTACTCATCAAGCAACAGGTAATCGTTACGATCGAGCAGACAGGAGATTACACCTAAATTAACCTGGAAACCGGTGCTAAAAAGCACTGCAGCCTCTTTACCTACATATTCGGCCAGACGGCTTTCCAGTTCTAAATGAATATCTAACGAACCATTTAAAAACCGCGATCCGGCACAACCTGTGCCATATTTTTCGATGGCTGCCTTAGCGGCTTCCTTTATTTGCGGATGGTTGGTCAAACCTAAATAGGAATTGGAACCAAACATCAGCACTTTTTTTCCATTGATTACCACTTCGGTATCCTGGGCAGATTCTATCGACCTGAAATAAGGGTATAGTCCCTTTTCCTTTATTATAGCTGCATCCTTAAAAGCGGCAATTCTATCTTGTAATTTTTTACGCATACTGAACGCTATTGTTCTTCAGTTTTATACCCTGTTCTGAAAAGTCTGGAATGCGCTACGATATTGCTGTTAAAACCGGAACCGACCTTACAGATTAAAGCCGCATTAACCAAACGATTTGATAACACAATTTTAACGCGGAAATGGAGCGAAAAAAAGGTTCAAATGTAGGATATATTGGTCAAAATGTGGGATCGCTGAATTGTGACATTCAGATGAATTGACTAATTGACATTCTGACTTTTATTATAAAATAGTAAAAAAGTTAAAAACAGCTCAAAACACGCTAAAAATCACACAAATAACTGTTTTTAAACCATATACAAACCATTAATTTATTAATCAAAAACATCAAAATCAATCAGAGATTAGTCATTTTAAAAATTTTAGCTTGCAAAAATGATCGCGAACACTACATTTGCCTGTACAAAATCCGACAGATAAAGGGCGAAATCCATTTGAAAAAAAATGGCTGGAACTGGTGTGTAAAAGATGATCAGATCTGTTAAGAAATTATTAAAAAATGCTGAACGATTTTATGCAACAGACTTTACTTAATAAAATTTTTTCAGAAAAAAACCATGAGGAAGCGCTTTCTTTAAATGATGGCCTGATGGCAAAAATCCACAACAGCAATGATCCACATTATTGCAGTTCGGAACCTTTTCGTATTTCGAGTTACGCCTTAATTTTAATTACCAAAGGCCAGTTGAATATCAAAATCAATTTTGTAGATCATGTGCTCACCCAAAGGGATATTCTACTGGTTTTGCCGCACTCCGTTTATGAAATTATCGATAATAGCAGTGTTGCCTTCATCAGTATCCATTTTAATAAAAGTTACCTGAAAAACAAGGGCGTATTTTTTAACAGCGGCGAAACCTACCGGATGTCGAAAGATGTTCAATCGCATAAATTTTCGTTATCAAAAGAGGATTATACCTTTATTTATTATGATATGCTGGCGCTGCACAAAAAACTGAATGTTTCGAAAGATACGCCGCAAATCAAAAACATTGTGCACAACAGCTTTTTAGAGCTGCTTTACGATATTTTCCTGCTTAAAAACAAGCAAAAAGATGCAGTACCATTTGTACATAATAGTCGCACAGAACTAACCAACCGCTTTTTAGCATTGGTTTCGGAAAATTTCAAAAAAGAAAAACGGGTAATTTATTATGCCAATTGCCTCCGGATTACCCCAAGACATTTATCGCAGGTGGTAAAACAGGTTACGGATAGAACGGCAGGAGAAATTATCGATGAAATGGTGATCAGGGAAGCAAAACTGCTGTTAACCAGCCATGTAATGAACATTTCGGAGGTCGCAATTGAGTTGTGTTTTAGCAACTCTTCGTTTTTTGGCAAATACTTTAAAAAACAGACGGGTATCACCCCATCTGAATATAAAATATCGAATAATATTGCGGTTTAAAGAGGGTTGGTGAGTCGCAGACCATAGGAATAATCGTCATTCCCGCGTGCGCCTATTGTGTGGACACAAATATTAGATTAGTTTTATTTGCTCCTATGCCGCAAGGCATCAAACTTTTGAGGCATCAAAAGTATGCAAAAATGCTTTGTCAATCCAGCAAGGGGCCTTTTACACAATCCCCATACACATCAAAAAAACAGTGGCAATTGTTTTGTTTGTTAGGGCTGGGTGAAAAGTTTTTGCAAACATGAAACACAAAACCACTGCGTTTTAGGTTTGATAGTACCATTTGTACTATTGTACGCCTGTTTTTTTGATTTTCCTGGCCCTGGGGATTGACGGGCGTGCTTCGGTAAGGATGTGTTATTTCAAAGCAAGCTAGCATAGTGCCTTATATAGTGCCTAAAAGATGTGTCCACACGATAGGCGCAGGCGGGAACCTTAATGCCTATTACTCAGCATTAGGATTCCCAATCAACCTAAGGATGACGCAGCGTAACAGAAAGGAAAATCTACCTTGATAGATTTCTCGACTGCGTTGTACTCCGCTCGAAAGGACGGCATTACATGAGTTCTAACTTAAAGAAAAACTCCCCTTATAAATATTTAATCCCCGTTACCTGCTCGGCATAAGCCCATAATTGTTTGGCAACCGTTTCATCAGTTCCATTTGGTGTAATCGGTGATTCGGCCGGATAACCGCGATAACCGCCGTCCTGATCTGGTCCGTAGAGCCTACCCGGAATGGCATTTTCAGCAATTGCCGCATAAAGTGAAGGCAAAGCACCCTGCCAGGGCTCCATCAATTCGCCAACACGATCAACCGCAGCTTTATAATCCACATCAGACATGTGCCTTGATAATTCTGTTTTATTGGCTCCAGGCTGTGCAGCAATCGAAACCACAGTATCTCCCGCAGCTTCAATCCGGCGTTGAAGTTCTAATGTAAACAGGATATTGGCCAGTTTACTCTGAGCATACTCACGCATTGGCTCATAATCACGTTCTGATTTTAAATTATCAAAATCAATTTTCCCGTGGAGATAGGCCATACTGCTTACGGTAATAATCCGTGAATTAGGGCTTTGCTTTAAAAGTGGGTACAGGTAAGCGCTAAGGGCATAATGACCCATAAAGTTTACGCCGAACTGAAGCTCAAAACCATCATCGGTTTTAGAGGCTGGAGGAATCATTACCCCTGCATTATTGATCAATACATCAATTTTATTATGCTTTTTGATAATCTGTTCCGCAAAATCTTTAATGGCATTAAGGTTGGCAAGATTGAGCTGTGCAATTTCGAGACTGCCTGTTCCATTTTTAGAGTTTATACTTTTTGCGGCTTCTTCTGCACGATCCATATCCCTGCAAGCCATAATGATATGGGCACCTGCTTCATATAATGCTTTGGTTGTTTCGTATCCTATTCCTGAATTGGCACCGGTAACCAGAAAGGTACGGCCGCTTTGATTATTGATGTTTTTATTTGTCCACATGATATAATAGATTTAATAGAACAAATTTCTGCATTATAACGCTTGCTGAAATACGAAAAAGAAATCAATACATACAAAAATCAATCATTTTGAGTCAACCGGAACTTGGCAGGACTTAATCCGCTGTGGGATTTAAAAAAAGCAGAAAAATGATTCGGTTCTTTAAAGGCTAAACTCCAGGCAATTTCTGCGATATTCCAGTCGGTACTTTTTAACAGGATCTTAGCTTCCTGTAAAATACGTTCCGAAATTAACTGAGAAGTAGTCCTCCCTGTAATTTCCCGCACGCACTTATTAAGGTGGTTTACATGCAGGTTAAGCTGACCTGCAAAATCGGCAGCAGACCTTAATTGCATCACCTGACTATTAAAATCAATGGGAAACTGGCGTTCGAGTAATTCTTTAAAAAGATGTGTGGTCCGGCCGGCAGCATTACTGCTCGTATATAGCTCTCCTACTGCGGGTTTTAGCTTTTGCGCACTGTGGATGAGTTCGGTTAACTGGTTACGAAGCAGATCGTATTTAAAGGCATAACCGCCATTTAATTCATTGGCCATTTTCTCAAAAAGTGCAACAAAATAAGGCGCTTGGGTTTCATCTATCGGAACAATGGCATTTGCAGCATTCTGAAAAACAGGAAAATCTTTTATATTTTCGAACCTATTGAAAAAATCTTCGGTAAAAACACATAAAAAGCCAGATTGCTCTTCGCTGATCCGTTCCCAAAAATAAGGCACCATCGGATTGGTGAATACGAGCACACTGCCCTCAACCCCGATACATTGATCAGCATAATGGATTTTGCTGTGCCCAACCACCAGGCTTACTTTATAAAACACCCTGCGCGAATAGGAAAGTTTACTGCCACGCGGCGTAAGGATATCTTCAATTTTAAAGATGTTGAAATTTCCAATATGACCAGATGATGCCGTGGATTCCTGATCAGGAAAATGTTTGTAAAAGGTATCAAGCTCAACGATTCTCATATGATAAAAATACAAAAATCAAAGCATATATAAAAAAATTAGCTTTCAGTAGCTCATTAGGCCAAATGCTCCTTTTTGAACTGTTCGGGAGTTAAACCTGCATATTTTTTAAAGAACTTGGTGAAGTAAGAGTTATCATTAAAATTAAGTTCGTTCGCAATTTGCGAAATATTGACTTCTCCACTTACCAGAAGGCGTTTGGCTTCGAGTAAAATACGCTCCCTGATCACCTCTCCTGCCTGTGTACCAATCAGTTCTTTACAGATGGCGTTTAAATGGTTTGGGGTAATGTGCAACAGCTCTGCATAATCTTTAGGTAACCGTTTGAGCAGGTAATGTACTTCAACCAGGTTCTGAAAATTGCGTAATACCACCATATTATGCGTTTGAAACTGTGGAGACTGGGTTACGGGCGTGTGCTGCTCTACCAACATCAGTAACGATAGTAACAGCACTTTCTGAAAATCTGTATTTTTATTAAAAGGATCGTTTACCTGGGCATATAATTGTTTGCAAATCATTTCCACGGCACCTCTGATTTCGAAAGGCAGTTCTTTTACGTTGGCGTGATCGGTTCCGGTGAAAAAAGAAAAATTTTCCAGGTAATCCGGTTTAAGCAAAAAAGACTGAAAAAAATCTTTTTCGAAATTTACGATATAGCCATCAACACCTGCTTCAAATTCCCAGGTGTGCACTTGCCCGGGCGACATAAAATAAATTTGCCAGGGAACAACCTCATACGTATTAAAATCGATAGAATGACTACCGGTGCCTGAAGTAAAAATCACAAAATGATAAAACTTGTGGCGGTGCGGAAAAACAAGGTTCTGGTGTTTATCCAGATAGTTCTGCAAATGGTCGACCAAAATATCAGCCCTTTTGTTATCGGTTAATGTGCAGGAATCTAAAATGGGTATAAGGTCTTTCATTCGCAAATTTATTGCGAATTTACTCATTTAAAAAACCTGCTCAAACTTACCTGCCTATTTTGTCTTATTTTCTACAATACGCGATGGATCGTAATGTAATCCGGGAGAAAGCCAGTAAAGTAACACCATTCTCGAATACCTGTAATTAAAAGGCGAAAACAGCGCAACTCCGGCAAATATGGCCAGGACAAAATACCATAAATTTTCGTAAACAATATCTAAACCTAAGATATAAGCACCAACACTTATTGATATAATTTCTGCCACGTTCATGGCGTAACTCACAAACATTGCTACATAAAAATAGCCTGGCTCACGTTCAAATTTTAATGCACAAACACTGCATACTTCGTTCATTTTCTGGATTTTTAATCCGTAAACGGCTCCTGTAAAAACGGAACCCATTCTACATCTTGGGCATTTGGAATGGATAAAGCCACTCCACTGCGATACAGCAGGTTTTTCCTGGCTTAATTTCAAATCTGAAAATCGACTATTGGTGCTATTTTCCATAAAAAAAATTCGTTTATCAAAGGTAAAAACAAACAAAGAAATCTAATTGTGTGAATCAACTTATTAATGGTACTATTTACTTTATCCATTTTGATTGTACCAAGATTTGCTTTTGTAATTTTAATTACATATATTGTAGTATTAATACTAATAAATTAAAATACTAATAAGTAAACATTAAGATACAATACTAATATTATAGCACGATAGCATTTTTTAGCGTAATTAAAAACGATTTCCCTGTTTAATCATCCCAATCAGATCCATTTTAACCAAATACTTTATCCCTAATTAATCATTAACCAATTATGAGAAAACTACCTAAGCATTTAAAAAAAATGGCAGGTGCTATGCTGCTGTTTATCGTGCTGGCTTCGTCATGCAAAAAAAGCGAAAAACACGAATCCACTATCCCAACAGATGAAACTGCAACCCCAAGAGCACTCACACTGGTGTGGCAGGATGAATTTAACAACAGCAGTCTGAGTACCACCAAATGGAATTACGAAACAGGAAACCTGGGTGTAAACAATGAAAAACAGTATTATCAATCCAGCAATGTGAGTGTTAGCGGCGGCAACCTGATTATTACCGCGAAAAAACAATCTGTAGGCGGTCAACCCTATACCTCAGGCAGGATTAATACCAACGGAAAATTTTCCATCAAATATGGCCGTATCGAAGCCCGGATGAAACTACCCATGGTGCAAGGCATGTGGCCGGCTTTCTGGATGCTGGGCAGTAATATTGGAACCGTAGGCTGGCCAAAATGTGGTGAAATAGACATTATGGAGCATGTGAATACGAGTAATTCGGTTTTAGGCACCATCCACTGGGACAATAACGGTTATGTATATTATAGCAATAATACCACAACAAATCCGGGAGATTACCATATATATGCGGTAGAATGGGATTCGAGTGGAATCCGGTGGTTTGTAGATAACAATTTATATGCAACAGCCAATACCACCAATAACATCAATGGAACGAATGAATTTCACAATCCGTTTTTCATCATCTTTAACCTGGCCGTTGGCGGGAATTTGGCCGGCCAAACAGTTAACGATGCCGCATTGCCTGCGAGTATGAGCGTAGATTATGTGAGGGTTTATAATATTACACCTTAAAACCACGCTAAGCAAAAAAGCATTTAAAAACCCCTTTAAGAAAACTTAAAGGGGTTTTTAAATCCTAATGAAATACCGCCAGATCGTTAAAAAAGATCTTGGTAAAGTCAGTTGTAATACCGTCACCGCCATATTTAATGCTTTTTACCAAAGCACCGGTAGAGGCATTATAAATTAACAGGTAATTTACGGTTGAAGCCGCTCCATAACCCCGGATTCCGTTAACCACAATATAATCCTTATTCTTATCATACCGGATAGACCCGTAAACCATAAAAGGACTTTCAGTGATGGTGATGAAAGGCTGACTTAAAGATGCAGCATTACCATCAATATATTTATAAATTGCTGTGCCCGAGTGGTAAAAAACGGCATTCTCTTTTGTAGATGCTGTAATCCTTGTAGGTGCATCAAGACCAAAAGAACCAACGGCTACTGGTAAAGCCACACCTGCCGTATCCAGGTTATTATCGATAGCAATAAGCCTTGAACCTGTTGAGGCCCAAACCTTGCCATTTGGCGTTTGTGCAAAACCACGGTTAATATTGGAGAAACTTTTAACAAGAGAATAATTGCTTGAAGAGACGATTTTTGCGCCATTGCTCTGCAGCAAATAAACATAACCGTCTTTCTTCCACATATCTCCCGTATTTAAAGCGCCAACACTCGTCAATTTATTTTGTACGGCTAAGGTATTCAGATCGATCTGATAAACACCATCATTTGCACTTACCAATCCCCTGCTTCCATCAACCTGTATAATACTTCTCCAGTTGCTGGCTTCCTGTACATACCTTGCCTCTTCTTTTAAGGTATATTCGTTGATTTTAACAATTGGGCCATTTACCTTACACATCAAATAAATGCTCCCATTAATGATTGAGGCAAACTGCAACGTACTTGTTTTGGCTGCATTTGATAATATTTTTCCTGGATTTTCTTTTTCATAAGCCCTGACCGAAAGGGTATCTGCACCGTAATGGTAAAAACTAACCGCACCTGAGTTTTGTGCATAAGACCCCTCACCGATCACGAAGAATCCGTTAGCATACTTGCCTGCTACAGGCTCAACCTGAGGTTCTTCTGCAACATTGTCTTTTTTGCACGAGTATAGCCCTGTTGCAAGCAGTAATACAGCAAATAGTATTTTTTTAGAGTTGAATTGTTTCATATTGTATTATTTATTTTTTAAAAGTTTAAGGTCTACTGCACCACCAAATTCGGTTGAGATCTCTCCCAGATAACGGGAACGTTCGTTATTATTATCCGGACTAAAGGGGTTTCCATTGCTATTCTGTCCGGTATATACCTTTACAAAATCAATAGAAGACAGGTTTATTTTCTTACCGTTAACATCTACAGCCCAATCAATATCGAAAGTATTGTATCCCCTACCCAGCGATTCCTGTAAAGCAATATATTCGCTTGATCCATTGTCTGAATAGCCAAAGGCAAAGGGTTTATTGGTGATGATGTCTCCAGGTGTAAGGGTATTTTTAAGCAGGGTTCCGGTAAAAGAAATTTCGTTTGCAGTGGCCCACGAAGGGAAATAATCCTGCGTATGAAATTGATTTCTGAGTACAAGTCCTTCTTTACCCTGATTATCTGTCCAGCGCACATCGTCAGTTAATTTTGAAGGCCTGTAATAAGTAATCTTATAATTTTTAATGGTTGTTGAGGCATTGTATTCGCTTCCGGCAAGTTCATACCAAACATCATCAGGCAAACCGTTTTTGTTTACATCCTGCATTACCGATACAATGCCCGGTTCTGAGAATTCCATGTCCACACCAATCAGCGGGTTGCCGTAAATACCCAGGTCTGCACCAGTGGCATTGGTAACGCTGTGATCGAAGCCGAATACAATGTAACCACCGTAGCCGCCAAGTGAAACCAAGCCGTTGCCCGCGGTCCCGATCAGGATATCTGTTTTAACAAGATCGTTGGTAAACTGACCGGGTGCTTGCTTGAATTCGTAAATTTTGTTTAGGTAAGGAGATGCGCCAGCCACTGGTTTATCGCCCTCTCCTTCTTTTTCGACTGCACTTTCCTTTTTACAGGAAAAAAGTACCGCTGATAAAATGCTTAAGGTTATGATAGATTTTGTTTTCATATTTTTAAAGTCGGGGTCAGATGTCCGAAGATCGGGGTTATAGTTGTCAGGCATATTCACATACAACCAGATGCTTAAATCCTTTACTCTTCAACTATTTTGTTTAACAATAAGATTATTGAATTAAGAAAGAGCGTTAATCCAGTAGCCTTTTTTTTAAAAAAACCTATTGAATTCCCAAATCTGCCGCCCCTTTAACTTCGGTAGATATTTCTCCTAAAAGCGTATTTCCTTTTTCTCTTTGGCCGGTATACACTTTTACAAAATCGATGGTATTTAAAGCGATTTTCTTTCCGTTTTTATCAACTGCCCAGTCTAAATCAAAACTGTTGTATCTTTTTGTGGCATAATCGTCATCAATTGACCAGCTATCGGTATAACCCCATGGAAATGCACTATTAATGAAAATACTACCGTTTTTACCCCAGGTAGAGGGAAGCAAGGTGCCTTTTAGCGTTAATTTTTCCTGGTTAGGTGCAAATTCCGGATAATAATTGTGTTTGTGGAAATTGTTTACATCGTATGTTCCACTACCACCCTGGTTATCTGTCCAGCTTACATTAGCAAAACCTTTCGGGTTGGTGTAGGTAATTTCGTAGTTTTTGATCGTTAACGGGTTATTATATTCGCTGCCTGCAAGTTCATACCATTCGTCATCTGGCTTTCCGTTTCCATTCGCATCCTGACTCACCATTACAACTCCAGGTTCGGCCCATGGTGTTGTACCGCCAATAGGATTGCCATAAATGGCCAGATCGGCTCCGGTATTATTAACCACAGAGTGGTCGAAGCCGAAAACTACATATCCACCAAAACCACCCAGGGTAACCATGGAAGTTTTGCTTACATCGCCAATAATTTTTTGTGCACCTGCAAGGCTTCCTAAACTTTCATTAATAAACTGGCCGGGAGCTGGCAGGTATTCAAAAACTGTCGTAATAAATTTAGTACTGTTTGGTGTAATTTCTACCACAGGAACGGGCACTGTTACGGTGTATTTATGCGAAAAAGATCCAACGTTGTTGCTGGCGGTATACTCAATCACATAGGTACCAGCCGTTGCTGGTGTAAAATCGAAATTATAGGTGGTACTGATTATTTTGCCATCGAGTTTCCATTGGTGGTTAAACCCTTTGCCATTATTTGTTCCCGCAGCAAAAGCAATTTTCGTATTTACTTTCGATGTCATGGTCTCTCCTTTTATAAAAAGGTTTACATCAGGAGCAGTTTCATTGTCTTTTTTGCAACTATAGATTAATGTGGCGATTCCGAGCATTAAGATCAGGTAAGTTTTTTTCATGAGTAATTATTTTATTATTATTTGGATATTTTTAATGTAAATGAGGGTATCATCATATAAATTGTCAATGCTGAGAGATAATTATTTCATAAAAATCAATATGAATGACTTATGGAATTGATTATTTTTTTGCCCAAATGCTCATCCTTTCCTCGGCTACCGATGGAAAATCGGTACAGGTCCGCCGCCGCAGATGAGCTCTTTCTTTTTGCTGTCAAAAAGACCAGGTAAGCTAGCTTGAACACAGTTGAAAAAATAAAAGCAAGTGAAAAAACAAAAAACACCGGCTGAAAATTTTTCTTTCGAAGCCAGCCATAATACAGACCCGTTTTATTCGTATTTGTAATTGAATACGGCGTGCTGAGGGAGGCCAGCTGTTTTAAAGCTGAATTTCACCTTTCCATCCGTTCCAACACAATAAGCAAAACCCTGATTACTGTTATAGCCGTTGGCATCGGCAACCATCACCTCTTTACTGAAAGGATTTGCCGTTAATCCGTAAATGGTATTAATGAGCTGACCGTCGGTGATCAGGCTTCCTCCAAGCGCTCCTGAAGTGGTATTGAGGGCCTTGATATCGGGATTGGTATACACATCTTTAGCTACAAAAGCAGAAGAACCATTGATGATTATGGTACCAAGATCATAATTGTACGAAGCAATTTTCGTATCACTAACACTACTGATTCTATCGAGTGAAGGCTCGTTGTTAGTAATGTAATCATTCCACGTAATCACAAATAAATCTCCATTATCAGCAGTTTGTATCCTTACAGGATTATTGTTGACCGTGATATCCTTTGTTTTGGTAAAGGTGGCCAGATCGATCACAGATACTTTATTTTTTGCACCTTTAGGGTAAAGAGGATGAGAAGAATTACATACATATAATTTTCCGTTGGCTACGGCCAATTGCTCAAGCCCTTCCGAAAGCATAACCTCTCCATCAATGGCCATTGTTGCCGTATCAATACGATTCACTTTACCATCATAACGTGATACGTAAGCTTTATCCTTGTAAAATGCGACAAACCTTGGCATATAACCATCAGTTGATGAATTAAATGCAATCCTTTTTAAGGATTTGCAGGTTTTGATATCGATAATATCTAAAAAAGATTGTTTTGTTCCCTGAAGGCCAGATACCACACAATACATCTTACTGCCGTATTGTTCAAGGTCGTTTGCAGTTTCTCCAAGCGGTTCTTTATTAACCTGTAGATAGTAATCTGCAACAGTAGTTTTTGTCGCCATATCATAGTACGAGATTGCACTATTTTTGCCGCCCATTAATCCTTCGCAAAGCATATAAACGCCTTTGGTGCCGGCGATTACAGGAACTTTTATTATAGGATCTTCTGTTTTGTCCTTTTTACAGGCTGCCATCAGTCCCAATCCAAGCGCAAGTACAACGAGCGCTTTTTTGTTAATTAGTAAAGGTATTTTCATTATATGATGGTTTTATAGTTAGTATACAAATGCAAAATGGGCCGGAATATCGCCGGTAACAATCGACCACTTCTTTTTCCCCGAAGAATCAAAACAGTAAAGTGTTCCGGGCGTTACATAATCTTTAGCATCGGTTACATACACATCTTTGGTATAAGGGTCAACAATGATCCCGTATGGAATCTTAATTTGTGCGTCGGTTCCGTCGGTGATAAACTTTTTACTCATCAGCGTTTCGTCTTTTACATTAATCGTTGAATAAGTAATGGTATTTTTTTGCCGGATGTAACTCCATTCGGTTGCATAGATATAAGCCGTATCGTCATCGATCCAGATATTGCTCGCCGCGATATCAAATGTTTTTTTCACCTGGTCGGTTTTGGTATCAATCACAAATAGCTTAGAAGGAATATTGTAGTAATCGCCACGTGAAGTCACGTACAAATCCCCATAACGATCAGCCTTAAGCCGGTCAAGGTTAATGGCCACATCAATCCTTTTGATTTCGGTAAAGGAATTCAAATCAATGACAGAAACTGTTCTTTCATAATTGGGCGGACTATATCCTCCAGAATTTGCGATATAGAGTTTTTCACCAACAATGGCCATTTCTTCGGGCTGACGGCCGACATCCACTTTACGGGTAATTTGTAAGGTAGTGGTATCAATTTCCGATATATTGCCATTCGGTGCCTTAGGGTCGCCTACCTTTCCCAAATAAGCACTTACGTAAACTTTTCCGTTGTGAAAGGTTATGTAACGGCAATTGGTAATATCAATCTGTTTGATCTTTTTCGAGGTCTTTACAT
Source organism: Pedobacter miscanthi (assembly GCF_032678605.1). GTDB lineage: Bacteria > Bacteroidota > Bacteroidia > Sphingobacteriales > Sphingobacteriaceae > Pedobacter > Pedobacter miscanthi_A. The sequence goes on from NZ_JAVTSU010000026.1 coordinate 56,419, forward strand.
CCAGGATTTCCAGTTTATTGGAAATATTTACGACAACGTAGAGCTTAGAACCATAAACGCCTATATCGTTTCCTACATCACCCAATCCCTTAACTACCTCAGGGTTGGCCTGACCATAAATATTACGCCTGTATATTCCTGTACGCAGGTCAACATAATCAAGCGAGGCCTTATTCATATTCATATTGCCCTCATTGAGCAGGTATAATCCTTTTACGATACTACCTGGATTTGGCGGGAATGCCGTTTCAGTCTGTTCTGGCGTAACGGCAGGATCTTTGCGGCACGCTACAAATACAAACAGCGCCATCAGCACAAGCAACAGCTTCATTTTAAGTTGGTTTCTCATATCGTATAATTTAATTTAAACCGGTAAAATCTTGGCGGTAAGGGGAAATTCGCAATGATATCACGGTTATGGTTTAATACATTATTAATCTCTGTGGTGATCTTGGCAGTCTTCCCAAACAGGCTGAATTTATAACCAACGCCCAAATCGTGTGTATACCATGGATCCATGCGGTTGTAAACAGCACTTTGGGCGGTACTGATCTGGTTGTAACGTTCGCCTACATAGATATAACTGTAATTCAGCTCCAGCCTTTTCCAATCCGCAGCCAGCGTAAAAGAACCCGAATGAAGCGGGATATAGGGAATATTGTAAGGATAAATATTTCCTTCAGTAACATCCCTCGATTGCTGAAAGGTATAACTCAGGGAGGCATTCAGCGAAAGTTTATCTGATATCGTCCAGGCCGATTGTATATTTGCCTCTAGCCCTTTTACCCTCACTTTTCCGATGTTGAACATTGTCCAGCGGTAGAGGTTAGAACTGGGTATGGCAACGATTTTATCCTTAACCGTATTATAATAAGCATCAACCTGAAAGGATAATGAAGTTAACAAAATGTGTTCTGGCTGTAAGGTGTATGTTGCCCCTACATCGTACTGATTGGTAAATTCTGGCCTGAGTAAGGTATTGCCGATAAAAGTGTAATAAAGGTCGTTAAAGGTGGGCAGCCTGAATATGTTTTTATAAAAGGTCCTGAACATCAGCCCCTCGCTCCAACCCGGCCGGAAAGTTGCGACAACCGTTGGGCTAAGTTCCTGTTTATTACCCGCACTGGTGTATTCTTTTACCTTATCGAATACAAATGTACCAAGCAGCGAAGCCTGTAAACTGAAGCTTTTAAGTTTGATTTCAGAAGCCAGCGCAGTGAGCACGGTATGTCTTGTAGGATAAGGAAAGCGATATAGATTCGCATTAAGCTTATTCCATTGATAATCGGCTGAAAGTGCAACCTCCCACACCGGCAGGATGCGGAACCGGTTGGCTACAGAAAAATAAACCTCATCCTGATGGTAACGGTTATCCAAAAAGCCATCATCTTTCACAAAATCAGGATCAAGGTAGCGCAGATAATCCCTGGCATATTTTGCATTAAACATCAGCACATAGCGGTTTTGCTCCGGGGTTTGAAAATTACCCTGTATAAAGAGGTTACGGTCCCATTGGCGCTGTGTAAAATCGTACCTGTTGGCTACAATTGCACCGGGAAGCCCCCTTTCTGAATAGTATCCATAACCTTTAACATACCAGCTGGAGCTATCGGCCAGCACACCATTTAGCCCTCCCTCTAACCTGTAGGCATCCAGGTCGGCATTTGTCCGCACAAAGGTACTATCATTCTTTCCGTTGCCCCTGTCGTAAAACTTATACCTTCCATTGGCATTCACCCATTCGCCACTTAAAGACGCGGCTGTTTTAGCTGTTATTTTCTGTTCGAAGGCGAAGGAAGGGTTGGCAAGACCAAAAGAGCCTGTTTTAAACCCGGTTTTAAGATTAAAGGGTTTTCCCGCTTCAAAAACCTGTTTTTTAGTGCGTAGGTAAATTGTACTTGCAGCAGAAAAAGATTTTGCAGGTTGAAAAATGGTGCTTTTCTGGCTATTATAAAGCGCAATTTCCTCCATATTATCTAAAGAGAACCTACCCAAATCTACCTGTCCGTTTTGCGCATTGCCCATCTGCACGCCATCATAGAAAACCGTGGTATGGTTGGTGCCCATGCTCCGCACGTTAATGGTTTTCAATCCTCCAATGCCACCATAATCTTTTAATTGTACCCCACTGAAATACCGGAGGGCATCGGCCACCGAAAAACTATTGAGCCTCTGTAATGCTTCTCCGCCAATAATCTGTGCCGGAGTAGAAGAGGTATTTCTAACGGAAGCCTTATTGGCCCTCACCTTTACTTCTTTAAGGGTATGTACTTTTGAAGAATCGCGAACCTGGGCATTGGCAGAATTTGCAGCAAAGACCAATACAAGCAGAAACGCCCGTAACGATATACCAGAGGCACCACGCCAGGCATTTCTCCCTTTGTCGCCAAATACTAATCCCATACCTGTCCCAAATAAGGTTCCACAGTAGATTAAAATCAAAATCGTAAATTGAAAAATATATACCCCATTCCAGCCCTATTACCCGAAAGCTCTTGGAATGATCATGCATATGGTAGGTCTTCTGACTTATCTCCCGGAGTTTCCCGCCTTCCCGTCCCGAATTACCGGGGCAGTGGCAAATGAATAGAAATCCGTTAAAGGAGCTTACAGCTGCGGGACAGTTCCGGACTTTCACCGGATTCCCTTTTAATCCCGTTCGTTACTACGGGAACCAAAAAGCGATGCAAAGGTACGTATATTTATACCACAATAAAAATGAAATAATCGCCATCCTACCCGGCAGATAATGAGGTAATTAGAGATTAACCAATTAAATCATTTCACCTTCAAAAAAAAATGTTAATCGTCCAAATGCTCATATAATGGCTCAGGGTCAGGAATATTGAACATCAGTCAGCCATAAGCCCTTATTTAACGTGGCAAACAGCAGGGGCAGCAAAACCCCGAATCGTCATCATCTTCATCATCAGACAGGGAAAAATCTGCTGAGGAATCCGCCATTGTTTGAACTGTCTGATGATCCGGTGAATCATTTAAGAACAAACTTTCAATCGCATTTGGCAATGCTTCTCTGGCATCTTTCCCTCCAGGATTGATGTGATTAAAAACTGATTGTATGCTGATTAAATTGTTCATCATCTGAAAAAAAAATTAAAATTATGCTGACTAGGGTAATTAAAAATTCTATTCTTCCGCGGCTTATACTTCTCCAAAATATTCCGCAGAATTATTTTCTGTTTCATATAGTTTTACACTGTGGAGAAATACGCCAACATGCTCTTCGATGGGCAACTTCAATTGATTAAATATTTCTACACACAGCACTTCTGTAGTTGCCATTTTGCCCTTCATAAAGCCCACATCCAGGTTTAGGTTCCGGTGATCCAGCTTTTCGATAACCTGTTCGAGTATAATGACCTTTAGTTCTTTCAAATCCATAAGGTATCCCATCTCATCATTGATTTTGCCTTTAACGGTAACCAAAAGCGTATAATTGTGTCCGTGCCAGTTGGGGTTGGCACATTTTCCAAAAACGTTAAAATTCTCCTCAGCGGTCCATTCTTCGCGGTACATTCTGTGTGCAGCGTTAAAGCGCTCTTTTCGCGTAAGGTATACGGGCATTGTTTAATATTTTTTTTGAATGTTATTATGAAAAACACTGCAGGCATTTTAGCCCGCAGTGTTTTATCTATTAAACCAGGCTTTCTACACTAATTTGCTCGCGTGCCTGTTTGGCCGCGGCAACCAGGTTAATTAGCGCGGCTTTCGTTTCTGGCCATTTTCGCGTTTTCAGTCCGCAATCAGGATTTACCCAAAGGTTGCGTGCCGGAAGGAGATTTGCTGCTTTTGCCAGTAAAGAGGTCATTTCTTCGGTACCTGGCACCCTTGGCGAGTGAATGTCATATACCCCAGGACCGATTTCGTTCGGATATTCAAAATTCGCAAATGCTTCCAGCAATTCCATTTGTGAACGTGAGGTTTCAATGGTGATTACATCGGCATCCATGGCTGCGATATGTTCAATGATGTTGTTGAACTCGCTGTAACACATGTGTGTGTGGATCTGGGTTTTATCCTGTACTCCGCTAGCAGTAATCCTGAAAGCATTAACGGCCCAATCCAGGTAGTGAGGATGTTTGGCTTTTCTTAAAGGTAATCCTTCCCGAATGGCCGCCTCATCAATCTGTACAATAGCAATCCCCGCTTTTTCCAATGCAAGCACTTCATCGCGGATTGCAAAGGCAATCTGGTTGGTGGTAATATCACGTCCCTGATCATCACGTACAAACGACCATTGTAAAATCGTTACCGGACCAGTGAGCATACCTTTCATCGGTTTATCAGTTTGGGCAGCAGCAAAAGTGCTCCAACGTACCGTCATGTCTTTAGGACGACTTACGTCACCATAAATTATAGGAGGCTTTACGCAACGGCTTCCATAACTCTGTACCCAGCCGTTTTTGGTAAACAAGAAACCATCCAGCTGTTCTCCAAAATATTCAACCATATCATTGCGTTCAAATTCACCGTGTACCAGTACATCCAAGCCAATTTCTTCCTGCCAGCGGATCGCATCTATCGTAGCTTCTTCAATGGCCTGCTCATATTGCCCAAGTGTTAAATCGCCTTTTTTAAATTTCGCACGCAACTGGCGGATATCATCCGTTTGAGGAAAAGAACCAATGGTAGTGGTAGGGAATGCAGGGAAATTGAAGCGTTCCTGGTGAAGTTTCTGCCTTATCGGGAAAGCGCTGTTACGTGTCGAATCAGCTTCTGTAATGCCGGCAACACGGTCTTTTACAGCTTGCTTATGCACCTTTTGCGAGGTACGCCTGCTTTCAATAGCTATTTTATTGGTTTCCTGTAAAGTGGTATTGCCATCGGCAATCTGTCGGATTTCATTTACTTCGGTTAATTTCTGTTTGGCAAATGCCATCCAGTTTTTAATCTCAGGATCAATTGCCGTTTCCAGGTCAAGATCGATCGGACTGTGCAGCAATGAACACGAAGGGGCAATAATCACTCTGTCTTCTCCGATTTTTTCTACCGTTTTAGCAATCAGTGCCAATGATTTTTCATAATTGTTTTTCCAAACGTTACGTCCATCTACCACACCCAGAGAAAGTTTCAGGGTATCAGGGATAAGTGCCAAAACTTCATCTAACTGCTCGGGTGCACGCACCAGGTCGATATGCAATGCATGTACAGGAAGGTTTACCGCCAGCTGCGTATTATCAAGCAAAGCATCAAAATAAGTTGCCACGAGGATTTTAACACCGCTAACACGGTTGGCAATGGCACGGTAAGCATATTCAAAAGCTTCTTTTTCTTTTTTGGAAAGATCAAGAACTAAACACGGTTCATCTAATTGTACCCATTCTGCGCCCTGTTGTTTCAATCTGTTGATGATTTCGATGTATACCGGAACCAGTTTTTTGATCAGATCGATGCGTTCGAAACCTGCTTCTTTTTCCTTACCAAGCAAAAGATAACTTACTGGCCCCACCAAAACCGGTTTTGCTTTTAACCCAAGTTGTTTTTGGGCATTATTAAACTCAGCAAATACATTTTCATAAAAAATCTTGAATTCCTGGTCAGCAGTGAATTCCGGTACGATATAGTGATAGTTGGTATCCAGCCACTTCGTCATTTCCATTGCGGTAATATCCAGACCGTCTTGCTGGTAGCCACGGGCCATCGCAAAATACAGGTCGATTTCATTGTTGGATTTGATCTTCGACAGTACAGGCGAGTAACGTTTCGGAACCACGCCTAACAATAAGCTGGTGTCTAACACCTGATCATAATAACTAAAATCATTACATGGAATCAGATCGATGCCAGCATCAACCTGTGTTTGCCAGTTCTGTTCTTTAATGGTACGGGCAACCTGATTAAGTTCAGCAAGGTCAATTTTTCCTGCCCAATACTGTTCGCAGGCTTTTTTCAATTGTCTTTGGCTTCCGATCCGAGGGTAGCCGAGATTTTGGGTTAACATATTTTTCAACTTTTTAAATGGTTAATAATCATTGTAAAATTGCTTTATGGTTTTCGGGGATATTTCCTTGAAAAAGGACTGAGGGGAGAAAAATACAGGCACAGAATGGCCTAAAAGTATGTTACCTTTAATATATGTATCAATCTGACTTCAGGCTTTTTTCGCGAAAGCATCGTCATGCGGAATAGGCAGGTATCCTGGCTTGTAACAGTTTTTATCGTCCTTCCCGCTGGGCAGTGGACATCCCTGGATAAAAACCTTGTTGTTACTTACAGTTGCGCGACAGCCCGTGATTTACACACGGTTCCCTATTAATTTACGTTAAGTATAACCTTTTCCAATGGTTTGAAATATAAAGAACTTTTGCTTCTACAATCAGTTTTAAATTCTTAACAAAGTTAATTAACCGGATTATAAAACCACGTAAACGAAAATAATAAGGAATATTACCTAATATTACCAAATAATACAGTTTAAAATCCTTTTAAATACATAGATTTACAGCTTTACAAGGATATTATTCTATGGAGGCACTCGACGAGACCGATTTATTGCTTTTGAAAATCCTGGCAAACAACTCCAGTTTTACTACAAAAGAACTTGCAGCACAGGTTAATTTATCACCTTCACCTGTTTTTGAACGGGTAAAAAGGCTGGAGAATAATGGCTATATCAAAAAATATATTGCCGTTCTGGATGCCGAAAAGTTCCATAAGGGTTTTATTGTTTTCTGCAATATCAAACTCAAACAGCATGACAGAAAAATAGGACATCAGTTTGTTGAAGATATCCTGAGCATTGATGAAGTGGTGGAATGTTATAACGTTTCGGGCGAATATGATTTCATTTTAAAGGTTTATGCAAAGGATATGAAACACTACCAGGATTTTGTTTTCAATAAACTTGGTTCGGTAGAGAGCATCGGGAGTACGCATAGTACCTTTGTGATGGCCGAAATTAAAAATTCGAACAACATCAGCATCTAGCCCGCAGCACATGAAAAAAGAATGAAGACCGCTTGGTTTTACAGCTGTGCAAGCGCCTGCCCTAACGAAAAAACATGGCTAATTTTAGCCGTTATAATGCTCATCAAACTCCACAACCCATTCAATGCCATATTTATCCCTAAACATTCCGGCATAGGTACCCCATGGACTGTCGCCAATAGGCCCTTCCACTGCTCCACCTGCTGATAATCCGCTAAATATTTTATCTGCTTCTTCGCGGCTTTCGGCATTTACATATATTTTTGAGCGGTTTTCACTTTCGCTTACCCGTCCCAAAAATCCGGGCACATCGTTGGCCATTAACAAATTATTTTTACCAAGCGGCAAGCTGATGTACATTATTTTATTTGCCTCATCTTCGTCTACCTTAAATTCAGAACTAGATAAATCTTTAAAACGGGTGATTTTTGTAAACTCGCCGCCAAAAACTGATTTGTAAAAATTGAATGCTTCTTCGGCATTACCATTAAAGTTGATCCAGGGATTAATTGCTCTCATAATTTTTATGTTTACTTTATTTTGTTTCTAAGCGGAAGCATAATGTTCATCAATATCATATGTAAACCCATTTTTTAAAGTCACATTTTATCAATAAAAATAATCATTGAAAGTTAAATTTTATAAAAAAGTAGTTCCTTAATTAAAAATGACAACGAAACGGAGCGATCTCTCCAGAAAGATTTCCCGGCTAACAAACGGCTGTCATTATAAACGCAATGAAGAATCTTTTATGCTCCGGTGCTTTACAGGCCAGGGATTCTTTGTTACACTCACCATGACAATTAACTCTGCTTATACTGATATATCTTAAAAGTTTTTGGTCATACAACCTTACCTGTTTTATTGTTTTAGCATGATCTTTAAACATAAAAAGGAGCAGAAAGACAATGCTTTCTACTCCTTTTTAACCTTTGTTCAGCCCCCTGAGTATTATTTCAGGAAACCTTTTATATTAATACCCCGGATTATTTGGTTTAATATTCGGATTGGCATCCGCTTCCCTTTGTGGAATAGGATAAAGTTGTTTGTTATCCGTAATTGCGATATTTGAACTACTGTTATTATTTAACGCACCTGTAATTTGAGGACGTACAGTAACGATGCCGTTCCTAAAGTTATCCTGCCATTGGTGGCCTTCAAAAGCAAATTCCAGGTTTTTCTCGGTTAAAACATCTGTAAGATTTGGTGTACCAGCATAAGCAGGTAATCCCCTCATGGTACGTACCGAAGAAAGATCGTCAGCTGGAGCAGCACCCGTAGCTGTATTTAATTTAACATTGGCTTCTGCGCGGATAAAATACATTTCGGATAAACGTAAAATCTTAGGACTATACAATCCCGGAATATTATCCTGTCTGTAAAATTTAGTGGTGATGTAATCATCAGTGGTTGCATCGGTTTTAATCACCTGTGTTTTACGCACGTCAGCATCTGCATAACTATCCACAAAGGCTGGATTTACCCGAATATCTCCATAACCACCAAGTTCACTTACATATAACTGACCATAGTTGTCAGAACCCAAATCCTGGAACTGGGAAATTTTTGCTGTAAAAATTTCTTCGTTCTGCCCGGGGTTAGCCCAGAATATAGTGCCTGCGTAACTTGATGCTGTAGTTATCGTGTAACCAGCGTTAATTACTCTCGTTGCCTCTGTAATAGCCAAAGCATTACTTGCTGCATCACCTTTGTAAAGGTAAACCCGGGCAAGTAAAGCTGAAGCAGCAAAAGTTGATGCCCTGAATTTATTTACAATATCAGGTGGTAAATCTGTTTTTGCTTCGGTGAGGTCCTTAATTACCTGAGCATACACCTCTGCCACTGTATTTCGTTTCGGCTGGGTTATACCAGGGGTAAGTATAATGGGCACACTTAAAGAGGCGCCACTATTTACCGTGTAAGGCTGACCAAAAATACGCGTTAAATCGAAATAGGCTAATGCCCTTACAAATTTTGCCTCAGCAATAAGCTGCTTTTTATCAGCAGCCGTACCATCAGTTACAATGCTGGATCTGGTGATCACATTGTTTGCTCTTGCAATTGCTTTATAAATGGTATTCCAGATATCTGCAACGTCTGCATTGGCAACTGTAAAATTGTATTGATACGGAGCTGTTAAACGATTTGAATTAGATGAGGCAATAAACATATTCGAACCTCTTAATTCGAGCATGGTCGGATAATTCCTTCCATACCAGTTTAAATTTACTACGGCGTTATAACAGCCTATGGTTGCAGCCTGTAAAGTCTGAAAATCGGTAATGGCCGTTTCATCAAGTAATGCACCGTCTGGTTGTTGGTTAAGCTCTTTCTTGCAAGAGCTCATGAAGGCACTTCCAATAAACAGGGAAAGTGCTATGATATATATTTTTTTCATGATATTCTTAGTTAAAGTGCCTTAAAATGTTGCGTTTAAACCAAATGTGTAAATTTTTCCTACCGGATATTTAAAAAATTCGTTTCCTAATGCGTCTGTCTCAGGATCTACACCGGTATAACCCGTCCAGGTTACCAGGTTTTCTCCCTGTCCGAAAAATGTTATTTTTTTAATACCGGTTTTTCCAAGGATCGTCGATGGTAATGAATAGGCAAGCCTAACATTTTTTAAGCGTAAATAATCTCCTTTTTCTAAAAATCTTGATGAAGGAGAAGACTCATTTTTATTTCCTCCGGCAATAGGTTTTGGTCTTGAAACAACATCTCCAGGTTTTTGCCAGAAATCTTCGCCCGCTTCTACAGAATGGTTAAAACCACTGTTGATATAAGCTGTATTTTCTACAAAACTACGAGTCTGGTTAAAAATCTTGTTTCCGGTAGCTCCATAAAACAAGAACGAAAGTTCCAGGTCTTTATAGGTAACAATGTTGGTTAAACCGAAAGTATATTTAGGTAAAGCCTGGCCAATAATCCTGCGTTCAGCAAGGTTGTAGTTATTGGTGGTAGATCCATCAGCCTTATACCAAAGCGGATCGCCATTGGCCGGATCAACACCTGCCCATTCTCTCACGTACCATGAACCAACTGGAAAACCAACCCTGGTAATATTCTGCCCTGTTACAAGATCCTGACCGTTGTTGGTTTCATTTACCCTGTTTTTGCTAAAAGAAACGTTAAAATTAGTTTTCCAGTTTACTGTTCCTTCAAGGTTAACCGTGTTCAGCGCAAGTTCGAAACCCCTGTTCTGCACCTGGCCAATATTTACCGGCATGGTAATAAATCCGCTGGTTGAAGATATCGGTAGAGAGAATAACTGTTGATTTGTTTTTTTACTATAATAATCAGCTTCTAATGAAATGCGATTGTTTAAAAAACCAAGTTCTAAACCTAAATCAAAACTATTTGTTTTTTCCCAGCGCAAATCATCATTACCCAATTGAAAAGGCGCTAAACCCGGGTTATCGTTGTAATTTACTGGAGTCCACAAAGTATAAGAAACGAAATCAAGCAAACCAGTTAAATTACCTGATGTACCATAACTCGCACGCAGTTTTGCATTTGATAAAATCTTCTGCTCTTTCATAAAGTCCTCATTAATGATTCTCCAGGCACCACCCACAGCATAAAAAGTTTCAGACTTATTGTTTTTAAAATTTGAAGCCTCATCACGACGCAAACTCACATTCAGGTTATATTTAGATTGGTAAGAATAGGTTGCATTACCAATGTAAGACAAAATTGCCTGCGTTGAAGAACTACCACCAACACTTACAGGCAATATTGCAGCATTCAGCGACCGGAAACGATCGTTTGCAATAATTGACTTTCCATTTGCGCTGATTCCCGCATTTTCTTTAAACGAATACTCGAGCATGGCAAGGTATGTTAAAGAGTGATCGGAGCTTGGTGCATAACTTCCCGATAAAGAGGTTTGCGTAGTATATAACTTGTTATCAATAGCTGAATCAAATAATGACCCGTTCTGACCAAAACCATCAGAGGTACGCGCATCCTGATACAACTTTTGCTTTGCATTGATCCAGTCTACCGATAGGTTTTCAGATAATTTTAACCAGTCAAAGATCTTTAAATCGCCATATAAGCGGCCTAATGTCCTGAAGTTTTTATTGCTGTTAAAATTATACTGTGTATTGTATAAAAAGTTGTCTCCGGTTAATCCAAACCAGCCTGATTCTCTACCGGTATATAAGCTACCATCCGGTTTATAAGGCGATTGAATCGGCGCTGTGGCAATATAGCCTAAAATAGGGCTTCCATAACGGCTTCCATCTGCTGAAGTCAATCCATCAGAATAAGAAAGGTTTAAGTTTAAACCCATCGTAAAACGGCTGTTTATTTTCTGTTCGATGTTTGATAAAAGGGAATATTTTTTTAGTCCGGAACCGATAAGCGTACCGTCTAATTTGCCCATGCCGCTTGAGAAATAGTATTTTGTACCTTCGTTTCCACCGCGGACAGAAATATCAAAATTTGAGGATGTACCTGTTCTGAAAGCCGCATCCATCCAGTTAAAATCGGAGTTTCCACCGGCAGCCGTTAGGTTTCCCGGTATTTGAGCATCTGTAACTCCTGCATTATTCAAACCTACTTTTTCATAGGCTAAAAACTGACTGGCGTCCATTAGCTTAAAATTACCAAAATTGGCTTTGGTTTTTCCATACTGCGCTCTTACATTAAATTCAGGTGCGCCAATTTTCCCTTTTTTGGTCGTGATTACAATTACACCATTAGCTCCCCTTGCACCGTATAGTGCAATGGCAGATGCATCCTTTAAAACGTCAAAACTCTCAATATCATTAGGGTTTAGATTGGAAAGGATATCCGTTGGAGTTACCTGATTACTGGCCTCTAAATCCCTGTTGGTATCGGTATTAAAATCACCCCTTGCCACAACAACACCATCAATAACATATAAAGGATTATTTCCTGATGAAATGGAGTTAATACCACGGATACGTACAGCTTGTACTGCTCCCGGCTGGCCTGAGCCTGAGGTTACCACTACACCGGTAACGCGCCCCTTTAAAAGCTCGTTAGGATCGGCAACTGGTGTATCCTTAAACTGTTCAGCTGATACTTTAGAAATTGCACTTGTTGCATCTTTTTTATTCTGTACGGTGTAACCGGTAACTACAACATCGCTCAACGACTTGGAATCTGGCACCAGTACAATATTAACCGGACCAGAGCCAGAAATCGGCCTGCTTTGGGTAGTATACCCGATAAAAGAGAATTCTAATGTTGAAGACGAAGAAGGAACACTGATCGAAAATTTCCCATTTGAATCGGTGCTTACACCGATCTGGGTTCCTTTTACTTTTACGTTAACTCCAGGGATAGGCGATTTGTCATCCTGCGAAGTAACTGTGCCTGTGATTGTCCTTTCCTGTGCCATTACCGAAATGGTAAAAAACAAGAGTATGAACAAACTTTGTAAGCGTTTTTTCATAGATTTTAAAGATTAGTAGATAAATTATTATTATATGGTGTAAATATAATGTCAACCAATCTCTCTTATAACTAATTTTAAAGTTTTATGACAAAACCATGTCTTTGTAATGACATTTAATCTGATGGCACAATGATACAAAACAGATGCAAAACCTTGAATTATGTGTATGATAAAACGATTTTTTTTTTTAGATTTTACAAAAACTCATTACATGAGCAACTGAATTATTAATGATTTTAATGCTAAAATGATTTTTGGGGGATAAAGTCTCGATTATATGCAAAAACCTCAGTTTTGCTGAGGTTTTTGCATGTGTTATAATGAGAATATACTGTTTTTACAAGGCAGAATTAGCCGTATAGGCTTGCCACAATTGATCTACAGTTTTGCCATTTGCATTTGTCGACCAGAAAGTGTTCACATCATAGGTACCATCCCTCATTGCTTTATCCAGCTTAATGATGATGCCCTGATAACCATGGTTTTCCAGCCAGGCAAAAAAACGTGCCGTAACGCGGTAAGCATCTGTATAGTTCTGATTTGAACTATAAGCAGGTAATGACCAGTTGGCACCTGGGTTGTCGTACCCGAAAATGTACCTTACATAATCTGCAATTCCTTCCGTAATCCATCCGGTATTGGGCAGGTTAAACTTATACGACTGTACAACGTGCATCATCTCATGGGTTACCACATCAATATCCTTAGGATTACTTATGAAGTATCTCGGATCGTAACGGATAACAGACCCACCATAGGTTGCAGCAACGCCTTCATATTCAGCATCGATCACAAAAACCTGTGTTTTAGGTGCATTCGTATTAAAAGTATTGGCCATTCGCTGGTAGTTAGTTTTAAACACCGTGATGAAACCCGCTTTTGTTGCCGCGCTAAAAGTACCGGTCTTATCTGTAAAAATTAAAGTATTTGAACCTTCAACCACAGTTTCCAGGGTATTGTTCGGCGCTAGTGCCTGCTGGTTCTGTGGCACATTAAATAATTTTATTTCGGCTAACTGAAAAATGGGATTGGTTTGACCAAATAAGACTTTAACATTAATACGGTAAAATTTATAGGTATTATTGTTAACAAAATTATAAGTTTTGCTTTGTTTACGTTTAGAGAACATTTCATACTCCCGGTGGTCTAACTCTGTCCAATTGGTGCCATTTGTAGAAGCTGTAACGGTCCAGTTTGATGGATCTCTTTCGCTGGCATCATCTGCAGAAGTGAGTGTGTAGGCTGCAATCTGGGTATTAGAGGGAAACTCAAACTGCATATAAAAACTGGATTGGTGGCTGAATATCAAAAATTTAGTATCGATATTGTTATCAATAACTTTTGATGAGCCCTCGGCAGCATCCTTCCCGCCTGTATTCTCGGTACTCACGGTAAACTGGGCCTGAGTGGTTACCTCTGTTCTTACAGCTGCATTTGTAGGCACAACCGTAGGTTCGGGCGTTGCTGTGTCTGTTTGCGCCTTTTTGCAGTTTGATAAAAAGACAACAGTGCCTAAAAGAACACTGGCAAATAGTGTGGTTCTGTTTGATAATTTCATAAGATAAATTGGTTAGCAGTATAAGTTTTTCTATAGCTCAATAATACTAAAAGGTTTTAGTAAATCAAATAGAGAATAATGAAAAAAACAATAAGCTTCTGTTACGAAAAATTAATGTATAATTTGTTTTAATATGATGTAATTTATATAAGCAATAAATAGTATAGGAACATGATGTTAATAATTCTACAGCTATTTTGACTTTACTAAAACGAGGGGCAAATTACTTCAAAGGGAGATTGATAAACCTGCCGGTGTTGGCGCTATTGCAGGCTGACAAAAAAACGCCCCTTTTAG
>NZ_JAVTSU010000027.1:0-66572 GCF_032678605.1 Pedobacter miscanthi
TAAAGTTACTTTGAAACCCTCCTGCAGTGTGCAGCGACAAATCAAAGTTACTTTGAAACCCTCCTGCAGTGTGCAGCGACAAATCAAAGTTACTTTGAAACCCTCCTGCAGTGTGCAGCGACAAATCAAAGTAAAACGTAAAAATAACATCAACCATTAAATTAAAAAACCTATGATTAACTCAATTGTATTACAACCACTCAGAAACGCAGCGTATATCCAGTACTTAACCGATACCTTAATCCAGGTATCCGTGGCTAAACACGGTCCCGGATTATTAAAGCGGTAAATTATTCAGGTGTCCACCAGTTACCAGAAGCCACAATCATACAAAGCAGTGTAATCGAATCGCCGAAATAGCTGCCCGATCGCTTCACACCATTATCCCAAAGTTTATTAAGCCATAACTGATTGTCTTTATCAATCATGGCGCTTACCATAAATGGCGACTGGAAAGTCAGATCGGTATGATCTCTTCCCGCAAGCACAGTACCATCCATTTTGTACCCGGTGTAAATTTTATTCACTTCGCCCGATGATGTTTTTTGAATCCACGTATTTAGTGCCCTAAGTTGTGCAATTCCACGCTTATCGCCGGTAGTAAGGTAATCAGTAGCCAACCGCCATGGAAAACGAGCCGAATTATAGGAGTAAGCTCCATCTGTATTCCCCTCCAGCAGCTCACCAATTGCCGGAATAAACTGGCCATCCTTTCTTTCCACAAAATCTGGCATTAAACCCGTTGCAGGGCTATAGGCTGCGAAAATATGTTGTGTAATGGCATAGGTGCTATCTACTACTGCATTCCACCTGTTATTGCCTGTTGCTTTTTGATAGGCTTTCATTTGCTGAAGCATAAAGTCTGATGGTCGGCTGCCATCACTAACCCTGTTACCTTCATTCCCTGCCCAATCGCCCATTTTAAGCGTTTTAAATTTCGTATGGACGATCGATTGCATCAGCGCATCAATTACCAATAAAGCTTCAGCCTTGTAATTGATTTCTCCTTTGCTACCCCACATTTTATCAGCCAGCAAGAAAGCGTAGGCAATGTCCATATCGCCATCTGTAGCACTACTTCCCCCTACTGAAACCACTTTACCATCACGGATTCCTTCCTGCCAGCACATTAAATGTTTATTGCCATTACTTGGATGTGCCTTAAAGAAACGTACCATACCATCGAAATATAATTTGGCATCCTGATCGTACCAGGCCATGTAAGCCATAGAGATCATGCCATAACCGTGCGCTTCAGAAACGGTGACTGTGCCGGTAGGTTGGCTCTTGATATAGTATTGGCCTTTTACACCAATATCTTCGGTGAGGTAGTTCTTTTTCCAGCGGTTGTATACCACACTCAGATCGGCATTTATTTGTACTGGAGATTTATGGTTGGGCTTAATGCTTCCTGCTGTGTAAGCTGCTTTCATATTTACTTGCTGTTGCGCACTGCAGATAACCGGTAGCACCATCGTAGAGATCAATAAAAATAATAGTTTATTCATTTTTGGTTAGTGGAGAATAGATTGTTTGTGATGCAAATAGAATAAAACCAATCCATTGCAACAAACAGTCCAACCCGAATATCAGCTCAGTAGTAGAGATGTAGGGTTGCTTTTGACAGTAAAACATGAAACAGCTGCGGCTGCAAATTTATTGCCTTCAACACCTGTAAACATCTTTTTATTAAGGCTCACTAAACAGACTTTCCACCTTACCCGTTTCCCTTTCAAAAATTTTATGATAAGATTCCTTTGGGTTGGTACTGCTCTTGAAATGATAACTTAATTCATCATTCAATACGCTTTCCTGATATACTGCAACAGTAGCAAAATATTTTTTCATCAATGGGGTTGGCTTAAAGTAAAGAAAATCACTTGCCGGGATATTATTTAGGTGTTTATAATAGATATGTACGCAACCAAGCTGCTTTAATATCTCGTAACAATTGAGGTGTTTAGCTGAATTTCTGAGCCAGATCTTATATAAATTATCATTTATCTTTTCACCATAACGAAGATATACACCAGTAAGGAACGAAAGTTTATTCTCGGTGCTCCTATATAAAATACTATCGTTTAGCCGATCACCACGATAAAAGGCCTCCATTTTCTCCGACATTTCTGCAGAAATATAATGATCTCCCTTTTCTACCATGGAAATGTTAAATGTCTTTTTCACCAAACTATCAACATATTTTTTAAGTGATTTTTCGTAGGCATTATACTGGTCAAATTGTCCTTCGTTATTTACATATTTTCTGTTGATGTAATCACTTAAAGTACCTAACAGTAAAAATTCAGGATTCATTTTTACGGTATCAGCCTGTGTTTTGCCCGGTCGGTTGGGCGACGATAACGCTGTTAATTTGAGTTGTGAGAATGCGTTTTGGGTCAAAATCATTGATACCCACAACAATAGGAATTTTAGTTTCATGTGATAGCTGTTAATTTAGTTTAAACCATTACAATATAAGACTAATCTTAGCCTATTTACAGGCTGATGATGATCTTTTTGTGGTAAATATGTTATTGTAGAGCAAATGTAGAGGCAGGATCGGCCTGTAGTATATCAATAAGGTTATAAATTCGAAAACGGGCAATCAGCCTGAATTTCTAACCAATTATGATATGAATAAACAATCACTACTCTCAGCGGCCATTGCGTTGCTCATCCTTTTTATAGGGTGTAAAAAAGCAGCATCCAAGGATGAATCTCTTAATCAACCGGTTTACGCCACATCCATTTCCATTAAATCCAATAACGAAACGCCCGAAATCGGTTCATTGGTTTCATTTACGCCCGTTTATGAATACAAAGTCGATAAGATTTCATGGTTTATAGATGAGGTTGATGCAAAAGGCGTTTCTGGAGCCAGCATTTATAGTAATGTACTCAGCTTTCTGATTAAAGATAACAAAGAACACACCGTGAAAGTTGTAGCCTCGGTTAAAGACAAAGAAATTGAGGGGACCAAAAAAGTTGCGGTAGCTAAAAAGTTTAATGTCATCGCCTTTTATAATGGCACCTACGATCTCGCGCACATTAATTTTGTTAAAGAAGCAAATGAATGGTTCCCAAAAGCGGCCGAACAATATGGCTTTACCTACACCGCCACCAACGATTGGAGCAAGCTTAACGAAACGTTTCTTTCGCAATACCAGGTGGTTCTTTTTCTTGATGACCGGGCTCCTAAAGCCAGGGAAGCTGCCTTTCAGGCCTATATGGAAAAAGGTGGCGCCTGGATGGGTTTCCATGTTTGCGCATTTAATACAAACCCTGCAGAATGGGATTGGTACTACAATAAATTTTTAGGGGTTGGAAGCTTTAAAAGCAATACCTGGTTCCCTACTACAGCCGTTTTAAAATGCGAAGATCAAAAACACCCCGCCACATTACGGCTTCCGGAAATCTTTACTTCTTCTGTTAGCGAATGGTATAGCTGGGCTAAAGACCTGCGTCAGAATCCGGATATAAAAATTCTTTGTTCGGTGCACGAAAGCAGTTTTCCGCTAGGTACAGATCCTAAACAAAGCTGGTATAGCGGCTACTACCCCATTATTTGGACCAATAACAAATATAAAATGCTCTATGCCAATTTTGGGCACAATGCGATGGATTACGCCGCCAATGTTGGAAAGTCATCTACTTTTGGCAGCGAGATCCAGAATAAATTTATCATCGATGGGCTGTTATGGCTCGGGAAGGAAAAATAGCATATAGCATCGTCATCCTGAAGGACAATATTTCTCGACATCGTTATTCCAAACATGGCGCAGAAATCTTTAAACCTGAATTGAACCCTAACAACTTTAAAAGATTTCTCCATTTCGACCGCAGTGGAGAAATCTATAAAGTATGTTAAATAAACCCAAAAATTAAATAATGAAAAAAAATATACTCCTCTACCTCACCATACTCCTCTTTACTTGTAGCTATGCCGATGCAAAAACACAACCTGGTAAGTCAAAAATTAGAATTTTCGTACTTGCAGAAAGCGGTGGTGCACATGCGCTGTTTGATGGTGCAGCCCAAATGTGGTTAAACAAGCTGGCCGGAGAAAAGGGATTCATCATCGACTATGCCAGCGACACAAAAAAAATCAACAAAGAATTCCTGAAACAATACCAGCTTTTTATCCAGCTTGATTATCCTCCATATCCCTGGGAGAAAGAAGCTCAGGAAGCTTTTGAAGATTATATTCAAAATGGAAAAGGCGCATGGATCGGCTTTCACCACCCTACGCTATTAGGCGTGTTCGACAACTACCCTATGTGGCAATGGTTCTCTGATTTTATGGGTAAAATAGAATTTAAACGCCATATTCCGGGTGGTACTTATGCTACGCTTAAGCTCGAAGATAAAAAACACCCGGTATTAAAAGGATTGCCGGCATCTTTTACCACAAGAGACGAATGGTACATTTATAACAAAAGCCCACGACCAAATGTACATGTACTGGCCAGCATTGATGAATCTACTTACAACCCCAATAAAGAAGTTAAAATGGGAGATCATCCGGTAATATGGAGCAATCAATGCGTTAAGGCAAAAAACATATACATTGCAATGGGCCATTTCCCTGAACTTTTGGAGGATAAAAACTTTACCACCCTGTTTCGTAACTGTATTTTTTGGGCTTTAAAGCATTAACAGCACTGGGATAGCCCTGCGGTTGTTAGGTCTGAGTGGAGTCGAAGATTTATAAAATAAATCCGGCCTAACTCCCGATCAAGGCATCGGGATCGGGCCCCACTGTTCTAGCCATACCACTGACTTCGAAAGAAAACGGCGTAAGCCCTCATGAATACCATTGAAAATTACATCAAAAAAATGAATAAATTTTCAGCCGGTGGGCTCTTTCTTTTTGGCAGCAAAAGAAAGAACCCATCGGTAGCCGAGGAAAGACTGTGCGGATGGGCAACATCATTAATATTCATTTTTATACCATAATTAGCCCTTAATAATACAAGAATTATTCATTTGTAAAACATTTACCATTTCTACAAAATGTTACCTAAATTACAGCTCAATTCTAATCAATTTTAGCCCAACTCTAATTCATGAAGCGGATCATCCCATTTCACCAAATCCATTAATGAAAAAATTTCCCTTATTAGTCCTAATCTGCAATGTATTTATAGGTGCGTTAATGGCACAATCTAAACTTGCCATACCTTCAATTAAAAGTTACACCACAGCTGATTATAATGCCGGAAGTGGAATATGGGATATTAAACAGGGCAAAAACGGAATACTTTACCTGGCCAATAATGACGGGCTGCTCACTTTTGATGGCAGCTACTGGAAAACTTATGCACTTCCAAACAAAAGTGCGATCAAATCGCTTGAAATTGATGCCTCAGGCAAGATATATGTTGGTGGACAGGATGAAATTGGTTATTTTTTTCCCGATCAATCCGGTATTCTAAAGTTCCATTCGCTAAAACACCTGATGCCGGAGCGTGCAAGGCAATTTGCCGACATCTGGAACATTGTGCTTTATAAAAATGAAGTCTTCTTTAGGACGATAGAATGCATTTTTGAGCTCAAGAACAACAAAATCTACACTTATGATGCACCTGGAGGCTGGATTGCCTTAAACAGGGTGGGTTCTACATTATTTGCATCAGATAAGGACCTCGGCCTTTCGGTTTTTAAGGATTCCAAATGGCAGCCATATGGTATTGGTGAAAAATCTGGTCAACTAAATACCTCTGATCTTAGAATCACTGGTATTATAGCCTATAGCAAAGATTCATTGCTGCTCTCTACCCGAAAAAACGGACTTTTTTTGATGACTGCAACCATGCTGAAAAAAATGACAACTTCGGCAGATGAAATATTCAGTACCAGTTTAATTAATGCCACGGCAAAAATAGCCGAAAATAGCTTCGCCATCTGCACGGCATCCAAAGGACTGATCATTATTGATGGGCATGGCAAACTGATTGAGCAATTTTCCAACAAACATGGCCTGCAGAACAACAACGTCAATAGTATTCTGCTCGATAATAACAAAAACCTGTGGTTGGGACAGGAAAACGGTTTAGACTTTATCAATTACAATACCTCGATAAAACACATTTATCCGAGCAGGGAAAACCATGTTCAGGGCAACGCGGTGGCCATATTTAACAACAGGTTATATATAGGATCTTCCAATAGTTTATACAGCGCAGCCCTTAATAATCAGCAAAAGGACATGAGCATGGGCGCAGGTTTGTTTACCGAAGTAGAAAATACCAGAGGAGCTGTATTGAGTTTAACGCAGGTAAATAACAGCTTGCTTGCCGGGCATCAGGATGGTGTAATGAACATCATCAATAACCAGGCAAAACTGGTTACCAATGGTCCCGGAGCCTGGATGGTTAAAGCATTTACACCTTCTAAAGAGGTAATTGCGGGTACTTATACCGGTTTTCAACTGTTAAGAGCTGAAAATGACGGTTTTGTAAACGTTGGAAAAATTGACGGTATTTATGAATCTTTGGGCAACTTAGCCCGCGACAATCAGGATAATTTATGGGCCACGCACCCGCACAGGGGAATTTTTAAAGTAAAACTATCTACCGATAGAAAAACGGCACTTAATTTTAAAATCTACACCAAAGATGATGGCTTACCATCTATACTAAATAACCGCGTTTATTTTATCAAGAACAAAATTATTGCAGCTACAGAAAAAGGCATATATGAATATGATACGGCAAAGAACAAATTTATGCCTTCAGCTTTCTATACACCTATATTTGGCGATAATCCTGTCGCCTATTTAACAGAAGATGGTAATGGCAATTTGTGGTTTGTGAGCAACCAGCGTGTGGGCCTTGTTGATTTTAGCAGATCCACACAAAGAGGAAAATTTAAACTGATTTATTTTCCGGAGCTTACCGGGCAAACGGTTAAAGGTGCCGAACATATTTATCCATACAATACAGAAAATATCTTTATTGGCGCTAATGATGGCGTTTTCCACCTCAACTACAAACGTTACGTTTCTTCAGAGCGCAAACTCAACGTAATGCTTACCTCAGTAAAGGCAATCGACGAAAAAGACAGCCTTATTTTTGGGGGTTATTTTCTGAAAAATGGCCAGCTCTCCACCTCCCAAACATCAGATCAGGTAACCAGTCTTTCTAAAGATTGGAACTCGTTCCATTTTGAATATTCTTCTACTCTTTTTGCCCAAAAGGGCAACGAAGAATTTTCGTATAAATTGGTTGGTTTTGATAACGACTGGTCTAAATGGTCTACCAAAACAGAAAAAGATTATACCAACCTCTCTTATGGAAAATATACTTTTTCGGTAAAAGTGCGTAATAACCTGGGTAATGCATCCGAACCTGTAAATTATACTTTTATTGTAGAACCGGCATGGTATCAAACAATTTGGGCTTATTTATTTTACCTGATCATTCTGGTTTCCATCATTTATTATTTTGTTAACCGGCAGCAAAAGAGATTTATGCTTCACCAGAAAAAGCATGAAGAAGAACAGAAAAGGCTTAACTATTTGCATGGCCTGGAGATGGACCGCAATGAGAAAGAAATTGTTACGCTGAAAAACGATAACCTTGAAGCAGAACTAAGCCATAAGAACCGCGAACTGGCCACCATTACCATGCATTTGGTAGACCGTGGTAAACTATTACAGGCGATAAAGGACGAATTAATTGCGCAAACCCAAAAGCTGAACATTCCTGATGCTGAACATCATTTCCGCAAGGTATATAAACTATTAAGCGATACAGAGAATGGTGATGAAGATTGGGATCATTTTGCCATTTATTTTGATCAGGTATATAACAATTACCTGGCAACAATGAAAGTAAAATTCCCCAACCTCAGTGCAACCGACCTGAAATTATGTGCTTACTTAAGGCTTAACCTTTCGTCAAAAGAAACGGCACAGCTGCTCAACATCTCCTTAAAAGGAGTCGAAATTAGCCGGTACCGCCTGCGTAAAAAACTACAGCTGCCAACAGAAGTAAACCTTTATGATTTTTTAATCGAATCGACTAACTAGATGCCTTCATTTAATCACTTCAGGACCGTTAAGCTGGCTGGCTTTGAAAAACAAACAGGTTTCACCGAACAACGCCGTTGATCCCAAATGCTGGGAAATCAAAAAAACAGTTGCAAAACAGAACAACTTGCACTACCAAACCTGAAACGCAGTGGTTT
This sequence comes from Pedobacter miscanthi, assembly GCF_032678605.1. GTDB lineage: Bacteria > Bacteroidota > Bacteroidia > Sphingobacteriales > Sphingobacteriaceae > Pedobacter > Pedobacter miscanthi_A. The sequence continues at coordinate 8,191 of NZ_JAVTSU010000027.1, forward strand.
TGTGAAAATATCACTCAAACTTTCATTGAGCAGAAACGAGCAAAACAAAGTGCCGCTGTTTTTTTGATGAGCGTGGGATGGTGAGAAGCCACATTGCCGGATTGACAAAGCGCTTTGGGTACTTTGGCGCCCCAAAGTACCTTGCCGCCGCGGCATAGAGCGGGAAAAGAATCTTTATAATTAATTGTGTCCACACGATAGGGCATAGAGCGGGAAAAGAATCTTTACATTCTTGTGCAAGATGAGATAAATGGGGCATCGGACCTCTGGCGTTTGGTTATTTATTTCTTACCTACGGCCCAGAAAATTGCATTTTTAAATAAAGTGGTGTAATCTTTACTTTCAAACAAAATTGGCGAATGCCCCATAAAAATGTAAATATTTCTTGATTTACAGGCCGGGTTGGTCCATACTACCGGATGATCGCCCATGGTGATGCCATCTTTCGGTTCATAGGTATTTTCATCTACGCTTGCAAGTACCGTAACATTAGGGCGCGGACTTTTATCATAGGTGTACCATTCTTCTTTTTCAACCCAGAAAGATGGCGATACGCCCTTCATTACAGGGTGTTTCTGATCCTCAACATTTACCTTGCCTTTTGCAAATTTGGCGATGTAGTTTTTAAACTTAATTTCACCCATAAATTTATAAAACCAGGGCCAAAGGTGGTAACCATCAAACTCGCCCAATAAAGTAGCATGATGGAACCCGATCCACCCTCCTTTACCGCTATCGATGTAGTTTTCAAAAGCTTTTACGGCCTTATCTCCCCAGGCGTAAGGCGGATAATCCAGCTGGATAAAAAGCTGATAATGAGCAAGAAATGTGCTATCTATTTTATCCGTGCTTTGGATATAATCAATTGTAAAATTTTCTTCGGTGGCCAGTTTATTAAGCCAAAGCACTGCGGCTTTCGAATATTCAATATGGTGACCGCCATTTTCATAAAGCGCAATTACTTTAAATTTGGGTACTTTTTGTGCCCATAATGCGCCCGCATTAACCAGTAAAAGGATGAATGATATGATTATTTTTTTCATTTCTGTATTGGGTTATATTTTTCGAAAGTATTGATATAAATCCCGCCAGTTAATATCATACGACCTTCATTTCGCCACACAAAGATTAAAAGGCAGGATTATCTTGTTTTTCAAATCTAATTGATTTCATTTTTTTCAAAGATTTTAAAACCACTACATTAACACTACCCTGAAAAAAGTGAAGAAACGAATTGGCCCATCAATAATACCTCATTGAAAAACAAACCATCCTGCTTTACATCAACATACCTGAAACATAACGAATAAACTAAATCAGGTTATTTTGTAGAGGCATTGTAGTGGTAATAAAATAGCAATTAAGCAAAGTTTCACGGATAATTGTACAGCGCAAAACTGTGTTAACCTAACCAAATATTTCCCGCATACAAGTGAAAATCCTGTTGCTAAAAAACCTAACCGAATAAACCACCTTATGGATAAAACCGTAAACAACCGTAAGTTCCTGATTGCCACACATGGTACCCTTGCCTCAGGGGTAAAATCGTCGCTGGACATTATTATTGGAGCCATCGACAACGTTTTTCTGATGCAGGCTTATGTGGAAGAAAACAAATCACTCGAAGCAGAAATCAAAGCCTTTACTGGAGAACTCGGCGATGATGAAGAACTCATTGTTTTTACTGATTTGCTGGGTGGCAGTGTAACCAATCAAATCCTCCAATATGGCCTAAAAGACAACGTATACATTGTTGCCGGCTTTAACCTGGGTTTGATAATAGAAATTATGCTTGCAGAAAATGAAACTCCTGCCGGGCAGGTAATCGACGTGGCAATAACACGCGCAAAAGAACAAATGGTGTATGTAAATAAACTTTTAACCATACAAAATAACAACAATGATTAAGTTAACCCGTATAGATGACCGACTGGTGCATGGACAAGTAGCTTTTACGTGGACCCCTTCGCTGGGTATAGATTGCATTCTGGTAGCAAATAATAAAGTAGTGAAGGATGAATTCCAGAAAATGACGCTGAACCTTGCCAAACCTTCCGGCATTAAATTACTGATCAAATCAGTAGCTGATGCAGCTGTTTTTTTAAACGATGAGAGAAGTAAACCGCTAACCATCCTGGTATTGATTAACAATGTAAAAGATGCTGCTACACTGGTGGCCGAGGTTCCGGAAATTACTTCGGTTAATTTGGGTGGTTTAAGATCAAAAGATGGATCGAAACTGATTTCTAAGGCCTTTGCTGTGAACGAAGATGATATCGAAATTATCCGCGAATTATTGGACAATGGAATCGAACTGGAAGTAAGGCAGGTACCAACAGACCATAAGCGATTGGTTAAAGAACTGATTTAATTTTTGTATCACCGACTATCCATTTACCTAAATAAAAAATATATTGTCGTTATTATACCTGCTCATCGCAATCATCGCGATGTTTGGCCATTCAGAAGATTTTTTGGGCACCACTTTACTCAGTCGCCCGCTGATATTAGGTCCCCTCGTTGGCCTGGTGCTTGGCGATGTAACCCAGGGTACCATCATTGGCGCTACCCTCGAACTGATTTTTATGGGCAACATAAAAGTAGGTGCTGCTATCCCTCCTGATGTGATTACGGGTGGAGTTTTAGGCACGGCTTTCGCCATCATGTCGGGCAAAGGGCCGGCTATTGCACTGGCCATTGCCATCCCGGTTTCCATCCTGGCAGAAATGGTCATCAGCGGTCTTTTTGTGTTCCGACCCATATTTAATAAAAAGTTTAACCAATATGCCGGAGAAGGTAATTTTAAGGGTATCCAGCAATTGCATCTCATTTCGGGCAGCCTGAAACCTTTATTAATGGGTATTATCGTTTTCCTTGCGTTGCAACTTGGGGCTACTACGATGAAATCATTTTTAGACCTCATCCCTATGTGGGTGCAAACCGGATTACAGGTTGCAGGAAATATGCTTCCTGCATTGGGTTTTGCCTTACTAATGAACCTGATGTTTAATAAAAAAGTTGCCCCTTATTTCTTTTTGGGCTTTATGCTGGCCAGTTATTTAAAATTACCGGTTATCGCCATTGGTGGCTTTGGACTGATTATCGCCTTACTGGTTACGCAAACTCAGGAGAAACCAGTTACAGATGATGACGACTTTGCTACGGAAGCAGACGAAACCGTTACTGCGATACCTGCAACAAAATCTAAATTGGGCAAAAAAGACATCCGGTCGTTATTTTGGCGTTCTATGTTGCTTGAAGCCAATTTCAACTTCGAAACCTGGCAAAACACGGGTTTTGCTTATGCGATTATTCCCGTATTAAAAAAAATTTATACTACCAAACAGGCCATGGCAGCAGCCTTGAAAAGACATTTACAATTTTTCAATACCAGTCCGTATGGCTCAACCTTAATCCTTGGCATTACCGCAGCCATGGAAGAGCAAAACAGCAATCATGATGATTTTGATGAAGAATCAATCAATTCCGTTAAGTTAGGCTTAATGGGACCACTTGCAGGGGTTTTCGATTCATTATTCTGGGGAACCTTTAAAGTAATTGCGGCCGGTGTGGGTACATCTATGGCCATTAAGGGCAATATTATAGGTCCTATCCTCTTTCTATTGATCTTTAACCTTCCACATTTACTGCTGCGTTACCAGCTCACTTTTATCGGTTACCGGGCAGGTACTACATTCCTCCAAAACCTGGCAAAAAACAAGGTGATGGACAGGCTAACAAAAGGCGCTTCGATATTGGGTTTAATGGTGGTTGGCGCCATGCCCGCTACATTAATGAACATTACTACCCCGCTTACCATGGGAAGTGATCAATCTGCTGTAGGCCTGCAAGGTATTTTAGATCAGATTATGCCCGCCATAATTCCCCTTGGACTTACATTTCTGGTGTATTACTTCGTAAAAAAGAATGTAAAAACCACCTATTTATTACTCGGATTGCTTGCGTTGGGATTTGCAGGCAGCATTATCCATTTATTTGCTTAACCGGAAAACCTATGATTAACGGAATCGGCGTTTCACCAGGCATTTCCATCGGCAGGGCTTTGGTATTCAAAAGGATGCAGGGCAAAATAAGTAGCCAGTTACTGAATAATGAAGGCGAAATCTTTAATGAAATTAAGCACTTTGACCATGCAGTTCAACTTGCGCTAGAAGAAATAGAAAACCTAAAAAGCAACAGCACCATTGTGTTGAATAATGAAGAATACGCCATCTTAGAAACCCAGACAGAGCTGATTAACGACCCGCAAATCAGGGAAGATGTTATTGAAAAAATCAGGGCAGAAAAAATCAATGCCAATGATGCTTTATTGCGGGTACTGGATGTAATAGTACAGTTATTCGAAAACATGGATGATGAGTACATGCGTGCACGTTCTTCAGATATGAAAGACATTGCCCGCCGCATCCTCAAACACCTCAATCAAGCAGAAAACGAAGATTATACCTTCGAACCCGATACCATCATTATAGCGGAAGACCTCAGTCCTTCCGACACCATTACGATGGATACCACGTACGTAACCGGATTTGCCACTCAAACAGGGAGTAAAACCTCTCATACGGCCATCATTGCTAAATCGAAAGGTATTCCGGCCCTTGTTAACTGTGGTAAACAAATACACGAGATTAAGGATAACGATGTAATTATTCTTGATGGCACCAAAGGCTTGCTGCACGTTAATCCACATGAAAATGTGTTGCGGGAATACCGGGTAATGATTACGGATTACAAGAAACAAACCACAGAACTTAACCTGTTGAAGGATAAACCCGCAATTACAACTGATGGCACCAGGATTGTATTTTCGGGCAATATTTCCAGTTCCAGCGAGCTGGAAAACATGTTTAGTTATGGTGCCGAAGGTGTGGGTTTACTGCGCACCGAAATGCTGTTTATGGACCGCGATAACTTCCCTGATGAAGATGAGCAGTTTGAATTTTACAAAACCATTGCTTTAAATGCCAGGGGCAAAACCGTAGTGGTTAGAACCATTGATATTGGCGGCGATAAACACTTGCCTTATTTCAATTTACCTGCAGAATTAAATCCTTTTCTCGGTTACCGTGCCATCAGGATTTGCTTAGATAGAAAAGACCTGTTCATCACCCAGCTGAAAGCCATATTGAGGGCGGCTGCATTTGGTGATCTGAAAATCATGTTCCCGATGATCTCCAATTTAACAGAAATCCGGGAGGCAAAAAAAATCCTCGAAGAAGCCAAATTACGCCTCATTCAACAAAATATAAACTTTAATGCGGATATTAAAGTGGGCATCATGATCGAGATTCCCTCCGCAGCAATCACCGCCGATATTCTGGCAGAGGAAGTGAGTTTTTTTAGCATTGGCACCAATGATCTTTGCCAGTACACCCTGGCTGTAGACCGTATGAACGAGAAAATCAGCCACCTTTACGATCCTTTTAATCCCGGTGTACTGAGGCTGATCAGTAATGTAATCGAACAGGGCCGCAAATATAATGTTCATGTGGCAATGTGCGGCGAAATGGCATCAGATCCTTTAGCTACCCAATTGCTGATGGGCATGGGGCTGGAAGAGTTTTCGATGAGTGCCGCTTCGATTCCCGCTGTTAAAAAAATTATCCTGTACGGCAGTATGGAAAAAGCAAGGGAAATTTGCAAACACGTTATGCAAATGAACAGTTCAGTACAGATCATCTCCTATTTAGAACAAACACTATGATAACCAAAGATTATGTAATTACAGCCGTACAAGGGCTTCATGCACGACCGGCAACAACCCTGATCAGACTTGCAAAGCATTACAAGTCTGCCATAAGCCTAAAAAAAGGCGAAAAAACCATTAAACTGAATAGCATGTTAAATATCCTCTCTTTAAATGTAAAAGGAGGAGAAACCGTTTCGGTATCCATTGAAGGCGAAGATGAACTTGCAGCATCAGCAAATATTGATCAGTTTTTTACCACAGAATTAAAAAACCTATAAATGAAGATTACCATTACCAAAAACGAACAGGAATTTGATACCGTATCGGCATGGCGCATCATTGCCCAGATGCTGGAAAAGAAAAATTCGGTAATTGGCCTTTCTACCGGCCAAACCACCATCAATATGCACCAGATTGTGTCAGAAATTTACACGAAATACCCATTTGATGTGGCAAATATTACCTTATTTAATGTGGATGAATTAACCAATCTAAGCCGCGAGTATGCAGGAAGCTGTTATACCATGATTTTAAACCAGATTGCCGGTCCGCTTGGTATTCCACCCGAAAACTTTATCATGCCTCCAACCCTGTCGGATGATTTTGAAGCAGAAAGTGCATTATTTGAAAAAAGACTCAGCGAACGTGGCGGTGCCGACCTACAAATGCTTGGACTAGGCAGCAACGGCCATATTGGTATTAACCAGCCCGGAACGCCATTTGAGCGCGAAACTTGGGTATCGCCAATGGATCCTGATTTTGAAGCCCGTGTACGAAGGGAAACGCAGGTACCACCAGAAATCGAATTGGGTGGTTTAACCAGGGGCATAAAAAATATCATGCATACCCGTAAGCTCATTTTAATTGCAAAAGGCGCACATAAAGCTGAAATGGTTAAACAAGCCATTCTAGGTCCGATAACCACCGATATTCCGGCATCAGTAGTGCAATTACATCCCAACTGCGAAATCTTACTGGATGCTGAAGCAGGTGCATTAATTGCTGGTTATGCTAATAAAAGGGGTTATTCTTTTTAAATCTGGTTGCTGTAACAGTATTTCACATTAAAATGTAACTAAGCCCATCCGATTTTGGATAAGCCCTAGTTACGGCCAAATTTATGGCCAGGGTTTATCTGTAGTACGAAATACATTTACCACAAAGTTTTATATTATCTTTACCTGATGAGTAAGAAATCAGCACCTATCCCCATTCACAGTTTAGGTACTGCACAATCTGATATCCACTTGCGGCCTTTGAGGGATTACGCTGCACCCCGGCCCTCATTGGAAAGCGCACACAGCGACAGTTATTACATTTTTATCTTTCAGCAAACCGGAGAAAGCCGGCTAATGGTAGACTTTGCAACCGTGACTTTAAATGGTTCATGCATTTACTTTATCGCCCCCGGCCAGGTGCACCATTTTATTTCATCAAACGATACAAGCGGCTGGATCCTGGCAGCAGAACCACTATCTATAGATAAAAATTACCTTGATATACTGGAACGGGAATATGGACAACAAAAACCTGTTGAAACAGACCAATCAGGCTATAATAAGTTCGAGGGTTATTTAAAATCCTTATTTAATCTGCTTTCAGAAAATACAGTCGGCAGCCTCCAGGCTTCGTTACTGTTCCATTCGGTTTCGGTATGCGCCGGACTTTTCACGTCAATCCTGCCCAATGCAGAAGATCACCGGCTTCCCTCCCGGCAAGTTTATCTCTTCCAACAGTTTCAGGTTCTGCTCAGAAAACATTTTAGGAATGAAAAACGACCTTCAGGATATGCTGACCTGCTGCATGTTTCACCAAGCTATCTCAATGAGTGTGTAAAAACCACTTCTGGCAGGCCAGTTAGCTATTGGATACAGCAACAGGCAGTGCTCGAAGCCAAACGCTTACTGGCATACAGCAGGCTTGCTGTAAAAGAGATTGCGTACCAGCTTGGTTACGCCGACGATACCTATTTTATGCGCTTGTTTAAAAAATCGACAGGCATCTCCCCTGCAACTTTTCGTAAACATACCGCAAATAGTCCAGCTTTTACCTGATCCGAACCCTGTTTTCAGCAACGCTTATGGCCTTAATTTGTATCATCAAATCATAAGAAAATGAACAGCTATAAAGAACTGATAAGAAACGCTTTTAAGGCAGTGGTAGAAACCCCAAGTTACGATCTTAACATCATCGAAAAATACTTTAGCCTGGAGTACCGCCAATACGTAGATGGCGAGGAATTGGATTTCGATGGTTTCTGCAAACACATGAAAGCACAGAAACTCGCGATTAAATCCTCCTTAATTGATTTTCAAACGATGGTGCAAGAGGGCGACATTGTATTTACCAACCATTCGGTAGAAATACAGACTAATGAGGACAGGCATGCACTTATCCACGTAATCGCTGAATTTCGCATAAAGAACGATAAGATAATCTACTGCAACGAATTAACCCGTCTGGTAAGCGGAGATGAGCGCGAACGTGATCTAGGCTCTCGCCAGTAGGACCTGCCTGTTATTTTAAAACTGACAGAAAGCGCATATTCATTTTAAATCTGCGCCCTTTTCTGTGTGATCTGCGGGAGACAATAGTTTGCTATTTTTCCCGCAGATTTAAAAAGATAAAAACGCAGATTATGCAGATAATTTAAGTGCTTTGCTCAACCCTATTTTTCAATCACAATAAACGCTAACTGTTATTTTAATTTGACAGAAAGTGCAGATTCATTTAAAATCTGTACCCTTTTCTGTATGATCTGCGGGAAACAACAAGCGCAAATGTTATTTCAAAGAAGACAAGTGCGATTTTATTTTCGCTACTGCATCGTCTGGATCTCCCTGCGAAGCAAATATTTCTGTTGGTCCCATACCTTTACCGTAATAACGCGTATCTGCAGCTGTATCTATATCAAGCGAAGCGCCATTAATGGATACACCTGCGAAAATACCTTTACTGCGCGAATAGGAATACACCTCAGCATCGAGTTTATAATCGGTATTGGCGGTAGAACTACGTCCCACAGGGCCAGCTGCGATAGAAAGGTCACCACCCAGCGTGAAACTGCTTTTTTTGATGTTGGTAATACTGCTGCTATGTTTGAAAACCAGTACCAGTTCTACAGACTGAACGCCTATCTGCAGCCCGAAACTTCCACCGGTAATCGTCACAAATATTGGATTGCTCCAGCTGCCATCTTCTCTTTTCACCATCGCAATGCCCCTGCCACGTTTCCCACCCACTACAAAACCAGCATTAAGCAATTTGGGTACAATAATAATTCCCTCGGTAACCTTAAGCAGCGAAGAAGGGATAGATTCCTTCATTTTTCCAAAATCATCGAGCACAACGCCTGATGCTTCTATTCGTTTTTTCTCTTTTTCTTGAGCACTGGTTACAGATGGAACCAATAAGCCTGCCATGCAAGCTACAACCATGCTTAGGATGATTAATTTACTAAAATTCATATTTGAGACTAAAAATTAAATGGCCAGCTGCAAATTACAGCCAGAATGAGCCTATAACGGATCGTTAGCCAAATTTATATACTCCAGACAGGCTTTTGAGAGAAATCATCGACAAATTACTTTCAGGTGAAAATCCTTTAGTTAAAACTAAAAAATGAAAAAATTTGCATATTGTTGTCGTGTATATTATATTTGCGACAACAAAAAATATAAATCACATGAGAACATTAATATTTTCATCTCTCCAGGTTAGAGATTTAGCAGTATCAAAAGCATTCTATACCGATAAATTAGGATTTGAATTATCGGAAATGACAAATTCTGAAGCCTGCATTTTTACCTACAACAAAGGCGAGGCAAGTTTTGCCATCAGAACACCTATCGGGAACCTGGAAGGAAAAGAACCTGGCGTTGGTGTTTCACTTTGGTTTTCGATCAATGAAAAAATTGAACTATTACAAAGTGAACTGACTGAAAAAGGGGTTGTGCTTTTGGGGACAATAAATAATACTCCATTTGGAAAAACATTAATGGCAAAAGACCCTGATGGTTATACCATTACATTTTTGGAACAGGAAAAACGATGAGCAATGGTTAACGGCACTGCAAAATATTGGGTAATCGTGGCCTCAAAAGACCATGTTAAAAACGGCATTGAGCAAGGAATTGCTCAGGCCTGCCATGGAAAATCGACACCATTAAGGAGAATGAAAAAGGGGGATTTTGTTATTTATTATTCAGGGAAACAAACTTTAGGAAAGCCCGAAAAATGCCAGGAGTTTACGGCATTTGGCATAGTGGTGGATGATGATACCTATCAGTTTCAAGTTTCAGAAGATTTTTGTCCTTCAAGGCGCAAAATTGAATTTTCTGAATGTGAAGACACCTCTATTCTTCCTTTAATTGATAACTTAGATTTTATTCAGAACAAAAAAAGCTGGGGTTATCCATTCCGGTTCGGTTTCTTTCAAATTAACCAACACGATTTTAATTTAATTTCATCTCAAATGCGCAAACATCACTATGTCTAAAGAAATTGAATTTCATTTTAAAAGTCCAAAAGATAGTCCGGGTTATTTACTTGGTCAGGTGACCATGTTATGGCAGCGGAAACAAAAAAAGGTTTTGGATCCCCTGGACTTAACACAAACACAATTCGTATTACTTGCCGCTGTAGGCTGGCTTTCGAAAAAAAGTAATGCGGTAACGCAGGTTGATATTGCCAACCAAAGCAATGCCGACCGGATGATGGTATCGAAAGTATTGCGAACGTTAGAAGAAAAAGGGTTTATAACCCGGCAGGAACACGAAACCGATACAAGGGCAAAAACAATCCGGCTAACCACCGATGGAGAACTTGTTTTGCAAAAAGCAATTATTGAAGTCGAAAATGCCGATCTGGATTTTTTTGCCACATTGGATACTAAGCTTGCTTTATTTAATAAAAACATGCTTCAACTTATTGAAAAGAACAACGGATAAGGCGCAGGCCTATCCGTTAAAGGACAATGCCGTTGATTTCTAAGGTGTTGCCCTGGTTGCTTTATCAAAAGAGAATACCAGGCTTTTCTGATCTACCGCGGTTAAAGGAATTTCATGTGTATCTTTTCCTTCACCGGTGGTAAAATAAACGCTGCCCCGGGCTGTTTGTCCTTTTTCTAACCCGTCTTCGAACAAAGCAATCCCAAAAAGGGCCGGATCTGTTTTAGAAGAAGCAATGATGCTGACGGTGCCAAGGTTATATTTTCCGTTATTTTTCAGGGTAACCATTCCATTTTTATAGGTGTAAGAAAGTCCTTTCACCGTTTCCAGATAGGTTTTGTTCTTACTGGTAACCGATTGATAGGTTTGCGCATGGACAGAAAGTCCGCCAATGAATAAAAGTGAAGCCAGCAAGATTTTTTTCATTTTTTTTTATGGTAAAAATAATCCAAAAGAAAAATATTTCAAAATATGGTTTATTTCTTTAAAGTTCCCCTTTGTTAAAACCGATGGTATTTTTATAAAATTGAGGAGATATATCTGTTTTGCTTTTAAAAACCCTGCTGAAGTAGTATTAGTCCTCATAGCCAAGTTGATAAGCAATTCTTTAATCGTTTTATCGGTGAGGTACATTCGCGCTTCGCTTCAACGATAATCCGTTTTTTGATTGGTTCAGAAAGCGTGGATGCGACACCATCATGAAACAGTTTCTCATTGCCGGTTCTGTTGCAAAGATACCTTGATCTGCTCTCCCCGAAACTGAATGATTTTTATTATATAATGGATGTTTTTGAACTTCATCATTAAGGTGGAATTTACCTGCTGTGCCCAATGAATCAAGTGGACCTAATTGCGCTAAAAAAAGATTTCCGCGCAGGCGGAGAAAGTTGGTGGATAAAAAGAATTATAATATAAAAAAATAATCGAGATAAAAAACAGTATTAAAACGGTTTTTTTTGGCGCATCCAGGCTTTATCTTTAAACTACCTATTAAAAGTAAATATAATCATACAAACGCACTCCTTTTATGAAGCCCATCCTTTATACTATTATACTCCGATTTCAACCCTGGCTCCGGCATCACTTTTCGCCTGCCTGGCAATATGGATATTCATCTTAAACCGAACCATACTAAACAAATCTCCTCAATATGAACCATCTAAATTCAACACCAAAATGCTGTTGCAATGCGGCAGCAAAACAGGCAGATGCGCCACCCCCGTTACCTGCAAAAACTAAGAGCGTACTACAATCTTTCTTTTCGGCACTGTTAAGCGTGCTTATTGCCTTTTTCCCAAAATGCCCGATGTGCTGGGCAGCCTACATGAGCATGTTTGGCTCGCTAAGTATCGCAAGGCTTCCTTACATGGGCTGGCTGCTTCCGGTGCTGTTTCTCTTCCTTGGGCTGCACATGTTTCTGTTACTTCGCAGGGCGCAGAACGTAGGCTATCTCCCATTTTTTGTCAGTTTGTTCGGCGCACTATCACTGATTGTTTCCCGCTTATTTTTCCCTTCCGAACAGGCGTTACTCATGATAGGTATGGCCTTTATTATAGGTGGCTCGCTACTTAACAGCCTTTCGGCCGGGCGCCTGCGCATTACCCCTGCCCAACCGCAAATTACCCAATTATAAATGTATCCATTCAAATAAAAATAACCAATGAAACCAACACTAAAGGTCCGCAGATCAATTCAGAACCTCTACAACGATTTTAATAATGGCAAACCAGAAGCGCTCGAAAAGCTTATGGTGGCCTGGCAATTTATTAAGGCACTACCGGCCGATAACCCCAACTCATTTATGACACTTGGAGGTTTCCATGGCGAACCTTTTGTAGGTCGTGGTGCTTACGATGGCAGCTACTGGGGCGGCTATTGTAACCATGGCAATGTACTCTTCCCTACCTGGCACCGCGTATACCTGCACAAGCTGGAACAGGCACTACAAAGCGTTCCAGGCTGCGAAAGCGTGATGTTACCTTATTGGGACCAAACCTATAAGATAACCAAACCTGATGGCACAAAGGAGTTCCTCGGTGTACCCCCTATTCTTACCGAGGAGTATTTCACTTTCTCCAATAATGTAACCATCCCGAACCCTTTAAAATCATTTATAATACCAGTAGCACTACATGATTATGTAGAAGTAAGTTCATACTCCAAACCACAGGGTTACGAAACGGTGCGTTATCCGCTATCTGGCCTGGTGGGAAGACCAACAGACCGCGCCGCTGCCGAACTAAACAACAGTGCCTATTATATACCGGGCACCAATACCATTAATGTAAAACTAACCACCCAATTATTAAATGATAACGTGATCGGCTGGCTCGGAGGTACAGTAGAAATACCTGATCAGTTTAACCCCAGCAATCCACTTACCCCGGTAGGCAAATTTAGGGGCGGGGTATACGACAGTTACAAAAAAAGCCTCGATGCACCTTGTTATACGGTGTTCTCGAACAACACATCGCGCAGTGAATGGAATGACCCCAAATATGGCAACATCAATGCGCAATCGCTTGAATCGCCTCATGGCAGTATCCACCTATCGGTGGGTGGTGTTAATATGCCCGGACAGGATGCAAATCCGAATTCTCCTAATCCCAATATTCCATCAAATGCCAATGGCGATATGGGCGAGAATGAAACCGCAGGCCTTGACCCCATTTTCTTCTTCCACCATTGTAATGTAGACCGGGTATTCTGGATGTGGCAGAAAAAACACAATTCGACGGATCACCTAGACTTATCGGTACCAGGTTTCCCAGCCGATAAACAATATCCGGGAACCAATAACGAAGGGCAACAGCCGCCTGTGGGTTATGAGCCAAGCGAACAGCTCACCATGGATTCGCCACTTTTCCCTTTCAAAATGGTGGAAAACGGGCAGGAACGTTACTACCGCTCCAGCGATGCTTTTGATATCGAAAATCAATTGGGCTTTACCTATGAAAGCCTTTCACTTGATGATACCGACCAGGAAAATGCGCTGAAACTGGAAGCATCTGCACCTGAAGAGGTACACAAAAGTGATAAGGTACTGACGATAGACGGCATTAACCGCGCTAAAATTAATGGTTCTTTCGTACTTTCTGCTTATGCAACTATAGATGGGGTACGTCACTTTCTGGGTGCAGAGCCGGTATTAAGCAGGTGGCGCGTAGTGGCCTGCAAAAACTGCCTTACCCACCTCGAAGTGTCGGCATCATTTACACTTTACCAGTTTACAGAAGATGAAATTAGCAGGGCCCTTTTTGATGTGCAGATTAACGGCAGATCGGGCAATGAAGCAGAATTTGCCAAGTTTACGGTCGCAAACCAGGCCAATGCCAATAAATTGCTTACTGCCCGAGCAGCAGACAGTGTAAAACTAATGGCCGGCCCAGTAAAAGGATTGGCTGTAGAAGCCCCACTGTTAATGAACAGTTCGGCGTTTAATATGCAGGTTTCATAAACTGAACCTCTTTTAAGAAAGCTGTCTCAATTGAGACAGCTTTTTTCTATTACACCACATCATAAACTCAAGATTATGGTCTCCAAAAAAACTAAAATCAATGTAGCAGTGCTGATTTATCCGGGCGTTGAACTGATCGATATGAACGGTCCGCTGGATGTATTTGTGAAAACAAACCGTTACAATGGTAACAAGTACCGGGTATTTACCATTGCCGAAACGGCCAAGGCCATAAAAAGTGAAAGTCTGGCCGTGCACATTACACCCGATTTTACACTAAAAAACTGTCCGCAGCCTGATATTATCGTTATTCCGGGGCAGATTATGCCCGGTAATGGTCCACTCACCTTTGGCAGTGGCTCAACCAAACTCCTTAACTGGATTACCCGGGAGTCGCAACATCCAGGGATCACCATCATGTCCGTTTGTGTTGGTATTTATATCCTTGCCAAAACAGGGTTGCTCACCGGAAAGAACGTAACCACACACTGGGAGGCAATTGAAGATCTTCAGAAGCAATATCCCAATATTAGCTTTATTAAAAACCAGCGTTATGTAGCCGATGGAAGTTTTGTAACCACTGGTGGTGTTACCTCGGGGATAGATGGGGCACTCTACGTTATCGAAAAACTGGATGGTGCCGGTATTGCACAACAAGTGGCTGATGTAATGGTGTACAACAGAAATGCACCATTGCCACCCGATACCATATTAAATTAATCTATCAAGAAACTGCAGAAGTCCATATCATCTCCCCTGTTCTGATTTGCACAAATAATCCATTAACTTTCAGTTTACGATTTAAAATTCCTTATTTTTAATTGATAAGTTAAATACGATTATGGCACAGAACCAATTGATCAGAATGGATAATATGGGCATTGTTGTAGCCTCGCTCAGCAATGCTATATCTTTTTTCACCGAAATCGGCCTGAGGCTCGAAGGCAAGGCCATTGTTGAAGGGGAATGGGCGGGCCGGGTTACGGGACTTGGGGAGCAGCGTGTGGAAATTGCAATGATGGTTACTCCTGATGGTTGTAGCCGGCTTGAAATTTCGCAGTTCCTTAATCCTAACACCATTTCAGATCACCGCACAGCACCCGTTAACTCATTGGGCTACCTGCGGTTGATGTTTACTGTTTCGGACATAGAAGAGCTGTTATCCAGACTGCAAAAACATGGCGCTACACTCGTTGGTGAAGTAGTGCAATATGAGAACGCCTATAAACTCTGCTATATCCGGGGATCAGAGGGCCTTCTCATAGGACTTGCACAAGAGCTTTACAACAAGTAATTAATGGATCTTTCGCCAGGCCTTTGCTTATAGCGACCACACGGCAAGCTCATAGCCATCAGGATCAAGGAACTGAAACCTGCGTCCGCCTGGAAAGGCAAATATTTCTTTTGAAATCACACCTCCGGCATTCAGTACGTTTGTTCTGGTATCTTCTAAATCCTGTGAATAAAGGACAACTAAAATACTCCCTTTCAAAGGCTCTCCTGTGGTAAAACCTCCATCTACGAAATCTCCTTCAAAGGCTGTATATGCTGGTCCGTAATCGGTAAAAGTCCATCCGAAAGCCTGCGAGTAAAATGCCTTTACCTTTTCAAGATCGCGGGAAAGAAATTCAAGATATTGCACCTGCTGGTGTTTAAGTTTTTGCTGGATACTACTCATATTATTATTTTTTAGCGAAAATACCGATAAATCCGCTTCGTCTCTTTTGGAATATTAAAAAAAATCAGGTTTTGCTGTGTTTAATTTCTTCGCCTAAACCCCGGGCGCTACTTAAGCGATAAACGGTAGATGCTGCTGTTGGTTTGAACTTTTGAAGAGATCACATAACGGTCGACCCCCAAACCTACATAAAGCTGGTCATTCATCGAAACAAAGAATCCACCCGTCTGACTGGCCCACGCGGTATAAAATCCAGGTGCACTGGCAGGACTCCATTTATCTCCGGCAGTATCATAAACGGCAGACAGCGAAGAATAAACCGCGGAGTATTGACCGTCTCCACCACCATAAGCGTATAATTTGCCTTTATGGCTGGCAAGGTTTGGTACAAATACCCCAACATCCGGTATCCAGCTTTTTTTGATTAATGTTTTACTGTCTATGTCTATTTCGGAGAACTCGTTTCTGGTTACATTGCCTGTGCCAAGTTGATATGCCGTTTTGGAAATAAGCAGGTACGGTTTACCATTGTTAACCACTGCCTGGTGCACAATTGTATTATCATTATTTGGAAGGTCTATAAATTTCTTCCAGCTTTTATCTGCAGGGTTGTACATATCCATTTCATAATCTACACTGCCACCTTTATAAACATTTACAATGCAGTATATTTTACCTTGATATACAAAACAATCGCCAAACACCACTGTTCTGATCTTAATAGGATCTGCAGTACTGAACAACACATTTTTTACCCAGGTATTATCTTCCGGATTAAATGACCATAGCACTTCTTTATACATAAATGGATAATTATTTCCATCATCTTCTGTAGAGGGTGCAAAATAGATGATCCCATTTAAACTTTGCGCAGCATGGTGGTTTGATAAACGCGAATTGGGCGGATTGGGCAGCTTTGTCCATACTTTTGATAAAGGAGACCATTTATAGAACTTTGCATTGGAAGGCGGGTTATGCTCCGTCCAAGGGTTAAAGTAAGTGTAAAGTTCGTTATTGTGAACAAAGTAATCGCCATAGCTGTTATCGGCTACAGGATGCAATATTTTATCGAACAGTCCGCCGTCAATGATAACAATCTCGGTGCTGGATACCAGTTTACCCAGATCATAAAATTCGACCTTTGCAAGGCCAAGTGCAATTGTTTCAGGTACATCATAAATCAGCTGGGTAAGTTCAGTTGTCATCAATGAATTAACTGTTTTACCAAGGGGAACCTGAATCCCGTTGATGGTTACCTTGTAGCGACTGAAATTAACACTTTTATTTGGGCTAAGCACGCATAATGAGTTATCGAAGGGCCCATATTGTCCTTTTTCATAATTGATTAACAATTCATTGCCATAATTATTATCAATCGCAAGTCCACGCATTACATATTTATTGCGGACATGGAAATCTTCAATATCGTGCCGGTAAATCTTCGAATAAATCCGGTTACCCACACTGTTTTTATAATATAGTTTATACCACACCCTGAATTTTGCTATAGGGGCTTCAAGTTTAATATAGCATACATAACCCTGATTAAGCTTTGATCCAACTGCATTTTTGCCAACATCAGTGGTAAGGGAAAGCGAATCGGTATTGTAGATGATCCCTGTTTCGGTTTCAGGTACCAAAAGTTTGTATTTTACAAAAATATTGAGCAGATCAGTTGTTTCCGAATAAACCTCCTGGGCAAATACCGGCGCAACAACACTGTCTATCTTCTTTTTATCCGGAACAGGCTCTGGTGAATCAGCTTTCTTACAGCCCAGAAAACCTGATATAATGAATAAAAAGCAGGCTACCGGAAGGCAGGCTTTGGAGAAAGAGCGTTTATTTATCATGAAAAATAGCGTGCGTTAAATACTGATTGGCTTGCTTACATTATCACAGCCAAGATAAACAAAGATCATAAATAAATTTAATATTCAAGGCAATTGCTACGTTTGGCTCGTGACTAATCTGATTAAAACAGTACTCAAAATACAGCGCAATTTAAACCGGAAAACAAATTCAACCGGATCCTGTTTTCTACTTACCCAACAGCCGGCTAATAACCTGCTATACCCGATTGAACTTTGTATTTCAATCTGGTTTATTATATTTGAAGAACATAAAAAAACGCAACTCCCTTGAAAACAATCCTACTACCTGAATTAAGCTTATCAGAATTAAACACCGAAAAGAAAAGACGCGGAGCGTTGGTATCCTTTTATATTGCCACCCTTGTAGTGATGACAGTGGCAGGCATGATGATGACAATCAGAAAAGGAACCACCATATTCACTTTTTTACCGTTTGTATTTTTACCCATCTTCTTTTCCATCTATAAAAGATACCATGATGTAAAAAAAGAAATCAAGTCCAGGAACGATGCGTAATCTTTCACAACACTATTAAAAATCCAGAAACGGAATAGCACTGACCATTACAAAAGAGTTCCTTTGCCACATCCCAAATTGACTATAATCAGCATTAAACCATATGAGCCACAACCTAAAAAAGTTTCTTCTAAAATCGGTCATTGTACTTGTGTTAATACACTTAGCTTACTTTTTATATGGTTATTTTAAATTTACAGGTATAAAACAAATCAATATTTACACTGAATTTTACCGTTTCAAGTTTTACGACGATGTATCCATTTCCCACTTCTTTGTAACCGGTTTATTTTTACTGACCATTCTTATTCTACTGATCCGCAATCATTCCAGACAAAAATATAACTTCCTAAATCTGTTTAAAATCGGGATTATCCTGTTTCCGATCGGCTTTTTATCCTTAACCTTTTTTATCAGTTATAGTTTCGGGATGAACGCTAAACTTAAGCAAGAATTACCTGAGAAAAAATTTAATGCTGATAAAACATTATTAAATGTTTTAAATCCATTTTTATACCCGGGCTCTTCCTACAATTCAGAAAACTTATTTAAGGTAACCGATATCCTATATCCAAAACCCTATCCGGTAATTGAGGTACAAGACACTGTTTTCTACGATTTAGCCAATAAAGAATCTTTTAGCCTGCAATCTGCATACCACAGTATTGACACTTTAAAAATACTTACTTCAGCTTATGAAAAGTTAAAAAGCGCCACCAGCGCTGCAGAGGAATTGTTCGGCTTTGATCAGAAAGAATTACAGAAAAGAATCATATCAAAAACCGTTAGAAAAGACAGCACAGTAATTGTATTTAAAGGATCTGAAGTTAACCCACAATATGACGAAGAAATTTGCATTTTCCTGGAGAACAAGGTGTTGATCAGTCCGGTTAACGACCAAACTGTAGCAACACAACAGCGGCAAAATGCTATAGCACGATATCAGCTACTTTATAAACTAAACAAAGATTCTTTACTTCACGCATTTAAAAAGCTGGATACCTTACTGAAAAAATACAACATAGAATCTTCCATTAACCCTACAGCCCTTACCCAGGATGTTTTTCGTTTTAGGGATAAAGATCAGGAACAGTTATACCTGATCAGGAACAACTTCGACCGGAATGCATTAATTGAAAAAGTAAACACTTTAAACCGTTTATTTTATCAGCCCGGATATTTTCATTCTTCCATTAGAGAGATTTTCTTTATCGTGTTATTTTCGACCTGGCTTTTTGGATATGTAATTTTTGTGCTTGCAACTTTTATACGAAAACCGAAACAACCAAAAGCTGAACCGATAAATCAGTAAAATTCTATCAGCTAAACTGACATTAAAAAACTGGCTTTCCGTTTATTAGCTTAACAGTTTTCTTTGCTGCATTAATCCCTGCAATGCAGCAAATAATTAATATACAAAAAGCACGATAGCGTGTCCACTATCGTGCTTAGTAAACAAATACTATTAAATAACTGGGTTAAAACTGTGGCAGTTTGGGTTTGGTACCCATAATCTCTTCAACCTGGTCTAAAACTTTATCGGTTAACAACGGCACCACTTCCAGCGCTGTTAAATTTTCTTTTAGCTGCGCTCCTTTGGAAGCGCCAAGAATAACAGAACTTACGTTCGGATTTTTCAGGCACCAGGCAAGTGAAAATTTGGCCAGTGAAACATTCAGTTTATCCGCAACTTCCTGCAGTTTTTCTACCTTCTTAAGCCTGTCGGCCTGCAGCACATTATCTTTCAGCCAGCCCAGCTTTGCATCTGCCAAGCGGGTATCTTTCACATCGCCTTTTGTATATTTACCCGATAGCAAACCTGATGCTAAAGGCGACCAAATGGTTGTACCCAACCCATGATCCCTGAAAAGTAACAGAAAGTCATCCTCCAGTTTTTTCCTTTCGAACAGGTTATATTGTGGCTGTTCCATTGTGGGGCCAACAATACGGTAATCTCTAGCAATGGCGATGGCCTCTGTAATTTCAGCGGCGCTCCATTCAGAAGTTCCCCAGTACAGAATTTTACCTTGCTGGATTAAAGTATTCATGGCCAGCACCGTCTCTTCAATGGGCGTATTTTTATCGGGGCGATGACAAAAGTATAAATCCAGATAATCTACCTGAAGTCGCTTCAATGCACCATGGCAGGCTTCTGTAACATGCTTGCGCGAAAGCCCCATTTGATTTGGCCCTTTGTTCTCTGTACCAAAAAACACCTTGCTCGATACGACAAATGATTCGCGCTCCCAGCCTTGTGATTTAAGGATTTTTCCCATTACTATTTCTGATTTTCCTTCAGCGTAACCTTCAGCATTATCAAAAAAGTTGACACCTGCATCATAAGCAATGCCCATCAGTTCATCAGCAACCTTATCGCTAATCTGGGCGCCAAAGGTCAGCCAGCTCCCAAGCCCAAGCGCACTTACCTGTAAGCCCGATTTACCTAATCTTCTGTATTCCATATGGATAAATTGATTTAAATTTAGTTTACCATACTACCGAAAAAGAGACAAAAATGTTTCATTCTGATCGTATTTTACATTGATCTGAAAGAAATTCAGGTAGAGAATTCTGGTTACTTTTTCCTGATTTTGAAAACCGTTTTTCGCAGTAAAGCAAAGCCATTGGTCAACCTGTGTTTTTTGGTTACAATAGGGATGCTTAAAATGGCCAGCAACGAAATACAGGCTGAAATGCCCAGCGCGCCTCCGTAACCGGTAAAAAAACGGCTCGCATTCAGAAAAATAATGCAGAACACCACGCCCGCCAGGCCAATTAACCAGTAACCGGATACCAGGCGCCCGGAAACCATTCCGATAAAGGATGAACCAATAAACACCAGCGGTATGTTTTTAACAAGATAAGCATTGGTTATACTGGGAAAAAAGTGAAAAAATAGTGCTACAGTAAGGGATAACATGGCCGATGAGCGGACTGGTCCCTGCTCCAAGCCTTCATTCACATAGAAGGTAAACATGGCACCAAAAAAGCCAGTCAATAGCAATATGCACTCATTAAGCATAGGAGGAAATGAGATAATAAATAAAGGAAGTGATTACCACACCTGCAAAAGCCAGCGTGCCCAGCTTGCCTCCCACACCTGAAAAAAGGCTTTTAGAAACGATAATGAGTATGGCTGTAAAAAAACTGGCGGTAAGTACAAAAAGGATGCTGGGCGCAACCGCCGTGCTCGACATCCCGATAAATGCACCGCAATAAACTGCAGCGGGCAACTGCCTGAGGTACGCTGAACTTTTTCTAAATAACGGCAAAAAAGAGCCTGTAAGACCGACGGCTGAAGCGGAGATAACCGGCCCGAGGGACAGGTAGTGGTTGAGGTAAAAAGAGGTTACTGCGCCAATCGGAATCCAGCATACCACTAAAACATGTTCGTACTGGTGTTCGTGGTGGTGCAACTGTCCCCTTAAATAAGCCACCAGAATCAAAGGGCTGATCAACAGTATTGATATAATAGACCACCAGGACTGCAAATTTTCACGAAAAATGGCAAACAAAAAAATAACCTGAATGGCTAAAAGAAATATAATGGAAATTTTTCTACTCAACTTTCTAATGCTCATGTAGCAAAACGGCGGGCTTTTTTTTTGCAAATTTACGAAAAAAGGATGGATTTCGGCCCCATAATTTTCTCCTCACCCGCTTTTCCTGGTTAAACTTTCTGTTCAGAAATCAGCGTTTAACAAGTTGATTTGTATTAAATTTGCACCCTATGACTTTTAATGAAGCAGCGCAACTGGTTAAAAATAACCAGGAATTAATCGGTAAAACCTCAACTATTGGCCAGCATAAACTCACCAATCTCCTCATTACACCAAAACCGGTTTATGAGCATGTTGTAACGATGTTAACTGCCCTTAACGAAAACATTGATTTATCTTCTTTTCTCGCACAACACCACGATTTTGGGGTATTAATGGTCTATGATTTTGATACCTTCAGGTCAACCAGTAACGTAAGCGTAGGCGATCTGGAGAATTATTTAAAGGGCGCACCGAATCTGAAATAGCCTAAGGTTTCGCTCAAATATTATCTTCTTTCTTACCCAGGGGTGACCTTAACAAACTATCGACAATTATCAATAGTTTGTTAAGCCTTTAAAAAATATTTCAGCCAAATAAAACGGCAAGTCGTCCAGGGTGAGTCACTTCCGCGGCTATTGTATTGAAAAAGAAAAAACCGGAATCACCTTACATAAAATCATCCCATAACATTCTACCGGCATTTAAGAATGTACAGTCATTGTTGCAATAATCTCTTTGATGGCTTTGTTTAACACAAGCGAGTTGGTTGCGGGGTCGATATCCTTGAAATAACTGTTTAGGGCTACAAAACCATGTGCAAAAGAAATGCTGATGAGATAATTCACCCTAAAAGTCTCTTCTGAAAGTTCTGCATCATTTAGTAATCCCTCCATTTCTTTTCTGAATAAGTTAATAAATGTAGCAAGCCCCGGAAATGATTTCCCAACATCCTCTGCATTTTTCCCCGTTGAATACATCAGGTGATAAAGTTCATTTTCTTTCAGTGCAAACTGGATATAAGCAAAAAGAAACTTCTCCATCCTTTCCCTGGAAGTAGCAGTAACATCTAATTCTTGCTTAATGAAATTATTGAGCATCATGAAGCCCTTTTGCGATAAAGCGATGAGAATAGCTTCTTTACTTGGAAAATAAGAATAGATTGCAGGGGAACTGTATTCCATAATATCGGCAATCTTCTTGATACTGACCGCCTCCCAGCCTTCGCTTTTAAGAATATCCATTGAAACATCAAGAATCAGCTTGCTGTTTTCTTCCTTTAAGCGCTCAATCCGTTCCTTACTTCCCATCTGTTTTGTACTGTTTTTTGTAAAATATCAGATAAAACTTATCTGATCCTGGGCCAGTTCCTTAGCCACGAATATAATAAAGTATTCTTCTTTTTCAAATCTCAATCACCGGCTAAAGTGAAGAGGTTACCTTCAGAAAAAACTACAAAATCATTTAACCGGATCATTTGGCCTGGCGCCGTACCCCTATCTAACTCATTCCTATCATAAAATCAGCATATCGAAAAACTCGTCGGATAAAAACACAACCAGAAAAACATAAATTTTAAGCAGTGCACAAAAATTAGTTTGAAGGAAGCAACTGAGCTAAGTGCTACCGGTTTGGATGTAGCAAGTGAGGCAGCAGGTGTAGCAGTGTTTTACAAAACCGTTACGCTACAAAGCCGGGTGTTTATCGATAAACACTACCTGATGCCCATACCACAATCGGAGATTGACAAAGACCCGAACCTGGTAGAAAATTACGGTTGGTACGTTTAAACAAATCAGCTGCAAGCAATATTTATTTTGGAAATTAAATGCATCCAGGTCATTAAAAACGATCTGGATGCGTTTGTAAACACCTGTTTGATCTAAGTATTTTTAGGTTAAAAGAGGGCCCTACCAGCGGGGACCAAATACTATGCCGGTAAGGCCACTCCTTTAAAAAGCGTAAAGTTCTGCCAGGTGGGTAACATTAGACCCGTAAGATGAATTGATGGTTACCTTAAAATAACGGGCTTGTTTATTAAATCCGGAAGGAAAAAAAACGGATTGCAAATTTTGGGTATTCGCCAAATTCAATATTCCATAATCTGTCCATGTTACATTATCAGTACTCAGTTTAAGATTTACTTCGTTCGGCTTGCCATTGTCATTAGTTTGCCTGGTTAAAAAGGATAATCCATGAAATGTTTTAAGCTCTCCCATATCAACGGTGAGGTAATGAGGTGGAGATGCTGTTCCATTCTGCCATTGTGAGTGCCAAAATGTGGTATTTACGCCATCCAGCACAAATACAGCTCGTCCATTATTCGGGCCTTCTCCATTTGCTTCCTGAGAAGAAAAATCCACAATACTGAATTTTGAGCGGTCGAAATTTGGATAGTCTGCCAGATCGGGCAGTGCTGTAACAATGTAATAAACTGTTTTTAGCGATTCGCGAACTTTTACCGTTGGGCAAGACACCGTAATGGGCAGCAGGTAGGTGGTAAAAGCAGTTATTGCACCTGTACCGGTTGTTTTGAAACTAACCTTTAACGGTGCTGTTGCCAATTTGCCTTTGGGGATAACCGAACTTGTTGCCGATAAAGTATAAGCACCTGAGGGCAGCACCTGATAACTGGTTTTATTAGCTCCGTTATAGGTAGCTACCAGCGAATTATCTACAGCAAATGAAACCGGAACATCTGCATCAGGATAACCGTAGCCACCATAATCTGCTCCAAAAACAACGGTTTGCACCAAATTCTCTTTTACTTTTAAATTGGCGGTTACAGGCCCGTTTATGCCCTGCGGCATATAAACATTCACATAATTTTCCAGGGGCTGATCCGGAAGGTCAACATTATCCTTACAACCAGGTAAAATGGCTGAGCTTATTAATCCGAAAAGCATAAACAGTGCCTGATATTTTTTTTGACTTATCATAATTTTCAATTTGATTAAAGGCCGGGTTACCAGCCTGGGTTCTGAACTACTAGCTTAGATCTGTCCATTTCATATTGCCTGATCGGGAAAAAATAAGATGCAGGGAAGCGGAACAGGTGTTGGCTTGCCACTACCCTTTTGTAAAAGGTATCATCATTTTTGTTTACATCCATACCATGCATATCCCCCATCACCTGTGCGGCGATTTTCCAACGCCTAACATCAAACCAGCGATGGGATTCGAAAGCAAGTTCGATCCTTCTTTCCTGCCATATTTTGGTCCGCAATTCAGCCTGGCTAGCAGGTGCTGGCAGATTAGCGCTTCCATATTGTGGGATGCCCGCACGCTCACGAATAAAATTCAGGTATTTTAGAATATCGGCATTGCCAGGTGCATATTCATTCAAAGCTTCTGCATAGTTTAAATAAATCTCGCCCAATCTGAATAAGGCCAAAGTGCGTGATGCCTTTGTTCCGTTACCACCAGAGCCGTTGTTGGTTGCAGGGTTGACATTTTTTCTCACCAGGTAACCGGTTTTGGTAAAGTCGGTAGCATGCCCATTTTTACCACTTCCTCCTAAAAATAAAAATGAGATCGGCGCAGCGGCAGACATATTACCACCTTGAAAAATTGCATTATTGTAAGTTACAGAAGCGTAAAAACGCGGTTCACGGTTAACATACATGTTATAAACCTTAACGTTATTTTGAGTGGTGAAACCTGTTTCGGAATAGAGGGCAGACTCAGCAATCGGCCTCCCATCGCTCATAAAATAAGCATCAACCTGTTCCTGCGTTACACCTACTCCATTCCATCCACCTGCCTGGCGCGGCATACTATTGGTATCATAACCTGGCAAATCATTGGTTTTCCTACAAAAGATCTGCTCAGAATTCCATTGTTGGGTGAATATGCCCATATAAGATTGCAAAGGATCTCCATTTGATGTTTTATATAAACTATAAAGCCCCAGATCGATCACTGCTTTAGCGGCATCAGCTGCTCTTTTCCATTTCTGCACATCATAAGTTTGGTTGATCAAAACCTTACCGTCTTTATTTTTAAAGTTCGCAAAATCAGAATTTCCATTAAACTCCGGACTGGCGGCATATAGCAACAACCTCGACTTTACCGCCAGGGCGATGCCTACTGTAGCCCGGCCAAATTCGTTATTGCTGGGCTGTCCGTTACTTGATGGTACGTTTGGCAGCACTGCTGCTGCTTTATCAAGTTCACTTACCACATAATTTACGCATTCATCATAGCTGTTGCGTGGAAATTGCATTTCGCTGGCTTCTACATCAACAGGGATTTCAGTTTCGGGCAATAATACAACGGGACCATACTGCCGCATTAGCAAAAAATAAAAATATGCCCTCAAAAAGCGTGCTTCCGCTTTATATTGATCGATTTGGCGCTGACCGTTTAAGGCTAAAATTTCTGCATTCCCATCAATATGGTTCATAAAATAAGTAGCTGAGCGTATACCTTTATAATAGTATCCCCACCGGTCGAAAAGTGCATTACTTGCACCAAGATTACCGATGTTTAAGCTATAATTGGAGTATTTAGACCATGTGATATCCATCTCATCTGAGTTCCCCTCCCAGGGCGTATTTTCCCAAACATTCGAAACATCATCTACATAACTGTAAACATTTGCCAGGTACTGCTCTGAAGGGCCTTTCTTTTGAAAAACCGACTCAATGGTAATCCTGTCATCAGGAACCTGATCGAGGTATTTTTTACAGCCTGAACTTGCCAGTAATGATGTAATGATCATTACAGTACAGATTTTTATATTTAAATTTTTCATTTCTTTAAAAATCAGGTATTTATTTAAAAGTACATTTGATGCCCAGGTTATAGGTTTTTAACAAAGGATAATTTGCCCCTTTACCATCACCCAATTCTACATCCCATAGCTTGAAATCACTAACCGTCCAGAGGTTATAGCCAATAAAGTAAATGCTCAGATTAGACATGCCTGTTTTTTTAAGCCAGTTCGCTTTATTGAAATCATAACTCAGCTGAAGGGTTTGCAAACGTAAAAAAGCTCCATTCCTCACCCACCAGGTGCTATTTGCATAGTTCATATTGTCGTTACCATAGGTTAGTCTTGGGTACATTGCATTTTGGTTCTGATTTTCTGGTGTCCATCTATCGGTAATCTGTGCCAATAAATTGCCACGTTCGCCACCCTGGCTAAAAGGCTGCAGGCCGTCACCATTAAGGCTTACATCAACATTACTAATCCCTTTAAACCAGGCAGAAACCGCAAAACCTTTCCAGTTAATTGTCGGACCGAAACCATACACAATCTCCGGGATTGAACCATAGCCAATCGGCCCCTGATCAAATCCATCAATTCTTCCATCACCATTCAAATCTTTGTATTTAATATCACCAGCTTTGTTGGTGCCGGTTTGGTAAGGGCTGTTTGCCACATCCTCATCACTTGTAAAAAGGCCAAGGGCTGTATAACCAAAACGTTGTCCGAATTTTCGACCGATACGCTGTTGCCACGGGTATGGCCATGGAGCATTGGCATCATTAATCACCATTGCCCTGGTCCAGGTCATAGATCCCCTCAGGCCCAACTGCCAATCATCACCCAGCCTTTTATTATAGTCGATGGTTCCTTCCAGACCACGGTTATGTATCTCGCCAAGATTTGCATAAGGCAAGGTTCTCACGCCCACATATTCAGGAACATCTCCACGTTGACGGAAAATAGCGGTTCTATATTCCTGAAAAACATCTGCTGTGATGGATAGACTATTGTTAAGCGTTTTCAGCTCAAGCCCAAGGTTTTGTTTGGTTGCCTTTTCCCAGCTCACGTTTACGGCATAATCGCCAATATCGTAACCATTGATATTTTGCTCAACTCCGTTACCATAAGAATAATTGCCGTTACCGCCATTAACTGTAGCAATATAGCCGAACCTACGCCCTCCGATATCACTGTTACCAACCTGCCCCCACGAATACCTGATTTTTGCAAACTGGATAATATCTGTGATGGGTTTAAAGAATTTTTCTTCAGACAATACCCAGCCCACACTGAAAGCGGGAAAGAAGCCAAAACGTTTGCCCGGCGCAAAAGTCTCAGAACCGTTATAACCAAAATTGATGTCGGCCAGATATTTATTATCATATGCATAGGTGGCACGGCTTGCAACACCAAGATAGCGGTAAGGGATTGAGGCGATAAAATCACCTGCAAAAGCATCTTCTCGGTCTTGTGCATTAAAAATAGCCATTGCGCCTACAGCGTGTTTACCGAAATTACGGTTATAATTAATCTGGGCTTCAGAAGAAAACTGCCTTGTACCGCCATTACTTCTTTCGTAGCCAAGAAAACTGGTACCGTTAGAAACTTTATCAAATAAAAGGGCATTGGTAACCGCATCTCTTCCTTTAGCCAGATAGCCATCCACTGACTTTGTGCGTTTGATGGTATGTGAATTATAATTATCAAAAGAAAACATAGCCGTAGCAGAGAGCCCTTTTAACAGCATACCCAGATCCTGCGTAACCCTGATATTGCTCCATAACTGACTTCTGAACTCGGTGATGTAACCCGTTTGTGTTAATAGGGTGTATGGGTTGGCAATATCCCCGGTCCTGATTGCGGAATTTAACCCATTGGAATATACCTTCGGTATCAGGATTGGTGGCATGATGTAGGCCGAGCCCCAGATTGATTCATTTGAACTGCCCGGATAATTACCATTGCTGATCCAGCCGGATGCACCAAAATCAACCTTTGTAGTTTTGGTTACTTTAAGGGTTAGGTTTGAGGTAAAATTGTACCTGGAAAATTTAATGGCTGAATTATAACTTGCAAGCTCATCGGTTTTAAAGAGACCTTCTTCATCATAATAACCTAGAGAAAGATAATATTGTGCATTTTCCGAACCGCCATTGGCATTCACCCTTGCGCGCCGGTTTTGCCCTGTTTTGTTAAACAGTTCATTAAACCAATTCACGTTTGGATATAAATCCGGATCTGTTCCAGAAGCAGTTTTATTGATCCTGTCTGCCGAATATTTTGGATTGGGATCATTGGGATTGCTACTCTTGTATGCTTCGTTTGCAATCTGCAGATAAGTTACACCATCGGCAAATTCAGGGATCTTGGTAAATTGGGTTATGCCCTGGTCGTATTGAAGGTTAATAACCGGTTTACCCAGTTTACCTTTTTTTGTTTCAATAATAATTACACCGTTGGCACCCCTTACGCCATATACAGCAGTTGCAGAGGCATCTTTAAGGATACTGAAACTGGCAATATCTTCAGGATCTACGTTGGCAAATTCCCTTTGTACACCATCTACCAGAACTAGAGGTCCACTACTGGTAAAGGTTGAGATACCCCGGATGTAAATTTCGGAATTGTCATAACCTGGCTGGCCGCTACGTTGTACACCGATAACCCCTGCTACCCGCCCGGCGAGTAAATTGGTAAGATTAGCTACAGGTTGCTTAAGTTCTTCAGCTTTTACAGTACTGATGGCGCCGGTTAAGGTAACCTTTTTCTGCTGGCCATACGCAACAACAACTACATCATCAAGCCCGGTTTCAGATTCTTTTAGGGTGACATTGAGGTTTGTACGATCGCCAACTACAATTTCCTGATTAAGGAAACCTACAAAACTGAAGATCAGGGTTGCATTGGCTGAGTTAATGCCAATGCTGTAAGTACCATCTTTTTTTGTGAGCGCAGAAGCACTGCCGTTTTTTAGCTTTACCGAAACTCCGGGAAGGGGCAATCCTTTAACATCGCTTACTTTACCGTTTATCTGAAGCTGTTGTGCCATTAATACATTCGTAAAAAGCAACAGCAATGCCACAGCAAAGAACATTTTTATGGAATAGATTAATTTTGGCTCTACGTGGAATGGTTTACCACATCGGTATGCTGTATAAGTTTTATACATTTGGTTAGTTTTAATTAAATATTTGTTTGGAAAATTGTTGGCTGGATGACATCTGGAGCTGACAGTAGATTTTGAAAATCGATTCCTAAGCCTGATGATGCACCCATGATTTAAGGAAATTATCTGATCAAAGTGGCCTCCTTTCTGCTGTTGTTAAAACTCAGTTCATGAAATTTCAAAAAGGTAGATGGGATTGAATGAAATAATGGATATGCAATCCATAGGTAGATCGTCTGCTTATCGCTCAAAAGGAATTCATCTTTGCACTGATGCCTGAATTGGTATTTAAAATTATTGTGGCTCATGGTTTCACCTGGTCAGTTTTTTTCGGTCCTTATTTGCACAAAAAACCGGTTAGGTATTTTGCTTTTCTGATATTAAAAGCTACCAGAGGGCTTTAAAGAGCGCCGGCAAAATACCGGCCGCTCCACTTTCAAAACGTCAATTGTGTGTTATCGGCTTTAAATTTTAATCTCTTTGTTTATAAATGAAATCCGTCTCCAAACGTCTCTTGATCAGTAAAAAATTTATTTGTGCTTTAGCACAGCTTTGGAAACCTAAAAAGAAGTTTCAATAGCACGTAAAAGGTTTTACTGATTCTAAACTTTAGCTTCTATATTTCATCAATGGTATCGGCAAAAAAGAACACACGTTTTTTCGGAAAAGGATGCTTATAATATTCGTATTTGGTTGATACAAATAACTTCAAATATGTGGTTCAGAAGATTGTCCAATCATCCATTTTTTTTGGCAGATCGTACATATATCAGCTATAAATGAAGATTACAGCGGTAGAGGATGTTTTTTTTTTTAGGATAATGGCTACCGCTAAGCGGATATTTTTGCCGGGGGGCAAGGAAAAATATGGATTTGTTTTTATGCTAAGACTTTTGAGCGCTTAAACGCCCATATTTGTAACATGGTGAATGCTTCAAGCACCGAGTGCTTAAGAAAAATTGGTTGTTAAGCACTTCGATGTACTCAGGTGGCTTAGATGGTTTATTATAACAGGCTGTTTGTTTTTTTTGTGACCACCTTTAGACATCTTCTCACCTGATTTTTACAGAGGTATAATTTTAGGTATTGGCACGCTGCTTAGCGCTCATTTCACTTTGAAACCTTCCCACCGTGGTGGCACCAAATCAAAATTACTTTGAAAGCTCACTACCATGGGTAGAGCTAAATCAAAGTAACTTTGAAACCATATTACTATGAGTGGCGTAAAATCAAGGTGAAACCCTTTTTCTTAATTAACAGCGAAATAAGGAGATTTGCCTCACCAGTTTTAGATAGCTGAACACTTCATGGTTTTCGAATGCGTTGCACTCCGCCCCACATGCCGCTACCTCGAAGATAATTTTCGGAGTTTAAACAAGCTTATTTTTGAGTAATTCTATATACCGTACCATTTTTATTTTCAGGTCCGGTATCAGTATTCGTTAACATATACAGCTCTCCAGATGGGTCTTCCCCGAAAGCCGTTATTTTAGCATTGTCGGCTATATTGGTAAAAAACAGTTTGCCCCTTGTCCATTTATTTCCTGATGGTTTAAGGTAATAGCCCTTACCCGTCCAGTCGGCAAAAATATATTTGCCTTTTATCTGCTGGTTTTTAGTGCCATTGTATACATAACCACCCGTTACCGAAACACCTTCGCTATGATGATATTCGGTAATAGGTGCAATCATATCTTTTATTTCGCATCCTTTATCGGGATTATAACAATGTGTGCCCTCCATTAACCGCCAGCCATAATTACCACCTTTTTTTACAATATCTACCTCTTCCCAGGTAGATTGGCCAACATCTCCTGCAAATAACCGGCCCGTTGCTTTATCGAAAGAAAAACGCCAGGGATTTCTGAATCCATAGGCATATATTTCAGGTTTAATATTTTCTTTACCCATAAAAGGATTATCTTTTGGCACTTTATAGCCCGTTTCAGTATTGATATCGATTCTCAATATTTTACCATGCCAGGTATTCATATCCTGTCCGTTGCCAATTTTGCCATGTTCATCACCCTGGCCGCCCCCATCGCCAAAAGAGACATATAAGTATCCATCAGGCCCAAACTGCAGGCACCCACCATTGTGGTTCCCATCGGGTTCTTCTATGGTTAGAATAATCCGTTCACTTACCTCTTCTATTTTGACACCATTAGCTGAAAGTTTATATTCTGCCAAAACTCCGGTATGATTGGATTTTTGAACGGAAGGGATATCATAATACAGATATATTTTTTTATTGGCCTTAAACTCCGGATGCAGTGCAATGCCAAGCAGGCCGCGCTCCTCATAACCTCTATTTAACTTCACCATCTTTTCTTTGAGATCGATCAACGGTTCATCCAACAATTTACCGCCCTTTACAACTCTGATTTTCCCAGACTGCTCGGTAACCCATGCCTGTTCATGATCTGGAAAAACAATTGCCGTAGGCGCCTGTATGCCTGAAGCGATCACCTCTACTCCTACTGAAATGGCAGGAATTGGAGCTTCCTTTTTAATTGTGGTTTTCTTTTGCGCAAACAATGGAACTGTTATCGTCGCAACAGCGGCCAATAGAAAGATTGAAAATGAACGGGAAGAAGTGTTACGAGAAATTATTTTTTTCATTGGGTTAAATGGTATGTGTTTAATGGATAAAATCGAAAAGTAAAGTTCCGCTAAAGGTTTTGCCGTCAGTTTGATTTTTCTGACTTTGCGGGCCCATAACTTTAGCAGATTGAAATTTAGTACCAATAGCACTGATGCCTTTTAAAAAACCAATACTCCCATCGGGGAAGGCAGGTTCTACATTATTATTGCTTAATGCAGCAGCTTCGCGTGCCGGACGGTACATTTGCAGGTAAGTATCCTGATCGGGAATATAGACCGTAAATGGGGCTTCCTTATTCTCTACCACTACCCAGTTTACTTCGGCATGATAGCCCTTAAACTCCGGGTATCCCCAGGTTTCGCCGGTAATGGTATTATTATAAGCTTTTTGCCAAACGCCATACTGTTGTCCCTTCAACCTGTTTTTCCAGGCGCGGTAAGGCCCACGGCCAAGGTATTTTATTCCGGTGATTTTCTCCTCTGGATAATTAAAAGTAATGCCCATAAAATCAGCATCGCCCTGCTGGCTGAACTGGTATTCGAGTTTAAGCAGTTTTCCGGGTTCGAATGTCCACTTTGCATGCAGATTCCCTGTACCCTGATAATCGGACTCGACTATATATTTGTGTCCTTGTGCTTTAAAAGTGAAATTTTTCAGCTCCGTATTTACCCCTGCCAGCAAAGGACCTTTCGATAATGAAATAGAAGTATTCGGTTTAACAACTTTATCCAGATAACCTGTCGCCTTATCAAAATAATAGGTATTGCCATCCTGTTTAACCAAAAGCATTCCATCGGTTTCTGATGTTTTGATTACAGAATTTGATGTGATGCCCGCTTGTTTATCGGCAATCAGTTTCGCCGCCTTTATAGGCCAGCTCCAGGTATATATTTCTTTTTGATCGGGTCCGTAAGCGGTTAAATATAAAGCATCACTCTGTGCCCACGATTTAGGTAATGGCACATCAAGAATCCCTTTTGTACCTGGTTTAAGCTTTGATAAGGCAGATCCATTCGCCTGGATAATGGCCTTTGTTGAGGCATCTTTAGCAGAAGGAAAGTTGACCAGTTTCCATTTAAAAGTGCATTTATCAAAGTTTGTAAAAGCGAAACGGTTGGCTATGGATATTTTACCGTTAAACTTTTCATCGATTTTTGGCAGATCAACAAAAACAGGCGACCAGATTTCCTTTATCGTATAAAAACTACCTTCTTTTTCGCGGTGAGGCCCAACAATGCCATCTGGTGCATGATTTCCGTCGCCATCGTAGATGCCTTTTTTATCTGTCCTGATTACGTTTTCATCAACAAGGGCCCAGATAAAACCACCTGCACCATGCGGATGGATTAACATCTGATTCCAGAAATCATCCAAAGCTGCGCCTGCACCACCATCGTACAGGGCATGCATAAATTCGGTTGGAAAGAAAACTTCCTGACCGGAAGTTGCAGCTTTAACCATGTAATTATAGTCTGGATAATGTTTGGTATCGGTACCATTAAATTTCTCCCAAGGATGTATTACGGTACGTTTTTGTGGATCGTACATCGCATAATCGTGATCAAGATCGGTATTAAAGCCACCTTCGTTGCCATTGGCCCAAAAAATAATGGATGGATGATTCACATCCCGAATCACCAGTTCCTTAACTAATCTGTGCCCAACCGTATTGTCATATTTAGCCTGCCAACCCGTAAGTTCGTTAATTACATATAAACCTAACGAATCACAAACATCCAGAAACTCGGCATCAGGGGGATAATGCGACATGCGAACGGCGTTCATATTCATTTCTTTCATCAACTTTACATCCATCAGGTGCACCGCCAAACTTAAGGTACGTCCGGTTTCAGGCCAAAAACTATGGCGGTTAACACCCTTTAGCAGTATTTTAACGCCATTTACATAAAAGCCATCTCCATTACGTACTTCGAGCGTACGAAAACCGAATTTCTGTTTTACCTGATGAAGTATTTTTTGCTGATTTTTTAACTTTACCACTACCTGATACAAGTTGGGAAATTCTGAACTCCACAACAAAGGATGTGAGAAACTGGATTTCAGGCTTTGCATGCCATCCGCAAGATTTGCTTTTATTGAAAAAGGCTTACCTACATTTTCTCCGTTCAGTTTCTTCACCTGTGCTTCGATCACGTCGTTCGCATTCAGGTTTTGACCATATACATCAAGCTGGAACGAACCATCTGCCTTTGCATCAATTGCTACGCGTTCGATAAATTTATCGGGAACGGTTTCAAGATAAACTGGTCTAAAAATACCACCAAACACCCAAAAGTCACTTTTCCGTTCAGCGTTATTAATGGAAGTATTATCGGACATTTTATTAACCGTAACCTCCAGTAAATTCTTACCCTCTGGCTTTAACAGGGTAGTGATATCATATTTAAAACGATAAAATCCTCCCTGGTGAACATCTCCGGCAAGTTTTCCATTAATGGTAACCCTGGTATCGGTCATGGCGCCTTCAAAAACAAGAAATACCTTTTTACCCGTTATTTTACCTGGGTTAAACTCGTGTCGATAGATACCTTGCTCTTTGGCTTTATCTTTATCATGACCATAGTTGTAACTACCGAAACCCTGCAATTCCCAGTTGGATGGTACAGCAATCTTGGTCCACACACCACTTTTACGGCCTTCTGTACAATAAAAATCCCACTGTTTGGTATGGTCTTTATCAGTACCAGAAAGGTAAGTTCTTATGGTTTCTTGCGAAAAAGCTTGGTATGAAACCAATAATAAAATCAAAGAAAGTAATTTTTTAATCATGAGATATCTGGAATTAGCATGAGTAACCGTTTTTGGATTTAGAAACTTTTTACCGTCTTTAAATCTGGCGTTTACAAGATAATGGAATTTGCGCTTAGGTAATACTAGCTAACTACTTTAATACAATTGCAGGCCTATAGCGAACTATAGACCCGGTTAAATTGCTTTTTATTGTTTGCCAGTAAGTAAAATCTGATAACTAAAAGAGGTTGGTTTTGCATAAACGAGGTATGGTTCTAACGGTTTTGGTCCGCAGCCCCAAGAGCCTACGCCCAATGTTTTATGGCTGATACACAATACCGTTCCCTTGCTTTTAGGCAAATCGATTTTATATTCCACATTTTCCATTTCCTCATCACTGTAAGGCAGAACGCCAAGTTGAAAAAGATCTTTTCCGCGTTTGATGTTTAATCCAAGTCCGCCCTGCGTAGTGATTTTCGCCCATCTTACATCTTCATGGTTTCCACTTTCCATCGGTTTCTCATAAGGTGTCATTTGGCTTACCACACTGCCAGAATAGTGACCGATATCAAAGCCACTCTTCCGATCGGCATAATTTTCCATTGGTCCGCGGCCCAAATAGTCGATTTTATTCAGATCCCGATCTAAAAACATACGTACACCAATTCTTGCCAATATTAATTTAGGATCACTAAAATCGACACTATTTTCTGCGTTGATCAATCCATTTGCATTAATGGTATAAGTAACCTGGTGATGCACCGTAAAATCCTGCTTACCCGATCCGGTAAGCTTTACTTTAATTTCGATTGTACCTTTATCAATTTGTTTGGCACTAAGATCGCTGGCTACCCAACTGATCGACTTTAAACCTTTTTTCTCCCAATCTGGATAGGCCCACATATCATCTTTACGGTGTGGTGCGCGCCACAGGTGCAACATTGGGCCACCTCCAGATTGAAGAATGTTTTTGCCATCTTTTTCCATTTTAGAAAAAGTACCCCTCGCTTTATCAAATTCAAGGGCGAAACCACTTCCTTTAATCGCTATGGTTTCTTTCGAATCGTTCATGGTTAAACTACCCGAAACCTGTGTAGATGCGGCAGGAATAGCAACCGGAAGTTCAAATTGTTGAGATGCAACTTCATATCCTTTTTTCGCCCAGTTTTTATCAGCAGAAAGTTCGAAAGAAATCCTTACAAAATATTCAGCACCTGCTTTAGGTTTAACCGTATAGGGAATTTTGATCTCTTTTTCATTATTTGGCTTGATTGATCCAGTTACAAATACACCCGAAGAAAGTATTTTTCCATCTTCTGTTAATTCCCATTTGGCATTTAAACTGGTGATATCGGTAAACTGATAACGGTTTTTAATCGTTATAACACCATTTTTAAGGTCTTTTTCGCGGATACTGATCCATTGGTAAGCATGTTTTAATTCAGGAAAGTGCGGTTTAAGCGAACGGTCAGAAAACACCACGCCTTTATGAATGAAGTACTGATCATTGGGATACTCGCCAAAACCACCGCCAAATGCGGTAATCGGATGCTTTGGATCACGGTTGTTATAAATACCCTGATCTTGCCATTCCCAAATGGCTCCACCGAGTAAAGCCGGGTATTTATCGAAAAGTTCATTATAAATATCAACCGAGCCCATGGAGTTGAACATGGCATGCGCATATTCGCACAGGTAAAAAGGTTTACTCAGGTTTTGATCATTCGCATGTCGCTCAAGGCTTGCCACATCGGTATACATCTGACTGTCGATATCTGCAGGATTATTTTTACCGATACCAAAACCTTCATAATGGGTTGGGCGTGTGGAGTCGATATCCTTTATGGCCTGTAATGCTGCCCTGAAATTTTTACCCCCACTGCCATTTTCATTGCCTAACGACCAGATGACTACGGAAGGATGATTTTTGAAATTTTCCGTATTGGCCACATTCCGGTCAATAATAGCGGCCTTAATACGCGGCTCATCGTTAAATTCGTTCATCGCCCCATGGCATTCCACATTGGCTTCTGCCACAAGATAAATTCCATATTCATCACAGAGTTCATACCAACGTGGATCGTTAGAATAATGACTGGTACGAACGTGGTTACAATTGGCCTGTTTAATCAGCACTATGTCTTTGATCATCTGTGCTTCTGTTACCGCGTGACCAACATCAGGCCAGTTTTCATGACGGTTGACACCTTTTAATTTGATAGGCACGCCATTGACTAAAAACTGCCTTCCTTTTATTTTGATCTGTCGGAAACCAGTTTTAGATGATAGCATTTCTATATCTTTATTGCCCTCTTTGAGCTTGATTACCGTGGTGTAAAGTATTGGTGTCTCGGCAGTCCACTTTTTGGGATTGCTGACATTAAATTTTAAATCGACCGTTACCTCTTCGCCAGGCTTTAAGGCTGGTATCATTTTTTTATTAGAAGCACCGGCAACCAATGTTAAGCCGTTGTACAGTGAAACATCAATAAATTTAGCTTTGGTAATTGTGGTACCATAATTTTTTATTTTTGAAGACACTACTACTTCAGCATTTTTAAACTGCTTATCGAGATTTGTTTTAACAAAGAAATCGCGGATGTGCTGTAATGGCGCGCTCCAAAGGGTAACATTTCTGAAGATGCCACTCAAACGCCACATATCCTGATCTTCCAGGTAACTTCCTGTGGTAAAACGGTAAACTTCTACAGCCAAAGTATTTTTGCCCGCTTGCAGGTATTTCGTTAAATCGAACTCTGCGGCATTGCGGCTATTTACACTATAGCCAACCTTGCGTCCGTTTACCCAGATAAAAAAGCCTGCATCTACCCCATCAAAGGTGATCAAG
This sequence comes from Pedobacter miscanthi, assembly GCF_032678605.1. GTDB lineage: Bacteria > Bacteroidota > Bacteroidia > Sphingobacteriales > Sphingobacteriaceae > Pedobacter > Pedobacter miscanthi_A. The sequence goes on from NZ_JAVTSU010000027.1 coordinate 45,995, forward strand.
ATCCTGCGGCCTTTCCATTCTGCCGGAACGGTGAAATCGCGGCGGTAACTCCCCACCGGGTTTCGCTCTTTAAAAGCGGTAAATTTTTCAGGAGGTGTGCTCATCACACGGGGAAAATCCTTTTGAAAAATATAGTTGAAATTACTGTAATAAGGTGTACCATATCCTTCTACCTGAAAATTGGATGGCACCTTGATTTCTTTCCAGCCAGAAACATCGTAACTGGGTTTATAGAAATTAACCGGACGTTTCTGAGGCCAGTCTACCCAATTAAATTTCCACATGCCATTTAAACTTCTACTAAAAGTTGAGGCATGCCTGTTGGCTGCAAGCGCCTGCTTTAAGCTGGCATAAGGCATTAAGGTTGCATGGGCTGCCTCTTTATTGATGCCGATGTTCTCAGGATCTTCGATCTCTCTGGGAACCGATGCGGTATCCTGTTTAGATAAAAAATTGCCTTCTTTATGTTGAGCATCTGAATCAGTAAAGTAGGCAAGTAAAAGAACGAGGATCCAGATGGGTTTGTTAAGGAATAATTTGCACATAAAGGCTTTAAGAAATTGATTATTAGGTTGGTTATTTGTGTGTATCATCACCATGATCTATAATGATGACAGGTTTGTGTTTCATTTTTTTAACCTTCAGGTACGGGATAATTTCGCCGCTGTTTGATCTCCCCTATTTGGTTGTTACAAATTACTCCAAATAATAACCTTGCCTGATTGTCCAATCATGCATTTTTTTTAGCCGCATGTACATTTTATCGGGCCGAAAAACTGATTATTCAACTTATAAATTCATTTTTGCTTTATATCCTTATCTAACCCTATAGCGCAAGAAATAAATTACAATCGCAGAAAAGATATTTGAACTTTTGTCATTAAATTGCTAATTCAACTAAGGATATAAATAGCTATTCCACCACCAAAACCCAAACGCTTAAATGATGAGTAAAAACCGGTCATCGCTGATTGCCACAGAGGTAGCTAAAATGGCTCTTTTAATATTTCTGATCATCCTTGGAGGAAGTTCCAATATTTCAGCACAACCATATTCGTTTAACTTTAAGCACCTTACTGTTGATGAAGGGCTATCGCATACTGATGCCAACGATATCGCACAAGACAATAGAGGCTATATCTGGGTTGCCACTTATTTTGGCCTTGATAGATTTGATGGTTATACTATTAATAAGTATTATAATAATAACCACCCGATAAAAAATGCCTACAAAAACAGGATCCGCTTTGTTTATCCAGACAGCGATGGAAATATCTGGCTGGGTACTGAAGATGGACTGCAGTATTTTGATCCACGCAAAGAACGTTATCACGATCTGGTAGAAACAACAAGTAAGATCTCTCCATATTTAGGTAAAATGGTGAAATCTTCTGATAACCGCATTTATGGACTCATTAACGGAGTGCTTAAGGTCTACAACCTTCAAGATACTTTTTTAATGCCATTAAAAGTCAATCAACCTAACGAAACCAGGTTTTCTGATCTGTTTCTTGGCAACAACGGAACCATCTATTTATCGAGCAATACGGGGATCTGGACGATTGATAAAACCCAGCACCTAAATCGCATTAAGATTACAGGCTTGCCAGGGCAAAACTTATCACTCGTTTATATTGACCAGGAGAACAACCTGATTACGGCAGACGCAAGCACTATTTATTTGGTTCCCGCAAAAACCAACAAACAATTAACAGTGACCAAACAATTTACCCATCGGGAGATTAGCAGGATAAAAGACATATTTCAGAACGGAAAATCAGATTATTGGCTAAATACAGGCAATGGGTTAATCAGGTTAAATCATAATCTGGATTTTATTCAGTCCGTAAATAACAAGAATACGCCCAGCCTGAGTTCAGATTCATTTACCAAGGCAATAATCGACAGATCTGGCTGCCTCTGGCTCGGCACCTTTGGCAACGGTGTAAATTATTGTGACTTAAACGAAAAACTTTTTTACACCCTCAAAAACGATCCTAAATCTGCTAATTCCCTTTCCGGAAATTTTGTAAGATCGATCTTTTCGGAGAAAAATTATTTATGGATCGGAACGGGAGGAAATGGCTTAAACCGGTATGATTTTAAGTCGAAAAACTTTACTTTTTATAATACATACAATTCGTCCACTCGGTTAAAAAATGATGTGGTAACGGCATTAACGAAAGATAACGACGGAAACTTATGGATAGGTACAAACGGGGGAATAGAGATACTGGCACCAAATAGAACCACCATTTATAAACCAAAAGGATATGAAAATTTCCCATCTTATGTAATCGAAACACTGGTTAAAGATTATTATGGAAATATCTGGTTTGGTAACCATACCCAGAAATTTGGTGTTATATACCGAGACGGCGAAAACAATTTCAAAGTTAAATATTATGGTGAGGGTTATTTTATTTTTGCAGATGGAAATAAACCGCAGCTTTTTGTTTCGAGTACCAATGGTTTAAAAAGGCTTTACATTGACAAACAGGGCAATATTACAAAAACCTTTGAATACCGGGGATCGGAGAAAAAGAATTCGCTAAGTTCTGATTATACCTACCCGATAAGTAAACAGCGTGACAATACCTACTGGATCGGTACCATAGGGGGTGGATTAAACCGGCTTGACCTGAAAGAAGATAATTCTTATTCCATAAAAATTTACAACGGGAAATACGGCGTATTTAATGATGTTGAGAGTTTGGAAATCGATGATGATGGAAATATCTGGATGGGCGGAAACGGACTGGAATGTCTTGATCCTAAAACAGGAAAATTAACGCGATATGATAAAAATGATGGTTTACAGGGCAATAGTTTTAAGGTAGGGGCATCTTTTAAAGGTGAGGACGGAACCTTATATTTTGGTGGGATTAACGGTTTAAATTATTTCTATCCAATGGATATTAAACCAAATACCATTGAGGCAAAACCCATTCTTACCGATATATTGATCAACAACCTTAAACCTGATTATAACAACCTTAATTCTACAGCACATTTAAGCAGTGATGCAATCGGTTATGGGAATGCAATTGAGATTGACCATAAACAGAATAATTTTATCATTTTTTTCTCGGCCATGCATTTTGCAAATCCGTTAAAATGTAACTACAGGTACAAGCTAACAGGATTCGACAGCGAATGGAAATATACAGATGGAAAAAACCCAAGTGCAGCTTACAGCAACCTGGATTTTAAAACTTATAAATTTATCCTTCAGGCAACAAATAATGATGGAATCTGGAGTAATATTACCACAGAAACATCTATTTTAATCTCACCTCCATGGTGGAAATCAACCCTGGCTAAATCGCTCTATATTATTATTCTTATTGCCGGCCTGGCCGCTATTTACATTGCTCAGGCACGTTGGTACAGGCTTAAACGAGAAATCGCAATCAGGGAAGTAAATGAAAACCGAAGAGCAGAAATGCACAGGCATAAGGAAGAACTTTCCGATCAGCAATTGATGTTTTTTACTAATATTTCACATGAATTCAGAACGCCGCTTACGCTGATCCTTGGACCCCTGGAAACTTTAATCAAACAGAACCAAAGTGAAATACTCGACAGTTCATATCAGCTGATGCACCGAAATGCAAAAAGGCTGTTAAATCTTATCAGTGAGATTATGAACTTTAGGAAGATTGCCGACCAAATCATCAAACTTCAGGTGCAGGAAGTTACTATTAAAGATTTCGCCAATAATCTGGCACAAGAATTTAATGCATTAGCAACTAAAAAAAACATCTCATTTACCACAAGGACCACACCGGATGCTTTCCTATCATTAACAGGATTTCTGGATATTCAACTCGTAGAAAAGATCCTCTTCAATCTGCTGAACAACTCCTTTAAATATACACCAGAAGGCGGAGAGATTTTATTTGAAATATTGACTGACATCAACAAGTTTGAGCCTGCATATGGTACCGGTTTTAAACTGATCAACGAAACCCATAATGGAAAAGCGCATATCTATTTCCGTATCTATGATTCAGGCATCGGAATATCCAATGAATCCATCCATAAGATTTTTGACCGCTACTATCGCGTCAGCACAGAGCATTTAGGATCCGGAGTTGGTTTGGCGTTGGTAAAAAGTCTTACCGAATTGCATAAAGGCGACATTTATGTCTATAGCGAAAGAAATCAGGGAACTGAAATCATTATCGGCATCCCAATCGGTAAGGGCGATTACTTGGAAAACGAAATTTTATCAGGCGATCATTCCCTGGAGCACAAACTTGAACCAATAGACCATTCGATACTTGCCCCATCAGTTAAAAAAGAAGATAACAGCCTTTTTTCTAAGGAGAAATCCGGAAAACGGGTTTTAATTGTAGAAGATAACGATGAACTCTTAGCTTATTTAAAATCAACATTATCAGACACCTATCAAATTTATCAGGCCGGAAATGGCAATGATGGCCTTAAACTCGCCATAGAACACATCCCTGATTTGATTATCAGTGATGTGATGATGCCTGGAATGAATGGAATTGAATTTTGCAGACTGATCAAAGAAAAATTTGAAACCCGACACATTCCTTTCATTATTTTATCTGCAAGGGATGCCATTGATGCCAAAATTGCCGGTATGGAATCGGGTGCAGATTTTTATTTTGCAAAACCCATAAGCGCTGAGCTCCTGCTGCTAACCATACATAACCTTTTCGAACAATCGGAGCGAATAAAAGATAAGTATGCTAAAAATTACCTAAGCGAAGCAACGGAACTTGTGCATTCTGATAAAGATAAAGAATTTGTCAGCAAACTTTTGAATGTGATAGAGGACAACATCAAAGATCCGGGGTTAGACGTCGACTATCTTTGTAACAGCCTTTTCATTAGCCGAACAAAGCTCTATCAGAAGATTAAAAGTATATCCAATCAATCAGTTGGAGACTTCATCAGAACAACACGGTTAAAAAAAGCCATTAAAATTATGACCCATGAGGATGTTCCACTTTATGAAGTAGCCGAACGAACCGGGCTCCAAAGCAGCTCTACTTTTTCAAGGGCGTTTAAAAAAGAGTTCGGAAAATCACCCCTACAATACATACAGGCCCTTAAAAAAAACAATTGACCACCATTTTGAGACATGATCTTACATATTAACCGATTATTCATCATCAAGAAAACTGGCAACCAGGACTCCTTTGTTTATATCTTGAAAAAATATTATCCAGCGTCAATATTTACCTGTGAATAACAGCGTCTGCTAAGAAGTAGAAAAAGAACAACAGCCTGTTTCGCGTTAGTATAAATCGGTTCATACCGGGCATTTGTAAATTAACTGTTAAAGCAATACCAATTACATACCAATGGCAAAAATTTACACATACCCTGTTAAAAACAGCGTACCAGGTAAGAAACACCAAAAATGGTATCTACACGCGTGGTGAAAACTTCAATATAGTCCGGAGTCTGAAGTCTCAATTTTAAACTTAACAGATGCACCAAAACTTTTCCCTATCCAGTTACGCTGCATTCTTTAATCGGTTAAGGCTTTCAAGGATTAAAGTAAATATGTAAACGGACAATAAGAATATTCGTTTCTGACCAGGATATAGAATGGTGTGATTGGCAAATAAGTATCAAAAATGAACAGACCTGTCTCCACTATTGCTTCTTAGGCGCACCTGCTTCCAATTTGTCTTTAAAGATTTCATCCAGCTCCAAAAAGAGCTGACCGCCATTAAAAACCTTTGGTGCCATGGCCATTTTTTCTGCCAGTAATGCGGTGGGTAGCGGCTTGAATTTTCTGGCTATTCCTATCCCATTGAGAAAGTTCAACAGGCCTTCTGATATACGTTCGCCTACCCTATCTGAGTTTTTCCGCACCAATAAACCAGGCCTGAAGGTAATGTATTGATCGAATCCAAGCTTTGCAACGCCGTCTTCAAGCATACCTTTGAGCCTCGAATAAAATACCCTGCTTTTGGCGGAAGCGCCATAGGCAGATAACAATACCATGCGCTTAACGCCATTGCTTTTGGCAAGTACAGCGAAATCTAACGGAATTTCATAATCGATATGTTGTTGGTTATCTTTCGAACCGGCAGCTTTTAATGTCGTTCCAAGACAACAGAATAGCACCTCTCCATTAATTTGACCAGAAACTTCATCCAAATTTTCAAAGTCGGTTAGGACTTCAGTCAGCTTCAGGTTTGAAATCCCCGTTGGACATCGTACAAATATTGTCACTGCTGTATATTCAGGATCTCGCAAAAGTACATTAACCAGGTCTTTTCCTGTAGCGCCAGTAGCTCCGATGATCAGTGCTTTCATATTTTTTTATTCTAAAATTACTTAATAAAAGATCAAATTCCTATTTGCCATTACCGTCGGTTCAAATACAGTTCGCTTTACATTTTTAAGATTCACCTGGATATTCCAGTAGCTGGGACTTACCCGGTGTTTCCGGTTTAAGCTCATCTATCATTTCGAAATGTTAAGTCTAAAATCGCATAATTTCAGTTTTTTTATTTCGGCGCTTTGGTGTAAGCATGCCTTCTGCATATTTTCACAAGTCGCATACATGAGCCAGTGAGGGCAATATATAGTTGATAATGTTGTTAAGTTGTATTTTTTATCATTAAAAAATATTAGATTCGCAATGCAGTTTGATGTCTTATTCTACTGTCATTACCAATCCATTTTTAAAATCATCCCTTTACCAAACTAAATTAACAGCTATGAAAAATTTATTAAAGTACCTATTACTTTTAAACATTGCACTATTCTCTGTGGCTTGTCGCTCAGATAAGGATGGTCTTTTAGATGAACCACCAGTTACGGTAACCACTGAATTTTACAAAAACGCAAACCAACTGGCTGCGACCTATGATCCTTCAAACACTGTAAGCCAGACGATGAGGGACCAGGTTTACGATTTATATAAGAAACAAAAGTGGGGCGAACTGGAAATGCTATTTATAAACAACAATTTAAACGAAAAATGGCCACCTGCAAACGGAGGTTTTAATACAGTAGATGATACACCAATCACAATGGGACAGAAATACGATAGATACAGTGGTGCGATTGGAACCTACAGCGGAACAGGAGCTCCAACCTTAGGAGGAAGTTTTACGAGTCCAGTTATCAATGGAATTGTGTATACCTTCGGGCAAAGGGCCTTGAATCAACCGGAAAATACTTATGATTTTTATTATGAAATAGAAGTTTTAAATAATTCATTAAATTTCAAAGGCCAAACAGCAGATATTATCCCCTGGTTTAATCAGGCGGGTTATGGAAAACAGACGATGTGGAAAATCCCGATCGATCCAGCGACTGGCTACCAAAAAACCTGGAATAAATTGGCTCAGGAAGGGTATATTAAAGTAACAATTAAGAAAAACCCGAGTGGAAAATACCCGGGGGCTGTTGGCGTAGTTATTGCACAATAAAATCATTTAGATGTATTCGATTTCAAAAAAAATATTCGTTAAAAAACAGGCTTCTGTTGCTAAAAACACGTTCAGTAATGCAGAGATTGGTAACTCAGCAGAGGTAAAATTCAAATGTTCTGACTGTAGCCACGAAAATATCATCAAAATAACACCTTATGAATCAGGCTTTCCGATTTTCCAATTGTACAATAACGAAAAGGTTTTAGCTAAAAATGAATTATTAGAAAATAAAATTGTCTCCGAAACCTCCATAAATTTACTTCACTTTGGAGAATTGACAGTAAATAATTTACCAACATTGTACTTTGGAACAGATTGTCCGTCTTGTCATTCAAAATATATTTGTGTTTTCAGCTATGGTGAAAAACAACCTGGACTGACTTTGCTTACCATTTCCGGCGTGTGGGAATATAACGAAATTTAAGCCTGGATATCCCAAAAATTGGCCACTTGTTTTTCAGCATGGTGATTTGCAGGTTAATTTAAAATTTGTTCAACCAGCTACCAATTATGATAGAATTCTCTGTAGGCTTTGTTTATATCCTGACCAACGAAGCGATGCCCGGCATTATCAAGATAGGACGCACTTCGAGACTTCCGGAAGACCGGGCTAATGACCTTTGGGGATCAGCTTTGCCATCACAGTTCAATGTTGTTTTTCGGGCTTTGACATCAAACCCCGAGAGGTTAGAAAAAAAAGTTCATGAGAACACTTCGAACCGTTAGAGTTAATGAAGTAGCGAGGATTATAATGAGTCAAGCGATTATGTTAAGGCGAGAGCGTTGCTCCTGGCCGAATATTTCATTCAGCGCGGATGGCTGGTAACCGCAGGAAAAAACAACTGTATACTGATTTACGTGCAAAATGAAGATATATACAATTTTACGGAAGACCAATTGATGGAGATAATATGTGAATCAGACTGGCACATAGCGGGAACAGGTTTAAAGACCAGCCCGGTTACCTACATGTTTTACCATCGGGGCGAATTTTTCAAAAAGTTCGAGGTACTTTGCAGTAGTGAATATGACATTTACGATAAGGATTGAATCAGTAGATAACTCAACAAAAACAGGCAAATACTATAAATCCTTAATGCGTCCAACTTATTGATAGACTACATTGATGATTTAGGCACATCTTAAACGCGGCAGTCTGTTTTTGACAGGGCGTGGTGCCAGGGAAAACCGCTGCCGAAAAACGGGCGGGCGAAGCCCGCCGCCGGAAAGTTTTAAAAAACAACTACATCCCTATAGGCTGTGTCCTTAAACCGCCAAGATTAAGGAAGAAACCACGGTTTTCTATTATCCCTGTACGCAACATCTGCCACAGAAATGATGACCCCATATTGGCCAGAACCGAATTGATAAAAAGATCCTGTTTGTTCAATGCCTCGGCAAGCGAACAGCTTGGTTCGTCATCCAGTTCTCCCGCTTCCACCAACATCTCCCGATAATCAGCCACTAAAGAGGGTAGAACTCCAATAGTGGACAAACCAATTTATTTGACCCCTTGTCGCCAAATTCATAACCCAATGACAAACAATACTTTATATAGAATTTATTTCTGGCGAGATGGGGTCACTTTGAAGCGGTTTATCCAGGTTCCATTCGAAAACGATGAAATCAAGATTGAAAGACAGCCACTGATACAAAAGGTCAGAAGACCAGACCTTCCAAAGGTACTGTTCTGGGACTTTGATTTTGACAAACTGGACTGGAACAGGAGTTACAAAACCGTTATCGAACGGGTGCTTGATAAAGGCAATACAATGGATTCACTCTTATAGGTAAACGAATCATAATAGTGGGTTTCGTGCGCAAGGCTATAAGCTGGCTTATTTCCATCTTCTTTCATGGGGCTCTTCAGTTCACCTGTGGTAACAATAAGGAGGTTGAAAGTTTGTATTTTGGTTAAGAATTGAATTAAGCCGGTCATTTTTTAGATAATTATTTCAATACTAAAATAGTAAAATTTTATTCTGTAAGTTTCGCCCAAATAGATAAGATGTAGAACTGCTAGGTATTGACTTTAATTCTATCTAATCTACTGCGCAATTGCAAGTTGTCGTTGTCAAAGTAGTAAACCGTATCGAAGATGCTGATGGAATCGTAATTCGTTTACTGGAATATATTTTTAGCATCCATGTCAGGCAGAACAACGGGCAAGGAAAATATAATGTACCCTTGCATCCGTAAAGGGAAAGCATGCCTTAAAGTCTCCTCTCTTAATCATTGTTCATAATCAGTGCTAATTCCCTGTAATAGTTCAAGTTGTGTTCTTGCGCTAATTCGATGCTCATGTCTCTATTCTTCCTCTAGGGTAATAGGTGGGTCGTTCTGCCAACGAATCATACCGAGGCAGAAGAACGCATGCATCAGGCGCTGGGCCGTTTGCTGGTTAAAGTGCTCCGGCTCTAGCAAGCCATGCGCTACCTGATTTCTTAAATTCCAGCCCCGTGGATCCGTAAACAATACTTTGAAATAATAGACGGTCTCCTCACCGAACGCGCGTTTCACGATCTCATCTTCCAATACGTGATTAAAGGTTTTAAAGCGCTGATCATCGGAGCCACGGGTGCTACCGGAAAAGACCTAGTGAATGTATTGTTGCAGGATAACACCTATACAGAGGTTGTCATATTTGTACGCCGTACTACTCAAATCACCCATCCCAAACTGGAAGAAATTCTGACTGATTTTGATGATCTGGAAAAAGTATCCGCACAGATTAATGGCGATGTATTATTTATATGCCTTGGCACCATACTAAAAGCGGCCGGATCAAAAGATAAACAACGGCATATCGATTATGCCATCCCATTGAAATTTGCAGAGATTGCCAAAAGAAACCATATGACCAGGGTAGTTTTATTATCTGCTTATGGTGCCTCTGCTACCAGCAAAGTATTTTATTCTAAATTAAAAGGCGAACTGGAAGAGGATATTTCAAAATTGGCCCTGGATCAGTACATCATTTTCAGACCGGGACTTTTATTGCGAAAAGACTCTGATCGACTGGGTGAAAAGATATCGGCTGGTGTGTTAAAATTCCTGAACGCTTTAGGTTTGATCAAAAAATTCAAGCCCCTCCCCACTTCCTTGCTGGCCGAAAAACTGGCCAAGGCCCCAAATAGTCTTCCAAATGGGAAACACATTGTAGAATTAGATGATATTTTCAGATTTTAAGAGAAAAATTATCGGTTAAACAATTACATTGGAAATTTTATTTCCCAGCCATAACCATATTACTCCATAAAACGACAAACCTGATTTGTTGATCAAACTGATCAGGGAAAAAATTTACTGAGGCAACTCCTTAGTCGTTTCTCACGTATTGCCACAAAGGAAAAATCATAGTTTTTTTATTAAACCCTATTAATACTATTACAATTTTCCAATGGACATATAATTTACGTAGTTTTGTTTATACAAAGTCTAAATAACAACAATGATCAACGTAGTAATTGCAGATAACCAAATTCTTACCCAAGAAGGCCTGGTATCTATTTTATCTACAGTTGACGATATCGGTATTTCCGGCACGGCATTAAACATTACTGAACTGGTGAAACTGGTAAACGACCTTAAGCCTGATGTAGTCTTGATGGACAACGATTTTAGCGATGACACTCTTGTTTATCCTCATTTGGAAGACTCTCGGGTTCTTTTACTCTCCAACAAAGAAAGCAGAGACCATATTCTAGAACTCATCAATAAAGGCGCGAAGAATTTGGTATTCAAAAGATGCAGTCGCGACGAAATTATTCAGGCCATCTATGCAACTGCCAAAGGAGAGCGTTTTTATTGTGAACAAACTTTACAAACCATACGTGGCCGGGATGCTGTTAATCCTTTTCATGGCATAGAACCCAATCTTTCGTACCGAGAGGTGGAAATTGTACAGCTTATAGCCGATGGGATGACCAATAAGGACATTGCCGATAAGCTATTTTTGAGTGTACACACCATCAAAACACACCGCAAAAACATCATCAAAAAGTTGGGTTTTACCTTTAAACATGCCTCCGAACTGATCCTGATTTTAAGTTACCTAAACGATATCTTTATTTAGATCAATTATAAATATACCCCCGAGGGGGTATTGATTGCCTGTGCTGTCCGTTCTAATTTTGAGCCATAAAATTAAACTAATCAGCAACGATATGAAAAAGTCTTTTACGGCAATCATCCTTTCTTTGGCGGTACTCCTGTTTATGGCGGGCTGCAAAAAATCAGATTCACCTATACCAGAAGAACCTACACCTGTTTATACAGTACCTACAACCTATAATTTTGCCAATGCCAATTTCGCTGATGCCACTACCCGCCTGGGCATGGTTACCGAAATATCGAACCTGATGAAAAATGCCCTGACAGGTACTTTTGACGGTGCAAAGGCAAAAGCAATGTTGACCAATACCAATGCACCGTTTACCACGGCAGCGTATAATACCTCAGGATTACAACTTAACGATCAGTTTGCCGCAGCTTATAAAATAGATGTACTGAGCGCGATCGATTCGCTAAGTAAAGTAAATGCAGTAGCTTCTACCCCTGCAAGCAGAGGTGTAGCTGGTGTAGCAGCAAGTTCGGCAAATGACGCATCGAAATATGCACTAACCAGTCTTGGCGTAAACTACGCGCAAGTATTTAACAAAGGTTTAATGGGCGGTTTGATTACTTATCAGATTGTAACTACAATGAACGCGGCTGCGAACCAGACTATCGACAATACCACCCTTGTAAACGGTTCAACGGCCTTAGAACATGCATGGGATCTGGCCTTTGGTTACTGGGGCGTACCTATCGATTTCCCGACCAATAAAGTTGGCGCTAAACTTTGGGGCAGCTACAGCACACAGGTTGATGATGGTTTTAAGGCCAATAAAATCCTGATGGACGCTTTCTTAAAAGGAAGGGCAGCCATCAGTGCTAAAGATAAACCAACAATTGTGGCACAGGCCAATATTATCCTCACTACGATGGAAAGACTAACTGGAGCCGCTGCTTTACAGGAAGTAAAAGAGGCAAAAGAGTCAATAAACGACAATATTCTTAGAAACAGCCGTGTATCTGAACTATATGGTTTTGTGAACTCGATTAAATACAATCCAAAAAGGATTACTACCGATGCACAGATTACAACTCTGCTGGCCCTGTTCCCAAAAAGTTTTTATGATCTGACGCTAACCGATGTGAATACCATCAGGGATGCTGTTGCCAAACAATACAATTTTGAGGATGTAAAAGATATCCTATAAACAAAAGATTAATCATTCAATCATAAATTAACCACCCATGCTGTTAAAGCAGGGGTGGTTTTAATGTTAATATTATGCGCAAAATTATCTATCTGGCCATTATAGCCGTATCGGCATTTATATTGGTTCAATCCTGCAAAAAATCAGCAAGCAGCGATGATAACGGAACGGGCGACAAAGGTTCTTCCTTCGACCGTAAGGCTATGCTAACCAACATGAGTACCAACATGATTATCCCAGCGTATACGGCGTACCTGGCTACCGCAGTAAGCCTGGATGCTGCAGTAACTGCCTTTAATGCGGCACCTGACCTGGCTAAATTGACCACATTACAAAATGCTTTCCAGGCCGCATATAAACAATGGCAATCTACTTCCATATACGAATTTGGGCCAGCGGGCGATGTAGGTCTTCGCGTAAACACAAACACCTACCCTACCGATGTGAACCAAATTAACGCCAATGTGAACTCGGGCACATACAATCCGCTTTTATTAGCTAACCTATCGGCAAAAGGCCTGCCTGCCCTTGATTACCTGTTGTTTGGCACAGGTACAGACAATGCAGCAATACTTGTTCAATATACCAGCGATAGCAAGGCAGCCAACAGGAAAACTTATCTGGCCAGCCTGGCTGACGAAATGAAAACCAATGCATCAACTGTATTGAATGCCTGGAATGGCACTTATAAAAACACTTTCATCAATGCAACGGGCACCGATGTGGGGAGTTCTACCGGACAGTTGATTAACCAGATTGTTTATGATTACGAAACCTTGAAAAATTATCAGGTTGGTGTTCCGGCTGGAGCACAGTCGATGGGCAATACCTTTCCTCAGAAAGTTGAGGCTTATTATTCAAAAATTTCAGCACAACTCGTGCTATTGCACTTACAGGCTTTACAAAATGTTTACCTCGGTAAAGATGGTAGTGGTTTCGACGACTACCTGATACAGGCCAATGCCAAATACAATGGCGGTTCTTTGAACGATGTCATAAAAAATCAGTTTACGGTAGCCATTGCTAAAGTTCAGACCTTAACCGATCCATTATCCACGCAGATAACCAATACGCCGGCAGCGGTAACAGCGGTGTATACCGAACTGCAAAAATTAACGGTTTTGCTTAAAACGGATATGACCTCATCGCTGGGCATATTAATCACCTATGGCGACAACGACGGAGACTAATCAACAATGCGCAGTACGGTAATGGAGCGACTATACTCCACGTTTGATAAAAAAACACATATTGCTCCCCTGGCTGTATTACGTATAGCGTTTGGGAGCATTATGCTGGTGAGTACCATCCGTTTTTTATTTAGGGGATGGGTATATGCTTTTTATATTAAACCTGGGTTTCACTTTACCTTCTACGGTTTTGATTGGATAAAACCATTAGGAGCCTTCGGTATGTATGCTTTGTTTGCTTTATTAATTGTAGCTGCTGTATTGATTATTTTAGGTCTTTTTTACCGGGTTGCCGGCATAGCTTTTTTTATAGGCTTTACCTATGTAGAGCTTATTGATAAAACAACCTACCTCAACCATTACTACTTTATTAGTGTGATGGCCTTTTTAATGCTATGGGTACCAGCGCACCGGTATTTTTCTTTAGATGTTGCACGCAAACCTGAATTGCAGATTAGTCAGGTACCGATTTGGACTACTGGCATATTTAAACTCCAGCTTGTACTCGTTTATTTTTTTGCTGGCATTTCTAAACTTACTTACGATTGGCTCATTGTAGCCATCCCACTTAAAATATGGCTGCCCGCCAATAGCCAGTTTCCTATTATTGGCCCTTTGTTAACGCACCAATGGGTAGCCTTTTTTTTTAGCTGGGCAGGGATGTTGTTCGATCTGTTGATCGGTTTCTTTTTATTGAGCCGCAAAACACGAAAGCCAGCCTACATTTTGGTGATCATTTTTCACCTCGCAACCGGACTGTTTTTTAAGATCGGCATGTTCCCTTATATCATGATCTGCGTTACCGTGATCTTTTTTTCTCCTGAAACCCATATCAGGATAATCAATTTTTTAAGAAAGGTTCTTTTCAGATCAGGCAATAAAACATTAAAAACAAACGCGGTTTATCAATTGGCGCCCAATAAACTGAAACTGGTATTGGCGGTATTGATGATACATTTTTCCATCCAGCTATTGCTCCCACTCCGATATTTATTGTATCCTGGCAAGCTGTACTGGACAGAAGAAGGATACCGTTTTTCGTGGCGGGTAATGCTCATGGAAAAAGGCGGCACAGCTTTCTTTCATGTAAAAGACCCGGCCACAGGTAAGCAGACTGAAATTATCAATTCGGCCTACCTTACCGGTTTTCAGGAAAGGCAGATGGCTACACAGCCCGACATGATTTTACAGTTCGCACATTTTCTCGCGCATGAGTACCAGCAAAAAGGCATTAAAAATCCGGTAGTAACTGCCGATAGTTATGTAACACTTAACGGCAGCGGCAGTAGATTATATATCGACAGCAAGGTTAATCTCGCCAAAGAACAAGAAAATTTTGCCCATAAAAAATGGATACTTCCATTTAAACAAACAGAATGAAAAAAACTTTTATACTGATCACCACAATCTTGATTATAAGCAGTCTGAAACTGGCCGCACAAAGTTTCAACTTAAGCGGAAGTGTTAAAAATGGTACCAGCAAAGCGATTGCAGGAGCGTCAGTCGTTTTAAAAAACACAAGCTACCGCGTGGCTTGCGATGCAGAAGGCAACTACCATTTAACTAACGTTCCTGCTGGCAATTATAACATCGAAGTTTCATCCGTTGGCTTTAAACAGATCACCCGTTCCATAAAGGTCAACTCCGATATCGCTGTGGATTTTGTGATGGAAGAAACCGTAGAGCAGATCAGGGATGTAGATGTAAAAGCGGCTAAAGAAAAAACTTTTGGTATTACCCGTTTAAGTGCTGTTGAAGGCACAACCATAAACGCCGGAAAAAAAAGTGAGGTGATTGTACTTGATGATGTTACCGGAAACAAAGCAACCAATAATACCAGGCAGATTTATTCAAAAATAGCCGGACTAAACATTTGGGAAAATGATGTTTCGGGAATCCAGCTTGGTATAGGTGGACGTGGATTAAACCCAAACCGTGTAACCAACTTTAATACCCGCCAAAACGGTTATGATATCAGTGCTGATGCACTGGGTTATCCCGAAAGTTATTATTCACCCCCATCAGAATTAACAGACAGGATTGAAATATTAAGGGGAGCATCATCATTACAATATGGTACCCAGTTTGGCGGAATGATCAACTTTAAACTTAAGGAAGGTCCTACCGACAAGGCAATCGAAGTTACTTCACGCGAAACAGCCGGATCATGGGGATTTTTCAATACCACCAACAGCATTGGCGGTACCATTAAAAAGGTTCAATATTATACTTTCTTTCAGCATAAACAGGGTGATGGCTGGCGGCCAAACTCTCAGTTTAACGTAAATACAGCTTACGCAGGCATTACCTACAAAGCTACCGATAGGCTATCTCTAACATTTCAGTACACCTATATGGATTATCTGGCCCAACAACCAGGCGGCCTTACCGATGCTGGTTTTAAATCAGACCCACGCCAATCAATACGGGAGCGAAATTGGTTTAAAGTGAACTGGAATCTCGGGGCTTTTATCCTGGATTATAAACTGAATGATCATTTAAAACTCAATTCGCGTTTTTTTGGCCTTTCTGCCTCGCGAGATGCGCTTGGCAATTTGGATTATATCAGCAGGGCCGATCCGAATGATGACCGAAATTTATTTAAAGACAAATACGGCAACTATGGCAATGAAACGCGTTTACTTTATTCGTATAAACTAAAAGGTAACCCGCAAAACCTGTTGCTGGGTGTAAGGTATTATCACGGCCATACCGATCGCGAACAGGGTTTGGGCAATAATGCTAAAACGGGTTCTAGATCAGATTTTGATTATAATCCTGCTGATAATGATTACTATTCGAAATATGATTTCCCCAATAACAACCTCTCCTTATTTGCAGAGAATATTTTTAGGATCACCCCAAGGTTTAGCATTATCCCCGGAATCAGGTTTGAAAACATTGTAACGAAAGCCGATGGTTTTTACACCCAGGTAAATAAGGATTTTGCAGGAAACATTATCTACAAAAAACTCACCAACGAAAACAAAAACAATGGCAGGAGTTTCGTTATCGGGGGTATTGGCATGAGTTATTTCAAAAGCGAAGCCATGCAGTTTTATGGCAACATATCACAGAACTATAGAGCCATTAATTTTAACGACATCCGTTCGATAAATAAAAACATCCAGGTCGATCCCAACCTGCAGGATGAAAAAGGTTATTCAGCAGATCTGGGTATGCGGGGTAATGTATCGGGCGTATTTAATTATGACGTGAGTGTATTTGCCATTAATTATGATAACAGGATTGGCACGGTTGATACGGCAGATGCCAACTTTAACGATTATCGTTACCGCACCAACATCTCTAAATCGCGCAATATCGGACTGGAATCTTTTGCAGAATTGGAGATACTTCATTTTATCGCTCCTCAGCATAACAACACTAAACTGTCGGTTTTTGTTAACCTTGCACTGATCGACGCAAGCTACATCGACAGTAAAGTATCTGCCTATAATAACCGCAAGGTTGAACTGGCGCCCGATGTTATATTTAAAACCGGACTTAGCTATCAATATAAAAAGTTATCGGCAAGTTACCAGCTGGCCTATACCAGTGAGCAGTTTACCGATGCTACCAACGCCACTTTTACCAGTAACGCCATTAATGGATTGATCCCAGCTTATACCGTGATGGATCTTTCGGCTGCTTATCAGTTTAACAAAACTTTTAGTCTGCAGGGGTCCGTAAACAACCTTGCCGATGAGCGTTATTTTACCAGGCGGGCGGATAGTTATCCCGGGCCAGGCATTGTACCCTCTGACGCCAGGGCATTTTATATTACGTTACAGGTAAAGTTATAAAAACAAAAAGCAGAATTGACCAAAACAATCATAAGAAAAAAACATGTATTTAAGATGCAGCCTCTGGGTTTGCATCTTTTTTAGGAGATTAAGAAAGGCAAGTTTTAAAATATAGCTTAAACGCTTTGTTGACCGTTGTTTTAGATGATCGTTAACCTAACTTACTGTCCTTTTTATACAAACTCCAGTAGCGTTCTAACAGTGAAAACAGTTCATCGTGTTTCATGTTTATCTCATCGCAACTGAGGTGCATGATAAATGTTTTTCTGGCTACCCGGTCTTTTTTCTCTAATCTTGATTGGTATTTTTCAGCAATGGCCTCGTTTGCATGAAGTTCGATGCCCTTGAACAACCAAAATGCACGCGTATTTCTAATTTCGCTAATGTCTGTCCATAAAACCAGTCCAATTTTTGCACCATTCATCGTCATGCCCGATAGCACGCCTGCCTCTGATAAAACAAGTACTGGCTTGCGGTTAAACAACCGGATCAGCATATAACAGAAAGCTGCAAGGCAAAGCCCGAAATACAAAATAAAAGAAGCGCTGGGAAAAGGTACAAGGGCAACAACCAGAGTTCCTAAAGCTATAACTAAGCCTAAAAGGATCAATCTTTTCTTCAGACTGGGGAATAATTTGATTTCTGGCATAAGCAGATTCAGGTCAATTGAAATGCCGATAGTGCATTTACTTATTCATATTCTCGCTATCTATTAATTTAACTTCTTTGCCCATTTTCTTTTGTATCACTTCAAAATGATGAAGTTCATCCGGACTTACCAAAGAAATGGCTTCGCCTATACTATCCGCGCGGCCGGTTCGTCCGATGCGGTGGATATAATCTTTGGGCGACCGTGGTAATTCGTAATTAATGACAAAAGGAAGCTGATCGATATCAATCCCCCGCCCCATTAAATCTGTTGCAACCAAAATCCTGAGTTTTCCAGACTTAAAAAGGTGCAAAGCTTCATTTCTTGCACCCTGGCTTTTTTTGCTATGAATCGCTTTGGCATCAAAATTATTTTTACGCAGTTTGTTTACAATAGCATCTGCAGTGTGAACAGATGATGCAAATACCAGTACTTGTTTCATTTCATGATGACTGATCAGATAACGTAAAAATGGTCCTTTCTTCACTTCGGAAACGATGTAGGCTACCTGGTTAATCTGTTCAAGAGAATCTTCGCGGCTTTCAATCTTGATCACCAGCGGATCATGAAGCAGCACCTGATGGATCAGCTGAAGATCTTCATTTAAAGTAGCAGACAACAGAATATTTTGACGTTTTTCGGGTAAAAGGGAGATAATTTTATCTACTTCTTCCTTGAAACCCAGATTAAGCATCTTATCGGCCTCATCGAGCACCAAAGTTTCAATGCTGGATAAGTGTACGGCGTTTGAATCTAAGAGTTCCAACAGTCTTCCCGGAGTTGCCACAAGCACATTTACATTTTGAAGCGCAGTCATTTGCGGATTAATGGAAACACCACCATATACGGCTATGGATTTAACAGGTATTGGAAGAGCAGGACTAAAAGTTTTGAAAACATCTTTTACCTGCTCTGCCAGTTCGCGGGTGGGCACCAACACCAGCACATTTACATGCCTGTTTTTAAGCATTTGTGTGTGCTGCAGGTTCATCAATATCGGCAAAACATAACTGGCTGTTTTCCCAGAACCTGTTTTAGCTATGCCTAAAACGTCTTTTTTATTTAATATGGCTGGTATAGCGGCCTGCTGGATGGGCGTAGGTAAGGTGAAATTCTGATTTAATAGTATTTTGATGAAATCTGGCGATAAGCCCAGCGCGCTGAATGGCATATTATTATTTTTGGTCAAAAATAAACAAAAATCGGCATTAACAGGATTTTGCTTTTGTTAGATTGAAAAGCCATATTGACTCATGGCAATAAAAACAGATTTTAATGGCTAAAGATTAACTTTGTATCATGAACGAACTGGAAAACTACATTCAACATTATTTTAGCATCGATCCGGATGATTGCAGAAAAGTAGCCAGCCTGTTTAAGGTCGAACAGCTTGAGAAAGGAGCATATTGGCAAAAAGCAGGTAGCCGTTGCGAAAAAATGAGTTTTATCAGTTCGGGCATACTCCGGGTATTCGTTACGCAATCCAAACGTGAGGTGACCCAGTGGATCGGCACATCGGGTTATTTCATGACCGACATCTCTTCATTCCTTTTCGGTCAGCCGGCAAGATTCAATATACAGGCCCTAACCGATACGCTGGTTTTCACCGTAGCACGTTCACAGTATATCGAACTGGGAAAACTCATACCAAAATGGAATGAATTTGAAAAAATGTTTATCAGTAAATGTTTTGTGGTGATGGAAAGCAGGATCTTTGACCTCATCTCCCTATCAGCAGAAGAACATTATACAAAATTATTCGATCAGCAGCGCGAACTGTTCAATCAGGTGCCCTTACAATATTTAGCTTCTATGCTGGGCATGACCCCAGAAACCTTTAGCCGCATCAGAAAAAAGATGATTTCTTGATTTTTATCAAGCGCAAAGGCTTATTTCGGTATATACCTTTGATTTATGAAAACAGCCATTAAAATCGAAGAAGCAGCTATTACTGGATAAACCGCTGTCAATTGACCCCATCTCGCCAATAATAATTTTATCATAACACCTTATTTTAAAGACGCTTACAAATAATTAAAAATTGGTACGACGGGGTCATATAAGTTGGTTTGTGCAACCTTTACGAAATATATCAAAAAGGCAACATTACACAGAAGCATACCCTGATGAGGGGGGTGTTCAAAGATAATCTGGTATGGGGTGAGGATATGTTTAGAACTGCTTTTATTGACCCAACGTTCAACGATAATATACTAAAAATCAAGCAAAAAGG
>NZ_JAVTSU010000028.1:0-64839 GCF_032678605.1 Pedobacter miscanthi
ATTCACCAAAATCATTGATAAATAATAGATATTCAATTTGGGTTTTACAGTTTAAAGACTATAAAAAAGGGCAGTGTTTGCTGCCCATCCTAAAAGTTTTTAAATAAATTACACGGTTTCCATTTCGTGGATAACGGCTTGCTGGAAATCGTAAGCGGATTGCATATTATGCCACATCTCGCCTCCAGTGCCTAGGGCTTTACCAATTTTTATGGCAAGCGCTGCAGATATATCTCTTTTACCTGCAAAAATAAGACTTAAATTATTTGGGAAAATACCTATTTGTTCGGCAAATTCCTTTTTAATAATTTCACGTGCTTCGATCTCGTCAAGCAGAATTTCTCCCGGATGAATCGCCGTGATTTCGATTTCAGCACCTTTAGAATTAAAGACCTGATTGTTCATATATTGAGTTTTATAATTCCCCCGAAGGGAGCGAACTTCGGGGGGATTTAGTAGTATCTATTTATAGTGGTTATTAATTTCTTCAATAATTAACACCTCAAGGTTGTCTTCCTTGTCTAGTTGGCATATCATTCTATATGCAATATTTAAACGTATGGAATACTTACCTTCATATCTCTTTTCCTCTAATTTTTCAAAGTGTAGAGAGCCCATTGCTCTTAGTGCATTTGAATTAGGGGCCGCCTTTAAAATAGTTAATTTCCTTTTAAAAGATTTTACTACTTCAGTAGGAAACTTTGGTTTGCCTACGGGCTTATTCTCTGCAAGCACACCTAGATGCTCGTCCTGAATGATTACTTTCATTTTTTAAGTGTTTAGTTGAATTTCGGTCGCTGTTTCCATATTCTGCAATTTGTTTTTGAGTGATTTTGATTACAAATATAGCATTAATAACTATTATCCAAAAATGATAATTATCAAAATATGATAATTATCAAATTGTGATAATTATATGACATTTTAGGCCTTTAAGTTGGTGGCTATTAAAGCGTGATAGGCAAGGCAGTTATAAATTATGAAAAGACGATTTCATTTAAACTGTAGTGTTCGAAACAAATTGTGACAAATATCTAAAAAAAAGCTGCGTGTCTAAGTGCAATTAAGCACATAAAGAAGTTATTTTATGACTAAATTTTATTATCAAGCCATAAAAAAGTGCCTAAACAAAATGTGATAAATTGATAATAAACAATGTTAATAAAGCAAATAATGAAAAATTATATGCCAATATTGTTGTTTGGCAATAGTTCATAATAAGGAAATAACATTTATGAATGTTTCTTTTTTTAGTAATAAATAACTATTTATCAATCAAGAGCATTATATTTTTTTGTAAAAATTATTAGGATCACAATAAATAATGTTTTATTCCAAGAAGCTAGGCATGCGCTCAAGCAACCTGAATGGTCTGATCAAAATGACCTTTGGGAAAGGCGTGTTCGGGGTGGTCATGGACAGGATGATGATGGGGGTGGAATTATTGCTGGTGAAATCCTAGATGCATTGAAGGATGTGGCCTATAAACCGGGCTTTTCCAAGCTGAGTTATTTTTCAACCTATTTCAAAAGCGCAAGGGGCATGAGCCCTGGAGAATTTCAGGAGAATAATCGGAAGGCCCATGAGGGTAAATCTGCTGCTGCTACTCATTAATGAGTAATTTATGGCTGTCAGCGTGTAATTGTGAATATTGGTTGTCTTTTTTGATACTTTAGGATGTGCTAAGACCTAGAGTATCTATAATATAGATTTCATGGTATACGGGAAACCGTAAGAACGGCCGTTTGGATACCGATATATTCACAAACTATTTAATTAACGAACTCAACAATGGTCCTTTCCAAGACAACTCCCTTTGTATTATTCATCCTATCAAGATTGAAACTATGCGGTCCATCACCTGTGGATCAATTTAGGGGCGAACAACAGGGATATTGCATTCCAAAGATACTGGAAGGATA
Organism: Pedobacter miscanthi; assembly: GCF_032678605.1. GTDB lineage: Bacteria > Bacteroidota > Bacteroidia > Sphingobacteriales > Sphingobacteriaceae > Pedobacter > Pedobacter miscanthi_A. Next base: position 1,923 of record NZ_JAVTSU010000028.1, read on the forward strand.
GGTCACAAAAGAAAAATAACAACAGCTTAAATTTAACATAACCATTATGTGGTCAGATAATGAAACTTCAGAGGATTTATTAGGGTTCAAGGTGCATGCAGATCTTTTGATCGATGTAATTAAGGATGATAGCGTACTTCCGGTGACAATAGGTGTTTTTGGTGATTGGGGTAGCGGGAAGTCCAGCATACTCAAAATTATTTCCGAGTCCCTTTCCGGGAAGGACGAAGATGACCTTTTGGATGAAACCCTGGTGCTGTACTTTAATGGCTGGATATTCGAAGGTTATGATGATGCAAAGGCTGCATTATTGCAGACCATCATTGAACGTTTTGAAAAACACAAGACCCTGGGTAACAAAATTAAGGATAAGGCCAGAGGTCTTTTGCGCTCAGTAGACTGGATGAGGGTGGCAAGCCTGGGCTTCAAGAACGTCATCGTACCGGGAGCAGCGGCCCTTCTCTCCGGCGGTACATCGCTGATTCCACACCTGGTTTCAAAACTTGCCGGTATAAATGGAACCGAACTGGCTGCAAAGCTATCAGGTGATGGTGCTGAAGATTTTATTAAAGGAATTATTAAGGAATCACCGGAAGAGGAAAGTAAACTGGTGAGGGAATTCAGGGATGAATTCGAGGATATGATTGATAAATCCGGTATCAAAAAACTGGTTGTTATCATTGATGATCTGGACCGATGCAGTCCCGAAAGGATCATAGAGAACCTGGAGGCGATCAAGCTTTTCCTTAACGTCAAGAATACGGCCTTTGTGATAGGAGCTGACCCAAGGATTGTAAGGCATGCGATAGAACACCGTTACAAAACAAATGCGATTGAAAATGCAGGCGACAAGGCCACCCAGAATAAGCGGATCGTAAATGACTATCTGGAGAAGCTGATCCAGATCCCTTACAACCTGCCAAGGCTTTCAGATAGTGAAGTCGAGACTTACATGACATTGCTTTTTTGCAAACTGTACCTGGATGTTAGCTTTGAAAATGTGCATACCAGTTTTGCTAAGCACAGGGAACAGAACCGCTACAGTGTATTTGGGTTTGCAGATATCGAGGCCATGGTTACCGATGAAGAAAAGGAGAAATTGCAGGCAAACCTATCGTTGATTGCTTCCCTCGCACCCATTATAACTGAAGGTCTTAATGGCAATCCAAGGCAGATTAAGAGGTTTCTCAATACCTATACGCTACGGAACCGGTTGGTGAAGATTGCCAAACTTGGTGATTTTAAACAGGATGTATTGGCTAAACTGATGGTTCTCGAGTATGCTGCACCTCCACTCTTTAGGCAACTTTACGAGTGGCAGGCAGGGAAGAACGGGGAACCTTCTGAGATCGTGGATTTAGAAGAACTTGCGGATGAAAAGGATCTGGAGACGATCAAGACCCGTTTTAAAGATTGGAGCGAAGAAAGTATCATTAGATGGCTCGCTGTGAGCCCAAGACTGACGGGGGTGGATCTTCGGGACTACTACTGGATTTCACGGGATAAGCTGGAATCATCGCTTAGTGGGGCGTCCTTAGTTCCCGTTCACCTCAGAAACCTCGTCAAATCGCTTTTGGAATATCCTGCTGGTAGTGTGGTGGAGAAATTGGTTAAAGATGAGGTCAAAGACCGCCTGAATGGGGCCGAAACCGAAATTGTATTGCAATTATTGGAAAAAGCGCTGATCAAACATCCTGAAAACAGCAAGATCCATAAGGTTTTTATTGAAATGATGGCAGTCTCGGTACCGCAGGCGGATCAGGTCTATAAAGCTATCCTGCCCAGGATTGACCAAAACGTAATTCCTTTTAGTTTGAGAAGTGAATTTCAAATAGCAGAGCGAAAGAATCCTGAAATAAAAAATGTAATAAAGGCCTTTAAAAAAGGTACAAGCATATACAATGCATTAAACCAAAAATAGCTATATGGGAACCACACAAAGAATTATTCCAGGCGTTCCGCATCAACCGAACTGGGGTGCGTTAAATAATGCAATTACCAGGGTGGCAAATGCAGTGGAGGAAGATCAGCGAGAAGATGAAGATGCCGATAATGTACAGGACGACGGGGAAGCCCAGCGGCGTTTGATCGATAGAAGGGATAATAACCTGCGAGGGGCATTGAAGAACCTGGTCAAGACCGGAGGAGGTTCCGCGGATATCAGTAAGGGTAGGTCTACTTCCATTGGAAAAGCGGGCTTAAGGACGGCGGGAAAATTTCTTTCTGTTTTTACTGATGTAGCGGAGCGGGGCCTTGAGCAGGTACTAACAGAGCTGGAAATCGAGATCGCTGGAATGAGCGTGGAGTCTGTGATAGATTTCCTACTGATTTACTGCTCATCGGGTGATGCGGGGATGGATGAAACCGCTGCCAACAAGGCTTTTGCTGAGGTAACGGAGCATATCATCGCTCAGACTGGAAATGACCTTAAGGCCTTCGAAGATTATATCAAGCAGGCAGCGGCCGGAGAAGGGTTGACAGATCTGCTTTGTGTTTTCTGGGGCTATTATATTTATGAACATCTAGCCCAGCGTTTTCAGGAGAAAATTACCCAACTGAAAGGCGAGCAGGTAAGTTTTGAAACCTTTCAGGTGATTAAAGACGATATCCTGGGGCAGGTGAAGTTACTTGGACAAGATAAAAAATTGAGTGCTGTTGACTGGCGTGGCGAGGAAGGGAAAACATTTATTGAGCAGACATTTGAATCAATTCTAAAAATAATTGCACATGAAAATTAATATACTTGTAGGAGCGGCAGCTTATGATGCCGGCCAGTTGAAAATAAATTTAGACGGTGGCGATTATGGCAGTTCAACTGTAAAATGCAATTTCTCGGATCTGCTGCCTTTTGCAGGCAAGGCCTCCAAACAGGCCGTTGATTTCTTTATGATTTCTGCGGCAGTTTATGGTATTGACCGCTTTGTGCTGCGCAGGGCCAACTCTGTGGATGGTTGGTCTCGCGAACTAAACGTGGTTTTTCCTGTCCGGGATCCGGCGTTATGGAAACCATTCAAAGTGGAGTTATCTTCACTGCTGTCATTTTTAACCGGAGACTATTGGGAAGTCGATTTTCAACAAGGTGAGATTACCCTGCCTGCCGCTGATCTCGAGGATAGGTTTAATGATGGGCTGGGGCAGGTTAATCTGTTTTCGGGAGGACTTGATTCTCTTATCGGTGCGATAAAATATTTGGAGGAAAATGCTGGACATAAACTCGTAGTCGTGTCCCACTATGATCCCCAGATGAAGGGGCCAAAGGGGGATCAGAAGGAGCTGCTTGATGATTTGAACAGCAAATATGCAGGAAGGCTTTTACCGGTGCCATCTGTCAAGGTGGAGCTTGAAAAACAGAACAAAAAACGGGAAACTACGTTCAGGTCCCGGTCTATCCTGTTTATTGGCTTGGGGGGTATGGTTTCAGATGCATTGGGCAAGAGCCTGATAGTTCCGGAAAATGGGAGCGTTTCTTTGAACTATCCTTTGAGCCCTTCAAGGCGAAGTGCCTGTAGCACCCGCACGACGCACCCAAAGGTGATCGACGGTGTGAATGTACTCTTTCAGGGGTTAGGGATTCAGACCCAGCTTAGTAATCCTTTTGAGTTCAGCACGAAAGGAGAAATGGTTAGCTCGCTTGCTCCGTATAACCCGGAAATCAATACGCTTTTAAAGTCAAATTCTTGCGGAAAACGCCGGCACGATATGAGGAAGTGGAACCCTGATGCCAAACATTGTGGCACATGCATGCCCTGTATCTACAGAAGGGCTGCCCTGATACAGATAAGTGCCGATAAGGATGCAGACTATGGAGACCGGATCAGTGACCTTAACTTCTACGTAAAGAAAGGTCAGGATATTGCAGCCTGCCTTGCCTTTCTCAAACATGACTTAAGCCCGAAAGAAATTAAACAGGAGCTGATCATCAACGGAGTATCTGACATTTTGAAACTTGGGCCCTATGTAGCGTTGGTCGTGCGCACAAGATCTGAATTAAAAGCTTTATTTTCGCAGATCGGAAGTCCCGATGCGAAAACCAGAGCTGGAATTTAATGATTGATACACACTGCCATATTGATATGTATGCCGATCCAAATGCGGTACTGAAACGATGTGAGGGTGAAGGTATCACGGTGATTGCGATGAGCAGTTTGCCCAGTCACTTTGAACTGGGGTATCCTCACGTGCAGCCTTTTAAAAAGATCCGGCTATCGCTCGGAATGCATCCCCTCTATGCTGAACATCATAATAGGGAGATGGATCTTTTCTTTCGTAACCTTGACCGTACCTCCTACATCGGGGAAATCGGGCTTGATTTCTCACGTCAGGGCTATGCCTCGAAAGACTTGCAACTGGAGAGCTTTGAGCAGATATTGATGGCGGTATCTGGAAAAAAGAAAATCCTGAGTATACATTCGCGTAGGGCAGAAAAGGAGGTACTTGACAGGCTAAAAGCTAACAATATCGAGTCTGCAATATTTCATTGGTATTCAGGACCTACATCGCTGATAGAACAGATTGTAAATGCCGGATATTTTTTTTCGGTTAATGTGGCGATGACGAATTCAGAAAGCGGACGTAAAATCATATCAAAAATTCCGCGGTCTGCTTTACTTACAGAATCTGACGGACCCTTTATTCCTGTCAATGGGAATGAAGGAGGGCCGTGGGATATTGAGATTGTAGAGCAGTTCTTGTCCGGAATATGGGGTATGCCGGTAGAAGAGATATCTAGAGGCATTAAGGGGAATTTTCGTAGACTATTGTCTATTCTTGGCTAAATGAACAATAGCACAACAATGAGTATGTAACTGGTGAATATTATAGCCAAGACAATCTAAGTTTAAAAAACATCACTAAAAACTGATTATATAAAGGTCAATTGTCACTTCAAAAAATAAATTAATGATTATACGCTCACCATCAACAAGATATACTGATGATGCAATAGGCTTGGTTTTTGCTTACGTTCACCAGTACAGGGACATCCGGCAACAGTCGTTCAACCTAAGCTCGGTAGTAAATATCGATTTCACTGCGAAGATTGAATCAGATAAGATAATTGACCGGCCACTTCTTTCCATTTCGCCCATCACAGACAGGATCGAAGATTTGTTTCACCGAAACATCATTGACGTAAAAGCTATCCTTGGGGAAAATGGTGCAGGAAAGAGTACATTGCTGAATTACCTGGCCTTCTATGCTAGTGGGCATCCCAATTTTATGGAATACGGGCAGAACAACTGCTGGGACATTCTTATTTTTTTACGCAAACGGGTTGGACATGAGTCGGAGTTTATCGTGTATGCCAGTGAGCAGTGGAGATTAGTGGAAGAGGATATTGAGAACAGTTTCGATGGTTCAAGGGTATCCCTGCATGAAATCAAGGAATTTTCATGGGATGAAATTCACCTGCCTTTGGATGTGGTCTATTATTCGAATGTCTTTGACAATGAACACGAGGAAAGCTATTCCATCAGTAACATCAGCACAAATTATCTGATCAGGAAAGACCTGCAGACCATCGTGAATGATCCCCATGGCACCCACGGCCGGGATTTTATGATGCACAGGCTTTCAGAGGTTGGTGCACATTCCATCATGGAGGATTCACGACGGATTTCCTTCTTTCTCTCTTATAAGGATCTATTACCATTTACACGAAGGGATCACCGGATTATGGTATATTTCAGTGATGCGCCAAGAAGGGGGCTGATCAGGATAGATGACAATCCAACATCGGTCAAGGGCATTGTTTCTGCCGCTCAGATTTTTAAAGTACTGAGGCGATGGTTGGAATTACTCGATAGTCAGGAAATAAAGGCAGAAAAAGATCCTCGCAGAATTTTTTACAGGCATTACTTCAACTATTTTATCTACACGCACATCTTACAGACCTCTGACATCATGCAGCGCACTTACATCGGGTTGGATGATTATAAGGAGCAGGTTTTTAACACGTTGTTGGATTTAATGAAATCAGCTGATCTGCGTGCGGGATTAGACGGCCTGATTGATTATGCTTCAGGTCTTGAATTGGCTGTGAATGAAAAGGCTGGAGGTGGGCTCGGTGACTCTGCACTTTCATATCACTTGAAGGCATTCAAAGTATTGGATGGGCTGATGGAACCTGTTTATCGGGAGGGGTTTTTCGGTACGGGGTTTTACGCGCTTGCCGATCAGCATTTGAAGGATATACATGATCAATACTGCAATACGGTGTGGATGGATGAGTACATGAACTTTACCTTCCGGGACCTGAGTTCGGGGGAACTGGGCATGCTCACCCTGTTTTCACGTTTTTATGCGCTCGTCGATTCCAATTCACGGGGGATCAGCAAAGCGGAACAGAACAAATTACTTGTGCTTATCGACGAGGGTGATCTGTATTTTCATCCGAAATGGCAGGTGCAGTTTCTTGATTTTATTGACCGATTTTTGCCTACGATCTTACCTGGAAAGCTGATCCAGCTGATCATCACCAGTCATTCCCCTTTTATCGCTAGCGACATGCCTTCCAATCACCTTTTATCCATCAGAAAGGGGCGGCGGGATGAACGGTCACCGGTTACTGGTGCTGAAGCCGAGCACAAGACTTTTGTGATACCCACCTTGAATAAGAGTTTCGGCGCCAACATACATGAACTGCTTTCGGATAATTTTTTTCTGGAGGGTGCACATATCGGCCTGCTGGCAAAAAAGGTCATCTACAAATTGCTCGATCAGTTGGAAGGGGAAAAGGTGAATGATCCGATCTCAGAGCAGCAGATCCCCGTTGTGATCGACCAGATCGGAGAAGGATGGATCAGGAGCAGACTACAGGAAAAATATGAGATTTATTTGAACAATAACCATACGGAAATATGATCGACTTATCCTTTTTACCATTAAAAGAGCTGGCAAAAGAGCATTATAATGGTTTGAATGTAAAGGTTTACGATAGATTCAAGCAGGTGGTATCTTATTTTGAAGGGGCACGGGCGCTGGCTTTAAGGAGTCCATATCTGGAAGCTGCTTTTGATGTGCTGCTTACCGGGTTTTCAGAGAAAGTCGCCAAAGCGCTGAAATTTAATAATGTAAGTTATGCGGACATGGCTATGCATACTGATATCCAATACATATTGGATGTATTGGATAAACTTTTCAAGATAACCTTGAGTGGCGATCTGAAGAGTGTTAAGAGACTCATTACACTTGTTTACCCACGATTTAAGCTATATATCGATTTGGGTAACAAGAAGAAACTAGCTTACCTAAAATCTTTTCAACCATTTATTGCCGGACTAAAATATGTCTGGGATTATGATAAGTTTATAGGCAAAAGCGGAGCAGAAGACAGGTGGGATGGCTATCAGCTGGCCAGGAAACTGGGCGTGAGCTGTTGCCCTTATTGTAACAGGATGTACACTATTACTGTCTTTCAGCCGCCTATACCCACAGTGCTCCGCAAAGATGATCCTATAGACACAAGAAAGGTAATCCGGCCTGAATTCGATCATTTTTACTCCAAAGCAAGATATCCCTTTCTCGCGCTCAGTTTTTTTAATCTTGTTCCAAGTTGTACTGTCTGCAATTCAACACTTAAAGGGGAGCAGGAAATGGACATCGATGAACATTGCCATCCCTATGTGGAAGGATACGAGGATGTTTTTGAATTTACGACGGGAGTAAGTGTCAGGGACTTTCTTTCAAAGGGTGTCACGGATGTTCCGGTATCTTTCACCCTTAAAAAAGGAGTGGAAAAAGGCCTGGGCGAGCGTGCAACCGCAACGCAGAAGCTCTTCAGGATAGCAGATATTTATCCCGGGCATGCTGATATTGCGGCAGAAATGTTGATGAAATCGACCGGTCATTCCAAATCGATGATCAAGGCTTACTGGCAGGGAAAAAGTGAGCACGGCCATTATCTTTACCCGACCAAGGATGATCTTTACCGGCATTTTGTCGGTAATTTCATGGTGAAAAAGGATTTCCACAAAAGACCGATGGCCAAATTCCAGGCTGATCTTTTAAAGGAAACTGAACTGCTGAAATTTATTCAGGATCTGCCAGCCCGCCCCGGCAAGTAATAGCGAAAAATAGTGTTGCGATATCAAAGCATCTTTTTAAAAAAGAATTATGAAATTAAGCATACTTACCCAAGAGGCGATAAGCGGGGCAGCAAAGGCAATTGACCGGGATGGAATCCCAAAGGACAGTGTCTGGAGCCAATATTACGTAGTGGTGGATGGTAAAGAGTACCCCTTCAAGCACCTGGTTTACGAAGCTTTTAAAGTATTGGGCGTAACGGACGTAAAGTTTGAATCGAATGACGGTTACCGGAATTATATGGTAGGGACAATGGGCTACCAAATGGAATATTACCCGGGCGGTTACAATTTCTTTACCAGGGATGAACTGGATTATTATGCATCGATCGCCAGAAAACCATACCGGAAGGATAATCCAGCCCATCAGGTATATCCCCAGCGGTTGAATGCGCTGATTGCAAAGGTCAACTATTGGGGGAGGCAGGTTACTTCAGTGGCGTATACATTCAGGGCCGATAGACACTGGCTGACCGGTAACACGGCCAATATCAAACCCTATTTCTGGCCAAGGATGTACAAGGGCAGGGATGAGGATATTTTCTTCAACGTGGAGGTCAATGGCGACAAACGCACGCTTTCCTATAAAATGGATGGTTATTATCACACGACCAAAAAAATGCCGGACGATAAAATCGCAATCCTGAACGAATACAAGAACGAAGGGAAATGGTACTGGCCGGAGATTAAATTCGAGGATATTTCGAATTACAACTGGGATAGGCTGATTGCAGAAACGAAAGCCTATATCAACCGTTTCGACGGGGATTATGATCTGTTGAGGCGGAGGTTGGATAAAAAGTCAATTCCGGCATTTATCAGTTGGAATACCAACCGTTGGGTCTTTCCTTCCGGCCTGGGCGGAAAAGATATTAGTTTACCATCAATGAAGGATAATGGGTTTGGCTATGATGAATGGCTATTTGACTCGGACAAGGTGATCGATGGCTACCAATATGGCTATCTGCAGGTGATCAGCGACGGATATGGGGAATATGAAGGAAGAATCTTTGATATCCCGCTGTTTACCCTTGATGCCGGTTCCATTAAAACCTATTATGTTGCCACCTTGAAGAATGTTGAAGTGATCGACAGTGATGAGTCCGTTGATGTTCTTGAGCGCTACAGGGGGCTTGGCTGGCTTGATGAAATGAGCAGTGAGGTAAAGGGCCTGGGGAATGATTTTGTTTTAGATTTTCTTTCTCCAGCAATTGATGCCAGCTATTTTGTCAATATCAGGTTTAAAGCTGCACAATTGGGCAGTCTGCCACTTGAACTGTTAGAGCTAGAAACATCCGGAGGGGTTATAGATGGAATAATTCCAGCGGGAGGGCCCATTGCAGGTCTGATCGGGCAATTGGAGGAGAAAACCAGGAAGGGATTTTCCTTTGAAGATTCTGGAAGTACTGAGGCCGACCTAAAGAAAAAGGGCAAGCGGAAGAGTTATACTGTAGAGCGGGAAATGGAGTTCAGGCATAACAGGATACAAGAGAAACTGCTAAAGCATTTACAGGCGCTATATCCGGGGGATGTAACAAAAAGGGAATGTAGTGCGTATGGCGGATGTCGGATCGATTTGGTCAGGAAGACCGGTACCGGGTATGTTTTTTATGAGATCAAGACCTATAATAACCTGTTAACTTCAGTCAGGCTGGGGATTGGACAGCTATTGGAATACAGTTTGTTTCCGCTTGAACAGCAGGCAGAGAAACTTGTATTGGTGTCTGATCAGAAGGCAACACCGCAGGTTGAAAGCTATATCTGTCACCTTAAAACCTTTTTGAACCTGGATTTTTCCTACCTGCAATACGATCCGGATACCGACCGAATTGAGCGTGAGATTTGATTTTAAACGACTAACTGAGCAATGCTTGAGCCAGTGCGCAAAAGTCAGATAATTTTACAATACGATATGGATCATATAATAAGCGCAGATAGACCTGCGAGCGAAGATATATTAGGAAGGGAACGATTTGCAGCTCAGATCGTCAAAAGTATATCTACTTTTTTTGGTAATCAAAAGGAGAGCCTGGTGGTAGGGATCAGTGGAAAGTGGGGTTCCGGCAAGTCTACGCTGTTGGATTATATCAAAAACCACTTGGATGTGCTTCATAAAGACAATGGAGATAACTACAAGGTGCTCAGCTTTAACAGTTGGGGGCATACCGCAGGGAATGACCTCGAGCGGGGATTTTTAGAGAAGGTTGTGCAGACGGTTTCAGGACTGAATTGGAAAGATAAGGTTCTTGGTGCGAATGATAAATTCAAAAAATATCTGGGTTATCTGGACTATGTGAAATTTGTCGGCATTTTTAATTCTACAGTTAAGAATGTACTCGATGTTGCTGAGGAATACCGAAAGAATGTAGAGGCAGTATCGCTTGAAGAGGTCAGACTGGAAGCTAATAAACTGTTGGAAGAGAGTGGCACCAGGTTGTACATTTTGATCGATGACCTAGATAGGCTGACCCCTAAAGAGGTTACAACACTCTTTAGGATACTAAAGGTAAACCTAAACTTGTCCAATACGATTTTCATGGTTGCCTATGATAAGCAAGTGGTCGTACAGGCATTGGAGCGTGAGTACGGGGTCGATGGGGAAAAGTAACTGGAAAAGATTATCCAAGTGGACTTTAACATCCCACAGGTGACCGAAGCCCAGATCGAGGAATTGTTTTTTGAGAAGATCACCAGGTTTATGCCCAGCCTTGGCCAGAGTTTCAACGCAGCCGCCTTTAGGTCGGTGTGGCTTATTCACGGGCTAAAGGAATATTTTAGGTCTGTTCGGGATCTGAATCGTTATTTCAACAACCTGATTTTCAGTCTACCTAATATTATTGGTGATGTTAACCTGTTCGACTTTCTGGTACTGGATGCCATCAAAACTTTTGATACGGCAGCTTATAACCGCATGTATGGACACATGATCGAAGTTTTTCGCAAGGGGATCTGGCAAAGTACCTCACTGGATACTGGGTTTGTAAGCACTTATGAGCAAGAGACTACTAGGGCATTGCTTGATTTTTTGTTTGTCAGACAGCATAGCGATGATGGGGATGGAAATGTGAAGCGCTTGCGGGATCGAGATTATTTTGAGCGCTATTTTGCATTGAATTCATCAAAGAGGGAAGTTGCCAATGAACACTTGGTCCATTTTTTTATGAAGGATACTGATAAGGGTATTGTTCTAGCTACTGCACTGCGCACTGGTAAAATAGTAGAACTGCTTGAGAAGCTCGCCGATGAGGATTTAGCGGGTTCTTTCATCCTAGAAAACAGGAATATCTTTAGGGATTTTGCAGACTTCTGGAAAAGCAGGCCTGATCCCATTGATATCGACTCCGGGGCACTGATAGTTCGCGCTTATTTCAACCTGATCAGGTTTTTTAAAGATAAACACAAGGCCACAAACGCTGCAATCGCTGAACTTTCGCTGGAAAAAGACAAAGCTGACCGGATCGGTTTTATGTTTAAGCACTTTTTGGTTAAAGACAATGACCTGCTTAATCTGCCAGATGAGGTGTTTAGGTATATTGAGCTTTATAGTGACAGGCTTAATGAAAATCTGCTCCAATATATAAAGGGACACAGTAACAGTGAATTTTTTAGGATATCGGGCGACTCGGCCAATTGGATAGACAATTTTTTTCTGATCGATCTCGTGGAAGGAGACCATGAAAGTTATTTAAGGGAATTTGGTGAACGCATCTATCCCAAGATCATTTGGTTTATCGTAGTCAATAACTTGTTTGAGTTTAAAGATGGGATGCCTGATCGCTTGATTAGGGAAGACATAAAGTTTTTTTTTCCTAGCGATATGCTGACTGAGGTACTGAGGGTAATCAAAGACACTGAGACCGGCCATTTAAGGGAAAAGGAATTAAAAGAAATTAAGTTTTTTGCCTATCTCATGAGTCAATAGACGCTGTATAAAAACATTCCTTCATAAACAAATATAAACATTACAAAATCCGTTACCGAAGCTAGACTGCAAATCATAGGTGCAATAAATTAAGGGATAACATAAATCAGCATTATTAAAAAACCAAGCTAATTTTTCAATAAAATAGCCGATTTTTGCATAGGTTAATACTCTAAAACCGCAACATGGAATTCAAGACACGTACTCTCAACCAACTTGCCAAAATGATCTGTGGCGATCCTAAGGACAATAAAACATCGTATTTCCGCTATCGTAGCAGTTATTATTTGACGGAATTCTTTGGAGATGTTGATACAGATTATGCCCATGATGGCTCAACAAGGCCTATTTGGGTATCTGAAACACTTTCTAAAATATTGCAGGAACCAAGCACAACAGCTGACATGCCTTCAGATACTTTTTGTCGCGTTATTCAGTTGCTGATGGAAAAGGCCGATCCTTTTAATGAAGATAAAGAAAGAATCAATGCGCTAGAAGAGCTAAACACTGCATTGTCCCGAGAGGATTTTGAAGCATTTTATGCTGATGATAATAAGTGTTATTTAAAACATATTCCTTCACAGAAAGTCCTGAAACCGTCCGCTAACCCACATCGGCCTTTTACAAGTTTAGAGATAAAAAGAAGGGAATTACTTGTCAATTATTTGAACAATTGTTCTGAAGATGATCTTATCGAAGAAATCCTTGTGCCACTGTTTAGGCAGCTAGGTTATTATAGAATTTCGATTGCTGGACATAAGGATAAGTCGCTAGAATATGGAAAAGACATTTGGATGAAGTTCATGCTGCCTACACAACATTGGTTATATTTTGGGGTACAAGTTAAAAAAGGTAAACTTGATTCTTCAGGAATGACTAAGGGAGGTAACGCCAACATTGCAGAAATTCACAATCAGGTTCTGATGATGCTAGCGCATGAAATTTTTGATCCTGAAATTGGAAAGAATGTGCTTGTTGATCATGCCTTTATCATTGCTGGGGGAGAAATCACAAAAGCAGCAAAAAACTGGCTGGCAAATGCACTGGACAAATCTAAGCGCAGCCAGATTTTGTTTATGGATAGAGAGGATATCATTAATCAGTTCATCGTGAACAATTTGCCTTTGCCTATTTCAGCTGTGCCGGCTGAGCCTGAAGAAGATGATGGCCTTCCTTTTTAATGTAGCTTGATAGCTATATATTTGTAGCCGATTCTTTGACATCAGGAGATTTAAGATAGCCCTCGGGTCAGGCGTGGCAACCTGCAATGTTTTGTTGCCAGTCGCTCTGCTAGTATTAACTTTAATAGTAATGAAATATTTATTAACAAGACATAGAAAGGAGATCACGATTATGGAAACAAGTAATATGAAAACGAAAGCAACAAATGGAATACATGCAATATTGGAAACCGGCTGGGCGATTGGTACATCCATTGCAGGGACCCTAGTCCTTTAATTTGGCAGTTAAAAATGAGAACGGTTCTCGATAGACATTTACAATAGGGCAAAATAATTATCTTTGAGAGTTAACAATCTCAACTGAACTATGTCTAACCTTTCACCACACCTTTTTGACACATTTTTTAAACACCAGTAGTGATCGGAAAAGAAACAACTTTGAAGATAGGAAATACCAGTCATTAGCTTGGGTGGCTATGTCGGTATGCCATTTTTGTTCGATAAAATTGAGACTTGACCCATTTATCAGGAGGTAAAATTAAAGGAATCTGGTTATGAAAAATGGAATCTGCAAATTGTGTCTGGGGGAAAAGCCGCTCATTGGTAAATCACATATTTATCCGCAGTTTTTGTATCAAGGTGTTTTTGATGAGACCAACAGAACGGTGTTACAACATTTGAAAAACGACGGCCATCAATTTTTTCAGACTGGCTTTTATGATAAGTATATTCTTTGCGAACGTTGTGATAATATTATTTTAGGTTCGTTAGAACGTTATGCCGCTTTAGTTTTTTATAACCCCCATACCACTAATTCTATAAGTATAACAGAAACCAGGGAACGGAAGGATCTAACCGTAATGAACGTACAGAATATTGACTACAAAAAGTTCAAACTGTTTGTGCTCAGCTTGCTTTGGAGGGCCCATATTTCTACAAACGGATTTTTTAAAGAGGTAGAAGTCAGTCAAATTGAACCACAATTGCGCTCAATGCTTTTTAATAATGACCTTGCTGATGATAAGGATTTCCAGCTTAGCATTACCCGCATCGATCGGCCAAACGGGGCAGCCATCGATATAATTCCCAACCCCAAGGTTAATTTTAAGCAAAAATTAAAAGTTGCGATCTTTATTATTGGCGGATTGGTCTATGCAATAGAATTGGAGCGGAATTCGGGTTTCAGTTTTTTCCCGGACTTTTCGTTAAAACCAACAAATGAAATACTAATTCCAAGATTGAGTCATGGCACTGCCCGTGCATACCTAAAGGCACTTGGCATTCCCGATAAGCATGCAAATTATTTTAGCGGGACTAAGCAATCTTCAATTTAGGCTATAAGCCTTTAAACTTATTTGACTTTACTAGCTTTGATTAAAGTTGTTTTGAGAAAATCTAATGGAGTAAACTTATTATTGCAAGATAATAAACAATAATTACAGAATTTATAATTCTCTAAGTTGTTGCTCCACTTAAAAAAGAATTTTGTATTCTAATCCACAATTCTGAATTTCCGCCGAACACCTGAGAAATCTTAATTGCAATTTGTTTCGTAATGAGATTTTCGCCACAATAAATTTTGTTAAGCTCATCTGTAGAAATTCCCAACAAAATTGCTCCTTCTTCGATTGTCAGGCCCCGTTCTTGTATAACTTCATCCCGCAATAGTTCACCAGGATTAATATGCGGTCCGTTATGTCTTTTCACTTTGAATATATTAGTTATTAATACCTCTTAGCTGAATTTAGTATATGGTTTTTCATTAGCTCATCTCTGTGCTCTTCAAGCCATTTTAGTACAATCGCATTCAATAATTTGGTAGAGGAGAGACCATGATCAGGAAAATCTGTAACTATATTTTTAAGCTTTATGATAATACTATTATCAAATTGGACAACTTTAGGGTTGTTTAAAACCAAGCATTTCATTATTTGATTTCGTCAATTGCCTAATGATGTTTAAAAGCGCCGTTACAAATTGTAAGCTAAGAAATTTACGAACTTTCACCTACACAATCACCTATTACAGCATTAATAGAATGTGTCTGAACTATAAGTCCTTCAGCGAATAGCCAAATTGTATGATTTTCTTAGAAGACTATACCATTACTTAGGCTTTTACAAAAAATAATATGCAGTCAGTTTTACATAATCTCTTATAAAGTAACGTATGCGATTGTTTACAATAATGGATTATGGGTCACATGTAAAAAAAAATGTGTTAATTGCCACCTCTAATAATCCAAATGAAGCTTTTCGAAAAATTGCAGTTAGCCCGGAGTGAGGAGGATGTAAAAGATATTTATATTAAATTTCTTGGGCTAAAATCGTACTCTAAAAATTTAATTGACATTCAAACAAACGAAATATGGTTTGAAGCCAAAGATACTAGCAAACATTCCACTTATAAGATGTTTACACAACTTATGCATTATGTGCAAGATGCGTTAAATAAAGGCCAATATGTACCACCATTTTTAGCTGTTATCGATACCGAAAAGGCCGCTATCATGAAGAGTGAGGATGTCCTTCCTTTCTTAGAAAAAAAAACGATAAAATGGGGTAAATCTGCAAGTGGCTATACTCAAGAAGCTCTAGACGCTGTTTCTGCCCATATTGGGACGCATTTTGTTTCTTTTAAAATAGAGACTCACGAGCAAGAATTTTTAAACACTATCAAAAATGCCATTCTTAGTGGGGATATAATCCGTACAGCTATAACTCCAGATAATCTGAAGCAAGTTTTTGATAAATGGGTCGAGATGATTGGCAAGGAAATAAGAGGGATGGAACAAGAAAATTACGCCCTTTTATTTTTTGCTGACATAATGCATGATGGCACTTTATCCACACATATCAACTTACCGGCAGAACTATTACATAAAAATGGTGCTCCCGTTTTTTCACTTAATAGCAGGAATTATGAACTTGACAGCAAAGAAGGATATCGCCAATTTTGGACCATATATCATAAACCCCCGAAAGCAGAGTATCGAAATTACTTGCTTGAAAGACGAGATAGCTTAATACCTGTAGATGAGCGTGGTTTCAAAGGGGCATTCTATACGCCACTAAGTGTAGTCGATAAAGCATATGATAAGTTATCTGAGACCTTAGGTAGAAATTGGCAGAAAAACTATATTATCTGGGACATGTGCTGTGGTGTAGGGAATCTTGAGGTAAAACATAGTAATCACCGTAATATTTTTATGTCAACTTTAGATAGTCCTGACATAGATGTAATGAAGGCCACCAAAACATGTATCGCGGCTCATCGTTTTCAGTATGATTATCTGAATGATGATATTAATGAACAAGGTAAAATAGATTATACGTTAACAGAGAAGGTTCCTTTAGCTCTTAGAGATTCTATTGCCAGTGGCAAGAAGATTTTAATACTTATTAATCCTCCTTATGCGGAATCTGGTGAGACAGTGGGAAATGAAGCTAAAACTGATGTTTCAAATACTCAAATGTCCAGAAGTATGAATGAATTTGGATATGCAAAACGTGAACTATTTGTACAATTCATTGTTAGGATTGCGCGCGAAATGCCAACGGCAACTTTAGCAATGTTCAGTACCTTGAAATACGTTAACTCTTCCAACTTCGAAGTATTTAGAAAATTTTGGAATGCAAAATATCTAGGAGGATTTGTTGTTCATAGTAAAGCATTTGATGGTTTGGCGGGGAATTTCCCTATTGGGTTTTTAATTTGGAGTACAAATCAGTTCGCACTTAAGAGGAATCCTATAGTGGAGATCACAACAGATGTTCTAGATAAATCTGCGAATCCAATTGGTGAAAAGAAGTTCTTGAACATACCTAGCTCACTGTTATTGAGTCAATGGATTAAAAGGCCAAAAGCAAATAAACAAAATGTGATACCCCTAAAGGGAGCTATAACACCCGCTACATCTTCCAAAGATTTAAGGGGGACAAAGTGGGCAGACAATGCAATAGCTTGTTTAATTATAAAAGGGCCAGATGTACAAAATGCTTCAACACAGGCTATTGTTTCTTCAGGTTATGGAAGTGCGGGATCCATTTTTATAACACCCGAAAATCTTTGGAAAGCGGCAGTTATTTTTGCGGTTCGTGGATTAGTTAAACCTACTTGGGTTAATAATAGAGATCAATTTTTGCAACCAAGTGATTCCTTGTCGGAAGAGTTCAAAAATGATTGTTTAATTTGGATGTTGTTCAGTAAAAGTAATTTAACTGCCAGTGCTGATGGATTAAAATGGAATGATAAGGAATGGTCAATAGTAAATCATTTCATTCCATTTTCAGAAAATGAAGTAGATTCAAATGATCGTTTCGAGTCGGATTTTATGGTAAGATATTTAAGAGGAAAAACATTATCCATGGAATCTAAAGAGGTACTAAGTAATGGAAAAATCTTATGGAAAAGTTATTTTAATAACATCGATGTTAGGAGTGTTCGTGAAGATTTGAAATTAAATAGAGCAGATGTGGGATGGTACCAAATAAGAAAGGCATTGCAATCAAGAAACCTAACCGGCAATGCTCTACCTGTAAATTTTGATCCTTTTAATATTGCGTATACAGCATTAACTAATAAACTTATTCCATTTATATATAACTATAATTTTTTAAAAACTTAACATCTAATCTATAACTGGCTAAAGCATCTTGACCTGTGATTAAGGCTCTGACAGCGGTTTATTATGGCGAGAACATGCAATTTAGCATTCCGTGTTCTAATCAGATGAAACTCACATAAATATCGTATGTATGTTCTTATTTGTCGATTTAGCTGATCTTTTTAACCATAAGTTTCGCCAAAGGAGAAAGTGTCTCGTAAAACGAACCATAACGCAATCAAAGTCTCAACTTAATGAAAATCCAGAAAATTAGAGGTCAGAAAAGAAGGTCAAAGAATATTGAAGATTGGATACACGCCAATTTGATTTACAATAAAAGCTACTTCTTTAAAAACCACAGGGATTATTGTGAAGTTCTCGTGCATCCTTGGTGCAATATCTCTATTGTCAACAGCACAATTCCCGAGCCTAGGAGAAAAAATAGAAGAAAAATTATCGCAGGATTACTCGATATCTATGAATCTTGGAAGACCGAACTAGATTCCTTAGCTAAAGAATATTACCTAAAAATTTGGTTATTTGAACCATATATTTCCAAATCACAGGTCGTTTGTGCAATTGATGAGGAGCTGCACTTTTATGATAATACTTTCCACCAATCGAATCCTCCGAAGGCATTTGGATTTAAAAGTTATGGTGAATTAGAAGAAAGAATAAAACAATACCAATGGAAATCTTTTGAACATGAAATGACTTTAGAAGATGATCACTTAGGTGAGCCCGAAGACTATCGTAACCTAAAGGATTACATTGAAACGAAAAAGTGGCTTGGTAAAAAACTTAAAAAACCTCACCGTACATTTACTCTAATAGAAAATGGTATTGAAAGAACCTTTAATGCATTTCCACAGGGAACAATTTGGATTGGAGGCAGATAAGACTAATCACAATTTTACGCGTAGTTAATTTCAATAAATATTAACATTCATCTCACAAAACGAATCTTTTTTCGATAAGTAATATTAATATATTCATCTGATTATAATTTATTTAAAATAGCTTTTAGAAATTGGTGTGGTCTTTAAGAATATATAATTCTGAAAAAGTGTAAGTCACCTAGCATAAAATCCTTACAAGTAACTGGATAACAATGATTTGTGGTTTTGCTTAGTGGTCCAGACGATACAAGCTGATTTGGGATGAATTTTTTAATCTATCATTATAGATTTATCGCAAGCTAATGTAAATAGAGTTAAACCATGCGGCAGATTGGGTAAAAACTCTGTTAGTTGATTGGATGGATAATTAATTAAGGGCTAGATATAAAATAAATACATTATGAACCACAAAAAGAACCACCAATTGTAGAAAAGTGGTTTTTTTGTTTAATTATGAAGGTTTTTTAAGTCTCGTCGGGACCACGTCTTTAAACCAGAACATTGTCGTATAAACCTTTGGTTTTTAAAACATTGTTTTGGTTTCTATAAAACGAAAAGTTTTGTTTTCCACCTTTTTCAATACTTAATTTTAATTGGGTATGCCTCGATTTGTTTTTTTAGTATTGCCGGTCAGCGAATTGCGGTAACTCAAAATTTTCGGAAATACCCTAATTGTGCGGCTTTTCGGTTTTAACCTGTTCGCCTGGCGAACATCTTGATGGGGCACAGGCTTCGATGTACATTTGTTCAATATTAATTGTATCATCATGGGTTATAATTTTCATCTTCTTTTCTATCTTAAAAAACCAAGAAATTATCTTAAAGATGGGCTAATACCCATTTATTTAAGGATTACCGTTAAAGGCAAACATGCTGAATACTCTGTAGGCAGGGCGATTCTCCCTATTTTCTGGTCATCTCTAAAAGGCAGGGCTAGCGGGCAACGGGAAGAAGTCCGGGAACTAAATGATTACCTGGATACCCTCGCTTCAAAAGTCCGCCGGTTTCATGCTTCCCTGGTAGAAAAAGCGGAGGAGGTAACAGCGGTGGTCTTAAGGGATCACCTTTCGGGAAGGAACTCGTCAAACCATACCCTGCTTAAAGTTTACCAGAACCACAATGACAATGTGGAAAAACTGATTGGCAACGGTTACCGTTATGGTACTTTTCAGGCGTATCAAAGTTCGATGAGCCGCGTGCGGGAGTTTATCCAGAAAAAGTATGGGCTGCTGGATATCAACATCAAAAAGGTGGATTTTAAATTTATCACCGATTATGAGCTATACCTCAGGATTGAACGTAAAAATAGCCCGATGTCTGCCAGGAAATATATGGTGCATCTGAAGAAAATCATCCTTTATTGTCTTGGGAATGGCTGGATTGCCGGTAACCCGTTTATAAATTACCGCAGTACCGCTAAGGCCAAACCGAGGACTTTTCTCAATATGGAAGAGATGGAACGGATCAAAAACAGGGAGTTTTCGCGTAAGCGCTTAAATGTTGTCCGAGACATTTTTATTTTCAGCTGTTACACCGGCCTATCTTATACCGATGTGAAGCAGCTTCGGCTGGATCAGATCTCAAGAGGGGATGATGGTAATTTATGGATATTTATTAAACGGCAGAAAACCGAAACACCCTGTCATATTCCCTTACTGGATGAGGCAAAAGTAATTCTTGACCGGTATAGAAACCACTGGATCTGCCGGTGGAGAAAGACTGCATTACCTGTGCTTACCAACCAGCGGATGAACAGTTATCTGAAGGAGATCGCAGATCAGTGTGCCATTACCAAGGTACTCACTTATCACCTTGCCCGTCACACTTTTGCGACGACTATCACGCTTTCAAATGGTGTTCCGATTGAGACCGTATCGCAGATGCTCGGGCACAATAGCCTGAAAACAACCCAACATTATGCGAAGGTGATCGATACGAAAGTTAGTACTGAGATGTCTGCATTACAGGAGAAGCTTCTGGAGCGGAATAAGGAAGAAGAGGATGCTGATGGTATGAAAGTTATGAAGCTCTTTAGGTAGATTGTCAGCCAGGTAGCTGGGACATCGTGCTTTAGTTCGTCTTGTTAATAAAATTAAAATGTTTGTTATTTCAATCGTTTTATTTATTTTTGATTGAAATAACAAGCTTTATGGAAAAAAGAAGTGTGATTTTATTTCCTAAATCTGAGCGATTATTGGAAGATATGGGCGAGAATCTAAAGCTTGCCCGAAAGAGGCGTAAGCTAAGTACGGAGCAGGTGGCTCAAAGGGCAAATATTGCCCGTTCCACGCTTTGGTTGGTTGAACGGGGTTCTCCGAGTGTTGCGATAGGTATTTATGTTCAGGTACTATTTGTATTAGGATTAGAGAGAGATATCGCCAAACTTGGCGCTGACGACGAACTGGGGCACAAACTACAGGACGCAAAACTTCTGCAGAGCGCAGCTAGTAAACCTTTAAGAAAAAGGAAATGAAGGGAAATAAAAATGATCATCGAGAAATTTGGGTCTTTGCAGATTGGTTAGGTCTTGAAGGTCCGCTATTGATGGGGATACTTAGCTGTACTCTCGCAAGGCGTAAGGAGGTATTTTCATTTGAGTACGATCAAAAGTGGCTTTTGTCAAAACAAAAGTTCATGATCGATCCCGATTTGCAATTTTTTCCAGGGCAGCAGTTTCTTCGGGAAGACAAATTTAATTTTGGGATATTTATGGATTCTTCTCCCGATCGTTGGGGTACTAAACTCATGATCCGTCGTGAAGCTATTGATGCCAGGACAGATAACCGTCCAGTACGTACACTTCATGGTAGTGACTTTTTAATCGGAGTTTACGATCAGCACCGCATGGGTGCCCTACGCTTTAAGCTTGATCCAGATGGCCCATTTTTAGATGACGATAAAAATATGCCTGCCCCAACAATGACTGCTCTACGAGCACTTGAGGCAGCAAGTAGAAAACTAGAGGACGACGGTAATCTGGATGATCCCAATTACAGCAAATGGCTGAGTATGCTTGTCGCTCCGGGCGGATCGCTTGGAGGAGCAAGACCCAAATCTGGCGTGATTGATGCTGATGGAACACTTTGGATTGCCAAGTTTCCAAGTGGGAACGATGATTACAATCTCGGAGCATGGGAATGGGTTGCCTCTCAATTAGCTGAGCAATGTGGAATTGAAGTTCCAGAGCATTCCTATCGGAAATTCTCCGGTAAACATTATACATTTATTACCAAGAGATTTGATAGAGCCCCAGATGAAAAACGCATTCATTTTGCTTCAGCTATGACATTATTGGGCCAGCAAGATGGAGCAAATCATGCCAGCGGCATCAGCTATCTCGATCTTGCAGAATTCATCAGTCGTCACGGTGCTAACCCTCAACAGGATCTGGAGCAACTTTGGAGACGTATTGTTTTCAATATATGTATATCCAATACCGATGATCATTTGAGGAACCATGGTTTCTTATTAAGCGATCAAGGATGGATATTGTCGCCCGCCTACGATGTTAATCCCGTTCCTAACGGTTCAGGACTCACACTAAATGTATCTGAGGATGATAATTCTCTTGATCTCGAACTGGCAATTGATGTGGCTGATTATTTTCGCCTTGATAAAAAACATGCAAGGGAAATCGCAACTCAGATTGCCAAAGTAGTTGGGGAATGGTCGGCAGTGGCAGAAGAAGCGGAGATAAGTAAGGGGGAGCGTGAGATGATGGCCCCGGCATTTGCAGCAGCTATTGATTTTTTAGATATATAAGGATGCAGTAAATGATTGTTATTTCAATCGGTTAAGGTCAATATGTTTGAAATAACAATCATAACTCGTTAAGTGTTAGGCAATCCTTTCTTGAAGGGGCGTCAGAATAACTATTCTCTGAAAAGCTATAATTTGAAGTATTTGACTGTTATCAACTAAAGAAATGAGAATAAAGATAATTAGCGACTTACATCAAGAATTTGGGATCTCAGATTTAGATTTTAGCAATGCTGATCTCATTATCCTGGCTGGAGATACACACTTGGGGACAAAAGGTATAGAATGGGTAAAGCAAAACATCCCTGATAAACCGGTAATATATTTGTTGGGGAATCACGAATATTATAAAGGATCATACCCGAAGACACTCAACAAAATACTTGAAGCATCCAAAAACTCAAATGTAAGTGTCCTTGAAAATAGCATGGTTGAATTCGAAGGGATAAGATTCCATGGTGCAACTTTATGGACGGATTTTTCCTTATTTGGAAATCCTGTGGAATCAGGCATTATCTGCCAGGCCAGAATGAACGATTATGTGCAGATACGCCGAGATCCAGCATATTCAAAATTAAGATCAATAGATACTTACCGGATTCACCAAAAATCAAAATCCTGGCTACAAAAAAGCCTCAAAGAATCAAGCGGCTTTAAGAATGTGGTCATTACCCATCATGCTCCTAGTGTGAAGTCGATACCCGAGCTTTATAGAGATGATGCCTTGTCAGCTGCCTATGCTTCAAACCTTGAAGATGTGATTTTGGAGCATCAGCCCTTATATTGGATTCATGGCCATATTCACACGCCTGTCAGATATACTATTGGTAACACTGAAATTATCTGTAATCCACATGGCTATTTGAGTGAGGAATACAATGGATATGACAAAGACTTGATCATTAATATTTAAAGCTTGGTGCAACTTTTATATTTATAATGGCAGTAAAAAAATAATTTATGGATCTGCACCCACTGGAGAGGTATGTAAGGTCATTGTGCCCAAGCATAATTTCTGCCGCTGCAATTCTAGGCCTTACCAAATATTTGCACAATAATCACTACCAATTGGGGAGTTTTTCATTATTTCGTCTTAAAATGGGGTAAAGTATAAAATCGGATCCTATTGGCTCAATGGCGTGAGTTTATCCATGCTCCTAGTCAGCAACTCTTTTCATTTTCCAGTGGAGCAATAAATCTGGATGCATAACCATGTTATTACTGATGCAAGAGTAAATGCATTAGTAATGCAACAGTAAATGCGATAGTAAAAGTCCTTATTGCTTATGCTTGTTGCTTAATTGTAAATAAATCAGAAAGGCCCTGCTGGGATTTATCTGTATATTCTTGGTTACGCTTTTTGTTAAACCTGAATTATCTGTTGAATGCCAACCTGCCGCATGTTTTGCAGATCCGGTAAGTATCCTAATGGAAAGGGTGCTACTATTTTTTTTGTTTTTTGTATATTGAACCGCTTATTATTTGTTTACCATTACCATAAGATGGTGAGAAATCACATTTTTTTCTATCATGAGAGAACGTTTTTTTAAATTTCGTGGGAGGTTTGATTTTTCTCCGCATCCTTATGAAATTGGCCAGCCCGTTTTCCAGAATAAAAAACTGGAAGATAATGCCTTCTTTCGGAATCTTTATGGTCTTGCCAGCGATGAGTACAAAGCTTTTTATGATTTTCACTTATCCCACTATCTTGTTAAAAATCCCGATGGCAAGGAAAAGTTCTTTCGTAAGGTAAATAAAACGGTAAACAGGAGGATCGGTTTCTATTCGACAAAAAATCCCTTTGGGTGGGGATATGCTGCCATTCTTGATAAGCTCACTAAATTGGATGTGTTCCGGGAATTTCTCGATACTGTTGATGTGTGGAATGTGAATACTTCAATTGAAAAGATCTTCAGCCAGAAAGATGCAGAAATCGTGTTGCTTACTGGCAAATTAAGAGATCTGCAGTTCAGGCTGGATGATATCATGAAATATGAGGCAAGCGAGAAAATCGCAATCCATAGTGGCGATCTTCCTGTTTTTATGGACCTGCTGCGTCAGGTGCAGGGGCTGGTGCTGCCAAACGGGAAAAGGCTTCTGACTACCCAGGGGTTTAGCCCCTGGTATAAGATGATTGCCAAAAACTTTGTACACGGGGATAAACCGATCCCTTTGGCAACTGCGCAGAATTATTTTTCATCTCCCGGTTCTTCGAAGTATATTTTTATATCCAAAAAGGATAGGGCTTTTGATATCGTACCGGTCAGGTCCGAAGGCTAGGGCCTGCTGCGTGGTGGCAGAAATGTATTTGACTAAATTATTTTGATGGTTGAGTTGATTATTTGTCGCGGTGCTAAGATTGTGGCCTTTGTTGTTTTGCATCATGTCAAATATTATCTGGGCAACTCCCGGGCTATCCGCTCATACGCCTACAGGCCTTATGCGCTGGCCGGTATCCGCCGCTATCCATGTTGCAAAAAAAAAAGCTTATGATGTTTGGAGCGTAAGGGAGCCGAACCAATAGGTTTAACTATTTGTCAGTCAGTATTTTTTTATTTGTTTTAAATTTTAGCAACTAAAAAGCCCACCTTTGTTTTTTTGAGGATCTTTATGATGAATTAACAGTTTTAGATATTTAAAGTGTCCAGAAAACAAATTGCGCTTAACAAAAAATTAGACAAAATCGATTTTTAGTTGCGTCTCGAAACGGTTGTTATTAAAGCCGTAAATAAAACTATGATTTGTTGGGTAAGCATGCTCCAACCTCGCACTGATGTTTTTTAGTCCGGTCTGTCCCCCTGCAGTCTTGCCGTTCCTCGCGGCCAGGTTGCTGGTCCTGAAATAAATCTCCTGCTCATTGGCACAGATTTCAATGCTGGCTGGGTGATCGGGATCGTTCAATATTCCATGTTTGAATAGGTTTTCTACCAGTGTCAGAAAGATGATTGGCAAAATGACCACCTTACTGTTATTGATATCCTTGGTATAGCTGAGGTTGAGCAGGTGTTCAAACCGCAGACGGTTCAGCTTGATCAGATTTTCCATTTGCGCGATTTCCTGGGCCAAGGGTACAAGTTCACTTTTGCTGTCTTCTAACGCGTATTCCATGAGCTCAGTTAAGGCTGCAATTGCCACAGCCACATTCTCAGGGTTGTTTTTTGATGCATTCCGGATAAAGGTTAGTGTATTGAAAAGCAGGTGGGGATTGATCTGCGTGCGCAGGAAATCTTTTTCCGCGATAACCAGTTGATACTTTAAGCCTTCGATCTCCCGCAATTGTTGCATCTCAATATCCTTCCTTTCAAGATGCCTGTTGAGGTAAAAGTAACCACTTGCAAACATAATGAATAAACTTGCCCTGGAGATTGTGACGCCGATGTATCTTATTGTAATTTCCAATGGTAAATTCCTGATTCCCATCGCCCCTAATAGCAAGTTGGCTAGTGTCGCTCCGAAAAGATACAAACCATAAGCGAGAATTAGACCTAGGAGGAAGTGTATGATCCTGTTTTTAGCGTTGTTGTATAACAGTGGCATTACCCACAGGGAATGAAAATAAAATATGCTGATGTTGACGAGATAGAACAGGGCATAGAAAAAAAAGTTGTTGAATTTTTCAGAGACGATTCCGGCGAGTACAACCTCGATAAAAATGTATGCGAGCCAGCAAACCAGGTGGATGCGTAACTCGTTTTTGCTAAATTTTCCCATCTCATATAGTGGTTAAGGCATGTCATATATTAGAAATGTTTAGGGATTTCCCCTGGGCTAAAATTGGTCAATCAATTCCGATAGACCATGAAAAACACGGTAACAAAACTTCAAAAAAGAACGGTTTTTATTTTCAAAAGTGTAAATAAACCGATTGCATCAACTGAGCCGACGACCACCAGTACGGACCCCACTACGGCTTTGACAACAACGGTGAATACCGATATGGTCAAACCCTAACCGCCGCTCAGCATGCCTTTACGTAAAATTTCGGTAAAAGCATGTCGGTATTTCTCTCCTATGGGGAGACATTCGCCGTTGGACATAAAGGCCATATAGCCTTCTACCTTTTTTAGGTAATTGATGGAGATCATGTGTGATTTACCGATCCGGATGAAGTCGGGATGTCGCATGAGATCTCTTTCCAATTGCTTAAGGCCCAGATAGGTGATCTCTGTATTTTTGGTAGTGATAATTTTAATGTGGTTAAGCAAGGCTTCAAAATAAACAATCTCCTGATAGAATACCCTAATAAAGCTGTGTTTGGTTTTTCCCCTAACGAAGGCAAATTTTTTCTCACTGTATTCTTCCCGGCGGCTTTTCTCCTGAATTTCCTTTAACTGCTCCACTTTTTCAATTAGCCTTTCATGGATGATCAGTTTGACCAGGTATCCGGATGCGCCTTCCTGAAAGGCTTCTTCCGCGTAATTCCGGTGGGCGGTGGTGTATATCAGGTGGTCACAATAAACTTTGAGCATTTTCGCGCCTTCGATGCCGTCGGTTACCGGCATGCTGATATCACAAAAAACAATATCCACCGGTCCAAATTCCTGGAGATGGGTTACTGCATCACTTACATTGTTAAAAGTAGCGCGTAAGTTGACCCCGGGGGTGAGCGATAAAAGATCCCCGATGTCGGATAGCGCATGAGGCTCATCATCGATGGCGATACTGGTAAGTTCCATAAGCAGAAAAGGTTAGATAGTATGCAATATCGGAAATGTCTTTTAAATCAACAAGTTGTTTGGTGAAATGGAGACAAAAGTCGTGGTGCTGTTTTTAGGTATTTCCTATAGTGGTTAGGTAATTTCCTATAATAAAGTGGCTTTTCTACTCCTTCTGGGCATACCTTGACCGCTGAAATAATCAATTTTTAACCGATCATTTCGGCCATCGTTCTTTAAACGGATCCTATTGGATCTATGGATACGCAGGGGGAGCTTACGGGCTCCCTTTTTTTGGCCGGGTGTATAGTCTATTTAAGTTATGGTCAGTATGGAATACTTTGGGCAACTGCTCCAGGTGCTGGATCGCCTGTGCCCAATATCAGGGATGTTTGAAAAAGCTTTAAAACCCCTGATTGTTCAGCGGGAAGTCGGCGCTTTAAAAAACATGCTCAGGGAAGGGGAAGTACAGCAGCAAATATGGTTTGTAGTGAGTGGCCTGGTGCGGGAGATCAGTTCTTCAGCGGACACCGTTACGGGAAGAACTTCCTGGTTCTGGTATGAAGGTGATTTTGTGTTTGCCCACCCGGGTTTTTTTGCTGGGCTGCCGAGCCTGATCGAAATCGAGGCCTACGCGGGAACGGTTCTTTTGGAATTATCGCGTATGGATCTTGCATTGTTGATACAGAATTTCCAGGAAGGCCCGGTGTTGATCGAGACGCTTCGTTACCGTCACCAGGCGGCGAGGGCTGCCCATATATCGGATTTAGTCAATTTAAAACATGCTGAAATGGTCAGCAGGTATTATCATGAGCATAAGGGGATTTTTCTTAGGGCGAAGGCTAAGGACATCGCTTCATTTCTTGGGATCAAGGACAATGGTATTCATCGTTTTCTTCGGGGCCTTTAACTTACATTTCAAAATGCGGCAATTGTCGCAAGCTTTCTAGGCAAAATCCTGCGCTAAAACGTTTCATAACTCGCGAGATTAGCATCAGGCTTTTCGCCGCAGAATATTAAAAACGGAAAGCGATTGGGTATGGATATTAAAGATAAAACCAAATTCGATTTTAAAGAATTGCTTCTGTTGCTTTCCGCAAGCCTGCTGGTATTGCTATGGGGATACGCAGCTTTTTCCAAACTCGGAGATTACGGGCGTTTTGTAGCGCAGATGCAATTGGCACCAGTGCCACTGATTAAAAGCTTAGCACCGCTATTGGGAGTTCTTGTTCCTGTAACTGAGCTTGCTTTAATTGGCTTGTTATTTTCTGAACGATTTAAGAAGGCAGGCCTATGGTTATCTTTTTTGTTACTGCTTTCCTTTATGGTCTATATTGCCGTAATGCTATTATCCGGGTTAAGCCTTCCATGTACCTGTGGGGGTTTAATTTCGAAACTCGGATGGCGGCAGCATTTAACCTTTAATGCTCTTTTTATGCTGATTTCCGTGTTGCCATTTTTATGGTCCAGGATTTTTCCAAAAGTATATTCACCGCGGAGTATATATAAATAACCAATTTTTTAAACCTTTTAAATTTTAAACAAAATGAAAACAAATCTTAAAACCGCAATTCTGGGCATTGCATTAATGGCCAGTGTAACAGGAGCCTTTGCTGCTGACATCGCAAGTGTATTTTCTGCCAATAAAAAGGCAGTTTACCATTGGGTGAAAATAGATAGGACCACCGGTCAGCCCATCACCGGCTCTGAGACCGATGGAACAGAGGCTAATCCTTACCCGGAAGACTGTAACGGATCCAATGAACTGTGTGCTGAGGGAACCCTTGACGGACAGAGTACACCCTCCCTTTTCTATAACTACAACTAATAGTTGAGCAATGTCAGGGGCCGGATTTTCCGGCCCCTTTTTTTATTTTTTGTCGCTTAGTACCAGTACAGGATAACTATGCATTCTCTCGGCGAATACAAAACCCAATTTTTCCAGTTCCTGCTTAAAATAACTGACTGTTGCCGGCCGGGAATGGTCCGCAGGACCTTTTGCGAAGTCCAGGGTCAGATCGAAGGGAGGATCCCGATGCTCAGGTACGCTGTTCGCAAAGGGCAGTGGAAGGTAGTCGGCATCAAAATAGCGGAAGGCCCAGTCCAGCACATCCGCGATCCTGCAGTTGGTGAAAATGATCCGGTTTCCGCTGGCCGAAACTATCGATTTATCCTGCCCCGGGTTCGCAGTAGACGGGCTGACCGGCGAGCCTTTTTTTCGGGTCACGACCGTGCAGCGAATATTCCTTGGACTAATTTCTGAGTGGATATCGAAATGCCTGTCCAGGTCTTCCCTCATGTACTTTCCAAAAGTAGTGTCGGCAACACGGCGCGGTAGCGTTAGAGCGTAACAGAAAGTGTTTTTTTTGATCCATTCCTCCATCGTGGCATAGCCACTTTTCTCCAGTACGGTTCCGGAATTTTTACCGGGATTAAAGAACCTTGTGGGATCCGCGGTGTGGATTTCGATCAGGTTGCGCCTGAGTTTTCCATTTATCCCGCTATAGGCCGACCAGTACAGCTGACCGATGGAAGCGTTGTACTGAAAGGCGCGTTTGACCATTCGCTGCTGGAGGTCGATGAACATCCCGCCACTTATTCCGTTGATGTTTGGAGAGATGATCGAGCGGTAGGTGAAGGAACTGTCGCCCAGGTGGAATTCTTCGAGTGCACTGAAGTTCAGGTTATCCTTTTTTTCAGTAGCCCTTATGTTTTCCCCGGCCAGAAAATGGGCGATGTTAGCTGCACTGACTTCTTCTGATCCGGTGATCGCGCGAACGGTGCCAGTGCGGTCTATCCAGACGTTGTGCGGGATTAGGCGGTGGGGGAAAAGCTGCCGTAGTAGTGTATCGCGGGCCACTATGACTAGGGATGTAAGCTCAAGCCCTTGCCTTGAGAGGAAGGCGGAGGCAAGTCCGGGCGTTTCGCCGGTGACCATCAGGGCGTTGAAGCTGGCTCCGGGAAGTTTTTTCAGCGAATCGAGTTCATGCATTTCACGTATGCAGGGAACGCACCAGGTGGCCCAGAAATCAATGATCAAAAGACCGTCCTTCCATAACGCGGAGAGTTTACCGCTGCCGCCTTTGTGGTTCAGTACACCCTCCAGTGACCTGTCCTCCAGCCGGTCGCCGATTTGCAAGGGGCGGATTTTTTGCTGTGCAGCGGCACCGGTGCACAGCAGCATTAAAAGCAAGGGGAATATAATGTTTTTAATAGCCATAGTTCTGTATCAGGTTAGGATTATAGGTTACTTCGTTTAAAGGAATTGGCAAAAGGGACGATACACCGGGGATCCAGGCTGGCTTTATCCCCGATAGGGTAGCATCCAGCCCTCCAGTTCGCCGGAGATCCAGCAAACGGTGGCCCCATTCACCAAACAGTTCTACTCTGCGCTCTTTCATTGCCGCTGTGAGGGCATCGGAAGCAGTTATCTGGGTGCCCAAGGCTCCAAGTCCAGCGCGGGCGCGTACCTGGTTAATGTCGGATACCGCGCCAGCAACATCTCCCATATTGGCCCTGGCCTCGGCCCTGATGAGCAGGATTTCTGAGAGTCGGATCGCCATAACGTACTCTGTGCCAGCGGCTCCTGAAGTCCTGTTACGGTACTTGGCAGGATAGGTGTAGGCGATGGTTGTTCCGGCTTGGTTTAAGGTGTTGGTGGCCGTCCAGGCCGCTTTTCTCCTGTCGCCGGGCTCAAAGCTCTGCAGGAGGGGGGCTGTGAGGGTGTACTGTGGTACTACCGTAGTGGAGGCGGGAAGAACGGCTGTGGCATCTGCGACTACTCCGGTCTCGTTCCAGAACTGCAGGATGGCCTCCTTTGATCCTGTAAGGAAGGTACCCTCTATAGCAGGAAGCGGCAGGTAAAGGCCGGAGGTGATGACTCCGTCCGCTTCCAAAGCGGCTTCTGCCCAGCGTCCCCGGTAAAGTGATACCCGCGAAAGGAGGGCTGAGGCGGCATATCGGTTGGCCCTCACCCTGGCCTGCCCGGTATAGCTTGCTGGCAGCGCAGTTTTGCAGGACTGCAGGTCTTCGCTGATCCGGTCATATACCAGCTCTGGAGCGGACTGCAGGGCGCGGGCATTTTCGTTCACATTAGTGGAGAGGAGTAGGGGAATCCGCCCGTAAAAGCCGACTAGATAGAAGTAGGCGAATGCCCTTAGGAATCTGGCCTCTGCGTCCAGCTGGCTTTTGGCTGGGATGCTCAGCCCCCCGCTGTGCGAGACCCCTTCGATCACGGCATTGCAGCGGTAAATCACCGCATAAAGGTTGTTCCATAGCCCGGAGTTGGCATTGTTGGCCGGGGCAACCTGGCTTTGCTGAAAGGCGTTGATATCGGTGCTGACTGCTGTAAAGGCATATTCGTCGCTGTAAAGGGACAGGTTTTTCATGGCCGGGTATACTGAGCTGGAAGCTGTTCCCACCAGGTGGTATGCGCCAAGCAGGGCAGCAGTGGCCGTGGCGCTGTCGGAAAATACCAGCGTACTCTCGATCTGGCTTTTGGATGCCGGGATCTCTACCAGCTTGTTACAGGCGCTGCCCATGATGCCCATTATGGAAAGTATCGTGATAATGATAGGTGCTGTTTTCATGTTTTCTTGGTTTAAAGGTTGATCTGTATGCCTACGCTGACTGATCGGAGCGTTGGAGTACTGGCTGCGGATATCGAGGAGGACTCGGGATCAAGTAGGGCCGCCGAACGGTTCCATAGGGTCAGCAGGTTCTGCACCTGGGCGTATATCCTCAAGCTGCGCAGTCCAAGTTTTCCCGATTCGCGTTCGCCAAAACGGTAGGACAGGGCGATGTTTTTCAGCCGCAGGTAGGAGGAATCAAAAAGGTTCAGCGAAGATAGCGCCATCTGATTGTCTGGCGCCAGCGATGCCCGGGGGAAAAGAGCGCCCGGGTTCTCCGCGCTCCACCGATCTTCTACCAAGCGGTAGGTGTTGTAGGCGGTCCTGCCCGGGGTGCCGGTCAGCCCGCCCCGGGATTCGCTTTTGACAAACTGCACAAATAGCTCCAGTTCCATTTTTCCCATTTCCACGCTGTTTCCCCATCCGCCATAAAGGTCGGGTGTTAGTTTGCCGAGGGTAAAGTACCTGTAAGGACTGGCAGAAGGGTTTCCGTCCTGCCCGGCATAGCGTGCGGCGCCTGTCTGGGGATCCGGACCCAGATAACGGTATCCCGAAATGCGGCTGATATCATAGCCGATCTCATACAGCAGTGCATAGCTCGAAGAAGCCAGGTTCTCGAACGAGCGGAGCCTGTTTTTTGGGAGGGTAAGGTTGAAGTTGCTGCGCCATTTCAGCCTGCTGCTTTTGAGTACTTCAGCGCTCAGAGAAAATTCCCATCCCCGGTTGAGCACCTCGGCCGGTAGGTTCGCCTGGTAGCTGTTGAATCCGGTCGAGGCCGGCAGGGTATAGAGTACCAGTTGGTTGCCGCTCCTGTTGGAATAGTAATCGGCCGAGAGCATCAAGCGGTCTTTCCAGAATCCCAGCTCCAGTCCTATATCACTTTTATAGGTGGTCTCCCAGCGGAAGTTCTCATTGCTGATGCGGTTGGGGGCTAGGGTTGCGGTGCCCTGATAAAGGTTAGTACCGGGACTGCTATAGGTAGACAGGTACTGGTAGTCCCCGATCTGGTCATTGCCCGTGCTGCCGTAGCTTCCCCTGAGTTTGGCGAAGCTCAGAAAGGGAAGGGATTGTTTGACGAAGGGAAGGTTGCTGAAGATCACTGCTCCGCCGATTGAGCCGAAAGTCCCGAAACGGTTTCCCGGGCCAAAGCGGGAAGAACCATCGCGTCGAACCGTAGCGTTGAGGATATAAGTGTCCGAAAGCGTATAGGTTGCCCGTGCAAATGCGGATAAATACCGGTAGCGGAGATCGGCTCGCTGCCGCACATCAACCGTTCCCGCGGAGGCAAAATCTTCCATGAGGCTTTCCAGTCTGTAGTTGCCCAGCTGGAGCAGTTCCCTTTCGCTGGTGCGGTCCTGGTAGGTCCCTCCGATCAATAGATTCAGTCTGGAGCGGCCTTTCCTGATCGCATAGTCTGCCTGCGGTTCAAAGATCACCGAACGTGAAAGGTTGGTGCCGAACACGGTATTGTTGATCAAACCGGGCCGCAGTGATCTGCTGGGGTTGATCAGCCGCTGGGCGTAACGCGACTGGGTATAGCCGCCGGAAAGTTTGATGTTAAGATCCTCGATTGGCTTGTAGATAAGCGAAAGGTTGCCGGTCTGGCTACCAGTCCTGTTCTTCGCTGTCGCCAGTGCCGAGGCATCTATATTGGAAAGGGTAATCCAATTATAGCTCCCATCGGGCAGGTAGACCGGATAGTTCGGGGGAAGGGTAATACTGCCTCCTGTCGAGCTGGCTGTATTGGCCAGATCGGAGGAAATCGAGGATAGCTGCCCGATCAAGTTCATCGTGAAACGTCCATCCGCCGAGCGGTTGGTCAGGCTTGCGGAGAGCCCGCCGCGCTCGAATCGGTTTTTGCCGATGGTGATAGCGCCGTCTCTTCTATAGTTTCCGCTGAGCGAAAAACTGGTTGTTTTTCCCCCACCGGAGATTCTGGCCTGCAAGTCTGTGGATCTGGCGGTGCCACCCAGTACATAATCGGCCCAATCTGTGGATCTGTCCTGGTCCCATTGGGTAAGGTCGGGTGCATAATCGGTGGAGGAAGGGTCAGTAGAAGGTGTTCGGGCGGAATTAGCAAAAGCCTCGCGGCGCAGCGAGAGGTATTCTTTAAGGTTCATCAGCGATGGCTTTTGTGCAAGCATACTCAGGCCATGGTTCAGGTTGATGTTGAGATCTGTTTCCTCACCTTTGTTCCTTTTGGTCTGGATCAGCACCACCCCATTGGTTCCCCTGCTGCCATATATCGAGGTGGCATCGGCGTCCTTGAGCACGGTGATCGATTCAATGTCCGAGGGGTTTAGGTTGTTCAGTGGGCTCGCCGTACCACCAATATAACCGGTCACCTGCTGGTCGTTTGAGCGGTTCGGCGGACTGCTCTCATAGGGAACGCCATCCACAATATAAAGCGGGTCGGTCCCGGCCAGTATGGATCCCTTGCCGCGGATCTGGACATTGATATTTCCTCCTGGAAGCCCGTTGGTCGTCTGTACAAAAACGCCCGGCATCCTCCCGGAAAGGGCGGAGAGGACATTCATCACAGGTTGGTCGGCGATCTGTTTGGCGTTTATTGAAGAGACTGAACCGGTGTTGAGTTTTTTGGTGGTTTTACCGTAGCCAATAACCTGGATGTCATCGAAGGAATTGTTTGCTTCCTGCATTTTGATTTCAAGTGTTTTTGCATTGCTATTGAAACCAATTTCCTGGCTTTGGTATCCGGTATAGCTGATAGTTAAAATTCCGTTAGTAGTCTTGGCAAGCAGAGTGAATGTGCCGTCTTTTGCAGACTGGACGGTGGTGTTTGAATTTTTGATGCTGATGGTGGCACCGGGCAGGGCTTTGCCATCACTTGCTGTGACGACGCGACCGTTGATCTGGGTGGTTGTCTGGGCGCTTAGACGGAATATTGGGCAAAGCGCGGCCAGGACAATAAATATTATTGTTTTTTTCATGTGGTTTTGCTTAGTTGTTGATTAACTACTGTTTGCTAAAAAACCAGGACGGGGGCCATGCTTGAAATAATCATTAACCGATGAACGTGGCGGTCCCGCCTGGTCTATAAGGCCTATTTAGTATGTTATGTTTTATGGTTTAATTTTTTGGTCTGGTGATTGGCTTGGGTTGATCTGATTGTTGTTGTGGCATAGGTCTGCCCGTCCGGTACATTATTAAAGAACCTGTTGCAATCGGAAGGGCAGAACTATGCCAAAGCTAAATGGGGTTTTTGGGTTTTAGGGCGTAAAGCCTGTTAAAGGAGTAGAAGGGATGGGGTTTTGGGGTGTGGAAAGGAAAAGACAGGGCAATGCCTTTCACCAGTAGGATTGATGTAGGGTGGGTTGCCTGATTGTTTTTTCTTTTCATGCTCGTATGGTTGATACGAGTCTTTGGTATGGAAAGCACTATAGCTGGGCTCTAAATACCACCTTGACTGGCTTCTCACGGCCTGGAACATGGAATTACAATAGAGCCCGTAGCGCTATAGTGCGTACGAAAATACGCAAAATATCACTACAGGCATTAATCTATTGTCTCTGCTCCAATTATGTGAGAATTTGTCAAGAGAGACTCTTCGTTAATACCTTAATTATTAATCAAATATAGTAAATACTCTTAAATAAGAGTAAAATATTTTTTTCTTTTTTATCAGCTTAGCTCAGGTGGAAAAAGCATTGAATGAAAACCGTAAATCGGAACTGTTACCAAGTGAAATTAAAAAAATTGGTTTGAGGCTGAGAGCGATAAGGAAAGGTCTGGGATTCGGAAATTCAGATTTATTTGCCCATTATTATGAACTTGATAGGGCGCAGTATGGTAAATATGAATCTGGCTCTCAAGATTTACGTATTACATCATTAATTAAGATTCTAGATAAAATTGGATACAAGCTTTCTGAATTTTTTAACGAAGACTATGATAAGATTGAGATTTAATGATTAATAAATGTAGTTTTTATTACGTTTAAACCTAATATGTGTTTCTTCTCTGTTTAAATTTTCTCAAAAAGCTGATCGGCGATACGCACCTTTTGATTGTGTTTTTTTTAAATTCATCATTTTATTAGCCTAGACACCAAAGCCGACATACAGGGTATGCGACTGATTGAAGCCTGCTGATTATAACAACCGTAACGGAGCAAAATTTTACGGTTTCAAAACTAGTTCGTAATTCCTTCTGTGAGTCAAAAAACAAATTTTGCCGTTATATAAGAGCTTTTAGGCTAGAAGACTTAGAATCTTTGACTCCGGCCATCATCTAAAATAGCTAAGCCTTTTTATAATTATTTTCAATACGATGGAATAATATCTATCACTATCCGACTAAATTTTGAGGACATTGGTGAAAATGGTTGTTAAGTTATCTTTTATTAGTATTAAATCTTCTTAAAATGTCAGACCATAAAAAGTTATTAGTTACTTTGATAAATCGTAACATATAGCCAGATAAAATGACCATTAAACCTAAAAAGCCAGCCATGTATTTTTCGTCCTTAGAGATTGAAAATATAAAATGTTTCAGTGGTAAACAGATACTGGATTTGAAAGACAGTAAGGGAAACATATCACCCTGGACTTTAATTTTAGGCGATAACGGAATTGGTAAAACCACGTTATTAAAGTGTCTCGCTTGGATGACACCGGTTCAAGCACCGAAAAAGGAGCAGGATAAATTAATGGTTGCGGCTAAAAAACTGATTGAGGCTGGCTTACCAATAGAGGATATTATGGACGCTATCGGCCTGACCAAAAAAGCAATTGAATCTGCTCCGAAAAAGGAACAGGATAAGCTGAAGGCCGCTGTTAAACAATTGATTGAGGCTGGCGCTCCTACGGAGCAAATTATGAAAGTCACCGGCCTCACTATAGAAGAAATCGAGCTAATTCCAAACGAGGATAATGACCTAAAAGTTAAAATCAAGCCGTTAATGGATGACTTTGAAGAAAATGCTGAGTACGAAAAGCTATTGAGGTCAGGAATAGACATTAAATCTGAAATTAAGGCGGTCTTTTCTAATGGTGTTGAGCTTCGGAAATCTCCCACCGATGATGACTTGGTAACGATCGGTATGACCTTTGAAAAGGTCGCAGGTGAGGTAAAAACTATAGACCCAATTCTTGGTAATCTTACAGAGTTCAATTCACCGAATTTGTTTGCTTACGGCGCAAGTCGTCATATGGCACTAAAGAATTTTGATAAATTTGAACTCAAAAACCCAATTTTCAATTTATTTTCCGATTCGTCCGACTTATATGATGCAGAACAGCTGTTAAGCATATTGGATACCGCCTCGATCAGAAAAAAGAGGAAAGGAAAGGCGACTAAATTGCTTAAAAAAGTTAAACAGGTCTTGTCAGATTTGCTACTTTTTATCAAGAGTCCTGATGACATTATCATTCACTCTCCCTTAAATGACGATGGTTCCGCAAATCATATATTGGTTGAGATTATTACGCCTTATGGAAAAGTAGCGCTAAGCAATTTAAGCCTTGGTTACCAAACTATGCTTGCCTGGATGGTTGACCTTGCACTTAGAATGCTGTGGACAAACCCTGATAGCACAAATCCATTGCACGAGCCTGCTGTTGTTATAGTAGATGAGATCGATTTACATCTGCATCCCAAATGGCAAAGACAAATCAGGCAGGATCTAACCTACCATTTTAAAAACACCCAATTTATTTGCACCGCACATAGTCCCTTTATGGCTCAAGATTCTGAAATAGAGAATTTATGCGTGATAAATGAAACAGACGGTAATGTGCGTATTGAGAATGAACCTGCAATAGTGCAAGGCTGGCGTATTGGACAAATCGCGACCAGTGATCTGTTTGGTGTTTCCAGTGAGCGGAGTTTAGATACCGAAGCTGATATCAATAAACGGCGGGAAATTCTTGATAAAGAAGTACGCACAGAGAAAGATAAACGAGAGTTAAAAAGGCTAAATAAAAGATTAGATGATCTGCCGGTGAAAATAACTGACAGTAAGGAAGATCTCCGGCTATTTGAGAAATTGGAAAAAATGTCTGAACTATTCAAATCAAAAAAGTAATTCATGATTCAGATAGTTAAAGGACCAATTCCAATCGGTTTAGTACGTGGTAATAAACGGCAATTAGCTTTATTGCTTGCTCAATATGCCGCGGCCAAGAGAGACTTCAAATTTACTGCTGCTTATAAATCTGTAGGTGTAAAAACGACCCTCCGCGCTGATCAGCATAATAAATGCTGTTTCAGCGAAGCCAAATTTGTAGGCGACGATTCGGATGTAGAACATTACAGGCCAAAAGGCCAAGTTGACGAATGGCCTTCGGGAATGAGTTATAAGCCTGGGTACTATTGGCT
Organism: Pedobacter miscanthi; assembly: GCF_032678605.1. Taxonomy (GTDB): domain Bacteria; phylum Bacteroidota; class Bacteroidia; order Sphingobacteriales; family Sphingobacteriaceae; genus Pedobacter; species Pedobacter miscanthi_A. The sequence continues at coordinate 39,993 of NZ_JAVTSU010000028.1, forward strand.
GGCTTACACCTGGTCAAACTTATTTTTATGCAAAACGACCATTAATAGAAGTTTTAAACGCAATTTTTTTCCGTTAGTAGACGAACTTCAACGGAACTTTAGTCATCTGGACACACGTATTGAAGTTCCTTTATTAATTGATCCCGCCGTTGATGATCCAAGAGATCATATTAAATTTGTTGGTGATGAACCTGTTGGCTCGACATTGCAAGGAAAATGCACAATTCAGTTGCTCAGTCTTCGGAGTCCAGAATTTGAAGAAGCAAGGCGAAGCCGGTTAAAGATTTTGAAGTTACTTAAAGAATTTGTTGAGAAAGCACTAAAGGATGGCTATACTGAAAATGAACCTCTTGTTGCCGATGCCATTAACGAATTACGAGCTTATGTTGAACCTCATTCAGAGTTTAGCTCGATGGCAATAGATTTTTTGTCAGGATGGCCCCATCTTTAGTTAAGTCAATGCAAGAAGCAAAGTCTTTCAACTGCGAAAGATCAGTTTTTATTTGAGCAATTCTACTTTCAATATAGGGGCGTTCCGGTTTTACTTCAGGCCTATCTATTATCGTGGTAAAATAATCTAATATAGCTCTGAACACAAACAGACCGTGCAATACACCACGGGCAGGACGCTTTTCGTCACGCCACGGTGAGAAAAAAACATTACCGCTAAACGGTTGAATCAAAGGGAGGATATTTTCAACAAGCGTCAGCTTGAGGTGCATGGCTTCATGTAATATTGATTCAGCAACCCTCAAAGTGGAACGCAAAGATGATGCCTCACAAACGGATACAAAAATGGAAAAAGGTATCTCCGGGTGGCTGTAACTAATGTCAGTCTCTTCATTTTCCGGCCTGATTACTTGGATGGTCTTAACGATGTTTTTCAAAAAGTCAGAGATAGCGGGAATCAATGCCAGCATATTTAAAGTATCGCTGATTTTCGTATCAACGCCTAATTTATGAATTAGCAATTCGCTTAAAGGTTCCAGGCCATGACTATCGTAAAAATTATTCAGCGTATCCGTTGGAGCTTCAATTTTTATTTCGGTTCCGGCAATGTCAAAAATCAAAGCTTTGGTTTTCACTTGCCTTAGCACACAATTTTCAATATTATAGTCAGCCTTGATTAAATTAAGCTGTTGCGATTTGTCCAGAACAAGCAACGAAGTCAGACCGTTTTCCCATAGAGGCATCGGTCTGTTTAAGAAGTTGCTTACCTGCTCAATCAATTCCAAAGCTATTTTTGCTTAAAAGTATAAACGATAGTGTATCTGGTGTAATCGTAAATCTTACTAACGGCATGGTGAGAGTTTCGGGATATCTCAAAGCCGAAAACTGTGTTATCAACAGGCTTAACGATTTTAAACATATCCTCGGGTTTAGAAGATTTGAACAAAAGAAGCAATCCGCCATTTTCATCCTTCCAATAAGGATTAATGTGCAGCACCAATCGGTGGGTTTCTTCTCCATTGATAAAGTCATTGTGAATACCGATCTTCTGTTCGTTAACTAATTTGTGGGCTACAACATCTACAAGGGTAAAACCATTGATTTTAAATTGCTGGATATATTTTTCTTCAATATAATGTAGCGTTTCATCCGAAACGAGGCATTTTAGATGATCTGGAATTTCAATGTGAAGCAGGCTGAATTCATACTGCTCATAAAAATCGGTTTCTACTAAACTCCAGATTTGAGTATCTTGGAACCATTCAAAAATATCAGCTATAATGGTATCAGGAAGCACCGAAGTTGTGCTAAAATGGGGAAACGGTGTTTGCTCCACATGAGCAAATTCAAGATCAAAGCAAGTGGTTTCAGACATGCTGTAAGTCATAATTGGCAAGGGTTTTTCGGATTGCTTTAACCAAATGTAACTGGTCAGCGCAATACACTGATGGATTGTCAAAGCCGTTTTCTCTGCTCCAACGATTCAAGATCATCCCCCCACCGCAAACGTGTAATTCAGGACAATTGAGGCATTTGGAATTGGTTGGCCGTTGCATTTTCCTGTATTCATCAAATTCTGCGGAAGCTAAAAATTCAAGTAGACTGGCTTCTTTAACGTTTAATGGCTGATCGAACTTGTCAGCACCATTGTAAGTGCTTTTTAAGGTATCATTTTTCATGATGGTGCCGTCAGTATCAACGATCACAATTGCAAAATCAGTAAGACCTAAACCCTCCTTTGTAACAATACCACCCATCAAAGATTTAATCATATCATCCAAAACCCGTATTTTAATGGGATAGGGGTCATTTATATAAATCTCTAGTAATTGTACCATCCATGATCCATATTCAACAGAAATGATTGATGCTTTATTTAGCGGTAATTTAGTATGGTTACCATCCTTATATAAAAAGTCAACACTTGGTGCCTCAAGTTCTTTAAAGAATTGGTAAACCTCAACAGGATCAGATAGCGGATCAATAACAGCTAATAAACCAGCGTATAAGAATAAGGCATCGGTATGAGACTTTAGAATGTTTATTCCTGCCACGACCTGATCAAAGGTGCCCTTATCGTTATGTGTTACCCTATATTTATTATGTACAGCCTCCGGGCCATCAATGCTAACTGCAACACTAACTTTATATTCAGAACAAATATTAAGAATAGGGATGGAGATCAACATACCATTGGTTTGAATGCTGATAGGATAATGCTGGGGTAAGACTACGCGTAAGCTTCTTAATAAGAAACGAAGCCGGGCTTCACCCAATAAAAAAGGTTCGCCTCCGTGGAGAACGATGCTAAAACACTTTCTTTGGCTGGCTACGATCTCAGCTAATGAACTACACAAGGCATCGATAGTTTCCGGTGTCATGAATTTCTCCAAGTGCGACCAGTTATCATCGCCCATATTGTAGACGTAGCAGTAAGTGCAGTTGATGTTGCACCTACTCGCTACTTTTACAAGAACAGTGTCAAGACCGGGATCAAATCGTGTTTCAAAAGCCATTTATGGCGTGTTAAGAACGGTTATGGCGATTGTGCGCGCGATCGTAGCTGAACATATCGTTAGCTTGATCATTTTTAACTTCTGCCATTAATCTTTGTAAAACGGCATTTGGTACTTCGTTAACAGCCATTACATTACTTTCCTGATTTACAGTACGGTCAATGGTTGAATATTCACTTTGAGATTGATTGTTGAAATCCATAATATTGCTATTTTTTTATAAAGATATATTAAAAAAAATAGAGTTTTTAGATATTATAATCAACGTGTTGATTATAAATGTTTTATAATTAAATTCCGTTACAGCCAAAATGAAACCATAATACTAAAAAATATCAATTATTTATTATATATAATTGATAAACAATTAATTATATATATAACTTAAAATAACAGCGTTATCCAACTATTGGAAAAAATAGAATTTTTGAATGAAACGCTTCGTGTGTGCTTTTAAGCGATTGTGGTTTTGTAATTATTCTGTAAGCGCTTGTTTGTCCGATACCAACTGCTATTGTTCGCTCTGCATAGGCTTCAATGTCGTGATGATCTTATAGCCAAGCGTTCTGGCGATCATACTAATCTGCGTAGATGTCATTTCATTTTCTCGGTAAAACCGTAACAAATACGTAACGGAGCAAAATTTTGCAGTTTCAAAAATAGTTCGTAAATTGCTTCTGTAAGTCAGAAAAGCACATTTTGCTCATATAAGGGCGGTTAAGCTAGAAGACTCATAATCCTCTACTCTTTAAGCGGTAAGTTTTTCTTATCTGTTGGAAAGCACACCCAAAAAACTAAAGACAGCGTTAGGTCTTGGCATATCAATAGGCTTGGGTATCTTGCTCCTTTCCGGGAAGCGAACTAAGCCGCTAAAGTAAATAGGATAGGGGCAATGCGCTTATGCACAAGACCAGGTGCTAACGCCGTCATTTCTCTGGGCAATGATTCTCATTCCGGGCAATTTGTAATTATCTTTGCTCCAGAGATGAAAAGCGAGCGTATACAGGAAACCTTCGGAAATATTGACATTTATTTATTCGACCAGCTACTGAAAGGTACTTATGATGGGTGCCACACCATTTTAGACGCTGGTTGCGGAACAGGCTGAAACCTGCTTTATTTTTTAAGAAGTGGTGCACGGGTTTATGGGGTAGATCAAAATCCTGAGGCTATAGCGCAGCTTAAAAACCTTGCCGGTGAATTTCCCCGTATCAATCCCGAAGAAAATTTCAGAATAGCGCCTGTGGAACAATTGCCATTCGAAAATGAAAGCTTTGATCTGGTCGTTAGCGCTGCCGTAGTCCACTTCGCGGAAAACCAGGGACATTTTGAAGCCATGCTCAATTCCATGTGGCGCGTACTTAAACCCGGCGGATATTTAGCGGACTGAGCACAAAAGAAGGACGATTGTCCGGAAGTCGGTAAATAGCCTACGATGTAAACAAGTTTTCGATTTCGGAGGATTTTGCTATGTAACAGAGGAAATGATCATACTTAAGCTATTGCCTATGAGGATAACTTTGCCGTTCATTTTTGATACAGCATCAATCACTTTATCACGGTAAATATTCAAGTTTAACGTTGAAGGAACTGTTTTATCGCTGCCATGACCGGAAGCTCTACCACAGTAACATTGTACCTTCGTTAATCAGACTTATTTTTACTGCCTCCCAAACATAAGAAGCTTGCCATGCACCATGGGCCAGAACATAATTTTTAGCAATAGGAACGGGTTCATGTCATGAATATTTTTTGAGCAAGATGAAAACCTAATTGGACAAATCAATTTATCCTTTGCACCAATTTTCAATTATTTGTAAGTACATTGATAACTAATATGCTATAACAAAATTATTTTCGGCGAAATGTGGTCAATTGACAGCGATTTGTCCAATAAAGTAACGGGATCGTGTCTTCTCAGCTAGTACTGGCTCTTTTGATTTATCATTAAAATAAAATAGTTATTTTATTGCCGGTATCCAGGAGTGCATCCAATAGTGTATCATAGCTGTTTTTGTAGTTTTGGTCGGCATATCGCGTATCTCGGTATAATCATACAGAAAAATGTCCTTAACCTTGATTATTCTTTGTTTGGTTTTTTTCTTGCAGAAGTAATAGTAATCCCTCATACGGTAGGGGCCGGAATATTGCGGGGTCTGCAGTATGTCCCTAAAGTTATTATTGAAAATAAATACTATATTGTCTACGAGTCCGAGTAAAAACTGTTCATGTTTTAAAGCTGAAAATGCTTCCGAAGCTAGTGTATGGTTAATGGGGTCTTGAATAAGATAACCACTTGAGAAATTTTCAACTATTGTAAGAAACTTAGCCAGATCGATCAGTTGAACATCCCAGTCCATATAATATCCGCCAAATTCATGTACAATCAGATATCTAGCGATATCAGCTGCCTCTGCATGGTTTCTTGCATTTAGAAATGCCGCAAGGGCGAATGGATGGTATTCCGATATAAATTCTGTTATAGATTCATCTGTCCAGACCCTGATTTCAAAGTCGAAATCTTTTAGGATTTGCCAGGAGTTCAGGCATCTGTCAGTGAGACCGTTACCTTTTGGGCCAACAATATGATGTATGACATTAGGAACCATCGCTGTCATGAATAAATCCTGCAATAATTTTCAAGTATATGCCTTTTGAAGTTGGCCAGTGTGTCATGGCTAAATTCTTCTCTTAACTTTTGAGCGCCAAAGATCTTATCCAGCCAGTTATTTAATTGCGATCTGCTTTGCTGATGCTTGAAATAAACTGGGCCCAAGCCAAAGCTGATGGCAGTATGCATAACCAGTTCCTCTACGCTGTGATCTATACCTATTCCATTAAGTTCCTTTGAAAGTAGTCCGGTGACATTCCGTTTCATGATTTGGTTGTTGAGAACGGAGGTATTTGAATCATGTATCCTATATGAAGTGAGATAAAAAGGCAGGTTAGCCACCTTTGATATCTTTTGTATTCTAGTCCATAATTCGTAGTCCTCGCAATGTTCATATTTACTGTCGTAAAGGTGCGTTTTCATGATCTCTGAGCGTATGGTGACGGAAGGATGGGCGAACTGATTGCTGAATAACATTCCCAATTTGATCTGGTCATGGTCCAGAAGTCCCTGAACCCTGTTTTGTGTCTTGCCAAACTTGTCAATAACATTGTACCATGATCCAACCATACCATATTCGGGATTACTTTCCAAAAAATGCACCTGTTTTTTCAGCCTATCTAGGGCCATGCGGTCATCGGCGTCCATTCGGGAAATATATTTACCAATCGATAGGGACACCCCAAGGTTCAAAGCGCTGACAATTCCCTTTTGCTTTCTATTTCTTAACAGGGTAAGCCGTGGATCTGAAAATTTTGTGACTATCGCCGAGGTGTCGTCCGTTGATCCGTCATCGATTACAAGGAGCTGAAAACTTGAGTAACTTTGATCGAGGATATCGGAGATGGCTTCTTTTATAAAGGACGAGGCATTAAAGGCTGGCATGATAATACTGACAAGAGGTCCGCAGGTTGGCTTTGAGCTGATAGTATTTTTTATTGTATCTGTTTTGTTTTTGACTACTTCTGCCATTCGATAGATATTTAATGTCTTTTCAGTCATAGCGTCCCTAGAAAACGCAGAATTGGCAAATAAATTTGCTTTTGCAGCCATTTTCTTCGCTGACTGTTGCCCATCAAGTAAGAGGGATATTGATTCTCTCAATCCCATCTGGTCTATGCCAGGCTCACCGTTTTGCGGTAGCTTTAGCGGGACACGGACCGATGCACCAGCCGGTATGATTTCTTTTAGACCGTCAACATCAGCGGAAACAATAGGAACAAAAGACAGCATCATTTCTATTGCTGTATAGCTGCACTGCTCTACATAGGAGGGAATAACGCCGACGTCGGCTATCTTATATAGCTCATAAAGTCTGGTTTTACCTACGCTGCCAGTAAATGTTATCTTCGACCAATTGTTGCCGACTTTGCCTAGCACCGAGGAAAAATCCCCCGATCCCGCAAGTACCAGTTTTACATTTTCATAACTACCCGAATCGGCCACGGTGTCGAAACTTGATGCAAGATCCATCACCCCCTTACGTTTGTTAATGGAGCCGACAAACAGAATAATCCTGTCTTTTTTAGCAAAGCCGTATTTTCTGCGCAAGAGGTGTTTTTCAGCTATAGTTGGCCGCTTAAACATATCGGTATCAATCCCATTATGGATCATAGAGATTTTATTTGGATCCATCTTGAACAAGCTGATCAGGTTATCTTTTGCCTGCTGTGTAACAGTTATAATGTGGTCGATGTACTCATAATTTAACTGCTCTTTTTTGAATATTTCCGGTAAAATAAAATCTCTGGTTTTATTTTCAAAAGCGTCATTAATCCTTAAGAATGCCGGATAATCATGGGTAATTAGATCTCTCCAAGGTATGCAGTGCTTAGTGAGTACGGTAAAGCAATCCAATAGCTTTTTCAGATAACCGGCAATTGGACAATGGTTGATCCAATTAAAATGAACAATGCAGTTGGAAAGGTCTTTAGCACTAGTTGCAATCGCCTTGGCTATTGAATGTTCATAATTGTTGATCTGGCTGGAATTTCCGATGAAAGTTGGTATCCTGATTTCAATACTATTTCTGATATTTTTAGAAGCGATTGACGATATACCCGGATAACCTATCCACACAAAGTGTAATTGTATATTGATTTGCCCTTTTAAGCTATCGGTTAGCTCTTTTACATAGGCATTAAGGCCATTGTCTCGTTGATCCGCGTAATTGTCAACGATAAAAATATTTAGCATAGTTTGCCTGAGAGGTTAAGATAGCTTTTAAACTGTATTCTTATTGGGCCTTATCCACATTATAACGCAAGATCTTGGGCGAAGATGAGCCCAAGATCCTGAAATTTATTCTTTCATTTGTAAAACCCTTATTCCGTGTGACCCTGTAAATCGCGACGCAGTTTATGGCAGCAGTGTCTGTCAAAGAAACTTGGCTTTTAAACTTAAGCAAGACATAATTAGTGATATTACCCGAATCATCTTCATTTTTCCTATAGAAATTATTGAGGGTAGTAGTGTCTACCTTGGAGAAAAAAGAGTCCGTATACAATTTATAGGTATCTCCATATTGTTTTTTCTTCAGTGAAGCATACAGCTGGGCGGTTGTCTTTTCGCAATTTGTCTGTGCCCTGTTACCGTCGAATTTATTTGTTGTGACCTGGCAGCCTGATAAGAGCATCAGAACAGCACAAAAGATTAAATAAGAATTAATTGGCTTGACTATCGGCATACGTTTAGACGGTTATTTGAAAATAAGTATCTGTTTATTGTCCTGTTTGATAACTTTATAAACATTTTCACCTGCTTTTTTTTCAATATAGTCACCTGCCTGTATTTGGTTATTCCAATTAAAACTTGCCGATACGTATATTTTCCTGTTATCAATTTCAACTGTTGGAATCCCTTTAGCATCGTATTTTACACTTTGGACGATCCCTGAAAAAGCACTGGCCTTTTCTTTTCTCTTCCCTCTGATAAATACGATAAAAAAAAAGCCATAGAAAACAGCCAGTACGAGTAAAACGACCAACCAATTACGTTTTGATGATATCATTGGTTAAAAATCCCATATTAAAGGTGTACCGTTGACATAAAGCAAAAAGGTTTCGCCACTTCCGACGGACCCTCCGGCCCCCGGTCCTGTGCCTAAGCTTGCTCCGATCCAGGTCGGGATTCCATTGTCATTTGTTGATGCCCATCCTCCGATTCCTACATCCACCACATCAAGGCTTGCATCGTAACTTTGACCCAGATAAGAGCTTAGACTGGCATACCCGTCGCCAACAAAATAACCGACTGACGCATTAATTGAATAATCTGCATGAAGACCTGCCCTCAAAGTATTGGTAATTGTAGCGGAAAGGCTCGCATCGCCCCTTGTAATCAGATTTATAGCGAGCGTTTCACCACTTCCGAATCCGGGCACAAAGTTCGCCGATATATTTACGCTTACGATGTCCGGCACAATAGCCCTCATAGCAGGTCCGTTCCAGATGTCATTAAGTAATGTTGAAAGATAGGTTGAAATTGTTCCTGCTGTTCCGCCTGTTCCTGGTATAGTATATGACCCGGTATTCGGGTTTGGGTACGATCCGCCGCCGCCACCGGAATACGTGCCGTAGCCAGTACTGTAGTAAGTTCCGCTACCGAATATATCGTCCCAGCTATTGTAATAAGTCTGACCCGAACTACTGAAATGGCCTGAGGCGGTAATTGTTACCTCGTTCAGCTGGAACGCCAGTGGATAACTGTTCCCTCCGTAGTTAATGGTCCAGTTGCCATAACTGTCTACAGAGGAAGTAACAGTTTGGCCAAGCGCCTGTGACAGCCATTGCGAAACTGCACCATTCGACCCCGTTGAGGCGTATTCTGAGTCGGTGTTTCCACTGCTCTCCCCACCAAGAAATTCAAGTTGTTGCTCTTTGGAGATCACCTCCATTTGAGCCATGAGCTGTTCAAAAGCCAGCGTCGGTTTGTCTTTTTTCATAAGAACGTTAAGAGATTAGATATTGTTTATTTAAGGACAATAATATTGGTTTATAAGGAAAAAGCGAAATATTAACAGCTTTTTTTTGCAATGGTAAGCGAAGGTATTGTACTACAGTAGTATAGATTTTTATTTACATCATAGGTTTGCTAAAACGTTTTAAAAATACAGCAAGGTATTTTGACTATTTATCCAGCTGGATTCCTGTAGGCCTTCTATTAAAATCTGTAAACATTGCACTACATTAAAATCTTATTACTATTTTGGCCGAAATTTAATTTTAATGGCTCTCAATAATTTCCCTATAGATAGGCAGCTGGACATGAAAGACTGCGGCCCTGCATGCTTGAAGATGATATCCCAGCACTATGGAAAATTTTATTCCCTTCAATACTTACGTGATAAATGCGGACTGACAAGGGAAGGTGTTTCGTTCTTGGATATTAGCCATGCGAGTGAAGCTTTAGGCTTTAGGACCTTATCAATCAAATGTACTGTCGATGATTTACTGACTAGAATCCCCTTACCCGCTATTGTGCACTGGGATAATAGCCACTATGTTGTTGTCCATAATACATCCGTGGCCAAGCCAGGGCTTTTCCGTTATAGCAAAGAAAAAGTTAGTTCCTTAGAGACGCTCAACAGAGGCTCGATCTATGTGTCAGACCCTGCTAAAGGTCAGATAAAATACTCTTCTGTAGAATTTGCCAAGAAGTGGGTCAAGAACAATAGTAATAAAGGGGTGCTTCTCGTTATGGAACCTCAACCCGATTTTTATGAAAAGCAAAGTCAGGAAAAGGTGAGCAAAAAGAAGACCCTGCAGAATTTTATCAATTATTTTCGACCTTATTCCAGAAGTTTTCTGAACCTGTTTTTTGTAATGTTGCTCATTACTGTCCTTCAGGCACTTTTACCATTTATAAGCAAATCGGTAATCGATATTGGTATCCAGACTCATGACATTGATTTTATCAACATCGTGCTCGTTGCCAATATAGCAATTATTGTCAGTGTCATGCTGAGCAATGTAATTAGGGATTGGATACTGATGCACATCACCTCAAGGATCAATATAGCACTGATATCTGACTATCTGATCAAACTGATGAGGTTGCCGATCACCTTTTTCGAGAACAAGATGACCGGAGATATACTCCAACGCGCACAGGATCACGAAAGGATAAGAAATTTTATCATGACAAACTCTCTGAACATGATTTTTTCCGCCCTCACTTTTGGGGTATTTGGTGTAATAATGTTCTTCTATAATCCTGCCATTTTCTATATATTTCTGATCGGTAGCGTTTTATACGTTTTATGGGTATTTGCTTTCCTGAATATAAGAAAAAAACTTGACTGGGATTATTTTGATCTGGTGTCAAAGAACCAAAGTTATTGGGTCGAGACTATTTCTAGTATACAAGATATCAAAATCAATAATTATGAAAGACAAAAAAGGTGGAAATGGGAAAACATCCAGGCAAGACTTTATAAGGTAAACCTTAAAATTCTAAACATTAACAATGCTCAGAATACCGGTGCCCAGTTCATAGATAGCTTAAAGAATCTATTGATAACATTCTATTGTGCAAAAGGAGTAATCAACGGAGATATTACTTTTGGTGTAATGATATCGACCCAATTTATTATAGGGATGCTTAACGCGCCGGTAATGCAGTTTATACAGTTTGTCATTTCTTTCCAGTCTGCCAAGATAAGTTTTTTAAGGCTAAATGAGATCCATGAACTTGAGGACGAGCATGAGTCAGTCGGTGAGAACAATATTGAACTTCCTGCAAACAAAACCCTTTTTCTAAATAACGTGGCTTTTCAGTATACACCAAATGGCAACCTGGTACTCAAAAATATCAGGCTTATCATACCCGAAGGAAAGGTAACAGCAATAGTAGGCGATAGTGGGAGCGGTAAATCAACACTATTGAAACTGCTTTTGAGGCTATATAAGCCTAGTTACGGCCAGATTATGATTGGCAGCATGGACATCAACAATATTAGTCTCCGTCAATGGAGGGACAGATGCGGTGCTGTCATGCAGGACGGGAAAATATTCAACGACACCATTATTAACAACATTATTCTGGATGATGAAAATATTGACTATGAAAAACTTAAAAAGGCATTACATGCGGCAAATATTGCACATGAAATTGAGCAGTTACCACTTGGTTACCAGACTATGATGGGGGAACAGGGGCGCGGGCTAAGTGGGGGACAAAAACAACGGGTTTTGATCGCCAGGGCACTTTATAAGGATCCTGATTATCTTTTTTTTGATGAGGCAACCAATTCCTTAGACACGATCAATGAACAGAAGATAGTCGCTGCGCTGGATGAGGTATTCAGGGATAAAACAGTGATAGTCGTTGCACATAGGTTAAGTACGATCAGAAAGGCTGACCAGATCGTGGTAATGATGGGCGGGGGGATAGTCGAGATTGGTGACCATAGTATGCTGATGCAAAGAAAAGGGCGTTACTACCAGTTAGTACAATCTCAGGTCGAATCTCCTACACTTGTTGAGACAATATAATGCGCTTAAAACATTCTAAAATGCTCGAAGAAAATCCATTTGTTAGAGAACCCAGGACAGAAGAGGTACAACACATTATCGACAGGATGCCTACAAGATTTGGATTCTGGATAGGTGCTCTAATATTTTCAATTTTTATACTCATTCTGGTTTTTGGATTTATGATCAGGTATCCCGATGTTAGCCAGGGGAATATCACTATTTCTACAGGGCTTGCTCCCCTTAAGCTAGTTGCTAATACTTCTGGCAAAATCCATATCCTGGTAAAGGGATCTCAGGTCGAGGTAAAGGAAAATCAGCTTTTAGGTTATATAGAGAATCCTGCGGATCTGAATGCGGTAGTTTTAATTGACAGCCTATTGAAGGCGTTTGATTTAGCTGGTGAGGGAGCTTCTAATTTGCTGAGAAACATCCCAGCCCACATATCACTCGGTGAACTGAACCCAAAATACTACCAATTCTCTGCATCTCTGCAGAATTATGTTAACTACAAGAAAGACCACCTTTTTATTAAACAAGGTGAAAGTCTTTCAAGGTTGTACCAGGATCAGATGAGGGCAATTGCTAGTTCGGACTTGCGGCTGAAAAATGCAGATTCCAATTTAGGTTATGCATATAAATTTTATTCAAGGGATTCTACACTTTTTAAAAAAAAGGTGATCAGCGAATCTGAATTTGACCGTACGGAAATAGCCTTTATAGCCGCAAAAGATGCTTTACAGAACGCAAATGGTGCACTGATCACAGCGCGTCAGTCTGCCGAACAGACACAGAGCAGAATGAACGACCTTCATATCCAGATGCCGGAGAAAGAAAAAGACTTGACATTGGCACTCATGTCCTCATATAATGATCTGGTTGACAATATTAAAACTTGGGAGCAGAAGTATGTCTTCAAAGCGCCTTTCGCTGGAAAAGTACAGTTTTTGAATTTCTATTCACAACGGCAGTTCATACAGAACGGCGAAGAAGTATTCTCTGTTGTGCCAAAGCAGACAGAAGTATTTGGTCAGGTTCTACTTCCCTCAAAAGGCGCAGGAAAAGTAAAAGTAGGCCAGGAGGTAATTGTTAAACTAGAAGATTTCCCTTATCTTGAATATGGTTCAGTTTCTGGAAAAGTGAGTTCGATAAGTTTAACATCAACGACATTTAAAAATGACCAAAACAGCGTTTCAGCATACCTGATCAGCATTTCTTTCCCAACTGGGATGGTGACCAACTACGATAGCAGACTTGATCTAAAGGCGGACTCTAAGGGTACAGCGGAGATAATAACAAAAGATAGAAAGCTGATTGAAAGACTTTTTGACAACATGCGTTACCGATTAAGAAACAGACCTAATAATTAAGCTATACTTTACCACAAATGTCCTTTAACAAAAACGGTTGGCGTGAGCTGGATTTTAATGTCGATGATGTGGTGATTTCGCAGATCAGAGAACGTCTGATGGCCTATTCCGATGAAATACGACCATATCAGGGTATTTTTTCGGGGAAGGGAATTGTATTTTGTGCAGGTGGACTTGGTTATTTTTCCTGCGTCTGGATCAGCATCTGTAAATTGAGAGGCCTAGGCTGCAGTTTACCAATAGAAGTATGGTACTTAGGCACGGAATTCTCAGAGGAGGTAATTGATCAACTTGAAAAATTTAATGTCAAATGCCATAATTTTCTTGATCATAAAGAGTATAAACAGTATAATATACACAGCTTCGGACTTAAACCCCTTGCTATTCTTCTCAGCCAGTTTGAAGAAGTAATGTTTCTTGACGCGGATAATCTTGCTATCGCTGATCCTAGCTATCTGTTCGAGGACGAAAACTACAAAATGTACGGAACAATCTTCTGGCCCGATATGTGGCGAACGTCTCCCGATAATCCAATCTGGAAAATCACAGATTGCCAGGATTATGCCAAGAATGAACAGGAGAGCGGCCAGTTGCTTATAAACAAAAAAATGTGCTGGGAAGAGCTCAATCTTTGCCTTTATCTCAATATCCAAAAAAATATTTATTACAGGTTCCTTTATGGGGATAAGGACACTTTTAAGTTTGCATGGTTGGCTAGGAAGAAAAAGTACTATATGATCGATGGCTTTCCGGGGGTGTGTGGATATGATAAAGACGGCGTATTTTTAGGGAATACCCTAGTGCAACATACCCCATCAGGGAGAGCTTTGTTTTTTCACAGAAACCTGCTTAAATGGGATGTTACCTTAACGAATGAATGCGTGTGGTCAAGAGTTAAACGGTTTAGGTCAGTAACAGAGAATTCAAGTTTTACCTTCTCCTTTTCATCTGAATCACATTTTTATCTGGATATAAACGGAGACATTGAAGAATTGGATGTAGATCAAATAATTCCTGGCATTGAAGCTGAATGCATGGATATTCTGTTACAGCTCAGGAGTGAAAAATTTTATCTTGATTTTGTTCATCATACTCATCTTAGAATAAACCGGTTTAAAAACAGTTGGTAAATTGGAAATGTCGGATCTCAAGTTGACTGTTTATGCGGCGGACTACTTTTGCGGTGGATCTGAGGAGGCCGGTCGATGTAATGGAAAGGGTGATGGGATACCTGCAGGGAGAGGTGTATATGTACAGCGGATGTTGGCCGCTTTGCGTTGTACTAAACTTTTTTTAGGTAGGGGATGGAAGGGCAGGACAATGAACTTCTTTGTATCAATGTTTATTTTGCAATAGCAGCCGCGCGCACGATCTGTTTGCACCGTGGATAATTGCTGCATCCCCAGAACTTTCCCTTATCTGAATTTCTTGATACCATAAGCCCTTCGCAGCTCGGGCATTTCTGCTGTGCGGTCTGTCCCTCAGCAATGCCATGATCCTGGATCAGTTCAGCTAAAAACTTGCTCATGTTCTGCGGGTTATACTGAAGATAGACCTGATGGCGGGCTCTGGTCAGGGCGACATAAAATAGCCGCCTTTCCTCTGCATTTTCAAAACCGTCGCCGTGTTGGAGCAAGTAGCCTAAAATCGGATCATCGGCCATCTGTGAAGGAAAACCATATACCCCGCCGTCAAGATCCAGCAAAATGGCCACGTCACAGGTCAGCCCCTTACAGGCGTGAGCGGTGAAATACGAAATTTTGAGCTTTGAAAAAGCCTTCTGCAGTTCCCTTAAATCCGCAGGTGAATTATGATGGTAACGCCCGATCAGAAATACAGACGCGGTGGAGTAATCTTTGTCGATCTTTGCCAGTGTATTTTTTAAAGCATCAAACTTCTGCAGACCCCTTTGGGCCTTATTGCCATAAGCAGTTACGGGGCTAAGTACAAAAGAAGGACGCGACGCTTGAAAGAGCGAAGACAGGTTTTTTTTCAGCTGGGAAGGATTCATCTGGATAAAGCCGCTGGTTAAAGTGAGTATCTCCTGGTTAAAACGGTAAGTCTGTAATACCGCATTTTCGGCAGTCACCCCAAAATGCCTGGAAAATTCGGTGATGATACTGATGTCGCTTCCCGTAAACCGGAAGATGGACTGCCAGTCGTCTCCGACGACATAAAGCTTGGCGATGGGGTTGGCCGCTTTCAATGCCTTGATCAGGCCATAACGTCCGAGGGACATATCCTGAAACTCGTCCACTAAAATATAGCGGTACTTTTTATTGAATTCACCGCTGGAAATATAGCGGCTGGCATGGTTGACCATATCGTTGTAATCGATACAGCCCGTGCGTTTCAGTTCAGCCTGGTACGCCTCACTCAAGGGCGCGAACACGCCCAGGAATACCTCAAAGCGCTGGTCTGTGGCCTTTTCCCTTAGCTGCCCGATACTGCTGTTATTGGACTTCATAAGGTTCAGGAAGGTAAAGATCAGGCCCATAAAATCCTCGTAATCGTCCAGTGCTTTAATCTTGGTTAAAATTTCGCCCGGGTCTCGTTTCCTCAAGGTTACTTTATAGCTATCCAGGTGGGTTTTTAGCGCTTTGAGCAGCGTTCCATTGCGGTTCTGAAAGGAATAGGTCTTGAACAGGCGGGTACCGTATTTCTCATGGATCAATTCCTTCCAGCGCATGCCGCTCTGGTACTGCTCGGTAGGGGTTTTAAAAGGAGGTTTGCATTTAAAATAAGCGGGGACATTGCCCTGCTCATCAATGCCATAATGCTCATGGTAGATGTCGTATTCCGGCAGATAGAAATCAGGGGAATAGGCGCCAAAATCAGGATTTTGGTCTGCGGCTTCCAGCGGATAAGTCCGCTCATATTCAAAGTCTACCTGGTGCAGGTACAGGAAATTGGCGATCATCACTTCTTCTAGACTTTTGCATTCGGTCCCGTTCAGGCTCACGTTACGGAAAGCCTGCTCGTGTTTGATCAGATCGTTTTCCGATTCAAATTCAAAATCATCCCGCGGCGGCCTGACAAAAAAAGAGATGAAGTTAACGGCCTTCTGTGCAAAATCCGCATCGGTTAAAAACAGCCTATCAAACTCCCGCTGCAAAAATGACTTGGCCCGGTAATCCTTGCCATCAAAAGCGAGCTTCACCGGGTAGGGGCTACAATACCGGCAGACCATATTGCCGAAACCATTAAAAGTTTTAAAAGTGATCCCCCTGGCGAGTTCGTCGTCGCGCAAAAAAATACAGGTCCGGTCAAACATTTCATCGACGGCGGTATTGGTAAAAGAAATCACCAGCAGCTCCTCGGGCCTGGCCAGGTTCTTTTCCAGGATATAAGCGATTTTCGCACTGATTGTCGTTGTCTTTCCCGTACCCGCCCCGGCAATCACCAGATTATTGTCTTCCTCACAGACCACCGCCTTCATCTGCTCCAAGGAAAGGGGATAGGCTTCCAGGCTGCAAAGAAATTCGCCGAATTCAGCAATTTCATGCGGGATAAAACGCTCATTATAAGCCTTGCGTATCGTCTCCAGATTTCGGTGGCTGTCCACAAAACGGGAAATCACTGCCTGTTCATTACTGTCCAGACCGCAATTCCGGTAGTCTTTTGGAATCGCCTCTAGTAGCCCACAATGCTCTGCCCGTAGCCTCAGCGCATCGTAATTGGAAAAATAAAAAACCATGTCCTGCTTTTTAGCTATGTCTTTTAAAGCTAGAATGATATCAGGAATAAGCGCGCGGATATTTTCCCTTCGTTCGAGTTCCTGCTGTCTGGTTTTAAGCCAATAAAGAAAGCCACAGGAAAGAATAAATAACACAACCTTAACAAATGCAGGAAGCTCATCAAACCAGTTCGGTTTTTGATATGGAGTTTTTTTTGGAGGCATTAATCGAAACAGTTATGCAAATATAACATTTCAACAAGCTTTCTTATCAGCCTGGTTTTGCCTTCATTAAAAAACTATGTTTTAAGTCATACTATGGGTTCTGATAGGAATTAGAATTCCAATATCATCATCCAGCATTTCTGTACCGTACCATTACCTACGCAGTAAAATACATGCAACTTCCGTAAGGTGCCCCTAATTAATGACGGACATCTTCACATTCATACTTCCCACTTATTACCTGCATATCCCTGAATTCAATATACCAATCATTTGATCACTTTCACAGTTAAAACGTATAGGTAGTGCGACAAGTAAAATCCTCAATTTAGTTTCAGGAGATCTTTTTTTATTAAAAAATGGTGGTCTTGTTTTAGTGATTTTGTGTCTGGTGACACATTCTGTTTTTTTTTCGGCGAATTCTGCTGAGTGTTTCGCGGCTGATACCGAGGTACGAGGCGATGTTCTGTTGTGTGGTCTGCTGTTCGATTTCGGGATGGTTTCTTAGCAGTAGATCATAGCGGTGTTCGGGGCTGCGGGTGCGCAGTAAGATGGCCCGCTCTTCGCTCAGGATAAAGTACTTCTGAGTGACGATCCTGCCCAGTAGGTTGCCCTCTCTGAAGTCGGCGTAATAGGCATTTAACTCGAGCCATGTGAGGGATTGTAGTTTGCAGTCCTGAAGCACTTCTATGTACTCATTTGCAGGTTGTTGGCTGAAAAAGCTATATACTGAAGTCATTAGGTCACCTTTGCCGGTGAACCAGGTGGTGCACTCGTTTCCGCTGTCGTCAATAAAATAGGCACGCAGGAACCCACTGCGTATAAAGTAGACGCGGCGTGCGGTTTCACCGGGTGATAAAAGGAGTTTTTTGCGTTCGAAAACCTCTACAAGGCTTTCTTCTTTTACCCGGTTTTGCATGGGGGTTGGAAGGGGGATAATGAAGCTTAATTTTTCCAGTAGGTCGGCTTCGCGGTCGTTAAATTGTGGCATGGTGATCGATTGTGTCACAGATCAACCATAGTTATTTTTAAACGGGGTAATATTGTCCTGTCGGAGCGGATACTTTTTTATAACGGCTTATTAAGCGCTTTAGTATGGGTATTGCTGTTCGGGTTTATGTTAACGCTTCTTGTTTATGATTTGACTAAAAAATGGTATCAGTAAAGAAAGTGGAATAACGTGTCAGTAGGAGCTGAACTCGATGTGACTAGACTTTATCTGTTTGCAAGGCTTCCGGAATAGGTGCAGTGAAAACCATGTAAAAAGGATTTGATCGCTGTGGGGGTTTTTTGCTTATACCTTGAACAGACTATTTGTCTATGATGAATTTATTTTTTTCTGCCTGTGAGAGTTGTTGCCGGTTAACGGGCGAGGTGGGAATTTATCTAAATATGAACCTATGTACAACAAGTTTAGTGAAAATCTGCTGGGTGAACTTCATGCCCGGCTGGAATCTTTATCCCTTGGGGAGTTGTCTCCTGTGCCGCTGCTTAAGGCGCAGGTTTCTGCAGTTGCGGATGCGCTGAAGGACTTGACTGATTTTGTATCTGCTCATCCGCCTTTGGATACACAGGAAGAGATCGGTTATTATAAATTCACCTATCCCAGATTCAAGTCTTTAATCGTGTATTATACGGAATATCATTATTTTTTGGCGGGTGTTCCCGAATCCGGGCTGAAGGCGAAAAAGAAATATTACCTCTCCAGGCCGAGCGCTATTGCTGCTTTTTTTGAGCAGAACACTTTGCACTACAATTATTTCAAGCTGGACGGTGGTATGCTGGATGAGCTTTTTTATACCCGGCGCGATTGCAGGAATGTACTCCAGCCGGTTGTATTGGGTTATGAGCCGTTTCTGGGCACTGTGATGTCTGAGCTGGTGAGCTCGTTTTTGGCGAAGGAGCGTTTGCGTAATGAAATCCTGGCGCTGATGCATTCTCTTTCGGGACGGGGTCCCTTGTCTTCGACAGTGGTTGATCCTTTAGGCAGTTTGCAGCGCGAGTTCAAATGGACAGGAGAGGATATCCACCTGATTGAACTGGTACATGGCATTCATTTAACGGGACAGGTCAATAATGGCAGTATCGGTATTGTGGAGCTGTTTAAGGTGGTAGGTAATTTCTTTGGGGTGAACCTAAGGGTGCCCAAACGCGGTTTTGATGATCTGAAAGCGAGGAAAACAATGAGTAAAACGGCCTTTCTGGATATGATGAAACTGGCGGTGTTGAAAAAAATGGATGAGGATGATGCTTATGATCCGGAAAAGGCGAGGAGGAGAAATGGTTTTTAGGAAGTAGCTAATGTGCCATTACTTTAGAGAATGATCCTCTTAGCACCGGATTATTTTCGCTTGTCCTGAAAGGTTGATATTGGTCATCTTAGGGATATATCGTTCTTTGACATTGTTGATAATTCTGAGTAAGAATTTTGGACAGCTATTGATGTTTTAGTTTTTCCTCTATTTCATTTATTCGTTCGTTCCGTTTGCTGCTTTTGTTATAGTTTTTCTATTTCTTCTGTTTCGTTTATTTCTTTTATTCTGTTTGTTTCGTTTATTTCTTTTGTTTTGTTTAATTTTGTTGTTATGATAGATATGAATACGATTGATCAGATGCGTCGTCCTTCCAAATCGGAACAGATGATCGCAATAGAATCTTTACCTGCTTTTTCATCAATCCTTTCTGGCATCCATAGCGAAGAAACGGAAATTGAGATAGAGGAAACCGGTGAGCGGATCAAGATTCCCTTTCGGGCCCTGGCATTTCTTGGGGATATCCTAAAGGCGATGGGAGAGGGTAAGCCGGTTTCTATCGTTCCTTTGGCAACTGAGGTGACTACGCAAAAGGCTGCCGAAATACTCGGCTGTTCAAGGCCATATCTGGTGAAGTTATTGGAAGAGGGAGCCATCGATTTTGTTAAGGTTGGCAAGCACCGGAGGATAAAGTTTGAAGATGTTGTGGCCTACAGACAGAAGATGAAGGACCAGCAGAAAAAGAATATTATCGAGATTATGGGTTTCGATGAAGAGCTTGGATTGTATGATTCATAGTGTCCGGTTTAAGGCTGTACTGGATACCAATGTCATCTATCCGGTAATTATACGCGACCTGCTTTTCTGGTTTGCATATTATGACCTTTATACCCCAAAGTGGAGTGCCAATATTTTCGGTGAGTGGAAAGAGGTGATGCTTAGGCATGGCGTGGAAGAAAAGGAGGCTGAAAAACGGGTTCAAAAGGCAAACCAGGCTTTCCCGGATGCCATGGTGGGCAATTATGAGGGGCTGATTTTGCAGCTCGAACTGCCTGATGAGGATGACCGTCATGTGGTAGCAGCAGCAATCAAAACCAACGCCAATGTGATCGTTACCAATAACCTGAAGGATTTTCCGGAGGAATATCTGGACACTTTCGGCCTAAAGGCCAAAAGTGCCGATGATTTTCTTACCGACATTATCGATCTGAACCAGGGGCAGGCGATAAAGGCATTCCGGGAAATGGTACTGAACAGGAGGAATCCTGCTATGGATGAATACCAGGTGATGGAAAGCCTGCGCAGGAATGGTCTTACCGATACTGCAAATTATCTGCACGCTTTATTGTAAAATTTCCTTTTACCATCTTTTTTTAAAAGATGGCTGACCCAGCATCAATATTTAGGCTTTGTTTTGCTATGTCGTCAATGGTAAACATGCTAAACTATACCGGTAGAAAAATTGCGCGCTGGTATAGGTTGCATATTTTGTTTTTACTGCTTTCTGTTCCTTGGTGATTTCAGTGCCTTTACCTCCAAAATCAGATACTGATTTGAGTGAAATGAAAAGGGGTTTTTCTTCGAACACTGTATGTTCAGCTGCATAATAAACCCCATAGGTTTCCATGTCCAGGCCAATTGTTCCCGCATTCTCGTTGGTAAGCTTTTCAAAAAGCTCATCGGAGCGCATCAGTGCACCACCTGTGATTATTTTTCCTGTGATGGCCCTTAGGGGCTCAAACAAGTTGGCGTGGGGATAACCGGCCTGAATGGCTGTTAATATATCCTTTTGAGCAAAGGCTTCAATGCTTCGTACAAGTGTGGGGTCTGCAAAGATTTCCATTTTACGGTCAGATTCAACCTGCTCAAGCTCGCCATCTGCGCCCCGTTGCATTTTGTATACTACCTGGTGGTAATCAACTGAACTCGATGCGATCATAACAGCTTCTTTCAAAAAACATATCGGGACATTATACTGGACATCTCGTTAAATTTGATTGGAGTGGAAAACACATAATAGAACAGGTTCCATTGACAGTGGATCTAAAGCAGGAAAAGAACAGGTTGTCTGGAATGTGGGATGAAAATAACCAATATAACGCAAACCTTACCGGTATCTTAACCGATAGCTGTATTGTATTTGAAAATACCGCTTATAAATATAATGATCACTATAATGCTGAATCGCCAAATTCCTTGGATTTCCGGAAATCGTTCCTCAAACTGGATATGAACAATGACACTGTTTACCTGACAGGAAATCTTTATCTATATTCAACTAAGCAGAAAGAACCTGAAAAGCCGATATTCATAATATTAATAAAGGATTCGGAAAAAAAGTCAATCATTCCAGAGGTTACCAAGACGGCGGAAGCTGATATTATTTTGAATTACATTGCCTTCCCCAACCCTTTCACAGATGCAGTCCAGGTTAAATATGTACTGAGGGAATCAGAAACCGTCCGTTTCGTTATGACCAGAGTATTAACAGGTAAAACTGTATTTAATGGAACTTCCAGGAGACTGGGTAAAGGAGAGAATTCAGAAAAGTTCAGTATCAATGCTCCTTCTGGATGGTATGTCCTTACACAATACTATGGGAATAAACATCGATCAAGTCTTCTTTATAAAAATTAATACTCTTGAAATGAAAAAAATTATACTTTTAGCATTACTGCTAACCAACATTTTTCCTTTTATAAAACAGGGGAAATTGTGTTTTGGAAACGAAGCTACTGCCCAGGGTTATTCTTTGGAAGATGTCGCCATATCTGGCTGGGATAGGGATGAAGAAGATTTCGGCCAATTAAGTTACACTAGTGGTTATGTAATACAGGAGGGGAAGGTGACTTGGACAAATCCCGATAACCCCTCGAATAAATATTCGTATCCGACAATAAAAATTATTAATGAGCTGGCACCTACTTATTCCAATCCATTATACAATGGCAATGCGATGTATGGATCAAATTTTATAGGGCCTGGTCCGAATTCAGACCCTTTCTCATTGGGTCTAGATCCTATGGATGAACTGGACCGTGCAGCGATGCTTCATGATTATGCCTATTATAAACAAGGAATAGGAGGGGTTTGGGACGCTATAACCAATCTGGATGTTAGAAACGCCGACCTTGGGCTATACAATTCAGCCAAAGATGTAATAGACAAGTACTGGAGTGGAAGTACGGATGTCGTGACTGGCCTCCCCGTCAGCTATGATACCTGGCGCAATGCTGTAGATGTCGCGACAGCTTTTCAGCTTATCGTTGAATCTAAATATGGTACTGAGTTTTAAGTACTAACTCTTGAATAAATTCTTAATTTGATTACCTTTAACACGCACATTATGATACCTAATAAAACGATACTGGCTTTCACTATACTGATTTGTGTTTTTTTTAACGTTAACGCACAGAATGACCCAATCACAAAGCAGGATCTGCCGAAGGGACGGATACGCCTCTTGGTGGAAGCTGGTTTTTATATCAAAACGATAGAGAAAAAACAACAAGCTGTCCTTCGTTCTAAAATAGTACGTACATATAATGTTGATGGCAAAACAACTCAAGAAGTTATCTACAGGGATAACGGTTCAGTATTTGATAAAGTAAATATGACCTATGACAGAGAAGGGAATAAGACGGGTATAAAAAATCTGGCTGGGACGATAGACGGCACATCTAAGGTTACTGGTCAGAAAAATGGCATTAAGACGGTAAGGACGGTGTTTAAATCCGGTAACATAGTTTTAAATAAATATAATATCAAAGATCAAAAAGTTGAAGATCTGGTTTATGACTCCTCAAAGGGAAACGCCTCAAAGACGACATATGTTTATGATAAGAATGGCCATGAAACAGAAAGGAATGTTTTTTCAAAAAAAGATATGAAACTCGTTGCCAGGCTTAACTTTTATTATGACGCAAAGGACAGGTTGATCAGAATCGAGAGCAGGAATAACTTAGGGAAGATCTTATCAACCAAAGCCTTTAAGTATAATTCAAATGGATTAAAGGTTAGTATGATAACTACTAATGTAAATCCGAATTTAGTAATGGCTGAAGAATACAAATATGAAAGGATGGATACTAAAGGTAACTGGCTTAAGTCTGCTGTAATAAAAAACGGAACTGTCATAGAGGTGAGAGAACGAGAAATTCAGTATTATTAATATGGCTAAGGGAATAAAAATAACAATAATACTTATTGTAACAACTTTGGCTATTGTTATAGGTTCCTATATGGTATATCTTTATCTGTTTTTTAAGATAGATCCTCCTATAAAGGAATATAACATGTCGTGTGATTTATCTGCCCTTAAAAAATCTGTCAGATTGACTGTAGAGGGTAGTAGTGAAGTAGAAATATTGAAAGAAACCACTATAGGTAGAGGGACAAATAGGGCCGAAGTTATTGATGTTGAATTTTCGAATCCAGGTTATATCTTCAATCTCAGGCTCGAAAATATTAAAAAATTTTATGGACCTAAAGAAAAATCCAAGATATCCGTTATACTGATCACCCGGCTGTCCGACGGAAAGATTTTCTCAAAAGCAGAAGGGGATTTGACAGAAGCAGATATCATTTTTTTTGAAAAACATTTTTTGAGTAAATTATGCACTGTAATGGCAGTTGGAGATTGATCCTTTAAATCTATAATGTAATTATTACCCATTTCCGATAAGCGGTTCAAAAAAATCTGTAATGAAATGCAAGAAGTAAATGATTGCGCATTCATTTATCGGATTGCTCACTTTCTGTGGCGGTAACAATTCTGATGCTTTCACTTTACTAGTATATAAGCTCTATAAAACTTATTTTGTTCAGATTTCTCTCTTGCTTTCATATGTATTGAAGGAAGGTCGAAATTTTAAAATCTTGAGCGTATTGGAAAATACCAATATATCTGGCCCAACTTCACCAATTTCATAACCTTGTCTATAACGCAAGTCACTGGGCCACTCATTTCGCTGCATAGCGGGCCACCCTGGGGATTTCGCTAAAAGTGTGCACCAGTTTTCATTCCAAACTGTACACCCCGCTTTTTACCATCCGGTCTTGATGGAATCGTAAAGACTGAGCCAAATATATTAAATCCTCCCAGATTCCTTCCCTTCATTTTCCAATCTATCTTTCGTGCATTTGATCAACCAATCCTCCACAGAAGATGGTTTTGCAACAAAAACGGCCTTCCAGAACAAGATTTACAGCAAATCAGCTCACTTTTAAAAACACACCAGAATAAGAAATATAATTTTTGATTTTAAGGCTATT
>NZ_JAVTSU010000029.1:0-57794 GCF_032678605.1 Pedobacter miscanthi
TTAACCTCTATCAATGACAGATTCTAAAGAGTGGTCGTCATTCCCGCGCAGGCGGGAATCTTAATCCAACCTGCAATCCCTACCAAGGCTTTACGATTGCCAGTGGAGCTGGCAATGACGGTCTTTCGCAGCTTATCCCGTATCTAAAAAATATCTCTGTCACAAATATTGATTTTTATACCATAAATTATCCCTCAGGATGACAAAACGCATAAAAGAACTGGCGATGAATCCTCCTTATTACTCCATGCATCCGTGGCTCCATCCGATTTATTTCAATAAAAAATGCCATTCTACCTATAATTAATCAATTATTAAGCTTTTTTTAATTAGAGAATGCGAATTTCATTCTCAATTACAAACCAAATATTAACCAAATATGAAATTAAAACTACTCATGCTGATGATAGCATGCGCTGTGGCTCTTAATAGCTTCGGGCAGGGTGTCATCATTAAAGGAAGGGTTTTAGATGAAACGGGTAAGGGCTTACCCGGGGCAACGCTATCCTTAAAAGAATCTACTGTACGCACCTCAACCAACTCAAAAGGTGAATTTAGCATCACCGTACCCAATGCCAAAACTGCCATACTGAATGTTGGTTATGTAGGTTATAAAACACAGGTGATCAATGTGGATGGTAAACAAACCCTGGTGATCCGGCTGAGCGAAGATGCATCAAACCTTACTGAGGTGGTGGTAACTGCCCTGAACATTAGCCGCGATTCTAAATCACTGGGCTACGCAAGGCAAGGTATTAATACCGACGAATTAACCGAGGCCAGGGATATCAATATTACTAATATGCTCGAAGGTAAAGTGGCCGGTTTGCAGATCATTACCAGCGGTCAGGCTACCGGATCAACCAAAGTGCTTTTGCGGGGTATCAATTCCGTTTCGGGTAACAACGAGCCGCTTTGGGTGGTAGATGGTATTCCGATCGATAATTCGCACGGACAGAACGGGGGTATTGGTAACCTCGATTATGGTAACGGTGCCAGTGCAGTAAACCCCGACGATATTGAGAGTATGGAGGTACTAAAAGGACCAAACGCTGCTGCCCTATACGGATCGAGCGCTGCAAACGGAGCCATTTTAATTACCACTAAAAAAGGGAAAAAGAGCAAAGGGTTTGGTATTTCCTTTAACTCCAATATCATGATCAATACCATTTCCGAATATCCCGAATATCAGAATGTTTACGGTGAAGGAGCAGATAGCCACATGGCCAATACCAACCGGATTGATTTAACCAACCCTAATGCACCAACCATGAGGATGGGTAATGATACCAGGAGTTTCGGAGCGCCAATGCTGGGCCAGCCTTATGCCTCTTATTCGGGTGTCCCGGGAGAGTATCGTCCACAACCCAATAACGTAGTCGATTTTTACCATTCTAGTTTTACTGGCGTGCAAAACCTGTCCTTTAGTGCCGGTGATGGAACATCTTCTTTCCGGGCATCTTATACCTATACCAACGGTAATGATGTAATAGAAGGACAAAATATTGTAAACAGACATAACCTGGCCTTAAATGGATCTAAAAACTTTAGTCCATGGTTAAGGATAGATACCAGGCTTCAGTATTTCGACGAAAAAGTAGAAAACCGTGTTTCGCGGAACCTGGATGCAAACAGCCCGATGAATGCGGCATCGGTAATGATGAGGAGTTTCCGCACCAACGATTTAATTCCATGGAAAGATGCCAGCGGGAATTCATTTGCGTATACCGCAACCAGTCAGCAGGGGTACGAAAATCCATATTGGTCGTTAAACGAAAACTACAATGCCGATAAAAAGAACAGGGTAATTGGTGGGGTAACTGCTACCATTGGTTTACTGAAAGATTTGAAATTTAGAACGCAGATAGCGGCCGACCTTACCTTTGGCAATGCCATGGTATTTATTGATAAAGGCGGATTGAGAAATCCACTGGGCCAATACCGCGAATTTACCGACAATAACCAGAACTGGAATATTGAGGGGCTTTTGATGTATAATAAAACGCTGAATAAACATTTTACCCTTTCAGCCAATCTTGGAGGCAACCTCAATAACAGGAATACGTTAAGGGTAACCGGGCAAACCAACTCTTTACAGATTCATGATATGATGAACATGGCCAATTCAGCCGTGTTGCCAACCATTTCCGAAAATCCTACTAAATTCCGAAAAAACTCTGTTTTTGGTACGGCAACTTTAGGTTATAACAATTATTTATTCCTTGATATTACCGGACGTAACGACTGGTCTTCATCGCTTGGTCCAGAGAACTGGTCGTTCTTTTACCCTTCGGTAAGTGGTAGTTTTGTGTTTAGCGATTTTTTAAAGATTCCCGCAAAATCATTTCTGAGCTTCGGCAAAGTAAGGGCATCTTATGCTAAAGTGGGTAAAGATACCAACCCCTATGCCTTACGTTCTTCATTTCAAACAGATGGAATTTTTAACGGGTTGCCAATCCTGAACTACGAAAATACCTTTAAAAACCCTGACCTTAAACCTGAGCAAACTTCTTCAACAGAACTTGGTCTTGATTTAAGGTTTTTAAACAACAGAATCAGCCTTGATGCAACAGTTTATAAATCGAAAACCTCTAACCAGATTTTTGATTCGCAGGTACCCGTAGAAACTGGTTTTACCAACAGGATTGTAAATGCAGGTGAGATTGAAAATAAAGGTATCGAG
Source organism: Pedobacter miscanthi (assembly GCF_032678605.1). GTDB lineage: Bacteria > Bacteroidota > Bacteroidia > Sphingobacteriales > Sphingobacteriaceae > Pedobacter > Pedobacter miscanthi_A. The sequence continues at coordinate 2,684 of NZ_JAVTSU010000029.1, forward strand.
TTAACTTTAAATGCAACCCCGGTGAGGACTAAAAACGTAACCTGGAGTGTTACCGCTAACTGGTCTGCCAACCGCAACAAAGTAATTTCGCTGGCTGATGGGATCAATAAATTCAGATTGGGTGGTGTGTATAACGTAAGTGTAAACGCCATTGTGGGCAGGCCAATCGGCGACCTGCTTGGGATAGACTTTTACCGTGATGCCTCAGGAAAAGTGATTGTGAACGATGTACCTAGCGCGGGTACTTCTTACGGCAGGCCATATCCTGATGCTGATGTGTACCTGGGCAATTTCCAGCCAAAATGGTTAGGCTCTATCGGCTCTAATGTGAGGTACAAAAACTTCGACCTGAGTTTTAACGTATCCGTAAAAATGGGCGGAAGTCTTTATTCAGGCAGCCAGACACAGGCCAATTTCTTAGGTACTTCCTTAATGAGTATCGATGGCAGAGATGATTTTTATTTCAGTAATGTAATTTTAGGCGAAAGCGGTACCGAGCTTGCCGGTGTTACCCAGCTTTACAATAAACCTTATCCCGATGCTGCCCGTAGAAAAGGGATGCAAACCGTTGGATACAGCCCTAAAAGAGATGCAAGTGGTAACCTGGTGCTTGATGCCAATGGACGTATGATTGCCGATAAGGTAAATGTAATCAGTGTAAACCCGTTTATTTATTGGCCTAATGCCCAGAACATGTCTAGCCTGATGATTTACGATGCCTCATATGTTAAACTGAACCAGCTTATTTTTGGTTTTACCGCACCATCAAGATGGTTGCTGAAAACGCCGTTCCAATCGGCAAGGCTTTCATTTGTGGCCAGAAACGTGTGGACGATCTACAAAAAAACTCCTAGGGGAATCGATCCCGAATCGGCCAATACATCAGGCAATGCGCTGGGACTTGAACAGGGGGGATCATTGCCTTTTGTTAATTATGGATTCGATTTAAAAGTATCATTTTAAGGATAAAGAGAAATGAAAAAGATTATATATATACTCAGCTTTATGGCTATCGGGATTTTATCGTCCTGTACAAAAGATTTTGAAGAAATTAATACCAATCCTGCACAGTTTTTAACCCCAGATGCAGAGCCGGTGTTTTCGAGCACGGTAAAACGTACGGCCGACCTGATGGGCAATAATAATGTTGATTTTTTATGGGAATATACCCATATCATCAACAAAAGCGGTCGTTATAACGGCGGAAACGATAGCTACTGGCAACAAACTTATGTTGAAGTGCTGGGGAACCTGAAACAACTTAGGGAATTGTATAAAAATAATCCCGGATATGCGAACAGGATTCAGATCATTAATATTTGGGAGTGTTATGTTTATGCCATGATGGTGGGTACTTATGGCCCTGTGCCATACAGCGCAGCGCTCGAAATGACTCCATCGGTAAGGTATGATGACGAAAACAGCATTTATACCAGTTTACTTGCACGTTTAAAAGCAGCTTCGGATGCCATTGTGCTTACAGGCGATAAATTTAATCCTGATATTTTGTATGGTGGCGATTTAACCAAATGGAAAAAATTTGCCAACTCTTTCAGGTTGAGGCTTGCCCTTACCGTTCGTTCGAACATCCCTGCCGCACAGGAAACCATTAAAGAAGTGATGGCAAATGAAGCGATGTTGATTTCTGCAGATGCAGATAATGCAAAAGTAGTTTACTCTGCTGCAGAAGGAAGTGAATCGCCTTATTTTATCAAATTGCTTAAAAATGTAACCAATCCCGATCAGATGCCGAAAATGAGCGATTACGCCATGCTTTATTTTCGTCCCTATAAAGATCCGAGGATGCAGGCTTATTTTGAAGCAGTAGCACCGGCCAACCAGTTTGTGATTTTAGATACCCTTTCCAGCACGGCTGATGATACGCTGAGGGTGGTGAATTATAAAATCCCTTACATGGGCAATGCCAAAAGTACCTTTAACATCCCTACCTGGAACCTTCCGGGCTTAAGTCCGTTTAACGGGGCAAATGTAAACAGTTACAGTAATGTGCAGGCACCTGTATTGGCTGCTGCGCATCCCTTTATGTTAATGGATTACGCAGAGGTTTGTTTTATGAAAGCTGAAGCAAAAGAATTGGGTTTAGGTGGATTAAAAACAGCTGAACAATATTACCTTGACGGTATTAATGCCAACTTTACTTTCTGGGGGTTAAGTAATGCTGCTGCTGCCTATACCGCAGGCAATGGCATTAAATGGAATACAGAAGGGAAGGGTTATAACAATTTTTGGAGCCTGGTTAATTCAGATATTCCGCAAAATAACATGGCGAAAATCTGGGTACAGCGCTGGTTAAACTATTATCCCGATGGTGCTTACGAAGCCTGGACCCTGCAGCGTAGAACCAATAACCTTAAACTGGTGCCGCATACCAATCCGGCCAGTGCCGTATTAAACAATCCGTTTCAGGAAATCCCCGATCGTTGGGAATATCCGGTTATCGCCGAAAGAAATATTGAGGCTTACAGGGAGGCGCTTACTATTTTGGGTAGTCCGCAGGATTCTCCTGAAAAAGCATTAAAATTTGCCACCCCTTATGTACACCGCAACTGGAGCCTGGCACAACCGGTTTTTGATGCCCGTTTCGAACAGAAATGGTTTGGTAATACCATACAGGATTTAACAGCGGCAGGGGTAAGCTACACCATCGTAAATAAGTTTGTTAAAATTTAATCAGATCAAGATGAGAAGAGCATTTAAAATGGAATTGATTGGGATTTACAGCAATAAAAATTCAATGAAAAAATTAAACAGATACAAATGTGTATTGCTAATGGCTTTGGCCACATTTACCTTTGCCTGCAAAAAAGGCGGCGATCAGCCCTCGGTTGATGATAACGTACTCAATTACGAAATTGAGATTAAAGCACCTACCCGTAACTATATTCTGGGCGCCTTTTATACCAATTTTGGTTCTGGTTTTAACGCCAATATAAAAGAAATACCTACCCTTGGTAAATATGGTTATCCGAATGCATTGCCAACAACCATCCCGGCTTCAACGGTAAATGTAATGGCCGAACAGATTACGATGGCTAAAAAAGCAAACCTCGATTATTTTGTGTTTAACGTTCGCTCTGCAAACCTCGATTTTAACAATTACAGAAGCGATTCGATTACCATAAGCACTTTTTTAAATGCCCCGAATACCAAGGATATGAAATTTGCGCTTTCTTATAACCTCAATACCACATCGCTGGGAATCAGTAATACCATTGCCATAGAAACGCTGCCAGCCAGGTTGGAGTCTTTTTATAAGGATTTCCAAAGGATGGGTGCAGATGCTACCAGCTACTTTAAAAAGGAAAATTACATGAAGGTGAACGGAAAAACGCTGTTAATCATTAATAATGCTCAAAACCTGAATGCAAACGACTGTCCGGCTGTGTATAAGGAAATGCGCAGGAGATTATCCTTATTGGGTTTCGAACTTTATATTGTAGGTATGCAGGATCGCTGGTCGCCGCCACAACGTTTTTACTACCGCTTTCAAAACTGTGTTGATGCCATGTATGAATATAATATGATTGATACCCGCGATTACGACCGCTACTTTTTATTCCTTCAAAACGTAGATCAGGGCTGGAAATACTGGAAAAGTATATTGCAATCATGGAATATCGAATTTATTCCAAGCATTTCGCCGGCTTTTAATAACCTCATTACAAATCCGGCGAGCAGAAATCCTAATTTTTTAAGGAATGATGGTGGTTTATTCTACAGGAAATTCTGTAATGTGGCTAAAAATAATGCTTCATCAAGTGGACTGATTTTTATCGATTCGTGGAATAATTATAACCAGGATACACAGATCGAATCAACGCAGGGTTATGGCGATTTGTATTTAGATATTACCAGACAGGAATTTAAGTTGAATTAGTCTCGGTAGAGTCGTCATTTCGAACGTAGTTGAGAAATCTATCTAAGCAGATCTCTCCGTTCCGCTGCGTTTCAGATGAGATGACGACATATTCATTGAAAGAAAGCGTCTGGCATTATTTTACCAGACGCTTTTTTGGTTATTGTTCCGGTTTAAAATCATCCGTCCTGAATGGAGATGCCGGCAAACCTTCCATGTTATATAGCGTTCCCTGTGGGTTATCAGCCCAGTTATAGCGTACGGCAACCGGTTTTTCAATTCCTTTTGCCGTAACCAATACCTTATTGCGTTCGATTTTAGCTTCTGCCCATACAAATTTCCCATCAGCGGTAGCAAGGGCAAATCCCCTAAGTTCATTAGCCGTTTGCGTGGTTCCGGGCCTGTAGCCAATCAATCCTGTTCCGGTATGATCAAAACTGAGTTCGATAATATTACCTTTAATTTTCATTTGTTTAAAAATTGGCCCCGAATAAACCAGCTGTTCCCCATAGGCAATTTTTCTTGCGGCTAATGATAACCGGATCCCTACATCTTTTTTATTGGTTGGATGTATATCTGCAGAATCGCCGATATCGGTAATCACCGCCATGCCCGTTGCCGGTACAGCCAATGTTTTTAATTGCGCTTCGCGTACCCATGCCCAGATCCCTTCTGCCGGTTTGCCTGGTGCCTTTTTGTAATTGGCCAGCTGTACAAAAAGAAATGGAAAGTTACCCTGAAACCAGTGTTTTCTCCAATCGGCGATCAACCTCGGGAAAAGTTGCCGGTATTCTACTGCTTGCGGCAGTTTATCGCCGTTACTCTCGCCCTGATACCAGATTACACCTTTAATACCATAAGAGATGATGGGGTTAATCATGGCATTAAATAAACTCGAGGGAGCAGAAAAACCACCTTCAGGTGCCTGAGGTGCTGGCGGTGTAGCAGCCGATGAAAGCGGGTTTAAATTTTTGATTTTTTCCCGGTATTCGGCTAACTTTTTAGGATATTCCTGCCTGGCTTGTTCGAGGTTAGTAAGCAGCTTTTGATGATCGCTTACATAAGTTTCGAAAGCAGGTGCCATAGCCAATGCCTGTTCACTCATCCAGGCCTGCGCGGGTGTACCACCTTTGTAACTGGCAATCATCCCGACAGGTGTGTTTTGATGTTTTCTGATTTCTTTTGAGAAATAATATCCTGTTGCTGAAAAACCATGCCAAGCAAACTTGGGATCAGCCATTGCCTCCGGCGAACAAACAATCCATTTACCATTCCTGGATGCAGCAGAAGCATCGATATTTTCCCGCGGATTGATCGAAAATGCCATCGGAACATAAAACAACCTGATCATCGTATCCTGGGCATTGGCAATTTCTGCTGCACCACTTTTCTCCTTCTGTATGCCGAACTCCATGTTCGATTGTCCTGAAGCTAACCATACATCGCCGATCAGAATATTTTTTAAAATGATGCTGTTTTGCACCGAACTGATCTGCATTTCATAAGGACCGCCTTTGCCATAGCTCTCCAGCTTTAAAAACCACTTTCCGTTCTGTGCAGTAGTGGTCGCGAACTTTTTACCATTAAAAATAACGTTTATCTTTTCTCCGGGATCAGCCCAGCCCCACATTGGCACCTTCATTCCCCGCTGCAAAACCATGTTTTCGCCGATAATGGCAGGCAAGCTTACTTTTGCTGAAACAGATTCAAAAAATAGAATAAAGCCCAGCATAATAAAAGAGCCGTAGTAAAAAGGATGTAATTTTTTCATGTTATTTGGTTATAAAAACGAAGCTACCCAAAGCCCATTAATAATTGCTTAACAAAGTATTAAATCAAGTTGATCCACAAGCATGGATTTGCACATCAGCCACATCGTTTGCCTAATCCTAAACCCATTGTCGGTTTTATTTTAAAGAATACAGGCAACTTCAGCAGTAATTAATTTTCACAATAATATATTATTAAACACTTGGTTTGTTTTGTGTTAATCTGTTGATTATTAGGTGTTAATGTTTTTGTTGTGTTTTTTGATCACCAATTCGTTACAAATAACAAATTTCTATTAATTGTTTATTAATATTTTTTTAAGCCCTTCGCCTAAATTCACCTTCTGTTAAACTAACCAGATTAAACCTATTTTATGAAAAAAATTAAATACATCAGCAGTCTGATTGTACTCGCCATTTTGCTTTTCAGCAACAGTTTATCGGCAAAAAAACAAAAAGTCCTTATTTTTTGTAAAACGGCAGGTTTTCACCACAATGCCATTGCCGATGGGATAAAAGCCATTTTAAAACTGGGCGAAGAAAACAATTTTGAAGTAGATAGCACCACAAACTCCACCAACTTCAACACCGCTAACCTTAAAAAATATAAGGCGGTAATTTTCTTAAGCACTACCGGCGATGTATTAAATGATACACAACAAAAAGCTTTTGAAGATTATATTCATCAGGGTGGTGCTTTTGTTGGCGTGCACGCCGCAACCGATTGCGAATACCAATGGCCATGGTATGGAAAATTGGTGGGGGCTTATTTTGCCGGTCACCCCAACCAGCAGGAAGCCGAACTGAATGTAACCGATAAAAATCACCTTTCAACCGAAATGCTCCCGGCCTTATGGAAACGGAAAGATGAATGGTATAATTTTAAATCTGTTGCTACTGATCTTAAAGTGCTGATGACCATTAACGAAAAAAGCTACGATGCAGGCAAGGCCAAAATGGGCGATAACCATCCCATGGCCTGGTACCATACTTATGATGGCGGCAGGGCTTTTTATACCGAATTGGGCCATACAGAAGCATCTTACAACGAACCACTGTTCCTTCAGCATTTATTAGGAGGCATTAAATATGCATTGGGTCGCAAAAAATAACCACAACACAAAACCAACAAATGAAAAAGAACAAAAAAATTGTAGTGGGTATACTGGCACTTTCGAGTTTCATCTATACCTGTAAAGTTACCCAAACCGCCCTTAAGCGCGATGCCGATGGGAAAATTATTGTCAATACCAAACCATCTCCGGCTTATCTTTCTCCGGAAGAAAGCATGAAAACCATCCACCTGCAGAAAGGATACCATTTAGAACTGGTGGCCAGCGAACCGATGATTCACGAGCCTGTAGCCATGGTATGGGATGGGAACGGAAGAATGTACGTTGCCGAAATGAATACCTATATGCAGGATGTAGACGGTACCGGGGAGATGAAAGCTGTATGTTCGGTTAAAAGACTTGAGGATACCAATGGCGACGGAAAAATGGATAAATCAGTCATTTTTATCGATAATCTGGTGCTTCCGCGCATGATTTTAACCCTCGATGACCGTTTACTGGTAAACGAAACCAATTCTAACAATATTTACAGCTACCGCGATACCAATGGTGATGGCGTGGCCGACGAAAAAAAACAGGTATTTAATAATGATGCCATTAATACAGGTAATCTTGAACACCAGAAAAGTGGTTTAATCTGGAACATCGATAATAAAATCTATGTTACAGTAGAAAATGCCCGTTATAGCTATGATAACGGACAAATTAAACGCGAATTTTTACCGGAAGGCCCCGGCGGACAATGGGGGCTAACCAACGATGATTATGGCAGGTTGTATTTCTCTGCTGCAGGTTCCGAAACACCGGCATTAAGTTTTCAGCAGAACCCGGCTTATGGCAGGCTTGATTTTAAAGATCAGTTTAATGATGAATTTCAGGCCGTTTGGCCAATTATTTCTACGCCTGATGTACAGGGTGGGGTGAACCGGCTCCGTCCGGATAGTACCCTGAACCACTTTACAGGCTGTACCGGCCAATCTGTTTTTAGAGGAACTGCTTTACCGAATGATGCCAAAGGAGATCTGTTTATCTGTGAGCCTGTGGGCCGTTTAATCCGCAGGGCTAAAGTAGCCAATACCGGAGGCAAAATTACGCTGACCAATGCCTATAATAAAGAAGAATTTATTGCTTCTACCGATATGAATTTTCGCCCGGTAAACAGTGTAACCGGTCCGGACGGCAGCCTTTACATTGTAGATATGTACCGTGGTATTATCCAGGAAGGAAACTGGACAAAACCTGGCAGTTTTTTAAGAAGTAAAATTGTACCGCGTGGTTTGGACAAGAATATCGGTCGTGGCCGCATTTACCGTGTGGTTTATGATGGGATCAAACCCGATAAAAAACGTCCGCAGATGTTAAACCAGCCTGCCAGTGAACTTGTTGCTTATTTAGAGCATCCAAATGGCTGGTGGAGAGATAATGCACAGAAATTATTGGTGGTACGTGGCGATAAATCGGTTGTGCCGGCATTAAAAAACATGGCAACCAGTTCTACAAACCCACTTGCACGCATCCATGCCTTGTGGACACTTAATGGCTTAAAATCGCTTGATGAACAAAGCCTGAATCAAGCTTTAAAAGATAAAGATGCTTCGGTAAGGAAAACCGCCGTCTGGATTTGCGATGACAAATTGAGGGAAGGAAATACCAGTTTATTAACCACACTTGCCTCACTTAAAAACGATCCGAGCGAAGATGTACGTTTCCAGCTGGCACTAAGCCTGCGTTATGCAAAATCAGAACAAGCTAAAACCTTATTGGCTGATGTATTGGCTCAAAATAAATCAATTGCGGTTTTAGCCGAATCTCAAAAGAAATACCAATCAGCTATTGATGCCAGGGCGGCTACAGAGCGTAATGCCAAATTAATGGTAGAGGCTGACCGTAAGCTGGTAACCGAAGGCGGGTTGATTTTTAAACAGCTTTGTGCTACCTGCCACGGTGCAGATGGAAAAGGGGTTTCTATCGGTGGTAAAGATATGCCAGCGCCACCACTTGCCTCATCGAAAGATGTAACCGGCGATCCGCAGAAACTGATTAAAATTTTGCTTCATGGGCTTTCAGGGCCAATCAATGCTAAAACCTATCCGGATGTAATGCCTGCTTTAGGCTTTAATACCGACGATTATATTGCCTCAGTATTAAGTTATATCCGTAACGATTTAGGCAATAAAGCCAGCACTATCAAACCTGCTGATGTAAAAAAAGTCCGCGATTTACATGCTTCGCGCACCAAACCATGGACCATCACCGAACTCGAATCTTCTAAATAAACCTATAAAAAACAATATGCCAAACATTCAAACCAACAAATTATTTTGGGCAAGCTGCCTGGCTTTGCTCGTTACCTCGCTCTCTTTCGGGATCAGGGCGGGTATGATGGGGCAGCTTGCCAACGAGTTTCAGCTCAGTGCCACACAATTGGGTACCATTACCGCTACGGCTTTTTGGGGTTTCCCATTGGCCATTATCGTTGGTGGTTTCATTGTAGATGCCGTGGGCATGAAACGCCTGCTTGTTGCCGCTTTCGTATTTCACCTGGCAGGCATCGCTTTAACCATTTTTGCACAGGGTTACTGGAGTTTGTTCCTTTCTACCTTGCTTATCGGTATTGCAAACGGAACTGTTGAGGCTGCCTGTAATCCTTTGGTAGCAACTTTATTTCCCGAGAATAAAACTACAAAATTGAACCACTTTCATTTATGGTTTCCCGGAGGCATTGTAATCGGCACACTGGTGGTTACGTTGTTTGTAAAAGTTGGTTTGAGCTGGCAATGGCAGGTTGCCGTGATGTTACTGCCTACATTGGTTTATGGTTTTCTTTTTTCGAAACTCGATTTTCCGAAAACCGAACGTGTTACCTCTGGTTACAGCACATCCGATATGTACCGTGCCGTATTATCACCCCTTTTTATTTTTATGTTTATCTGTATGTTCGGTACAGCCATCACCGAACTTTTTACCGGACAATGGATTGGTTTGTTATTGAAAAACGTAACCGATAATGCTTTGCTTTTGCTTACCCTTACCACGGGTATTATGGTAATCGGCCGTGCATTTGCCGAACCTGTAGTACATAAACTGGCTCCACAAGGCGTATTGTTATTGTCGGCGATATTTGCCGCCAGCGGGCTTTACATGCTCAGTACGTTAACCGGAAGTTCAATTTTCCTGGCCGCCATAGTATTCGGAATCGGTGTATGTTATTTCTGGCCAACCATGATCGGCTTTGTGGCCGAAAACATTCCGGGTTCTGGTGCTTTAGGCTTAAATTTAATGGGGGGAGCAGGTATGTTTGCCGTATCGGTGTACACCGTATTTATGGGTAATTTTTACGATAAACTAATTGTAAAACACCTTCCTGCCGGGGCAGACCTCAAAATTTATTCAAAAGCTTCAGAAGGTTCGCTTTTAGCGCAAGATCTGAACGAAGCCAAAAATATGGCCGGACCAGAAATCCTGCAGGCTACATTGGTAATTCCTTTGATATTGGTGCTTGCCTTTACCGGATTATTGCTTTACATGCGCTCCAGAAAATTACGGGCATCAAAATCTTTACATGTAATTTAAACAAGCCATCACAAATTTACGATAACTTTTAACCCATAAATGAAGAACCTATTCAGATCCTGTATTACCCTTTCCAATATTGTATTGCTCTCTCTTAATACCATTATATCAGCCCAGGCACAGGAAAAAAATAACGATGGGGCAGGAAACCTCAAATATATAGATCCCCGTATCGGTAATGTTGGGCAGCTGTTGCAGCCTACCCGGCCAACCGTACAATTGCCCAACCAGATGATCCGCATGTTTCCGCAACGTACCGATTATATGGATGATCAGATTTCAAGCTTCCCCTTAAACGTGGTTTCTCACCGCTTGGGTGAAGTATTTTCTATTAAACCATCTGTAAAAAAGATTGAGTTAGCCAACTGGAAAAACCAAATGACCTATGATTATGATCTTGAAATAACCAGACCATGGTATTACAGTGCATTTTTGCTTGATGATGAGGTGAATGTAGAATTTGTGCCCGGTAAAAAGACAGGTTATTACCGTTTCGTATTTCCTGCAAACGCACAGAAATCGCTGTTATTGGGTACTTACAATCCGGGCGAATCGGCTTATCAATTCATTTCCGATACCGAATTAACAGGGCTGGAAACTTACCACGGCAATGTTAAGGTATATTTATATGGCGTTTTTGATGCCGGTGCGAGTTTTGGTGTAGTTAAAGGCAATCAGGTGGTAAATGAGCCTGGCATAGATGGTAAAAGTGTAAAAGCATGGATCAATTTCGACCAGAGCAAAGCGAAAAACATCAGTTTTAAATATGCCATTTCTTACATCAGTGCAGCGCAGGCCAAAAAGAACTATAATGCAGAATTTGCAGGACAAAGTTTTGAAAGCATTAAATCGCAGGGCGAAAATGCCTGGGCGAAGGTGATTAACCAGATCCAGACCGCCGGAGGTACGGAAGCACAAAAACGTTCGTTTTATACCGCGCTTTACCGTACTTACGAACGTATGGTGGATATTACCGAAGATGGCCAGTATTTTAGTGGTTACGATAATAAGATCCACCAAACCAACCGTCCTTTTTTTGTGGATGACTGGGCTTGGGATACCTATCTGGCGCATCATCCGCTCCGCGTAATCTTAAACCCCGCACAGGAAGAAGATATGCTTAATTCTTATGTAAACATGTACAGCCAGAGTGGCTGGATGCCCACATTTCCGGTGCTTTTTGGTGATCACGTTTGCATGAATGGTTTTCACTCTACCGTGAGTTTTCTGGATGCACATCGTAAAGGATTGAAAAATTTCGACATGGCAGAAGCTTATAAAGGCATGTACAAAAACGCGACGGAAGCCACCATGTTACCCTGGAAAAATGGCCCGAAAACCGAACTGGAAGAAGTGTATTACCAAAAAGGTTATTTTCCTGCATTACATCCCGGAGAAAAGGAAACTGTTGCAGAAGTGCATAATTTTGAAAAACGCCAGGCGGTAGCGATAACCCTTGGCCATAGTTATGATGACTGGGCTTTAGGTGAACTGGCCAACGACCTTGGTAAAACAGCAGATTATAAAAAGTTCAATGCACGCGGACAGAATTACCATAATTTATGGGATCCGAAAAAGCAATTGTTTATGCCAAAGGATAACAAAGGTAACTGGATCAACATCGATCCTAAATTTGATGGTGGAATGGGCGGACGTGATTATTACGATGAAAATAACGGCTGGACATATGTATGGCAGGTGCAACATGATGTGAAAGGTTTGATCGGCTTATTCGGCGGGACAAAAAACTTCGAAAATAAACTCGATCAGCTTTTCAGGGAACCGTTAGACAGGAGTAAATATGAATTTAATGCCAAATTTCCCGATGCAACCGGTTTAGTAGGTCAGTATTCGATGGGAAACGAACCAAGTTTCCATATTCCGTACCTCTATAATTTCACTGCCTCACCATGGAAAACACAAAGAAGGATCCGCTTTTTATTGGATACCTGGTTTAAAGATAATGTTTTTGGTATCCCTGGTGACGAAGATGGTGGCGGCATGACAGCCTTTGCTGTATTTTCTTCTATGGGGTTTTATCCGCTAACCCCGGGTATTCCTACCTATACCATCGGAAGTCCGGTTTTTGAAAAAGTAAACATTGCCTTACCCAATGGAAAAACGTTCCGTGTAATTGCCAATAACAGTTCGGTGGTGAATAAATACATACAAAGTGCCAAACTAAACGGAAAAGAATTGAACACCCCGTGGTTTACGCACGAGCAACTGGTTGCCGGTGCTACTTTAGAACTCGAAATGGGGCCAAAACCAAACAAAAATTGGGGCAATGGAACGATTAATGCAAGCAAATAATGAAAAGAAATACGATATTCTTGTTGATCATGTGTTTTGCCTGCACGGCAGGTGCACAGCTTAAACATAGTGCTACCAGTGCATTTAAAAGTTATAAAGGTTTGGTAATGGCCGGTTATCAGGGTTGGTTTAATGCCATGGGCGATGGCGGCGGGCGCGGCTGGAACCATTATGCCGGGGCCAAAGGTTTTGCACCGGGCAGCATCAAAATTGATTTATGGCCTGATGTTTCTGAATATAAAAAAACCTATAAAACTGCTTTTCAACATGCAGATGGAAGCGCCGCATACCTTTTCAGTTCTTATGATGAATCGACCGTTCAGCTGCATTTTAAATGGATGGAACAGTATGGCATTGATGGCGTATTTGTACAGCGTTTTGTATCCAACCTTAAAAATGCAAAGAGTTTGGCGCACAACAACAAAGTATTGCGTTCGGCGCTAGATGCGGCCGGAAAACACAAACGAGCGATATCGCTGATGTACGATTTTTCGGGCATGCAGGAGGGAGACGAAGACCTGGTGATCAATGATTTTAAAAACCTGGTGGATAGTTTAAGGCTAACCAACCGTGGCAATAAACAAAGTTATTTATACCATAACCAAAAACCACTGGTTGCCCTCTGGGGAATCGGGTTTAACGATAAAAGACGTTATACGCTAAAAACCATCACCAAAATTATGGATTTTCTGCAGCACGATCCGGTTTATGGCGGTTGTTCTTTATTGCTTGGCGTGCCTACCCAGTGGCGTGAGCTTAAAGGAGATGCCACTTCAGATCCGGAATTGCTGGAAGTATGCAAAAAGGCTGATATTATTCAGCCCTGGTTTGTTGGCCGTTTTAGAGAAGATAATATTTCGGTAATGATGGAACGGATCAAAGCCGATATAGCCTGGTGCAAAGCCAATCGGCTTGATTTTGTTCCGGTAATTTACCCCGGTTTTAGCTGGCATAACATGAAACCTAATTCACCATTCGATCAGATCCCACGAAATAGGGGACAATTTTTCTGGAAACAACTTTCAGGAGCCATCAATAATGGGGTTGAAATGATTTATGTAGCCATGTTTGATGAAGTAGATGAAGGAACGGCTATTTTCAAGGCTTCTAAAAACCCACCGGTTGGCGAAAATAGTTTTGTGAAATTTGAAGAGGGCATCCCGAATGATTATTACCTCTACCTGGCTGGTTTTGCTTCAAAAATGCTCAAAAAACAAATCCCTTTTCAGCAAAACATTCCTTTACCGAAATAGCAAAATGAAAGCAGTATTTTCAATTTTCCTGGTAATGTTATGCGTAAACGCCAGGGCTGTGCTAAAATTGCCGGCCCTGATCGGCGATCATGCCGTGCTTCAACGCGGGGCTAAAATCCCGGTTTGGGGTTGGGCTAAACCCGGAGAAATGATTAGTATTTCTTTTAAGGGAAAAAGCTATTCAGCAGTTACTGCAGGAGATGGGAAATGGAATATGCAGCTTGCTGCAGCAAATGCGGGCGGACCTTATGAAATGATGGTTAGCGCGACAAACGAATCCATCACCATTCATGATATTTTGATCGGTGATGTGTTTTTATGTGCAGGTCAGTCGAATATGGAGTATGGCATTGATAAATTTTTATATGCCAAAGAGATACAGGATTCATCTAATCCAAAAATCAGGCAATTTAAAGTAAACAGACAGGCTGCAGATACAGTGCGTAACGATATTCTTTTGCATACAGGATGGCTAAGCGCATCGCCTGCAACTTTGGGTAGGTTTTCGGCCGTGGCTTATTTTTATGCGGCAGCTCTATTCGAAAAATATAAAATTCCTGTTGGGGTAATCAACAGCAGTTATGGCTCATCATTAGCCGAGGCCTGGATTAGTAAAGAAGGATTGGCAGATTTTCCCGGTTTTTTAAAACAACCAAAATTAGCTTCCGAGCAATCGAACCCGACCACGCTTTTTAATGCCATGTTATCACCACTTACTCCATATAATGTTAAAGGTGTATTGTGGTACCAGGGCGAATTTAATGCCAGCAGGGCTTTTCAGTACCGAAAATTATTGCCTACGCTGATTAACGACTGGCGTAAACATTTCGATAAAAAAGATCTGCCTTTTATCATTGTGCAATTGCCTAATTACAATAAAGTGCAGCCACAACTTAATGGAAGTGCCATTGCTGAGTTACGCGAAGCCCAGGCTATGGCGGCTTTGATGCCAAACGTAGATTTTGCAACTACTATTGATATTAACGCCAATGGTGATTTGCACCCTAAAGAGAAAAAACCGATCGGTAACCGGGCTGCTTTAATGGCCCAACAGCTCATTTATCATGAGAAACTACAGGCATCTGGTCTACGTTATGCTGCTTTAAAAATTGAAGGGAATAAAGCCTTTATCGAATTTACCAAACATTCAGGACAGATAAAGCCAGTTGATTCTGTTAACAATTTTATTATTGCCGGGGCTGATGGAAAATTCTTTCCTGCCAAAGCCATACTTGTAAAAAATACGGTGGTGGTTTCCTGTGCTAATGTACCAGCACCTATGGCGGTGCGCTATTGCTGGGCCGATAATCCGCCCGATGTTAATCTTTATAACCTTGATGGATTGCCTGCAAGCCCTTTCCGTACCGACGATTGGCCAGGACTTACTGCTCCAAAAAACACTCAACAAACCAAACGATGAAACAACTTAACCTTACCTTAACCATATTATTTTGCCTTTTCCCTTTTATTTCGCTACATGCCCAAAACAGCATTAACGAAGGCTTTGAAACCGCTCACAAATTAGAAACTACCGGTAGTGGAACGGCCAAAATAGAAAAAGGTGTTTTAAAAACCAAAGCTATTGATGTCGCTTTTGGAGATGCTACAGCGAGTGATTATGAAGTGAGTTTTAAAGCGAGAACGCCTCAAAATGAAAAACAAGTGCAGATTTGGGCCGGTTTCAGGGCTTCATCGCGGAACGACAAATATATTATTGGTTTAAGAGGTGGCATCCAGAACGACCTTTATCTTGCCAGACTTGGTTATATGGGTACTGATGATCATCTGGCCCTTCGTCACCTTGATTTTAACCTTATTCCTGGTCAGTGGTACAATTTACGCATTCAGGTGGTGGGCAACAGGATTAAGGTTTTTCTGGATAATAAAACACTTCCGCTTATTGATGTAAAAGATCCTTATACGGAGTTTTCGCCTAATGGAAAAGTAATCCTTGGTGGCAGCTGGCTGGCAAATGAATTTGATGATTTATCGATCAAACCGTTACCTGCTGATGCATTTAAAAATGATAAAGTACAGGAATTTGCTGCTCCATTGATCAATAAGTCACAAAAAAGAATCCAGGAACGTTCCGCTTATAAATCGGTAAAGCTAAATGTATTATCAAAAGGCAGGACTAATCTTTCCCTCACCGGAAAATGGTTATTTGCGCCGGGATATGAAATCAGCGATGCTCAAAAGGCAATTTCACCTGAAAATAATGATGAAAACTGGCATGTAATGACAGTACCACAGTTCTGGAACCCGAACAGGGAATGGTTACACGGCGAAAAGTACAATACCGCAAGTAAAGGTGTTGCCGATAATCATTATCAGAAAGAAATTGAACGTTGCGAAGCCTATACCTTCGATTATAAAAAAACAGATGTGGGTTACTACCGTCAGTGGATTGAACTTCCGGCAGATGTAGCGGGCAAAAATCTCGAGCTTGATTTTGACGCGGTATCAAAGGTCGGAGAGGTTTTTATCAATGGAAAAAAAGCCAATGAAGCACATATCGGCATGTTCGGCGCTTTTAAAGTTGAGGGAACAGGCTTATTTAAGCCAGGTAAAAACCTGATTGTAGTAAAAGTTTCGAGGGATTTTGTGAAAGATATTAAAGATGCCGATAAAATCACCGATGTGGCCGTAACGGTGCCCATCACCAATAAAATGATTAAGGATCTGGCACATGGTTTTTATAATGATGATCCCGCCGGGATCTGGCAACCCGTATCGCTGGTGATTTCCGATCCGTTGAAAATCACCGATGTGTTTATTAAACCAAATTTAACAGGTGCCGATATAGAAGTTACCGTAAAAAACAATACCGCTAAAAACAGTGTGTTCAATCTGTCTACCTCGATTGTGGAGAATAAAGATCTCCGGGCATTATTCTCTGGCGACGCCTTAAAAGATCAAAGTTTGCATGCCGGCGAAGAAAAAGTTTTTAAATACAATATCACTGGGTTAAAACCTAAATTATGGTCTCCGGCTACTCCTAATATTTATAATTTTAGCTTCATCATTGCTAAAAACAAACAGGAAACTGATCGTTTAACAATAGAATCAGGCTTTAGGACCTTCACCGCCAAAGGTGATTATTTTTACCTCAACAACAAACCTTACTGGCTGCGCGGTGGAAACCATACGCCAATGTCGCTCGCACCAAATGATACTTTATTGGCCAATGCTTTTTCCAAATTAATGCATGAGGGCAATATTGCGATCACCCGTACGCACACTGCACCTTACAGCGAGGTTTGGATGAACGCTTCCGACCATCAGGGGGTGGGCGTAAGTTACGAAGGCGGCTGGCCATGGCTCATGATCAACAGCAGTATGCCCGATGCAAAATTGATCGATTTGTGGAAAAACGAATTTTTCGACCTGATTAAAAAATACCGCAACCATCCATCGCTTTTATTCTGGACGGTAAACAACGAAATGAAATTTTATGACAACGATCCTGATTTGGAACGGGCGAAACTTAAAATGAAGATTATCTCAGACGTTGTGAAAAAAATGAGGGAAATTGATCCAACCAGGCCCATCAGCTTTGATTCTAATTATACCCGCAAGGAGAAAAAATTCGGGAAAGATTTTTATACCAACATTGATGATGGTGATATTGATGATCAGCATTGGTACCTGAACTGGTATCATGGCTCTGTTTTTTCCGAATTTAATGGCGAATGGCAACAGCGTTTCAAAAATCCGGGCAGACCTTTGATCAGTCAGGAGTTTTCTACAGGTTATCCTTCCGAAACCGGACATCCGACGCGGTTTTACACTTATGTGCATCAAAACCCTTCCTCATTGGTCGGGAATTATGCCTACGAATATGCCGATCCGAAATATTTTCTAGAAGCACAATCTTTCATCACCCGCGAATCGGCCGAGGCGGTAAGGCGTACCAATGATAAAGCTGCCGGTATCCTGCATTTCGCGGCACTAACCTGGTTCAGCAATATTGAAGATGCTAAACTGCTTAAACCTGAACGTACTTATTACCAGATGAAAAAAGCGTTGCAGCCCGTTTTAGTATCTGCAGAGTTATGGGGCAGGCATTTTTATGCCGGCGCAACTTTACCTGTCCGCTTTTATCTGGTAAATGATAGCGAAGACGGAAATGCCATCGCGCAAAGTACCATTCAGTGGTCTATCGAAGATCAGAACGGAAAAGTATTAAAAGAAGGGAAAGAAACTGTTCCTCCGGTTGATTATTATGGACGCAAATGGATTGCACCAAAGATCAGTCTTCCTGAAAACCTTTCTTCAGCGAAAACAGCCGCTAAACTGGTGATTAAACTGATCGAAAAAGGAAAAGAAATTTCAGCAAACGATTACGAAATTACCATTGCCGATAAAAATTATATCAGTGCAACTGGTTTGAATGGAAAAAAAATAGTATTGCTAGATCAAAGTGGTAAAATCGCGCCATTGGCTGCAAATTCTGGTATAAATGTAATTGCTGTTGCCAGTTTTGATGCTGCTGTAAAACAAAAACCCGATGTATTGATCTTAAGCGGAATGGACTCTGTAAATACCTCAGCTGCAACAGCTGCTGCCATCAGAAACTTTGTAAAAGACGGGGGAAAACTATTGCTGTTTAACAGTGGAAGCCTTGCTTCGGTTATCTTTCCGGAGCAGATTAGAAGTATGGTAAAAGAGCAGGGGGAAATCGTTTCGATGGAAATTCCGGAATCGAATGTTTTTAAAGGCATTGAACCGATGGAATTGCGCTATTTTAATAACAACGAAAGGCAAAACCCAACGGTGAGTGCTGGCGCCTACCGCATTAATAGAAACTCGGGGGTAGAAGCCCTCGCAGCATTTACCAAAGTACACGGTTACCTCGAAGGGAATATTTACCAGCGTACCAAAAGTTTAGATGCCATAAGGGGATTTCCGATTGTGAAAATAACAGATAAAGGAACTGCAATACTTTCTGAAATGTTGTTGAGCAAAGGAAACACCGACCCGATTGCCGCAAAACTTTTTGTAAATATGGTTGAGGAGTTAAGGTTAAAGCTGAAAGATTAAAGCAGAAAGACCAAAGTGAAAAGACGCAAGCAAAAAAAATCGTCATTGCGATGAGGTACGACGAAGCAATCTTTCCTGCAAAAAAGATTGCTTCGTCGGCTGAAAAAGCCTTCTCGCAATGACGCTCGTTTTATTAAATTGTCATCAATCCTGAGCGTAGTCGAAGGATCCATGATGCTCTATATAAAATAAAACAATAAATCTTATCTTGACAGCCAATACCAATAAATTAAAAATCTCCCTAACCAGAATATAATGTTACTGAAAAAAATCAGCCTCCTTAGCACCACATTGCTCTTCTGCTCCCTGATTAGCCATGCTCAAAAAGGAAAACCCAATACCATGAAACTCTGGTACGATAAACCGGCCAGCAATTGGAATGAGGCTTTGCCTTTGGGTAACGGTAGACTTGCTGCCATGGTTTATGGAAACCCCGATAAGGAAGAAATTCAGCTAAACGAAGAAACCATCTGGTCTGGCGGACCAGGCAATAACGTGCTGCCTGATGTTTACGGCAATATTACCGACATGCGTAAACTACTGGCCGATCAAAAATACAATGATGCCCAGCAGTTGGCGAACAATACCTTTAAAAGGGCCAGTGGCGAAGGTTACAACCATGGGATGCAGTATCAGCTTGCCGGTAGCCTCTTTATTAACGCAGAAAATCTACAGCCTGCCACTGAATATTACCGCGATCTCGATCTCAGTAATGCCATTTCTACCGTAACTTACAGTAAAGGTGGCGTAAGCTATAAACGCGAAACTTTTACCTCACTCAAGGATCAGGTGCTGATCATCAGAATCACTGCAGATAAACCGAAAAGCATCAGTTTTAGCTTAGGTATGAAAAGTCCGATGCCGAATTATAAAGTCATCACCGAAAATAATACGCTTAAACTAAGTGGGGTCACCTGCGATCTGGAAGGTAAAAAAGGTTTAGTTAAATATGTAACCCTTGTTAAAACCAAAACTGAAGGTGGTACATCAAGCACAGAAAAGGACAGCTTAACGGTTAAAAATGCCGATGCGGCAACCATATACGTTTCTATCGCGACCAATTTTAAGGATTATAAAACGTTAGATGTTAATGAAAATGAAAAGGCTTCGAACTTTCTTTCATTGGCGATGGGCAAAAGTTATCAGGCCTTAAAAGCCGATCACATCCAGGCTTACCAAAAATATTTCAACCGGGTAAAACTCGATCTTGGCCTTACGGATGACGCAAAACTCCCTACCGATGAACGTATCAGGAAATTTAAATCGGGCGATGATCCGGCATTGGTATCACTTTATTTCCAGTTTGGCCGTTACCTATTGATTTGCAGTTCGCAACCCGGAAACCAGCCCGCAACCTTACAGGGAAAGTGGAATTCGAAAATTGCACCACCATGGGATAGCAAGTACACCGTAAACATCAATACAGAAATGAACTATTGGCCGGCCGAGGTAACCAACCTCTCCGAAATGCACCAGCCTTTATTCAGCATGCTTAAAGATCTTTCCGTTACAGGGAAGCAGAGTGCGGCCAAAATGTACCACGCCCGCGGCTGGAACATGCACCACAATACCGATTTATGGCGCATTACCGGACCAACAGATGGTGGCTATTATGGCATGTGGCCGATGGGCGGGGCATGGTTAACACAGCATATCTGGCAGCATTACCTCTATACCGGAGATAAAAAGTTTTTGAAAGAAATGTACCCGGTGTTAAAAGAACTGGCTATGTTTTACAAAGATGTACTACAGGAAGAGCCTACGCACAAATGGCTGATTGTATCTCCATCAATGTCGCCAGAAAACGAATACCAGAAAGGGGTAGCGCTTGCTGCCGGCACCACAATGGATAACCAACTGGTTTTTGATGTATTCAGTAACGTAATAAAAGCCTCGTCTGCTTTAAAACAGGATGTTGCTTTTGCTGATAGCTTAAAAACGTTAAGGGCTAAACTTCCGCCGATGCAGATCGGGCGTTTTGGTCAGCTGCAGGAATGGTTGCAGGATTTCGACAGGCCAGGCGATAAACACCGCCATGCTTCACATCTTTATGGTTTATATCCTTCCAATCAGGTTTCTGCTTACCATAATCCCGAACTTTTTGATGCCGCTAAAACCGTGCTGCTCAACAGGGGCGATAAATCGACCGGATGGAGTATGGGCTGGAAAGTAAATTTCTGGGCCCGTTTGCTGGATGGTAACCACGCCTATAAATTGATTACCGATCAGCTTAGTCCGGCGCCGGTGGCCGAAAGCGGGCAGGATGGAGGCACATACCCGAATCTTTTTGATGCGCACCCTCCATTCCAGATTGATGGAAACTTTGGCTGTACCTCGGGCGTGGCCGAAATGCTGCTCCAATCGCAGGATGGTTTTATTTATGTTTTACCTGCCTTGCCGGATGCATGGAAAGAGGGAAGTGTAAATGGATTAATGTCGCGTGGTGGATTTAGTTTTGATATCAGCTGGAAAGATGGCAAAATCAATAAACTAGTGGTTCACGCAGCGCTTGGCGGAAACTGCAGGTTACGTTTGCCAAATAAAATAAAGTCTGTAAAAGGATCTGCACCTGCATTGGCAAAAGGGAAAAATCCAAACCCATTATTTGAGGTGGAGGAGCAGCAAAAACCGATTATAGCTGAAAGTGCAAAACTTAATCCTGTAGCTTTAAAAGCATCATTTTTGTATGATGTGAAGACTGAAGCAGGGAAAACATATTATTTTGAGTAGATTAAAACTAAAAGACTTAGTTATTGCGAGGTACGAAGCAATCCTAAAGCGAACGCTGGTAGCGATCGTTGTAAGATTGCTTCGTTGTACCTCCTCGCAATGACGAATCCTTTGGAATTGCACATTCTCAATGGAAAACCATTCTCACCTACAAATAAATATTTCCCTCCATTACAATTACCGATGAGCCGCTAACCATAACGCCATCATCCTCCACCCGCACATGTATTTCTGAAGGATGCCCGGTTTGTTCGCCCTGAAAAATAATATGGTCCTTGTTTTTTTGTACATGGCCCAGTTTTTCAAGATAACCTGTTAACGGACCAGCAGCTGTACCTGTTGCAGGATCTTCATCAATGCCGATGCCCGGATTGAAAAACCTTGTACTGGCAAGATAACCTTTGGCCGATGGTTCGGTAGAAAAAAGATAAAATCCATCAAAATCATATTCCTCACTCAATGCCTTTAAAAGTGCTTTATTTGGGATGGCGTGTATTAACGTATTCGAATCTTTAATTGGTACCATCAAATGGCTCACTTCTGTTTTTACCACTTTACTTTCCCAACCATTAATGCCAATTGATTCCACATCGAGCCCTATAGCTTCTGCAATCCTTGCATGTGGTATATTGCCGAGGATTTCGGCACGGCGTTGTTTCATCGCCACAAAAGGATGCCCGTTATTCTGTGATATATTTAATGGAATAGGTGTACCATTAATAGCCACCCATCTAGCATCACCCTGTGTTTTAAAAATATCCCATTGCTTTAATAGCGCAAGGATAACCGCACCCAATAAATTGTGCCCTGCGCCGTTAACTTCGAAACCTGCAGGTGTAAATGATCTTACTTCCAAAGCTCCACTTACTTCGCTATAATGCACGAAAGAAGTTTCGGAGTAACCAAATTCTCTCGAAATCTGGTGATATTGCTCGAGGCTAAGCTCTTCGGGAGTATAAACTACTGAAAGCTGGTTGCCGGTATAACGTTGAACGGTAAAAACATCCAATACGTAATAATCTAATTTTTTCATTTTTATGGTTTTATTTGTTGAGACCTGTGATGATTTTATAATTTTCGATCGTTGTATAAAGTTTTTTAATCCGCGAACAGTAATATAAAAATTTGTTAAACATGACCTTTAGATTTAAAATTCATCTCAAAATTAGACTGTAATAGTTTATTTTTGCTATGGGTTAATTCAAGGTAACCGGTAACCTCAAGTTAACTATTAGAGCTATGTTCACAACGAATATCAATGGCGAAGTACATGAAGCCACCTGCGAGCAGGAGCTTTCGGCTATTCGCGATAGTCTGGAAATTTTAGGCGGAAAATGGAAGCTCCGCATTATGCGTTATCTGGATGCGCGGCAGGATCAACGCAATACCTTTAAAAAAATACAAAGGGAAATTGAGGGTATTTCGGCAAAAATGTTATCTAAAGAACTGCAGGATCTGGAATTAAATCTCTTAGTTTCGAGAGAGGTAATCGATTCTAAACCAATAACGGTAGCCTATTCTATTACCTGTTATGGCTGTAGCGTGCTCCCTGTAGCCGATACTTTGGTAGAATGGGGCTTGAGGCATAGGGAAAGGATTAAAGCAGAGCCGCAGTAAGCCGTCATTTCGAGCGGAATGAAATGAAGCCGAGAAATCTACGGAGATAGATCTCTCCACTCCGCCATGCTTTGGTCGAGATGAAGACGTTTTTTATTAAACTCTTTCCAACTCGGCAAAAATCCGTGTTTTCCGTGAATCCGTGGCAAAAAGCAAAAACCAAGATCTTCGCGAGACGCTAAGACCATTAGGAAGTGTTTTTTTCTATTAATCTCTACAATAAAACCCATTTTTAATCATTTTTTAAGGCTTTATTAATCGAACGGGGATATGTTTGGCTACTGCTGACCAAATGAATACCAGTTATATTTACGCCGTATTGATTTAGTCAGCCATAAGTTTGCTGATCTAAATCTCATGACGAAAAAAATATCGATTAAAGACATTGCCCAAAGGCTAAATCTTTCTACTACTACCGTTTCCTTTGTAATTAATGGAAAAGCGAAAGAAAAGTTTATCAGCAAAGAGGTAACCGCCAAAATTCTCGACCTGGTTGCTGAAGTGGGCTTTAGGCCAAATTCTTTTGCCAAAGGGTTAAGAACAGGAAAATCGAATACCATTGGTTTTCTGGTAGATCATATATCAGATCCTCTCTTTTCGGGCATTGCCCATTTTCTCGAAGAAATTGCCGCACAGCATGGTTATAAAATATTATTCAGCAGCACAGGTAAGGAAAGGAATAAATTTGCCGAACTGGTAGATGTTTTTACCGAAAGGCGTGTTGATGGTTACATTGTAGCCACAGCCGTTGGAATGGAGGATGAAGTGAAAAAGCTGGTTGATTCTGGCATTCCTGTAGTGCTTTTTGATCGTTACCTGCCCGGCATTCCGGCAGATTATGTATTGGTAGATAATTTTGCCAGTACCTATAAGGCTACTCAACATCTTTTTGAAAATGGCTACCACAATTGTGCCTTTATTACCACCGATACAGCTGAACAACAAATGACCGATCGTTTAGAAGGTTACCGGATGGCGGTTGCTGATCACAATGGAGAAGAACAGATCTTTAAAATGAAATATCAAGGTACCGGAAGTACGGTAAATGCAATTACCAGTTTCTTACACGCAAACAGCCACATCGATGCCATAATATTTGCTGCTAATTACCTTACCATGGAAGGTTTACGTGCTTTAAAAATACCAAACGGAAAGTTAAGGGATGATTTGGCCATGGTTTCATTTGATGATTTTGAACTGCTCGAATTCATTTCTCCGGCCATTACAGCGATTCAGCAACCGATGGAGAAAATCGCACAGCATATCATGAAACTGCTTTTGGCAAAACTCACTCAAAAAAACGATCAGGAGATGTTTTCTACAGTTAATATTCCCTGCATGTTAAATATTAGGGCATCGAGTAAGGCAAAAGTGCCTGCGTTTCGTCACCCTGAATTTAGTTCAGGGTCTTCTATTAAATAACAACTAACAATCCTAACAGTCAAACAATATGAAACACCTTTTAACCTTTCTTTTTACTTTAACAATTACACTCACCCATGCCCAATCTAAAACCACCTATGTAGATCCTTATATTGGTTCGGGTAGCCACGGACACGTTTTTGTAGGTGCAAATGTTCCTTTTGGAGCGGTGCAGCTTGGCCCGATGAATATTTTTAAAGGCTGGGACTGGTGTTCTGGCTATAATTATGGCGATAGTATTTTAACAGGTTTTTCGCACCTGCGTTTAAGTGGGACTGGCATAGGCGACCTTGGTGATGTGCTGATTATGCCTTTTACAGGAGCCATCAAAACCGATAAAGGAACCGAACAAAATCATAAAAGTGGTTACTCGTCTTTGTATTCTCATAAAAATGAAAAGGTTCGTCCGGGTTATTATGCTGTGAAACTGGAAGATTATAACATTGATGTGGAACTCACTGCGACAGAAAGGGTAGGTTTTCACCGCTATAAATTCCCCGCAGGTAAACCGGCCCAAATTATTATCGATTTGCAGGAAGGGCTTAACGATAAAGCTACCGATACCTATATCGAACAGGTTGATGCCTATACCCTAAAAGGTTATCGTTTTTC
The DNA here is from genome assembly GCF_032678605.1 of Pedobacter miscanthi. Classification (GTDB taxonomy): domain Bacteria; phylum Bacteroidota; class Bacteroidia; order Sphingobacteriales; family Sphingobacteriaceae; genus Pedobacter; species Pedobacter miscanthi_A. The sequence continues at coordinate 27,966 of NZ_JAVTSU010000029.1, forward strand.
TTCAGGCTGGGCCAAAGAACAACAGGCATTTTTTGCGATACGTTTCGAAAAGCCAATTGAGGCTTTTAATGTGTATGAAGGTTCAAAATTGCTTAACACCAAAAAAGGACAAGGAAAGGCAATTAAAGGCATGATTAGTTTAGGCCAGTCGCCCGGAACCATACAGTTTAAAGTAGGTATTTCGCCTGTAAGCAGTGAAAATGCTTTAGCCAATATCGCCGCCGAAATTGCGGATTGGAACATGGCCGGTATAATTAAATCAGCAGATGATAAATGGAACAAAGAATTGTCGAAAGTAGAAATCAAAACTGAAAATAAAGCCGATAAAAGGGTGTTTTATACCGCATTATATCATGCGATGATGCATCCGTCGCTGTTTAACGATAATAACGGTGATTACCAGGGAGCAGACAATAAAATACATCAAAAACCTTCATTCAACAATTATTCGGTGTTTTCTACCTGGGATACCTATCGTGCCGAGCATTCGCTTTTTACCATTCTTAATCCCGATAAAATCAGCGATTTTGTAAATACCATGCTCGCCATTTATGATGAGCAGGGTTATTTGCCCATATGGCATTTAAATGGTTACGATACCGGTACGATGGTTGGAATAAGCAGTCAGCAGATTATTGCAGAGGCTTATTTAAAAGGTTTCCGTGGTTTTGATGCTGAACGTGCTTTTGCCGCCATGAAAAAAACGGCGATGAGCGATCTCCGAGGATTAAATTATGTGAGTGATTTTAAAGCTATTCCATCTGATGTAGGTATCAACCGTCCTGTTGCCAATGGTTTGGAAGATGCCATTGCCGATGGGAGTATCGCCTTAATGGCCAAAGCAATGGGCAAAGATGCCGATTATAAATATTTTGAAAAACGAGCCGGAAATTATCAGTTATATTATGATAAATCGGTTGGATTTCCTAGGGGCAAAATGACTGATGGTAGCTGGAACCCTGTTTTTGATCCTTTAAAATCGACTAAACCTTATGCCACTGATTATGCAGAAGGCAATGCCTGGCAATACCTTTGGCTGGTGCCGCAGGATGTTAAAGGACTGATTGAAATGTTGGGCGGAGAAAAAACATTTACCAAACGCCTGGATGAGTTTTTTACCGTTCCTGCCGCAGGGGATTTAGTTGATCTTACCGGAAACATTGGTCAGTATGCGCATGGCAATGAACCAAGTCACCATATCGCCTACCTGTATAATTATGTGGGACAGCAATGGAAAACAGCAGAAAAAGTGCGTTACATCATGGATGAATTTTATCACGATCGTCCGGATGGAATTATAGGCAACGAAGATTGTGGACAGATGTCGGCATGGTATATCTTTTCTTCACTTGGTTTTTATCCTGTGTTTCCGGCATCCGGACAATATGTAATTGGCAGTCCGAAATTTGATTCGGTTTCTATTAAACTTCCCAATAAAAAAAGCTTTACGGTAACAGCTGTAAATAACAGTCCGAAAAATATTTATATCCAAAGTGTTGAGCTAAATGGAAAACCTTATCATAAGACTTTTATTAAACATCAGGATATTGTGAATGGTGGAACAATGAAATTTGTAATGGGAAGTAAACCGAATTTTAGTTATGGTGGGGATAACATACAAAGACCATAGTACATATCGTTCTCGTTGTAACGAGGATGCATGAGAATCGTGGTTTTATCGTTATTTTTTATCGGTTGGTGTCTCGCCAACCGAAACTTCATTTCTTTCTTATAAGCATTACAAATACGGACTTCGTTAATCCTGCTTACAAACGAGACTACACTTTGGGTAATATAAAAAAAATAAATAACTAGCTTTGGACGGCTTAACAGCAAGCTGAACATGAAGGAAAGCAAAATAAACGAGTATCACTTACATAAAGATCAACCTGGAAAAAGACAGTTTGAGGTATTCTCTATGAAAGATTACCTTGCCAAAAATAAACAGGATACCACTAAACCGCATATCCATAGCTTTTATCAGGTTCTTTGGTTTTTTGAAGGAGCGGGTAGTCACTTTGTAGATTTTAAACAATATGAAGTTTTACCCAATACCTTGTTTTTTATCGGCAAAAATCAGGTGCATTATTTTGACCAGGCTTCTGGTTATGATGGAATCATGATCCATTTTAACGAACGTTTTTTGGTGCAAAAGGATGATGATGTACACTTTTTCCTGAAATACAGTTTGTTCAACGATCCTCATCAGCATCCTTTTTGTCAAATCAGTCAACTGGCAGAAACGGATTTGAAAATTTTGGTGGAGCAAATTAATGCTGAACTGAACAAAAGCAGTGATTTCGGGCATCTGGAATTGTTGAGGCTTTATGTAAATGCATTTTTGATCCGCGCACAAAGAGAAAAAGGAAATGCAACGCTCCGTCAGCATCTGTTTTCTCCAAACGAAAAACATTTACAACTGCTCCGTTTTATCGATCTGGTAGAAATGAACTATCAAAAAGGACTTAGTGTTTCAGCTTACGCCGCTTTATTAAATGTATCGGCCAAAACACTCACCGAGCTTACCAATAAAACTGTTTTTAAAACACCGTCTATCATTATCCAGGAAAGGATTATTATAGAGGCACAACGCTTATTAACGCATTCAGGCCTGAATGTAAATGAAATCGGTTATCGCTTAGGTTTCGAAGATCCTTCTTACTTTGTAAAGTATTTTAAAAAACATACCAAACAATCGCCAAGTGCCTTTAGGAAAACCATTTCCTAAAATTACCATCTATTCTCTTATTTGTCCATTTCATGCTTGTTTAATCTGTCGCAATTTTGCCTGCAGATAATAAATAAGAAAATAATGATTCAACAAGCATTAATAATTGGTGGAACAACCGGAATGGGCAGGGCCACTGCAGAACTTTTATTAAAACAGGGAATAGAGGTGATTATAGTAGGGAGGACAGACAGGAATCTCGAAACTGCCGAAAAAGATTTATCAGCTCTAGGTCAGGTCAGGACAATAGGGGTAGATCTTTCCAAAATCGAAGAGGTTACAGCCTTTGCATCAACAATTAAAAAAGAAATGCCAAACCTGAAATTCCTGGTAAATGCCGCAGGTTATTTTAGTCCAAAACCTTTTCTCGAACATTCGGAGCAGGATTATGATATTTACCACAATTTCAATAAAGCATTTTTCTTCATCACCCAGGCTGCTGCAAAAGTGATGAAAGAAAACGGAGGTGGCGCTATTGTAAACATTGGTTCTATGTGGGCACAACAAGCCATTAAGGCCACACCATCGTCCGCTTACGCTATGGCAAAAGCCGGGTTGCACAGTTTGACACAACATTTGGCAATGGAACTGGCCGAAGATAATATTAGGGTAAATGCCGTATCGCCAGCAGTTGTGGTAACGCCAATTTATGGTTCTTTCATCGAAGCCGGTAAAATTGAGGAAACACTACAGGGCTTTAACGCTTTTCATCCCATTGGAAGAGTTGGCAGACCTGAAGATATTGCCAAAACAATCTCCTTTTTATTATCAGATGATAGCTCGTGGGTAACAGGTGCAATTTGGGATATTGATGGTGGGGTAATGGCTGGTCGTAATTAACCGGATATATTGATGTTGAATGAAATTAATTTAGAAGGTCTCGAGGCTTATAAAGCGCTCATTACCAAAACACCTGCTGAAGCAATATCTGCTTACGGAATTAGCGCAAAATGGCAAGGTGGCGTAAAAACGCAGATTCATACACACAACCAATTTGTAGGCACAAAAGAAGTGATCAAAAATTTCACTTTTGATATAGACGAACCAGAAGAGTTATTGGGCAGCAATTTAAATCCTACCCCGCAAGATTACCTTTTGGGCGGTTTGGCAGGCTGTATGATGGTTGGTTTTGTTGCCGAAGCCACAGCAAGGAACATTAAACTTGAAAGTGTAGCACTCCATATTGTCGGCGATCTTAACCTGCGTGGCTTTTTAGCTGTTGATGAGCAAGCCAGTATCGGCTTTAAGGAACTGAAGTTTAATTACGAGGTAAAAGGTAGCGGAACACATACCGATTATAATGAGATTATTAAAAAAGTACAGCAATATTCGCCCAATTATCGCACCATTACCGATAGTGTAATAATTACCGCTTCGGAAGTAAAAGAGTAGATAAGAATAAAATGTTATATTTAAAGGAGTAAGGTTTTTAAAACTTTACTCCTTTATAAACACCTCCACTCAAATTTAAAATCTGTATTCTCATTATGGCTTTTTAATGTCCTTAAAAAATTTAACCACTACCTCATCAGCTTCTTTTGGATAAACATGTCCGCCCGGATGCACATACAAAACTACAGGATTCCCGGTTTTTGATGGGTAGTAGGTAGCATATTCGCCATAGGGTTTTCCCTGTGTTTCGCAGCTGTTTATTTTTAAGATCAGGTTGCACATTAGTTTTTGCCACTCGGGTTTTACCAATGCATCCTTTTCGCCCATAATGTGCATGGCCGGTTTGGGTTGAAGCTGGCCGGCTGCTTTTCTACTCACAGCCGATGATGGTGCAAAGGCCGCAAATACATCAGGTCGGGTAGCCCAGAGCAGGTAGGTAAATCCACCACCGTTAGAGTGTCCGGTAGCATAAATGCGTTTATCATCTACCTTGTAATCTTTCTCGAACGTTTTTAGCATCTCATCAAAGAAATTCAGGTCGCGGTTATTCATATCTCCGGCTTCCTTTTGCCAGCCTGGTAATTTGCCCTGCGGATCGGTAAGCTGTCCGGGCGTATTTAATCCCTGCGGGTATACAATAACGGCCTCAGGCCAAAGTTTTTCGAATTGGTGGCTCCGGTAAGCATTTTCCATGGTGCCCCCATGACCATGAAACACAAAAATAAGCGGGCTTACTTTCGTTTTTGCCGTAGCTGGAAGGTGTACCAAAGCTTCTCTCTCGGTACCCTCAACCGTCCAGTGCAACTTTTTGATTTCTGAAGCAGATTGGGCATAGACACCTAAAACTGAAGCACAGATAAATAGTAGGATGAAAAAAAAAGATTTAAATACCCCGAATATTGTGTTTCTCACCATACCCATATTGACCTGAATTGTCTGATATGGTTTAATTATGATTCCTTTTTTCAGGGTATTTATTTATTAGAAAAAATTTACAGCGTAAACTCTATCTTTTGAACCAGGTAAGCTTTGCCGAATTTTTGAGGATCGTGCGTTACCGTTGCTTTAATGGCTTTCCATTTTGGTAACTGGGCTTTTTGCCCGTTGGTACGCACTTCCAATGCATTTTGATAGATTTCTTCTAGCTGACTTTGAACGGTGCTGTTTGCGTAAGTTAACTGTACTTTATCATAGTTAAAAAAGTAGTCATTACCTGTTTTGTTCAATCTGATTACCGGACCACCTGGTACATAGGAAACAATTAATTGAACATCGAAAGATTCGTTGCCTTTATATTGTTCTTTGCTTACGATTCTTGAAAAAATAAATGAATAAGCAGAATCATCCTGAGGTGGATTATCATCATTGTGGAATTTGGCTTTGACCCGGTAGGTGTAGCCAACTTCTCTTTGATCAAAACCTACAAGTGCTGCGCCAGCCAGCTCTTTTTCCGGGAATTTGAGCAAGATATCTTTATCCGAACCATAACGGTGGTCAACAAGAAGCTCTACTTCCTGTCCGTTTTTAAGTTTCAGCGGACCATAAACTTCTTCTTTTTTGCAAGAAAACAGGCCGATGACTAAAAAAAGTAAGGTTAGTTTTTTCATATTTTAAAGCGTTTTATTTTTTACCAAAACGAGTATGAACCAGCTAGTGCTACAATCCGGGATATTTATTTAAAATAATAATAGAATCAATTGTGATTTGTTAACAATTATTTATTTAAGTGATATGCTTCTTAAATGACGTATAATCTTAATGATGGAAAAAACATCCTAAAAATATTAAAAACAATCAATTAATGATTTATTGATGCTTATTTTAGTTCTTCAGGGTCTACCCGAATACCATACTCTCCCTTTCCAATCCTTTCTGAAAGGTTTTTAAGGGTGGTTATCTTTTTCTCCATGGCCAATGTTTCCTGCTTTACCTGCTCCTCCAAACGGATCCTGTCTTCAAAGTCACTCATGGTACGCCTGTAAAAATAAATGGTGCTCACTAAAGAAACCAGAAAAGCAATTATAATAGAAGTTAAGGAGATTGTACCATACAGATTAAGGGTAGATAACCTGGTCGACAGTAATATTTCTTCCCTGCTTTCCATCCTGGTAATAATCGTTCTGGCCCTGTCCATATACGATTTGCCCATTAAAAGTACATCCTGACTAATGGTGCCGCCAAGGCGTTTCTGGTTAATGGTATTTTCTAAAAGGTCATATTTCGAATCGATCATTTCTTTTAGCCCTTTAAACTCATTTTGCTGTGCAGCATTATCCTTGGTCAGGTATTTAACCGTATCAAATGCTGCTCGGGTAAGTTGCGCTGCACCTTTATAGGGTTCCAGAAATTTTTCATTGCCCGTAAGCAGAAAACCCCGCTGACCAGTTTCTGCATCTTTCATTGATGAAATAATCGATTCGAGTTTACCACGCACAGTATTGGTATGGTCTACCCATTTTTCGCTGTTGTAAAATTTTTCTACAGAAAAATAAGATAGGGCAGAAGTTGCAATCGTAAAGATAATGGAGAGGATGAATCCCGTTACAGGACGGTTAAAAAAAGGAGTTTTCATTAAGGATGTCTTTTCGCGAATTTAGTGTTTTTATCATTTTTTAATCAATAAGTATATAAAAACCGTATTTCTTCGTGATTTTACCAAGTCAAATTACGGGTAAAAAATCAAAAAAAGTAACGCTCGAATCTATATCTTATCAAGATCTATAAATAGGAAAGGTTACCATCATAGGATGATAACCTTTTTTTGATCCATCAACTAACCAAAGTATCAGATCATGTTTTAATAAATAGATGTGCGGTATAAACCAGTAAGAGATTACTTTGTTTTCAGAATTTACATTTTTTTAGTCGCTAATTGCCTTTCTGTTTGATTATAAGCTTGTTTCTTTTTAGTCGTCGCCAATAATTAGCCATAAAAGCTATGGCAATCAGGCTTCCAAGTACCGATGGAAGAAACTGACTGTAGGGCTGATATTGTGGTAGTACTGTACCCGCAAAGGCAGAAAGCAATCCGCTAAAAGCACTTACCATTTTAAGAATATGTTCATATAGCCAAAGTTGACCATAAGTTTTTGTAGAGAGCAGATAACGGCCTAAATCGTAACCAACAGCCATCAACAGGTATCCAACGGTGCTGTAAATAATCACAGGCGACCAGATCATCCCGATGGCATTAAAGTAAAATATAAAAAACGATACCGAAGCCAGGGCGAGTAAAGCCATAACGATATCAATTGCCTGAGGAATGTTTGATTTGTTGCGTATGGCGCGGAAACCAGAAAAACCCATATAACCGCTTAAAACCGTAATCACTAACAAAAAGCTGTTACGTTTAAATACAAACACACCCAGAAGGCCTGTAAAAATTACAATTCCCAAAAGTATTAAGAAGAGCCTTCCTGATTGGCGGTGAATTCGCCCCTGTTTTTTAAACAATAAGATAAATATTCCGGTTAATAATGCCAGCGAACCAGCGCTTACGTGGAGAATGATATTGCTTTTATGCAAGATTGATAAGAGTTCCATTTGCTTTTTTATCCCAAAGGAACCACATTTGGTGATGGTTACTGCCCCAGCTTATAAGGCAGGACTTGTACCCAGGTTATTTTGTTTTTGATATTCGAGCGGAGTGAGGCCGGTTTGGGTTTTGAAAATTCTATTAAAAGCTGATTTCGAACGGAAACCACTTTCGTAGGCAATACCCAGGATAGAAAGATGCGAAAACTGAGGATCCAGAAGTTTTACTTTAACCGCTTCTACGCGGTAACCATTTACAAAAACAAAAAAGTTTTTTGTCGATTGCTGGTTGATGATCTGAGAAAGTTGGTTTGCATTTATACCAATTTGTTGTGCCAGCATAGCAAGGTTAAGCTCATCGTTAAGATATGGCTTTTCTTCTTCCATATAGTTCAGTAAACTTGAGTATAGTTGTGCAGATGAAATTTCATCAAGCCCTGTTTTCTGATAAGCAGCTGGTTGTTCCAGTTTTGCTGTATTGCTATCTTTTTCTATTGCACTTTGCTGTTGCAGGCCCATGTAGCCAATAAAAAATACATATAGCGCAAGTGTAGCTCCTACATATGCGAAAAGGTTTTCAGTACCCGCAAGTTGTTGTTGCCTTCCGAAACGGATAAATAAAAACAGCAACACGAATAAACCCAGAATAGAAATGACTAACCATTTAAGCCAGTTTAAATTGATTTTTTCGGTGTAAGAATACTTATCGGGCAGCGATTTTCGGTAGCGGTTGAGAACAAGTAATCCTTTTAAGGCATAAAGTCCGGGTATTACTGCAATGGGCATGGTAAAAAGGTAAATAAGCAGCTTTGGAACAATTGCTGTGAAATGCGGAAAGCCGTATCTAACTGTGATTCCGTTGTGATAGGTTAATCCGGTAGCGGTGGTTAGGATTACATAAATCAACCAGGGAACGACATAAAATGCCACAGTTTTTAAATGTGGTGCTTTACCAGATGAAATACTAAGAATATACTGAAACAGGATCGGAGCAGTTAGTAAAGGAATAGAAAAAGCGATAATGCCACAAAAATTTGTGGCAACAGGCTTTATCGAAAGGCTATCTAAATAAAAAAACAGCTGTATACTTACCAGTATTAACCAGGCCATAAGCCATTGATCGGCCAAGGGTTTTGGCTTTTTAGCACGAAGCAAGAGAACCAGGAATAAACCCTGTAAAGCACCGGCAAATATAAGTGATTTTAAGAGCATGGGATTTTAGTGCTCAAAGCTAAAACAATCCGGGGGAAATCTTTAAGGTATAATAACAGCTTTTTATTAAAAATAGATCCGTAAGAAGATCATACGGATCTATTTCATTTTATTTTTTTACCGGAGCAAGATGACTGCTCGTTAATCCTTTTTCTTTAGCATATTTTAACAGCTCATTTGCACTCTCAGTGCTCCTGTCGCTCGATAAAATATCTGCGCCGTTATCAATTAACGCTGAATAAACTTTGTCGCCCTGGGCTTTTGCACTTTTATCAAGGTTACCCATGGTACCCAGAATACACCAGATGCCTTTACTATGCAGGTAATCGTACACCGTTTTTTCTGGTGCAGAAGTTCCGACAAAGGCTACAATTCGGTTGTTAGGGATGCCCATTTGGTTTAAGCGTTCCAGATCAGCAATGTTTCTAATTGACGCAGAAATCATCAGATCGGGTGCAAGGCGGTAAACTTCGGCAGCCTGCGTGGCACTATAGGTAATAATGATGCTGTAAGCTTCCGCTTTATTCCGGCGCACCGCTTCGATCATTTTTTTATAGGGAACACCTCTTTTTACATCCAAGGTATAAATCACTTTATCTTTTCCCCATTTTAAAACTTCATCCAAGGTTGGGATGCGAAAAGCAGTTACGGTACCCGCATTATCTTTTAAAAGGATATCTTTTAGTTCTGCAAGTGTTTTTTCTCCGATAGGACCGGTGCCATTTGATGTCCTTTCCAAACGGTCGTCGTGCATCATCACTAATGCCGAATCTTTGGTTAAGGCCGCATCACATTCGATAATGGAAGGATGAAGTTTTACACTGTTGGCAAAGGTTTCGATGGCATTTTCAGGAAATCCAGCCATAGGGCCACCGCGGTGACAGCTGATGAGCGGATAACGTGAAGGCGTCCACTGCATAAATTTTTGAAACTCCTCTACCTTTTTAAATTTCAGCGCATATTGCTGACTGTATAACGAACTGAAACTGAACAGTGCGATAAAAATGAATAATAATCTTTTCATTGTATTTTATTTTAAAATGGGTTTTAATACCTCTGGCTTTCCATCAATCGGTTCCTGATAACTCAGGCCAAGAATGTTAGCAACCAGTGGGTATACATTTACATTTTCGAAAGATGGAATTTTTACCTGTTTTTTAAAGGCAGGGCCCCATGCCAAAAAGGTAGCATGCATATCTTTTACTACCGATGGATCGAAACCATGATGACCGATACCCGGTTTGCGGTTCGAAAATACTTTTGGCCATTCAGGTACCAGTAAAATATCACCAATGCGGTTCATGCGGTCATCTTTTGCATTGTAATGAAAATGCTCCGGCATATTGCTTTTCAGGTACACCTTATAATCCTTTTCACTGGCTTTTAACTGCTCGTATAATGGCTGTATATCTGCTTTGTTTTTAGCGTGGATATCCATCAGCGTGCCTGATGACGCAATGATGTATTTCGCAGTATCAATGGCTTGTGGCGTTGCAATCGGATGTTCACGGTCTACTGCAGTCATACCATGATCAGAAACAAATACATAATTTACCGGAAGATTAAGCGGCTCAATGGCTTTTGTTAAGGCATAAATAACAGAATCGACCATTTTAACTGCTTTTTCTGTTTGTGGTGCATCCGGACCAAAACTATGCCCGGCATGGTCAGGCTCTGAAAGGTAAAAAGTAATCAGGTGAGGTCTTTTATCCTCTGGTAAACTTAGCCAGTTTTTAACAATGCTGATTCTTTTATCAACCGTAATCTGTTCCGTATAATCATAGTAGTAAGTAGGGCGTATACCTTTAATTTCGGCTTCAGAACCTACCCAGAACATACTTGCAGCAATCATATGCTGTTGTTCTGCCAGCACCCAAAGTGGAGTGCCGCCATACCATTTTCCATCCCTTACTTTTGCTTTTGCGCCCATTGAATATTTTTCATTCGCTTTTTCGTCTAAAAAGCTATTGTTCACCAGGCCATGGTGCGAAGGGTACATTCCGGTTACCAAAGTATAATGATTTGGAAAAGTTACCGATGGATAACTCGGGATCATGGATTCGGCCTGTACCCCGTTTTGACTAAGTGCAAGTAAGTGGGTTGCCTGGTAACGCGCTGCATAATCATAACGGAAGCCATCTGCCGAAATTAAAATCACATAAGGTTTTTTAATTTGAGCAGCATCATTTTTGCGCCCCTGGGCTACGTGTTCTATCGTATCAGTTTGTGCCTGTACCTGGCTTGCTGTTGATAAAAGGAAAGCCGCAACAATAAAACAGAAGCTATATTTGATTTTTTTCATTTTGTAATTATTTATAAATTTCGTTCAGGATAGCCGCTAAGCGGATACCGGCCTGGGCAAGGCGTTTTTTAACAATATCCGCATGGGCAGGGTAATAACTGTAGTCGAATTCTGGGTTTTTTGCTGCTTCTGCATAAAGCTGTTTGCTGATTTCGTACGATTCAAAAGCCCATTTTGCCACATCATCTTTTTCCCAGGTTTTTGCTTCATTTTTTTCTACCACATCACAATCTGCAGCCAGTTCACGGTAACTTAAACCTCCATAATCAATTAAACCACTGTCCCAAAGGCCATGGAGGTTACTTTCTTTACGCATCAGTTTTACCTTAATCCCGTTACCGCCCGAATCTTCAGAATGGCCGGTATGCATCGGCTGGTGGATATCGCCAACCAGGTGCACTAAGAATTTTAGTGCAAAAATATGTTCTTCTTTGGTTTTCGAAGCATCTTTTAAGTCACTTATACATTGCAAAAGCGCTTTATAAATATTTGGCTTTTCCATTGATTTCAGTTGAGCATTAAAATCATCGTAATTTAAACCTTCAGGCAGGTTTACATAATGCCATGGTGCAGTATAAGCATATTGAGCATAAGACCTGATCTCGTCAGGGTAGGTACTTACCATGGCCAGGCGCTCACTGCCTAAAATATCCTGAACCGCTTTTTTCGCCTTAGTGCTCAGGTGGTTTTCGGCAATTTTACCAATGGCCCGGTGACCAGTTACGCCCCATGAGACTAAAGCAAAACAAATGGTGACCAAAAGCGCAGGGAATAGTAATTTTTTTAACATGGGATAATGATATAGGGAAAGCCGTTACAGCTTTCCCTGATAAAAAAATAAATTAATTGAAGATATAACGGAAACCAAACTGCATCTCGTAAGTAGAGGCATAACCTACCACATCCTTAGTGCCGTTTACGATAGGGAAGTTCCTGTCTGTTGCGATACGGAAAGTTGGTTTGGTTGTTCCACCTGGTGTTAAGGCCGCTACGTTAGTAGGTACAAGGATAGAAGTTGTTCCAAAATTGGTTTGCATACCCCAATCTTTGTTCAATAAGTTACCAAAGTTTTTGATGTCGATACTGAACTGGATGGTGTTACGTTTGCCACCAACATTGGTAAAAATATCCTGTAGGAATTTAAAATCCCACTGGCCGTTAAATGGTGTAATTACTGCATTACGTTCTGCATATTGTCCTTTTCTGCCACGCAGGTATTTATCCTGATCAACATAACGGAAAAACATATCACTTTGCTGTTTGGGGGTGAAAGTAACCGCATCAGCACCTGTTCCAACAGTTAAAGGCACAAATGTAATTTCCGAAGCATCTTTTGGTACATAAATCAAATCTCCGTTTACACCATCCCTGTTAATATCGGTAGAGTAAGTATATGATGAGCGACCATTAGAACCATCGTAAACCAAAGTTAATTGTGTACCCAGGTGTTTGATAAATTCTTTACGGTAATAAATAGACGCGATAATACGGTCAGGAGAAACAAAACCCGAATAACCTAAAGTCGGGTTATTAGCACCGTCTACAGTGCTTGTAGCCTGCCAGCCTGATAAAGTCTGGTCGCCACTGCCTTCGTATAAACTTTTTGCCGAGCTTCTGATGTAAGAAACCGTAGCACCAAAACCGTTATCAAAACGTTTGCTTAAAGTACCTGTCAAAGAATAATAATACCCTTTGTTGGCATTTCCAAGTACAATTACGTTAAACGCATCAGGCTGTCTGGCGTTAGCTCCTGCAATTACAGTACCGTTTGCCACTGGCAAACCGTTTAAAATCGGATTGATAAATTTATCGGTAGCCGCACTCGGATAGATCATTCTGTTATCAGGATATCCGGCAACATTTAATGGTTTTGGATCAACCAGGTTGGCATTACGGAACAGGATGGTTCTGATATCCCTGTTAAAAATGCCTTCAACAGATGCCACTATCCCATAAGGAAGTTTGAAATCTGCAGCCAAACTGGTTTTAAAGGCAGCTGGCATTTTTAAGTTTCTGTCCATTACCGTAATCGGGTTAGGTAATACCGTCCCGGCGACTGGTACCGTAGTTGGGCGGTAAGCGCCGATATTCGGGTTAAACGGACCAGGAGTATTATTTTGTCCGGAATAGGTTTCGGTAATTTGTAACATACCTGCATCACCGGCTTGTGCCACAATCCAAACATTTGGAATACGGCCCACAAATAAGCCGGCACCACCCCTTAACTGGATCGAACGGTCTCCAGCAACATCCCAGTTAAAACCAACACGGGGAGAAATCGAAATCCTTGATTTTGGAAGGTTTCCGGTGTTTAAATGTTCACCATCATGGAAGGTAAGCAACGATACCAGCGGATGTTCTTTCAGGATTTTAGGATAAGTTCCTAATTCTGCACGGATACCGCCTGTTACCCTTAAACGTTCAGTAACCGAAATTTCATCCTGTACATAACCAGAAAACTGCCAGAATTTATAGGTAGGGAAGGCCTGCTCATAATTTGGCGATAACGAATAGGTTTGCGCAAATTCAATCGGTTTAGCACCGTTTTTAAAATCATCCCACGAGTTAAAAGTATAATAACTGGTTCCAAAACGTTGGAAACCATTTTTGGTAATGCTATAATCGCCTTGTAAACCCGCGGTAATGTTGTGTTTGCCTACTGACCAGGTTACATAATCATTTAATGAATAAACCTGTACATCCCTTAAATTTCCATACGTAAAAGGCTCATAACCAAATGTGGTAAATGGTGTAGGTGCCGAGTTACCATCTGCTTTTAAAATATCAACCAAAGGAAATACCTGACTGTCTGAACTCCTTGGGTCGTTTTGATTGGTATACGATAAACGTAAAGTATTGGCAAAACGGTTAAACACCTTACTGTTTAACTCCGCTGTAATGGAGTATAAATTGCTCTCCTGATAATAATTGGAATTTTTAAAGGCCAGTGCTGTATTACCAGTTCTAGATCCTCCACCCGGAAATGCACCCAGCGGACTTCTGGAAGTACTTACAAACGATGGTGATTTGGTTTTAACATAACTACCACGAATATTGAAATGGTTGTTCTGGTCGATGTTCCAGTCTAACCTTCCCAATAAGTTTGTTCTTTCTGTTTCAGAAGGATAACCCTGGTAAATCCCCGGATCGTAACCATAGGTTGTTTTGAGGTAATTGCTGATTTCATCCAGCTCTGAAACCGTCGGACGGACCACATTCGGAATACCCGAACCATAAGGGGCTTCTGGTGTGGCTGCTAAACGTGTTTGGCCAGGTCTTACTTCATTTTCTCTTTCTGCATTTAAGAAGAAGAATAATTTGTTTTTAATAATCGGACCGCCAATTCTTGCACCGAAAGTTTTGTAGGTCTGGTCTGTTGGATCGGCCAGTTCAGGGTAATTGCTTACTTTTTTACCGATCTGGTTCTGGTTTCTGAAATACGTGTAGGCCGAACCAGAAAATTCGTTTGTACCCGAACGCGTAACAGCATTGATGGATGCACCGATAAAACCTGTCTGTTTTACATCATAAGGCGTAACATTTACCGATATTTCTTCCAATGCATCAATAGAAACCGGATTTCCGTTTCCGGGAAGGTTGTTCCCGATACCGAAATTATTATTAAAATCGGCTCCATCTACAGTTACATTGTTCTGGCGTGAGTTACCGCCGCCAATAGATGCGCCGTTAGCCTGCGGAGCAAGCCTGATCAGGTCGTTCAAACTTCTGCTCAAAGTTGGAAGTGCGTTGATCTCTTTTTTACCCAGGTTGGTTGATGTACCCGTTCTGCTTGCATTTAGGGCCGAGTTTTTAGAGGCACCTTTAATGTTCACTTCTCCAAGTTCTTTTCCTCCTGAACCCATGTTCAGGTTCAGGATGTAGGTGTCGCCTAATGGCAGGTTAATGTTTTCAATGGTTTTCGGATCCATACCTACATAGGTAACCACTACCTTGTATGGTCCGCCAGGGCGCATGTTCGAGATGGTGAAGCGGCCATCATCATTGGTGCTTACCACATAACTGGTACCCGAAGGTAAGTGTGTGGCTTTAATCGTCACTCCGGGAAGAGTGGTTTTAGAATCTTTTATTGTTCCGGATAAATTACCCGTCGTGACCTGCGCATGCAGAGAAATCACAGCAAACAATAAGGACAAAATGGTAAAGATTTTTTTCATGTTGATCTTATCTGTTATTGAATTAGTTGCGCCAAAGTTCATTTTGTCAGTTAAAGCCCAGATTAAGCGAATGTTAAAATAGATTA
Source organism: Pedobacter miscanthi (assembly GCF_032678605.1). Lineage (GTDB taxonomy): Bacteria > Bacteroidota > Bacteroidia > Sphingobacteriales > Sphingobacteriaceae > Pedobacter > Pedobacter miscanthi_A. The sequence continues at coordinate 43,395 of NZ_JAVTSU010000029.1, forward strand.
AGAAAAAAGTATTATCGGTGTGACAGCGGGCGCTATTGTAAAGCCAATATTGCCAGTGGGATAAATTCAGTGCTTATCTAGGTAACATAAAGGTTATGGCGTTATGTAACTTGCTGTTTATCTGATTGATGGATGTGTGTGTGGCACTTGTGAGGAAGAATAAGCACATTTCTGCTTATTCTTAAACAAACGTTTGCGTCTGCTCATTCAGACAGAAAAATTAATAATGTACATAATCCGACATCAGGTAGTATTGTAACTGAAAGTTAAGTAAATGTAAAGTTACAACCGATGTCTCTATACAGAAATATACCTGTACATGACTATTAATTTAGGTGTTTTATTTCGTTTTATATCTCGGGTTAAGTCAACATCGAAAGCCTGTTTCATCGGCTTTTTCGTTCAAACGCTAACTGATAATTTTCTTTAAAACAGATGAGTAAGAGCCAAATTCTTCAAAAAGTACCATAATTTTAATGATCTGTACAATTACTTTGCTTATTTACCATTTAGTTTTGCGCGCAGGATATTTCTCCAGTGAGAAAAACAGATTATGATCCAATTAGCCATCATTAGCGACATACATGCCAACCTTATTGCCTTAGAAGCAATTTTAGAGGATATTGAAAAAAGAAAGATTACCGACATTTATTGCCTGGGCGATTTGGTCGATTTTGCGCCATGGGGCAACGAAGTAATTGCATTAATCCAAAATAAAGGCATTCCCTGCCTTTTAGGAAATCATGATGAACGTATTGGTTTTAATCAGCCCATTATCCCTTTGGTGCACCATAATGAGGAAGAAACCTTTCACCGGAATGTGGCCATTAATTTGAGTAAAAGAACCATTACTGCAGAAAATAAAAACTGGTTAACAAAACGGCCATATCAATTAAAACTTTCATTTAAAACAGGCGATGCCGTAAAAAATATACTATTGGTACACGCCAGTCCGAGGAGTAACGACGAGTATATTTATGAAACGCACCCAAATCAGGGGCTGATCAATATGTTGCCTGATCAAACTATTGATGCCCTGGTGATGGGGCATACACACGCCTCTTATATTAAAAATGAGTCCGGTATACTGATGGTTAACTGTGGTTCTGTAGGCAGGAGCAGGGAAACAGACCAGAAAGCAACCTATAGCATATTAACCATCAGTGATGGAAAAGTAGGGGCAGAGATTATAAAGGTAGATTATGCCATCGAAAAAGTGGCAAAAGCCATTTACGAAAGTGAAATCCCTGATTTTTATGGTGATTTTTTACTTAGGTCTGAAGTGACATACACCGAGGTGATTTAAATATTATTTAGCTGCATAAATTCCCATCTTTCAAAGGGTGTGTTTTTTCTAGCCGAACGGTTTTCTTTTTTTAGTAAAATGAATGCGCCTGTTGGCGGCGGCAGCCCTGTACCAATTTTCCATCGGTAGCCAGGGATACAACACTGATGCTTAACTATGTTATTGATCCAGACGAATTTCCTTGCTTCTTATCCTGCTTAAAGTTTCGCTTCGCATCACCAGATAGCTTGCCAGGTGGCGCAATGGAATTCTATCTACGCCTGTTGGTTTAGTGCCGGCAAATCGTTTGTAGCGAGTCGCCGCATTTGGGATCCTGGCTAAAATAGAACGCTCAGAGGCCGCATAATACTGCAGAGATAATATTTTTCTTCCAATGATATTAGCTTCAGGATAAAGCGAATAAACCGAATCGATCAGGGTAAAGGGAATGCAGATCACCTCCGAGTCTTCCAGTGCCTGTAAATACTCAATAGAATGATGAGTAGCATGATCAGGGTGGTGGATAGCACCTATGGTTTCATTTTCAAAACTGAACCGGGTGGTAATATCCTTGCCATTATCTTTAATAAATCCCCTTACCAGGCCACGAACTACAAAATAAAGCGATGCATTATGATCAATAGGGGAAAGGATAAATTTATTCTTTTTTATTCCTACTTTTCTGCAGTGTAACACATGGTCGGCAATAAAACCTTTTGATAATGGATGATACTGCTCAAAATACTTGATCAGCGGAAGTATATTCTGGTATGCTGAAAATTGGGACATTCGAATCGGGAATAAATGTTTGGTTTATGCCACATATACGAAGTATTCCTAAAAGGGGTTTTTGATTTTGAAAAAATATTTTTCTTAACTTAAAACGGTAATGGTTGCTTGCAAAGCATCTCCGTTGTGAAGTTAAATCTAACATCACCATACAGCTTTTTAGCTCATATTTAATTAATGTTGTTTTCTGATCCAGTTCACTGCACCCATTACTTTTTTATCCAGGGCAATATCACTGAAATTGTCGCCGCCCTGAATGAGTATAACAGGACTAATAAAGCTTTTATAGATTTTTCCATTCCGGTCTGCGTCATAATCAACAGCGAGGTTGAGTCCAGCGTATTTGTTTATTTTAAAACCTTCATTTGCGGTGGTGTAACCTGCACTGCGCTCGCCGATAAGTACCGTTTTTTTACGGCCTATGGTACTGATGGCGGTTACCTCGCCCGAACTTGCTGTTATTCCGCTGATTAACACAGCAAGTGGTAAGGTTTGGTTAATGGAAGGCAATTGTTCAGTAAGTTTAGAAACCTGCGTACTATCAAGGTAAATATTTCCTTTGCGCAAAATCCAGTTGCCATCGTTTTTTTGATGCTGGTTGATAAAACTTCCGATTTTCCCATCACCAAGAATTGGCGCAAGGCCTGCCAACATTTGATACATGCTTCCACCGGTATTCACACGGAGGTCTAGAATCCATCCTTTTATCTTTTTTCCATTAAGTGTGGCAATTGCAGCCCTGATTTCTTTTGTATCTGCATCAATCTGCTGGCCCGAAAAATCACTGTTACCGGGCAGGAGGATATAACCAATGTTGCCTTTCAATAATTGTACGCTTACTTGAGTATGGGTTTTTACAGCTTGTTTTACCGTCTGATTAAGGTATGGTTCATTGGTTTTCCAATAGTAAGTTTCTTTCCCAAGTTTAAGGGCGCCGTGATGATCGCCAATCTGCTCAAAAATATAAGGAAAAACCTTTGCTGCTTCCTGATAAGTTTTTGCATTAACCGCCTTTTCATATACATTTTTCTTTAAGGCTGGCCAATCTATCGAATCACGGTTAATCGAATTTAACTGGATTGTTTCCAGACTTTTATCTAGGAAAATCCTTACGCTATCAATGGTTTGTGCACGAAGTAAAAGATGATTAAATAAAAGAAAGAGGATGATCACTAAGGCTTTTTTCATATGGTGGTGACGCTGAAAACGGGCCTAAGGTTGCACGTTTGATGAAAGTAGACCCCTATAAGCTAGCCTATCGGCACTAGTGGTTTAATATATTCGTCTATAAAAGGAGTTACTTAGGTTTTTAGTAACCCAAAGCGGTTGACGGTAAAGGATTAAAATAGCCCTATGTTTGCCATAAGGCTATTTAATTATTTTAGGTACCAGGTTAACCTAGATTACCATCTTCCTTAACCATTTTATTAATGGCTTTCTGGACTTTAATTACATCTGTTTCAACTGTTTTTCTAACAGCAGCATCAAATGAAGCCGCAAATTCTGCACTTAAGATAATCTGGTCTTTTTCATTCAGGATATTCAGTACAAAGGCATGACTTCCAAATTTAAACCCGCATTTAATTCTGATTACATCTTTTTCAAAGGTTTTCAAAAATTCGTAGCTGTTGCTGATCTGGTCAAAACAATCTCTAACGGCCTGAAAAACGAGGTGTGTTTCTATATCCAAACCGTTTATCACTACCGTAACCGATGTAAGGTCGTTTAGTTCCGGAAGAAGGTCTTCACTGTAAATAATGTCTTTTGGATCAAGGATCACAACCGTTTCCTTATCTCCGCTTTCGCCTGGTTGTTGTGTTAATTGTATAGTCGCATTCCCGTCTTTTAAAGTGGCGGTGTTAGCAGATGTGTTTTCGATTTTAATATCGCTTATGGTATCTTTAATGATGCCTACAACAAGTTCGAGCGCTTTTGAATGGGTACTGTTCATTATGGTATTTTTTTGCAAAGGTAAGGCTTGCTTACAGTGATGGGTAATTATCGTTTAAATAAATACAATGTTTGTTGCTAAGTGTTTTATTTTTAGGTTGTTATTTTTTTTGCATTGACTGGTTTTACTGCTTTAACTATTTGTTAAATGGCGAAGGTAAAGCTGTGGATTATCTAAAAATGATTTGGTTAGCGTAAAGTGCTCCGTATCCTCGTAACCGATTTCTGATATGCCATCATCGTCAAACTGATAAATGCTGGCTCCAGGATAACAGATGAGTATGGGTGAGTGTGTGGCAATAATAAATTGGGCGCGGCCGCTCTGTTCCAATTGATTAATAACCGATATAAAAGCCAGAATTCTCGCTGGCGATAGGGCTGCTTCAGGCTCATCAAGGATGTAAATACCCGATTCGAACTGGTTATTAAAGAGCGATAGAAAAGATTCTCCGTGCGATTGCTCGTGTAGCGAACGACCACCGTACGCATCTAAAATGCGGTTATCTTCCCTTGCCAGTTCATCAATATAGCTGGCAAAGTTGAAAAAATTTTCAGCCCGCATAAAGAAACCGTCGTTTATCCTCCTGGGTGTCCAGGTTAGCGCTAATAGCTGTGTTATTGGCGATTCGTAACCTTCAAAACGATAACCGGTATTGAGGTTATGGTTACGGTTACCGCCTTTAAGGCTAAAGCCGCACTTTTCTGCAATCCCTTCGAGCAAGGTAGATTTGCCTGACCCATTTTCTCCTACAAAAAACGTTACATTGCTTTTTAAACTAAGTTGTAGTCCTTCACACAAACTAGGAATCTGTGAGGTATAACTTACACCGGGTACCATTCGTTGTAAAAGTATCTGTGATAAAAAAGGCATTTGAAGTTTATAGTGAATTTTTTATATTACGAATATAATCAATGGAATATCTACGGGCGCATAATTTGGAAATACTTATTCAAACAACTTTTAAAAAATTATTCCTCAATAATCATGCTCTTTACCTTGGTCCTGAAATTTCCATTAGCCACGTTTAAAACGGTATCGCCCCGATCATTAATGTCAATAGATTTCAGTTCAATTCTTCCAAACAAACTATCTCCAACCTTATAATTTAATTTATTTAGTATTAGTTTCTGATGGATTACTTTTTGCATTGGTTTAGTTTCTCCTTCAATAATTAAATCTGTAAATTGATATGCAGCGGCATTAAACTTTTTATTTTTGTATCTGATATTTAATCCTTGTCCTGTAAAGCCATCGCTTATGCCAATCCTGATCGACAAAGTATCCGATTTTGAATAGTAGTAGGCGCGGCAGTTGTTCAGTTTTGCAAAAGCAGCGTCTTGCTTTTCGTGTTTGCCGTAACGGAAATAGGCTACATCGCTGGTCCGTTTAGATCCATCTGGTTTTTCGAAAAAAGAATAAACTTCCTCTCTCGTGTTCATCTCACCGTAAATAACTTTTTTGGGCAATCCCGGGTCGAGGTGTGCATCATCCCATTGTTTCGTGTCATTAATAGCATTACAGCCCGAAGCCAATAAGACTATCAAAAAGTAAATGAAGGCAAAGGATTTTTTTTCCATGGAGTGGTTTAGTTTTAAGATATGATGGTTTTATAGGTGAGATTCCATAAACATTGAGAATCATTAGCTTCGATCGCTTGCGCTCGTTTCCAAACGGGTGCAGAAATAGCTTTACGATTTTATCGTTTGTGAACAATGGGTTATACAAAGAGAATTTTATGATGACGAGATGCTACGCTCTGATAAAATATGGGATGTGAATTTGTGTTGCCGGATGCTCACTACGCTCAAAATGACAAATTGAATCTGTAGTTTAACAGTCTCGCTTGCGCTCGTTTCCAAACGAGTGCAGAAATAGCTTTACGATTTTATCGTTTGTGAACAATGGGTTATACAGAGAGAATTTTATGATGACGGGATGCTACGCTCTGATAAAATATGGGATGTGAATTTGTGTTGCCGGATGCTCGCTACGCTCAAAATGACTAATTGAATCTGTAGTTTAACAGTCATAAAACTTACTTAATACCCATTTGTTTAAAAAAAAATAAGGAAGTATGTAAACCGGATTTTCTGCTTAAAAAGCTCTTTTTATCAATAAAAAAGATTAATTAATTAAATAACAGGGCAAAAACTACTTCAAATTATTTATTTATACCTATAAATCACCTGTTTACCTGCTAAAAGGCGTTTTTCATAAGTAAAACATGAATTTCAACTTCATTTAAACTTCATAAATCTGTATTTATTTCGCTATCGAATTAAATCGTTGAGTAACCACCATTTATTGAGATTAAGTAGGCACCGCACCGCGGTTGTAAATGCTTATATCGTAAAAAGGCTGCTCAGCTAAACTAATTAGAGAAAAAATAAATCAGATTTAACCATTCAACAAAGAAAAATGAAAAGAGTTGTAATATGCCTGGGCCTGAGTGCTTTGCTTTACGTAACGGCTTGTACCTCGAAAAAAGAAGAAAAAGAAGAAGTAGCCACTTATGCGGTAACCACCGCGTTAAGAATGGACACTTCCTTTACCAAAGAATATGTTTCGCAGATCAAATCTGTGCGCAATATCGAAGTTAGGGCTCAGGAAAAGGGTTACCTTCAAAACATTTATGTAGATGAAGGTCAGCATGTAAAAGCTGGTCAAATTCTATTTAAAATTATGCCTAAAGCGGCGCAGTCTGAATTATTAAAAGCACAGGCCGAAACCAAATCGGCAGAAATTGAGCTGGAGAATACCAAATTACTTTCTGATAAAAACATCGTTTCTAAAAACGAACTGGCCATGGCGAAGGCTAAACTGCAATCGGCAAATGCCGAAACCTCACTGGCAAAATTCCACTTATCCAATACCGAAATCAGGGCGCCGTTTGATGGCACCATCGATCGTATTCCTTTAAAGCTTGGAAGTTTGGTAGATGAAGGTGCTTTATTAACCAGCCTTTCAGATAACAGTCAGGTTTTTGCTTATTTCAATGTATCAGAGCCTGAATATTTAAACTATCAGAGTGCTGCAAAAGCAAAAGGACAGCAAGAGGTGAGTTTGTTATTGGCCAATAACGAATTGCTTAAATCGAAAGGTAAAGTGGAGGTAATCGAGAGCGAGTTTGATAACGAAACCGGAAATATTGCTTTCAGGGCCAGGTTCAATAATTCCGATAAACTGTTGAGAAATGGCGAAACGGGTAAAATACAAATGGTTGTTCCTTTAAAAAATGCGATTGTTATTCCACAAAAAGCAACTTACGATATCCAAGATAAAACCTACGTTTTTGTAATCGATAAGAATAATAAAGTCCACTCAAGGGCCATTACCATTGCAGGCGAATTACCTGACTTATACATCATCGGCGACGGCATCACGGTGGAAGACAAAATCTTACTTGAAGGCGTACAAAAAGTTAAAGACGATGATAAAATCGCCTTTAAATTCCAGCAGCCTCAGGATGTGATGAAACAATTGAGATTAAAAACAGAATAATCTAAACCCTCCATACTTATTTTATGTTTAGTAAATTCATACAAAGGCCCGTCCTTTCTATCGTAATATCGCTTATTATTGTGTTTCTGGGTGTGTTGGCCATCAGCTACCTGCCGGTTACACAATTCCCATCCATTTCTCCGCCTAAAGTTAATATTACGGCAGAGTACCCTGGAGCTAACAACGAATTATTAATTAAATCGGTGGTTATTCCGCTGGAGCGTGCACTTAACGGTGTACCCGGCATGAAATACATCGCTTCTGATGCCGGTAACGATGGTGAAGCATCAATTCAGGTGGTATTTAACCTCGGTACCGATCCTAACCAGGCTTCGCTTAACGTACAAAACCGTGTAGCGGCCGTTACCAACAAACTCCCGCCTTTGGTGGTTCGTGAAGGGGTAAAAATTACCCGTGAAGAGTCGAACATGTTGATGTACATCAACTTGTATAGTAAAGACCCTAAAATGAACCAGAACTTCCTGTATAACTATGCCGATATCAACTTACTTTCGGAACTGAAAAGGGTTGATGGTGTAGGTTTTGCAGATATTTTGGGCGACAGGGATTATGCGATGCGTATCTGGTTAAAACCCGACCGTATGCAGGCTTATAAAATCTCGGTTGATGAAGTAATGAAAGCCCTTGATGAGCAAAGTTTAGAAGCTTCGCCAGGTAAAACAGGGGAGAGTTCGGGTAAACGCTCGCAGGCTTTTGAATATGTACTGAAATATTCTGGTCGTTTTAATACCAAAGAAGGTTACGAAAATATTGTGGTGAGGGCTACGCCTAATGGCGAATTGCTCCGCTTAAAAGATGTGGCCGATGTAGATTTTAGTGCTTCTGCATACAATTTATATTCTACCTTAAATGGAAAAGCATCTGCCGCGATCGTTTTAAAACAATCTTATGGTAGTAATGCCAGCCAGGTTATTAAAGATGTTAAAGCTAAAATGGCCGAAATTAAAGCGGCTTCCTTTCCAAAAGGTTTAGATTACGAAATCAGTTACGACGTTTCTAAATTCCTGGATGCATCTATCGAAAAAGTAATCCATACCCTGGTAGAAGCCTTTATTTTGGTAGGTTTAGTGGTGTTCTTATTCCTTGGCGACTGGCGTTCAACACTTATTCCGGCTATTGCCGTACCGGTATCCTTAATCGGAACCTTTGTGTTTATGCAGTTCTTCGGCATCACGCTCAACCTTATTACCTTATTTGCCCTGGTTTTGGCCATTGGGGTAGTGGTAGATGATGCGATTGTGGTAATCGAGGCGGTTCACGCCAAGATGGAGCACGACAGGCATCTTTCGGTATTGAAGGCCACGCAACAGGCCATGAAAGAAATTGGTGGGGCAATTATCGCCATTACCTTCTTAATGGCGTCGGTATTTATTCCGGTGGCATTTATGTCGGGTCCGGTGGGTATTTTCTACCGTCAGTTTTCCATTACCATGGCAACGGCGATTATCCTTTCGGGTATTGTAGCTTTAACCCTCACACCGGCTTTATGTGCCATTATGTTGAAGAATAATCATGGTACAGCGAAAAAGAAAACCCTGATCGACCGTTTTCTGGATGGTTTTAATAATGGTTTTAATAAACTTTCGGGTAAATACGAACTGGTATTAAGCAAAGTGGTAAGCCGGAGGTTATTAACTTTTGGGGTATTGATTGCCTTCTGTTTGGGTGTTTGGGCACTGAGTGGAAGTGTGCCATCAGGATTTATCCCTAACGAAGATCAGGGGATGGTTTATGCGATTATTCAAACCCCTCCGGGATCTACTTTAGAGCGTACTGACCAGATTGCAGAGAAACTGCAGAAAATGTGCGAAGACATTGATGGCGTAAAATCGGTTTCATCTTTAGCTGGTTATGAAATCCTTACCGAAGGTACGGGATCCAACTCAGGTACCTGTTTGATTAACCTGAAAGATTGGAGCGAACGTAAACATTCGGCAGTAGAGATTATCGAAGAACTTGAAGAAAAATCAAAATCAATTCCGGGTGCAACCATCGAGTTCTTCCAGCCACCGGCAGTTCCGGGTTATGGGGCAGCGGGCGGTTTCGAGCTTCGTTTATTGGATAAAGCAGGTAGCGGCGATTATAAAAAAATGGAAACCGTAGCCAACGATTTTGTACGCGAGTTGAACAAACGTAAAGAGCTTTCATCTGTATTTACTTTTTACAGTGCCAGTTTCCCTCAATACATGCTGGATGTTGACAATGACATTGCGCAGCAAAAAGGAGTAAGTATCGATAACGCGATGAACACGCTATCAACCTTTGTGGGTAGTAATTACGAAACCAGCTTTATTAAATACGACCGTCAATACAAGGTAATTGTACAGGCCTTGCCTCAATACAGGGCTTTGCCGGAGGATATTTTAAAACTATCGGTTAAAAACGACCGCGATGAGATGGTGCCTTTCTCGGCCTTTATCAAAATGCGTAAAGTATATGGCTTATCGGAGATTACCCGTCATAATATGTACAATGCTTCTGAGATCAGCGGACAATCGGCACCGGGTTATAGTTCTGGTGAAGCCATTAAAGCGATTACAGAGGTTGCCAAGAAAACATTGCCCAGGGGTTTTGGTATCGATTGGGCAGGTATTTCTAAAGATGAGGTATCAAGAGGTAACGAAGCAATCTATATCTTCCTGATCTGTTTAGGTTTCGTGTATTTGGTTTTGGCTGCACAATATGAAAGTTTCATTTTGCCACTTTCAGTAATCCTTTCTTTACCGGCGGGTATTTTTGGAGCCTTTTTGTTCCTTAAATTATTGGGATTGGAAAACAACATTTATGCACAGGTAGCCATGGTGATGCTGATCGGTTTACTCGGTAAAAATGCCGTGTTGATTGTGGAGTTTGCCACACAGCGCCACGCACAGGGGGCAACGGTATTTAAGGCGGCCATGGAAGGTGCTACAGTGCGTTTCCGTCCAATTTTAATGACCTCCTTTGCCTTTATAGCAGGATTAATCCCTTTGATGATTGCAACCGGCCCAGGTAAGATTGGTAACCGTACCATCGGATCGGCTGCTGCAGGTGGTATGCTTTTCGGTACCATTTTCGGAGTAATTGTAATCCCGGGACTGTATTATATATTCGGAACAATTGCAGCAAAACACAAGCTGATCAAAATTGAAGAAGAACATCCGTTAACTGAAGAAATTGAGAATAATGTTTAAACAGAATCTTTATAAAAGCCTTGTACTGGTGTTGATATGCGCTGCATATACCGCCTGTAAATTGCCAGAAGTGGCCCAACGCTCCGAAAATAAAAACGTACCTGTGAGCTTTAATGGCTCTCAGGATACCGTAAGCACAGCCAGCATTAAATGGCGTAATTTTTTTACCGATCCAAATCTGGTAAACCTGATCGATACAGCACTAAAAAATAACCAGGAGCTGAATATCACCCTTCAGGATATTGAGATTGCGAAAAACGAGATCAAAGCTAAAAAAGGAGAGCTTTTGCCAAGTGTAAGTTATGGTGTGGGGGCAGGTTTTGATAAAGTTGGCCGTTATACCAGCTCGGGGGCCGGCGATGCTTCAACAGAAATTACTCCCGGTAAAGAAGTACCTGAGGTATTGCCCGATTATCACTTTGGTTTACAGGCCAATTGGGAAGCCGATATCTGGCACAAATTGCGCAATGCAAAAAAAGGCGCTGTGAGTCATTATCTGGCAACCGTTGAAGGCAAAAATTTCGTCATCACCAATTTAATTGCTGAAGTAGCCAATTCATATTATGAGTTATTAGCTGCAGATAATCAGTTGGAAACAGTGAAAAAGAACATTGAGTTGCAGAAAAATGCTTTAGAACTGATGAAAATCCAAAAACAGGCGAGCAGGGTTAACGAACTTGCCGTACGCAAGTTTGAGGCTGAAGTATTAAGCTCGAAAAGCTTGGAGTTTGATATTCAGCAAAACATTACCGAAACCGAGAATAAAATTAATTTTCTGTTAGGTCGTTTTCCTCAGCCGGTGATCAGGGATAAATCTAGTTTTACCGATCTGGTACCACCAACCGTGCAGGCAGGTTTACCATCGCAGTTATTGGCTAACCGTCCGGATATTAAACAGGCCGAATTCGAACTTGCAGCTGCTAAACTAGATGTTAAAGTAGCCAAGGCTCAGTTTTATCCTTCATTAGGCATTTCTGCAAACATTGGTTACCAGGCATTTAATCCATCTTATCTGTTAAGAACGCCAGAATCCCTGATCTATTCCTTAGCCGGAGATTTAGCCGGACCGTTGATCAATAGAAACGCTATAAAAGCAGAATATTCTTCTGCAAACGCGAAACAGCTACAAGCCGTTTTTGATTATGAAAAAACCATTCTGAATGGTTATATCGAAGTGGCCAATCAGCTCTCGAAAATCAGTAACCTGCAAAAAAGTTACGATTTAAAATCAAAACAGGTAGCCGCACTTACACAATCGATCGATATTTCGAACGATTTGTTTAAATCCGCAAGAGCAGATTATTTTGAGGTTTTGATGACCCAACGTGATGCCTTACAATCAAAATTAGAACTTATTGAAACCAAAAAACAGCAATTAAACGCTGTTGTAGATATTTATCATGCCCTTGGTGGCGGATGGAACTAAGTAAACACCAAGTCCCATTTAAGTAAGTACATTCCTTTTAAGTCATATTATCCTTATATTCGATTAGGCTGTTCCAAACTGGGGCAGCCTTTTGTTTTTTGTCATGCTGAGGGATAATGACAGCGCGTAAAATCGTCATTGCCAGCTCGACTGGCAATCGTAATGCCTTGGTAGGGCTTGCAGTTTGCATTAAGATTGCCCCGTGCGCGGGAATGACGACCATTTTTTAGAATCTTTCATTGATAGGGCAGCGAAATCTGCCAGCGCTCATTTCTAACGATTAAATCGTAAAACCATTCTTGCACTCGTTTGGAAACGAGCGCAAACTAAGCACAATATCCTACGCGGTCGTCATTTCAAGCGCAGCCGAGAAATCTATAAGTTCACCATAGCCTTTCGGAGCTACCTTTTTGTTCCTCTGAGCTCCTGCTTAGTACTTCGGAAGAGCAATTTGCCCTTCGGAGCTACCTTTTTGCTCCTCTGAGCTCCGGCTTAGTACTCCGGAAGAGTAATTTGCCCTTCGGAGCTACCTTTTTGTTCCTCTGAGCTTCGGCTTAGTACTTCGGAAGAGTAATTTGCCCTTCGGAGCTACCTTTTTTCTCCTTCGAGCTCCTGCTTAGTACTTCAGAAGAGCAATTTGCCCTTCGGAGCTACCTTTTTACTCCTCTGAGCTCCTGCTTAGTACTTCGGAAGAGTAATTTGCCCTTCGGAAGGGCTTTTTTGTTCCTCTGAGCTCCTGCTTAGCACTTCGGAAGAGCAATTTGCCCTTCGGAGCTACCTTTTTTCTCCTTCGAGCTCCTGCTTAGTACTTCAGAAGAGCAATTTGCCCTTCGGAGCTACCTTTTTGCTCCTCTGAGCTCCTGCTTAGTACTTCGGAAGAGCAATTTGCCCTTCGGAGCTACCTTTTTGCTCCTCTGAGCTCCTGCTTAGTACTTCCGAAGAGCAATTTGCCCTTCGGAGCTACCTTTTTGCTCCTCTGAGCTCCTGCTTAGTACTTCGGAAGAGCAATTTGCCCTTCGGAAGGGCTTTTTTCTAGTTCGGAACACCAAATTGGTCTTCGAAGGTACTTTTAAATAGTATTCAAGGCCTTTTTTGATTTTACAAACACCAGGTAGCAATGCTTGAAATTTATTTAAATCGTTCTGATAAACTAAATTAATCTGGCCGCATCGGTTAGTATCTATTAAATGCTGTTTTTGTTCATCTGTTTATCATAAAATCCATTTCACAAACAATGCCAGCTGCTTAGGGTTATCTTTATCATATAAATAATCATCATATCTAAAACGAAATGGGAAATACAACATTTAAATTAGGTGAATTTGAAATTAACCGTTTAGGTTATGGGGCCATGCAATTAACGGGTAACGGCGTTTTTGGCGAAGTAGAAGATCGCGATAACGCGATAAAGGTTTTACAGGAAGCTGTAGCAAATGGCGTTAATTTTATTGATACTGCAGAAGCTTACGGGCCAAAGTTTAATGAGTCTTTAATTGCTGATGCCCTGCATCCATACAAACAGGATCTGCTTATTGCTACCAAAGGTGGTTTTAACAGGCCTGGGCCTAATAATTGGGTGCCAAACGGTTCGCCAGAAAATATTAAAGAAAATATTGAGAGCAGTTTACAGCGCTTAAAAGTAGATTGCATTGATTTATGGCAATTGCACCGCATCGATCCAAATGTGGATGTAGCTAAAACCCTCGCGCCGGTAGTAGAAGCTGTAAAAGAAGGTAAAATAAAATATGTTGGTCTTTCGGAAGTAACCATCGAACAGATTAAACAGGTGCAGGATATCTTGCCGATTGTTTCGGTTCAGAATTTATATAATTTAGGAAATCGGCAATGGGAGGGTGTACTCGATTTTACTGCCGAACAAGGGCTTGCTTTTATTCCCTGGTTTCCTCTGGCTTCTGGTCCGGATAAATTAGAAGATAGCATTAAAGCAATCGCCGAAAAACATGATGCCACAATCGCACAGATTGCCTTAGCCTGGTTACTCAAAAGATCATCGAATATTCTTTTAATCCCAGGAACAAAATCGGTAACCCATTTAAAAGAAAATTTAAAAGCTTCAGAAATTGAGTTAACAGATGAAGAATTTGAGCTTTTAACAAAGTAATTTACCACGGATGCACACAGATAAAAACAGATTTTATTGGTGTGCATTTTTGTTTTTTAGCCACTGCGCGGGAAATGACGACCATTTTTTAGAATTTTTCATTGAGAGCGGAGCTGATAAATCTGCCAAAAG
>NZ_JAVTSU010000030.1:0-54143 GCF_032678605.1 Pedobacter miscanthi
AACATTACCTGTTTTTACTTCTCCAGCACGTTCATAACTAACGATAATCACTCCACTGGGTGTAACTATACTTTCTGTTAATTTAAGCGCTGCCGGAATTGCATTTTCAAACAATTTTTTACCATGACCTAGAGTTAGCGGGTAAATTTTAAGCCGGAGTTCATCAACAAGGTCATTTTTAAGCAAAAGCTGAATTAGTTCGCTGCTGCCCCAAACCTGAATGTCGGCACCCTCCGAATTTTTAAGTTTTTGGATATCTGCCACACTTTTAAGGAAGTTGCTGTTTTTCCAGTCAGATTTTTCCCTGGTTTCCGATAGAATATACTTGGCACCATCGTTAATGCCCGGCCAGAAATTAGCATGTTGTGGCCAATAGGATTCAAAAATTTCAAAAGTTTTTCTACCTAAAAGATACTCTGCCGGTTTTAGCTCTTCTTGCATGATTTTGCCAAAAACGTCATCACCATAGGATGCTGTCCAGCCGCCAAACTGAAAACCTCCTGAAGTATCTTCTTCTGGTCCGCCAGGTGCTTGCATTACTCCATCTAAAGTAATCATGGTTAAAACGGTTATCTTTCTCATAGCATTTTAATTTATGGTTTAACTAAATTATTACTTTGTTATTTATTTTAATATCCTGGTTTTTTATTTTAAGAAATCGTTAAGGTAATCTAAAATTGTTTTCGTCTGCATCATCAGGCTAACATGCCCCTGGGCGGGAATAATGGCCAATTGAGATTTTGGCATTGCACCCAGATCAGCTGCAACAGCGCCCCCCAATAATTGATAGGTTTTAATCAGCTCGATTTTGTCCAGCCCATCATTATCGCCTGCAATGATTAATACAGGTGCAGCAATTTTAGAAATATTAGACCCACCCAGGTTAAACGGTTCTCCTGCATAAGCAATCATCTGTTCCAAAAACTTTGTCCATTTTGTTTTATCAGGCGCAACTGCATCATAAGCGGTTTTCATAGGCGAATTGGCAAAAAGTTCTGGTTTCATTGTTTTAAATGCCCCTGATATTTGAGGCATCCAGCCATCACTTTTATAAGTAGAAGAAATGATCACCAATTTCGCTAAGCGTTTAGGACTTTGAATAGCAAACTGATAGGTTATAGTGCCGCCAAAGCTGTATCCAACTACATCTGCACTGTCAATTTTCAGGTAATCCATCACCTTTTCTACATCGCTGGCTAAAGTGTTATGCGATAATTTTCTATCCGAAAAAGGGGTATGACCATGCCCTTGCAATTCAATAGCAATTACCTTTCTTGTTTTGGAGAGTTCAGGAATTAATTCTCCCCAGTTTGTACCGATGGTCATAAAAGCACCATGCAACAAAATGATGGGCCTGCCCTCACCATATACTTCGTAATATACTTTAGTGCCGTTTGCAGGTGCGTAACCACTGCTTGAAGGTTTACTTTGTTGTGCGTTTGACTGATACACCGTAAACATAGCCATCACCGTAAGTAGTGTTAATTTAAGGAGATTTGCGTTGAATAAATTTTTCATGAGATTATTTTTTTTAGTTTGAATCTTGTTGACAATACAAAGATTGGATTCATCTCAAATTTTATGCTATTGCAAAAACGACAACTTTAGGGGTAAATTCCGCCAAAGTATATTTGCTATTAAAATGAAAACTTTTTACAATCTGGAATCAACCTCGCAAAATGAGCAAATTACCACCAGACAGTAAACAGTATCGCTTATTTTCAGACCTGAAATATTACGCCGGTTTACACTGAGCAGCGAGTTATAGCATAAACACATCAAACGACCGTGGTTAATGAACTTTGAAACGTGATATTACAAACAAAAAATTGTTCGTTCGATGAGGCTTCGACATCCATTTTTTTAAATGACTTTTCTATTGATGCCTAATTAACGTTAACAAGAATAAGGTTTCGCCTACACCGTTAAAGTTAATTTTAAATTTATCTTCCTCATTTTTAACCTTTAATACATTTTCACCATTTTTTTATTTTATTTTTTTTGCATTGAAAAGTTAAATTTCTATATTTGCAACCCCAAAGGAACACAGCTGATGTGTAAATTTGCGAAAGTAGCTCAGTTGGTAGAGCACGACCTTGCCAAGGTCGGGGTCGCGAGTTCGAATCTCGTCTTTCGCTCTAAATGCCTTCCTACCAGAAGGCATTTTAATTTAAATTAACCTACCGAAGGATTTCGGAACAGGCTAATGCTCGGGTGGTGGAACTGGTAGACACGCAGGACTTAAAATCCTGTGCTTTCAAAGGCGTGCGGGTTCGATTCCCGCCCCGAGTACAACAAAAATCGAACAAAAAAACCTTTCAGAACTGAAAGGTTTTTTGTTTATAGTCAACTTAATTTCGCATCCAGTTATTATATATCAGGCACTGCAACTTGCTGGCTTCCGGCAGCGGTGTAAATATCCCTATCAATGAAGCGTTAAATGCTATTTTTGGCGGCGCAGCAGAAAAACCGGTTGTTTCCCCTGGTCTGAAATGAATAACACCATACATAAGTAATACAAAACCATCATCCCAAAACCGACGGCTATATTTTGATCAGGTTTTCAAAATATTATAGAAAATAAGAAGAGAACACCGAATTACTAACCAAAAAACCGCAACAGTTTAATGTTGCGGTTTTTTTATTTCACCATATTTCCGATCTGTTAATTAGCTCAACTAATGAAAGAAAGCGCTTTGAGGTACTGCCTGTTTCGCAAATAACGCATTAGACCATTCAAAATCGAGATTACCTTTTAGTTGTGCAGGCTTTTGATAATAAAGTTTGATGGGATGCAGACCTGCTTTTAACTTAATTTTGCTCTGTTTCTCGTGTTTTGTGGTATATCCAAAATCCTCATCAATCAACACTGCATCATGGATCCTGATGAATGCTTTATTCTCAGCGTTAAGGTAGAAAGTATATTCTCCATCTGCCGGAATCTTTATAAAGCCCTCATGTACAACCAGATTACCGGAACCTTTATAGGCTTCGAGAGGATTTAAACCAGCGCTTTTACCATTAGAAACTACAGTTAGCCCCTGAGGGTTTGGTATCCATTCAGTAACCTGGTGGTAGCTTTTCCATAACAATCCTTTACTAACATTAACCGGTTTTACAGCGGGCACTGCAACAGTATCATAAGGCCTTGGTGCCTCTGCATCCAATCGGCGTACATGAAGTACCCTATCTTTCATTTTACGCTGAAGGACATCCATATTTTTAGTTTCAGCCAAATTGTACTGCTGATGAAGATCTTTTAATACATCAAAAATTTGGAAATTATCGTCCTGAGATTTAATATTATACCTCAGGCCTACTAAATTACCCATTCTGATCATCTGCATCTGATTTCTGACCCTACCACGGTTTACAGCAGCAAATTCCGGGTAAGCAGGCGTTTTTCCACCCTCAAAATATTCTGAGTAAATCATACTTGCACGCTGCCTGCCTTTTCCGGTTACGGATGGCAACAAAGAAACTCCATCCGATACTGCCGGTGCAGGTAAACCAGCTGCATCTAAAAAGGTTGGCATCCAATCATAAGAGATACTTGGCGAATTAACAATGGTGTGTGCCGGGATATGCCCCGTCCACTTAGCAATAACCGGCATACGCATCCCACCTTCCAGTACATCTCTTTTTATCCCGTCAAACGGCCCAAAACTACTGAAAAAACTGGCCTCATACTTTACGTAGGGTTTTGGCAAATAAGACTCTATAGAAGGGCCATTATCAGAGCTAAAAACAACCAGTGTATTCGAATCAATCTTTAAATCTTTTAACAGCTTCAAAATATCCCCAACCTGATCATCGATCCTCCTTGTTGAAGTGGCAAATCTTTTATAAGTATCAGGCCATGGTTTTTCAGGCGTTGCAGCATTATGGTCATCATCATAAGTGGCATTGTTATAATCAGGATGTGTCCAGCTATCGGGTTTTCCATTTGCTGTATTGATCATTTTGCCCGCCTGGCCAAGCCATTGCAATCCACCATTTAACCCGCCACCGGCAGGATAAGCAGAAGCAGGAAGTTCTAAAACCGCATGCGGCGTATCGTAAGCCAGAAACATAAAAAACGGCTGATCCGTTCCTTTATCTTTTTGATGATCAACAATCCATTTTTTCGCCCTTGCTGTCCATAAATCACCTGTATAACAATTATCGAGGTCCTGGCTCACTTCTGTCTTGTTTTCCCAGACCTCTTTCTTACCCCTGTATAAACCTTCTTTAGGATAGTGTTCATGTCCATCAGAATGGCGCATATAACCATAATAATAACCAAAACCCCTGTTTAGCGGATGTGCAGACCATTCTTTAGTTCCCTGAAGCCCCCACTTGCCGATGGCTACCGTGGCATAACCGGCCTTTTGCATTACATTGCCTAAAGTATAGTTATCGCTAAGTGCCTTATCAAACTGATTATCCCTTACATTGGCATGCCCCTGACTCTGACCAAGCAGAATTGAGGCCCTTGAAGGCGCACAAACCGGGGCCGCACAATAATGCTGGGGAAGTGTAGCGCCTGAGGAGGCCATTTCATCAAGATTTGGCGTCAGGGTAAAAGGCTGGCTTTTATCCTGACTGGCCCCTCTTTTATGCTGAAAAAATACACCAACATCACCATATCCAAGATCATCTGTGAGTATGAAAATGATATTAGGTGAGGTTTTTCTTTTTTCCTGGGCAAGCCCACTGTTGCCCAAACATAGTATCGTTAAAATCAGCGCGTAAAAAACAGGTTTCATCAGGTGTTAATATAATTGATATGATGTACTTTATAAACTTAATTTTCAGCACCTACCGTGCCTTGTACCGGCTTATTAGTGGCAGTAATTTTAGTGGGCAACGGGGCTTTGGTTTTTTCCATCCAGCATAAAAGATCAGCTAAAAGCTCATCTCGTTTTGTTTGATTGGTGTTGGCCAAATTAAGGTGTTCACCCTCATCAGTTTTAATATTATATAATTCAACAGCGTTATTTTCATTAATTTTGGCCTTTCCTCCATCAAGCACCCATTCTTCGAGATAAAGGTGGAGTTTAAAATTTCCCTTTCTGATTACAGCAACTGGCCTGGTACGAAATACCTTATCGCGCCCCCTGATCACAGGATTATCCAGGTAACCAGGAAAATACCAGTATATCGATTTCCTGATGGTTTCAGTTTTCTGTCCCAGCAAAAGTGGCATCAAATCTTCCCCATCGCTTTTAAATTTTTTATTTCCGGCTAAGCTCATAAAGGTTGGGTAAAGATCGAGGTTAATAATGGGAGTAGCATTCACCGCTCCTGGTTTGATATGATCAGGCCAACAGGCAATAAACGGCTCCCTGATTCCTCCTTCATAATAAGATCCTTTATTTCCACGTAGTGGCTCCTGAGATGATTGTTGCGTGGCGCCATTATCACTGGTAAAAATGACGAGTGTATTCTTATCCAATCCTGATTTTTTCAAAAAATCAAGCACCACACCTACGCTTGCATCAAAATCGTATGTGCAGGCTGCATAAACAGCCATTTTATCGCTTAAGCCTTTTTTCTTGAATTTCGCTATGGTTTCAGGTTTTGCTTCCAGTTTAGAATGAATTGCATTATGGGCTAAATAAGCGAAAAAAGGCTTGTCTTTTGTATTTTGCATAAATTTAATGGCCGCGTCGGTGAGATATAATACCCCTTTCGGATCGGCAGCTTCATTACTTCCCTTAACAGATTGTTCTTTTGGCCCTTCCGTATACTGGTCAAATCCCTGTGCCTGTGGTTGCGTTTCTTTAGAATCAGCGAGGTGCCATTTACCAAAAATAGCAGTCGCATATCCCTCACCCTTTAATCCTTCGGCTATGGTATTAAATGACGGTTTGAGGGAAACGTTGTTGCGTACAGGCACAAGTTTCATCAAATCCACTGGCCCGCGGGTAGTACTTCCTACCGCATACACGCCCGTTCTTGGTGAATACTGTCCGCTAATTAAAGCGGCGCGGCTCGGCGCACAGTTCCCTGCTCCTGCATAAGCATTGTTAAATACCATCCCTTTTTTCGAAAGCGCATCAATATTAGGTGTTTCCATGATTTTACTCCCGGTAAAACCACAGTCCATGTAGCCAAGATCATCTGTAAAAATCAGCAGGATATTGGGTTTTGAAGGAGAAGGTGGTGTACTTTGCGCATGGGCGTTTAAATAGGCAGAGAAAGCGAAAACGAATGGTAAAAACTTAAAGAAATATCTCATAAATATGGCTAAGGGATAATGTGATGCCCCATAAATGGTAAATAAGGATAAATGTACCGATTTGGACAGTAACGAAAATCAACTAACAAATTTAACAAATACTAAACACGATAACAACCAGCAATTAACGGATTAAAACAAGATATTAACCAGATCTAGCAATAATGACTCATTATAGTGAGGCAAGGGACTTAAATTTTGAATCAGTTGTTTAACTATTGCAGGAAAATATGATTATCTTCCATCATAAACGATACTATCGCAATGAAAGAAGATCATTTACACAAAATTGTTGCAGACGAAGTACCTTTTGGCATAACGCTTGCAACCGCTGTTGCAGCAAAACTTAATTTGGGTACTTCGCTGAGGTATGCACACCGCGATTATTGTGGTATGGGCATTTTATACTGCGAAGGTTTTTATTATTATGGAGAGGTTTGGGATGGTTATCTGGAGCCTTCACTTTCCTTTGAGAGCGATAAGGCCTTTATAGATTGGCTGACCATGCAATCACCGGCATCATTACGCAGGCAGAATGATGGAGATTTTTACTGCGGTAATCAGGTGATTACGAGGCAAACATTACAAGTTTTCATACAACAAACACCGTCATTCCCGGATGGTTGTTTCTTTCTTTATCAGCAGTTAAAAGGGAAAGGATGAAATTCAACAACCTTTTCCTCCATAACTTTAATGAAACCATGTACAAACCCTATGGCATTAAGTTAAGCCCTCGGTACAGGAGATAAAGAGGATAAACACAGATATAAAAATCCGTGTTTATCTGTGATTAAAAACCCTTAACTTAAATCTTATGGCTACAGATCAGTAAAACCAATCTCTTTTGCCCTTAATATTTCGTTAGTATTTCCCGAATTTATAAGTTAAGCCTACGCCCAAAGTTTCTTTAAGCTGCAGTTTCCCAATTTGATTGTTATCATAAAATAAATCTGCAGTAATTTGTGTAGAAATAAAACGGTTTATTTTCATATCAAGAATGGCAGCATAAGCAATCACTAAATTTTGCGGATCTTTGAGATAATTGCTAAAAACACCTAAGCGGTTATCTAAAAGGATATTTTCCATCAATTTTGCTTTATACCTGCCCCCTACGTAAGCACCAAATTGATAAACAAAATGTTTGCCCGGTTCAACACCAAAAGCTTCAGTGGGTACACCATCTTTGTTAGGATCAAAAACAGCATCATCCTTAACAAAAGTTAAACGGGAAGTTAGCGGATGGATGTTGATCTGAAAATTATCATTTGGAATATAATCAACACCAAAACCAAATGTTAAATAGCCCGGCGACAAAAAGTTAGACAGGTAACCTTGGTCTGGATTGCTGTAATCGTACCCTTTGCTAAACTGGGTTTTTATATTTAGTGCTGCAGCGGCAAACCAATTGCTCTGATTAATCTGATAACCATATTTTGAAGTTAAATCAATAACATCTTCTACTTTTGTGGTTTGGCTTTTCTGTTCTGAACGCAAACCATATCCCGCCAAAATGCGGTTTTCCCAAAGGTTTTTTCCACGTTTCAGGTTAAATTCGTAATCCGCACGGGCAGTTAACGCAACCGAGTTAATTCCACCGGCTACCCAGTTAGAAAATGCCGCCTGGTTTAATAATAATGTATTTGTTCCGCGTATGGTCCAGCCCTCCTGTTTTTTAGCCGAATCAAGCTTGTTTAACATTTTGCCACTTTCGGTATCTACGTTGCCATCTTTCACTGTTTGGCTGAAACTATAAACGCTTGTGAATAATAATACTGTAAAGAGTAAGTGTTTTTTCATAATGTAATTTTTGGGGTAGTTATTAATATTTCAATTTATTGCTGGCTAGAAATCGCTATTGTTTAACAAAAAGCACCTCAAGATCAGCATGCATCATCAATTTCAAAAACGAAAATCAATAAACAGGCCCTTTCATTCTGTGAAAGGCCGTTTTGGTTCTTTGGTTAGTTTTTAAAGTATTCTTTGGATTTTTATTTTTTCTATGCCCCAAATAATACCGTGAGTTTGCATTTTCACTCCATAAATGCAATTCCTCCTAAAAACAGGTAACCAAACAAATCACAAATTATGATTATTGATATCTTTATTAATCATTTTGAATGATTAATAATCCAGCATACATTTGTTAAAAAAAGACATGAAAAAACTGAAACTGGCTGGCATCGTTCTGGCTGTTTTATTAACAAAATCGAACATGATGGCACAATCAATCGCAACAACAAGTAACAAAACGGCCTCGGTAGCAGCTATAGTCCATTATCGCCGGGTAAACGTAAACGGGATAAATATTTTTTATCGCGAGGCCGGTCCGGCGGGTGCACCAGTGATTCTACTGCTTCATGGTTATCCAACTTCATCGCACATGTTCCGTAACCTTATCCCGATGTTGAGTGAAAAATACCATGTAATTGCACCCGATTTACCGGGCTTTGGTTATACAGAGGTTCCTGAAGCTGCTCAATTTAATTACACCTTTGCTAACCTGGCCAAAACCATGCAGGGTTTTATCGATGGGTTAAAAATTAAACGTTTTGCAGTATATGTTTTCGATTATGGTGCTCCTACCGGATACCGCCTGGCATTGGCAAATCCAGAAAAGATAACCGGAATCATTTCACAAAATGGAAATGCCTACGTAGAAGGCTTAAGCGAAGGCTGGAATCCGATACAACGTTATTGGGAAAACGACACCCCTGCCAATAGGGAAGCGTTAAAAGCGTTTTTAACGCATGATGCAACGAAATTTCAATACCTTACCGGCGTGAGCGATCCATCTCTTATCGCACCAGAAACCTATACCTTAGATCAGTATTTCCTTGATCGTCCGGGGATGACAGAAATTCAGTTGGATTTTTTAAAGGATTATAAAAGCAATGTGGCACTTTATCCAAAATTCCAGGAATATTTCAGAACATATAAACCGAAAATATTGGCTGTTTGGGGTAATAAAGATCCTTTTTTTATACCAGCAGGGGCCGAAGCCTATAAAAAAGACGTACCTGATGCCATTGTGAAATTTTACGATACCGGACATTTCGCACTCGAATCGCATGGAAGGGAAATCGGAAATGAAATCCTGAAATTTTTAGCTACTTTACCTCAATAACACATTAACCACCATACCGTTGCCTGTTAAAAAATGGCAGCGGTGTGAATAGAAATTCACTAAACCATGGAACAAAAACCACCAATGCCACCATTTACCCATGAAACTGCTTTGCAGAAAGTACAAATGGCAGAAGATGCCTGGAACAGCCGGAACCCGGAAAAAGTATGCATGGCATACACCATTGATACGGAATGGCGTAACCGTAACGAATTTATTAACGGTAGAGAAGCAGTTAAAGCTTTTTTAAGCAGCAAATGGGCAAAAGAATTAGATTACAAACTTAAAAAAGAGCTATGGACTTTTGCCGAAAACCGCATTGCCGTAAGGTTCGAATACGAGTGGCGCAATGCCAGCGGCCAATGGCACCGAAGCTATGGCAATGAACTTTGGGAGTTCGATGAAAATGGATTAATGCGAAAACGTTATGCCAGCATTAACGATCTCCAGATTAATGAAAACGACAGGTATTTATAATGTTAAGAATCAAACTTCTATCCGAGATGGATTACTGCATAAAGCGCTGTGATGGAAATCATTACCCAAAGTAACAAACCTTGCAACAATGGCCTAAAACCAACTGCCAGCAAAATTTTTCGCGATAGGCCTGCACCAATTAAAAAGAGGGTAAGTGTAAGGCCAGCTTTAGCAATACCGGTTAAATAAACACTTAATACAGCAATGGCAGGAAAATAAGTATGGGCTATAATGGCCAATATAAACAGGATGATAAAATAGGGAAAGCTGATTTTTTTAGATGGATTTTTAAATAAAAAAGTAGAAAGAAAAGCCACCGGAATAATCCATAATGCGCGGGCTAATTTTACCGTAGTGGCTACTTCGAGTGCTTTTGCACCAAATTTACTTGCCGCTCCTACTACCGAACTGGTATCGTGGATGGCAATGGCGCACCATAATCCAAACTGGTTTTGCGAAAGATGAAAGTAATGCCCAACAAGAGGGAAAATTAAAAGCGCTAAGGCGTTAAAGATAAATATACAGCCTAATGCAACTGAAACCTGTTTCTCTTCGGCTAAAATGACCGGCGATATGGCTGCAATAGCACTTCCGCCACAGATTGCCGTACCTGATGAAATGAGATAGGAAGTCTTTTTTCCGATGCGGAACCATTTACCGATAAAATATCCCAGAATCAAAGTACCTATAATCGAAAATATGGTAAAAATTACACCTTCCCTACCAGCCTGAAGTGCCGAATGAACATTCATCCCAAAGCCTAAACCTACAACCGAAAACTGAAGTAATAAACTGGTACCTTTATGATTAAGTACCATGTAAGGATGACCGGTAAATTGAGCGACAATAATACCCAGCAAAAGTGCGAGGGTTGGGCTAACCAAAGAGCTAAGGCAAAGTATGATACAGCTAATAAATACAATCTTTTTGGTGAGTGGATTTACATTTAAGATAAGTCCTTCATTAACCTGTGGTACATGGGTTTGGGTATTCATTTAGTAATTGTTTTGAAACCCAAATATCAATAACAATACTTTGCTATTTTCATCACTTTTACTAATTATCCATAACATAAAGTTATCGATAAATCATTTTTCAGGTTAATCTATCTTTTGCTTTTTTGCAAAACGGATAAAGAGTTCGGCAAGTGAAGAAAGTTGTCCATGTTGACGAATAAAATGAAAAGGACGCTCAATAGTTAACCCTTTGATATCGATAATCCGCAGTTCGTTATCCCTTAATTCTTTTAATACGGAGTGTACTGATACAAAAGCTAAACAATCACTATGGCTCAGGTAAGATTTAATACTCTCTGTACCGCCCAGCTGCATTTCCATTTTCAGGTCAGAAAGTTTAATGTGGTGCTTGCTCAATGCCATACCGATTACCTCACGGGTACCAGAACCTGGTTCTCTCAAAAGAAACGGATACTGAAGCAGTTCTTCTGGTTTTAAAGTGTCTTTTTTAACCTTTGCATTTCCTGAGGCAGCCACCAGCACCAGTTCATCATGCAAGTAAGGCTCATAACTAATTTGCGGACTGCGAGAAACACCTTCAATAATACCGATTTCTATCTCCCTGGCCAACAAAGCTTCTTCTATATCTTCGGTATTACCTGTTATGAGCTGAACATTTACCGAACCAAACTTTTTGTGGAAGAGGGCTAGCACCTTTGGCAGGATGTATTGGGCAACAGTTGTACTGGCCCCTATCCTCAACACACCACCATGTTCCTTGTTCAGTAGGTTCATGTCATACTCCAGCTCGCCATATATAGCAATTAACTGCTCGGCATGGCTAAGCAATACTTTACCCGCAGCAGTAAATTCTATTTTTTTATTTCCGCTCCGTTCAAACAATGTTGTTTTGTACTGGGCTTCCAGCTCTTTAATGTGTTTGGTTACCGCAGGCTGCGAAATAAAAAGTTCGGCCGCAGCACGGGTAAAACTAAGGCGCCTGGCCACTGTATAAAAAACCTGCAGTCTGAAATCGAGCATAAGCCTTATAAATATTTACAAGTATATGGATTCTGGTTTATTAGTCATTGGTCATTCCAATTAAAGACTTCGGACTAAATTTAACCAAATCCATTTAACGTTATTATTCGTTTATTAGCATATAAATACACACAACATGAAAATATTAATTGCATTATCATTCCTTTTGAGTTTTGGGTTTTACACCAACGGTCAGGAAACCAAAACCCAGATTAAAAACCCATATTATTCCCGTACGGATACTAAAAAATTAAATGTTAAAAATTCGGAATGGAAAAAGATTTTGTCGCCGGCTTTATATGCAGTTGCGCGTGAAGCAAATACCGAAAGGGCATTTACAGGGAAATTATGGAACTCGAATTTAAAAGGAACTTATTATTGTGCAGTTTGTGGCAATACACTCTTTAAATCGGATGCTAAGTTTGCCAGTGAATGTGGCTGGCCGAGTTTTTTCGAACCCATTCGCAAAGGAAGTACAATTTACAAAGAAGATAACAGTTTAGGTATGGAACGAATAGAAGTAGAATGTGGCCGCTGTAATTCACATTTGGGGCATATTTTCGACGATGGACCTGCACCTACGCACAAACGCTACTGCATGAATTCGATATCGCTTGATTTCGAACCCGATGGATTCGCTCAGTAGAATTAGTAGAAAAAAAAGCTTTCATTATCGTAATAAAAGCTTTTTTTCGGGATACTGCCTTATTAACTTAAAATAATCTGGTAATTTACATTTACTCTTTTGGGATAATTGCTTTCCTCATTATTTAAAGAAACAAATGCTGCATTTCCATGAACCTGGTTTTTTAATGCATGTTCGTAATGTGCCTGGATAGTTTCTTGATAACTCTGCTGAACGCTTTTTGTAGTTTCGGCTAAAAGATTTCTGTCATTCAGGTTTTCCGGCAATAAAGTGATATCGCAGTTTCCTTCACTGATTTCTTTGACTAAGTATTTCATTTTTGGTTTTAAATCTTCGTTTCCTGTATTATGAATAACATTTCGAGAACGGTCAAAAATATGGTAAGTCTTTATTTTTCATGTAATCTAAAAGTTAATTTTTAAGTTAAAATCATGTATTAATTTTAATTCAACACGTATCATTACAACCACAACAGTTTAATGTAGCCGAAATACCACTCAAAAAGGCATTGAAAGCAAATAGTTGTAAACGATTTTTAAAAGGATGAAACTTTTAACTAATGCCTTTGTTAATAATACAGAACGTATTTATTTACAATGCGTTAATCTAATAACAGAATAAGGAAATGAAAAAGATATTGGTGGTTGATGATAGTAAAGAAATATTAGAAGTAATAGAACTCATTTTAGGTGCTGAGGGCTACGAAGTAAATGGCTTATGGGATGCCAGCAAATTAAACCAAAGAATTACAGATTTTAACCCTGATTTAATTTTACTGGATGTAATGCTGGGTGTTTTAGATGGACGAGATCTTTGTAACCTGCTTAAAAACAATAAATTAACAAACCATATTCCGGTAATTATGATTTCAGCAAGTCATAATTTAGGCGACATGAAAGATCGCATTTGTCACCCTAACGATTTTATCGCTAAACCGTTCGATATCAATAACCTGATTAACAAAGTAGGTGCTCAACTGGCCGCTTAAGGTTTCTGAGTAAAAAAGTTGTTCATAAACACACTTTGATATTTAATGGCATTTGCCCAATATTCCCAATTATGTGCCCCGGGTCTTGTAGTAAAATCATGAGGAATGTTATGGTATAAAAGTTCATCGTGCAGGCGCACGTTTACTTTATAGAAAAAATCATCAGTGCCACACTCAAACGCAATCGCAAGCGATTTAGGCTTAATCAGGTAAATCAGATCAATAACACTATGTTCTTTCCAGCGTTCAGGAAATTCATCCTCCGGTCCTAATCTTTTCGGGATATTCCATCCATTTGGAAAAGGTTTAATATCTACGCCCCCACTCATACTACCTGCTGCTCCGTATACATCCTGATGTTTAATGGCCAAATAAAGCGCTCCGTGCCCTCCCATGCTTAAACCAGTTATGGCCCTGCCCTTTTTCTCGGCAATGGTTTTATAATGCTCATCAATATAACCTACAAGTTCTTTGGCTACATAAGTTTCGTATTTCCATTCGGGATCTACAGGGCTATCGAAATACCAGCTGGTTACATTCCCATCAGGGCATACTATGATAAACTGGTATTGATCGACCAGTTTTTTAATCTCCGGCACACTTTTAACCCATCCCGAATAGTCGCCACCCGCACCATGAAGCAGGTACACCACCGGAAAAGATTTCCCTGTTTTATAACTATCCGGTTTAACTACCACAGCTTTGATATTTTTTTTCATCGATTTGCTATACGTTAAAGCCGTATCAACTTCAGCAGCATAACTAATTTTGGTAAATAAAAATAAACAGATGGCAATTAAATAGCAGTTTTTCATTAGTAAATTACAATATGGTTAGGCAATATGATGCTAAATTTATAAAATAACTTAATATTCTTTACCATATCAACGAATTTTAACAGAAAAGATGTTTTCAAACATTAAAAGCACCGGTAATAAGATCTTTAAACTTTAAAACAATTTTGTTACATTATGGTTTTTGAACGGATGAACATACAAAAACATGATTAAAACCTACCCATTTTACATTAAGGCACCTGTAATTCTTTTAGGATTGGTAATTACAGTATTTATGATGAGTGTACTGAGAGATATCCTAGTACCCCTGGCTTTTGCTGCCTTAATTGCCATTTTGCTTAATCCCTTAACCAACCGTTTCGAAAGGAAAATGCCCAAAATATTAAGTATTATCCTTTCAATGTTAATAGGCTTGCTGGTTGTAGTAGCAGTACTTTACTTTCTTTCTTCACAAGTGGCACACTTTTTTGATGATCTGGACAGCATTAAACATAAACTATCACAACTGCTTGAAGAAATAAGAAGCTGGCTACAAACTACCTTTGGCATTTCTACACAAAAACAGATGCAAATGCTTAATGATGCTGCAAATGGCAGCAAAGCACTGATTGGACAAACGCTTAGTGGTTTAATGGGGGTTTTAAGTGTAGTTTTTCTGATTCCGGTATATACTTTTTTAATATTATTATATAAAACGCTGATCCTGAATTTCATTTACGAAGTATTTTCCGAAGAAAACAAGCAAAAGGTTGCCGAAATTTTAGGAGAAACCAAAGCCGCCATTCAAAGTTATATCATTGGTTTATTGATCGAAACTTCGATTGTGGCAGTAATGAATTCTGCAGCTTTATTAATACTCGGTGTACCGAATGCCATTTTGATTGGGGTAATTGGCGCCATACTCAACCTATTGCCTTACATTGGCGGTATTATTGCCATTGCGCTTCCGGTATTAATGGCCACCCTTACTAAAGATGGTTTTACTACACAGTTGTTAATTATAGCGGCTTATGCGCTCATCCAGTTTATCGATAATAATATCCTTGTTCCGCGTATTGTTTCGAGCAAAGTGCAAATCAATGCTTTAATTTCGATTGTAATTGTATTGATGGGTGCAGCGCTATGGGGCATCCCCGGCATGTTCCTGTCCATCCCGTTTATTGCAGTGCTGAAAATCATATTCGATCGGATAGAAGGACTTAAACCATGGGGCAAACTGCTGGGAGATAACATTCCGACGGAGCACATGGGGCAGATGAAAAGATTTAGAAGAAAGAAAAAAGTCGCAGTAGAGTAGTGCTCCATAGCCATTAGTATTCTTTTTTTTTAGAAAACGATCGTTCAGCTGTTCTTCGGTAGCAGCAGTCCCGTTATCCGCTTTATCCAGATAGAAAAATCTGGATGTCCGCTACTACCGGGTTTATTAAACAATGTTTGCTGCATAAACACTAAACTATCAACATATAGCTTGCTAACATTTACCCCTGGCCATTAATCCTCTTACAGGCCAGGGCACCTTGGCATAATCCGATATGTATCAGACGGAGCGCAGTGAACTATGGAAATCAAGCTAAACAGATTTTGCTTTGCTGAGCTATCGCCCGAATTGACGATTTGTTTGTACCGGTTAATCTAATTTTATTACTTTTGGTTTATACCAAATAACATGAAACTAACCACTTTTCTGTGCTTTACGCTATTGGCAACGGCACTACTCTCTAAAAGTTTTGCTCAAAACAAACTTCAATCTTCCTCATTTATTACATTTAATGGCTATAGTAACACTTTCGCCGATAAAATCGACAAAAAAGAGCCTGTAACCGTTGCTTTTTTGGGCGGTTCCATTACCAACATGGAAGGCTGGCGTGGCATGGTATGCAGTTATTTATCCAAAACTTATCCACAAACTAATTTTAAATTTATCAATGCAGGTATCCCATCATTAGGTAGCTTACCACATGCGTTTCGCCTGCAGCGCGATGTACTGGATAGCGGAAAAATAGATTTATTGTTTATA
This sequence comes from Pedobacter miscanthi, assembly GCF_032678605.1. GTDB lineage: Bacteria > Bacteroidota > Bacteroidia > Sphingobacteriales > Sphingobacteriaceae > Pedobacter > Pedobacter miscanthi_A. The sequence goes on from NZ_JAVTSU010000030.1 coordinate 16,270, forward strand.
GAATCAGCTGTTAACGACCATGTAAACAAAACAGCCGAACAAACCCAACGCCGTGCTTTAGAGGGAATCATCAGACATACCTTAAACAAAAACCCAAAAACCAATATTGTGTTAATGGCATTTGCCGATGAAGATAAAAACAAAGATTTTGATACAGGCAAAATACCAGTTGAAGTAAAGGTGCATAGCGATTTAGCCGAATATTATCATTTGCCTTTCATAAACCTCGCTTTAGAAATTGATAAACGCATTGCCAATAAAGAATTTACCTGGGCAGCTGATTTTAAAGATCTTCATCCTGCTCCTTTTGGTCAGCAGCTTTATTTTAATACGATTAAAACCTACCTGGAAGAAAACCAGAAAAACACCAACAGAAAAGTAAATGGTAGCCTCCCAAAAATTATCGATAAATTCGCCTATACCAAAGGCCAATACGTAAGCATTACTGCTGCCGAAAACCTCAATACTTTTAGCATTAACAAAAGCTGGAAACCAGGTGATGGCTTAGAAGCAAGACGGGGTTTTGTAAATATCCCGGTACTGGAGAGCAGTACCAGAAACAGTAGTTTCGATTTAATTTTTAAAGGCAATGCTATCGGTATCGCTATTTTATCTGGACCTGATGCAGGCATGCTGCATTACCGGATTGATGGCGGTGAAGAAAAAACGATCGATTTGTACACCCAATGGAGCGCAAGCCTGCATTTACCCTGGTATTTGTTACTGGGCGACCAATTGGGCAGTGGCGAACATAAACTGAGTGTGCGTACCAGCGAATATCACCATCCAAAATCTACAGGATATACCTGCCGTATTGCTTATTTTTTAGTAAATAGTAATTAAGATTCTTTAAAACAAGCATTTATCGTTACCGTTTGTAAAAGGGACGCAGGAAAATGGCGATTTTATCGCCTCTCCAATTCATTTTTCCTACAATTGATTTTTTATTATAGCACACTTAATCGATTTAGTTTAGTCAAAACAATATCCCTGCTTATTTGCTTATATAAACAAAACAGCTCATGAAAAACATCAAATTAATTATCCCTGCACTGTTAGTCTTCTTTTCTGCCTGCAGTGAAGCTACAAGGAATACGGCAAAAAGTGAAAGTTCTGCTCAAGCCATTACTTCAGGTAAAACCGATTCGCTCGAAGCCAAAATTAAAATCAACGGCAGTGTTGCTCCCGGCGATCCGCTATTGTTGAGGTTTGTGGTATATAACAATACTGGTACAGCCAAAAGTTTCTGCATCTGGCATACGCCGTTTGAGCCATTAATGAGCAGTTATTTAAGCATTACTGACGAAAAAGGCGAAGAAGCACAATATAAAGGCGCAATGGCCAAAAGGATAATGCCACCTCCTGCATCGAGTTACTCTACCGTAAAGGCCGGTGATAGTTTAGTGGCCAATGCTGATATACTGAAAGCCTACGAGCTGAAAAAAGGATCAAGTTACAAAGTAGTATACACTGGCGGTAACATGAGCGGATTGGTATCAAAAGATACTGTAACCTTTATTTATACTGAACTACATTAAATTTTATCTTTCGAATTTAGGTTATTTCACCCCTATTTTGTCGCATTTACTCTTTCTGTGATGTAAAAGTTCCTATACCTTTATCATACAATTTAAACTAAAAGAAGATGGAAAATACAACACCAATCACAATCGAAACAACCGTAAATGCGCCCGTAGAAAAAGTTTGGGAATCTTGGAACAATCCGGATCACATTACCAAATGGAGTTTCGCTTCTCCAGACTGGCATACTCCTTACTCGGAAAATGATTTAAATGTTGGGGGTAAATTTAAAAATACCATGGCTGCAAAAGATGGCAGCATGAGTTTCGATTTCGGTGGAACTTATACTACCGTTGATGCTAACAAGAAAATCGAATATACCCTGGAAGACAGTAGAAAGGTAAGCATCATTTTTGAAGCATTGAGCGAACAAACCAGGGTAATTGAAACTTTCGATCCGGAATCGACCAACCCGATCGAAATGCAGCGTGGTGGATGGCAGGCAATTTTGGATAACTTTAAGAAGTATACTGAAGAGGGATAATATATTATGTTCCTAACAAAACGTCGACCTCTCGACCGGAACGCAGTGAAGTGGAGAGATCTACCTCGAGATAGATTTCTCGGCTTCATTGTATCCGATAGTTATCGGCTCCGCCACCATTGACGTTATTTAGCAATCTATTAATAATAAACACTTTATGGATCGACTGCATTTCCAATCAGCTAGGCCAAAGCACAACATCTCCGTTCTACTTAAATCCGGCCTAACTCCCGATCAAGGCATCGGGATCGGGCCCCACTGTTCTAGCCATCCCACTAGCTTTGAAAGAAACGGCGTAAGCCCTCATGAATACCATTGAAAATTACATCAGAAAATGAATAAATTTTCAGCCGGTGTTTTTTGTTTTTCACTTGCTTTTATTTTTTCAACGGTGTTCAAGCTAGCTTGGCTGGTCTCTTTGACACCAAAAAGAAAGAGCCCCTATCGGCGGCGGTGAACCTGTACCGATTTTCCATCGGTAGCCGAGGCAAGACTGTGCAGTGGAAAAAAAAACCAAATGGAAAGCTCATGGTAAAAAGCAATCATTGTAAGATTGCTTCCCTGGATGGAAAGGCCTCATCGCAATGACGACCTATTCTTGAAAACGAAATACTATTTTGTAATCCTTTTGTCTTATTTTAAGGCTTAGCCAGATCATTAATCCATCCACATTGGTAAAAAGGGTGTTTTTATTGGTCATTAAGTAACATTTCGAATATTATTTGATTCGCATAATTTTTGATTTGAACCAAATACTTTGATGTTGCTGTCATAATTTACATTTGCCGTGTAAATTATACACTATGCCTCGTATATCTTTATTTTATTTTTCACTATTATTATTTCTTAGTTTATCTGTCGGTGTAAGTGCTCAAACACTCAGTCTGAAGCAGGCTGTTAATACCGCATTAACCAATTATGGCACCATAAAAGCCAAAAACTACTATGCAGATGCATCTAAATCTTCCATCCAGCAGGCCAAACGTGAGTACCTGCCAAATTTCAGTTTAAGTGCCCAGCAAGATTACGGAACCATTAACGGTCAAAATGGTCCGCAATATGGTTTAGGTGGTTTGGGAACAGCTTCATCAGGTCCATCTTTAGACAAACAAAACTGGAATGCAGCTTTTGGCGGATTGTACCTGGCCAACATCAACTGGGATTTTTTCACTTTCGGAAGAATCAGAGACCGGGTAAAAGTTGCCAAGGCAGCTTACCAGAGGGATAAAAACGATCTGGAACAGGAAAAATTCCAGCAGGAAGTTCGCGTATCTGCAGCCTATTTAAACCTGCTTGCAGCTCAAAGATTAACCAGATCGCAACAGAAAAACCTCGACCGGGCCACTACCTTTCAAAATACAGCTATCATTCGGGCTAAAAACGGTTTGATTGCAGGGGTAGATTCTTCTTTTGCAAAGGCCGAAGTTTCTAATGCTAAAATTGCTTTAACAAAGGCCAAAGATCTCGAACAGGAACAAGCCAACCGTTTAGGGGTTTTGATGGGTTTAACCGCTACTACTTACGATCTGGATACAGCTTCTATTACCCGCATCCCCGGTAATCTGCTCGAAGATACGGTGGTTAAAAGTTCGCACCCACTATTAAAATTTTATCAAAACCGGGTTGATGTAAGCGATCAGCAGGTTAACTATTTCAAAAAGTTATACTATCCAACATTTACTTTTTTTGGTGTGATGCAAGGCAAAGGGTCGGGATTTAGCTCAGGTTATGCCTTAGATCAAAGTGCTTATTCTACCAGTTATGCAGATGGTATAAACCCTACCCGCGGAAACTATTTGATTGGCATAGGAATGACCTGGAATTTATCCACTTTATTAAAAAACCGTCCGCAAGTACGTGCACAAGAATACATTAGCCAGGGATTAAAAGAAGAATATAATTTGGTTGATCAGCAATTAAGGGCACAGTTGGCACTTGCCGAAACCAAACTTAACAATGCACTGGCCAATTACAGGGAAGCTCCTATCCAGGTTAAAGCAGCATCTGATGCTTATCTCCAAAAAAACACCTTATACAAAAACGGGCTGACTACGCTGGTTGATCTTACCCAGGCACTTTTTACTTTGAACAGGGCCGAAACCGACCGGGACATTGCCTTTACGAATGTATGGCAGGCTTTACTGTTAAAATCGGCAGCATTGGGCAACTACGACATATTTATCAACGAATTTTAATCTGGCTATATAAATGAATTTAATACGTTTCGCACTCCGCAAACCCATATCCATCTTAGTTTTAGTTGCAGGATTGTTCTTTTTCGGTATTGGTGCCATTAACCAGATCAAGGTTGATATCCTGCCACAAATGAATCTTCCGGTAATTTATATTGCCCACCCTTTTGGCGGTTACACTCCTGATCAAATGGAAGCCTATTTTGGTAAACAATACGTTAACATCCTGCTTTTTGCTAACGGTATCAAAAGTATCGAAACCAAAAATACACAGGGTTTAATGTTGATGAAATTAACCTATTACGAGGGAACCAATATGGCCCAGGCCGCGGCAGAGCTTAGTGCGCTTTCTACCAGGGCGCAGGCCATTTTCCCACCAGGATCACAGCCTCCATTCGTTATTCGTTTTGATGCTTCTTCGCTGCCAGTTGGTCAATTGGTACTCAGCAGTCCGATACGCACCAACAACGAATTGCAGGATTTGGCCAATACCTATGTTCGTCCTAGTTTCTCGGCTATCCCTGGTTTGCTTTCTCCTGCCCCATTTGGTGGTAGTCCGAGAACGATAGAAATCAACGTTAATCCATCTTTACTGCGTTCACACAATTTAACGGTAGATCAGGTGGTAGAAGCCATCAGGTTAAATAACCAGACTGCGCCATCAGGAAACGTGAGGATTGGCGATAAAAACTACCTAACCCCAACCAACTATACCATTAAAAAAGTAAAGGATTTTGAAAACATCCCTTTATTTAAAGGCAGTGTACAGAATTTACAGCTCCGTGATGTGGCAACAGTTAAAGATGGTGCAGATTTGGTTGCAGGTTATGCTTTAATTAACGGCAAACGTTCGGTATATTTAAGTATTGCTAAATCAGGAGATGCTTCTACCTGGGATGTGGTAAAAAATTTAAAGAAAAACCTACCCAATATCCAGAGTTCGTTGCCGGAAGATGTTAAACTTTCTTACGAGTTCGACCAGTCTGTTTATGTAATTAATGCCGTAAAAAGTTTGATTAGTGAAGGGGCAATTGGTGCGATATTAACCGGATTAATGGTTTTACTTTTCCTTGGTGATAAACGTGCAGCCCTGATTGTAATCCTAACCATCCCAACCTCCATTATTGCAGGTGTTTTGTTCCTGAAATTGTTCGGACAAACGATCAACATCATGACTTTGAGCGGATTGGCTTTAGCCATTGGGATTTTGGTAGATGAATCGACAGTAACAATAGAAAATATCCACCAGCATTTCGATATGGGTAAACCCAAGGCCCTGGCCATATGGGATGCCTGTAAGGAAATCGCTTTCCCTAAATTGCTGATCCTTTTCTGTATCCTGGCCGTATTTGCGCCAGCTTTTACCATGACAGGGATTCCGGGGGCACTATTTTTACCCTTAGCACTGGCCATTGGCTTTTCGATGGTGGTTTCGTTTCTGTTATCGCAAACGTTTGTACCGATTATGGCCAACTGGCTGATGATTGCCCATCCTAAAAAAGGAGGCGCACACCATCCGGGTATTACGCAGGATGAAGCAGATTTTAAAGCTACAGGAATTACACTCGAATCGGAAAAAGATACCCTGAATCAAAAAAGGGTTTTAGTAGAACGCGAAGATTTTAGTGGAAATGGCAAAATTGGCTTCTTTGATAAATTCAGGAACCGTTTTATGCGCTTCCTCGACCGCATTTTACCTTACCGAAAACCAGTTGTGCTACTTTATCTGGTGGTGATTATTGGTTTGGCTGCATTATTATTGGCCAATATTGGCCGCGATGTGTTACCGAGGGTAAATTCGAGCCAGTTCCAGATGCGTTTACGCGCACCTGACGGAACACGTTTAGAACGTACCGAAGAAAAAGCAAATGTGGTATTGGCCGAACTCAAAAAAATGGTTGGTGCCGAACATGTAGGTATTTCTTCGGTATATGTAGGCCAGCACCCTTCGCAGTTTTCTGTAAATCCGATCTACCAGTTTATGGCTGGTCCGCATGAAGCTGTTTTCCAGGTCAGTTTAAAAGATTTTGAAGAAGATATGGACGATTTTAAAGATCAGTTCAGGGACAAAATCAAAAAACTTTTGCCAGATGTTAAGCTTTCTTTCGAGCCTATCGAATTAACCGATAAAGTATTGAGCCAGGGCTCTCCTACTCCTGTTGAAATCCGTATTGCCGGAAAAAACAAAAAACTGAATGAGCAATATGCCAATAAAATACTGGCAGAATTAAAGGAAATCCCTTACATGAGGGATGTTCAGATTGCCCAGCCGATTAAGTATCCATCATTAAACATTGATATTGACAGGACACGTGCGGCGCAGATCGGGGTTGATATGGCCGATATTTCGCGATCATTGATCGCTTCAACCTCATCATCCCGTTATACGGATAAAAATATCTGGCTGGATGAAAAAGCAGCTTTACCATACAATGTACAGGTACAGGTACCGCTTAACCAGATGACGAGTAAAGATGATATCGGAGAAATTCCATTATTGAAAAACTCGGCCAGACCAGTGTTAAGTGATGTAGCTAAAATTACACCCGATACCACCGCTGGTGAAAACGATAATATTGGTGCCATGCCGTTTTTATCGGTAACCGCCAATCTTTACCATACTGATTTGGGAACAGCCTCAAAAGATATGCAAAAAGCCATTAAAGATGTTGGCGAACTGCCAAGGGGCTTAAATGTTACCGCCATTGGAATGAGCAAAGTGTTGGGCGATACGTTAGATAGCTTACAATCGGGATTACTTGTGGCCATTGTGGTTATTTTCCTGATGTTGGCCGCAAACTTCCAGTCGTTTAAAGTTCCATTGGTTATTTTAGCAACAGTACCAGCAGTAATTCTGGGTTCTTTATTGTTGTTAACTTTAACCGGATCAACCTTAAACCTGCAATCATATATGGGTATTATTATGTCTGTTGGGGTATCTATTGCCAATGCGGTATTGCTGATTACCAATGCAGAACAGCTGAGGAAGCATAATGGTAATGCGCTCGAATCGGCTCGTGAGGCAGCGGCTTTGCGTTTACGACCGATTATTATGACAAGTATTGCCATGATTGCGGGTATGTTACCGATGGCTATTGGGCATGGCGAAGGTGGTGGTGCAGTTTCACCACTGGGCAGGGCAGTTATCGGCGGATTATTGGCGTCAACATTTGCTGTATTAATTATATTGCCATTGGTATTTGCATGGGTTCAGGGTAAACAGACCACCAATTCGATGTCGCTTGATCCGGAAGATACAGAAAGCATCCACTACATTAAAGGTTTAGAAGAAAACGAATAAAATCATCATCACAAATGAATACAAAGCTATTTTCAACAGGATTATTAAGTGCAGGATTTTTAATGCTAACGGCCATGTATGGTTGCGGGCACTCAGAATCGAAAGCTCCCGCAAAAAAAGAGAAAGAAACATCGATAGCAACCTTCGATCTTAAAAAAGAAAAATTATCAACCCAGCTCAATTTACCCGGCGAATTAATTGCTTTTCAACAGGTTGATTTATATGCCAAAGTAAGCAGTTTTGTTAAATCATTAAAAGTTGATATTGGATCGGAAGTAAGCAAAGGACAATTGTTAATGACTTTGGAAGCACCAGAAATGACTTCGCAACTGGCGGCAACACAATCCAGAATTAAAGCCCAGGAAGCCATTTATACCGCAAGCAAAGCGAACTATAACCGTTTATACGAAACCAGTAAAACTCCTGGTACCATTTCTACCAATGATCTGGACCAGGCCATGGCGAAAAAGAATTCAGACCTGGCACAACTCGAAGCTGCAAAAGCAGCTTATAAAGAAGTAGGCTCTGTACAGGATTATTTAACCATCAGGGCACCATTTAACGGCATTATCTCAGCCAGAAATGTAAATTTAGGTGCTTACGTTGGTCCGACAGGAAAAGGTTCTGATTTACCATTATTTACTTTGCAGGATCAGAAAAACCTGCGTTTGGCCGTTTCCATTCCCGAGGTTTATACCGGTTACCTAAAAGCTGGCGACGAAATTAGCTTCACCGTTAAATCATTGCCTAACCAAATTTTTAAAGCAAAAGTGAAACGTTTATCTGGTGCCTTAGATGTTCGATTACGTTCAGAACGCGTAGAAATGGATGTACCCAATGCTTCAAAAATATTGTTGCCCGGTATGGTAGCCGAACTGAATATCCCGCTTCCGGCCAATGCCAGTACTTTTATTATTTCTAAAAAAGCCTTGTTAGATACAAGTGAAGGATTATTTGTATTAAAAGTTGCAGATAACAAAGCCGTAAAAGTGGCCGTAAAAAAAGGCAGGGAAACTGATGATAAAGTGGAAGTATTTGGAAATTTGGCAGAAGGTGACAAATTAGTGGCAGAACCTACAGAGGAAATGCATGAAGGAATGGTGATTAAACCATAACTTTACCTTATTGAGCACTTAGAATATGTTATCTAAAAACCAGGAGCTTTCTACCCTTCAAAAAAAGGAAACTTTAGAGGATTTTTATAATAGGTTAAAAATCACACGCCCCGAAATCCCTACGCCAAGTTTAGGGATGATTAACGACATTGGGCACTTTAACGTTTTCAATAGGAGTACCGTTTGTACCAACATTCCCTCTGCTTTTAGCCGAAGGGATTTTTACAAAATTTCGCTGATTATTGGTAACGGCATTTTACATTATGCTGATGCAGATATAGAAATAAAAGGGCGTGCTTTGCTGTTTACCAACCCAAATATTCCGTACTCATGGGAAAGTACCTCACCAAAGCCTGCTGGTTTTTTCTGTCTTTTTACCGAAAATTTTATCCATAACCGCAACGAAACCCTTCGCGATTCGTTATTATGGCGCATAAACGATAGTCCAGTCATTCACATTGATGAAGAACAGGAAGAAAGCTTAAGGGGCATTTTCTGTAAAATGATGAAAGAAATGGATGGCGATTACATTCATAAATACGACCTGTTGCGGAATTATGTACAACTCATCGTTCATGAAGCTTTAAAGGTTAAACCACAGGATGTTTTTTTTAAACAGAACAATGCATCGGCACGTTTAACTGCCTTATTTCTTGAACTATTGGAAAGGCAATTCCCTATTGGTTCTACCGAGCATATTTTAGAGTTAAAAACCGCGCACGATTTTGCTTTCCGCCTGTTGGTACATGTTAACCACCTTAACCATGCGGTAAAAGAAGTAACTGGTAAAACCACTTCAGAGCATATTTCGAGAAGAATAGCAACTGAAGCTGTTGCTTTATTAAAGCATACCGAATGGAACATCGCACAGATTGCTTATTGTTTAGGCTTTGAATATCCGGCAAATTTTAACATCTTTTTTAAACGCCAGATGCAGTGCACACCAAAGGGTTTTAGGGCTAATTAGTAGTAACTAGTCTATTCTTAGTGTCCCGCCAAGATCCTAAAAATAAAATTCTTAACGATTTACAAATTAGTATAGTCGTACCGAAACGCTACGACTATACTAATTTCAATAAAAAGGGTCATCATCTCGACTGATGCGAAGTCCCGAAGTTTCGGGAGAGAAATCTATCGAAACAGATTTCTCGGCTCCGTTTCACTCCGCTCGAAATGACGACCGAACTATTCCAAAACCGCAGCATCACCACTCCTGTCTGCATCCAATAAATACCTATAAGGATCAATGGCGACTATTTTTGGCTTATGATTTACAACAATTGAAATTTTAGTGCTGTTCTGTTTGATGTGATACTTCCCTAAATAAATCGGTTTCGTGTTAACGTTCCAATCCCTTTCTAACTGATTAAAACAGGCTAAATCTATTTCCAGATCGGGTGCTTGTTTACCACCATCACTTAACCTTTCGGCAGATATTTCTACATCAATTTTATATTTTCCATATTTTAAGGCTTTACAAGCAAGCACTTTGATGCCTAAATCGTAAGTCACCACCTGGTTAAAACAATCGTTTATAAACTTTTTTTGTTCAGGTAAAGCCTGGTTTAACAGTGCATTCACAAAATCAGCGGCAGTAGCTTTAGTTTTAGGATATTCGTGATTTATAATAAGCTGATGTAATACCGTATTAAATGCCTGCACACCAATCAGTTCTTTTACCGCATACATGATCAATCCACCTTTTTGGTAATGCACATAAGGCTGATCTAAAGTTTTAGCCAATGGCAATTCTTTTTCATTGTTGTTCCGGTTCAAAAAATAGAGGCCATTATCATAAGTCAGGTATTTTTGCAGGTACATTTTGCCAAACCTTTTTTCAATCAGCACATTTTCAGTGTATTTAGCCAGCGATTCGGTAAGCATGGCATAACCTGCACCATCCATAGGCGATAGTTTGTTGGCCCACCATTGGTGCGCGGTTTCATGAGCTGCAATGGCATAACTTTGATCTATAACACCGTTTTGACTAAAGTTACCCAGAAAATTAATGTCTTCTGCACTAAAAACCACGCCAGGATAAGCCGTTGCTGCGCCTTTATATTGTGGAATTTCGGCAATGGTTAATTGCGTTAAAGGATATTTTGAAAAGTTTGCATCGCCGTAATCCAAAGCATCTTTAACCGCGATAAACATACTTTCCAAGTTGTATTCCTGTCCGGGCTGGTAATAAATACTTAAATCTATACCTTTGTATTTTTTCTTTTTAACCGCATATTTTGCGCTGCTCACAGCAAACATAAAATTGATTGGCTGAGTAGTTTTGTAGTTAAAATACCTTCGGTTATTGGTTGTCCACTCTTTTTGTAACTCACCTACCGTAATTACTTTCTGGTCTGCTTCGGTAGAAATGATGGTTTCCAAGTTGATCAGTTCATAAGTACGATTGTAGATAGGTGGAGAAGCAACTTTGGTTAAACCTGCTTTTTTCCTTTCCGCTTTGTTGTCGCTTTCAAAATAATAGCAATAGCCAAAATGGGGTACAAATTTTTCCAGTTCGATGTAAGTTCCGTTTTTTACAATAGCATTTTCTTTATCAAAAGCAGTAAATCCTGTTCGGATTACTTCAATAGAAAAATCCATATTTATTAATTCATCAGGCTGTAATGGATTTTTCAAATCAATAACCTGTTGACCAAATCTTTTATCCATTTTGTTTCGGCCACCAGCAATTTCTGCCGAAAAAGAATTTACCTCAGGGCTTACATAAGTCCAGATTTTGGAAATGGGTATTTGTGTTTCATTTTTTAACTGATAGGTACCTTTTACAGAATATTTTCCCTCATTTGGGTATAAATCTACTTCCGTTTTAATCGATTTTATAACAGGCTGTGGCAAATTAGCAAATGCCTTATATTTCTTTTCATATGCCAAGTGCCACTCTAATTGTGCTTGTTTATTTTGATATTTCCCAATAATATTGGTTTGATGGTAAATAAATGCACCGGCAGAAATCCAGATTAAAAATGCAGACAAAGTAATCCATTTATATTGCTTAAGCACTTTACCGATTGATTGAAATTGATTAATAACTTTTATTTCAACCTTATTTTGCCACATTGAAATGGTTAAAACCGCAATTACGACAGCAAGAGCCGCCCAATACAACATATACCAGTTAAATGCTTTGGCATAATACCCAAAACCGTTGAAATAAGAATGCAACAGATCAGGCACGGTAGCGAAGCGCAGCAGATAATGTTCCATTCCGAACCTTTCGGCGTACGAAATCAAAAACACCATAAGCATACTCAATACCATACCGAGGTATTTGTTTGCGCTTAAATTCTGGATAAACACCAGCAGCACTACAAAAAGCAACATAGGTAAAGCACTGTAATAGTATAAGGTGAAATACAAGGGCAATTCGATGTGGAAATAACCGTGCGTAACCTGTAGAACAATACCAATCCCAATATTTAAAGTTACAAGTGTAAAAACCAGCACAGAAAGGCTCAGGTACTTTGCCATCCACATGGCCGAATTTTGAACAGGTGTACTATAAATTAAAGCATGGATGTTGACCGATTTTTCCCGGCAGATGGTTTCTGCTCCATAAAACAAAATCAGGATCAATCCAAATTTCATTGAACGCATTTCTTCGATGATGATACCGGTTGCCGGGTAGCTATGGATGCCATAGATGCCACTGAACAATTGATCTTTTAATTCGACCCCGTATAAAAACACCCACAATAAAAGCATGATCATAATGGGGATATTTTTAAACAGAAAGATCATTTCGAGCTTAAATTGTGCCTTTAAAATACTGAAACAATAGCGAAAACCATTTGGCAAAACCGCCAATACACGATACGGAATAAATGCGATCTGCTCTGATTTAGCTGTTTTCGTTTTCCGCTCACGCTGCAGCCTAAAATGGAAGAACCGGTAAGTAACCAGGGTAATTAGAGCTGTTACTCCAATCCACAACAACCTGTTGAATAAAAATACGCCTTCTACAGGAAATAACTGCTGATTGCGCTGCAGGTCAGTCCAGGTTCTGGTTTCACCGAAAAATGAGGCCAGTGCAAAAGGATCTAAAAGTAAGGGTAAAACATCGGGGCCGGTAGCTTTCATTGCAGAGGTAGCCAGCAAAGGTGAATTCCCGAATATCGAAGCCAGCATGTATAAAATGTATATCAGTACGCCAATTACATAAATTGCCCTAACGCTTTTAGTTAAAATAGCGGTACAGAACAATGCTCCAGCTGCAAATAAAGCGTTGGGCAAGGCAAAAGCAAAAAGCGGCTGTAAGAAATACGCTAAATTAAATGGGCCTAAACGGTCAGCATCGATAAAAAAAGAACCTATAAAAATCCCGATGATTACGAGGATGTATAAACTAAAAACAGCAAGCAACAGGCCCAAAAACCTTACACCAAAATAGATCCGTTTGTTAATTGATGTGGTAAAAATAACCGATTCCATCCTGTACATTTCGTCCCTTAACACCACATTTGTGCTAAATATAGTGCCGGAAAATATGGAAAACAGCGAAAGTAATGCCATGATATTGGCAATTACATATGGCGAATTTTTATGCACTTCTGCCGAACCAAAACCACCTTTAACCACACAGCAATAACCTAAAATAAAAAACAGCAGTGCGGCAACTTTAAAAGATGCCTGCCCGAAATGATATTTCAGTTCGAATTTAAGTAAATCGCCAGTCATAGCCTCGCCCCCACATGTTGATTTGCTGAATCAAACAAGGATGAAAAATAAACCTCTTCCAAACCCGGATATACCGCTTCGAAACCTTCAGCCGGCATTTGATCAGCAAGTACAAACAAATTCAATTTACCTGATATGATTTTGGTAGAAATTACCTGACAAAGCGTAGTATAATGCGGCAGATCTGTTTTTTCAATTACCTTCCGCCAGATTTTCCCATCCAGTTTTTGAGTTAACTCGGATGGCTTGCCTTGTAAAATCAGTTTACCATTGGCCATTACGGCCATTTCAGGACAAAGATCATTCACGTCTTCAACAATATGGGTAGAAAGGATTACCACCCGATCTGCACCGATTTCGCTCAACAGATCATGAAAACGGTTTCTTTCCTGTGGATCCAGGCCTGCCGTGGGCTCGTCTACAATAATGAGTTGCGGATTGCCCAATAAAGCCTGTGCAATGCCAAAACGCTGACGCATACCACCTGAAAAAGTACCTACCGATCTTTTCCTTACTTCGAACAAGTTGGTTTGCTGTAAGAGCGAAAGCACCTGCTCTTTCCGCTCATTTTTATTTTGCAGGCCTTTTAAAACTGCCAGGTGATTTAACAGATCAAGGGCAGAAATTTTAGGATAAACGCCAAAGTCTTGTGGTAAATAACCCAGTTTACTCCTCATTGCTTGAGGGGCTTGCAGTATATTATTACCATCGAAAGAAATCTCTCCGCTATCTGGTAACTGTAAAGTGGCCAATGTGCGCATCAGCGATGATTTACCGGCGCCGTTTGGGCCCAATAAACCAAACATGCCGTTAGCGACATTTAATGTAATATCATCGAGGGCTTTTACCCCATTCTGATAAGACTTTGTAAGTTGTTGTATTTTAAGCCGTGCCATATGCTGTATTAAGATGAACGCAAATTATACAGCTTAAATCGGTCTGTTAAATTTAAGTGACAAAGGGAGCTGAAACGATGATGAATGGAAATAATATCTGCGATATTGCTTTCATCATGAAAAACAGGCCTTTCATCATCTAAATTTTAAGCTAATGATAAATTATATTAGTTTTAATACTCTTGGGTGGTGTGTGGGACACAGACTACGGAGAGGGGTTTTAATGTTCTCGCGCCTCGGTTTCTGTCGCCACGAACCGAAACTAAATGGCCTGACCAGACACAGACAATGGAAGGGGAATCAAAAAAAAGTAAAGTGGAAGAAAATGCTCAATACCAAAAATTTAAACTTCAGTTATAAATACCAGGATTTTTTCATTTATGTTGGTCTTTTGTTATGGATCGCCATATCCAATACCTATACTTTATCCACCCATATTTGGTCAACATATGCCATCTGTATTTTTGCGCTTGGCTTTTGTTTATTACCCGTACTCGTTTTTTCTTTTGTTAAATCGCGCTTAAAAAACACTTTAAATAAAAAGAATTATGCCATCTACTGGTGCATTTGTTATTTCGTTTTGCTGCCAATTTTTACTTTTATTGCTTTCAAATTCAACATAGGAAAACTTGAAGATTCCGTTTTCATTTCGACTGCTTTAGCTGCAATTTCGCTGGAACTGATGTTGATTGCCAATCAGTATTACAAGAAAAAAGTGCAGCATATTAAATGGATCAAAAGAATCGGTTTGGAGAATGCTGTACTGATTACCATCATTTTACTTGCCGCAACCATTTCGGTTATGGCCGTTTCCAGTTTGGAAAACCCGATTTATCAAAGGAAAGGCTTCCGTTTGGTTGGGTTTGAGTTTGATGCTAAAATGCTGCTTTACAATTTCGGAACGTTTCTGGCATTCTTTTCTCAATTCCTGATCATGTATCTGTGTGGATACCTCCTTTTTTTCATCAACAGCAGGTTTTTGGTTTCTAAAATACTGAAAGAAAAAGGATTGTTGATTTATCTTTTAACACTTTCTACCTCCATTGCCATTCTTTATCCCATATTGGCCCAAATATTGATTTTGTTGCCCATTAATACCGTTTTTGGAAGGAGTATATTTGTAGCCAATCCTTTCGAACCCGAAAATGCTTTTGGTGCCTTCGCCATTATGCTGATTAGTTTACCCGTAGTTTTGGCACTGCAATGGGGAAAACAGAATAACAGGATCCTTACACTGGAAAAAGAAAAATCGCAAAACGAACTCGATTTACTAAAACAACAGCTAAATCCGCATTTCTTTTTTAATACCCTGAACAACCTTTATGCATTGAGCCTGCAAAAGTCGGATAAAACGCCCGATAGTATCCTGCAGTTATCAGAATTGATGCGCTATACCATTTACAAGGGGCAGGAAAAAACGGTTAAACTTTCGCAGGAACTGGATTATATCGAAAATTATATCCAATTACAACAGATCCGCTTACGGAAAACATTGCATTTTGAGTTCGATAAACAGGTTGAAAACGATCAGATCGATATTGCCCCGCTCCTGCTCATCGTTTTTATTGAAAATGCCTTTAAACATGGCATTGAGCCTGCAGAAGATGCTGCTACCCTAAAACTCTCACTGGTTAGCAACCATCATACCCTTACTTTCAGCTGTGAGAACTCTTCCGATCCGGAAGAAATGCGCCAAACCCAAGGAATCGGCATAGATAACCTTAAAAAAAGGCTCGAATTGCTCTATCCAAACCGCTATACGTTGCAGATCCAATCAATTGACAATATCTTTAAGGCTAAACTTAAACTCCAACTGGCATGAGCTTACATTGCTTAATTGTAGATGATGAACCGCTTGCGCATGGTGTACTAACCGAATATGCAAAGGATGTTCCGTTTATTACCATTACAGGGCATTGTTACCGCGCTACAGAAGCACTGGATTTTTTGAGCAAACAACAGGTAGATCTGATTTTTCTGGATATCAGGATGCCGAAGCTAAATGGCCTGGATTTTTTAAGGACGTTACAGCATAAACCACTCGTTATTATTACTTCGGCCTATGAAGAATATGCTTTGGAAAGTTTCGACCTTGCTGTTTGTGATTATCTCTTAAAACCTTTCAGACTGGATCGCTTTTTAAAAGCCGTTAACCGGGCATTGGAACTCTATCAGTTAAAAAAGCAAAACACCCTTGTTGCAGATATTGAAAAAGTAATGCCAAAAACCGAAGCTCAGATTTCACTTAAAGTAGATAAAAAACATATCCTCATCAATATAGAAGAAATACAGTTTCTGGAAAGTTTGGGGAACTATGTAAAAGTTTGGAGAAACCGCGAATTCATACTTACACCTCGAACATTAGGCAGCTTTGAAGCACAATTACCTGCTGATTATTTTATTCGGATCCACAAATCTTTTATCCTCAATAAAAAATATGTCGATTATCTGGAGGGTAATACCATTGTGCTTAAAAACGGACAGGAGGTACCAATTGGTAAAAATTTCAAAGGCATGATCAAACAACTTCTGAATATGGAGGATTAACCGATTTTTAACCAACCGGTAATACTCATCCGTTGTTTATTGGTAAGCAGTACCTCGTGCGCCAGATCTGAACTTTTAAAGAAAACGCTTTTACCGTTGTTAGGTGAGATATTCTGCTCCTCACCAGCATGATAAATACGCAACTCACCCCCATCTTCAATTTTCCAATCAGCATTTAAATACATAATCATCGAGTATTGGCGACTTCCATTGTGCTGAAACTGATCGATGTGTTTTTTATAAAAAGTACCCTGTTCGTAAAGCGTATAATGAAATTCGTAACCGGTGATCCCTGTATAGCAGGTCTGGTTTAAGTAAAGGACAAATTCATCCATCAGATCGAAAAAATCGTTCTCATATTGGTTTTCATGCTTTCTATCCAGCCAATAAATTACATCACTACGGATCAGTTTATCCTGGTTAACCACCACATCATTCCCAACACCAGCATTTAAGAGTTTCTTGTTTTCAAACAGGGCGATCAGGTTATTTTTAAGGTGAGCAGCTAAAGAGACACTTAAAAAATCTTCTGCGATCCCAACTTTATCTTCGATAAAACTATCGATAAGGCAATCAAATATTTTTTCCAACAGATTATATTAATCTTAAAACGGTATGCCTAAGGTTGGTAAGGTAGTCTTAATTAATGGCTAAGATGTCGTTTCTAAAATTTATATTTGAGATCCAAAAACCCACCTACATGCCGCATATCTTCCCAGCGCAATACTCCACTTTATCTGCCGCAGCTTTAAAAGATCACTTAATTAAGGCTTATCACTTAGATCCCTCCACCACCTGCCGCTTATTAATCAGAAATGTAAGTGATACTTATATATTGGCAAACAATACGCAGAAATTTATTTTCAAAATTTACCGTGATGCGCACCGTAAACTAAATGAAATTGAAGCAGAAGTAGAATTACTCCATATTTTAAAAGCGAATGGAAATTCGGTTTCTTATCCTTTGGTGGATGTAGAAGGGAAACACGTTCAACAGTTTAATGCTATTGAGGGCATAAGAAATGGCATTTTGTTCTCTTTTGCAGAAGGGAGCGTAATTTTAGCGCTGGAAGATCAACATCTTAACCAATTGGGTCATGATATAGCCAAACTGCATCAAACCACCTCAACAATAAAACTGAATAACCCCAGGCCGGTTTTTAATTTCGAAACTACCCTTTTTAAACCTTTGAGGGATTTAAAACCCCATTTTGCAGAAATGACAGAGGATTTCGAATACCTCAGTACGATCGCCAATAAAGTGGTGAAAAAGTTTGAAGATTTTGATACCTCAACATTCAGTTACGGTTACTGCCATTACGATTTCTTCCCCAAGAATTTTCATTTTGATGAGCAGAATAACATTACTTTCTTTGATTTCGACTTTGCAGGCGAAGGTTACCTGATTAACGATTTAATGACTTTTCTAAACCATTATTTCTTCCATCAGCTCAACAACCTGATCACCAAAGAACAGACAGAAAAAGATTTTGGTACTTTTTTAACAGCTTATCAGAAAATCAGACCCTTAACCGATGATGAATTAAAAGCTGTTCCTTATCTGGGCATTACCTTTCATATTTTCTTCCTGAAATTCTTTTATGATAATTATGATGATTGGTCGAATGCTTTTTTAACCCCGCGATACACCAAACACCGTGTAGCGATGATTAAAAAATGGGAAGAACTGTATTGTAACTTTTAGGCAAGGCGGGGATAATCTCATCTGTCTTTTTTATCTTGTAACATCATTCAAAATCAATAAGATGGATCAGAAAATAATCAACCTGTACGATGCGTACACCCATAGCCAGATTTGCAGAAAAGATTTTATGAAAAAACTGGCTGTATTGGCCGGCAGTACGGCACTTGCGATGACAATTTTGCCCATGCTTGAAAATAATTATGCAGCAGCGGCCGATTTTAACAGCGACGACATTGAGGTTGAAAACGTTACCTACCCTGGTGCTGATGGCGAAATAAAAGCGGTACTTGCAAAACCTAAAGGCAAAAAGAATTTGGGTAGTGTATTGGTTATCCACGAAAACCGTGGTTTAAACGCACACATTATTGATGTAACCAAACGTGTTGCAGCCGAGGGTTTTATTGCACTTGGTGTTGATGCACTTTCGCCCCTTGGCGGAACACCTGCTGATGAAGATAAAGGCCGTGAGCTGATTGGTAAGTTAGATCCTGAAAAAAACCTGCAAAACTATTTAAAAGGGTTGGAATATCTGCGTAACCGTAAAGACGGGAACGGAAAGGTAGGCTGTGTAGGTTTTTGCTGGGGCGGCGGCATGGCGAACAAACTTGCTGTTAATGACCCAAAATTACAGGCGGCAGTTGCTTATTATGGTGCACAACCCAATGCAACTGATGTGCCAAAAATTAAAGCAAGTATAATGCTGCATTACGGAGGCCTGGATGAACGTATTAACGCTGGCATTCCGGCTTATGAGCAAGCTTTAAAAGAGAATAAGATAGATTATAAACTTTACATTTACGAAGGCGTAAATCATGCCTTTAATAATAATACTTCGCCTACACGCTATAACGAAGCAGCAGCAAAATTAGCCTGGAGCAGAACAATTGAGTTGTTTAAAAATAAGTTGACAGTGTTGACGAGATAAGTTTCCTTTGCTCGTCATTTCGAGCGGAGCGCAGCGTAGTCGAGAAATCTAACTCGAGTTAGATTTCTCCGTTTCGCTACCGATGAAAAATCGGTACGCTACAGTCGAAAAGACGATTTTATATTTAGAAAGAAGCCTCCGCTCATCACGTCATTTCGATCGGGGCTCCCTCAAATTCGTAATTTCGAGCGGAGCGCAGCGTAGTCGGGAGGACGTTTTTTGAAATAACGATTTTTCTCCTTAAGTTCATTTATATGGAACGCGGAGGATGCATCTACATCATGACTAATTATCAAAGAACATCTTTGTACATTGGTGTAACTTCTAATTTAAGAAGCCGTATTTATGAACATCAGAATAAAACTTATCCTACTTCTTTTACCGCGAAGTACAATCTAATTTTTTGTGTTTATTACGAAGTTTATACCTCTATAGAAGAAGCAATTGATCGGGAAAAACAATTAAAAAAATGGAACAGAGCAAAAAAAGAAGTGCTCATTAATAATTTCAATAAAAGTTGGGATGATCTAACTGACGTTATAAATGAGTGGGATGAATAAAAGATGTTTAAGTCATTTAGTAAGTCTTGGTAGATCTCTCCATTCCGCTGCGCTTCAGTCGAGATGACGAGCGCACAGGTAGTTTGATCCACAAGTGGTGTAACACGCTAATTCGTTATTTCTAGTAAATTCTCCACTCATCACGTCATTTCGAGCGGAGCGCAGAGTAGTCGAGAAATCTTTTAAAAGTGCCATAAAACTACGTCCAAAGATTTCTCCATTGCGGTGGAAATGACGATTTTACAAGAAAGGCACCCTAAGGGACTAAAACAAATCCGTTTTAAGCATGGTCTTCAAGATATTCGATTGAACATCGAAATTATTGAGGTGGTTTAAGAAATTGATATCTGATATTTTATGGTAACTATCTTCCAATAAATTAATCACCTCGTGTGGAATTGCGGTTTTTAACACCGCAGCATTACTTTTTAACTTATCATTTTTGTACTGAAGTTCCTGCACAATTTTCTCTTTCTCTGAAAGATTGGTCGAGGTATCCAGATCATTCAAAATGGTCAGATCGCAAAATAGAAACAGGTTTCTACTTGGAAAAAACAGGTAATACTGATCAATATCTAAAAATTTGTATACTTCAATTACCTGCTCTCCTGATTTTAAGCCGATGTAGAATTCTGTTTTAAAATCGTACTTGCACAGTTTCCCCATCAATTTTTTCTCAATAATGGCATATACATTGGTATATACCTGCCTATCCTGAAAATTGATTAGTTGTGCAAATTGATTGGTGTTAAGATCGAAATAAAAATCGTTGGCGTATTTAGAGCTGAAAACGTTGATGTTTTTCGAAAATGGGAAATCGGTGCTTAACTCAGATAATACGCTGAATAACTTCCGCAGAGATAAATTGACTTTAAGCGATTGCTTCTGTTTATCCTGCTGAAAACTTTTCTGGTCAACCAGCGTTCCTGCCATCCGGTCAATCAGTTCTTCATTGAGGTCGATCTCATCATAAATGAGCGAAACATTTTTTTCGTTGCTCTTTTTGATTTTTTTAAGCAGCTCGATTACGCTATCGGTAAACTGAAGGTGAAAAAGATCAAGCTTTTCGATCTCCAGTTCTTCATTATTGGTAAAAAGTTGGTGAATAACCTGGCTCCGTAAGTAAATTTTATAAAGCACTTCATCATCAAAAAACACAGAGAGCAACTGTAAACGGTTGATCTCTGCGCTTGATTTTTTGATAATATTTAAACGGTATTCATCCATAGGTTAATTTAATTCACCCTCGTAACGTTCTTTTTCAACTCTGTTTCCAAAGTTTTAAGTTCGCCATCCAACACACGTCTGCTCTGTGCACCAGCCTCATGGATCTGTTTCACCTCATTAAGTGTTTCAATCAATGATGATGTGGTCATTTTTAGGGTTTCCAAAGATACCACAGTTTTTTCATTTTCTTTGGCTACATCAATACTGTTTTGCTTTAACATTTCTGCATTTTTCTGCAAAATGGTATTGGTTGTATCCGAAATTTTCTTCTGCATCTCTACATTGGCTTTCTGCCTTTGTAGCGCTACGGCAATGGTTAATTGGTTTTTCCATACCGGAATGGTGGTAGAAACAATTGATTGTGCTTTTTCTGCAATCGAAGTGTTGTTGTTCTGTACCACGCGGATTTGCGCTAAAGATTGTAACATAATAAAACGTACAATTTTCATATCAGCCAACCTTTTATCTAAACGACTAATGAAATCCCTTAAATCGGCAATTTCATAATCCTGGTAATCAGCAGGCCTTCCTTCCATTTCGGCCAGTTTAATATTCAGATCGTTGTATTTTAACTGTCCGGCAATAATCAGTTCTTCCATCTGGTGGATATACCCAACATTGCTATCGAACATGGTTTGCAATGAGCTGTTATCTTTAATGGAGTTTAACCTTCCGGCTTTAATTTTATTGGTTATTTTATCGATGTTATTTACCACCACATCGTATTTCTGGAAAAGTTTTTTCACATCAACAACCAAACTCTTCAAAAACGGGATTTTAGAGATAAAACTCTTAAATCCGCTTTGCTCCAGTTCAGAAACATCGATATAGTTCAGTTCAGTTAGCAGTTCGTTAATTAAACCGCCAACTTCGCCACTATTGTAAGTACGTACAGACGATAAAAATTCGTTACTGTATTTCTCCATAGAGTTTTGGGCATCGCTTCCGTAATTCAGGATAGAATTTACATCTGATGGTTCCAGCGACTTTCCAATTTCCTGGTATTTAGTTGTTTCCTCGGAAGTTATTTTTTCGAGGTCAATATTTCCGTCCTTATCCAGTTTAACCGGTGTAAGAACCTGCGGAAGATTAGGGTTGGTTTCCATAGTTTATTATATGATCAGCTTTGCGGCCTATAAATAATTTTGCGTTACAGTTTTAACGGTATCTTCCAGTTTCCTGTCTTTGGTTGGTTCGCCAATGGCATTAAATTTCCATTCGCCGTTTTTCTTATAGAAAACGCCCATTACCATTGATACGTGGCCGGCAAAGTTAGATCCGTTTGCAATATCATATTTAGCAAAAACCTCGTTTACACGTTTGGTTGTACCTTCGTAAATGCGGATGGAAGCAAAAGGAATGCTTCCGAAATCGTGACCTCTAAAGCTGTTTAACACAAAAGCCACATAAGTTACGTTAGCATCCAACTGTGAAAAATCGAGTGTAATTACCTCGTTATCCAAACCATCATCGCCACCCATATCGCCCGTTAAATCATCACCACTGTGTTTTACCGATCCATTTTTAGATTTGAGGTTACCAAAGTAAACTACCTCTAAAAGCTGTTTGTTTTCATTGTATAATGCACAGCTTCCGTCTAAATCAACCGCTTCTTTTGAAGATCCAAAACCGAAAAGGCCTTTCTTTTCGATAGCACCCCAGTTAATACCTACGCAAACATTCTGAAGTTTGCTACCATTGCTTTTTTCAAGACTGATACGCTGTCCTTTTTGAAGATTGATTGCCATAATATTATTGATATTTGTTTAAATAATCCTGTAAACCACCTTTCATACCTACACCTACTGCCTCAAATTTCCATTGATTTTCGCGTTTGTAAATCCTTCCGAATTCTACTGCGGTTTCGATAGAAAAATCTTCTTCAAGCTCGTACTTTAAAATCACTTCGTTGGTAACGGCATCAAAAATACGGATGAATGAATTCCTCACCTGGCCAAAATTCTGTCTTCTGTTTTCGGCATCATGGATGGTTACCACAATGCAGATTTCGTTTACTTTAGCATCAATTTTAGTCAGATCAATTTTAACCTGCTCATCGTCACCATCGCCATCGCCGGTTAAGTTATCACCAGTATGTTCTACAGCGCCATCCGGAGAAATCAGGTTGTTATAGAAAACAAAATTTTCGTCAGAAACCAGTTTTTTCTGATCGTTTAATATAAAAATCGAAGCATCTAAATCAAATGCAGAACCTGTAGAAGAGCTGTTGGTATCCCAACCTAAACCTATTGTAAATTTAGGAGCATTGATATTTTCCCTTTGCCCCTTTTGCAAATTAATAGCCATATTTAAATTAATTTATAATTATTGTTTTTGATATAGTCTTTTATAAGATGTAAATTTTTCGAATACACCTCTATGGTATGATAATTATTACCTAACGAAAGATCGTAAAGCTGATTGATAAAATCGGTACTTCTACGTTCCAAAAATATAGTAAAGCTGCTCGAAGCACTATTTAAAATGTATTTCACAATGCGGGTATTGAAGCAAAAATTCCCTCCATCGATAATTTCTTCAAGATCGAAAATAGACTTGATTTGGTGGTAATTCAGAAAATTTTCAACGTTGGGGTGGATGTTCTTGTTCACCAGCTCTGCAAAATAAAGCATGTGCATTTCATTTTTCAAGCCATATTCTTTGGCCATTTTTAAAATCATGCGTTCATGGCTTCCGGTGATTTTAATATCATCGAGGAACAAAAGTGTTTTGCCTGTCAGAAAATCCTTATCAATATGAAAAGAATCATTTCCGATCAGCGATAGCCGCTCTTCTGCACTTAATTCGCCATAATCTTCTTTGTAGGTAATGGTACGGTGCACCTTTGTTTCCTGCACGGCTAAACCACCATTTTCTATCAGCCAGCGGTTAAGCTGACTCACGAAATAGTTTTTCATGGCAAAAGTTGCCGTCGGAATAAAACTGTAAGGACTTGAGATCACCACAATCTGGTCGGTAATGGCATTATCAGCCAGGTAATAGCGGATAAAACCATCGGCGAGATCTTTCCCAAATGAATGGGCAACCAGGTCATCGCCAAACTTAAAGCGGCTATAATCGTCGGCACTAAAACCGAAATCGGTTGTATTGTCGATTTTATGGAGTGAATAACTATACGGTATCATAGAGTAGGTTTGAGATAGATAGGTTATTGGAATTGATGAGCATACTGTTAATCCCAATGGCTTCTGCCCCACGAACATCTGCATGAGGGTTATCACCAATATGAATTACATCGGTTAACAATAAATTTGGGTGTTTTGTTCTGTCGATGGTATCCAGCATCAACTGAAAAAATCCGGTACTGGGTTTCGACATGCGCACCTCATCAGAATAGAGCTGAAAATCAATATATTCACCGATGCCTAAATGGTTGATGACCTTTTTTAGGGTTTTACCTTTAATAAAACCGGTGTTGCTTAATATATTGGTAGAACTGTTACCCGATTCTTTAATTTTAGCCAGCACATTTAAACAATCGTTGCAATAGAGCTTGGGCATATGGGTAAATACGATTTGTTCCATATCGTGATCCAGCGCCTGAAGGTCTACATCACGGAAATTGAAGTCGTAATCGTTGATCATGCTGATGATCATTAAATACATTTCCTCGGCATCAACATTTTTTCCGGCCTTTTCGTTAATGGCGTTCACCATTAAATCTACCTGACGGAAAGTGATGGAAATTTCTTCAACAGTTTTATTTTTACTGTTAAAATTTCGGTAAAAATACTGTACCCTTTCCTGTTTGTAGGCAGGATTAGATTTAATCAACGTTAACCAAAGATCGAATGAGTAATGTTTGTAAAAAGCCATTGCGCCTGTTTCCTAATCTATTTTATTAAATCCTAATATTACAAAATTAGATTGTAATATCAGGAATGTTTGATTGTAAGATTTATCACAGATAAGCCTTACAACTTAAGATTTATCCAATACATCTTCGGCATCTTCCGAGATCACGATGTCGCTTTTATGTTTTTTTGGAAAGTTGAATAATAAAGAGGTTATTACGGGAATAATAAAAATGGCCACGGTGAAAATAGATACAAAAAGATCTGTTTTTTCGCCTTCAATGGCATGAGAAATTGGCGATTCGGGATAGAAGTGGGTAAATAATGATGAAGTAAGTTTAACACCTAAAACACCGATTACGATAAAAGCCACTGTTTCTAAAAAGGTAAATTTCTCCATTAATTTCACAAAAGCCTGTGCCACAAAACGCATAGCCAGAATACCGATAAAAACACCGATATAAATTAACCAGATGTGATCGGTAAAGGCAACTGCTGCAAAAACGTTATCGATAGAGAAGGCTAAATCCATTACCTCTACAAGGGCAACGGTTGCCCAAAAAGTACCTACCAAACCAACCGTTGATTTATAGATCCAGCTTTTGCTTTTATCAACTTCCTCTTCGTCGTCGTTATTTTTACTGTTCTTTTTTCTAAAATAATCGAATGCCAGGTACAACAGGTACAAACCGCCAAGTGGTTTTAACCACCAGATTTTTACCAGCCATGCTGCAAGGAATAAACAAATACCCCTAAAAACATAAGCACCAATAATACCGTATTTTAATGCTTTTTCGCGCTGGCTCTTTGGCAAATCCATTACCATGGTAGCCAAAACCGCAGCATTATCAACCGAAAGCAAACTTTCGATTACAATCAGGTTTAAAATAATCAATAATCCGGCCTGTATATCATCACCTAAAATCGTGTGCAGAAAATCCATTGAGCGAGTGTGTTTTTTTAAATTAAAGTTTTAGTTTTCGTAACAAAGAAACAAAATTTTATCATTTCTCCTCGTTATTTATATGATTCTTTTATTGTTAGAATGACAATTGTTAAAATTGTTACGTATTTAGCATCAAATATTAGTGTGCAGCATCTAATTGATAAATGGCACCTTTTTCTCCGGCCAGCATAACCACCTTACCTTTTTTAGCTTTTTGAACCGCATTAAAACTTTTATCAGAAATGTGTTTCCAGTTTTGGCCGCCATCGGTAGAAATATCTGTACCGGATGTACCTGTAGCGATGATTGTTTTGGCATCAATATAAGCCACGCCAGATCGGAAGCCTAAAACTTGTGTATTTGGTTTTTGCCAGGTTTTACCACCATCGTTTGTTAAAAGCACATTGTTTGTATTTTCTTTATCCTTTACATAATTGCCACCTACAGCAATTCCTGTTTTTGAGTTTAAGAAATCAATAGAAAAAGGACCTGTACTGTTTTCACCTTGCAAAATCGGGCATTTAAATACCTGCCAGCTTTGACCATAATCAGGCGAAAAATAGATATTAGAAACCATTCCACCGGTTGCAATCCAGGTTTTACCACCTGGTAATGTTTTAATGGTGGTACCACTGGCAGCAAAACTCGCCTCGCCTTTGGCCATACTGGTTTTTAGGTTAGCAGAAATATCCTGCCATGTTTTGCCAGCATCTGCAGTTTTAAGCAATTGCATTTTATCCTTAATCGGATCGCCAAAAATGATGCCTTTGTTTTTATCCCAAAAAGCAGCGCCATCTAAAAATATGGCCGAATCTATGTTTTTATATTGTTCTGTCCAGGTTTCGCCACCATCAACTGTTTTCAGAATATAAGCAGGTGATGCAATCCCTACAATAATGGCCTGTTTATCGTCAAAAGCTTCAATATCCCTGAAATCGATTTTTTCATAACCATTTGGTTTTACCCATTTCCAGGTTGCGCCGCCATCGGTAGTTTTTCCAACTGAACCATTACTGCCGCTTACCCAGGTAACCTGATCAGATACCACACTTAATCCGCGTAAACTTGTTTTAGCACTTTCATTTAAAGGTTTAACAGTGTACGACTGCGCAGCGCAAAAAAAAGGTGCCAATAAAAGGCACCATATTAATTTTTTCATGTATTGTTATTTTACCCGTTTAAAAGTTTCTGATCTGCCTAAAAGCGAAATTCCTACATAACCACGAATGTTTAATACATCGGTACTTTTTAAGGTCATGTTACAGCTATAGGTTTTACCACTTTTCGGATCATAAATTGTTCCATCAGTCCATTTACCGCTATCGTAAACAAAATCTTTCAGTATTTCGAGATTCAATAAAGCACGTTTCTGAAGGTTTATATCAGGGTTTTTTACATCTAATTTAGGTTTTCCGTTGATATTAGGTTCCTTTATCCATGCTAATTTCCCGTAAAACTTATCACCTTTTTTATAAATCTCTATTTGTCCTTCTCCTGATGGATTAAGCCATTTGCCCACAATAGCATCTTTACTTTGTGCAAAGGCAGAAAATGAAACCGCTACAAAGAGCAGCATTAAAAATGGTAGCTTTCTCATATTTTTTATTTCTAGTTAGTTTTTAAAGATAATGAATTACACCTTATATCGAAACATTAAATAAAGAGAAAAAGTATGAAAAAGCTTTATAAAAAGAAAAATTACTTTGAAACTATTGGTAAATACTTGGTCCTATAGGCATAAAACAGGAAGAGGTTGAATAATAACATCACCGCAATCATCGGAAGATCTTTAGGTTGCGCTAAAAACGTTGTATACAAGAAGATATTTAAAGTAACCGGAAAAATAATAATGGCTGCTAAAGGTGCTGTGCGATTGATGAGCAACAATACCCCTCCGATCAGTTCTGTTATTTTGATCAATGGAAAAAGATATACCGCTGCCATTGCTCCTGTCATAAAGCTGGTTTGGGCAGCCGTCATTTCGGGTGCCTTAGGCATTAGATTAAGAAAATAGCTTACAGAAGCAAATAAATACATAGCGGCCAAAAGCACGCGAACAACAATTACTGCAATTTTCATATTGGTTAAGTTTTAGTTTGTATTTTAAAAATAATGTTTTTTTTTATTAGTTCATTGGTTCACTGGCCATTAGTTTATTGGTACCTGCAGGTTGGTTAATGGGTTAACTGGTTGATGGCCTATTGGTTCATAGTTAATAGCCACATGGCTTAAAATAATTGCTAACCTTAATTTTCTTAACTCCTTAATGGTCTATTGGTTCATAGTTAATAGCCACATGGCTTAAAATAATCGCTAACCTTAATTTTCTTAACTCCTTAATGGTCTAATTGTTTATCGTTAATAGCCACATGGCTTAAAATAATCGCTAACCTTAATTTTCTTAACTCCTTAATGGTCTAATTGTTTATCGTTAATAGCCACATGGCTTAAAATAATCGCTATCCCTTAATTTTCTTAACTCCTTAATGGTCTAATTGTTTATCGTTAATAGCCACATGGCTTAAAATAATCGCTAACCTTAATTTTCTTAACTCCTTAATGGTCTATTGGTTCATGGTTAATAGCCACATGGCTTAAAATAATCGCTAACCTTAATTTTCTTAACTCCTTAATGATCGATTTTTAATGTTAGATACATATACTACACCTTTAGCTAGCGTGTTTGTTTTTATCACTAGCAAACACCTTTTAGTAATGTTCGACTATGAACTTTGGACTCAATTACTTATAATCATAATTCACCATCCATTGGATCCCGAATTTATCTGTAGCCATTCCAAAAAGCGCATTCCAGAATGTTTTTTCCAAAGCCATTGTTACTGTACCTCCGGCCGATAAATCATCAAAAAGCTGTTTAGCTTCCTCTTCACTTTGCGCATCAACCGAAAGCGAAATACCTGTACCAAAGGTAGATGCCGGCATTGGGTCGGTAATATCAGTTCCCATCAGTATGTTGCCTCCAACCGGCAAAGCGATATGCATTAGTTTCTCCTGATCGCCTACGCTCATGCCATCGCAGCCAGGCGAATCTTTATAGCGTTGAACGACCAGAAACTCACCTCCAAAAACCGATTTGTAAAAGTTGAATGCTTCTTCGGTATTACCGTTAAAATTTAAATACGTGTTAAGTGTTGCCATTGTTTTATTTAGTTTATTAGTTAATTCGTCATTAGTTCATTGGGCCATTGGTAATTGAAAATTGTTGATTGGGTGCTCATTAAAGTCTGTCGGTCATCCTCGTCAGCTTAATATCCATCCATTCCACCCAGTTTTTACCATCAAATTGCTCCCACTTTCCCACTATCGTTTCCGTCTTAAAATTTCCTATAAATCTTTCTGTATCAGCAAATATTAAAATGATGTCATCGTAAATTTTAAGGGTAGAAATGGAAATATTTCCCTGGTTATTAAAAGACTGCGACCTAAAAACATCCTCCATATCATCGTAATGTGTAATTTCTAAAGATTGGATCTTTTTATCGTTGAACATTACATCCACCCTGTGTGTTAAAAAGAAACTGCCTTCAATCCATTCGTACTTATCAGTTCCCTTTATTACTTCGCCCGATTTGGTTAAACCTTCTGTTTTCCATGTACCGATATAAGGATTTAGCAAATCAAGCCTGTTGTTTCTCATAAATTTAGTTAAAATCAATTAGGATTTAAGCCACTGTAAATATTTTTTAATTGATGTATATGCCTTTGTGTGTGATAAATCACAAAATAAATTGCTTCTAACCGGGTTAAAAAACCATAACCGGGCAGTTCATAAGAAACACATGTTTTAGTTAAATCCAAGCCAGTTGCGGCGTTTAAAGTCCCCAGCCTGATCTGTTTTAAATTTTCCAATAATTCAGAATAATCATAAATGCTATCTTCAGGATAAATCTCTTTAGGTGAATCGTATTTCACATTGAAATTCAAAAAATCATTTCTAATTTCCTGCACCATTAAATCAGCTGGTTTATCTGTGTCCGTTACAGGACCATTGATTATCTGCAAAAAACCCGAATTTGCCATAACCAGGTGTTTGGCCAACTGACCAGCCGTCCAGCTTCCCTCAAATGGCACCTTATTTATTTCAGCAGCATCAAATTCGGAGAAAACATTTTCTAATGCCGACAAGGTTTCGTCGGCTTCTTTCATTACCTTTTCCATAATTTACATATAATTCATTCCCGGGTAGCCTAGTAACCTGCGCCAAAGGGCAATCTGCCCAATGCAATTGGCATCGCGATAGGTGCTGAAACTGATCATTTCGAAAAGCGTGATTTCCATTCCGGGTATGGTGAGTTTTTCTTTAAGTTTCTCATCCGAAGCCTGTGTTAACGCTTCTTGCAAAAGCGGAGAAATTGCTACCCAATCTTTTATAAAATCGGCCAATGATGGATAAACCGCATCGTCTATAATGCCTTTATTATTGGCAAAAAGTTCGTCGGTAATAGATGGAAGATCAATTCCGAACGATTTAGCCAGAAAGTACCTGCCCTGCACTATACTGCCCGTAATCCAGGAGATATGATTCGCCTTAGTATCCAGTCTTTTTTGGGCATCTTTTTCATCTATCCCATTCAAAGCCCTCAATAAAAAATCGGTATGCATTTCGTACAGCACAATTAGTCCGTACATGCTGCTACTGGTTGGTGTAGTTTTCATATTGTTTTTTATTATTGGTTAACTTAAATAAAGTTAAGGCTTAATATTGAAGCTCACCCTTGCCGTAAAAGTCAATATTAAGGGGCATTTCAGACAATTTTTATATATTTACGATAGCTAATTTTTAACCAAATGATACAAATAGGTGTTTTAATGCCCCAAAACTTCAGATTATTAAGTGTTGCAGCTATTTTAGACGTTTTTGATACCGTAAATGGATTTTACAGAAAAGATCAGCTAGAAACTCCTTTTAATATTAGTTTAATTACTGCGGATGATAAGGATTACAACTTTAGCGAGCACCCCTGTATATCCTTGCAAAAAGCCATTGGTCTCGATTTGATTTTAATTCCGTCATTTGCCACCAATGATATTAAAGAATGTATTTCGGTTAATAAAAGTTATATCCCATGGTTAAACAAACAACATCATGATGGGGCAGAAATTGCTACTTTTTGCACCGGTGCTTTTTTATTGGCCGCATCAGGATTACTAGATGGTAAAGCCGCTACTACCCATGTTGATGCCTGTACAGCATTCTCCACTGCTTTTCCACAGGTGCATTTAAAAGCCGACAAAACGGTAACGCAAGATGGTAAACTGTTTACCAGTGGGGGCGCAACCTCTACTTTCCATCTATTATTACATCTTTTACAAATCCATTGCGGAAAAGACATGGCCGTTAAAGTTGCCAAGGTTTTCGCCATCGATATGGATCGTGTAAACCAATTGTACTTTAGTACCTTTCAGCCTATCCGTTACCATAACGATGACCTGGTGGCCTCTGCACAGGAAAAAATAGAAAATAATTACCAGGATGTGGCTACCATTGAAGAAATGATTAAAGATATTCCATCAAGCAGACGGAATATTGTACGTCGTTTTAAACAGGTAACCGGCATTACCCCGATCGAGTACCTGCAGCAAACCCGTATTGAGGCAGCCAAAAAACTATTGGAGCAAACGGCACAGCAGATGACGGAGGTAATTTATAACTCTGGTTATAACGATCCAAAGGCATTTAGGAAGGTATTCAGAAAATCTGTCGGGATGACGCCAACGCAATATAGGGATAAGTTTCAGGCGAGGTAGGAGATATCGTTATTTCCAACTTGATTGGGAACCTTAAAGCAATAAACTTTAAGATTAGTTTTGAAGCGCAAAACCTGTGGTTCTTGGAGTAAAAGCGGGTTTATTAATGAATGGTATGTTTTCCGATCCGCCAAGCTGTCTGGTACTCGTAAATAAAAGATTCTTCGTTATGTTATCAATAACAGATTCCATAGTAAAGTCGTCATTTCGACTGGAGTGTAATCCCGAACATTTGAAAGAGAAATCTTGGTAACAAATTATAAAATCAAGTTTAAAAGATTTCTCCACTGCGGTCGAAATGACGATACCACGAAGCCATTTACCTTTTTACCCATCTGTCACTAATATTGATTTTATACCATAAATTATTCCTCAGAATGACAGTATAGCTATCGCTTCGAAAAAGCCTGCTGATATTTAAGTGGTGTTTTACCGGTTATCTCCCTAAAATATTTATGAAAACTGGTAAAGTTATAGAAACCGCAATCGTAACAGATTTCTTTTACCGTTAAATCATTTTCGATCAGCAGTTTACAAGCCTGCCCTACCCTGATCTCGTTCAGAAACTGTGTATAGGTTTTCCGGCTTTTAGTTTTAAAGAATTTACAGAACGAATTTGGACTTATTTTAGCTACGGCAGCAATTTCTTTCAGTTCTATCTTTTTCTTATAATTACTGATGGTATAATTATAGATCGACTGGATTCTGTCTTTTTCGTTTTCCAGGAAGTTGGGTTTAAATCCAAGCGAAACCAATGTTGTTTTTTCTTCACAACTGGCAATTTCGGTGAGGACTTCCAACAGCTTAATAATTCGCATGGTACCCTTTGCTTCAATAATCATGGGCATTAAATTAGCTATCCGCTCTTTTGCAGCTCCCTGTAACTGTATTCCCTGTTTAGATTGTGCCAGCATTTTTTTGAGTTCCTGGTTTTCAGGCAAATCTACAAATGTGGTACCTAAAAAATCTTCCTTAAAATGAATGGCGTAAACATCAACTGATTCTGCGTCTTTTTTTTCAAAGAATTCGGGGTCAAACCGCCAGTAATGAGGTAGATTACTTCCAAGCAGCACCACATCTCCTTCACTAAAATTTTTAATGCTATCGCCAATAAACTGCGTTCCCCGGCCCTTTTTAATATAAATCAGCTCTAAGGCAGAATGGTAATGCCACAGGTTGTTTACATCCGGCATAATATCCCTCCGGGCGCTAAAAGAATCTACCGTATTGGTAGATACATTAAGTAAATGCGGTTTCATAAAATTTTAAAAAATCAATCTAATATGCAGTAATATTCCGCAATGTATAAAATTGAGCCAATATCATTTAATAATTAGATCATAAAGTTAAATTTTTATTAGCACTTAAGGACTTAATTTGTAATACAACAACTAACCAAAAACATATTTATGAAGGTGGGATTATTTATTCCTTGTTACATCGAAAGATACCAGTTATGGATAGGGTATATTTATCGCAGAACCTTTAAAAAACGGCAGATATCGAGCAATCATTAGTGATCGGTGCCCATGGCGCCCGGAGTTTAAGTCTTTTTATTTTTAACAAAACCAGCCTAACCAAACCAATATGAGCCACACTACCACAACAAATTTTCGGGCATCCGATACGCCAAAAAAGAATGGCAATGGATACCTGTTCCCATTAATTCTGGTCACCAGCCTCTTTTTCTTCTGGGGTTTTGTGCATAACCTCGATCCGGTTTTAATTCCCCATTTACGCAAAGCGTTTCAACTAAACGTTTTCGAATCTACCCTGGTCGATTCATCCGTTTTTATCGCCTACTTTTTATTGGCACTTCCCGCGGGTTACATCATGCGGAAATATGGTTACAAAAGTGGGATCATATTGGGGCTTGTTTTATTTGCCATTGGTTGTTTGTTATTTATACCCGCAGCCAATACTGCGCAGTACATCTTTTTCCTCGGGGCACTTTTTATCATCGCCTGTGGTTTAACTTTTTTAGAAACAGCTGCAAATCCTTACGTTACCGTACTCGGAACGCCAGAAACCGCTACCCAACGTTTAAACTTCTCTCAATCTTTTAATGGTTTAGCCGCATTTTTAGCACCTGTACTCGGAGGTAAATTGATTTTTACCGAAGCAAAATACACCGATGCCCAGTTGGCGAAATTATTGCCTTTAGAAAAGCAGGCTTATATGCTCGAAGAAGCTTCAACCGTAAAAGCGCCTTATTTAATTCTGGGTATCCTGATTATTGTAGTGGCCATCCTGTTTATTTTTACCAAACTACCTGATATTAAGGAAGAAGAAAATACGAATGAAAAAAGCTCTTTCAAACATGTATTGGGCCACAGCCATTTGCGTTGGGCGGTTATCGGACAGTTTTTTTATGTAGGCGCACAGGTTTGTGTATTGAGTTTATTTATCAGTTTTGTAACCTCATCTGCAGGAATTACTCAGGTACAGGCCGCTTGGTACTCTGGGGCAGCCGGCCTGGCTTTCATGATTGGTAGATTTGCAGGCACCTTTTTCATGAGGTTTGTCGCTCCACACAAATTGTTAATGTTATACGCTTTAATCAGTGCGCTACTTACCCTGGTATCTATTTTTGCAAGCGGAATGATTACGGTTTATGCTTTAATTGGCGTGGCATTTTTTATGTCGATCATGTTCCCAACCATATTCTCTTTAGGCATAGCCGGTTTAGGCAAAGATACCAAACTGGGTTCATCACTGATTGTAATGTCGATTGTAGGTGGCGCGTTTTTACCGCCAGTATTGGGCTTGATATCAGATGCTACACATCACATACAATATGGTTATATAGTACCATTCGTTTGCTTTTTAGTGGTATTTTACTTTGGCTGGAAAGGCTGGAAACCCAATCATATTGAAAAAGAAATAAGTTTAGAAAAATAGCATTATGAATGAACAACCATCTGTTATATTTTTTAACACAGATGCATACACATAAACACGGATTTTTATATCTGTGTGCATCCTTTTTATCTGTGGTTAACGATAAGGGATGATTTAACCCGTGATGGTTTACAATAAATACATATTATTATATAGATGAAAAATTTAGTCATCAAAATTAACAATGCTGATAATGTTTTGGTAGCGCTGCAGGATTTACCCGTTGCGGCCGAAATTGTGCACGAGGCGAATACCTATTTTACCGTTGATGAAATTCCGGCAAAACATAAGTTTTTTATGCAGGATATGAATGCTGGCGACGAAGTGATTATGTACGGCGTTTTGGTTGGGAAAGTGCAGTTTGATGTAAAGGCTGGCATGCGCATGAGTGTAGAGAACACCAAACACGCTGCTGAACCCTTTGCCTACCGCAATGTTAATTATAAATGGGAAGCACCTAATGTGAGCCAATATGGCAACCGTAAATTTTATGGCTATCACCGTAAAAATGGTGCAGTGGGTACCGCCAATTACTGGTTGTTTATTCCAACGGTTTTCTGCGAAAACAGAAATCTCGATATTATAAAAGAATCATTGTATAGCGAACTTGGTTATGCGGTAGATGCTCAATATAAATCGTACACGCACAAGCTCGTTCAGGCTTACGAAAGTGGAGAAAGTATTGATAATATCAGTTTCGAACCTAAAGCAGATAAAGCCAACCGTACCTTTAAAAATGTTGACGGGATTAAATTCCTTACGCATAACGGCGGTTGTGGCGGCACCCGTCAGGATTCGGATACATTAAGCAAATTACTGGCTGCTTATGCCAATCACCCTAATGTGGCTGGTGTTACCGTTTTAAGTCTTGGTTGTCAGCATTTACAGGTAGAAGATTTTAAACGGGATCTTTTAACACTTGATCCTGATTTCGACAAACCACTTTTAATTTTCGAACAGCAAAAAACACAAAGTGAAGAACAACTAATCCAGAATGCAATCAAAAGCACTTTTGAAGGCCTGATGTTCATCAATAAACAAGAACGTACAGAAGCCCCTTTAAGCAAGTTATGCGTAGGCGTAAAATGTGGAGGCAGTGATGGTTTTAGTGGCATTTCTGCCAATCCGGCTGTGGGTTACTGTGCAGATTTATTGGTGGCATTGGGTGCAAAAGTATTATTAGCCGAATTCCCTGAGCTTTGTGGTGTGGAGCAGGAAATGATCGACAGATCGGTAGATCAGCCTACGGCGGAAAAATTTATCCGCTTAATGACCGAATACGATGATTTGGCACATAAAGTAGGCTCAGGTTTTTACATGAACCCTTCGCCGGGCAATATTAAAGATGGTTTAATTACCGATGCAATCAAATCGGCCGGCGCAGCGCGTAAAGCGGGCTCTGCTCCTATTGTAGATGTGCTAGATTATACCGAACCTGCTACTAAACCGGGTTTAAGCCTGGTATGCACACCAGGAAACGATGTAGAAGCCACAACCGGTAAAGCAGCTGCCGGTGCAACGCTTATTCTGTTTACCACAGGTTTGGGTACCCCAACGGGAAACCCAGTATGTCCAACCATTAAAGTGGCAACCAATTCTGTTCTGGCCAAACGCATGAGCGACATTATCGACATTGATACCGGAGCAGTAATTAACGGCGAAAAAACCATTAACGAAATGGGCGAAGATATCCTCGAATATTGCATTAAAGTAGCCAGCGGAGAAGAAATTCCGAAAGCCGTACAGCTTAACCAGGATGATTTTATTCCATGGAAAAGGGGGGTAAGCCTTTAGGTAATGGAAGATGGATGAGGTAAAATGGAAGATGTGAGATGGAAAGTTTTCGAATAAAACCGTCATTTCGACTGGAGTGAAACGGAATGGAGAAATCTACACAGACAAAGTCCCTATCTATGCCCTAGACGCCTGGCGCTTTGCTTAAATAAAAACAAAAACATAACCGAATATGAATTTAAATTTAGACGGAAAAATAATATTGGTTAGTGGTGGTGCAAAAGGCATCGGTGCAGCAATTGTTAAAGCTTTGGCCATCGAAAATGCTTTTCCAATCATCATTGGCCGAAATGAGGAAGATAACCTGAAAATGCTTCAGGAAGTAAAAGATTTAGGCTTAAAAGCCGACTATTTCACAGCAGAACTTACCGCACCCGAAAGTTGTAAAACCATCGTAGATGATATTCTTACAAAATACAATAGAATAGATGGTTTGGTAAATAATGCAGGTGTAAATGATGGCGTTGGCCTCGAAAATGGTACCTACGAAGCTTTTATGGAATCGCTGCATAAAAATGTGGTGCATTATTACCTTTTAGCCAAGTATGCTTTACCTGCGTTGAAAGAGAGTAGAGGTTCAATCTTGAATATCGGTAGTAAAACAGCCGAAACCGGACAGGGCGGAACATCTGGTTATGCCGCATCAAATGGTGCCAGAAATGCTTTAACCCGCGAATGGGCGGTAGAATTATTGCCATACAGCATCCGCGTTAATGCCATTATTGTAGCTGAAGCCTGGACACCGTTATACGAAAAATGGATTAGCTCTTTCGATAACAGGGATGAGAAACTAAAAAGCATTACCGATAAAATCCCTTTCGAAAACCGAATGACTACTGTAGATGAGATCGCCAATACCGCCGTGTTTTTATTATCGGATAAATCGAGCCACACTACCGGCCAACTAATCCATGTAGATGGCGGTTATGTGCATTTAGATAGGGCTTTATTGTAACCCACCTCCTCGGTCTGTGTGCTCACAGACCGAGAAAAAAACCATAAATTGGTCTGTGTTGCCACAGGCCACGGCATTGGGAGGACTGTATCCTTGCCTCCTCTTCTGTCATTCTAAACATCGCTGTCAATAACAGAATCCATAACAGCGGGCGTCATTCCCGCGCAGGCGGGAACCACGAAGTGCTCAGCGAAGCTAATCTTAATGCAACCTGCAACCCCTACCAAGGCATTATGATTGCCAGTCGGGCTGGCAATGACGATTCTGCACTGTCATTAAACCTCCAATGTATTTAAAAAATGCTAACCTCTATCAATGACAAATTCTAAAGAATGGTCGTCATTCCCGCGCAGGCGGGAACCACGAAGTACTCAGCGAAGCTAATCGTAATGCAACCTGCAACCCCTACCAAGGCATTACGATTGCCAGTCGGGCTGGCAATGACGATTCTGCACTGTCATTAAAC
>NZ_JAVTSU010000031.1:0-50642 GCF_032678605.1 Pedobacter miscanthi
CAAAGTAAAACGTAAAAATAACATCAACCATTAAATTAAAAAACCTATGATTAACTCAATCGCATTACAACCACTCAGAAACGCAGCGTATATCCAGTACTTAACCGATACCTTGAATATTGTATTGAAAAGTAATCCAGCCGCCCTTAATGTTAGCGCACAGTACGATGCGCTGCTTGCAGCAAAAGATGATGTTGAAAAACTTTTTAAGATCAGTCAGGCCAGTTTGGTAACTGCAGAAATAGAGGCTTTGGATAAGCGACGCGATGATGCCATAAACGGTATCAGTCTGCAGGTAAAAAGTTTAGCCTACAGTGCCGATCCGGCTGATGTTAAGCGTTAAAACCCAAATAAGCAGGACTGTATCATTGTTAAATTAGATTAAGCCCGCGCATCCTTCGACAGGCTCAGGATTGACAATAACGTCATTTCAGCTACAACATAACTCATTTTGGATCATCGGGCCTTTTAAGCATTCTACACCTTTGTGACGTAATATTTAAAACAGTAAAAATGAAAACAATCTTCATCACAGGTGCTTCAACAGGTTTGGGCAAAGCCACCGCAAAATTATTTCTGTCAAAAGGCTGGAAAGTGATCGCCACCATGCGGAATCCCGAAAAGGAAACAGAATTGCAACATCTCGAAAATGTGATCCTCTTACCGCTCGACGTAACCAATACCAACCAGATTGAAGCAACCATAGCAAAGGCTATTACAATGGGCAATATCGACCTCGTATTTAACAATGCCGGTTACGGTTTAGTTGGTGCCTTAGAATCTTACACCGAAGCACAGATTTTGCAACAGATCGACACCAACCTCATTGGCGCATTAAGGGTGATCAAAGCTTTTATCCCCTATTTTAAAACACTCAAAAACGGTTTATTTATCACCACCACATCCGTTTGCGGCTTCTCTTCCAATCCCCTTTCTCCAGTGTACAATGCAACTAAATGGGCACTGGAAGGATTTAGTGAAAGTATTTCTTACGATCTTGCCCAGTTTAATATCGGTATTAAAACAGTAGCTCCGGGTGGCATTAAAAGTGATTTTGTTAAGGGCATGCAGGCTACTATAGATCAGGATTACGAAACGTTGAATAAAAGATTGGGCGAACTTTTTGCCGATGGCACACTCATTACCTTTACTGAAGCCGAAAAAATTGCAGCAGTAGTTTACGAAGCTGCTACCGATGGCAAAGATCAACTGCGCTATTTAGCTGGAGAAGATGCTAAAAAAATTGCCCGGCAGCGTCTTGATCAGGGAAGCGAGAATTTCAGGATCAACCTGCGCCAAGCGTTAAATCTCAATGCACCGGAATTAAATTAAGAGTTATGATAAAATCAGAAGCCGTAGAAATCACTACCTTTAAGTTAAAAGGTTATACCTGCGAACAGTTTATTGCTGCCAATAATGAAATCGACGATTTTTTGAAACGTCAGCCCGGATTTATCTCCAGAAGGATTTTCCAAAAAACAGACCGTACTATTGTCGACATGCTGATTTGGGATAGTGTGAAAAACGGAACCGAATCCATGCACAAGCTGATGGACGAACTAAGCGAATCTGTTGTACATGATATGATCGACCAAAGCACTGTAGCATGGAACATTAACCAGATTGAACACCAAATTAATAATAAATTTGCACAATGAAAAAGGAAGAGCGCCTGCCTCAAAAATTCGATTCTATATCCGAGCTGCACCGTGCATTGGGTTTGCCAAAGCCACTACATCCGTTGCTGAGCCTGGTTAACTATGCCGACATTACCACGCCTGAGGCCGAACTGCCAACCTTGTTGTTGCTCAACTTTTATAAAATATCCTACAAAATAAACTTACAGGGTAAAATAAAATACGGTCAGCACCATTACGATTTTGAGGAGGGTGGCATTTCTTTTTTATCACCCAACCAGATCATCGCCGCAGCAGAAGATGAAAAAGATTATTCCGGTTATACTTTATTGATCCACCCCGATTTTTTAAGGAGTTATCCACTGGCTAAAAGTATCAGCAATTATGGTTTCTTCTCTTATTCTGCCAATGAAGCCCTGTATCTGTCGGAACAAGAAAAAATCACCATTTCTGAAGTTTTTAAGCACATTTTACAGGAACTGAACAGCAGGATCGACGATTTTAGTCAGGATGTAATTATTTCGCATATCGAAGTGCTCCTCAACTACAGTAACCGCTTTTACAAGCGGCAGTTTATAACCCGAAAAGCGGCAAACCACAATTTGCTGATGCAATTGGAGGCCATTTTGAACCAATATTTCAATGAGGAAAAAACACTCACCAAAGGATTGCCTACGGTTTCGTACCTGGCGGAAGAATTAAATCTTTCGCCAAGATACCTTAGCGATATGTTACGCAGCCTTACCGGACAGAATACCCAACAGCACATCCACGATAAAGTGATTGAAAAAGCAAAAGAATTTCTGGCTTCAGATAAATTGACCGTTGCCGAAGTGGCTTATCATTTAGGTTTCGAACATCCCCAATCGTTCAATAAGATTTTCAAAAAGAAAACCAATCAAACCCCGGTGGCTTTTAAACAGTCGTTTTATAAAAATTAGATGGAAAATTTAGATTCAACAGCAATAAAAGAAAGATCGCTGGCACTCCGCAAACGTTACCACGAACTCGAACTGCTACACCATGGCAGCGAGTGGACGGTTGAAGAAGATGCACTAGCTTTTCTTACCGACGCAGGTTTGGTTGGCAGGTTAACCATGTCGCAACAGGGGCGCTGGCCCAAAGGCGAACAAACCATTCCCGAACTAGAGCATAAACTGGGCGAATGTATCTGGTGGTTAACGGTACTCGCAAATCGCATGGATCTGGATATCAATGAGGCCACGGCAAAATTCCTCACCAAAACTGAAAACCTCCTGAAATGACAGAAAGACCATCCATTTTAATCCCGTTTTAAGATGAGATGGTTACTTTTGTTACATGCTAAAGATTGGAATAGCGGAAGACGACCCTAAAATTGCCGAACTGTTAAAATCAGCTCTCGAAGAAAACGATTACCAGGTACTTACCGAAGCCAATGGGATTGATGCGCTGGATCTTTTCTTGGGCGAAAGTTTTAACCTCTTCATTATCGATGTGATGATGCCCGGACTCAACGGCATCCGGCTTTGTAAGCACCTCAGGGAAAATGCTTTACAAACACCAATCCTCATGCTTACCGCCATGGGCACCATTGATGATAAAGTTACGGGCCTCGAAGCCGGCGCCGACGATTATCTCGTAAAACCCTTCCACCTGAAAGAACTTTTGGCCAGGGTGGCAGCACTTTTAAGGAGGCAACCTCCTGTTGATGCTAAAACAGACCATAAATTATATTTTGAAGATCTTGTACTTGATACCTATAGCAAGGAAGTAAGTCGCGCCGGTAAAACAATCGAATTGAGTGCCAAAGAATTTGTTTTGCTCGAGCTTTTTATGCGCAATCCCAACCGTTTACTCTCCAGGCAGTTTATTGCCGAGCAGGCCTGGGATATCAGCTTTGAAACCGGTACCAATGTAATTGATGTGTATATCAATTTTCTGCGTAAAAAAATCGAAAAAGATTTTGAGCGCAAACTCATCCACACTAAAATTAATATGGGCTACATTTTGAAATAGATGAAAATAAAGGATCGGATAGCACTATATTTTACCCTGATCAGCACTTCAATGCTCTTTGCGGTACTCTGTACCGTGTATTTTACTTTTATGAAGTTTTTGGAAGCCGATTTCTTCGAGCGCCTAACCGATCGTACCATGGTTACTGCCAAACTGTACCTCGAAGCCGACGAAATCAGTCGCGATGCGTTAAACACCGTACGCCATAAATACCTGCAAAAGCTAAACAGTGAAGTGATCCGCGTTTATGACAAAAAAAACAGGGCCACCTTTATAGGCGATACCGCACAATACTGGGCGCCCGCCACCATCGATGAAGTACGCCGAAAAGGACGTTTAAAATATACCGACGGTCAGCGCCAGGTAGTAGGTATTTATTACAAGGATAATCAGGGCGACTTTGTAATCCTCGCTTCTGCCGACGATCAGGGATCACACAACAGGCTAAACAAACTGTTGAAGATCATGATTTTTATCTTCATCCTTATTTCGCTGGTTGTATTATTATTAAGCCGCTGGGTTGCTCAGAAAATGCTAAAACCCCTGCAAAAATTCATGCTCGAAGTAAAACAGGCCGGTTCGCAGCACATGGAATTTAGAGTGGAAGAAAATAACAATAAAGACGAAATTAACCTCATTGCCCAAAGTTTTAACCATTTGATGGAAGAGCTTGAACAGGCTTTTATTTTACAGAAAACCTTTGTTGCAAATGCCTCACACGAGTTACGGACACCCGTAACCCGGATCATGATGACCGCCGAACTTGCCCTATCAAAAGAAAGGGATCAGTTAGCTTATCAAAAAGTAATCGCTTCAATGCTCGAAGATGCTGAAAAAATGGAGCACACTATTACCGGTTTAGTTGCCCTGGCCAAAATGGACCTCGAACTGATCAATTCGCAGCTTGTTCCGATCAGCCTGGATGATTTACTTTCCAAAATCCAAACCGAATGGAAATCGCAGAAAAACCGCGATCTTAAAATTATTGATCAAAACCAAATTGAACCAAAACCTGAAATCGTGGCCAATGCGATTTTAATACAGATTGCATTAGACAACATCATTTCAAATGCCTTTAAATTTTCCGATAATCAGGAGGTAAACATTCTGGTTGAAGCCACTGAAAATGATTATCTCATCCACATCACCGATCAGGGAACTGGCATCGCTACTGAAGATCAGGCTGATATTTTTAAGCCTTTTTATACCCGGGCCAACGAGAACGGACATAAGGGCGAAGGCATGGGACTTTACATGGCACAGAAAATCGTCGATCTTTTAAATGGCGAAATAACCGTAAACAACCTTGATAAGGGTGGCTGCACTTTTACGGTAAGGTTGGGGAAACTTTAGTTGCTAGCGATAAGTTCCTTGCCCCCTGCGCTAACGCTCATTTTTAACGAGCGTTGAATAGTATATCGTTTACAACGATAAAATCGTGTAACTATTTATGCGCACCAAATTGAACCGAAACCTGAAATCCTGGCCAATGCGATTTTAATACAGATTGCATTAGACAACATCATTTCAAATGCCTTTAAATTTTCCGATAATCAGGAGGTAAACATTCTGGTTGAAGCCACTGAAAATGATTATCTCATCCACATCACCGATCACGGAACTGGCATCGCTACCGAAGATCAGGCTGATATTTTTAAACCTTTTTATACCCGGGCCAACGAGAAGGGACATAAGGGCGAAGGCATGGGACTTTACATGGCACAGAAAATCGTCGATCTGCTTAAAGGTTAAATAATTGTAAACAACCTTGATAAGGGTGGCTGCACTTTTACAGTGAGGTTGGGGAAACTTTAGTTGCTAGCGATAAGTTCCTCGCCCCCTGCGCTAACGCTCGTTTCTAACGAGCGTTGAATAGTATATCGTTTACAACGATAAAATCGTGTAACTATTTATGCGCTCGTTTGGAAACGAGCGCAAGCATGAGTATTTAAGGGCATATAAGTTTACATGGTTCTTATATTCCTTATATGGTCAAAGGAATAGACAACTGTAAAAAAAGCATTTAACAGCTTAGGTGTTCTTAGGTGACTAAGGTGGTAAATTACAGTTTATCCCTTTTTTATTATCACCACCTGAGACACCTAAGCTTACCTGAGTTTCACAGAGCGTAAGTATACCTTCCAACTTTAATCCCCTTTTAAGCCCAATTTAATCCCCCTTTAATCCGGCAAGGATAGTTTTGCCAATATGGTAAAAATATCTACGTTGTTCATTTTCTTTTTCTCCATAACGGCAGGAGCAACTTTCGCACAAACTGATACGCTAAGCTTAAACCTAAGCCAGGCCGAAAGCCTATTTTTAAAAAATAATTTCGACCTCCTGGCAAGCAATTATGACATTGATAAAGCAAAGGCAGAAATCATTACCGCCAAACTATTCGAAAATCCTACTCTTGAGTACGAAAATCTTTTCTACAACCACGAAACAAAAAAGTTTCTGCAAACTTCTTATGCTTATGGACAATACGCCGGATCTATTTCTCAATTGTTTAAACTGGCAGGTAAACGCAATAAAAACATCAAACTCGCCCAAACAGGAGTTAAATTGGCCGAATACGAATATTTCGACCTGTTAAGAACACTCAAATTCGAACTCGTAAATACCTTTTACAAAACCTCCTTCTCGGCACAATCGGTAAAAGTTTATCAGGAACAGATCGGCTCAACCGATCAATTGCTAAAAGCCTATGATCTCCAGCTAAAAATGGGGAATGTTGCTGCAAAGGATGTGATCAGGATTAAATCACTGTTGATCAACCTTAAAGCCGAACAGGCTGGTTTATTAAACGAACTGGAAGATAATTATAAAGATTTAAAATTGCTTTGTGGCATCTCCGCAGGTGCTTCAATATCATTGGTTTTAGATCAGACAGATTACTTGTCACCCGACAAGGTACCCTACAGCGCATTGCTTGATTCGGCAAGGGCCAACCGCGCTGATCTTAAACTCGCCAAAACAGATTTGCTTTATAACGAACGTAATTTAAAACTGCAAAAGGCAATGGCTATCCCCGACATAGAAATTGGCCTGAGTTATGACCTTAAAGGTAATTATCCCGAAAAATATACTGGTTTAGGCATTAAAATCCCCATTCCACTTTTTTCTAGGAATCAGGGTGAAATCAAAAAAGCACAGGTTGGCATAGCTGCAGCAGATGTAAATATTAAAAAACAGGAAGCAATACTCGAGA
Organism: Pedobacter miscanthi; assembly: GCF_032678605.1. Classification (GTDB taxonomy): domain Bacteria; phylum Bacteroidota; class Bacteroidia; order Sphingobacteriales; family Sphingobacteriaceae; genus Pedobacter; species Pedobacter miscanthi_A. Next base: position 6,847 of record NZ_JAVTSU010000031.1, read on the forward strand.
ACGAGGTATTTAACAGTTACAAAACTGCCATACGCAACGAAAAACTGTATACCGAAATTGATCCCGCATTCTGTAGCGACTTCAATACACTCATTTCAGGCCTGATCAAAAATTTCAAGGCAAGAAACATCAGTCTGATTGAATTTTTAGACCTCTACGATGCCTACAAAGAAAATACGCTGCAATTAAACAAACTCCAGTTCGAAAGAATGAGTACCCGTGCCGAACTCAATTATGTAACCGGTTCCAATATTTTTAAATAATCCCCATGCAAAACCTTTACAAAAATGCCATATTAATTGCTTCAACCAGTTTAATTTTTGGCTGTAGCGAACATAAAACGGCGACACCAGCCGAAAAATTTGCCATCACCGATTCATTGATCAACCGTTTACTGATCGATACCGTACAACAGGCCAACAGCAAAACCGAACTGATCTTTTCTGCTAAAATAGCCGCAAACGAAGAGCGCCGGTCGGAACTTTTCCCTATGGTAAGCGGTATGGTAAACCATGTTGGGGTAAGGCTGGGCGATCAGGTTATTAGCGGACAAACGCTGGCCACCCTCACCAGTTCCGAAATGGCTGGCTTTGACAAAGAGGTTATCGCTGCCAATGCTGAACTTAAAAATGCAGAACGATCGGTTAAACAGGCCGAACAACTTTTCCAGAGTGGTTTATCATCGGCAAAAGAATTGGAAGAAGCCAAAAACGATTATCAGATCAAAAAAGCAGAAGTAAAAAGAGCCAACTCCGTATTAAAACTCAATGGCGGCAGTAGCAACGGATTATATGCCATTAAATCGCCAATTAATGGTTTTGTGATCGAAAAAAACGTTACCCAGAACATGCAGTTACGTGGCGATAACGACAAAAGCCTTTTCACCATTGCCGATCTATCGAACGTTTGGGCCATGATCAATATCTACGAATCGGATATTTCGCGTGTAAAAGCTGGCAATGAAGTGAGTTTATCAACCCTATCCTATCCAGATCATGTTTTTAAAGGTAAAATAGAGAAATTATACAACCAGGTTGATCAGGAAAGCAAAGTAATGAATGCCAGGGTGGTGATCCCGAATCCGGACTTCTTGTTAAAACCGGGCATGCTTGGAACGGTTAAAGTCTCGGCAAATTCAGTCATCGATCTTCCGGTATTAAATTCGAGAGCCGTTATTTTCGATGAAAACAAAAATTATGTGCTTGTTTTGGGCCAGGATCATAAAGTAAGGATTCAGGAGATCGAAATTGGCCGCAAAACCGCCGATAAAACCTATATCAGCAAAGGTGTACAGGCAGGCGACCGCATTATTGCCTCTAAACAGGTTTTCTTGTTCGAAAGCCTGAAAACACAATAATTTCTTTTCATCCCCTAGATTTTAACAATGAATAAATTCATAAAAAGCATTATCGGCTTTGCACTGAAGAATAAATATTTCATCTTTTTTGCCACCTTTATTTTAATCCTGGCTGGTTATTTAAGCTTCAAACATACCACCATCGATGCCTTTCCCGATGTTACCAATACCAACATCACCATCATTACCCAATGGCCGGGCCGCAGTGCCGAGGAGGTAGAAAAGTTTGTGAGCAGACCACTGGAAATTGCCATGAACCCTACCGAAAAACGAACCAGTATCCGTTCTTCTTCCCTTTTCGGCTTATCCATTGTAAAAGTAAGTTTCGAAGATGATGTAGATTATGCCGAGGCGCGTGTACAGGTAAACAACCACCTCGAAGAAGCCGATCTGCCCGAAGGCATTCAGCCTGAGGTACAGCCACCGTATGGGCCAACCGGAGAGATTTTCCGTTATACCTTAACCAGCGATAAAAAATCGGTCCGCGAGTTAAAAACCCTGCAGGATTGGGTGATCCAGCGCGAGCTTTTGTCCGTTTCGGGTATCGCCGACGTAGTCAGTTTTGGTGGAGAGGTAAAAACCTATCAGATTACTGTTGATCCGCAGAAAGCCATTCAATATGGCGTAAGCGCAACCGAACTTTTCGAAGCAGTATCTAAAAGCAACATCAATGTAGGAGGCGATGTGATCGTGCAGAGCGGTCAGGCCTATGTGGTACGCGGCATTGGCGTACTCAACAATATCGACGAAATCAGGAATGTGGTGGTCGATAACATCAATGGCACACCCGTTTATGTTAAAACCATTGCCGATGTAGCCGAATCGGCCCTGCCACGATTGGGTCAGGTTGGTCGCGACAGAGATCCTGATGTGGTTGAAGGTATTATCGTGATGAGGAAAGGCGGCAACCCTAGCGAAGTAATTGCCAGACTGAAAGAAAAAATCAACGTCATAAACAGCACCATTTTACCCGGTGATGTAAAAATTAAATCTTTTTATGATCGCGAAGACCTCGTAAATTATTCCGTACATACCGTAATGGGCAATATGCTCGAAGGAATTTTGTTTGTAACCCTGATCGTATTCCTTTTTATGGCCGATTGGCGCACTACCTTAATCGTTTCCATCATCATTCCTTTGGCACTGCTTTTTGCCTTTATCTGCCTTAAATTAAAAGGTATGCCAGCCAATCTGCTGTCTATGGGCGCAATCGACTTCGGGATTATTATTGATGGTGCCGTAGTCATGGTTGAAGGTATTTTTGTGGTTTTAGATGCAAAAGCCAAAAAACTGGGCATGGAAAAGTTTAATAAAATGAGCAAACTCGGTTTCATTAAAAAAGCCAGCCTCGAAAATGGAAAAGGCATTTTATTTGCAAAACTGATCATCATTACCGGTTTGCTGCCCATTTTTACTTTTGAAAAAGTGGAAGGTAAAATGTTCTCTCCACTGGCCTGGACCTTAAGTTTTGCTTTATTGGGCGCTTTGATCTTAACTTTCACCCTGGTACCTGCCATGGCAAGCGTACTCTTAAAAAAGGACGTAAAAGAAAAACACAATATCTTTTTAGAATGGATTACCAAAGCAACCCTTAAATTTTACGATATCTGCTTCAAAAAAAAGAAACTCGTTTTTAGCATTTCCATTATTGTTCTTCTGTTGGGTGCTTTTAGCTTTAAATTTTTGGGTACCGAGTTTCTGCCCAGCCTGGATGAAGGCTCTATTTATGTGCGCGCCACCGGACCTTTGAGTATTTCGCTCGATGAAACCAAAAAGCTTTCGAACGAAATGAGGAAGATTTTTTTAAGTTTCGAAGAAGTAAAACAGGTGATGTCGCAAACCGGTAGGCCAAACGATGGAACCGATGCCACCGGCTTTTATAATATGGAATTCCACGTGGATATTTATCCGCGGAAAGAATGGAAGCGCAAACAGACCAAGGAACAGCTGATTGAGCGCATGCAGGAAAAATTAAAAAGCTTTCCCGGCATCAGTCTTAATTTTTCGCAACCCATTTCTGATAATGTGGAAGAAGCTGTTTCAGGTGTAAAAGGTTCGATTGTGGTAAAACTCTTTGGCGAAAACTTCGAATACATCGAAAATGAAGAAGAAAAAATAGAAAGCATTTTAAAAACGGTTGATGGTATTGAAGATCTGGGGATTTTAAGAAATCTCGGTCAGCCTGAACTGCAGATTAACCTCGATCAGAAAAAAATGGCACTTTATGGCGTAAGCACAGCTGATGCCAACGCTGTAATCGAAATGGCCATTGGTGGTAAAGCCGCTACGCAAATTTATGAAGGTGAGCGGAAATTCGACCTGATTATCCGTTATCCGGAAGATTTCAGGAATGATGAAAGCTCGATCAGTAAACTACGCGTACCTACCTTATCAGGATCGAATGTACAATTAGGAGAAATTTCGAGTATTCGTAAAATTACTGGTCCGAGTATGATTTACCGCGATAAACACAAACGTTATGGTGCCATTAAATTCTCGGTTCGTGGCAGGGATATGGGTAGCGTAATTGCCGAAGCGCAGGAAAAAGTAAATGCAAAAATCAAATTGCCTCAGGGTTATCAGCTCGAATGGGCCGGCGATTTCGAAAACCAGCAAAGGGCCATTGCACGATTATCGCAGGCCGTTCCGGTAAGTTTATTACTCATCTTTTTTATCCTGTTTGTACTTTTCGGAAATTTCAGAGATGCTTTATTGGTACTCAATAATGTTCCTTTTGCCATGATCGGTGGCATATTGGCGCTGTTAGCTGCAGGTGTAAACTTTAATATTTCTGCGGGGATTGGTTTTATTGCATTATTCGGCATCTGTGTACAAAATGGAGTAATCCTTATTACCCGTTTCAAAACCAACATTGCCGACTTAAAGCATCATCCAACCTGGACTTTTACCGATGCCATGCGTGACGGGATTGCCAGCAGGTTCAGGCCGGTACTCATGACCGCTTTAATGGCAGCCATCGGTTTAATGCCCGCAGCACTTTCTACCGGGATCGGTTCTGAGGCATCCAAACCACTGGCCATTGTGGTTATAGGAGGTTTAGTTACGAACACGTTATTTAACCTTTTTGTTTATCCGATTGTATTTTATTGGTCGTACCGGAAAAAAGTGCATAAAATGATGCCGGAGAGAAGTTAAGCTAAACATTCTGTCATTCTGAACGCAGTGAAGAATCCCTGGCCGATGAAACATAAAACTATAAAATACACCCGAGGAAAAGGCTTTTTAAAGCAAATAGTAATGCCTTTACAGATTCTTCACTGCGTTCAGAATGACAATACTACTTAAGCCCACTAATATACTTTCTCATTAACTCCACTCCTTCCTTATCGATAACAGTTGTCCCCAATTTTGGCATGTGGAATTCGCCCATCTCATTTGTCCGGATGATGATATTACTTTTATTAAACTTAATTCCCGTATGTGCTAAATCCGTTCTGTAACTGAGGTTTAACGTGGTATTACCTGCAAAGCCACCCGCCTGATGGCAATGCGCACAATTGATATCCATATAAGCCCTCGCCCGTTGCTCCAAAGGCAAAGTATCATCATGATAATTGGGTAAATGAGTTAAAGAATCAATTTTGGTTTGTTTAATTGTTCCTTTTTTCATCAGGTAAATCAACTGGTTAATATTTTTACCTGCCCTTTCAATCGTGATGTTCAGGTTCCTCGCTTTTGGCCCGATGGGAATAATTTCATCGTTCTGCCTGTGGCAACTCCCACATTCCTCTTTACTGGGGATATGATAGGAAATTTTTCTCCTTTCCCCATCCAAACCTATAAAATCCATCGGAACATTTGCGCCATCATTCATCAGATCAGCATCATGCTGTTGTGCATCCCAACGGAAAGTAGCTACACTCCATTTCGTTTGATGCAGGATCAATAATCGTGTTTCTATCAATTGCCTGCCTTTACCTTTAACTTTCGAATAATAAAAGGTTTTGGCCATAATAGTCCCTTCAGGGAAAATGGGAAGGCCTTCACCATTCAATATTATTTTCTTCCCTTTTGGCAATTTGATCAGGCGTTGTTTTTCAGCGTAGTCGGTAAAAAGTGTAGAAGAAAGTTGAAGAAGTTCTACTCCATCAGCGGCTTCAATTGCCGACATTTCACCTTTAAAAAGTCGGTAAGAAGATAATTTTCTATTAAAACTGATCCCGTTACCGATTTTCTCCCTCCCCGAACTGTGACATGCCCATACGTACAAAACCGGGCATAGCAATACGGCTGCAATAATGGTATATTTTTTATATTTCATTTAATCTGCCTGGTCCAGGTTATCGTCTCCTTCATGTATCACTGATTGCGGCACCAGGATATATTTATCAATATAAAAAGTACCAAAAGGAATAATGCAGGCCAAAAGCACCTTCCAGGTAATTTTAGAGAATGCCCATTTATAGGCGACACCTACACTGAAAGTAATAAATACAAATAGACAAAACAGTAGTCCGTGGATTGGGCCCATCAATTTTACAAGTTCGGGCTTATGCACGATGTATTTTAGCGGTACGGCAACAAACACGAGTACTAATAATGAGATTCCTTCTAAGAAACCGATGATCCGCAATCTTCCGATCGGGGTTTTTAACAGATTTAACATAACAATTTGGGGATTTTAAAATGATCTTAAAAATGGACGGTTTGCAAAGGGCGAAAAAGGCCATGGAATGGCGATAAGAATGACCAAAAGTGCCAAACTAAACCAAAGCAGCATAGTCGAGAATTTATGATCATCTGTTTGCATTCTTTTTGCCTTTGCCGAACCGAGCGTAATCAGCACCACAGAAGTGGCCATGAGCCAGATATGGATATACTTAAAAAATACATGTTCGCTTACCAGATGGCTGGTATCACTTTCTGCCATGGTGTACTTCACCACCGGACTGATCATGTACAAACTCAAACCCAACAAGAGCTGAACCTGTGAAATGGTGGTGGTAACGTGCCGCATAAAGTTGGCATGGGCAGTAAATTTAAGGTGTTGTAAACGTCCTCTTGCAGCTAAATAGATACTGTACAAAAGTGATAAAAGCACAAGCCAGCGGTTAATCGAATGTAAGTTTAAAAGAATCTGATGCATAAAAGACGAATTAAAACATACTAACTAGTATGTTATGGTATAAAAAAATTTAGAGATTTGATAAATAGCTTTTTAGCCCTTTTAGATAGGTTTTATAACTCGATTTGCCCAGCGCTTTGCCAATATTCCTTACGCCACCATAACCTGATATGACCACCATGGCCACTTCTTCAGGTACAAAAGTGCTGGTAAATAGGTAATCTGTTTGTCCTTTACTCAGCGCGGCTACAATTGCATTTTGCCATTGTTTTACCAATTTGGACAACGCTTTTTTAAATATCGGGCTCATCGGCGACATTTCTTCGATCAAATTAATAGCCGGACAGCCATAATCAGGATTGAAAAAGACAAAATCGTTCAGCAGGTTTTCCATTACCTTGTAGATAGCTTTCGCAGGGTCCTTCCCTTCTTCCAGCGGTCTGATCATCACATTGTACATGCCAGGATACAAAACTTCGTTAATGAGGCTCAGTCCCATATCATCTTTGGTTTTGAAATGATAAAAAAAAGCCCCCTTGGTTACCTGCGTAGTCGCAATAATTTCGTCAATACTCGTTGCCTGATATCCCTTTCGGTATATCAATTCAAAAGATTTCTGTAAAATCATCATCCGGGTATCAGCTGCCTTGGACATAACATACTAATTGGTATGTTGGCAAAGATAGAATGATTGGAGAGTATGTGTTTAATTGATTTGTCATATTTTAAATGATGGAAGATGTAAAATGGATAATGGAATGTATGAATAGGGTTTGTCATCCTGTGGGATAATTTATTGAATAAAAATCAATATGAGCGACAAGAGAATTTAAGGAAATAAACCTCCTCGGAGCGTCGTCATTTCGAGCGGAATGCAATGCAGCCGAGAAATCTATCTTCCATTTTAATTTTGCACATAGTATCTCTGCGTTGCTTCGGTCGTGATGACGAATATTCTATTGGATTCTGTGAATGATTGAGCTTAGAATTTTTCAAATACATCGGAGGTTTAATGATAGTGCGTAGAATCGTCATTGCCAGCTTGACTGCAATCGTAATGCCTTGGTAGGGGGTTGCAGGTTGCATTAAGGTCCCGCCTGCGCCTATCGTGTGGACACATCTTTTTTAAATTTTTGTGGCGTTATGCTAGCTTGCTTTGAAATAACACAGCCCTAACCGAAGAACTCCGTCAATCCCAAGTGGCGGAAGAATCAAAAAAACAGTTTCACAATAGGACAACTTCACTACCAAACCTGAAACGTAGTGGTTTTGTGAAAATATCAATCAAACTTTCATTGAGCAGAAACGAGCAAAACAATTGCCGATGTTTTTTTGATGAGCGTGGGATGGTGAGAAGCCACATTGCCGGATTGACAAAGCATTTTTGCATACTTTTGATGCCCCGCGGCATAGAGCGGGAAAAGAATCTTTATAATTAATTGTGTCCACACGATAGGCGCAGGCGGGAATGACGACCATTCTTTAGAATCTGTCATTGATAAGGAAATCGAAGGATCTGTATTATATCTAAATAAAGCATTAAGCGGTTGTATTTCATCGGAAGCAGATTCTTCACTGCGTTCAGAATGACAATGATAATAAAATATTGATTAGCTCATAACGCCTTTCTCTGTATTCCTCTGTACCTCCCCTCTATGGTCTTTGTGGTAAAATAAAAGGCCGATACCATTTAGATATCAGCCTTATAAAATTCTAAAAAAATTACCTCTAAAATTTGAAAGTAAAGTTACCCGTAACCTTTGCAGGGCTTTGCGCGGCATACCTGAACGACCAGTATTGTTCGTTGGTGATATTATCAACCTTTAAACCAATCCTGTATTTTGGTTTATCGTAAAATACAGCGGCATCAAGTACGGTATAAGAAGGAATGCTGAAGGTAAATGTAGCCGTATTTACCTGGTTATAGGCGCTACCATAAATTCCGCCAAAACCAAAGCCCAAACCTTGTGCAGGACCATTAATTAAACGGTAACTGATCCATAAGTTGGCCATTTTAGGTGCACCCGCAGTTGGTGGACGTAAGCCTTCTACATCTGCCTTGGCCTTCGTTAACTTACTATCATTATAAGTATAACCAGCAACAATATTTAAACCCGGCAAAGGATTAGCAATAAGCTCGGCCTCAAATCCTTTACTCAATTGTGTACCATCCTGCAAAAAAAAGCCACCATGAGCCGGATCATCGTATTTCATGTTGGTAACCTTGATATCATAATAGCTAAAAGTAGCACTGATTTTATCCAGATCAAATTTGGCACCACCCTCAAACTGGTTGGCATAACTTGGCTTAAAAGTATTTCCATTAAAATCAGAACCTTCATTGTTGCTAAAACCGTTCATATAATTACCAAATACCGATACTTTATCTTTTACGATCTGGTAAACGGCACCAAATCTTGGTGAGAAAGCCGTTTGATTGTATTTTCCTTTGGTCACATCAGTAGCAAAATCATAAGTTCCTCCATTAAAATAACGGTCTACCCTTACACCTGCCATGATCAATAGCCTATCGGTAACATTTAACACATCAGATGCATAGGCACTGTAAGTAGTTTCATCATTCGAAACCTGGTTTACATATTTATTATCAGGATTATTGAACAAAGGTGCTATTTTGGTTAAAGTAAAGTTGTTATAGGCAGCACCTGGTTTTTTAAAGTTTAAAGCCGGCATATTGATTATAAAATCATTACGCGTAGCACGCAGGCTGTAAAAATCTACGCCTAATACTACCCTGTTGCGCAGGCTGCCGATTTTAAAATCGCCATTGAAATTCTGCTGAATATCAGTGCCATAAAAAGGAGAATCCTGGTTGGTAACTTGCTGCCTTAAGGTAGAATCGGTTAATAAGTTTAAGGCCACGGTATAACCTTCAGAAGATGAACGGGTCCGTGATACAATCGTTTGCGATTTCCACTGCTCAGAGATTTTATATTTAGCTTGCGCAAAGATATTATACTGCTGACCTGTGTAACTAACCGTATTATTGGCAAAAGAAAGTTTATAAGGTATGCCCAGGTCGGTGATGCTTCTGGCCTTTAAGTTAACCAATGTTGGTGCAATCACCAATCGTGTTGGAGATGTAGCTTTCGAACCACTCAATTCTACATCCAATGCCAGGGTAAGCCTGTCGTTCACGGCGTAAGAAAAACTTGGCGCAATTAAATAACTTTTATAAAAACCCGCATCCTGAAAACTTCTTTCGCTGTGTAAAGCGGTATTGATCCTCAATAAAGCTGTTTTTTCTTCATTTAACGGGGTATTTACATCCGCAGTTAAACGGTTCAGATCATAACTGGCGCCCGAATAAGAAATTTCACCTTTAAAAGTATCGAAAGGTTTTTTGGTTACACGGTTAAATAAACCACCAAAAGAAGAAATGGTACTGCCAAATAAAGTTGCTGCAGGACCTTTAATTACCTCGATACGCTCCAAATTGGCTGGGTCGATGGTATTATAAGTGAAACTACCCACACCATTTCTTACGAGTTGCGGCGTGGCAAAACCTCTCGAAATATTGGTAGTCCTACCCTGGTTACGCACCTCGGCAATGCCTGCCCCCGGAACGTTTTTAAAAGCACTATTGTAATCAGTTACTACCTGCTCTTTCATTAGCTCTTTACTTACCACACTGTAAACCTGCGGATTTTCCATGTTTTTCAACTGCATTTTAGAAACATCCTCACTCTCTTTTTTGGCAAACCTGTTTCCTCCGGTGCTGATGATTACCTCTTCGAGCTTTTGCGAAGTAAAATCGAGTTTCAGTTCGAGATTAGCAACAGGGTTTTCAGGAGTAACTTCTACAGTTTGTGTAGCACCATCAAAACCTACCCGAACCATTTGAACAGTATATTTACCAAAAGGCAGATTTTTTAACTCAAATTTTCCGTCGCCATCACTTACCGTAACCTTTTTGATTTCTTTAAGTTTCACGGTAACACCCTGGGCACTGCTCCCATCGTTAATGGTAATCTTACCTGTAATTATACCTTTTTCTGGTTTATTGCCTTGAGCCATTGCCGAGCCCAGCGTAAAAAAACATATGAAAAACAAAATTACAGCGCCCGTTTTCGGTTTAGAAACGCCATAACCTGAAAGTAAATTTATAATCATTTAATTCTTATTTAGACTGTTTTAAAATTAGGATGCAAAGAACAGTATTTTAAACATCAAAAACAACAGTGAAACAGAGATTTTTTATGGCCGTAAATCCTGATTTCGAACAAGTCTTTCTTTTTAAAAATTCAGCAAAAACATACTGCTCTAACAGTTGTTATCCTCCTAATAAAATCCATTTAAACGAACGATTTTGAACCCACAACATCTCATTTACATGCTCATCGGGCTTGCCGTCTTCATTATGGTATTGTTGGGCCTTGTAATCCGCTACCGGAATACAAAATATCAGCAAGAATCCGCTAACACCCCTATTATATTGCCCGAAGCTTATGGCCTTGGTCAAAAAATGTTCAGTGTACACCTAAAATGCGCAGATTTAAAACAAGCTTATTCTATCTTAGGTATTATTTTCAACCTGATTACCATTTTAATGTTCGTAATGCTGATCGGAGAGCTTGATGTTTATGATACGCTTCCATATCCAAAAATTGTTGATGCCATCCTGAGCAAGAAGATCATGTTTCCTATCGGAGCAGGCATAGTTATATCTTTAATTTATAATGCTTATCACCGCGTAAACATTACATGGGAAAATGGCCCTGTTGTAGCAGAAAACGCGGTTAATATCACTCATTATGAAATCAAAAAAAATGGCTTGCTGTTAAATGTAATTTACCTGCAAACGGATCAGAAGCTTTGGATATTGGTACCAGGTACCTCACAGGATAATACCAAATTTAAAGATTTTAAACGACTCAGACAGGAGCAGCAGGAAAATGAAAAGTTTACACAGCAACTTGAAGAAAACTTAAACCATTACGGTGTTCAGAAAAGAAAATTCTCCTTTTTCACGTTTTATTTCAAGTTTTCCTTTTTTGCCTTAATCTTAAGCCTGATCCTCATACTGGCTGTTCTGAAATTCTAATCATCCATCCAGCTGCATTTTCTCGTTTTGGCTACAAAAGTCCCCGGTTAGGCTACAAATTACAAATGAACCATGCCCACCTTTGACTAATCATTTATTCAAATAAAAAATCATGGAAAATCAACAAGAAAATAAAAGTACAAATACCGCAATAACACATAAAGTTTGGTTTATTACAGGTGCATCGCGTGGATTTGGCCGGGTATGGGCAACTGCTGCATTAGAACGCGGCGATAAAGTGGCTGCAACGGCCCGTAACCTTTCGAGCATTGCAGATCTTCAGGAAAAATACAAAGAAAACGTACTCACACTGGAACTGGATGTAACGAACTACAGCCATGTAGAACACGTAATTAAACAGGCCCACGAACATTTTGGAAGATTGGATATTGTGTTAAATAATGCAGGCTATTCGCTTGTGGGCACCATTGAAGAAGCCACCATCGATCAGGTTAAAGCCATGTACGATACCAACATTTTCGGAACAATAGCGGTGATTCAAGCTGCCTTACCTTTATTACGCAAGCAAGGTTATGGACATATTTTAGGCACATCGAGCAATCTGGGGCACGTAGTTTTACCAGTTATAGGTTATTATGCATCTTCTAAATGGGCATTCGAAGCCATCCACGAGAGTTTGGCAGCTGAGGTAAAAGCTTTTGGAATCAAAGTAACCATTATAGAGCCAGGAGCCTATGCTACCGAATTCGGAAGTCAGGAATCGTTGAAATTTGCCGATGGTTTAGATGTGTATACCGACTTTAAAGCGCAATTTTTTCAAGGCCTACAACAAATGGAAAGAGGTAATCCGGAAGCGACTCCGGATGCCATTTTTAAAATTGTTGATACCGAAAACCCACCTTTACGTCTATCTCTGGGTAGCCATAACCTACCTTGGGTACGTACAGCTTATGCTGAGCGTATAGCAAGCTGGGAAGAATGGGAATCGGTATCAAACGCTGCCCAGGGTTAATCAACAGAAAACCATTGATATAACCGATAAGTAAAAGCTTATCGGTTATATTTGTATTACATCAATATGAAAAAGGAAGACAATAGCCCTTATAAATTCAGTTCGTTATCGGAAGCACACCGCATGATGGGCTTGCCCCAACCGAAACACCCGCTCATCAGCCTGATCAATAATGAAGATCATCCGGTTGAAATGAACGGGCAGCCAAATTCGCATATTCTTAACTTTTATAAGATCTCTTATAAACCAAAATTAAGCGGCAGGCTAAAATATGGGCAGAGTTATTACGATTTTGATGAAGGCGGTTTATTATTTGCTGCTCCCAACCAGATTATCGGTCATGAGGAAGATTTAAGCTCCAGTGTATGTTCGTTATATACATTATTGATCCATCCGGATTTTTTATTGTCGTACCCGATTGCAAAAAAAATTAAAACTTATGGTTTCTTTTCGTACTCCGCCAATGAAGCATTACACCTGTCGGAAAAAGAAAAATCAACCATTATCAGTGTTTTCAGAAGCATTGAAGAAGAACTGAATAGCCGGATTGACGATTTTAGCCAGGATGTAATCATTACACAGATCGAACTGTTATTAAACTACGGTAACCGTTTTTACAAACGCCAGTTCATTACCCGCAAGGTACTGAACAATGACCTGTTGCAAAACCTGGAGGAACTGTTAGAAGACTATTTTAACGATAAAGTAGCCATGTTTAAGGGATTGCCAACGGTACAATATCTTTCTGATCATTTAAACGTTTCGCCCAGTTATTTAAGTGATTTGCTTCGTTCGCTTACCGGACAAAATGCACAACAGCATATCCACCAGAAACTAATCGAAAAAGCAAAAGAGAAGCTATCTGGCACTAGCTTATCGGTAAGTGAGGTGGCTTACGAACTCGGTTTTGAACATCCGCAATCTTTCAATAAACTGTTCAAGGCTAAAACCAGGGTTTCGCCATTGGCATTCAGGAAAATGTTTAATTAACAAAAAAAAGGCCTGTAAGTAGCGTTTTGGTTCTCTGCCCCGTATAAGCTGTAAATTAAAGCTTTATGAAAAAAACATCATTGTTCCTCCTGGCTGTAATAGTCCTTTTGTATGTATCATGCAAGAAAACCAACAAAGATAACAATGGGCCTGTTGAAGTTTACGGCAGATGGAAACTGACCGAAACAAGGTTTGATATTGGAAGCGGAAATACTCCATATCAGAAAGTATCAGGCCAGGCTAAATACCTTACTTTAGAAAAATCAGCGGATAAAGCTGGAAAATTTAAAGGTGATGCCATCCCGGATATATTTGCATTCAGGATTTTGGATAGCATAAGAATGGAAGTTTTTAGCAATACTTATAAAATGCCATCTACTTACTACTACAAAGTTTCGGCAAATACTTTAGAACTTAATCCGCCCTGTATTGAGGGTTGTGGATATCGCTTTGTAAGGGAGTAATATAAATACGGGCATCAGCCCCTGGAATTACAGATTCCCTGCTGAAATTTCAGGTATTTTGATGGACTAAGGTTGAGATAATGCTTAAAATCGTGAATTAACTGGCTTTGATCGTAAAAGCCACAGGTTTCGATCACTTCAAACCAATTTACCGGTTTATCATCGATTGTCAGTTGCTGTACAAGTTCGATTGCTTTTAAAAAGCGCATGTAACGGCCCATCTCACGAGAGGAATAACCAAGATGCTTCTTCAGGTTCATTTGTACAGATCTTTCAGAAAGCTTTTCCTGGGCAGAAATCTCTTTTACCGGACTCATGGCGCTATTGCCTGCAGCAATGATTTGCTCGGTTAAAGGATGTCGTTTTTGAATATAAGGACGGCTAAATTCGAGAAGCTGTGTTACCCTTTCATTTACTGTATCCATCTTATTGAGGCTTGTCCAAAGGGAGGTGAAACAATTATCGCTCAGCAAATCATCTGGATGGAGGTACTCCGTAAGCGAAGCAGTACCGAAAAAACGAAAAAAAGCATCGTCCTTAAAATTAACCACCAGCATTTTGCCACTTGCGGGGAGAATGTAAGTAAAAGCCTGTTTAATCGGCCCTAAAACCAGGCATTTATCCATTGATATTTCCTCATTTCCCTTCGTAACCAGCAAAAGTGGTGCAGCAAAACTAAAAACCATCATGGTTTGAAAAGTGGGTAATAAGGTTTGGGTAATGGGATGATTGGATTTGTTCTCTGCAAAATAAAAGTGCGAAAACAATTCGTCAAACTCAGCAGGTACTGCAATCCGGTAGCCAATGTATGCATCATGATTTCCCATGATCAAAGATGATCATTTTTTGGGAAAATTATCCTTTAATGGGTTACGTCCTCTCGACTGAAACGTAGTGGAATGGAGAGATCTACCTTGACAGATTTAAATAAAAACGCCGCCATTGCGTGGCACAGTCTGCCCCGATTTCGGGAAAGCAATCTTAAAAAACTCGCTAATCACGATCGTTGTAAGATTGCTTCTTCGGCTGAAAAAGCCTCCTCGCAATGACGACCTTTTCAGCAATATATCATAACATCAACATCATTTCTCCGAAGCAGTTTTCAGAGCTTTCAACCAGTAAATAAGCGAACCTTTGTTTACCGCTTGAAACTTCCCTTTCAGCAACCAAACCAGCCAGCCCTCCATACTTTCTTCTACTTTTACAACCGTTTTATTCCCTTGCTTAATAAAATGCCAGTTGTGGATGGCAAATGATCCGAATGCAGGACCAGACCATCCTACTTCTTTATTCTTTTCTACCGTATGAAAGGTTGAGCGAATGGTTAAACCGTGCGTTTTCCAGTCGAAAGATGTCCCCTCCTTAAAAGAACCATCCATTTTACTGCCCGGAATTTCCTTTTGCCATTGCGGCCAGCGGTTTACATTAGCGAAAACTTTCCAAACGCTATCAATCGGGGCGTCGATAACAATTTGGAGTTTGGTAACCACAGGCGCATTTTCGTGGATATTTTTGGTTGCCTGGTAAGAACTGTCTATTTCCAATCCGGCAACGGTTAAAGCCAATACTACCAGGATAAGGCCTGCTATTTTAATCAATTTTTTCATCATTATTTTTATTGAGATAATGATTCAAAAGTAAAGCAGCCGGTCTGCCTAAAATTGTAAGTTTCCGAAATCAATTAAAGGATTGGCGGAAAGCAATTGGAGAAAGATTTGTTTTTGATTTAAACAATTTACTGAAGGATTGAGGGTGCCCGAACCCCAATTGATAGGCAATTTCGCTAATGGTAAGTGTTGTTGTGGAGAGTTTTTCTTTAGCCCTTTCAATCAGTTTATCATGAATATGTTGCTGGGTACCCTGCCCGGTGGTTACTTTCAATAAACTACTTAAATAATCAGGCGAGAGGTTTAATTCAGCCGCAAGATCATTTACGGTGGGCAAACCATTATCTACGGCATTTCCATCAAAATAACGATCGAGGAAACTTTCTACCTGGTCTAAAACCTGGTGATTGGTAATCCTGCGGGTAATAAACTGGCGGTGGTAAAAACGTTCGGCATAATTAAGTAGCACTTCTATCTGAGAAATAATAATCTGTTGACTAAAAGCATCAATATTGGCCTGGTATTCCTGTTGGATATGCTGTATAATAGCCGACATGGTGTTCTCTTCCTTTTCGGAAAGAAACAAAGCTTCGTGAACTGAATAACTAAAATAAGCGTATTTTTTGATGGTGTTGGCTAAAGAGAAATTCCATAGAAAGTCAGGGTGAACAAGCAACATCCAACCTGATTTATCGGGCGAATCATCTGTTACTTCGATCCTAAAAACCTGTCCGGGAGCAATAAAGAATAAAGTGCCCTCATCGAAATCGTATTCCTGCTGCCCATACTTAAACCTGCCGCTCATATTCTTTTTCAGCGCAATGAAATAGAAATCGAATACCCAGCTGATGGTATTAATGGTAGGAGAATGTTTCATCTCGCTATAATCTATCAGACTGATAAGGGGATGTTCCGGCTTGGACAGTCCCCTCACCCGATGAAACTCACTGATGCTTTTGATCCGTTGAACCTGTTGATTGGCCATTAATTTAGATATTTATGATACATAACTAAGAAAAAAACCTGAAATGGTAAAATTACCATGGGATTTCGCCATCCTCTTTGAAGAATTTACCCGTTGTGCCGGGAAGCGGTTGGTTAACAAGACTTACAATGACTTTCGCTCCCTGCTCTACCGTTTTTACTCCCTGAAAATTATTCAGATCGGTAGCAGTATAGCCAGGAGTAACACTATTTACGCGGAAGTTTGTATCGCTTAACTCGTTTGCCAGCATTACCGTGAAAGCATTAAGTGCAGTTTTTGATGAGCCATAAGCATGGTAATTATCCCAATTGGTGTTTCTTCGAGTGGAGGTGTGCATGGTTAAAGAACCTACTTCGCTCGAAACGTTAATTATTGATGGCGTTTCAGCCTTACGGAGCAAGGGTAAAAACTGCTGGGTGGTTTGGATTACGCCAAAATAATTGGTTTCGAAAATTTCGCGAAGGTTCGCCATGTCACAGCTCGAAATATTTTGTGGCTGATTGCCGGGAATGCCTGCATTGTTGATCAGTATATCCAGCGCCGGCAACGTATTTTCCAAAAATACTTTTGCCTTATTGATGGAGTTTAGATCTGTAACATCAAGTTCAATTGATGCTACATTTGTTAAACCCGCTGCCTTTAACTGTGCCTCTGCTTCTTTGCCATTGTTCTCGTTCCTGCTTCCCAGGTAAACAAAATAGCCTTGTTCCAATAGCTGTTTTGCTGTTTCGAAGCCTATGCCTTTATTGGCCCCGGTAATTAAAACTGTTTTCATTTCTGAATAATTAATTTCGGTTGGTGAGATACCAACCGATAGGTTTTGTACTCATTTTTATCATTACAAATATCCTGTTTCCAGAAATGATAATTGTAGGCTAATCCGGTAGATTTGTTGCCAAATCCGGCCCCTTCTGCGCTGTCATCCTGAGGGATAATTTATGGTATAAAAATCAATATTAGTGACGTTGTCCATCCGCACAGTCTTTCCTCGGCTCGCCGCCGATGGGCTCTTTCTTTTTGCTGCCAAAAAGAAACAAAAACCACCGGCTGAAAATTTTTCTTTCGAAGCCAGTGGTATGGCTAGAACAGTGGGGCCCGAAAAATTTGTTAGGCCGGATTTACGTAAAACGGGGATATAGTGCTGCGGCCTAGCTGGCTGGAAATGCATATTTCACATAAAACGCTTATTTCTAATCTATTACAAAATAACGTCAATGGTAGCGCAGCGAAGGATCCCTGCGTGTTTAGTACTTCCTTTATTTACTCATTTGGCCTTTTGTTTTAGTCCCGCACACCTCCTTGCCCCGGCTCAACGCCGGCGAAGGGCTCTTTCTCTATCCTTGATGATAAAGAAACAAACAATCAAGGCTTGGATATCATGGAGCCGGGGGATTTATCACATTATTTCAACGCAATAAATCAATCACTACAGGGCTGGCTCAAAGGAAACCGAAACAATTTCTTTCGTAAATTTCCAAGGTGCAAATCTATTGATTTGTCATCCTGAACGCAGCGAAGGATCTCTAACCGACGAAGCATAGAACCCAAATAAATATGTGTGCTTATTTTAGAATATGCAAGTAAGAAAAAGATTCTTCACTGCGTTCAGAATGACAAACTAAATGACCGTTAAACTCTCCCAAATCACCTCATAAATATCTGGTGCATGCAAAGTTTTACCTATAGGTTTTGAAGTAACCAAAACAGGTTTATATTCATCTGTTACATTGGTGCGGCCGTGCGATCCTTTAACCAGTGTAGCATCCAATGGAATTACGTCCATTACATAACGGAAACCTGCTTTTTTCCTCAGTAATTTATAACCTGCTCTCAATTTAGAAGTCATAAACATTTCTACCGGATCGTAGCCGGGTTTTTTATGAATATCGACCACCCTGGCGTAATCGGGTGCTTTGGCATCATCAAGCCAGAAATAATAAGTAAACCAGCTGTTTTCTTTGGCTACCAGTACCAAATCGCCAGAACGTTCGTGCTTGATGTGGTATTTTTTCTGTTCTTCTTTATCTAAAACCAACTCGATACCGGCAGCATTTTTCAATAAAGCCTTTACCTGTTCGGTTACACTTTTATCGTTGATATACACATGTGCAATTTGGTGGTCGGCCACTACAAACGCTTTTGATGCGCCCGGATCCAACAATTCCAATCCCCTTTCTTCGCGGATCTGGATCAATCCATTTTCCCTGAACAAACGGTTTAAATGTACCGGATTATTTACGGGTGCAATGCCATATTCGGAAAGTAAAATGATGCGTGCCCCCTTTTCTTCATAAAAACGCACCAGTTCTGATACTACCTGATCAATTTCCTGTAATTCGGTTTTGATCTGTTCTACATCTGGTCCGAATTTTTGCAGACAATAATCTAAATGAGGCAAATAAATTAAAGTAAGCGTAGGATTATGGAGTTTTTCGGTTTCCATCGCCGCATCGGCAATCCACCTGGTTGATTTAATATTAGCGCCTGGTCCCCAGAACTGGAATAAGGGGAATTGACCCAATTTATCCTGCAGGTAATCGCGCAGTTCTGCTGGTTGCGAATAACAATCGGGCAGTTTACGGCCATCAGCCAGGTAATTCGGCCGTGGGGTTACCGAAAAATCAGCTGTAGAATACATATTGTACCACCAGAACATATTGGCACAGGTAAAATTCGGATCTTCTTTTTTAGCCTGATCCCATATTTTTTCGGCATTAACCAGTTTGTTAGACTGTTTCCAGAATTTGATTTCAGCATCGGCATGATCGTACCAGCCATTACCCACAATACCTGTTTCGGAAGGAAATTTCCCTGTAAGGTAGCTCGACTGTACCGAAGTGGTAACTGCCGGCAGCAAAGGCTCAATGGTAGTAAAATAATTTTCTGAAATATATTTCCGGATAAAAGGCGTATGCGCTCCAATTACGGATGAAGATAGGCCAACTATGTCGATAACAACGGTTTTATGCATGATTTTATTCTTCTAATAATGTTTTCACCCAAGCCATTTCCCTAATGATAGAATCGTTTAAAGGCGCTTTTAATGCTGCTGGCAAAACTTCCCAGGTATAGGTTTCTACTTCGAGATGGGCAGTAAAGGGATTGCTTTTTTGCAGGTTTAATACTTCTGTAATATCGCTTTGCGTGGATTGGATCAGCCCCATATCTTCTACAAAAATAGGCACGTGGAAATGCGCCCGCCACTCTTCTACCTCCAGGTGATCTCCTTCTGCCAATGCATTGGCAAGATCGGGATAGTGGAGCAAAGTTCCGTCGTTTTTGCGGGCAATTACCTGGTGCAGGTAAGTTGGTTCATCAAAACGGCCCAACTGATCCAATACCGCTGTTCTTTCGGATGCTAAAACCGGTAATTTTGCCTTCAACGCCGCACTGATCTGGATTTTACCAATTTTGATGCCTTTATCCTTCAATTCGCTGATAATGGTGGTATGCGGTTCGTAACCGATGGCAAAATGACAAACATCGTAACATAAACGGATGTGGTTTTTGATCATGTTTTCATCCTTTCCGGCAGGCAAAAGCACGTTTTCGTACCAATTGATAAATTCAGGTCCGGATTCAAGAAAGCCATCGGGTTCGGGTTCGATATCCAAATGGATCAGCTTACCTGTTTGTTCTTTTATCTGGTGCAGGCCTTCGGCAACTTTTATAATATTAGCGGTTGCTGTAATCGTGGCATTTTTTCTAGCCTCTGTATCTGTAAACCATGGTTTGTAGCTTAATGGCGAGGTAGAAATGCCTCCGTCCATATTTTCAGGTAGCAGTTGAGAAAGGATTTCAGCCAAACGGAGGGTATAATTTACCCTATCGGCTGTGGTCCAATCGGGTGCATGTACCTGATCTTTAACCCTGGTATGATGGAAACCACCGTACGGAAAACCGTTCATGGTAAACACATATCCACCTTCATTTTCGAGCCACTGTTTAAAAACGCCTAGGTTGTTTTCCTTAAAAAGTTCAATACTGGCGAGGTTAGAAAGGCGTAAACCAATCCCCATGGGCGAATCAGGAGATAATTCTGCTTTTAATACAGGAAAACTAGCCTTCAATACTGCAAAATGGGCTTCCCAATTCTCTCCTGCATAAATATTGGTACAGAAAGTTAAATGTCCGGAATTTAGTTTCATCGCTTAATGTTGAATAGTGGCGGTTTGATTATTTAAAATTCCGGCTGCCTGTTTTAAAATTTCAGCATCGATTTCGTGCACTTCCTCACCACTACCAATACCGGTAAGCAAAGTAATGGTCAATTCGCCACCAAGGTGTTCGCGGAATTCTTCCAACCCCTGTAAAATCGGACTATTGCCTTCGGTAACCTGTAATAATGGGTGTGTTAACTCAAAACCAAGTTGCTGGATCAGGTTAATTATCCTTTGCGCCTCATTGGCTGTAATTCTTCCCGATAAATTTGAATATACGCTATCCAGGGCAATACCCATCGCTACTGCTTCGCCATGCCTTACTTCAAAATTGGTGAGGTATTCGAGCTTATGGGCGCTCCAATGGCCGAAATCCAATGGCCTGGCCGAACCGTTTTCGAAAGGATCGGCACTGCGGATATGTTCCATGTGTAGTTTGGCGCATTTCCAGATCTGGTAATTCATCGCTGCTCTATCGCGTGCAGCAAGCGCTGTTGCATTGGTTTCCAGCCATTCGAAAAATTCAGCATCTCTAATCAGTGCCACCTTAATGGCTTCGGCAATGCCCGAACGCCAATCGCGGTCAGAAAGGGTACTTAAAAAAAGTTCATCATTAAAAACAGCAACGGGTGGTGAAAAAGTACCCAGAAAATTCTTTTTATTAAAATAGTTGATCCCGTTTTTTACCCCAACACCCGAATCGTTCTGCGAAAGTACGGTGCTCGGAATCCTGATGTGTTTAATACCCCTGTGTGCAACAGTTGCGGCATAACCCACCATATCGAGCACGGCACCACCTCCAATTGCAGCAACAAAAGAATGCCTGTCGATACCATGAATGTTGATGGCACTTAACACCTGATCGAAATAACCGGTATCATTTTTCACCACTTCTCCTCCGGGAATAATTAAAATATCATGAACCAGTTGTGTTTTATTGTATTTAGAGAAATAAGACTTAATGTCTGCAACAAGTTCACGATGTGCATTGGCTACGCCTTCATCAATTACAAATAAAATCTTTTTTACGGTAACCGCGGGATTAAGGTTAAGCAAAAAATTGTTCAGCAATTCGTTTTGTGGTGAAAACAGTGCTGAAGTGAAGAAAACGTTATAGTTATATTGTACGGTGAACGATTGATGTAAATGTTCCATATGATTGGATAATGTGTGTTGTTTAGGTAACGGCGAATAATTTAGAGAGCCATAAGGATAAAGGCAATAAAGCGGCGATTACAAAAGCCAGGATCAGTGCATCGAAAGTTACGGCCCAGGCCGCATCCATCAAAATTAAGGAGACAACACCAGCTTTAACCGCAGCGCCGATATTTTTACCAATAGGCTGATCAATCGCCTTTAAAAGCGGTTTGAAAATCATAAAGGTAAAAGGAACCAGAAACAGTAGCGACCATAATAAACGGTGGTTTACGAAAGCAAAATAGGCAATCGCAAAGATGACAATGGCGTATAAAAAAGCGGCAATGTATAAATTTTTGGTATTACCGCCATGCACTTCTCCACGGCTCGTCGTGGTGATGGAAAAAATATACACCACCGGAATAATGGCCAGGAAATAATGGCTGCAAAGCATTTCGGGTACGATACTTAAACCAAGCAGCAGATTAAAGCCACGGCATAAACCCATATTTAATGGCCCGAAAAATGAATGATGCTTGCCAAATTTATTATAGAGCAAAGCAAAAACGGCAACTAAAAGCGCCAGAATACCTGATGTTAAACTATTTAAAGCTGCTAATACAATGCCGGCAGAGAGTAAAAGGGTACCAAAAATGGCTGCATTTTGCAAACTGATCAATCCGCTTGGTATGGCGCGCTCGGGGCGCTCTATTTTATCGAGTTCGGCATCAAATACATCGTTAAAAACAATGCCGCCACCATATAAACAGGCTGTTGATGCGGCTAAAAGCAAAATCGAAAGCCATGGAATGGAAAATCCGCTACTTAAAACACCAGAAATGGCAATACCCGCTAAAATATCGGCTACAGAGGTAACAATATTGGCAGGGCGCATCATGCGCAGGTAAACAATTAATTTTTTCAATATAATTTAGCTGATGATGATCGAAGATTTATCGGGCCTGGGTTGTTGTCCGCCACGCAGAATGGTATTGCCTTCAAATTTCTCTGTAAGGTCTGCCTGTGCATTAAAATCGGCTTCATCAATTTGTCCGCTTTGAGCAAAGGCTGTAATGGCATTGCGGTAAGTAACCAGTTCAATATCCTGATCGCTTAAACCACGCATTTTCATTAAAGCAGCAGTTTTTGGCACGGCTAGTGGATCGCTGATTCCCCAATCGGCAGCCGAATTTACCATAATGCGTTCTGCGCCATACTGTTTTACAATGTCGACCATACGCTCGTTACCCATTTTGGTAAAAGGATAAATGGTAAAGGCCGCGAAAAAGCCACGGTCTAATACCTCTTTTACAGTTTCTTCATTGTTATGGTCTATAATTACGCTATAAGGATCAAGTCCATGCTCTAAGGCAATATCCATACTCCGCTGGGTGCCTTTTTTCTTATCGCGGTGTGGCGTATGCACCTGTACGGGTAAACCAGCTTCTTTAGCCAGTTCGAGCTGTAACCTGTAATATTTTTCTTCAGCAGCAGTCTGGTCGTCGAAACCAATTTCGCCGATCCCTACCACACCTTCTTTATAAATAAACAGCGGCAGGATTTCCATTACCTGCTCAGCTAAACTTTCGTTATTGGCTTCTCTTGAATTAAGACCGATGGTACAATAATGTTTAATACCGAACTGAGAAGAACGGAAACGCTCCCAACCAATCAGGCTGCTATAATAATCCCTGAAACTATCCAGGCCCGTACGCGGTTGCCCTAACCAAAATGCAGGCTCGATAAGTGCCACAACACCCGCATCGGCCATGGCCTGATAATCATCCGTGGTTCTCGAAGTCATGTGAACATGTGGATCGAAGAATTTCATTCCTTTTACGGTACTGATATCGAAAGCTTCGGGCTCCCCCATTAATGCTTTATCTCTTTCAATTGAACTGCTACAGCACATATCTTTATTTTGAATTTTTAATCGTTAAAATAAATTCCAGTTTAAACTTCCTTCAGCCAGTGCCAACTTCAGTTCTGGAAAAGTATTAATATAATCCTTTGCGGCCTGATCATTTGATTGATCAACTGCAAGGGCAATGGCACGTTGTTCTGTCTGGTCGTAATGCTGTAAACCAATTTTCAGGTCTTCAAAAATTTCGGCATTAATAAATTTACCCACCAGGCGCCACAACTGTGGGTTTACCTGCCGGCCAGCAGCCCAGCGTTCTTTGGCATAATCTACAAGTGTTAAAGCAAGCTGAAGATTAGCACGTTCATCTAAACCGATGATCAGTTTAATGTTTTTTTCGGTGAAAAATGCTTTTAATACAAGTTGATTCCAGGCTGCTTCATCAAGGTTTGCCGCAGGATATGGATTGTTTTCCATAATGGCTTCTAAAACGGAACCAATGTTGCTCCTGATCCCTTCGGCACAGCGTTTCATCCAAATTTCGGGATGGGCCAAAAATGGCAATGCCGAATATAAAGCCACAGCTTCGTTAACCTCTGCCGACAGGAATAAACGTTCGATTGTTGTATATAATAAATCTTTGCCGGCTGTATTTAGATTGGCCAATAACCATACACGGCTAAGTCTATCGATGGTCCAGTGATGGATATAGCCAAAGCCTGCTGTATCGAGTGCTTTTTGCTGGTCTTCGTTAATTGCAACCTGCAATTTGCCGGTTTTACGTGGCAGCATCACAAATACTTTGGCTAACTGCGCCGATTGATCTGACGATTGTATAAAATCCTCCAGCCAATTTTCGGCCTCTAAACTTATATTGTTTTTAACAACAGACCATATTATTTCTTTTACCGCCTTCATATTATA
The DNA here is from genome assembly GCF_032678605.1 of Pedobacter miscanthi. Lineage (GTDB taxonomy): Bacteria > Bacteroidota > Bacteroidia > Sphingobacteriales > Sphingobacteriaceae > Pedobacter > Pedobacter miscanthi_A. The sequence continues at coordinate 31,456 of NZ_JAVTSU010000031.1, forward strand.
ACCGCTCATAAATAAAATTACCGAAGGCTTTTATGCAGTAATACCCGCAGAAACAAAATAGTTGATTAACAGTGCGCCTGCAATAATTAACAAGCCAAAAAACTCACGCGTTTGCTCAATGTAAGGCTTGGTGGCCTGCATACTCTGCACTAAACTTTCGCGCCGGTATTTGGTAATCCAATCGCGAACACCATCTTTTGCAAAGAAAAGAATAATGGCGTAAATGAGGTAGAAAGCAATTAAAACCAGGTAAACGATAGGATAAAATTTACCGGCAGCAGCCAATCCACAAGATATTGCGGCACTTAAATAGATGGATACCCATAGAAAAGCATCGTTGTCGTTTAGGTTAACATAAGCAAAGCCCAAAAACGAGATGCAGAAAATAATGTTAAGAATAATTAAAGGCATTTTAAATTATTTGGTTTAAAACAAGCTAAATCGATTTCCCGACTCAATCACTGAAAAACAAAGTTATTTAAACTGCTCACTTTTTTTGCACTAAAATTGTAAATTATATACTGCAACAAAATATTTTTTTGATTAAAGAAATAGCCCATCAGAGCTGAAGCCATTCTAAATTATTTTTCAGGCTCATTTCGGTCAAAGCCTACAACTTTAATCAATTAGTTGAGCAAAACAAGAGATAAACATGATGACCAATCAATTAAAAACAGGCTGAACAATACCGGCCTGCAATTTCATCCGGCTTGCCAAAATATGTTCGCAAGGCCCTTTTTTCAATTTATTGATCTGATAAAAGGAACAATCACATATACCATCAATTAAGCGCTGATCTTTATCAATTGCGGCAAAAGTGCTAAAGGTTTCGCTTTTCCCTTTTACCTTTCCTTTTATCTCGAGGATATCGCTGTGTATCCGGGTTTCGATTTTCACCCTGTCGTGAGTTAGAAAATCATGGGCAAGCCTTTCCTGTTCACTACTGAAACGTAGCGCGTTAAAGTCTAAAGGTTCCCCGCTAAGCTCCCGCACACGGTAAACTCCCTGCTTCAAATCATAAACTACTCTACCTGCCTGCGTATAAGCAGTAAGTGCAGTTGAAACAATGGCACTGGTTAAATTTAATTTCTTTGCAAGATCATCGGCAGAACTAAACCAGGTATCTTTAAGTGCGCCAAAAACCTGCTGTTTGGTAACTAGGTCTACCGGTCCGCGGGGTGCCATCAGATCAAAATTTCCGGCCCTGCTCCAATCATTATTTGTCCAGCCTGATAAGCCCAGCGTAAAAGTCATATCTCCGAGGTCGGCCATAAAAAAAGATGGCAAACCCGATCCCAACAACACTACCTTGAAACTTTTAGCAATAGGAATCAACCGTTCCAGGATCATTAACCTGCGCCTTCCCCAAATTCTGATGGTTTTCTCTTCAGATCCGGTATAAATTGAACGGCTAAAGGTTAAAGTTTCGTACCATGGTTCAATTACAAGTCGCACAGCTTTTCCGGGTTCGAGAATAAAACGCAGGGCACGGGGTCCGTTATTTTCTTTAAACCGCCGTAAATATTGGCACAAGCTAAAAATATCCATCGGGTGCAGTTCGAAAACCGTTGCAGGCAAAGTCATTGCGGCGCTTACCTGCAAAAAGCCCCTCACCCAGGAGTCGGGCAGATCTATTTTAACTTCCTTATAAAGTTCTTCACCCGATGTTTTAGATTCAAATCCGGATGGATCGATTTTGAAAGAAGTATCTTTATATCCCCTTATTTTTTGAAATTCGCCATAAAGTGCAGCAGAATAATCAATATTCGTGGTGCCACATTTAAACTCATTAATCTCTGTAAATACATTGTAATTACAACTGAGTTTACCATAAGAAGACTCATCCTGACTAAAACACTCAAAAAACAACTCATCGGGATGAACCGTAATTACCGGATCGAGTACAATCCACGCATCTCTGTCATTTTTATACAGGTAATCAAAATAATTGCTTTTGGCACGGTTAAAAGGTCCTAAAAAGCGGTTTTTCTCCTGATAAATCTGTTTTAGTTCGTTACGCACCTCCTCTATCCTTGCTTTTACCTCCCCGATCTGAAAACCGGCCATGTATTCGCCAAGCCAAATTTTTTCCTGTTCGGCAGCCCATACTTTATATTCGGTCTTATCTTTCGGTTTAAACCGCAGATCTGAAACCACAACATCATGAAGTGCAGATATGGCTTCGCGAAAAGCTATTTTCCTATTTAATTTGCCGACAAAAAAAGTTGGATCGCGCAATGCATCCGGCGCAAAACTCATTGCAGTTCCATTTGCATCATTACTAACCGACGTGTTTCCGCTGTATTTATAATTGAATAACATGTCTTTAATTTTTAATCATAAGTTGCATATCCAGCTCAGGATAATGTTTTTTAATCCCGGTTAGGATATCGATGCAGCTTGCTTTATCCTGCACGGTAGATTGGGCTGAAACATCATCCAAAATGCTTACTGCCCAAATGGCGGTTTCAACATTTTTTAACGATTCGTGGTGCAAAAAGCTAAATATCCTGTTTTTGGCAACCCGCCCCTTATTTACCCGGGTAAGTGCCGAACGGAAGTAAAAAGTTAACTCTTTTAACAAACCAGGGTTGTCTTTTGCATAAAGCGAAAGATAATTGCTTACAAAGGCCTGTACGTTTATACTTGGGTGTTCGCTTAACCTGGTGAGATAATCTACAGCATGTTCGGCATTAAAATATAGGGTAATCATTTCCTTTCCAAAGCTTTCCACATCAGGTTTAATCGAATCTACAATACCGATTAGTGTATCCGGATCCCAATCGGTTACGGTAAACTTTGTTTTAAAATAGTGAAAGGCAAAGGCCCTGGTATCGTCCCATTTGGCATCAAGTAAGTAGAGCGATTGATTTTTTTCTTTACGGATACGGTCAACATTTTGGTTAAAATAGTTCCAGCTCCATTGACGTACGGCGAGGATTTCATGACTTCCAAAAGAAATAATCTGTTTTAATGAGAAATTTTCGGTTCCATGACGGGCCCTTAAAATCTCGTATGCAGCTAAATGGCTTATCCGATATTGGGCATGCATCAATTTTGTAATATCTTTTGGCTGTAGCCCGCTATTCCAATAAGGTTTTAGTTCCTGCAGTAAAAATTGACTGATGCGTGCATGTGCCCCTTCAAATTTTTCCTTTCTCATTAATGCATAGGCAAAATAAGGGATAATGGTATTTCCCTCTTCCGGATAGCTGGCAATAAGCTTTTGAAGCAAAACCAATATTGCGAGCGAAACCTCATCAAAATCGCTATCGATGAGATGAAGCAAAAGTTTAATGTTTTTTACAACAAAAGCATCAGGGTATTGATTTAAGAGTGCGATGCCATTTTGCCTTACTTCAGGCAGTTCGTCAATCAGGAAAAGTTCGGTTAGAGAAAACGGAATGGCCGTTGGCTCGGTGTTTTTAGATCGGATGAGCAGAATTTTGCCCGCCAGTATTTTATTGGCATTTAATGCAGACGAAATTAACTGTTCAACAACTTCCCAGCTGATTTTTTCCATATACGCCCCGGCAATAACCATCAATCTGGAGATAGCTGTTTTTGCTTTATTATTATTGATATCGGTATTTTCAAACTGCAGCATTTCGGCAATCGTTTTACCTAAAATGGCCTGCACCCTTTCTTCAGCAAATGCATGGTTTTGTAATGATTCATTAATCCAGGTATTGCTTTCGGGATGTGAATTGAAGATAATTGGTAATATAAATTCAATATCATTAAAATATAAGCCTATATTTTCATCTACCTTTTTCTGTGCCCACTGTCGTGCATCCCCGTTATTACAATCCAGCACCCGGGCAACAAACCCGATTTGTCCGGCCCATTCACTTTCCCTCGTTCTGAGTGTTTCAAAACCAAATCTGCCGGGCAATTCGAAATCACTATCGAGCAGTTGTAAAACTGCACGCTGATCGAACCGGTTAACAATTTCTTCAAACCTGGGGTGCAATTTAAGCCGTTCGTAGGCAAAAAGATGTATCCTGTTCATCTGTGCCTGCATCAATAACTGCACATAGGCCTCGGGCATGGTATCCCAATATGCGGGGTAAAGTTCAAACCTCGGTTCCTCTACAACAGGTTCAGGTTTTTCAATTGCGGAAGCAACGGCTTTAGGCGCTTCATGGGGCAAATCGACACTTTTCTTCCCGAAAAGGCTTTTAAAGATATTTTTGGCCGTATCAATTATCGAAACACTTCCTGCTGGATATTGAGGTGCCTGGCTTTGATTTTCCGAATAATAATAACTGCTGCTTATTACCATTCTGCTACCGGTTATAAATTTTAAATTAGGCTGTAATTTCCGCGACGGATCGTTGCCGAATAAAATGGTCGACAATAACAGTGATGCTGAACATTCGGGGTATTTTAACAGTAAGTATGAATAACGCTTGGTTTTATAATCGTATTTACCGTAAGTATTGAAAGGTTTTTCTTCTGCTGCCGAATAATCTTTTTCGCGGTATTGGAGCAATGTATTTACCGCTAGTTTCAGATAGGTTCCGGCATTTGCAGATGCACCGGCATTTTTAATAAATTCGACTGCATTTTTTTGGAAATAAGCTTTGGTAAATTGCGAAAATGCAAGCTTACTATCTTTACTTTTAAGTTCAGCGCCAACCCTTACCATCTGGTTTATAACCGCAAGATGCTGCCTTTGTCCCGAATCGAGAGCTGTGGTGCGTTTAAACATCGCCTCCTGCTTTTCGAACTGATAAAAAAGCACAGCAAGTACCGATACGTCGTTTCTTAACTGAGCCAGTTTATAAATGGCACGGATATGTTTAAAATAAGGTGGCCTAAATTGCCACGTTTTTAAGATTTCGACTAAAACGGGTAAAAGCTGAGGTTTTATTTTTGCCAAAAGATAGAGCGTAGTGGCAAAGTCTACCTCTTTATCGGCCGTGTACTGCATTAAAACAGTTTTAAGCAGGTTTAAATCATCTGTTTCTATTGCATACCGAACCTCTGCCGGCAATTTTTCGAGCAGCTGTACAAGCAGTGCAGGTTGCTCATCCGCACCTGAAATGGTGAGTAAACCTTCCCAGGCCAGGGTTACAATATGATTTTTTTGTTTGATATTATTGGCCAGCGTAACAAATAAAGGTTTTGCCGTGGTAGCTTCGAGCTTATTCAGTGCCCACAAAGCCGAATAAGTTTGCATGTCATCGCCCCTGGTACCCAATTTTATGATAAAAGGAATGGCTTCTGTAACATTCAATATTCCAGCTTTCCATATTACCCTACTGGTTTTCCATTCAGTTTTAAAACTGTTTCTGCCCACTATAGCATCCTGCAAACGTTGTAAAATGGCACCATTTACCGAACCGGGATCCACGGCATCTAATGATGGAAGCTCCATAAACACTTCTGTTTCGGTCTGATAACCTTTTTTCCGCTTTTCATTTTCGAGTTCGGCAAAAAGTAAATCTGCCTTTTCTTTCGAAATAGCAGCCGGTGTTTTGGTCCCTTCTTTTAAAACACTTCCTCTTCTTCCATACCTGAAATTAACGAGAAATTCGCTGGCCGAAAGCTCGCAAAGATCAATCTCATAAACCTTATCAGATTTCCCCTCTTTAAAAAATAACTTACTTTGTTGAATGAGTTTCATATCGGAAAAGGTTTAAAGGATGTTCCACCAATCGTACTGCTTTGATTCAAGCGGTGTGCTTTCGGGAATTTCAGGTTCAACATCGGTTGATTGCGGTACCGGAATATCAGTTTTTGCAATCACAGCTTCTTCTTTAATTGCCGGATAGCCATATTTTAATATAATCCGATCGAGCTGTAGTTTAAAAGCAGCCCCTTTTTCAGGGTTTACCATTTTTACGAAGTTGATATAACCCTCAATGGCATTGATCAGGTTTTTGGCAATTCCCCATTTCCGGTCTTTCCACCCTTCCGTTTCGATATGGTGCAATAACGCCCTAAATTTACGCAACTGGTTACGCTGTATATTTAGTTTTTTGTTTACCACAATTCCGGTTACCTTTTGCAGATTCCCCTTGCGCATAATATGCGTTTTATCGGGATGAATAGTAAATCCTTCCGTCTCAATTATCTTTTTCAGAAAAAAGAGTAAAGCTGCAATATGTTTCTCATTTCCTTTATCGGTAGAAAAACTCAGATCATCAGCGTATCTGGTATAGTTAAAATTAAATTTATCGGCCAGGCCCTGTATTTTTTTATCCAGTTTATAAGAGATGAGGTTACTTATTGCCGGACTTGCGGGTGAGCCCTGCGGCAAAAACCGGTTGCTTTTCTGTACATAATATGTTACCCCATCCATTTCAACTGTTTCGGTTTCGGCATAGGTACAGATGAGTGCAAATATGGTTGATAACTGTTCCGAATATCCAAATTTATTAAATAGACCTTTTACCCTTTTATAGCTGATGCTTGGAAAAAAATCTTTCAGATCTACATTCACCACAATGTCTTTTTCTATATGGGGCTTTGCATTGCTAATAATAGATCGATCTTTAATAAAACCATGAGCTGTATTATTGATCGGGATGCGATCCAATATATGTTCCAATACCCAATGCTGTAATGCTTTTAAACGCGACTTTGGTGCAGATATCAACCTTTTTCCACCCGATTTTTTGGGGATTTCGAAACTATGATAATGGCTTATTTTTGACACCTTCCGTTGATAAAGCAGATACCTTAAGGCCGCCAGATCTATCCCTACAGCCGCAACCAAATCGGTAACCTGAGCAAAAACAGGCAGATTAAATTTCTGCAGTAAATCCTGATCAGATTGGGTATGGTTTAAACCAGCTGAAACACCATCGCCCAGGTAAATAATTTGCTGCGATTGGACATTTTTCCAGTTTTCAGCTTTATCAATACTTTTTTGCTTATTTCTCTGCTTGGTTTCTGCCCGTTTTTCTTTCGCAAGTTTCATACGGGCTTTCCGCATTTCCTTAAGCATCAGTTCCTGGCTGTTGTATTTTCTATCCTGCGCCAAAAGATTATTCAACTCTTGACTTGCATCAGCTTCTCTTTTGATTAGCACTTCTGACAGACCTGGCATTTCTGATGATTCCCAAAAACCAAGGCGTTGCATTTCCTCCAGGATATAACTGTCTTTAGACGTAGCCCGAATACGGTCGTATATTTGCTGCCGACTGAGTTTTTCTGCCATTTGAAGCTTAATTTTAGAGTAAAAAGCCCTGTCTCTTTTACAAAACAGGGCCTGAATTCAAAATCCTTCGTATTTTCATAGGACTATATCAATCAACTCCAGAGAACACGTACTATACGTACGGTTAAACTCTCGGAGTATGGAACCGAAACCGTACGTATAGTACGTGTTCTCCCCATAAAGATTGCAGGTAGTGCCGAGTGTCAAATATTCTTCATCGATGACGAAACATCATCATTTTCTTGTTCAGAAAAGCAAGGTATTTTTTAAATCCGTTGCCAAGATATAAATAAATATTTCGAATCTAAAACTAAGATCTACGTTATTTTTAAATAAATTTCAAGCGGCTGATCAATATCTACAGAAAGGTTATTTTAATGCTTTTAATTAATAAATCCCAATAAAATTTGTAACGTAAGAGAGGCTTCTAATCCTCAAAAACAAGCTTCAAAATATTGGCAAGCACGGGATTGTGATCATCAGCGCGCCAATTGATCAATAAATCGGTTTTAAAAGGTAGTGGAATAAAGCGCAATCCCGGACTTTGGTGGTGCATATAGGAATCGGGTAAGATGGCAATGCCTAAGCCCTTTCTTACCAGCGCGATAATGGTAGAACCAAATTCTGAATGAAGAAATACATCCGGAACAAAATTATAGGATTTAAAAAGTCCCTGGATAATTTCACTATAACTACTCCCCTCATCTTTTGTGGGCAGGATGAATTTCTGCTGCTTAAGGTTTTCAGTAGACAAATCATCAAAAACCTTAAAAGGATGTTCCAGTGGAACCACTAAAGCCAGGTGATCGGAATATATCTTTTTTGTCCTGATACCCGGTTCGCTATTGATATCACGGGTAATGGCCAGATCGATTTTGTAATTCTTTAAAAAATCCAGTTGATTTTCATATAAAACCTGTACCAGTTTAATCTGGAGCTGTGGAAACGCTTCGGTAATTTTAGCCAGAATATCGGGCATAATCGAGGCCGAAATCGAATCGGGATGTGCAATGGTAATTGTTCCGCGTTCGCCCAAATGAAGCTGTTTTGCAAACTGGTGGATATATTCGAGCTCACTTAATTCTACTTCCCATTTTTCTTTTAAAAATTTTCCTGCAGGGGTAAGTTTTACGTTGCGTTTATTCCGCTCGAAGAGCTGTAGGCCTAACTCACTTTCAAGTGCCTGAATCTGCCGGCTAAGTGCTGATTGTGTGATGTTTACCTTCTCGGCCGTTTTCCAATAATGAAGTTGCTCAGAAAGGGCTAAAAAATACTTGATTCGCTGAAGATCCATTAATGCAAAATACGCATTAATAAATGAAATAATAGCATTTTATAACATTGAAGAAGTCCTTACATTCGTGCCATGGAGCAGATCACAATTGAAAAGGTAACCAGTACAGACATCATAAAATTACAGGAGATTGGGAGAAATACCTTTTTTGAAGCATTTGCAGAGGTAAATACGGAAGAAAACATGAAAGATTACCTGGAGAATAGCTTTTCGGAAGAGAAATTGAAAGCGGAGCTGAACAATAAGAATTCTCAGTTTTATTTTGCCCTGGTAGGTGGAAATGTGGTTGCTTATTTAAAAATCAATGTTGGTGAAGCACAAAATGAAAAAATGGATAATGCACTCGAAATCGAGCGTATTTACGTACTAAAAGCGTTCCATGGCAAAAAGGTGGCACAGGCACTGTACCAAAAAGCAATTGATATTGCCTACCAAATACAGGTCAACAAGGTGTGGCTTGGTGTTTGGGAAGAAAATTCCAGGGCTTTAAGGTTTTATGAGAAAAATGGTTTTACACCATTTGGCAAACATTCGTTCTGGCTTGGAAACGATGAGCAAACCGATCTGTTGATGAAAAAAGCATTGCCTAACATAAACGAATTAAAAGCATCTTAATGGAAAGAAGAAACCTTTTTCTGATTTTATTGATCCTGGGTACAGCTTTCTGGGGAATTTCTTTTTCGGTTACTAAATTAGCCATCGGACAGCATCAACCTGTGCTGTTTTTATTTTATCGTTTCTTTTTGGCCACTATGGTTTTATCGGTAATTTTCTGGAAACATGTAAAAAAACTAAATTATGCCACAATAAAAACCGGGGCCAGCCTGGCCATTCCACTTGTACTGGGCATTTATTTACAAACACTGGGCATTACCCATACTTCCGCATCGCAATGTTCATTTGTGGCGGGAATTACCGTAGTGATGATCCCCGTAATCAAACTCATTATTTACAGAAAATCGGCCCCGCTAAAAATATGGATCGCAGCTTTTACCGCACTAATTGGTTTGTTTGTAATTTCAATAACAGATAACTTTAAAATCGGCACCGGCGATTTATACACCATAGTTGGCGCCTTTTGTTTTGCAATCTATTTAATCCAGATTGAAAAAGAATCGAAGGCCGGAGATATCGTTCCTACCATTGTGCCTATGTTTGCCACCTGCGCCATACTGACTTTTTCGTTAGCGCTCTTCCAAAAAAACGCAACATGGATTCCTCAGGAACATACCTTTTGGGTGGGTATTATTTTCTGCGCACTATTTTCAACCGCCTACATGTACACCATATCCAATATCTCACAGAAATACATCAGTGCAGAAAGGGTATCGATTATCTATCTTTTTGAGCCCATATTTGGTGCTTTTGCAGCTCATTTCATTCTGGGAGAAGAAATTACATCACGGTTGTTAGTTGGTGGCGGATTGATATTTATGGCGACATTGATCTCCGAACTTAAATGGAGAATGCCCAACCCATTCGCAATATCCAGTTTAACAAAAGAAAAAAAGGGTTAAGCTAATTTTTGCAGCACCATAAATGATCAATATATTAGTATCATGGAACCCATCATACTGAGCAGATCACAGGCGCGAAAAATCATTATACACGCAGCGGGACTATCAAAAAAAGCACAGTTCGGCACAGGGATTGATGCCGTTTACGAGGTAATTAAACAGTTGGGTTATGTACAACTGGATACCAATTACGTGGTAGAACGTGCCCACCACCATGCCATGTTTGCCCGCGTACCAGATTATCAAACAGAATGGCTGGCAGAACTTGGCGAACAGGGTGATATTTTCGAATACTTCACTTCTGATGCAGGATTTCTGCCCATGCACGATTTTCGCTTTTCATTACCGGTTAAAAAGGCATTTGAAACAAAGGGTATTGCCTTAACAAAAAGAGAAACAGATTTAATGAATCAAATTTTAGAGCAGGTGGAGCGTGATGGGGCTGTTATGGTAGGAGATTTCGAGAACGACCGCGTAGAGGCCAGTTCGGGATGGTGGGATTGGCGGCCGGCAAAAGTTGCACTCGAAAGACTTTACCTGGAAGGTAAACTGATGATCAGTCGCAACGGCGCTTTTCAGAAAGTTTATCACCTGCCCCTGGATATGGTACCTCAGGATACCGATCAGGCGATACCTACTGATGAAGATTATGCACGTTACGTGATCCGCCGAACCCTTGGAGCGCTGGGAATTTCTTCAGTAAAAGAAATGGCCTGGCGTGCACGTCGTGTGAAAGGAAATCCGGTTAAAAAAGAACTCGAAAAAATGCTTCAGGCCGGCGAAGTATCTACGGTAACTGTAGATGATATAAAAGGTCCTTTATATATGCTTGCCGGCACAGACATTAATATGCGTGTTGAAGAAGAGGTTTTTATCCTGTCACCTTTCGATACGCTGAACGTATTCCGCGCCCGTTTAAAAGATTTCTTCGACTTTGATTACCAGATTGAGTGTTTCGTACCTGCTACAAAGCGAAAATTTGGCTATTTCTCACTTCCGATCCTGTCAGGTGAAAAATTTATAGCAAGAATGGACGCTAAAGCCAACCGCAAGCAAAAAACACTCATTATTCATAACCTCCATTTTGAACCTGTAGAACTTGATGCCAAAACCATTGATAAGTTTGTGGATACATTAAAGGAATTTATCCTATTCAATAAATGCCGGGATATTATCTTTGAAAAATCTAACAATGGTGATTTGCTAACAACTATTAGCAACAATTTTTTACAATAACGCCTGGTTTATTAACCTTGATTCTGATTTTACACTCAATAATGATATTATAATCAACAAAAACGACCAATAACTATCGGAGTGTCGTTTTCTAAGTATTTATACTGATATTTTCGACCCGAAAGCATATCGGTTGTGTTCTGCAAAACATAATAGCACAAAAAGTATAATTGCATAAATAAGTTGTGCTGATACTGCTTCCCAATTTTCGATCAGGCAAGAGCCAAAAATCAGTGTGCAAACCAATATTGCTCCTGAAAGCAAACCGATCCGAATGCGCCATCCGGAAATGATGAGTAAACCAATTAACAATTCGGCAAAGGGCAGTATTGTAGCAAAGGCATAGGTAATCGGTTCTGGCAGCATGGATTTTGCGAAACTACCCACCATCCAATCCCTAAAAACAAATAATTTGGGTATGCGTACCAAACCGTGTCCAAAAAAACTCAATCCTATACTCGCTCTGAGAAATAGGTAAGCAAGTGCTTTATTTTTATCGAAAGTCATATTTTTAGTCAATAAATGTGATTATTATTTAAATTTTCTCTGGTAAATGCATGATCATTTTAGAATAGGATGGCTTCTATTATTTAGTGCGAAACCTATGTGTTGCAAAAAATCAATTATTGTATTTAGCTTCCGAATTATCGATTGGTGTTTCAGGATCATTTTGCACCATTTTGGCAATTTCATCTTTACGCATATATACAACACCACTTTTTTGTTTGGCATATTTTATAAACGCTTCTGCGGCATGTACCATAGCCGGCTGCCCTCCTATCCTATCATGGAAGCTAATACTCATCATTCTGCGTTTTGTTGCACCCTCTGTATATAGTTGGTCAAATTCCATCTTTAACTGGGCTAAAAACTGATCCGGGCTCCAGTGTTTCCCCTCAATATTTACAATATCGTTGTTACGTATGGTATAAGGAATCGTTACAAAATTCTTACCGCGCACTTTAATAATAAAGGGTTCGTCATGGCTGAGATCGTCTATATGGTAGATGTAGCCTAAATCTTGTAATACTTTTAAAGTATTAGGACTACGACGTAACCAATTACAATTGTAACCTACCGCTCTTTGCCCCGTTATGGCTGCTACTGTATCTGTTCCTTTTCTTACAAATTCAAGCTCCTGCTGGTAGGTTTTATCCCATTGGTTACCCCAGGCAAAGCCATGGCCTGCAATTTCGTGCCCTTCTGCCGCAATTGCCTTTGCTACTTCAGTATATTTTATTGCTGCAGCGCCTACCACATGTGATGTAACTTTAATATCGTATTTTTTCCAAAGAGCTAACATTCTATAAATACCTTCTTTAGCACCATACCTGTACCAACTTTCGGCAGGTAAATCGGGATTACCTTTTGGTAGTGCTGGTGTAAATGGACTTTCAGCGCCTTCGGGCTGTCCACCGGTTTCAAACTGCATTGAAATGGAAATAACCAATTGGGCTCCGTTTGGCCAGTGAGTTTTATCTGCTCCTGTTTTTTTTGCTTCTTTATGATTTACTTTATTGCAGGAAGCAACCATTAAACACAAAGCTATTGCCAGTATTGATATTTGTTTTTTCATAATTTTCTGTTTACCTGCACAAAAGTATAGCGCTAAGGAAATTCGATTATTGTAAAAATTCATTGTTTATTTGTACAAATACATTTTCATGAAACGTTTTAATAATTTTCATAACATCAATGTTTTTTCTCTCGAACTGGAAAAATGGGAATACGAATTACATAAACATAATTTTTACGAACTGATATTTATAGAAGAAGGGAGGGGAAATCATCTATTAAATGAAATGAATTATCCCTATAAAAAAGGAGATGTATTTTTGCTAACACCAGAAGATGCTCATGAATTTGTTATAAAGGAAAAAACAGTATTTACCTATGTAAAATTTACCGAACAGATTCTTATTGAAAAAATGGGCACAAAAAAAAGATCTCAATGGCAAGAAGCACTAAAAAATGTATTGATTTCTACACCAATCAATCAAGGGAATATTATAAGTAATATACAAGATAACATCAATGTTTTTTCCATATTAAAAGTACTCAAATATGAATTTCAAAACACATTACCGTTTAACAATGAGTCCGTCTTAGAGCTATTTGGTTCATTAATGGTTTTAATTACCAGAAACCTGAATAAAACCCGGTCTGTTGAGTCAGACAATCTGGATAAAGAGACCGAAAAGCTAAACAATATATTAACCTACATTAGAATATATGCATTTGATCGCAAAAAATCTTCAATACAATATATTGCGTCTCATTTTTTAATGTCACCGAATTATATTAGCATATATGTAAAAAAACACACAGACCTATCTTTACAAAAGCATATTATTAATTTTAAGCTAAAAACGGCAGAAAAATTACTTGCACAGAAGCGATTTAACATTAATGAAATCGCCGAAAGATTGGGCTTTACGGATGCCAGTCATTTTAATAAAATATTTAAGAAGCATACAGGAAAAAATCCATCAGTATTTTAGGCGCTATTCGACTTTACTTATTAAAAAAAAACGGACTACAAAATTATTCAAATTCTGTTTAATATCTTAAGCATAAATACTTAAATAGTACCCAAGAGGAGCTATCGGGCTTACCTTTAACAATATGGTTCAATAAGTTTAGCTAGCAGCTCAGGATATTGCTTTAAGTTTTTAAATAATATAAACTGAAGCCATTAATAAACAAAAAAGCTTCGGTAGAACCGAAGCTTTTAGCGTACCCAAGAGGAGATTCGAACTCCCACACCCATACAGGCGCCAGCCCCTCAAGCTGGTGCGTCTACCAATTTCGCCACCTGGGTTTGTGCTGCAAATATAATTTAATTTTGGATTTTAGGAACAACGATTTACAATTCTATTTGTAAACCATCATAAGCCAGTCTGATATGACTTGGCAGTTCCTTTTCTATATCCTCATGTTTACCTAAATTATGGCTAATATGCGTAAGATAAGTCATTTCTGCTCCAACTTTTTCAGCAAAGGCAATGGCTTCGTTTAAAGTAAAATGCGATATATGCGGCTCTTTTTGCAAAGCATTAATTACCAATACTTTTGATCCTTTTATTTTCCCAAAACTTTCTTCCGATATCATTTTTGCATCGGTAATGTAACTAAAATCGCCAATGCGGTAACCGGTAATCGGCAATAAGTGGTGCATTACTTCAAATGGAATGATGGTATTTTCGCCAATTTTAAAGTCTTCGCCATTGGTTACTGTATGTAAATTAATCTGCGGCAGACCATGGTATTTGGTTTCAGCAAAAATATAATAAAATTCTCTTTTAAGTGCCGTTTGAACCCTTTCTGTAGCATATACATCAATTACCTTATGTAGGAGATAATTAAACGGCCTGATATCATCCAGGCCAGCAATATGGTCTTTGTGCTCGTGGGTAAACAAAACGACATCTAAATCTTTAACATTTTCGCGCAGCAATTGGTAACGAAAATCCGGACCGCTATCCACTACGATGGTTTTGTCAGTTGTTTCTATTAAAACAGAGGTTCTTAAACGTTTGTCGTTTTTATCAGGAGATAAACAAACTTCACAATTACATGCAATTACAGGAACGCCCTGCGATGTACCAGTACCTAAAAAAGTAACTTTCATCAGCTTAAACTTTCCTTTCTATAGCTATAATTTCTGCCTTGTATCTCCATTAAAATAATTCGGTTTGTTGTAGGGATTGATAAAACTGACGCTGTTTTTCTTCCAGCAGATTTTCATCAGCGTTGGTTTGTTTAACCAAGGTAACCAATGCAGCTATTTTTCCTTCCAGATTAGAAAATTTATTTACCACAACAACTTTGTTATGTTCCAATAAACAGGAGCCTGTTTTAAAGTTCCCCTTTTCGTAACGTACCTTATAACCCATTGCAAAAAGCAGGGTTTCTAATTTCTCTAAAGTATGGTTTGTTAGTGGCAAAGACATTGGAACAAATGTAAACAATACAGATTTAATTAAGTAAGTTTTTATCATTTTCGCTCTTGCAGATAACCGCCAACAGTACCAACCCAAATGAGCAAAATACATAACTATAGTTTTTCACCACCTTAGTCACCTGAGCGCATCTCAGTATACAAAATACCTGGAGTGATAAAAACACAAAAAGTTCAGCTGTTTCCAACTGAACCTTTCAGGTTTCATCCCACTTATGCAGAATTTACTATTATCTTAAATCTACAACCTCAACGCCAGGATATTTTTTGGCATCGAAAGCAAAGGTAGTTTCTGGTACATTTACATTTGGCGAAAAAGTTTTCACATTATACGTGTATTTATTTCCGTTTTTATCAAATAAAACTACGTTTGCAATCTGTTTAGCCGCTTTATCAATACTTAAACGAACTTTAAAAATTGATTTTTTAGCATCAATGGGTGTTAAGTCGATCATTTCGTAAGTTTTACCACCTACTTTTTCGTCGCCGGTATAAACGTATTTAAATCCTTTTTCGTAAACAGTAAAAATTTTAGCAGGATTAATCGCATCACCACTATTATCTACATTGCTTACTTGTACCTCTTTATCTTTTTTCAGGTAAGTCCATTGGCTTTTACCATCGCTAAATAATTCCTGGTTCGTCATGGCCACTTTATATTTATTAGAGTTGGCTTTAACATAAAGAGTACCTTGCTGGGTTTCTTTTACTTTGGCCTTTGGATTATCCAGGGTGAAGGTAAAATCAGTTTTTACAATATTATACGATTTGTATTTTTTACTCACATCAGCTAAAATTGCTTTAGCTTTCGCATCAGTTTGAGCATAAGTTGATGTTGTAAAAGCAACAACAACCATTAATGCTGAAATTAATTTCTTCATCTTTTCTTTTTTAAGTTTTTTCTTTCTTTGAAACGTTAGAGTAGATTTCTGTTAAATGGTTTAATCTAATCTTTACTATCCATACCATTCAAGAATTGTTCCAAAGAATATTCGTCCGGATATAAAACTTCACGGGCCTTGCTTCCTTCAAACGGGCCAACAATACCTGCAGCCTCTAATTGATCGATAATCCGGCCTGCCCTGTTATATCCTAATTTTAATTTACGTTGAATAAGCGAGGTAGAGCCTTGCTGGTGCATTACAATTAATCTGGCAGCATCTTCAAAGAACTTATCACGTTCATTAGGATCAAAATCGGCTTTGCTTCCCTCTCCTGCTTCATCTACATACTCTGGCAACTGATAAGCATCAGAATAACCACGCTGATTGCCGATATATTCAGAAATCCGGTCTACCTCAGGTGTATCAACGAAAGCACACTGTAGCCTGATTAAGTCGCTTCCTGTAGATAAAAGCATATCCCCGCGACCAATTAACTGATCTGCACCGCCACTATCCAGAATGGTCCTCGAATCGATTTTAGACAATACCCTGAACGCTAACCTCGCCGGGAAATTCGCTTTAATGGTACCTGTAATAATATTCACCGACGGACGCTGTGTAGCCAGTACCAAATGGATCCCGATTGCCCTCGCCAACTGTGCTAAACGCGCAATGGGTGCTTCAACCTCTTTACCCGCAGTCATCATTAAATCGGCAAACTCATCCACCACTAAAACGATAAAAGGTAAAAACCGGTGACCGTTATTCGGGTTAAGCTTACGCTTGATAAATTTATCATTGTATTCTTTCAGGTTCCTTACCTGTGCATCTTTCAATAAATCATAACGCTGATCCATTTCGATACAAAGTGAATTTAAAGTATTCACCACTTTTTTGGTATCGGTAATGATGGCATCAGCTTCTCCCGGGAGTTTAGCTAAAAAGTGCCTTTCGATACGGTTAAATAAAGTTAATTCTACCTTTTTCGGATCGACCAACACAAATTTCAATTGTGCAGGGTGTTTTTTAAACAGCAGTGAAACCAGAATGGCATTAATACCTACCGATTTACCCTGTCCTGTTGCCCCTGCTACCAACAAGTGAGGCATTTTAGCTAAATCAGCAATAAACACTTCATTACTAATGGTTTTACCTAAGGCAATTGGCAAATCCATTGTGGTTTGGCTCCATTTCTCGGTATTTAAAATGCTGCGCATCGGCACCATTTCGGGGTGTTGGTTTGGCACCTCAATCCCAATTGTACCTTTACCGGGCATTGGCGCAATAATACGGATACCCAGGGCTGCTAATGAAAGCGCGATATCATCTTCCAGGTTTTTAATTTTCGAAATCCTGACTCCTGGTGCAGGAATAATCTCATAAAGCGTAACCGTTGGGCCAATTGTTGCCTTAATCTTATCAATTTCGATATTGTAGTGATTAAGCGTTTCAACAATTTTATTTTTATTGGCTTCCAGTTCTTCTGCGTTAACCGAAATTTTATTGGTTCCGTAATTCTCCAATAAATCAATGGTTGGGTATTTATAACCTGCCAAATCCAGTTTTTCATCGTAATTACCAAACTGCTCAACCAAATCTTCTGATTTTTTCTCTTCTTCGGTTTTTTCAATCGTAAACGCCGGTTCTTTTTCTGCTTCAATTGGTGGTTCTACCGTTAAAGGCATAGCAGCAGCCGCAGCGGTTGCCAATGGTAAATTAGTAGCCAGTGGAGATAATACAACCGGTGGAACAACTTCTTCTTCCGCCTCTTTTTCTTCATAACGGCTCGGTTGCAACACCACATTTTGCTGCTTACGTTCGCTACTTACAGGAGGTTTATCGCGTACCGGAAATTCAATCGGTTCAGGATTTTCTTCAACTATTTTATTCTTTGTTGATTGCTCCCTGATGTCGTTTACATAATCAGGTGTATCATTATCCAGGTAAACTTCTTTTGCTTTACGTTCAGGAAATTTAAAATCGATGTTATAAGCAATAATCAAAATGGTTAATCCGGCAAAAGCAATGAGCCCGGCAACACCTGCCGCGCCAATTTGGGCACTTAATAATTTATTGCTCCAGTAACCAAATTCCCCTTCCAGGTAATGTGGTGATTCTGACCAGAAACTATGCGTAAAACCTAAGGTTAAGGAAACGAAGAGCAAAAAGAAAAAGCTATAACCTAAAGTTTTTGAGATCGAAAGGATTTTAACTTTAAACAGTAAACGGTATCCGATAATAAAAAAGGCAAGCACGAACAGAAAAGAGGCAATACCAAACCACTCGTAAATAAACTGATGCGATAATAAAGCACCAAACTTGCCCAACCAGTTTTGAACAACCGGAATGGTAACACCTGCAGTTTTTAATTCTTCGGTGGTTTTAAAAAGATTACTCCAGCCACCATTTGCATCGATTACATAGCTCTGGTCGTCTTGCCAGGTAAAAAGATACGAAGTAAAGGCAATTAAAAAATATAAGGATAAGATCACAAAAAACAGACCTACAATTTTAATTGCACGTCCATCTGCCAGATCAAACCTTGGTAAAAATTCTCTTTTTTCTTTTGGCTGACGACTTGATGAAGGCCTGCCTGATGCGTTTTCTGCACCTTTATCTCTGAATGTATTGGTTTTAAACTGGTTACCCCGTACCGACATTTTCTTTCCTAAATAATTTAATATTGAACAAACTTAGATAAAACTGCGCAGCATTAATAAAAAAAATAATCACAAATCGTTACTAATGCTGATATTGGTGGTTTTATCATTTCTTCTGGTAGATTAACAATCTATTGATTGGCAATACACAGCGGCTTTTATAAATATTTTATATAATCTGCCTTAAATTAAATAAAAATATCCATTGGGCATTAAACCTTAAACAGAATTTATGGTCTATTATTTTAACAACGCACAAGTTGTTACGTTTTGTCAAATGAAACGGATTTTGTTTTAGGTTTTATCCCGTTTTGCCTGGAGAGGTTAAACGGGATTTTTTTATTTTAAAGACCTCGCAGGTTTCTGAAACCTGCGAGGTACGGGCAGCCGCTAAATACTTAAATGCACTCAGGCGATTTAGGTGGTTAATATTTTTTTTTTTAGAAAAGCAGGGTTCGGTGCTT
>NZ_JAVTSU010000032.1:0-42147 GCF_032678605.1 Pedobacter miscanthi
TTAAGTGCTGCAAGCTGGTCCATTAGTCCATAGTTTCCCGAACCGCCATAAGCTGTCTCTTTATTTAGTTCTGGATGAGACATAAAACCAAAAACACCGAGACGGTAATTGATCGACACGTATACGACTCCCTGTTTTGCCATGCTCGCGCCATCGTATGCTATCTGTGAGCCGTCACCATGGATGAATGAACCTCCATGGATAAAGAGGTATACAGGTTTTTTTTCTTGGTCTGAAACTGAAGATGTCCAGATGTTGAGGAAAAGGCAGTCTTCACTCATCGCCTGTGACCTGAATTCATAAAGCAGGTTTGAGTTTTGAACCGGCCGTGCGCCAAACTTATCTGCCAGTCTGATCCCGCTCCATTTCAAAGCTGCTTGAGGCGCCTTCCATCTCAATTTTCCCACTGGTGCTGCTGCATATGGAATTCCCTTATATGCCAATATACCTTCCTTTGATCTGGTGCCCTTTAGCTGCCCCTGTTCAATTGTAACTATGGTGCCTATAGTATCTGTAGGTAACTCGGTAGCTCTGGATAAAAGACTGCAAAAAAGAATTATAACTGCAAAAGATAATGATTTTCCGGTGTTATGTTTATGCATATAACTTGTTGTGGTCAAGAATGTAATCAGGAAATAAGATGTAGACTTCAATCGAGTCTAGGAAAAGTAAATCTAGCTATTCACCCGCTAAATTACCTTGTTTTATACATCATACGCCTGTCATAATAGCTGTTCGTATAGAACAGAGGTTTTGAAGGATAAATCCTAAAAAAGAAACTTGATATAGAGATTTCAGTCATGTTTGATTACCGTTATCATACTCGCAATGTTACATACGGGCTGCTTTAGCATGTCCTGCCTTTTAAATAATTCTTTGTCGGCTGTACCCCCACGAAGTATTGACTTAAAGTCACTGACCGTATAGCTGTATATTAATTGTCTTTCGATAGAATTTATAGCATGGAGCGCAGCCAACGCCAATAGGATTGCTTTGTTCCCTTGTCCTATTTTGCACAACCGTCTTCAATTGACTATTCTGTCGGACTTCACCTAAAGTATTTTTAGTCCCTTTGCTATTTCATTTCTCCATTCTTTGGCTTTTTCTGACTTGATATAGTAATCTTCGATCGGAATATTTCTGAACTGGAATAAATCCTTGGATTTTTCAAATCCGATTTTATTGCCTAAAGAAATAAAATCCTCAATGCTGAGCTCATCATCGATATGGTCATCAAAATAAACTATCATTATATCCATCAACAGCAGTTCCCAGTTATTGCTATAATCCTCATATACCTGATCGTTTTCAAGCTCAAAATGTATAATATTTTGCGTTTTCTCATCATAAAGTATCATGTAAAAGCTTTCTCCGGAACTGTAGATAGGGACCACGTATTTATCTTTAAGGATTTCATAATTTATTATCCCCGGTAAATAGAAATATGCGCCATCTACATCTTCTACACGGCTTTTCAATTCCAGCGTATTACCTATGCTTTTTAAAAAAGCTAGCGGCATTCCTAAGTTAAGCAGCTGGATTTCTCTATCTTCTTTGCAGATAATTCTGGTCATTTTGTGAAACTGGGTATATGCTACATCGATTGCCTGATAAATATCGGCTTAAATTTATATACCGTATCATTTATATGCGATAAATTACCATTTTATTTCTTCTTGTTTGATCTAATAACATTTTTTTGAGAGCAGGTCGGCATCCGTAAAAAATAAATATCAGTAAAAGTTTTTTTTATCCATGATAATATGCCCGGGAGGTAACGGTTATCTGAAAGTTTGAACCCCCAATCTTTTGATGAGTTTGAATCAGGATTTATGCGGTAGGGGTATTGCTTTTATTTGTAGCATACAGACGTTTTCCATTAGCCACCATCGACGCGTGCATTGCTTCATGAGAGAAGGGCTATGGTATTTGCATTTCATGTACTTAGCCTTTATGCAGTTGGAAACCTAATCTTCAATTCATACCTGTTTGAAGAATGCGGATTAAAGATCAGGAAATCCGACAAGGAGTCTATGGTCTTAGTATAAGGGCTGTCGCGTTTTGACCGTTTGAATCGTTTTGTTAAAAAAGCTACGTTATGAAACTAAAGCAATCTTGCCGGCAAACAGATTAGGAGTTTTAATAAAAAATATCGAAATACGAACAGGATGATGTATTTGTTAGGGTAAAGATACCGTATCTTCAGAACTTCTAATTTTACGTGATTAAAACAATGTATGCTTTTAAAAGAATACCTGCGTCTGATTGAAAAGCCATTTCTGATCGCCTACGCATCCTTATGGGTGCTGGTTTATGTGATGTCAAGGTTTTTCCTTGAAATATATTCAGACCACGCACCTTCATCGTTATGGTGGTGGTCGCTCTTGGTTATACTGCCAATCAGTCTTTATGCCGCGGCGAGAACGACAGCTATCAAGCGCGAAAACTGGTACGGAGTAATTGGGTATTTCATCATGTATTCATTGTTAGGGCTTTTCACAAGCAATTATATGATTGTCAATGGTGATATTTTGGTCAGCTCAGCGATCAATACAGAAAGTTCTGCAAAGGCAGAGGTGACCGAGGTTCGGAAAGTGTTTTACAGAAGTGGTTTCGATCATACTTCGGTAAAACTGAAAACCATTACCAAAGATTTTTCTATGCAGGGCAGGCCATATATCTTTTTTTATCTTAATGGCAGAAAAAGTCTAAGCATCCGATCCGCAAGCTCATTTTTGGGAAATGACTATGTCTTTACCAATTGCATAAGCCGAGGTGAGAAGGTTAAGGCAAGATGGCTGCATTTCAAAGATCAGATCTACCGTGCATGGATTTTTATCGGGATAATGCTTGTCTTGATATTGATCGGATTTTTAGCTCCCCAAAATTTTAGAAAGAGTACAGGGGCAAAACCTATAAAGATGGGGTTTTGGAAGATGATGGGGATCGTTATGGGAATTGTTTTCGCCCTAGGCCTGCTATTATATATAGGTCTGTTCGTGTATGTGAAATTTTTCACCAACAGCCATTTTTAAAGGTACAAGATTAAGTGTTTTTTGTATCTCCCCCTGAGAAAAACCAAGAATAAAATAACAATCTGGCAAGTTATATAGCAGCCGAGAACATTTATTGGACTTTCAACTCCTCAGCACCGACGGTTGCTGCATTTATCGGTTTTATTTCCGCGGGATTCTTTTTTAGCCATGACCCTATGGATAGGGATGAAACCTTGGTAGAGATATACACCGACAGTAAGGTTCATTTCGAAGTTGATAAGCTTGTAGTATAGAGCTTAAAAAATTATTAAAACTCACCAAGGCGGAATCTATAATTTTTGTAAATTGTAAGACTAATAACGCACAAATTATGGCTTTATATCCTCTTTACTTTTCCATTATAAAAAAAAAACTAAATAAATGAAAACTAAATTACTGACTCTCGTACTTTTTCTTATCTGCTTTTACAATGTTTATGCACAGAAAATACAACCAGTGGTTAAAGCCCTCGAACTCGACTTATATGGCTATAAGACACTTGAAGAGAGGCTCAGCGATTACCAGAGCAAGGGGTATATAAAATCAGATTTTAAAGGGCATCCTCAAGAACCAAAATCTATGTCTTATCAGTCAGGGGCGAACAAAGGAGTTGACGCTATTTATGAAATTTTCTATAATGATAAGAACGAAGTTTATAAGGTAAGCCTGTATTTCGGACCTGATATCGCAACATGGAAGACTTTTTCGGATGAGGAAAAAATGAGCGCAAATAATAATGCCCAGTTAAATCTTGTAAACATGGTTATCAAAGAATCTGGAAAGCCAACTGCTTCAGTAAGCTTCACGTGGGATCCATACAATAAAGAAGATCTCCAATCTCCGGCTCGGTTTTTAGCGGGAGCAGATGCTAAAAAAGTAGGATTTGCCTCTCAGTGGTACAATGATGGGGATTTCATGCATGATTCGCCTATCAGTGTAGAAACTTACAGTTCCAGACTTATTGAGGTTTCTGTGGCAGATTGGAGAGTTCAGGAAGCGGCTCGTAAAGCAGCTAGACATAAGAAATAGAACATCATAAAATCAGAAATCTTAACAAACATAAAGATCCAACACTCCAAAAAATTACGATTTCTTTATGGCTCACAGGTTTCTCAATTATTTTAAATTTGTTAGTGTATGTATAAACGGATTTAATACGGGATTTTCCTTGTATTTACGACAATACATAAGAATTAATAAGGTGTATTGGAGGTGGGTATTTCAGAGATAACGGCCACTTTGCTCCGGAATCAGGCGTCAGTTAAATAGTATTTTTCATGGAGCGAAAGGGTGTCAAGTAGTTAAGGACTTTTTTATTGAAAGATTTGAAGCGAATTGCAAATTTGAAAATTCCGAAATAAACTTGTACGCTAACTTGATCTGCCGGAAGATCAGCTGGAAAAGCTAAAGGGCGAGCTCAACAGGATCAAGAATTCACTAATCGCCAATGTTGCAGAGACGGGACTAAAAACTAATGTAAACATTTCCTTTCTCCTCATTGACGAGGAATCTACCGCAAATTTCCATTACACGGTCCATGCTGAACTGGTGTTTATTTACTGATCCGATTATTATTTGATCAGCTGGTAAAGTCTGTTTTCTAAATCACCCACTCTCTGCTGACTTGATACTTCATTCACAATAATGACTATGCCAAGGCGCTGTTTTGGATAGATAGTGCAGATGGTGTTGAAGCCAATCTTGCTATTTCCATCATGATAAAGATAGTCCTGACCACTCTGGGTATTCATCATCCAGCCCAGGCCCAGGCCAAAAAGGCCCGCGGTGCCGAATGTCCGTTGGTGGGGCAATTGGATTGCAGGATCCTTATCTGCCAACTGCGCTTCCATAAATCTCACCTAATCTTCCGATTTGGAGTTCATCGTGGGCCGATGAAATAGCCTTTTAAGTTGATATACTTTACCGGCATTCCATTGCGGTCGTAACCTTGGGCCGCCATTCTCAGCTCGTTTTTTTTCAATAGAGGCGCGGCATGCGAAATACCCAGTTTTTCCCGTAGGTAGCCTGTGACGATCTGCTGAAATGGTTTATTGTATATTCTCTCAAGTAACAGCGTGAGCAGCATATAGGCTGAACTGTTGTAACGGAATTTTGTCCCGGGAATGGTGTCCGGTTTCAGATAATGTAGATCCAGCAATAAGCTATCCTGACTAGAGTTAGAAAAAAAATCGGCCTGTTCGGTTAAATTTTTTCCCTTTAGTTTTTCCATTGTGCTTGGCGGGTACTGATGGAATGTCACCAGTAGTGCTGAGGTGTGATTGTCTTATTCTAGTATTATAACTCAAAAACGACAAGTAAATTCAGAACGGTACAGCTTCCCAAGAATGAAGTTTTTAATGGGTTTTATCAAAGTTCTTGCAAAATTCGTCAACTATGCAGAAAATGTCGGTAACTTTATGGTATGTAATCATGCACTCGTAAATATTAAATACTTAAATACAAATATTTACTAGCATGATTGCAATTTTAAATTGAATTAATTACGGAACTCAGGTTAAAAGAATTGTTGTGCGTTTTTCTGATTGTATTTTTAGACAGTCGTGACTTTTGTTCCATGCTTTTTTTACAAGGATAGCATTTCCAATGCTTACTTATCTCACCGGAAATACCATGGGCTTTGCTAGGCGTAAGATAATCCAGACTACCGTAGCGCCTTTTATCGTTACAGGTCTTGATTCTGATTTCAATACTCTTTTAAGCTTCTTTATGATCCTTACATATCTTTTTTGGGAAGGACTCATTTTTTACTATTTCTTTAACACGTTTGGCTAAAGCATATCCAGGCCATCCAGTTCTTTCACTGCGGTATCTACCAGTTTTTTACAAAAGCCTTCATCATGAAGATCGCCCAGTATTGCTACGGCTTTTCTTCTGCTGATGTTCTGATTTTTCATAAAAATGTTTTAGGTAAATCTAGAACCAACCTTTTTTGCGGATGGTTTTGATTTATGAAATTTCTATATCCTGGCACCTAAAATGTCGACAGAACTTTTGTCTATGTGATCAAACACATTAATTTGTCTCAAGGATACGGGTATTAGCATAAAGCCATCAGAACAGTCTCTGCAATAATGCTTCCTTACGTTGCGGCGAGACCTCCACCTCTGCGCCATCGCTAAGTTCTAAGGTGCCACCATCTCCCTTACGGTATTTTACAACGTAACTGAGGTTTACGATTACCGAGCGGTTAATGCGCATAAAAAAATCATCGTTCAATTGCACTTCATATTCTTTCAGGGTTTTAGAAACGATGATTTTTTTATTATCGTTGAGTAGAAAAACGCTGTAATTGCTCATGGCTTCCACCCTGATAATGGTTGTTTTATCAATAATATAAATGCCTTCTGCGGTAGGTAATGCCAATCGTGCATTTAAAACTTCAGATTTCGGGACCCTTTGTTTAATTTTTCCTGCTACCCGTTTACGTAAGCGGGTGATAGCGGTTTTCAGATCGTCCTCATCTACAGGTTTCATCAGGTAATCTACAGCACTTAAGCGGAGTGCTTCCAGTGTATAACTATCGTAAGCAGTGGTAAAAATCACCTCAAAACTGAAACTCCCCAAACGCTCCAGAAATTGAAAGCCGTTGATTCCCGGCATTTCTACATCAAGAAATAGAACGTCTGGATCTAGTGTAAGAATGGCATTTAGGGCCTTGGCGGGCTCGTTAAAAATGCCAACAACCTGAAGTTCATCTTCGAAAGATTGAAGTTTTTGCGAAAGCAATTTACTTCCTCGGGTTTCATCGTCTAAAATAACTGCCTTTAACATAGGGGGATGTGTTAATCATAAAATTCGGGTTTTAAATCCGGTTGGCCAAAACTTATCGGGATATTTTCTAGATTACAGACCTGGTGGAAAGTTTTTAACCATTACTCAGTTTACCTGGCTTCGCTTGTACGGCCTGAAATTTTTAAGGTAAAGATACATTTCGGTGCCAAAATCGTTTTCGGTGCAGATAATGGTTTGTTTCACGACTTCATTTTCTTTACCAAATATGGTTTTCCAAGTGTTTTTTCCAGCTGTACTGGCGGCCATACTGTTTGCGGTCAAATCTATTGTTCCTGATTTGTCGAAACGAATTTCTACCATAAAATATTTGATCAGGCCATTCTTTTTACGGTCTAAGAATAATAGCCCGCTGCGACAGGCAACAGGATGTTTTACTGCAGGCTGCCAATTGCCGGGAGCTTTTTCCCAACCGCCATCATCATGTAAAGTGGTGGGTTGGCTGAAGGGGATCCTGATTTTTTCGGTATCGCTCTGGCTGTTGGAAATCTGTATTTTTATCGGCACCTGCGAACGGATCTGTGACCTGCTTTCAAGGCTTAACAAACCTAAAAAAGCAATGATGAGGATTTTTTTCATAACCAGTCGTTCTAGAAAGTATATTTTACACCGATACCACCATTTTCAGCGCTAAAACCTCCACCGCTATTGAATGTGAATACCGGTTGCCAGTCTGCACTAATGGCAATGGGAAGACCTTTAAATTTGTATTCAAGTCCTAAAACACCTAGTGCCCCAACGGTAGTGGTAGGATCAATTAGGTCATCATCGAACGAAAAATGTTCGAAATGACCACCTCCACCAACGTACAATTTTAGGTTTTGTACGCCATTTACAGGAAGGTGATATTCGTAGGCCACGCTAATCCCGATCTGGGTACCCAGTCCACTAAAACCCCTGTAGGTAAATATGCCCTCCAAAGCATGTTTTTCTTTCAATAAATGTTTTGCAGTAAGGGATATGCCATAGAGAAATTTCACCCCGATTGCGGTACTGTAGTTTTTGGATGTGCTGTAACCATCTGCTTTGGTATTGGCTTTAACTTTCTGTGCTAATTTTACAGTGGGTTTAGCAGCTGTTTTGGTGACCAGTTTTTTTGTTGGTGTTTTCTTTGTCTGTGCGCTGATATTGATCGCAACAGCAAACAGTAGTATCATCAAGATGGTTTTCATAGTTGGTGTAGAATTAAGGTTGATAAAATATTATCTTGTTTTGATTGTAATGGGCGGCTAAAAGTCCGTAGCCACTTGCTGTTTTTACAAAGGCCAGGCCGTAGATATCTCCAGTGCCTGTGAGTGTTTTGGTACAGCCGGTAAAGTTTACCTCGGTAGACTGGATCTGGTTGCTGTTTAACAGGGTAATGCGCCTGTTGCCCGGAGAGACCGCTGCAACAATGTTCCCATAAGCTGCAACATCAACCAGTTTTGGTAAGTTTACGATTACACTTTTGCCTAAAGCGCCTGTCGCCGTCAATCCGTATTTGTACAAGCGGTCGGAACTGTAACCGGTGAGGTAAAGGGTGTCATTGGCAATGGCCAATCCTTTTGGACTTCCAAATACAGCTGCCAGAACACTGAATGTACTGCTGTTTAATGGATCATCAAAACGGAGTAATCTGTCTTTGCCGTCATCAGCAAGGTACAGGCGGTTTTTACTGTCAAAAGCAATTCCGCGTGGATTGATGAAGCCTTCCTGGATTACCCTTGAATACTGATAGGTGCTAACCCCGTTAACGGTATTCTTTTTATAGATTACAATCCGGGCATTTAGTTCGGTTTCGGTGATGTATAAATTTTCATTGTTGTCAAAAGCAATTGATTCGGCTCCCACGCTTTGGAAAGTTTGAGCAGGTACTTTTTTCGCCAGCAAATCACTATAGCTGTTCCAGATTTTTGTGGTTCCTGTTGAGCCGTATGGCTGTTTAAATTCTGTAACGGCTACCTTACCGCCAACCGATACTGCAATTCCACAGGGATTAACCACATCTGCTGAAGCGGTCATCTGCAGTTCAGGTATGCCACAGGTATCAACTGCTTCGTTTTTAGCTTTCTTTTTGCAAGAGCTAATTGCTCCTGCCACCAGCAGCAGGAACAAAAGGGGAGCGAATTTTTTAAGGTTTTTCATGACTGGTCTGATTAGATTTTTTTTAATGTGCCTGTATAACTGCCTTTTAAGGGGCCTTTGCCAGTAGTGGCATCAAACGTAATGGTATATTTGTCGCCATCTTTGGCAATTACCACAGTGCCGCCATTTATTTCATCGGTTACATTGTTAACCGTTACGGCACCTCCGGCAAAATTTGTGGCCGTATTGTAAGGGACACCATTTTTATAGGTGAAAGAGCCGATCGGAATGACATAATTGCCCAGGTTTTTGAAACGGATTTGTACAGAATTAAAATCGGGTGTGAGGAAATAGAGCCATGCACCATCGCCGTTTCCACCTCTGTAATCTCCGGAATTAATATTGTTGCTGTTGTTCTGGTAATCGAATTTACCAGCTACGGCTCCAGATGCCCCATCTTCGTCTTTATCTTTTTTGCAGGAAGTCAGGGTGAACAAAACACTCATTACGATGAATATTTTTATGATGTTTTTAACGTTTTTCATTTTTTTTGTTTTTAAAGTTGATGATTACTGTTTATTGGCCTGATAGATGATATTGCTGCGTTCTACAATCATAACCGGGCTGTTCACATTTTTCCAGTTGGGCACCATAGCGCCGATGAAATCACTGTTTGCTTTGAAACTACCTGTGCCTATTGCATAATAAGGTATAGATACCTCAGGAGCAATGCCGGTAACCGGAAGCGTTTGATTAATTGGAGGTGGATAATATTTAGTGCCAATCTGGCGTTCCCTGATATCCCAATCGATGGTTTTCGCAGCACTAAACCTGAACAGGAGATTGCCTGTTTTGAAATCGGCATTTTCATAATTTTGTGCAGTAGTGGTATTGGCCATAACCGCATATTCGAATCCTTGTGCTGTATTGGTCTTATCACTATATAGGTAAGATTTCAGCGTTAACTGTCCTGAAATATTTTTTTCAAGTGTATAACGGTAGGTATAAGTGCCAGTGCCATCTAAATCGAAACTGAGCACATTATCGGTCAGCGCTGCTGTGATGCTTCTCAAATAGCCCTGGCGGTTAAGGTTTACTTTAAGCACGTCACCATCTTGCGTAAAAGTCATAATGGCCAGTTTCTGGTCTCCGGTTTTACGTTCTGCTACAATGTAATATGGCAATAAATCTGTTTTGGCTACCTTTTGGGTGTTTTCAGGGTTGCCTGGATCGTTAGGGTCACTCTTGTCTTTTTTGCAGGCGCCTAAAGTGGCCATCAGCATTAGGACGCTTAATGTCAATTTTAATGTTTTCATGTTTTTTAAATTAAGGGTTGATTATTTTTACTTAAGGGGAGGTTACTTTTAACCTCCCTGGTTCATTTTAATTCAGCCAAACGACCATCTTACTGTACATTTTGTCCGTCCAGTCACCACCACAGTGTGTGCTGCAGCCATTATCGGTGATGCCTTCACTTTTGGCTTTAATCGGTGAGTTTGCCGGTATCTGATCATAAAGCCCCTTTCCATAATACTCTCCTTCATTGTTGCCACTGCAGCTGATGGCAAAAACTGGAACTTTAAAGTTCTGGGCATTCCAGGCACCGCTTCCGCCACATGCTGCCAGCACACCTTTGCAATAGCTGAGCGTATTATTGGCAGAAATATCGCTAAAGAGCATATAAGAGGCGAAAGAGTAGCCACCTACTACAGCCTTCGCTTTGCTGACATTATATTTACCAGCTATGGCTACAATGCATTTATCGTAATCTTCACCAATCATTTTAGCACTGGTATTCCAGGCATCGGAGTTGACATTGCCAGGCGTTTTACGATATTTCACAATGGCCGCGGCATAACCGTTAGCAGCTGCTTTTTCGCAGATCGCAGTCTCGGCTGCTCCATCTAAACTGCCTTCGGTAGGGTTATTTTCGTCGTTACCACTGCCCATTACTAAAATGCCCTTAAAGGTTGTGGCATCTTTGCCGGTAAAAATTTTATAGGTAATGCCGTTTACGGTTTCAATAGTTTCTTTCAGGTCGCCTTTAATGACTTCCCGGGCCTGGTCACTATTTTTTTTACAGGCGATGGCAAGTAAGATGCAACAGACAATCGCAAGGATTAAATTTTTCATAGTTGTATTTTTAGGATGAGCTAATGTTTATTTCATTTTGCTGATACAAGTTTAACTAGCCTGGAGATGCTATTTTTTCACAATGATTGAGTGAGATGGATAGATGAGTGAAAGGGTGGATAGGTTGAGGGAAGGCCGGGGGCAAAAAACAGCAGGAAAAGAATAAGGTTTTGTTTCAGTATCAAACGGAATGATGCTAAAGGAATAATTGCCTACGTCAAAACCCCGTTTCAATGAGTGGATACTCTGTTTCATTTAGTAAAGGGGAATAGTTATCCAATTAATTTTCTGTTAATTTGAATAACCGGTTTGTTATCAGTTAAATAACCAAAGGATGAAGATTTTTTTTAGCTTTTTATGGAGTATGTTTCTCGCTTTAATTATTATAGGCGTGGGGGAGGTAAAGGTGTACGCACAGCAGAAAAAAATCGATTCTTTGGAAAGAGCAGTCCTGGTAAATCCTTATAATAATGATCAAAAAGCCAAGGATCTGTTTTTTCTCAGTATCAGTTTTATCAGTTCAAACCCGAAGAAGAGCCTGGTTTATATCGATCAGATTCTTTCTTTCGAGAGTAATATTAAAGAGAGAGGCGTTTTGGCAAGCTGCTATAGGGTAAAAGGTGCTATTTTAAATATCCTTGCCCGCTTTCCTGAGGCCATATCAGCTTTAAGTAGTGCATTGCTTAAAGATAAAGCTGAGCAGAATGCTTATGGCATTGCCGGCGATCTTTCCAATATGGCTACCATTTATCTCTATCAGTCTAATTTTCCGCAGGCGTTAAACTATTATCAACAGGCTACTAAAATGCTGAGTCAAATCCCTGAAAATGATCCTCATAATTATAAAGACAGAAAGCGTGACGAAGCTGCCATTTATGGGAATATCGGATTGGTTTATATGGAAACCGGAGATTATGCCAAAGCAATTGATCATTTTCAGAAAGCAATTGTAGCACACGGAAAACTGAACAATAAAATGGGAATTATACCTGCACTGGGAAACCTTGGAAATGTATATAACCATCAAAAAAATTTCGGGAAGGCCATTTTCTATACAACGAAATCTGCAAAATTAGCTGATTCTTTAGGTGACAAAGTAAGTTATGCCCGTGAAACAGGCAATTTGGCTTCCTATTACAGTCAGAACGGGCAATATGACCTGAGTTTGAATTATAGTCTGAAAGCAATTGCTTTGAACAAGGTGTTGGGGAATACTAAAAGTACAGGCTTTAACATGCAGAATGCAGCAGAAGCTTACGCTAAGAAAGGAGATCTGGTAAGCGCAAAATTTTATGGATTGGGATCATTAAAAA
Source organism: Pedobacter miscanthi (assembly GCF_032678605.1). GTDB lineage: Bacteria > Bacteroidota > Bacteroidia > Sphingobacteriales > Sphingobacteriaceae > Pedobacter > Pedobacter miscanthi_A. The sequence continues at coordinate 12,356 of NZ_JAVTSU010000032.1, forward strand.
TAGGACAGGATTTGAAAATACCCGAAATACAAAGGGATGCCAGTGAAGGACTGAGTAAGGTATACGAAAAACTTAAGTTCACAGACAGTGCACTTTTCTATTATAAAAAATATTCGCTTTTTAAAGATAGCATTAATAACAGCAAAAAAAGAGACGAAATAGCCAGGCTTAGTATACAATACGAATTTGATAAAAAAGAGGTTACCTATCAACAGCAACAAGCGTTGGCTGATGAGCAGATGAAACAGCAGCGGCTGCAATTGGCCCTAAATTCAGAACAGCTCAATGCAAGCCAGCGTTTAAGAAGCCTGCAGCAGGTACAGTTACAAAACGAAAAACTGCAAAAAGAAGAACAACAAAAACAACTGGTGATTTCTATGAATAATGGAAAATTGCAATCTGTTAAGGTAAAGCAGCTTTCGCAACAGCAGAAACTGGATAAATTAGAACTTAAACAATTGTGGCTTTACGCAGTATTACTCGTGCTGCTACTCAGTTCTATCTTACTTTTTCTGTACAATAAATACCGGATCAGGCAGCTGCGGTTTAAAAACACGCTACAGCAACAACAGGCCGCTCAGCTTAACAGCGAACTGAGTTACCAGAACCAGTTATCAGAAAGTGAACTGAAAGCCATACGTTCACAGATGAACCCACATTTTATTTTTAATGTATTAAACTCTATCGAATCCTACATTATGGATAACGATAAAAAAGTGGCTTCCAGGCTGATTCAAAAGTTTGCGGCCTTAAGCCGCTTGATTCTTGAAAACTCCACTAAAAGCATGGTCACCGCCGATAGGGAATGGAAAGCAATCAAACTCTATACCGAGTTAGAGGCCATGCGCTATGATAATGCCTTCAGTTACACTTTTATGGTTGATGAGGCGGTACAACTTAAGGATTTTCTTTTACCACCAATGCTGATCCAGCCATTAATTGAAAATGCAATACTGCATGGATTAATCGAATCGCCGCAACACGATGCGCATTTAGATGTAGCCATAAATTTTGGACCAGGGCATATTTGTATAAAAGTTGCTGATAACGGAGTTGGCTATCAGAAAAACACCAAACCATTGCTTCCTAAAGGCATAAAAGAGAAATCTATCGGACTCCAATCTATTTTGGAAAGGGTGGAAATGATCAACAGGCAACATAATGGTTTTAAGGCAAGTTTTCAAATCTGCTTGGGCGATAAGGGGCGCGGGACCGTTGCTACGATCTGTTTACCTGTGGTTAGGGCAGACTAGTATATAAAACCTTTCATTTTTAAATCTTCCACTATGGGTTCAATAAGCAAAAAAAAGACTTTTAAATCCTGAAAGTAATCCCAATAATCGGTACTAAAGTGTGTGATAATAAAAGAATCAAATATGCCTTAAGGAAAATAAAGGACTTCAATAAGTCCAAAATTTAATCGGTAATGTTTATTATCCATTTTTTCAATATTACCTTTCTTGTTTTCCTTTTTGCCCTCACTTTTTTCGTTTTGTCTACAACTTTCGGAATTAACGTTTCTTTTTTTTTCGTAGTTTCATCAATCTACCAAGCTCATTGTACTCTGTCATCTTAGTGTCTAGTTCTGCGATTCGCTTTAAATCAGCGATAAATTTATTGCTGATTTGAACCATTGTCGACCCGTTAGCCTTTTAAGATATCTTAAAGGGCTTTTTCTTTTTTAGCCTATTTTTAAATCGTTCAATAGCGTAAATAAATTACGATTTTTGGTTCGAGCCCCTATACACGTTTTAATGTTTCCGGGCTTAATCTCACCATAGTTTGATTGAATAATTGCAGGCTTAGCAAACCATCATCACTGTTTTTCCACTCCGAAATATCCTCTTTACCGAATTTTAGCACTATTTTTTTACAGCAATTATCAAGCTGCCTGAAAAATACCGGATTATTGGGTGGGTGTACAGCGTTATTTTTTTCAAACTACCAGGCCGCTAAAAATTAGCGGAATTTACCCACATTTGGCAACTTTAACGAAAGCTGGACTTCGAGTACAGTATACGTAAAAATATGCAGTTAACTGTACATCCTGAAAGTATAGGCGGCACACCTGCCAACAGGATGATCCACAAGAAATCCAATCAGTTGATTACCAGTAATTATTTTATTGATGATAAGGGGAAGGCAAGGGGAATTCCGTTTTCCGTAATGCCAGGAAGGATGACTGCAATAGCACGACATTTGACCGACCCGGCAAACATGGTTTATTTTTACGATATGGAAGGAATGCTACGAAGCTAACGTACATAGGCTTGCCGTAAAAAAACTATTTAACAAACCAGTACCCGGCTGGCATGGTAAAGGCGCGTATACTGCGCAAAAACAACTCGTATTAGGTAATAATGGGTAGGAAGCCGTTTAAAGTTGACAAAAGATATGCTTAAGGCTGGCGATTTGCCCAAAAATGATGAGGAAAAAGGTGTACTGGCCAGTTGGGATGGTAAAACCTGGAAAATTGCAAAATAATCTTATCGTGTTAATGGTTTGACCATATTTTACGCTAACATCATTTCTTTTAAATATAGTTCAGAAAAGAAATTTTTCAGAATCACTATCATGTGAGCTTCGGGGTTTAAAAGCAGTTACGAAAAGAACTCCTTTAAAAAAACATCTTTCTTACTATTATCATTTAAATCCTTCAATAAAATGAGGGATTTTTTACGAATTTTCCATTTTATAACTTTGCTGCTTTTAGCTTTGCAAGGTGTTTTTTTCCAAATGCCGAGATGGAAGCATCAGTAGATTTTGAGGCGTTATAAAGTAAATTTTCAGCAGTTGGGCGGTCACTTAATAAAAGGTTTTTATAGGAGCGGTCGAATGCATTCCCTTTAAGTTTTTTAAGGCTTGCTACTAACGCATTGCTTGCCTGGTCATTAATGCCAATTGCTTTGGTTTTGGTAAGGCCACTGTTTCCGGCTTCACCGGCGCCGGAGTTAATCCTTGACGTATCCCTGAGGTTTTCAGGCGAAGAATCTGTACGGCCATCAGGTCGCTGCCCTCCTTCAGGCATCGAACTGCTTAAGGCAATGGATTTATTTTTTGCCAACACACGTATTTCATCATTAAACTGACTCAGGATTATGGAAAGCCGGTTTCCCCAGTTTTTCACTTCCGTTCCACCTTGTTTGCCAGCTAATCCGGCTGCTCTAAGCTGTTTAGTACAAAGTTCATTTAGTTGATTCAGCAATGCCGCGTCACTCGTTTGTGGTAACGTGCCATTAAACTCTGACTTCGAATTGTTTTCTTTCAGGTATTCGGGATTTGAGATAGATGCCAGTAAGCTGGCGGCTATAATGCCGGATTTAATAAAATTAATCATAACAATTACAGGTTGATGTATCTGAAGAACAAGCTAACTGATGATATGGTTTTATTCCTTTTGATTTGGCATGCTGTCCTTTTCAAAACAACTTTTGTCTGCTTCAATGCCGAATTGGTAAGGCTATACCTTAAAATCGGTACATTTGTAAATGTTAAAGGAATATCAGCTAAAGTGGTTTTTTATTTTGGCGGGCAGTCTCACCCTTTCTGCATTATTGCTTCGTAAAGAGCCTTTTACCGGTATTACCTATTGGCAGGTTTTATATTTCATCCTTTCGGTACATGTTGGGGTGGGCGTATGCTGGATGTCGTTGGGCTATTTTATCACAGGGAATTTTGGGTTCAGGTATAAGGTGGTAAAACATTTCCTGGCCATCATTATTTCCATCATGGTTTCTTTCCTGCTGGCCTATTTGATGCATCTCCTTTTACCAGCCAATCCGCTTGAAGGGAAATCTGTTGGTTTTGATACCCTGGATAATATCCTTGTTAATTTTTCTGGAATGGTGGTCGTAAGCCTGATTTGTTATGTGGTGTTTTATAGCGCACACACAACAAGTGCACTTCAGAATACCCGATTCGAAAACGAACGGCTCGAACAGGCACACCTCAGGGCCCAGCTTATTTCGCTGCAACAGCAAATTAGTCCGCATTTCCTTTTTAATTCGTTGAGTACCCTTCGCACCATGGTTGCCGATCAGCCCACCAGAAATTACATTGTACAGTTATCAAACGTTTATCGCTATGTGCTCAGGTTTAATGAGCATTATCTTACCGCATTGAGCGAAGAACTTAATTTTATTAATTCTTATCTCTACATTCTTAACGAACGTTTTGAAGATGCACTTTATGTAAAAGTTAACGTAGCTCCCGAATGCCTCCACTTGCAATTACCACCCATGTCGTTACAGCTCCTGGTAGAAAATGCCATAAAACACAATATGGCCTCACCTGATAAACCCCTTCAGATTGCCATTTTTAATGGAGATGGTCATTCACTTACCGTCGAAAATAACCTGCAGAAGAAGATGTCAGGGGTAGAACGGGGCGGTACGGGCCTTAAAAATATTATAGAACGATATAAACTTCTCGCGGGTAAGGATATTAAAATTTCACAAAATTCAGAAAAGTTTGCGGTAATCATTCCATTGTTAGAAAAATGAAAGTAATCATTATTGAAGACGAGTTAAAAACGGCAAAAGACCTCAAAAATATGTTAGAGGCCATTGATAACAATATTCAGGTTGAAATTATTCTTCGCTCTGTTTCCGCTGCTGTTGACTGGTTAAGGAATAATCCTGCACCAGAAGTTATTTTTTCCGACATCCAGCTGGGTGATGGACTCAGTTTCGAAATTTTTAAAACAGTACAGGTAGAAACACCCGTAATTTTTTGTACCGCTTTTGATGAATATGCCATCAGGGCTTTTGAATCCAATAGTATTGATTATCTGCTCAAACCTGTGGAGGAAAACATGCTTCAGAAAAGTATAGAAAAATACCTCCGTTTCAAAGATCACTTGTTATCATCCGGTCAGCATGCCATTAACCTCAATAAGGCCATTGCTAAAATGGAAACCAACTACCGGCAAAGCCTTTTGGTGAGTTACCGGGAAAAAATAATCCCTGTTAAAATTCGCGATATCCAGCTTTTTCATGCCTCCAACGGTACCGTAATGTTGTATACGAGTGATAATAAAAGTTATCCGGTTAATTATACCATAGAAAACCTGGAATCGATGCTCGATCCCTTACAATTCTTTAGGGCAAACCGCCAGTTTATACTTAATCGCGATTTTATCCGGGATATTGAACATTATTTTAACCGAAAACTCCTGGTTACCACCTCAATGGATATGACCGAAAAAATCATTGTCAGCAAAATTAAGGCACAGCCATTTTTAAAATGGATGGAAATGTAAATGGCCGTATTAAAACCAGTCTTTTGCCCTTAAATCATTTCATCCGAACATATTCACGCTTCATTGGATATTTTGCCTGTTTGACTTAGAAAATCGGCATCGGGATTTGCCTATGTTTTAGTTTTGCCCTATCAAAAAGGAATCATATACATAAAAACATGCAAATTAAAAGCGAAAAAAAGAGGTTTGAATCAGTAAACCTTAAGTTAAGGCACGTAGCCGCCCTTGTTATACTCACTGTATCTACTTTAAATGTTTCTGCCCAAAAATCAGCAGTGGAAGCAGCATTTTCAAAATTAGGTGTTGATGCAAGTATCCTAAATCCCGAAAATGTGAAACTGCCGGAAGATTATTCTTTCGAACTCAAGCAATCTACAACAACGGCTGGTAAAACCAATGTGATTGCGGCCAACTTTGATCCGGCAAGTCCAAAAGAAGAAAGGTGGACGGTGGTTTCAGTAAATGGAAAATCGCCTTCTAAAGGAGATATCAACTCATTCAGGAAAGACCGGGCAAAAGAACATCCGGCTACAAAAGGCGATGATGCCAGTTATAAGATTGAAAAAGAAACGGCAGACCAGTTGGTGTTCAGTTATAAAATAGAGGCTACTTCGCTACCTAAAGAAGCCGCTTTTATGAAAGACTGCCGGATTTACATGACTGTAAACCTAAGGACAAAAAAACTGGAGCAAATGCGGACATTAAATGAAAAACCTGTAAAAATTGCCATGCTCACGGCCGATAAGTTTGAGCTTAACTCAAAAGTGGTTTTAAACGCCGATGCGAAACGGTACTTCCCGGTGAATGAAGAGCTGGATATGCAGGCCAAGTTTTTAGGCCAGTCGGTAAGTGTACAAACGGTAACTGCGTATTCCAATTACACCAAAAAATAATCAGTGTTTTGCTTGAAAATAGGCAGCTTTCCAATATGGGAACTGCCTTTTTTTGCTTTGAGGAGGTATTTTAATCATTGATGATTTTATAGCCAGTATCAATGACTAACTACTTTATAGTTTTTGTATTTCTGAAATTGATCATTGATGGTTTCGGGCGTTAAATTGTGTAAAAAGCTGATCATTTCCGGAAGATAACTTTCAAAGGTTGGGTATTTTACCCGGTTTGTTTCATAAGTTGTTATTTTTTCTTCTAACAATGGGATTAATATGCAACTGTATTCGCCGATATGAAGATTCCGTAAATGGTCAGCTTCTTTGTTATTTCCATTAGATGCCGCGATTCTTATTTCGCCAAGTCTTACCAAATGTTCGGTCACGCACACATACCAATCTCTAATGCCGCGGGATGCCAAAGTATCCTTCAATTCTTTTATAAACAAAAGCGAGTCTGCCCTGATCTGCTTTTCATATTTTTCGAGTAGAGGATTAACGAAAGAATGTGATATTTCATGGATGGTTATAAACTGGGTTACTCCCGCGTTATCAAAGCCATATTGCCTGTATAAAGGTAAACTGTCCTGCAATTTTAGCATCTTGCCGGAGCTTACTACCATAGAAGGAATTTTGCCCTTCGGTGATAAAATAACCGGTCCAATGCCCCTGTAACTGTCTTCTCCCGGTGTAATTGGCATAGCGGGCGATATATACAGTTCGTACTGCGTGAATTTTTTGCCATACCACCGTTCTATAGATGGGTAAGCTAATTTACTGATGTCTTTTGCAATTTCTCCAAGGGCACCTTTATAAAAAGAATGGTTGTTTTTTAGAAATCCGGCTACATTTGCCTTTACATAAAACTTTCTTAAACTATCGGTTAGCTCAGGGAATAAGGCCTTTAGATTATTAGAGGCAGAAGATGCGTTTTTATCTTTTGCAAACCGATCTCCTTTTGCCGGAAATTCTTTTTGATTTAACAAATATTCCAGTATCGGCCCATTATCACCAAAACCATCCCTAACCTGTTTCAGTATTTCTGCAACTCGGATGATAATCGGATCATTTTCAAAACGCTGAAAATGTTTGAAACCAAAATAAACAATAGGCTGATGTGAATAATCAACACCTTTTATATCAAAAACGTAATTATTAATGCGTTCAACGGCTAACTTTTCTACAAAAAAATAGGTTTCGATATTAGGGTTTACACCTATTGAGGCGTGCGAAGCTAAACGGACTTTATATTGGCCATAAACGCTTATGGTAAAGCAGGAAAAAATGATAAATAGGTATAGGTTTTTCATCTGAAGTAAATTAATCTCTAATACTCAAGACGTACTTATGATGTAAAAGGTTGCAGTTGTAACAATAACATATTTTGGTATCCCCTAAAGCCACATCGGTTTTAGGGGTACCAATTCAATCCTTACGCCATTATTTTTGTTTTTTAGCACTGACTGTGGTTTTAATCCATTTAATTGCGAAATTAAACGGTTCAGGAGTTTTGGAAGAAGCAGTGTTATGCCCCAACTCAGGAAACAATTGATATTCGTAAGGTTTTCCCTTTTCTTTAAGCAGGTTAAGTCGTTCTGCAGATAAACCTACCGGAATTTGTATATCCTTACCGCCAAAAAGCCAGAGTCCCCGGATGGAGAGGGCGGAGAGGGCACCGTGTGGATCGGTACCGGCGAATTGATAACGGTCCGGGTCGTTACTGATGTGTTCACGTGCTTCAGCCTCAGTATGTGTGTCCCAAAAGTTGGATTTTCCCTGTGTATAAAACTGGAAACGGAGCTGCTCGAGCGTGGTCACAACCGGCCCGCTAAACAATACCATAAAATCCACCTTAGGGTTTTTATTCGCGGCAAGAGGAATCACCCATCCGGCCTGACTAAAGCCCATTAAACCCAGCGGAAGATGTTTTTTCCGTAGTTTTGTCAAAAGTATGTCAGCGGCATTGCCCGCATCTAAAGCCAGTAGGTTAAGGTTCGCAGCATCAATATTATTGGTTCCCACCTCTGGTCCAGCGTAAACCCCACCCGATTTTCCAACCCCTCGTTTATCATAGGTTAATACAGCTATTCCGTTTTCTGCCAGCTGCGAAGCCATTCTCTGCATCCTGCTTTCCTGGCCAGAGCCATGAACGAGCACTATTGCAGCAAGTATTTGTTTGGGTTTAAAAATGGTACCTTCCAGTATAACACCTGCACTTTTAAACTTAATATCTTCGGTGCTAAAACCGGGCATAGAAGCCGAATCAGGTTTGTTTTGTGCTAATAATCCGGAGCCGAAGCAACAGAACAGTAAAAATAAATAAGGTTTCATGGTTTTAAATTGAGGGATCAAACTCCCGGTTATCATTGTTGTTTAAATGTGAAGCAATATAGGCCGGGCATCACAACAGGATTGATAAATGTGATGGAATAGGGGATAAATGTGACGAAGGCGGTTTTACGGGTAATTCCTATCGAAATGTGTTTCAGCTATTCTGCACAGTCAAAATTCTAGCTATAATTTACCCGGTTTCCTTTATCTTTGCTGCCAATTAATATTCCAACTTTGTGATTAATGTAAATAACATCTCCGTTTCATTTGGCGGAACCACGCTTTTTAGCGATGTAACCTTTTCGATAAACGAGAATGATAAAATTGCCCTGATGGGTAAAAATGGTGCAGGTAAATCAACCATTCTGAAAATTATTGCCGATGTAACCAAACCTACTTCGGGTAATGTAACCGGCCCTAAAGAAGCCGTTATTGCTTATTTGCCACAGCATCTGCTTACACAGGATAATGTGACGGTTTTTGAAGAAACAATGAAGGCATTTGCTGAGGTAAACCAGATGCAAAAAGAACTCGATGAGTTGAATGAGCAACTGACTATCCGTACCGATTACGAAACTGATGACTATATGAAACTCATTGAACGCGTATCGGAACTGAGCGAGAAATTTTATTCGATAGAAGAAACCAATTACGATGCAGAAGTAGAAAAGGTATTAAAAGGCTTGGGTTTTGAACGTAAAGATTTTACACGCCAAACTTCTGAGTTTTCGGGTGGCTGGCGGATGCGTATCGAGTTGGCGAAGATTTTATTAAAAAAGCCTGATCTTATCTTACTGGATGAGCCTACCAACCACATGGATATCGAAAGTATTCAATGGCTGGAAGATTTCCTGATCAATTCGGCTAAGGCAGTAATGGTGATCTCTCACGATCGTGCCTTTGTAGATAACGTTTCTAACCGTACCATTGAGGTAACCATGGGCAGGATATACGATTACAAAGCAAAATACAGCCATTACCTTCAGTTACGTGCCGACAGACGGATACATCAATTAAAAGCCTACGAAGAACAACAACGTTTTATTGCTGATAACCAGGAATTTATAGACCGTTTTAGAGGCACTTACTCTAAAACCTTACAGGTACAATCGCGTGTAAAAATGCTCGAGAAACTTGATGTAATTGAGATTGATGAAGTAGATACTTCGGCGTTAAGACTTAAGTTTCCACCTTCACCACGTTCTGGCCAGTATCCGGTAATGGTAGAAGAGCTGACCAAAGCTTATGGCGACCATGTGGTGTTCGAAAAAGCATCAATGGTGATTGAACGTGGAGAAAAAGTAGCTTTTGTCGGTAAAAATGGTGAGGGTAAATCGACAATGATCAAAGCCATTATGGGGGAGATTGATATTGAAGGAGGTTTAAAAGTAGGTCACAATGCCAAAATAGGGTACTTTGCCCAAAATCAGGCTGCACTGCTTGATGAGAGTTTAACGGTATTCGAAACCATTGATCAGATTCCATTAAGTGATGGTACCCTGAAAATAAAAGACCTTTTGGGCGCGTTTATGTTTAGTGGCGATGATACCACGAAAAAAGTTAAGGTGCTTTCTGGTGGTGAAAAAACCCGTTTGGCCATGATTAAACTCCTGTTAGAGCCGGTAAACGTATTGATCCTCGATGAGCCAACCAACCATTTGGATATGAAAACCAAAGACATTATTAAAGATGCACTGAAAGATTTCGATGGCACTTTGATTTTGGTATCGCATGACCGGGATTTCTTAGACGGATTGGTACAAAAGGTATTTGAATTCGGGAATAAACGTGTCCGCGAACATTTTGAAGACATTAAAGGATTTTTAGCGTACAAAAAAATGAATAGTTTGAAAGAAATTGAGCAAAGCTAAGTGGGATTTTAACGATTAAAGAGGTTGTATTATAAATATAAATTTGTCAATCCTGAGGGATGATTTATGGTATAAAAATCATTATGAAGGACGGATGGATAAAGCAGGCAAATGGTCTCGGGGTATCATTATTTCGACCGCAGTGGAGAAATCTTTTAAACTTGATTTTGATAACTTGTTACAAAGATTTCTCTCCCGAATGTTCGGGATTGCACTTCAGTCGAAATGATTACTATTCTATTGGGCCTGTCATTAATAGCTTGCCGAAGGACCTGTTTTATTATTCTTTAAGGTGTTTCGATAAGTTGAATATGACAGAACCTGAAGAGAAACTGGCTTTTTTGATACAGCGTCTTTAAATTATTTAAGCCTGTAATTTTGCAATTATCTATATAACAGAAAGCTCAAACAGGCTTACCGGATTGCCGTGATAATGAGAAGGCAGTTCATCTGTATTTTTTAAATCGTAAAGCCCCAAAAATTTAAATCCCATTTTGGTATAATGATTAATCAGGCTTTCGTTTTGGCCTACTGTATCTAAACGTACATACCTTTTATGGTTTGCTTTGGCATATTTCTTTGCCCAATCCACAATGATGGCTACCATATTTTGGCCTTTAAATTCAGGATTGGTGGCGATGCGGTGTATATAAACGGCAGGATCATCATTTCGTTCCTCCCAAATCTGTGGATCATTAAACGTGGTAGCCCAAACACAGGCCGTTTTTCCATTAATCGTTATTTTCCACTGCCTGTTTTCTGTTATTTCATTTTCAATCAATGAAATTTCGAATTTTGGCCAGTGCAGGATGTATTTTGTTTTCTGAAAAGCAGTTGCGCAATCATAAAGACGAAAGATTTCTGCAATATCTGCTGCTGTACTGTTGCTAATGTTCATATGGTTAAAATTTTATAATGAATTATTTTATCGGGCAAACTTTTTCGAACCCGCAACGCAAAGGATAATGCCAATGGTTACCGCAAGCATATTTAAACTTACTTCTTCATGCAGCAGCGTAGCTGCTAATGCCAGTCCGAAAAAAGGCTGTAAGAGTTGTAATTGCCCTACCGATGCGATACCTCCTTGTGCAAGCCCTTTATACCAGAAAATGAAACCAATAAACATGCTGAATAACGAAATATAAGCTAAACCCAGCCACGCACCCGAACTGATGGAGGATAGTGAAACCGGTTTAAAAACAAACATTAACGGGAACATTAATGGAAGCGAAATGACCAATGCCCACGAAATTACCTGCCAGCCACCAAGTGTTTTCGATAAGCGGGCACCCTCGGCATAACCCAAACCACAGAGTACAATTGCAGCCAGCATTAGTAAATCGCCTACTGGCGATGCATTAATACCCTGATAAACTGCATAACCAATTACAAGCAAACTGCCCGACACAGAAAAAAACCAGAAAATTGGTTTTGGTCGTTCGCCGCCACGTAAAACAGCAAATACTGCCGTTACCAACGGTAATAAACCCAAAAACACCAGCGAATGTGCCGAAGTAATATGTGCAAGGGCTAAAGCGCTTAACAACGGAAATCCGATTACAGCACCGAAAGCCACAATAACCAGCGACCATAAACTGCTTTTAGCCGGGCGTTTCTCTTTAAGTAAAATCAATACCGCAAGGGCAAGTAAACCTGCAATTGTTGCCCGTGCAAGGGTTACAAAAACCGGACTCATATTCATCACGGCTATTTTAGTGGCAGGCATCGATCCGCTAAAAATCAATACACCGATAAAACCATTCAGCCATCCGCTCGAAATTTTTTTGGTAGTCAGGCTACCTGTTGTTGTGGTAATCATATCTAAAATTTGCTTAACCAAAAGTGCTAAAGAGAAAAGAATAAATACAGTATCAGTTTTGTATATTTGCATGGATACAGTTTGTTATGAAAAAGGTTTACAGGTACAACGAAATTGCGGATGGAATAGCTGCTCAGATTAGAAATGGCATTTTGAAGGTTGGCGATAAGCTGCCTTCGGTGAGGTTACTCTGTAAAGAACATGCTATTGGGATGAACACCGCAAAGCGGGTTTTTTTAGAACTCGAAGCGCAATCGCTGATCGATTCAAAACCTCAGTCTGGTTTTTTTGTCAGTAACCGATCCGTTGAACGGCTGCCCTTACCTGGGGTAAGCAAACCTACGCTCATGCCGGGCAATAACGAACCCGAAGAATTGATTACTAAAGTTTATTCCAGTCTTGGCCGCAACGATATTACTAATTTTTCGATCGGCATTCCTTCCGGAAACCTCCTGCCTTTAGCAAAACTCCAAAAAGAAATCCTGCTCGCCAGCAGATCCTTGCAGGGCGGTACCGCTTACGAACCACTTCAGGGTAATATTCAACTCAGGAGGATGGTTGCTGTACGTTCGCTGGGTTGGGGAGGGAATTTAAGCGAAGATGATTTAATTACCACCAGTGGCGGGATGGGGGCGCTTTCTTTTTGCCTGATGGCTTTGGCAAAACCGGGTGATACCGTTGCTATAGAAAGCCCGTGTTATCCTGGTATTTTTCAGTTAGCCATAAGTCTTGGTCTTAAAGTGCTCGAGTTACCTACACATCCCGTTACCGGTATTGAAATTGATGCGCTGAAAAAATTGGTCTCTAAAATCAATATTTGTGTGCTTATTCCCAACTTTAATACGCCTTTAGGCAGCTGTATGCCCGATGAACATAAAAAAGAAGTGGTGAAATTACTGGCTAAACACCAGATTCCGTTAATAGAAGACGATGTATATGGCGACCTTTATTTCGGTGCCCAGCGGCCAAAATGTTGCAAAGCTTTCGATACCGAAGGGAATGTGTTGTGGTGCAGTGCCATTTCGAAAACACTCGCCCCCGGTTATCGGGTAGGGTGGGTGGCACCAGGAAAGTACAAAGATAAAATACTGAAACTAAAACTGGTGCATGCCATTGCCACACCATCACTGGTACATGATGTGGTGGGCAATTTTTTTAAAAGCGGCCGTTATGATGTTCATATCCACCAGATGCGCCGTACCCTGATGGGAAATTACCAGCGTTTTAGCCATGCCATTGCTACGTATTTTCCTCCAGGTACCAAAATTAGCCGTCCACAGGGAGGACTGGCCATTTGGGTTGAACTGGAAAAAGGAACCGATACCGTAAAACTTTACGATCTGGCCATGAAACAAAAGATCAGTATTTCTCCAGGTCGCATGTTTACCCTGCAGGATCAGTTCGAAAATTGCCTGCGCATATGCATGGGCATGCCCTGGACAGATGAAATTGATTTTAAACTCAAACAACTGGGGAATTTGGCGAAAATGATCTGATGAGTTGTTTTTTTATGCTATTTAATCTTAATCACCACTTTTCCTTTTGCCTTTCCTGCCCTCACTAAGGCATGCGCTTCATCAACATGGTTTAAAGTATATGCTGATGGATGAAGACGGACCACCAGTTTTCCGCTTTCAGCCAGTGCAGTGGCTTCGCTTAGAATCTCTCCATGATACGCCCTTCCTATGTCCGTAATTAATGGCAATAGTGTAAATATCCCCGAATAAGTAGCGCCCCTGAACGAAAGTGGAGCCAGTGAATGAGATCCCCACCCTAAAGCCGTAACCACATGACCGGTGTAAATTTTAACAGCCTTAAAAGCGGCATCGAGAAAGGTACCGCCTAAAGTATCAAAAACAATATCAAACCCTTCTCCGCAGGTATATTTATTTAGGTATTCACCAGATTCCATTTCTTCGAAAGTTATAGGAATGGCGCCGTAACTGCGTATTAAATCATGATCTGCTACACTAGCTGTAGCATAAACCGTTGCTCCAAAAGCACGGGCAATTTGTATGGCCATGGAGCCCACACCTCCAGCGCCTGCCTGTACAAAAACAGTTTTGTGTGCATCAACTTTGGCACGGTCTACCAAACCTTCCCAGGCGGTAATAAAGATTAAGGGTAAAGCTGCTGTGGCCTGCATACTTAAATTCTTCGGTTTTTTAGCTAAAAGCACTTCATCCACCACTGCAAATTGAGCAAGCGATCCCTGGTTACCACCAACTCCACCCGTAAGGCCGAATACTTCATCACCAACCTTAAATTTTGTGACATGGCTTCCCGTTTCTACAATTATTCCGGCTAAATCGGTTCCCAGTACAGCAGGGAGGGGCTGTTTAGCATGGCCTGCATTTCCTGACCATATTTTGGTATCGAGCGGATTAACAGCACTTGCATAAATCTCTATTTTAACCTGTTTGGTGCCAATTTCAGGAAGTTCAATTGTCTTTTTTATAAAATTTCCGCCGGCCTGCTCTAAAACCATCGCAATGGTGGTGTTTTTTACAACTGTATTCATTTTTTAATTTTTTAAAAGAATTTAGTCAAATTTATACAACATTTATATTGATTTTGGTGTATAATTCGAACCAGTAGTTGTACTTTTATGTCATGAAAAAAGATCATTTATACCAGCCTTATGAACTTGTCATAACTGAAATGATTGATGAATGCCCCCGTGGTATCCATACACATACCTTTTTTGAGTTTGTATATGTGGTTAAAGGTTACGGATTTCAGCATATAAACGATAATAGTTTTGAATATAAAGCCGGACATCTGTTTTTATTGGCTCCTGAAGATCACCATACTTTCGAGGTTCAGTTAACCAGCTGTTTCTTTTTTATCAGGTTTAATGCTGCCTACTTGAAAAGCAATGCTGCGGCAAAAGAATTGACAAACAGATTGGAAATGATTTTACGCAACCTGAGCCAACAATCGGGTTGTGTAATCAGGCGTGAAGATGACAAACAGGTTATTCAAACCTTAATGGAGCTGATGATTAAGGAGTACCAGAGGCAAGATCTTTTTTATAACGAAGTTTTAGATCAATATATCAATACTTTATTGGTGATTGTATCGAGAAATATTTCGCTTACTCTTCCGGCAACTATTGATGAAAACAGCGACGAAAAGGTGCTTGACATTTTAAATTATATCCAGCGCAACATTTCCAGTCCGGATAAACTAAAAGCAGCGCATATTGGCCATACGTTTGGCGTAGCTGAGGCTTATCTTGGTCGCTATTTTAAACGCCATGCCGGAACAGGCTTTCAGGATTATGTTATGAATTATAAATTAAAACAGGTAGAGAACAAGCTGCTTCATAGCGCCATGCGCATTTCTGAAATTGCCAACGAATTTGGTTTTACCGATAAAAGTCATTTAAGCAAGGCTTTTAAAAAACATACAGGCTTTAACCCAACCGCGTTTCGCAAAAATTACCTCGAAAAAGAAAAACGTTCTAGCTAACTTTTCCTGATTCTGACAATTGCAATTATCGTTAATGCCAGGGCAAACAAAGAAAAGCCTTCAAAGGAACAAGTATTTATAATTTGGAGTGGTGTAGGTGATATAGCAAAGTGAGCGGGCATTGCAAAAGTATTAAAACTATAACATATTGCCAGGAGCAATAACAAGAGTGCAAATAATCTTTTTAAATAAAATTTCATGATATAGACTAACTATTTACAAAAGTAAGCCCGCCTGATATGGATGTAAATAGAGAATCGGTAAGAAGCTATTATTGTTCGTTGGATGAGCATTATTGCTCGACAAAATAAAGTAGCCTGTTGTAAATTAGGAGTCAGTTGTAACACATCTTCCCCTGTAAAAATGGTATGTGGAGACTTGTTAGTGCAAATATCCTTTAGTTTTTTAGCCTATTTTATAAGTAATCCACAGTACGTCATTTTCAATCTGTTTTACCTTTTCGAGCTTTAATAAGGTTGCGTCTTCTTTTTTTACTTTTTCATCAATTTCAAAAAGGGTGGATGTTTTGATACTGCCATCGGCTACAGGCAACAACAACTGATGAAACTCGTTAATAAGGCCTTCGTTAAGAAAACTTCCGTTGATATGGGCACCACCTTCGAGCATCAGTTTTTCAATACCGAACAGTTTACGAAGTTTTTTTAAAGCGATTTTTAAATTTACTTCATCTTTCCCGGCAAAAATATACGATACCCCAATATCTTGTAAATGCGCAAGATAAGCATCTTTTACATTTTCTGTAAGAATGGTAATCACATGATCGCCCTGCATGTTTGGCGCTGTCCAGCCAAGTTTCGCTCCGCCATCAATGGCGATAGCAAAAGTATTTGATTGATGACCGGCAACAAAATCCTGGCGGCTAACCTCCTGGTGTCCCTTTTTTAAAATTGGTTTTGCAAAATCTGTAAAATCTTTTTCCATGGTTGTCCGCCCTACAATCCATGCCCCAACGCCAATTTCTTCGTGTATTTTCTCAAATGTTCCCCTTAACAGTTTCATTTTCGGACTATTTCCCCATTTTTCGCCTAAAATCTTACCGTCAACCGAGGTCATCATTAAACAAATTACGTACGGCAATTCGCTATTCATAGGTATTTGTTGTTGTTTGTTAAATTCAACAAAAAAGTAAAGGTCTTGTTTGTGGTATGGTGTAATTACTGAGCGGCAGCTATGTGAAACGAAAATGTTGATCCCTTATCAGGTTCGCTTTCTACAGCAATGGATGAGCCATGCAGGTTAATAATGGTTGAGGTAAGGTAAAGGCCAATCCCAAATCCGCTGATAAATTTGGTTTGTTCACTGTTTACCCTGAAAAATTTCCCGAACATCAGTTTTTGGTCGGTAATGGAAATGCCGATACCCTGGTCGCTCACGCTAATTAAAAAATGATTATCTTTTTGTATGCAGTTTAGGGTTATCGTACCGCCATTGGGCGAATATTTTTGGGCATTGCTGATCAGGTTGGTCAGTACCAGCGAAAGTTTTTCCTGATCTCCGTGTACATTGGCCGTCTCAGCACCAGTATAAACAATGGAATGTTTTGCTGAAGCGATGCGCGCATCTTCCAGGTTTTCTTTGATCATTTTTGCGATATCAAACCTGATGGGATTGATTTTCATCTGGCCATCCTCAAATTTCGAAATGCTGAGGAAATCTGAAATCATATTCTCCATTTTTTTTGTCTGCATTTCAGCCCTGGAAAGTGCCTGGCAAATAAATTCTAATTCGTCCTTTTTAGCTTTGTGTAAAGCTACCTGGATGTAGGAACGAAGAGAAGTTAATGGTGTTTTAAGTTCATGGCTTACAAAACCGATGAACTCGTTTTTCTTAATTTCAATATTTTTTTTATCGGTAATGTCCCTTGCAATTTTAGATAAACCCACTACGTTTCCGGTATGATCCTTAATTGGCGAAATGGTTAGCGAAACACTAATCAGTGTGCCATCTTTTCTAAGGCGCTCCGTTTCAAAATGATCAACCCTGATACCCTGGCGTAACTGGCCCAGTATGTGTGGTTCTTCATCGGCACGATCGGGCGGGATAATTTTCATAATCGATTTACCGATCATTTCTGAGGCGGTATAGCCGAAAATCCTTTCTGCCGCACTGTTCCAGCTTGTTACAATACTATTAAGGTCTTTACTTACAATTGCATCATCAGAACCCTCAATAATGGAGTTAAGTATCGAACTTCTTTCATCTGCAATACGTAATGTTTCGTTTAAGCTTTTGAGCTGGGCAATATTTAATCTTAAATCCGACTCGCGTGTTTCGTATGCTTTAATAAGTCCAAGGATTTCGGCAGATTCTTTCATAATTCCTTTAATAATAGGACCCACAATATAACGACTTTTTAGGCTGCTTTTATGGATTATAAATCTTTAAATTCGGATTTATCAGGTAGATTACTTTAATGTTTTAGCAACATAGTAGTTACAAAAATCGCCGAAGTGCCTTCAAGCTGCTGTTAAAGTTGAAATCCAATAAATTTAACAGAAAATTAACATGCATGCAATTTGTTTTATATAAACATTGTTTAGTTTTGCTAAACAATTTATTTCTCTTCATAAGCGAGATGAAAAAAGTATAAATTAGATTAACGATGAAAAAAAGTAAAATAGCAATGGTGGTTTTCGATATGGCTGGAACCACAGTTAATGAAGATAACTTAGTATATAAAACGCTTCAAAAGGCAATTAATAATGCTGGTTTCGAATTTAGTTTAGATGAGGTACTTGCCCAGGGTGCTGGTAAGGAGAAAAGACAAGCTATCCGTGCGGTACTATCTACCTATGCAGGGGTGAGTGATGAAGCACTTACTGCGAAAATATACGACGAATTTATCGTTGCATTAACCCATGCTTATGCTACTGAAGATATTCTTCCGCAACCTAACGCAGTAGAATTGTTCGGCGAATTAAAAAACAGGGATATTTTATCGGTGCTGAATACAGGCTATGATAGCGTTACGGCCAATTCCATTATCAAAAAACTAGGCTGGAGTGTAGGAAAAGAATTTGACGCACTGGTTACGGCTTCTGATGTATCGCGGAACAGGCCTGATCCTGATATGATCGAATTTGCGATGAAAAAATTTAATATTGCCGATAGTACGAGCGTGGTAAAGATCGGAGATTCGGCTATTGACATTGAAGAAGGCCAGAATGCCGGTTGTGGCCTGAGTATTGGCATTACCACCGGAGCGCATACAGCGGCCCAGTTACAAGCTGCAAATCCTGATCGGGTAATCCATAACCTGATGGAGTTGTTGCCGCTTATTGACTAAATAACTGATTTAAATATCTTTCTATAAAATATTAGCATTTACTGCAATGGATAAAGCGAGCATAGTAGCTTTTAACGGACAGGGGCAACCCATGGAAGTGCAGACAAGGGAAATTCCGGCACTGCAAAAAGGGGAAATCCTGATCAAAAATCTTTATACCACCCTTTGTGGCAGCGACCTGCATACTTATTGCGGCCTGAGGAAAGAGAAAGTGCCTACAGTTTTAGGTCATGAGATTGTGGGCGAAATTCTTGGCTTTGCTGATGGGCATAGCGAAAAAGATTATCTGGGGAATAAGCTGAATATTGGCGACAGGGTAACCTGGAGTATTTTTTCTTCCGATCCTGATTCCACCATGTCGAAAGCAGGGATGCCGCAGAAAGGTGAAAACCTTTTTAAATATGGCCATGCACAAATTACTGCTGATGATGCACTGCATGGCGGATTATCTACCCACTGTATCCTGAAATCGGGTACAGCCGTACTTAAAATTTCAAGAGCCGTACCGTTACCTGTAGCGGCAATTATTAATTGTGCGGTAGCCACAGTGGCAGGTGCTTTAAGGCTGGCTGGAGAAGTTAAATCGAAAAAAGTGCTCATTACCGGCAGTGGATTATTGGGAATGGTGTGTGCAGCTATGTGTAAGGATGCAGGGGCGAGCTATATTCATATGGCCGATATTAATGCCCAGCGCCTTGAACAGGCCCTTGCTTTTGGCGCAAACGAAACACACCTGTTAACAGGGGCTTCGGTTGGTTTGCCAGAGGGAATTGAACTTGCTTTTGATATGAGCGGTTCGGCCGATGCAATGGAAAACAGTATCGAAAAATTAGCGATCGGTGGAAAAGCCATCTGGATCGGCGCGGTATTTAATACCCGTAAGGTACAGATTGATGCCGAACTGGTTGTGCGGAAGTTAATAACCATTAAAGGTTTACACAATTATAATTTCGAAGATTTTGTTTATGCCGTAAATTTCATCAGTAAAAACCATCAGGTTTTCCCGTTTGAAAAGGTAGTATCAAAAGAATTTGATCTTTTAAATACCAATGAGGCCTTCGAATTCGCTGTAGCCAATAAGCCGCTTAGGGTAGGCATTAATTTAGATCAACTGGAAGCTTCGTAAAATGGATAAGAAATTTAGGGTGCAGCAATGGAAAATGCTGTTGATTACCATGTTCTGTTACCTGTTTTTTTACACAGGCAGGCACAATTTCGGTTGGGCTGCAAAAGGAATGGCCGCCGATTTGCACATTCCCTATACGGGTATTGGCTGGATCAGTTTTTCGATGTTGATGGGCTATTCCATTGGGCAGTTGATTAACGGTAACCTGGCCGATCGTTTTAGCGCACGTTTAATGGTTACGGTGGGTGCATACCTTTCCATCATCACCAATGTGGCCATCAGTTTCGCCAATAGCGGAACAGTAATTATGGTACTATGGGCCCTGAATGGCTATTTTCAATCGATGGCCTTTGCGCCCGGCGCAAAACTGATTAACAACTGGTGGAGTGAAGAGGAGCGGGGCAAAGCCTTTGGTTTTTATACCATGGCTGCCGGACTTTCTTCGGTAGTAACTTACCTGCTCTCCATTATTTTATTGCAACAGGGTTATGAGTGGCGTATGCTTTTCAGGTTGCCTGTGCTACTGCTATTGATTTCGGCAACTGCTTTTCTGATTATTGCCCGCGATAAACCGGATGTTGCAACAGGTACTAAGGTAGAAAAACAACCAGAAGTAAGCTGGATAAACCGCTAT
Organism: Pedobacter miscanthi; assembly: GCF_032678605.1. GTDB lineage: Bacteria > Bacteroidota > Bacteroidia > Sphingobacteriales > Sphingobacteriaceae > Pedobacter > Pedobacter miscanthi_A. The sequence goes on from NZ_JAVTSU010000032.1 coordinate 33,065, forward strand.
CGTTTGGTATTGAGTAATAAAAGGTTTATGGTTGCCTCACTTGGTTTTGGCTTTGAAAGCATGGCCCGTTATGGCCTTATTTTTTGGGTTCCTGTTCATTATTTGGGAGGCAACTGGAAAGATAATCCTGGTAATTTATGGGTTACCTTTTTATTACCCGTAGGCATGGCGGCAGGCGCATTAACTTTCGGTATCCTCTCTGATAGTTTGTTTAAAAAAGACCGCATCAAAGCCATTTTCTTTGGCATGTCCATAAGTGCCGTTATTGCCATCCTGATTTATATTGCACCAGTTCATAACCTGCTTTTAGGGAGTATATTGATGCTATTGGCCGGTTTTTTTGTATATGGTCCACAGGCATGTTTTTTTCCGCTTAGTCCCGATTTGCTGGGGAGTAGCCTTACTGGTACAGGCATAGGCTTTATGAATATGATTGCTTATCTTTTTGCCGCCTTTGGTGAGCCTTTATTGGGCTTTGCCATAGATACAACGGGCAGTACCAATAGTATTTTTATCGTTATTTCAGTGCTTTGTGTATTATCTGCCTGTAGTGTAGGTGTAGTAAAGTATATGAAAATACCAGTTGTTAAAACAATTTAATCAGCTTAGTCTCTGATCATCAGGCGCCCTCTTAACGGGCGCTTTTTTTTGCGCTATATTTTGGAAAAGTTAGCTTGGTAAGGGCTGTTAAAAACTTAGCAAATCCTGCTGAATAATGGTTATTGCCTGTTGCCTTAAATGTTTATTTCCCCGGTTTAAGCTTTGTAAAAGTTTCAATTTCTTTTTCAGGTAAGCTGATGCATGTTTTAAATCATATTGCATCATCCAGGCCACATTATCAATTAAATCGGCATATTTAACGGTTTGTGCTGCTGCACTTAAGGTTTGCAGGCGTTTGCTTTCCAGTTTTTTTCTTTCCTTTTTGTTTAGCCCCGGGTAAGCCGATTTGGTAAAAACGTCTGTAAGTTCAATTACGCTCACAGTAATAAAATCTGCAGCCGCTGGTGGGTAAGCAAAACTAAGTAATGCCGCTTTCAGCTCAGCACCGGTGGTATTCGTATCTTCCAATAAGTCGTGGCAGAGGCCTATTTCATAGCCCCATTTTGTAGCATCTTTTGCCAATAAAGCTACTTTGTTTAAATGCTCGAAATAGGGCAGTCCGGTGCCTTTAATGAACTGACGGCTATGTTTCTCCGCAACCCAATCTGCCAGTTTTTCTGAATGCGTCATTATGCCTGATATTGCTGGTGTTTATTGTTATAGCAACATGTTTTGGCCTAAAATGTTCTGATTTTAATAGTTGGGGACAAATCCAGTAACGCAAAATTAAAAAGACAGACTATGCGGGTCTTCTGCTACAGAGCCACTTTTGCATTGCAGGATAAGGGTTTGCGCCATTTATTTTTGCCTGCTGATCATCATAGGTCATTCCGAGCCATTGCAAAAGCGGCACGGCAATAAATTTCGATTCCTTAAAGTTATCGAGAAGTGATTCTGATGCATTTTTATAACCCTGTTCATGAAACACAACTGAAGGATCAATACCTAAATGAATGCAGGCGGCAAAAGACCATGCTATAGCCATTAGTTCGCCACCATTGTGTAAATCTCCGCTGGGGAGATTGTCGCTCATATCTTTTCTGATATTGGGCGGCATACAGGCCAAATGGCCTGCCTCATGTAAAATATCGCCCGGGTAAAGTAGCTTTCCGATATCAATAATGAGTATTCCACTCCGAAGTTTAAGTCCTGGTAAAAAGGTTTCTCCTTCTATAAATTCAAGGTTATAGTTGATGCCAATATCGCCTAAAAAAGATAATATAATGCTGGTATGATGATCCATGTTGATTTAAAGGTTAAGCGCTAATTTATATTTTAAGATGTAAAGTTATAAATCTGGCTCAAAAATTTGAAGAGTAATAAACAATGTCTAATATTACAGAAAATCATCTCATCGTGTCGAAATACATTCAATTTAACCAACAATATGATGTTCAGTTGCTCAAAAGTGAACTTGCCATAGCCATGGCCCTGGATTGGAAAGAACATTTTAACAAAAACGATTATGATGGCTGTTGGGAGAGTATTTCGCTACAATCGGCAAGTGGAAAAGAAGATGATATTCTGGCTAATTATGGTGTGGACAACTACAAAGAAACAGCATTATTAAAAAAGCTGCCATATATCAAATCAATCCTCGATTCGTGGCAATGCCCTAAAGAATCCATCAGGCTACTGGCCTTACATCCCGGTGCTGAAATTAAGCCCCATAGAGACCGTGGCTGTAATTATGAAAACGGTGTATGCAGGATACATATTCCGATCCAAACGAATAATGGCGTTCAGTTTAAAGTAGGGGATGAATACCTAACCCTTAACGAAGGTACCTGCTGGTATATCGATTTTAACAAAACCCATGCCATTACAAATACTGGCCAATCGGTAAGGGTTCATCTGGTGATTGATGGTTTACGGAACAGTTGGACAGATGAACTTTTTAGTGCAAACGGGTATGATATGGCAGTGGAGCAGCAGGAGCAACAGATGGATAGGGAAAGTACTTTGAGGGTAATAGAAGAACTGGAAAGATTAAATACTCCGGTATCAGAACAGCTGATTGAGGAACTGAAAAAAAATATCTGATGAACGGGCTGAAGAACTGGATTCCCTATAAATTCGAAAAACAGAACGGATTTTGGCAGTTGCGGTGGATGGATCTTGCTGAACGGCATATTGCAGAGCCTTTTTTTGATGAAACGATTGGGATTTGCTTGTCCAAAATGAGCGAACGCTCCGGTTATAAACCGCTGAGTGATATTGGTTTCCTTATTGAATCGGCTATTGATATAAATGCAATAGCGCCAACGGCCTTTATATTTCATGTATCCCGCTGTGGTTCTACTTTGTTAACGCAGGCATTATCAACCGATCAGGCTAATATTGTTTATGCAGAAGCACCGCTACTTGATGAGATTTTAAGAGCGCCCATGCACGACAAAAGTTTAATAGCGGCAGAAACTGAAAAATTATTTAAGGCCGCGGTAAAATTTTTAGGACAGCAGCGCAAAAGCCAATATCAACAATTGTTTATAAAGCTTGATAGCTGGCACATTCATTTTTATCCATTACTGAGGAAATGGTTTCCTGATACGCCTTTTTACTTCCTGAGCAGAGAACCCAACGCTGTTATTGTTTCCCATCATAAGAGAAGGGGACTGCATAGTATACCAGGCTTTATTGAGGCCGATCTGCTTAAAATAAAACTAGGCGATGAGCACTACAGCGATTTTAATTTCTTTACTGCCAGGGTGCTCGAGGGTTATTACAGGGTGCTTTGTGATGTGGATGCTGAAGATCATCCGCTCAATCATTTTTACGATTATGGCTGGGGGATGGATAATTTACCTGCGCATTTTTTTAATTCTATTGGTAAGGAAATCGCAAATGTAAATGAAATGAAGAAACGCTTAAGCTTTCACAGTAAATACCCTGATCAGCTTTTTAACGGTGAAGATAAAATTGAAATTCCCACTTATCAGAATGCCACCTCGGCCTATCAGCAATTAATTGCTGCAATTTCGGTAAAATAGTATTCCTTGATATAGAATTTACATGATGTTTTTATTGCGTTAATCTGCCGGATGTGGTAAATACCGGTACTTATACGTTCACTAAAACAATAGTTATCTTGTAGTATTAATTGTTTTTAGATGTAAAATCAATTAGTTTTAAGTATTCTGCTATGTTTGAGTAAAAATGTTGACAATTGTCAATAGAAAAAATAAGATCGGAAAGCTTTTTTTGATACAGTCAAGGCGGTATTTAGTCAGAAATTATTTTTTTGATGCAAAATACTTAAAAATAGGGATTGTTTAATATCACTTTTTTGTGTGATATTTACATACCAAACCATCCCAAACAAAATCGCATGAATCTTGAGAAGCGCTCTTTCTTAAAGACAATAGTACCTTCTATTGGCCAAACTCTGGCTAATTCAGTTCATATACCGGAAAAAGCAAATTTTACCATTAATACTTACAGGCAAATGAAGCTGATGTTGATCAACAATATCGCAGCCCGTTTAGTTGATAACTTTTTTGATAACGAAGTTGTTCCTCCTTTATTGTTTAATGCCAGGGGATGTTTATCTCCAGCTGAAAATAAATCCAAGAAGCATTTAAGAATCCAATGCATGAATAATGTATGCGATGTTAGTGTGAGCCATTATTGCTACAAACCTTACAGATAGTTTTTGCCAACTTACTACTACGCAGATTATTAATCTGCTGAAGTATGATTATTTAATCAATTTACTTTTTAACCATATAATTAAAAATTATGTCTACAGAACCATTTATTGGAGAGATTAAAATTCTAGGATTCAATTTCGCACCTAGAGGTTACATGACCTGTGCCGGTCAGATTTTGTCTATTGCACAAAACACTGCTTTATTTTCATTATTGGGTACTACTTATGGTGGAAATGGACAAACAACTTTTGCATTACCAAACTTACAGGGTCGTGCACCTATCGGGCAGGGACAAGGACCAGGCTTACCCAACTACACAATGGGCGAAGCAGCTGGTACAACAAATGTATCTATCTTAACCTCGAACATGCCAGCCCACGTGCATACTGCAAACTCGTTACAGGTAAAATTAAAAGCTTCTTCTGCAAATGCCGACGAACCTTCGGCAGATGGTAACTATCTGGCTACAGGAAGCAATTCGATATTTTCGGGTAACGGTGCAACGCCTAATGTTTTTACTGGTGGTACGCAGATTTCGGGTACTACCGATATTTCCGGACAGGGTTTACCATTTTCGATTTTGAACCCTTATTTGGTAATCAATTACTCTATTGCCACCCAGGGAATATTTCCAAGCAGAAACTAATAAAAATTAATATAAAGGGGAGAACGTTACATTCCCCCCTTTTAAATACACCGTAACTATATGCAAACAATAGGGATTTTATTACCCAGATCAACATATTATCAAACCATTGGATTTGATCTTTATGAAGGATTGCGATCTGGATTAAAACATCTTGGGCGAAGTGATATAAAAATAGTTACTGAAAACATCGGTTTTGGTGCCGAGAAGCAGCAATGCTACCGCAGTGCGGAAAAATTGCTGCTCGAAGAAAATGTTTCTGTGGTAGTTGCTTACATCGGGCACCGTATGGCACAATTGCTTAGACCGCTTTTTCTTGCTGCCAATAAAATGCTTATTGTATTGGATGCAGGTGCTAATTTGCCGGGTGAATGGCCCAGCTGTCCAAATATTTTCTATCACTCCCTTCATAACGCTTTAGGCGCTTCACTTGCTGCAAAACGTGCAACTGATGATGGCCTTAAATCGGCCGGAATGGTAACCGGTTATTATGATGGCGGTTATTTACATACTTACAGTATATCAAAATCATTTGAAGAAACAGGTGGATCAATGGTTTTTAACCACGCCACAGGATATCTTCAGCAAGAATTTACCATCGAACCCTTAAAGCAACACCTGGAGCAATTCCCTAACAGTGCCCTGTTGAGTCTTTTTAGCGGCGATTTTGTTCAATGGTATTTCGAAGCCATTAAAAATTCGTTTCAGGGGCAAAACCTTCCGGTTTATCTGCCTCCATTTGGATTTGAAGAAATGATGTTATCCGATGCCGCCTACCCTGGCGATACTGTAAAAGGAATTGCCGCATGGTCTAAAAAACTGGCTTCGGCAGAGAATGAGGTATTTATCCAAACGATAGCAAATGCAGGCAAAACACCAAACCTGTTTTCATTATTAAGTTGGGAAAGTGCATCAATAGCCTTAAAAGTTTTGGCATTAATTGAGTCGCATAAAAACAACGTCTCACAGATTGCAGCAGGTTTACAATCATTCGAATTCGAGGGGCCAAGGGGAACGGTTTATTTCGATACCAAAACCAATACATCCTTAGCGCCACTCTACCATGCAGCCATTATTCCGGATAACGAAGGAAAATGCGAGGTAAGGATAGAGGGCATGGCCGATAACGTATCGGGTAATTTTAAAAAAATAGCTGCTTACGAACTGGATAATGCCATGTCGTCATGGTACAATAGCTACACGTGCATATAACCATGGAAACACAGACAAAGATATTGGTATTATGTGGTGGCAAATTTGCCTTTCCAACGTTGCAGTTACTCGCTTATGAAAAGTTTATCTGCGGTATAGGCATTGGAAAAGCCAGCGAATCTATTATAGATGCATTGGAAAGAGAAGCTGAAGATAGCAATATCGGATTTAAAACTTTTCAGGATAAAAAAAGCATTTCCGGAATGAGGGAATGGATTGATGGGATACAACCCGATTATATATTTTGTATTTCGTTTCCTTTTTTACTTCCAGAAAAAGTTTTGGCTTATGGTGAACAAAAGTTCATCAATTTTCATCCGGCACCCTTACCGCAGTACAGGGGATCGATGCCGATTTTCGAGGTATTGAAGAATCAGGAAACCGAAACGGCTATCTGTGCCCATTTTATGAATTCGGCATTTGATGAGGGCAATATTATTTTTAACGATCCGGTAACTATTGAAGCTGGCGATACTTATGGGAAACTAACCGTAAAATTAAGTAACCGCATGGCACAGGTAGCATTTAATATGGCTAACATGTTAGCTTTTGCCAGTAGTATTCCAAATCAGCCACAAGATGAGTTATTGGCCTATTATTATGAAAAACCCGGATTATCGGATACTTATATTAATTGGAACCGGATGACCACAGAAGAAATTATCGCATTGATCAATGCGTGCAACCCGTGGAATGGAGGAGCAGATGCTAGCCTACATGGCGAGCAGGTTAAAATAATTATGGCTTCCCTATTGGATGAGCCTCACGATAATCAACCCGGTACAATAGTATCGGTAAACAACAGGATATGCATAGCCTGTAGAGACGATCAGCAGTTAGCTGTTGAAATTATCAGTACCGATTACGGTATCATGACGGCTGTGCAATATTCGATTTTACACCCTGAGAAAACAGGGGTTCTAAATTAACCTTTTATACAAAATAATTCAATTTTTAAAACTATGGAATTATGAAAAAAAACTTTACTTTAATCTTTGTACTGCTCCTCTGTTTCTTTAGCATTGGCGCAAGTGCACAATCCCAATTTTGGAGCGACACTTTTGAGGATGCCGGGGCACCTAGCACGGGAGTAAGAACTTACTCTATTCCTGAATTTTCGAATGGTGTACCATTTGCGTCTTACTTTATACGCACAACACCAGCTCAGCTGGCTTTGCAGAATGGCGCATACTCGGGGTTTCAGGGGGTCAAAATTTTCGCTGCTGAAGATATTGATAAAGGTCCAACCAATAGCAATAACTCCATTCTTGCAAACCAGCAGGTAACCTGGAACAATATCAATATTGCCGGAAAAACAGGCTTATCGTTTAAAGGTCTTTTTGCAGCCGACAATCAGGGTGGGTGGCAGGGCTCTGCCTGGAACAGTCAATCTGTATCAGGGGTAACGCAACCACAACAGGATTTTTTGGCATTCGAATACCAAATTGACGGTGGCCCATGGGTAAGGGCAATTGCGTTTTATGCAAACCTCGATCCATCTAATGCCGGATCGGCCAATACGCTTCAATTGGAAACTACCGGCGATTTGCAGGGAGATGGAGCAAGTTTAACTTATGCTTTTGCCGAATATTCGGCAAACATACTAGGAACAGGAACAACTTTGAATATCCGGATGAATTGCCATGCAAATTCAACTGGTACACAAGAAGTTGCGGTTGATAACTTCCGTTTATTCGAAACGCTTGGCTCAGCCGCAACTGTAACTACAGGAGGTAACACTCCATCATATACTACTGCTTCATTGGCAGGTACGGTAAATGATAACAATTCTACTACTGCGGTAACCTTCGAATATGGTCTAACTACAGCTTATGGTTCATCTGTAAGTGGTACACCAAGTTCGGTTACAGCAGGTACAGGTAGTACAGCAATTACAGGAAGTTTAACCAGTCTTTTGCCTAACACCACTTATCATTATCGTATAAAGGGTATAAACGGTATTGGTACATCAAATGGTACTGATGGAACATTTACAACACTTTCGTTACCAACGGTAACAACAGCTGTGCCTGGCACTATTACCACCACTTCGGCGGTGCTAGGGGGGAATGTAACGGCTGCAGGTAGTTCGGCGGTTACGGATCGTGGTATTGTTTATTCGTTAACAACCAATCCTACCGTAGCCAATACCAAAGTTCAGAATGGTACTGGTATAGGTGTTTTTTCGGCAACCGTTAGTAGCTTTGCATCCAATACTTTGTATTATGTAAAGGCTTATGCCATTAACGGTGGAGGACCAAGTTATGGTGCTGAGCAGACTTTTACTACAGCATCATCAACCATTACGGCTGGCAGTACATTCCCAGCTGGATTAACCACCACTTATGGTGTTACTTCTTCTTCAACCAGTATCGCAGTTTCGGGTACTAACATATCGGCAGGTATTACTGCCACCCCATCATCAACAGCCAATTTTGAGGTGAGTGCCGATGATATTACTTATGGTCCGTCTGCTACCATCGGTAGCTCGGGTACGGTATCGGGTACTGTTTATGTAAGGTTAAAATCTACTGCAGCGGCTAATGCCGCTATTACTGGTAGTGTAACATTAACCAGTACAGGTTCCAATAGCCCGGTGATCACCATACCTACAAGTTCGGTGGCCAAAGCAACATTAACTTATACTGCTGATCTAAAATCGAAGATTTATGGGGCCGCTATTCCTACTTTAACAGGAACAGTATCAGGATTTGTGAATTCTGAAACGGTAGCCGTTACAACGGGTACGCTTAGTTTTACTACTTCGGCTACTATAAGTAGTTCGGTTGGTTCATTCGCGATTAATGGTACTGGTTTAACTGCAGTCAACTACAGTTTTGTACAGGCAGCTGGTAATGCAACAGCACTAACTATTACCCCAAAAACCTTAACGGTTACTGCAAGCGGAAACAATAAAGCTTACGATGGTACAACAGCTGCCACGGTAACTTTAAGTGATAACCGTATAACAGGTG
>NZ_JAVTSU010000033.1:0-35227 GCF_032678605.1 Pedobacter miscanthi
CCAAAAAGGGTTGCTTTTTAACGAGCAACCCTTTAAGGTTTTGGGCTTGAGCCCGGTTAGTACCGATAAGCAGGATTACTTTCAATACTTGAAAGCCTTTCTATTGCTTATAGAACCAATAGTGGATGATTTAAAGTTGAAAGGATTTATATAATTGAGCATAAAATTTTAGCAATAACACTTTCAAGAAAACCTTTACCGGGAAACTTTGAACCAAAAAACTTGACATTTTAATTTCGAGAACTTCATACAAAAAAAATGTTTGAAGGTTTAGGAAAATCTAAATGTCAAACTTCTTCAGTTCGATTTTTATTTTTTGTTGGTTGCGACTCACTTCCAACGGAACTTTGGTTTTAGCCAGGCTCCTTAATTGTTGTGTAATCTGATCAACAGATTCTGGTGCAACATTATTAATTTTCAAAAGCTCATCTCCTTTTCTCAATCCAGCTTGATACGCTAAACCTTTTTCTTCCACACTTTTGGCTACGAACTTATCACCGTCTTTTTGAAAGCCTACTCCCAAAGCATAAAGTGGTACCAAAGGCGTTTCAAATGTTTCATTTGGAGTAACGGCTATATAACCAAGACTATAATTAAACAATAAATTAAATTTCCCTATAATGGCCATCCCCATTAAACCGTGTTGCGTAAATCCATAAGGCAATTTTTCTGCGGGTAAATCTAAAGCCACTGTAGGGTTTTTAACCTTAAGGCCAGCTACTGATATGCTGTTAACCATTCCAACCTCTGATTTGGAAATAGCACCACTTAAATCCATAGAGGCAGAGCTACTTTTGTGTTTAAGTTTATTGATTAAACCCAAAGTATATGCGTTTAAGAAGTAATTACCATAAATGGCTCCGCCAGCGCCACTATCAAAAGTAAAGCGGGTTTTATAATCGACATCATTTACATTTAAAACTACATCTACCTTTGGGATATTTCCACTTAGCGTAATAGGCAAAACATTTTTGTAAGAATCTTTTAAATCTCCGAATGAGTAGATATCCATCTTGCTATCATCAAGATTTACAGCAACTTGATAATCTTTCAATAAATCAAAGCCAATTATTCCGTCCATTTTATGACCTACTGCATTTTGCAAACCTGTTAAATCGGCAATTACAACTTGTTTACCCAGAACTTTAGCACCACCTAAACTCATATTTAAAGTATCGATGGTATTAAAACTTCCACCATTGCCTGCAGTTTTAATATCTGTTTTATTTTGACTGGCCTTAAAATTTAATTTTTCTGCAAGTTCTTTATTTAAAGATGTTGCACCGGCACCACTATCAAATAAAAAGTCGTAAACCTTACCATTAATAGAAATTTGAACAAACATCATTCCTGATGAACGTTGCACCGGAACCGTAGAAAGTAATTTAGCAGGCAAAAGTTCTTGGGCAATTGGGTCGGCCATTCCCATTAACTGCTCAAAATGACCAATTCGCTCAAACATTAAATATTTGTTTAAGCGTACCCAGGAAACCATTTTTGGTCCACTTTTCGGCACTGCAGTTTGTTGAGCATAAATACGGTCATTCTTTTTTATGATCTGGCCATAGTAAACCGTATCCAATTGAACAGGATTAATTAACTGTGGCAAAACATTCTTCAAATTCTGATCTCTAAATTCGGCTACATGAAAAGTCTCATCAAGCATACTTCCAATATCTTGTAAATTGTGAGCCTTTAAGCTTTTGCCAAAAACAGTTAATGCATACTTTATCTGAACATCTGTTGGTTGCATTTGGGCTGAACATAATTTTGCTAAACCTACAAATGCAAAAAATAGAATCTTTTTCATTTTATCTTTAATTTCAGTTGACTACTTTGTTTGTTTTGACTGTATATCGGCCAATTTAAGCGCTTGATAAGCATTTACTATTCCTCCTGAAACAGAAAGATCTTGCAGTTTTAATTTCCCTTGCAATTCAACAGGAATAATGGTTACCGTTTGCATTAGGATATTTTTCACCTCTGATGCTGATAATTTTGGGTAATAAGAACGTATTAATGCTGCAATACCGCAAACAACAGGCGAGGCCATACTTGTACCATGCATGCCAGAGTATTTATTATTCATTTCAGTTGAGTACACATCAAAACCTGGTGCAAATAGATCGATTGATTTTTTACCAAAATTAGAAAAACCCATAATTTCGCCTGCCGGACTTGTTGCGCCTACCGTAATAACGTTACTTGCTTTTTTGCCGTTGTTATAAAATTGAGAGGGATAAAAAATAAATTGATCGGCGTTTTCTGTAAAGTTTCCACCACCACGAACAATCAGTACATCTTTTTTCTCCGCATATTCAATTGCATCATCTACAAGCGCTTTATGTGGCGAAACCCGTTTACCAAAACTCATATTAATTAAAGTTGCGCCATTATCTACCGCATACCGAATTGCTTTAGCTACATCTTCATCATATTCATCGCCTTGCGGAACAACCACACGAATAGGCATAATTTCTACATCATCAGCAATTCCTTCTATTCCAATATTATTGGCTCTATCGGCCCCAATTGCACCAGCTACATGCGTACCATGATCAGAGTTACTAAAATTTAATTGTCCATTACCCCAATTTTGGCCTGGCTTTAAACCAGCCATAATTATTTCTCTGTTATCTTTTGAAGACGAGATATATTGTTGCTGTAAGTTTTTCTTAGCTGCCTCAACCGTAAAATCACCAAATTTATAAACCAAATTAACTGGCAGATTTGGATTGTATTTTAATGCCTGTGCCCTCATTTTCAAAATTTCATACAATAAAACCATTTGTTTATCTTCTGTAAACTCTGGCTTGGTATCGTACAAATTCTGAACCGTGATAATTTTGTTGGGAAATGTTTTTTTAAGAAAACGATCTACTGAATCTATTTTACTGGCCAATTCTTCAGCACTTCCTAAGGCTCTTATAGATTGCGCCAGCGATGATTTTCTTTTTACCTGATTAAGATATTTTTTATCGCCAGCATTTAATTTTGTAGTATCTACATGTTCATAAAGCTTACTTAAGCGAACAAACTCTCGATCATCTTCGCTCGTTGCAAATTCGATATTCGTTTTTCCATCGGCACTGCCTAAAAAATTCCATCCATGAACATCATCAACGTAACCATTATGATCATCATCAATTCCATTTCCAGGAATTTCGTTATGGTTTGTCCATATTACCGACTTTAAATCTTCGTGTTTTATATCGACACCAGCATCAATTACGGCTACCACAACTTTTTTAGCAGTTTTACCCTTTAAAATTTCAGCATAGGCCTTATTTACCTCCGTACCATAAACACTATCCTTTTCGATGGAAAGCAAATGCCAATTTTGAGGATGATGTGTAAACAATTCTTTTTTCTTAGCGGCTGTAAAATCTACTTTTTGCTGTGCGTTTAAGCAAAGCGGTAGCAATAAGACTAAAAATAGTCTGCTAATTTTTTTCATCTTTAAATTGATTTTGGTTCTGTTCTCTTAACGTTATTTTGTTTGTAGAGCGGTTTGTATAAGGGCTTCATATTCAGGTTCTGATGCCTGCGGTGCATGATCCTCAATAATTTTACCTTGTTTATCGATTAAGATATATCTCGGGATTCCGGTAATATTGTAAGCTTTTTCAAATGGGGTTGCCGTTTCGTCACCAGCATGCAAATCGATACCGTTCATTCCTTTAGATTTTAGAAAGGCAAGCCATTTTTCTTTTGATTTTGCATTATCAGTAGAAATAGACATGAAAACCACATCTTGATTATCTTTGTATTTATCGCGAAGCTTTAAGAAATAAGGCAGGGAATGCATACAAGGAATGCACCAAGTTGCCCAAACATCAATGGCTACAACTTTACCTTTAAAATCGTTTAAGTTTACCAGCTTACCAGCAGCATCAGGAATTGAAAAAGCCGGAGCGATGGCATTTTTAGAAACCTTGCTATACTTCTCTCTTAATTCGATTAAGTTTTTCTTTGCGGCACTATCCGTAATTCTTTCAATAGCTGCCACCATTATTTTATCCAATTCTGGGTTCCAGCCTTTTATCGATAAGTGATAAATAATACTTTGATTAAGCTCCTCATTAATTATTCTTTCTGAACTTGCATTTTTAAGCAGATAATCCATTTTACCGATAGAACCATTGTCAGACAAATCATCGTCGGTAATTTTCGCACCTTGACTAAGTTTTAAGAACGCATAATAATTATTTACCAAAGCCCTTAAACCTATTATTTTTAAGGAGTTTACGGCCGGATCGCTAAGCGAAATCTTATTCAAAACATCAAAATAATTTTTATCTACCTTTCGCTCAGGATGTGTTCTTAAATATTGAATTTTAGATTCAAGAAAACGGAAATTGTTGTAGAAAGTGGCATACTTATTAACCTCTGCATCTTTAGAACTTTTAATAAGCTTAGATGTAAGCCCATATTGGCCATTTATTTCTTCTACCGTTTGAAGGCCTTTTTTCTCCTTAACAAAATTCCCCCATGATGTTTCGATTTCGCTAATCATCAAGTTATTAAATAATGATTTTCCAGCAATCTGAATATTTGCACTTCCTTTTTGATCGGTTGTTACTATACTTTTTTGCTGATTATCTCCACCTAAAACAAAAACATTGGATCTTTTTTCAGGCAGAACAATTTCCAAATCTTCATTTGGTTTAACAAAAACCGGATAGTTATCAATCCAGTAAACTAATGGTTCGTTCGATACAAAATCTATTTCGAACTTTCCATTTTCATCTAGTTTAATTGATTTATATAAAACCCTACCTTTTGATGAAAAAGCCTCAATAAAGAAACCTGCTGATTTTTCATTTGCGCCCACCCTGCTTCCGATAACTTTTGAGGCATAAACTGGCAGTGTAAATAAAACCACCACCATTAAACCTAAACCTTTTAACTTCATAATTTAATTGATTACGCCTGCATTGCCAATGGCTTGTAAATCGATATTGTATTTAGTTTTGTAATAATTGATAATGATATCGTATTTCTTTTTGATTAAACCGCCTGTATCTGTTGTAGATTTCAATATCGAGGCATCTAGCTCTGCTTTCGTTTTTGAAGTAATTAATGCGATGTACGAAAGAAAATCTTTATTCAATTTATCGGCCTGCAGAGCCACGACATAAGATACATAACCTAATGAATAGTAAGTTGTTGCAGATGCTGCAGTGGTATAATTGGTAACCAAGCCAAATTCTGTTGGGATATCTAATTTCCCTCTATTGAAAATGAAGTTGAAAAACTCTGTATGAATGTTATTTACATACGTTTTCTTTTGCGCATCGGTCATCGCATCAAAATCAGCAGAAAAATTGCTTAACGTAATTTGATTATAGTTAGACAAGATGGTATAATTCGTAGTTGCAGAGGCTTTCATTCTCAAATTCTGTCCGAGTAGAACTTTAAATGGCAGATTAGCTTTTAAAAATGCATCAGAATAATGATTTAACCAATTTTTCTGTACAAAGGCTAACACTTTTCCAACGTAAGCTTCATCTGCAATATCTGCAGTATAGGTTTCGTTAAAACCACCAGCAATGTAAACAGGATTTGAGGCAAAATCGACAGCGTTCCATTTATAAAGGAAAAATGTGCCATATTTTTGGTTAAGCGTAACCAAAGCCGGATCATAATCATGATTGCCTTGTGGTAATTTATACTGTACATCGATAGCTGATGGCTCCAATGCCTCTTCAGTTTTTTTACATCCTAAAACAGAAATGCAAAGCAAAGCTATTAAGATTAAATTTTTTATGGTTTTCATCTTTATCGAATTAAGGATTTTGAACAAGGTTAGGATTACGTTTTAGCGCTTCATTTGGAACATCTAAAGTATAGCGACTATCATTTTCGTTTAAAGTGATGGTTTGAGGGGAACCTGCAATCAATTGAATCGTGTGTGACATACTCGGCCTACCCCAACGACGCAGATCGAACCAACGATGATCTTCCAAACACAGTTCGCGTCTACGTTCCGCTTTGTAATAAGTAAATAACGCCTGTGGATCAGCTATTGAAATAGGTAAATAATTCGCTGTTCTAATTCGATTTGAACGTAATAAATTAATATCGGCAAGGGCTTTTGAAGTTGCCGATGCATCGCCAGCAATCGCTTTCTGAATGTAGGCTTCGGCACGGTTAAGGTAAGCTTCTGCTGTTCTAAATGCTTTACCATTACTGATTGACGTATTTGCAGTATTGTACTTTGCCGATCCTGATTTATAACTTACGATTACACTCGTTAAGTAAGCGGTTGACCTGAAACTATAAGTTGGTCTTAAATCGCCATTTTCGTATGTACTTAAAAATGCTTCTGAAATAGAGAACGCGGCCTTAGCTGCAACTCCCGAAGCCAACCCAAATGGCATAGGTGTTAATTCAGTAGAACTACCATAACCCCATATTACCTCTGGCGAAGTAACGCCATAAGAAATTGGAAACAATGTTCCTGTGGCTATTTCATTGTATTGTTTTAATGTTGGCTTTGAAGCAATTACAGCATCAGCATATTTAATAGCTTCATCCCAATTCCCCATGTATAAGTACACCCGCGAAAGCAAAAACCTTGCTGCTGTGCCATTAAATCTATAAACTGTATTAGCCGAACCGTTCGCATCTAACAAGGGAATTGCTGTTTTCAAGTCGCTTTCTATTTGTGCGTAAACAGCTGCAACGCTCGATCGACCAATGGGGTTATCTGATACTTCTGAAGATAAGATAAGTGGCACGCCAAGATCTGTAGCCGGGCTTACATTAGTTCCGGTAAAAGGTTTGCCAAAAAGATTGACCAAATTAAGGTAATAGAAAGATCTAAGCGCTAAGGCTTGTCCGCGGAGATTACTTTTTTCAGCAGCAGGACCTTCCACTCCATCAACATAATCCAATATGATATTACAACCTTTTATTCTCGCATAATAGTTGTACCAGGTATTGCTATAAGTTGGCGAAACCTCAATAAGCTTATCAATCATGTTCCGCTGCCAGGTATAAACTGGTGCATATTTATTTAAACCCGCTACAATCGTCGAATTTGCGTTGAAGTCTGATTGAATGTCGTCAGTTAATAAATCTAAATAATCGTTAATATTAGAAGTTGCTGATAAGGCATAAGCCTCACCCATCATTAATTGATTTAGTGCAGCCGTTGTGGTCGGACGAACTAGATCCTGGCTGCTCTCTTCCAAAAAGCCTTTTTTGCAGGCCGTAAAATTTACAGTTAAACAGATTAGCAATATAATTTTAAAAAATTTTTTCATCGTTGTATTTATTATAAACCAACATTTAAGGATAAAGAATAGGTTCTAGGTATTGGCAGGCTATTTCCATTTACTTCTGGATCTTGGCCATTCAATCGCTTATCAGCAATGTAAAATAAGTTGGTAACCGAAGCCATTAGTTGCAATGATTTTATGCCTAACCTAGTTGCTTGTTTATTTGGAACAATATAGCCGAACGCCAAATTCCTTAAACGCACAAAACTTGCATCTACAACCCTGATATTGGAATAATCGTACAGTAACCTCGAATATTCTAAAGCCGAACTTCCAGGTACGGCTAAACTTGTTGATGATTGTGCTCCTGCAGTTGGTAAACTTGGAATATTGGTATTGGCCTCATCTCCCGGTTGCCGCCATCTATTAACCAATTCGCCAGAAAGATTTTGAAAAGAATACGGCGCTGAGCTGGCTGATGTTGCTGTTGGATAAAGTGCTGCTAATCTTTTTACATTACCTGTACTGATGTATAAGAATGTGTTTAAAGTAAATGATTTATACCTAAAATTATTGGTTAAGCCACCTGTAAATTTCGGATCGAGCTGACCCGAATAAACCATTGCTTTTGTTACATCACTAACGGCAGCAGGGTTGGTAGCCACGTTTAGATTGTTAAATGTCGGATTTCCATTTACTGGATCTAAACCTGCAAAATCAAACGACCAAATGGCCGATGAGGCATAACCCTCTTTATATAAACCACCAGATGCGGCAGTTTTCCAATCGGTTAAGGAAATTGCACCCGAGCTAATTACATTATTGGTAACCTTTGAAGTATTGAATGCAACATTCCATGAAAAATCTTTATTTCTGATTGCCGCATAATTCAATGAAATTTCATATCCCTTATTATTCACATTCCCGGCATTAATTGGCATGGTGTACAAGCCATATTCTAATGGAATCGTTTTCTGAACAATAATATCGTATCCTTTTTTAATGTAGTAATCGAAAGTTCCTGATAGTCTATTTTTGAAAAATGCGAAATCTAGCCCTAAGTTGACCGTTTTGTTACGTTCCCAACGTAAATCTCGATATGCTAAACTTTTAATATTTAAAATACCCTCGCCAGAAACAGGACTGATTGAAGCAGTACCAGTAGGGATTTGAGCAATTAAATCAGGGCTGAAATTTTCTGCTACGTTCCCCTGAAAACCGTAACTTACTCTTGCAGAAAGTTGGTTTAACCAAGTCCAGTTTTCAAATAAATGCTCTTCAGCAATATTCCATTTTCCGGCAATAGACCAAACTGGCAAAAACCTGTGGTTAGAATACTGACCAAAACGGTTAGAAGCATCTGTACGAACGTTTCCGTTAATTACATATTTTTGGTTAAAGTTATAAGTAGCTGTAGCAAAGTAAGATACATAATTAGAAACACGATCCGTTATTACAGGGATTGTGTAGGCATAAAGCGGATTGCTTGATGTGGTGCCTGAATTGGTAATAGTTAAGGGAACTTGAGCAAAAGATTGTCCCCTATCTGGCATATAACCATAATTAGTTTGGTTTAGCCCATCATATTTTGAACTTCTTACTTCTTGGCCCACCATTACGTTAAAGTTATCTTTATTTCCCCTCAAGGTTTTGGCATAGCTTAAATTATTTCTTACTGTTACCGTTTGGTTGCTCATCCCATAGCTATTATAAATTCCACCGATTGGAAGTTGAGAACCTAAATAAGCAATAGACCCTGGCAAAGCACTTCCATATGCATAACCTCTTAAAACAGTAATGTTATTTGAGGTTTCTGTAGCAAAAGTATTTGCTGCTGTTTGTGTATATCCATAACCAAATAAAGATTGAAAGTTAAAATCCTTTAAAAATTTATAATCTAAATTGGCAGCCATGTTAATGGTAGTAAGCTTATTGGTATTGCCTGTTTGCGATAATTCGTACAAAGCATTATAGTTATACGAACCTGTTGTAGTATTAGGTGCCGTATAAAAATAATAAGAACCATCTTCATTATAAGCAGGAATAGTTCTACTGGTATTGTAAGCATATTTAAAAGGATCTACCTGATAAAATCCACTTGTAGTACTTTTTGATCCATTTAATTTTAATCCAATTTTTAAATTATCAGTTAAACTGCTATTAATATTGGCTGATGCCGTATAACGATTTTGCTCATTACCATTGCTATTACCTTTATCGTTCAGGTAACCAACAGATCCATAATAGGTTGTTTTATCTGATCCGCCTGAAATATTCAAACTATGGTTTTGGCTAATCGGCGTTTGAAACAAAGCATCAAACCAATCCATGTTGGTTGTTTCTAATTTATTTACTCCCGCAACAAATTGTTCTTGCGTTATTTTTTTATCAAATAAGCTCGTGGCCAAACCTTCGTAAGAAATCGGATCTGGTGTTACGCCAAACTGTAAACCCTTGGCATAAATTTCTCTCGATACATCTACCCGTTCCTTAGAATTCATCAAATTGAACATCCCGTAATTTGGCTTTTGCGATGTCGTAAAATTTGTAGAATAGTTGATAGATGGTTTACCAATTTTTCCTTTTTTGGTTGTGATTACAATTACACCATTTGCCGCCTTTACACCATAAATAGCAGTTGAGGCTGCATCTTTTAAAACTGTAATATCCTGTATGTCTTCAACATTTAAAAAAGCTACAGTACTACCAACCAAGTTTTTAATGGCATCGTTAGAAGATTGAGCATTTAAAGAATTAAGCTGTTGATAATCAAACGGAACTGCATCTTCCTGAATAATTCCATCTACCACCCAAACTGGCTCTTGGTTACCTAACAAAGTTGAAGTACCACGAACCCTTACTCTCGGTTTCGAACCAATTAAGCCCGAAGAATTGGTAACCGCAACACCTGGTAGTTGTCCTTGTAATAATTTATCTACCTGATTGGTTCCAGCCACTTTAATATCTTCCATTTTTACCGAAGCTATAGCACCCACAAAATCTCTTTTAGCAATATTCTGATAACCTGTAACTACAACATCATCAAGACCTTGCGCTGATTCTTCTAGTTTAATATTATAAACTAAAACGTCTATCGTAGCATTTACATTTACTTGTTTTACCAAAGGTTTAAAGCCGATGTATTGATATTTAATTGAGCTATTGTCATTTACTAACAGCACATAATTACCGTTTTCATCAGTCGAAGTCACATTTTTTTCACCAACCTCTTGAATAGAAACACCCGGTAAAGACTGGTTTTTGTCATCAGTAATTTTACCTGTTAATCTGATTTTTTTTTGAGAAATGGATGGTCCACCCGATGTGGAAACTGCTTTGGTTTTGAAGATAACCACATCTTTATCGATAACGAAAGTGATATCCGTTCCGTTTAAAAGTGCAGTTAGAACAGCACTTAAGCTTTTATTTTTTAGTGATACCGTAACTCTTGGATTTTTATCTAATTGATCGGCGTTATAAAAAAATTGCATTTTCGCTTGTCTGCTTACTGTTTTTACAGCATCAGATAGTTTGGCATTTTTAACATTAATGGAAATGTTAGCTGGGCTTTGTGCTTTTGCAGAAAAGCCAAAAATTATAATTGCACAGATTGCGGCACTTATCGTTTTCGTTAAAAAGCTTAATCCAGGCGAAAAATAATTTTGTAAATATTTTTTCATTTAGTTTTGAATAGTTTGGTTGATTTTTTGATTTTGGTTTAGCTAGATGTCGTGTTTAACGTTGATCTACATATATCCTCCTGTTTTTAATGCTGAACTTCACTCCTCCTGTTTGTTCTATAATATTGAGTATGACTTTTATATCACTGTATCTTTCAATCTCTCCCGAGAAATGAATTTGCTTAATTTTCTCTGATTGGAATTCCACATCGTAATCATACCACAAGCTCAATTGATCCATTACTTCACCGAGCGAAGCTTCTTCGAAAACAATTTTTCCATTTGCCCACGCTACATAAGGCAAAACATCAACATCTGCTTTGGTTAAGGTATTTGTTTGTTGGTTAAATATTGCCTGTTGGTTTGGCACTAAAATGGTGGTTTGGTTATTGGCAGATTTGGCCTCTACTTTACCCTCAACCAAAGTGGTACGTGTTGTTTTGGTATAAGTATTCACATTAAAGGTGGTTCCCAATACTTTTACATCCATACCAGTTGCATGAACAATAAAAGGCTTATTTGGATTTTTAGCCACTTGGAAATAAGCCTCTCCCTTTTCTAAATAAACATCGCGAGAGCTCGCTGCATTAATATTTACCGGAAAGCGAAGCACTGAAGCCGAGTTAATCATTATCGTACTTCCATCTGCCAAAGCCAATTTATATTCTGCTCCACGAGGGATAATTAACTTATTGAAAACCTGTTTACCAGTAGCTGTACCGTCTGCTTTATAACTTAATAATTCTTTGTTTTTATTAGTGATGCTTGTTCCAGCAATTTCAGCTAATTGTTTGTTCGGATTTTCAGAAAGCTCAACTTCACTTCCATCAGCTAAAACAAGCGTAGCCTTATTATGATCGGTTGGTTGTAATTTTGCTAAGCTCAACCCCACAGGCTGATTGTTTTTAGCATAATAAAAAATCCCACCAGCCAAAAGGAACATGGGCAACAAAAGAACAGCTGCATAACGCAATAATCGAGGCATTAACTTTATGGTTTTGGCTGGGAGATTAGAACGAACTTTGTTCCATGCCGAATCTTCGTTAATAGTATTTATCAAATTATTTGCACCTGCAATCATTTTATCAGCCTGTAAGGCATCAATTAAATCTCTTTCCTCGGGGCTCAGTTGATCCATTAACTGCTGATTTGGCAACTCGTTGTTGTTTAACTGTTGGATAACTTGAACCCAGATATTTTCTTTTACGCTCATTTCTCAGATGGATTAATATATAGTATAGCTTAAGTTAATTTAGGGTGACAGCAATATTAATAAATCATTAAATGATTTACAATTAACTGATTATCAATAAAATAAAATTTTATATTTGGATTAGAATTTGCTTCTACCCAATAAGATAGCGATAAAGATCACTGAAAGCGGGTCTTCTGAAGCTTTGGCTTTTAGAAAAGCGTATGCCCTTTTCATTTGCGTTTTAACCGTATTAATAGAAATATTGTTGGTCTTTGCGATATCAGCATAGCTTAAGCCATCAACAACATACTGCAGGAACACTTTTTTACGATCTTCAGGAAGTAAATTCACCAGGCCCAAAACTTTCTCATCTGCAGTTTCTTTAAACTGCAATGCTTCTTCCTCTTCTAAATAATTGCTTTGAAGAGCAGCAGATATTTGATCTGTTAATTCTACAGAATTGGGTATTTTTTTTAGATACGTTAAAGAAAGATTTTTTACCGCTCGAGTAGCATAAGATTGGAAAGAAGTCTCAATTTGAACTTCATTTCTCCTATTCCAAAAATGAATAAAGAAATCCTGAACAATATCTTCTGCGGCAGCTTCATCTTTAGAAATTTGATAAGCAACGAGCACTAAAAACTTATAATGTCTTTTAAACAAGTTTTCAAATGAGGCTATATCAAAATATTCTGCCAACTTATATTCTATATTGTTGTGATTTTCAGGAATAACTTTGGTAAAAATAATTAAAGTGATGTAAAACACTAGAAATTAATCATTTTTAGTTTAAATAAAAAAAAAAAACAAATTGCTAAACACTATTTAGACTATCAAACATGAAATTTAAGTATTTAAATTAGAATTACCCTAAAGGTGGACACTGTTATTTATGTTTGCTTTGCCGTCTTTCGCTCAGTTAAAAAAAATCAAATCCACTGCTTAGCGTCTCTTTCTTTCAAATCTGCCTCTGGATGATTGGTTTTCGATGAACGAATAACAGATAGTATACGATTTATTGGTTTCTGAGAGTTTTCTAATAGCGGATACGAGACCATTCAGTTTAAGTCAAAAATGATTCAATATTTAGTTAAGCGAAAGGATATAGAGAAATATTACTCGAATACGCAAACTTGATAGTTTCTTCACTTGATGGATATTTGGTCGATTGTAAGATTGTAAATATAAACGACACTATATTTAAGGCAAAAAATCTGGATTACTGATACGAATTCTTAGCATTTCTAAAATCCTAAAACATAAACGAATTTTCTAAATGTAATTCTATTGTAAAATCAATAGGGATCCCGTTGAGGATCCCTAAGAAAAAATGTACCCAGTGCCGGAGTCGAACCGCCTAATGATTAGTAATCTAAATTGCTTTTAATTTTTAAAGAGAATGGTTATATTTACGCTATAGCAATTGCAGCTAAAACGTATTAAAAAAATAGTGAGTAATTCAATGAGTAGAATTACAAAACAGCCTCAAATACTATTTAAACGTTGATTTTTTGCACTAGGTGCAAATCCCTTCGGCTCCATACAATAACAATAAAGCAAATAGCAAAATATAACCTTCAAAGGTATAGTAACATGCTCATACATAGCGTAAACACAAATCGTTGATTTTAGGAAAAGAGGATTAATTCTAACTGATAACGGAGCCTTCCCAAAGGCCTCCCTGTCCCTTCTAACGAAGAAAGTGACGCTAAAACTGTGGCTAGATTTCATAAAATCTTCTCCTATTTTTTAACCCAAATCTGCACCCAAAAAACAGCTAAAACGGCAACGATCTGGTCTGTTGTCCAAAAATTAATAATTGTAATAAATTTCAGTTTTCGTTGAAAAGACAATGTTAAGAAGAAAATTTGGGTGCAGATTTGGGTTAAAAATGGTTGATATTCGTTAACCCATTATAAACCCAATAAAAAAACAAAACCCCCTAAATGAACCATTTAGAGGGTTTTTGATACAGTTTGTATCTGTTTTTGTCGGGATGGCAGGATTCGAACCTACGACCTCCTGCTCCCAAAGCAGGCGCGATACCGGGCTACGCTACATCCCGAACTTGGTATCTTCTTTTTTTTAATCCTGTTTTAAAAGTAGATAAACTTTTTGTCGGGATGGCAGGATTCGAACCTACGACCTCCTGCTCCCAAAGCAGGCGCGATACCGGGCTACGCTACATCCCGAACTTGGTATCTTCTTTTTTAATCCTGTTTTAAAAGTGGATAAACTTTTTGTCGGGATGGCAGGATTCGAACCTACGACCTCCTGCTCCCAAAGCAGGCGCGATACCGGGCTACGCTACATCCCGAACTTGGTATCTTCTTTTTCCCTCTTTCGAAGGGATTGCAAATTGACGATTTTAAATTGATAATTCCGTTTTTATTTGCATTTATTTTTATTTCTGCGGAGAGGGCGGGATTCGAACCCGCGGTACCGTTACCAGTACGACAGTTTAGCAAACTGTTCCTTTCGGCCACTCAGGCACCTCTCCTTATCCTCTTTTCTTTCGCCCTACCGGCGTTGTTTTGAGGTCTGCAAATATAGTAAAACAAGTTATTCTGCAAAAAAAAATTATCATAATTGTTGATAATCTATGCGCACATGATAGATACTCATCAGCATCGTCTTGAATATCAATTTGATAGTTTCAATATCTTTTAACGTTAAATCGCAATCATCAAGCTGATTTTGCTCCAATTTGTAGTTAATTATACGTTCAACCAGGTCATTTATGTTCTGCGCATCGGGATTTTTCAGACTTCTTGAGGCAGCTTCGACCGAATCTGCCAACATTAACACACCAGTTTCTTTACTAAAAGGGATCGGTCCGGGGTAGCGGAAAATGTTTTCATCGACGAATTTTTCAGGAGAATTTTTCAAAAACGATTGATAAAAATAATCAACCCGTGTATTTCCATGGTGTGTTCTGATGAAATCAATAATGGCTTCCGGAATCTGGTTTTTTCTTAAAATCTCAATTCCCTTATGCACATGCTGAATAATAATCTGTGCACTTTGCTCATAAGGCAATTTATCGTGCGGACTTACGGCGGTATTCTGGTTCTCGATAAAATATTGCGGATTATCTACCTTGCCTATATCGTGATATAAAGCCCCTGCCCTTACAAGTACCGAATTACCACCTATTTTAAAAATAGCAGCTTCAGCAAGGTTAGCTACCTGCAACGAGTGTTGAAACGTTCCGGGCGCTTTAAAAGCAAGCTCTCTTAAAAGTTTATTATTGGTATTGGTAAGTTCAATCAGCGCCACATCTGAAGTGATACCGAAAATACGCTCGAACAGGTAAATTAAAGGATAAGCCAAAAGTGATAACAATACACTAAAAATAAAAGGAATAAAATTAATCCATTCTATTTCGCGAAAAGATCCTTCCCGCAGCAAGGCAATACCTACAAAGGAAACAAAATAAGCCAACAATATAAATAAAGCCGAAACCAGAAACCTTTCGCGTTTAACAAAGTTTTTGATGCTGAATATGGCCACCATGCCTGCGGTAACCTGGTAAAATACAAATTCGAAACTGTTGGCCACAAAAAAACCGGCAATCAAAATCACCAGCATGTGCAGGTAAAGCGCCAAACGCGTATCAAATAAAATCCTGATGATAATGGGTACCACGCAAAAGGGAATGTAATATAAACTCGGGATTTCCATTTTAATGGCCCAGGTTAAGGCCAGCAACATTCCGGTGGTTACAATCAAAATTAGCGAAAGCTGGCGGTTATCGGCAAAAATATCTTTCCTGAAAAGAAAAAGGAACGACATTAATATGGTAAGGATAAAACCCACAAGCACCACTTGTCCCAGGTAAACCAATGCCCTGCTGCCTATGGTTTTCGTCTGCGCATCATAAGTAGCCTTATACGATTCGAGCTTCTGATAAATTTCTTCATCAATTACGTCGTTTTTGGCTACAATCAGTTCGCCCTTCTGCACCATGCCTTTAGTGGTCGAAATGTTATTGATGGTATTATCCTGTATCGTTTGTGTTAAGCGTTCATCGAATACTATATTTGGGGTAATATGATCAATGGCCAGGTTTGCCACCAGATCGCCCATTACCGGGTTGGGCGCTTTAAAATTATCTTTAAAAAAGTTCAGCGCCGTTTCAGCCGTAAAAACATCCTGCGTATTTTTTTCCTGGGCAACGTTATTTTCTAGCAGAGAGAAATCGTAATTTTTTCCGCCTGCCTGGTGTTTTACATTTAGTCCGATAATCCCTTTTTGATAAATTTGTTGCAGCAGATGATAAGCAGCAGTTTTATAGGCCTCTTTTCCTTTTTCATCAAGCTGCTTCGATTTCCATTTAATATCAAATTCATTACCAAATTCATCCAATGCGGTTGCTGTAATGCCTTTATCTAACTGGTAAACCGGCAAAATATCTTTTAAAGCATTCTTTTTATCTGTACTTACCTGTGGGTTTGTTTTTAAAATGGCAAAGCTAAAAGGCGAAATCAGATCCTTATTTTTCCAAACTGCATTTTTTTCAAACTCGTATCTAAATCTTGGT
This sequence comes from Pedobacter miscanthi, assembly GCF_032678605.1. Lineage (GTDB taxonomy): Bacteria > Bacteroidota > Bacteroidia > Sphingobacteriales > Sphingobacteriaceae > Pedobacter > Pedobacter miscanthi_A. The sequence continues at coordinate 16,645 of NZ_JAVTSU010000033.1, forward strand.
TGTTTTGGAAGAAACAGCGTAATTATAAAAACGGTAAACGCCATCATTACATATTTCAGGTTTGATGAATATTTCCGGTAAAGGATCTTGTGGGAATTTCTCTTGATTTTGGCCAAAACGATATAATTATTGTAATGTCAAAAATAACATTTTTATCTAATATACATTTTAGGGATTTTGTTTGCAATTACCAGATTTTATATTTTACTTTATGATATCAAATTAATATCAATTATGTATCAAGAAAAAATCATCAGCCCACCATCTGGGTATTTAACTTTCGCAATAAGCATTGTATTATTGGCGGCTTCAATTTTCTGTTTTGTTACCGAAATGTTTCTCTGGGGAGGAATTTTACTGGCTGTGGATATATTTTTAATATTTCCGGGCTTTTTAATCATCAACCCCAACCAATCGATGGTGCTAACCTTATTCGGGAAATATACCGGCACAGTAAAAGCCGATGGGTTTTTCTGGGTAAATCCATTAACTGCTAAAAGAAGGTTATCGTTAAAAGCGAACAACCTAAACGGACAGCAATTAAAGGTAAACGATAAACTGGGGAACCCGATAGAGATTGCCGCCGTTGTGGTATGGAAAGTAAACGAAACGGCCAAAGCGGTTTTCTCGGTAGAAAACTACATGCAGTATGTAAACATCCAGAGCGAAGCTGCTGTAAGGCATCTTGCTAATATTTTCCCATATGATCATGCCGAAGGTGAAGAAACGAGCATCACCTTAAAAGATGGTGCCGATAAAGTAAGCGAGTTATTGGAAAACGAACTGAACGAGCGTTTGTCGAGAGCAGGCATCGAAGTTTTAGAAGCCCGGATTTCGCATTTGGCGTATGCACCCGAAATTGCCAGCGCCATGTTACAGCGCCAACAGGCCACAGCAGTAATTGCAGCCCGTAAATTAATTGTAGAAGGTGCTGTAGGTATGGTAGAAATGGCTTTAGAGAAATTATCGCAAAAAGGAATTGTTGAGCTTGATGAAGAGCGCAAGGCAGCCATGGTAAGCAATTTGTTGGTGGTACTTTGTGGCGACCGCCATGTACAGCCTGTGGTAAATACCGGTACTTTATATAATTAAGCATAATGAAATTTGAGGAGAAACAAAGCTTAAAACTTTGGTGGCTTTATATTTTATTAGCCATTGATGCCATTATGGTGCTGAGTATTGTACTTTTTGATAAAGGCGGAATGAGTTTTGAAACTTTAAAAGCGAATTATTTTGCACCATTTTGGGCAGTGTTTCTTCCTTTTGCAATCATTTACCTGCTTCAAAAAAACAAAATGACTTTGCTGATCGGCACCGAAGGCATTTCTTACAAATATTTTCCATTTCAAAGAAAATTGAAGTTATTAAACTGGATCAATATGGAGAAAGTTTATATCAATAAATATGATGCTTTAGGAGATTATGGTGGATTTGGTTTACGCAGCAGGCTTTGGTTTAAATTTAACGACAAAGCGTATCTATTAAACGACAAAAACAAAGGTCTACAGATTGAATTTAAAAACGGCAAAAAACTTTTGTTCAGCTCAAATAAAATAGAGGAACTGGAAATGTTCCTGATTAATTTAAAAACGAGGTATAATATACAGGCAATACAATAAGAATGGCGGAGAAAGATAAAAAAGCTTTTGTATTAAGAATTAGTCCTGCTTTATTAAAAGAAGTAGAAATCTGGGCTGCCGATGAATTTCGGAGTACCAACGGGCAGATAGAGTTTTTGCTTACCCAGGCAATAAAATCGAGAAAAAAGGGTAAGGCAAAGGAGGAGTAGCAGTTAGACTTGCAGTGCCAATGTTCGTTTTTAACGAGTGTTGAAATAATTTATCGTTTACAACGATACAATCGTGTGGTTATTGATGCACTCGTTTGGAAACGAGCACAAGCGTTTTTCTATTCTAAACCTGGCAGGTTTAATGGCGCCCAAAGAAACACCACTTTTGTTAATTAAACCTGATGGTAGCTGTCGCCCCGAAGCATGAGGGCTACAGCGAACAGCAGTACCTAACAATCCCCAAGCGCTACAACAGCACCTTTCCAAAAAAACATCTAAAATTTTATTATTTTATAATGTGCTAAAATCATTTTCTCTGCGTTATTTTTAAATCATACAGGTTTTGGAAACCTCCAAGGTTTAACTAACTTAGCGGCCTAACCAAAAATTCATAAAAATTTTGCACATGAAAGAAGTTGTAATTGTATCAGCTGTAAGAACCCCTATCGGAAGTTTTGGAGGCTCATTAGCCCAATTTTCGGCTACGCAGCTTGGTGGTTTCGCGATTAAAGCGGCCATCGAAAAAGCCGGATTAAAACCAGAACAAATTCAGGAAGTATATATGGGCAATGTTTTGTCGGCTAATTTAGGTCAGGCACCAGCAACACAAGCTGCAAAAGCCGCCGGTTTGCCTGATTTACCTGCAACTACCATTAATAAAGTGTGTGCATCGGGTACAAAAGCCATTATGCTTGCTGCCCAAAGTATTGCCAATGGCGACAACGATATTATTGTTGCGGGTGGCATGGAAAGTATGAGTAATGTACCATATTACCTGGATAAAGCCAGAAATGGCTACCGTTTAGGCCACGGACAAATTACTGATGGACTGGTAAAAGACGGCCTTTGGGATGTATACAATGATTACCATATGGGATCTGCTGCCGAACTTTGTGCTACAGAATGCAATATCAGCCGTGAGGCACAGGATAATTTCGCTATAGAATCTTATAAAAGAGCACAGGCCGCACAAACATCGGGTAAATTTGCTGGCGAGATTATCGCCGTTGAAGTAAAAGACCGTAAAGGCGAAATCACTTTAGTGGATACAGATGATGAACCTACAGCAGTTAAATTTGATAAAATACCATCGTTAAAACCGGTTTTCAAAAAAGATGGCACGGTAACCGCTGCAAATGCTTCTACCTTAAATGATGGTGCAGCCGCATTGGTTTTAATGAGTGCCGATAAGGCAAAAGAATTGGGCTTAACACCTCTGGCCAAAATTTTAGGTTATGCTGATGCACAACAAGCACCAGAATGGTTTACCACAGCACCTTCGAAAGCAATCCCTTTGGCCTTACATAAAGCCAATATTGATATTAAAAATGTTGATTTTTTTGAGATTAACGAAGCATTTTCTGTAGTTTCATTAGCCAATAACCAATTATTGAATTTAAACGATAAACAAGTAAACGTTAATGGCGGGGCAGTTTCTTTAGGTCACCCGCTAGGCGCTTCAGGCGCGAGGATTGTGGTTACCCTGCTGTCGGTACTGGCACAAAACGATGGAAAAATAGGTGTTGCCGGCATTTGTAATGGCGGTGGCGGAGCGAGTGCACTGGTAATTGAAAAATTATAACCGGCAGATTTTATTTATCTTCGATCAGCATGAAGCTTTTTAAATTTTACATCCTTTTAATTCCGGGCCTGCTGTGCCTTAAACTAAATGCACAGCAGGTTGTTCATAAATTAGTTGTTTTTCAGGATACGCTGATCAAAATATCAGCAAACGCTGTTGCTGCACAAAGCGATGACCAGAAAATGGAAGTAAACGGCAAGTTTGTAAAAACCCTGGTTGAAGCTTTAAAAACACCAAATTCATTTTCTTTCGCATTCGATTCGCTTAAAAACATATCGGTGATTAAATCGCCTGATCAGGCTTTCAGGATTTTGAGCTGGTATGTTCAACTCGAAAACGGCACTTACCGTTTTTACGGTGCCATCCAGATGAATACCAAAAGTGGACCGCTAAAACTTTATCCCCTGATCGATCAAACCGAAAACATCTCCGATCCTAACGCAATTACCAATAACCAGAAATGGTTTGGTGCCCGGTATTATGAAATTGTACCGGTAACCAGCGGAAACCGCTTGCCTTATTATGTGCTGTTAGGTTGGAAAGGCAATAGCCAGATCACCAATAAAAAGGTAATCGAAATTCTTTCTTTCGATAAAGAAAACCTTGTTTTTGGTGCTCCTGTTTTTGACGGAAAGGAATTAAAAGGCAAGAACAGGATGGTTTTTGAATATGCTAAATCAAACGCGATGACGCTAAAAACGGATCAGAAAGCAGGAATGATTGTATTTGATCACCTGACCTCATTTGATCCGGAGATAAAAGACAAATTTGAATATTATGGATCCGATGGCACCTTTGATGGTTTTAAAATCATTGGCGGAAAATTAAAACTGCAGGAAGATTTAACACTCAATAATGATCCCAATGCAAGCGATGAACTTTATGCTGATCCCAAAAAAAATGTAAAACCCATTAGAAAATTCTGATTTTAACCAATCTTAACAAATCATTTACCTGTCAGCTCGTTTAAAATTTGCCAGAACGGCCTTCACTCGCTATATTGCGCCTTAAAAAATTTTTAAATGCCCATAACCAACCAAACTAAACATCCTAAAGGTTTAAAATTCCTTTTTTTATCAGAAATGTGGGAACGTTTTGGTTACTATCTAATGATTGGCATTTTTACACTTTATTTAAAAGATGTAAAAGCGGGTTTCGCCATGACTGAAGCAGAATCGGCCGATTTATACGGAACTTTTATTGCTTTGGTATTTTTAACACCTTTTTTAGGCGGTTTATTATCCGATAGATACCTCGGTTATGCCAAATCGATTATTATTGGTGGTTTAATGATGGGTGTAGGCTATTGTTTAATGGGTGTGCACAACTTACCAATGCTTTACCTGGCCATGACCCTGGTTATTTTAGGCAATGGCTTTTTTAAACCCAATATTTCTACCTTATTAGGTAATATTTACTCCACTCCTGAGTATATAGCTAAAAAAGACGATGGTTATAATATTTTCTACATGGGTATTAATGTGGGGGCTTTTATCTGCAACTTTTTTGGTGCGGCCTTATACATTATGCTGGGCTGGGAATATGCTTTTTTGGCCGCTGGTGTAGGCATGTTTATCGGCGTAGCGGTATTTATCAGCGGACTTAAACATTACCGGGCATTCGACATTAAAAAAGGAATGGCCGATGGGGATATGTCGTTCCTAAAAATCAGCCTACTTATCCTCCTGCCATCAATTATTGCAGGTGTTATCGGGTGGATATTGCCAACCAAATTAATCGGTCACCCGCTGGTGGGTTCTACCAGTACAGATGCTTTTATATTTGCCTGTTTTCCGGTTATTTATTTCTACAGCACTTTATTTTTTAAAGCCAGCAAAGAGGAAAAGCGGCCTATTGCAGCCTTATTAACCATCTTTGTGGTTGTAATATTATTCTGGGCGGTATTTAAGCAAAACGGAACCGCTTTAACCACCTGGGCCGATCGTTACACGGATAGGAGCCTCACCAACACTACTGCAAAAAACACCTTCTCAAACTTAAGTTTATCACAGAATTTAATCTACAAAAAAGACAGCGTGGCGCTTTACGATCATGCTTTTCGTTTGCAAAAAGTAGATGGTGTAGTACAAAAAGAGTACAATTACCCTGTTTATTTCAAAAATATACCCGCAGCAGAACTGCCAGCGGCTGGTGGCGATGTAGAATTATGGGCCACAAATTTAAGCCAATCCATCAATCCGGCATGGGTAATCCTCTTAACGCCATTGGTTGTTGCCTTTTTTACCTGGCTGCGCCGAAGAGGAAAAGAGCCAAGTACGGCGAGTAAAATTATATTCGGGATATTTATCTCGGCCATTTCTGTTCTGGTAATGATTACTGCAGTGTACATTGGCAAAAACGGATCAGAAAAAGTTTCGGTGCTCTGGCTCATGGGCACCTATGGCATTATTACCATTGGCGAATTGTTTTTAAGTCCGATGGGTTTATCACTCGTATCAAAACTGAGCCCGGTACGCATCACTTCATTAATGATGGGTGGCTGGTTTGTTTCTACCTCTATTGGCAATAAACTTTCAGGCGTGCTTGCTACCCTTTGGGATACTTACGAAGACAAATCCAATTTCTTTTGGGTAAACTTCTCCCTTTTAATGGCTTCAGCAATTATTGGCCTGGTATTGTTAAAATGGTTAAACAATATCATGAAAGCATACGGCATTAAATAAAATTTCATCACATTCAAACAACAAACAAACTAAAATACTGAATATGACATCAATACCAAATCAATCTAAAGGCCATCCGAAGGGTTTATACGTGTTATTTGCCACAGAAATGTGGGAGCGTTTTAATTACTACGGCATGCGGGCAATCCTTGTTTTGTTTATGACAAAGGTCTTGTTATTTGATAAAGCTTTCGCCTCTAACCTATATGGTAGTTATACCGGCTTGGTTTATTTAACACCTTTAATTGGTGGTTACATTGCCGACCGTTACTGGGGGAATAAAAAGTCGATTATTACAGGTGGTTTGATGATGGCACTTGGGGAGTTTGTTCTTTTCTTCTGCGCCGCTTTCCACAATACCAATGCGCAGCTTTCTACATTTCTGTTTTTTACGGGATTGGGCTTAATGATTGCGGGAAATGGTTTTTTTAAACCGAATATTTCTTCACTGGTGGGGCAGTTATATCCAAAAGGTGATAAAAGAAGTGATGCGGCTTATACCATTTTTTATATGGGTATAAATGTTGGCGGTGCGTTAGGACCAATTGTTTGTGGCTTTTTAGGTGAAAATGTTGATTTTAAATGGGCATTTTTTGCTGGCGGAATAGCCATGCTTTTGGGTGTTTTGGTGCAAATCCTTTTCCAGAAAAAATATGTGGTTGCGCCTGATGGTAAAGAACTTGGCCTTGTGCCGGCAGGTACACCAAAGGCAGCTATAAGTCCATTGGTTATTGGTGTAGGTTTAGCTGCTTTTTCGGCATTAATGATTGGTTTATTTTATATTGATGCTAAAGTATTCAGCTTTTTAACTTATCTGTTAATAGCATCCGTATTATTTATTGCTTTTATTATTTTCTCCGATAAATCATTAGGTAACATAGAAAAACAGCGTATTGGTGTAATTTTTATCGTTGCCTTTTTCGTAATCTTTTTCTGGAGTGCTTTTGAGCAGGCCGGTGCTTCGTTAACTTTCTTTGCTGCCGAGCAAACCCAAAGAGATTTAGGCTTTATCACCGTACCGGCAAGTGTTTTCGCTTCGTTAAACTCAATATTTGTTGTAACATTTGCCCCCATTTTTGCCTGGCTATGGATTAAATTAGGTAAAAACGAACCATCATCGCCTACAAAAATGGCCTTAGGTTTATTCTTACTTGCTTTGGGTTATTTATGGATTGCTTTTGGCGTGAAAGATGTATCATCATCGGTTAAAGTAAGCATGATGTGGTTGATCGGGATGTATGCTTTACACACCTGTGGCGAACTTTGCTTATCTCCTATCGGTTTATCTTTAGTAAATAAACTGGCTCCATTAAAATTTGGCTCACTGTTAATGGCCGTTTGGTTTTTAGCAAATGCTGCTGCCAACAAATTTGCCGGCATTTTAAGTAGTTTATATCCTCCGGGAACTGCCGAAATTAAACAGGCTGCCGATGCTGGAATTAACCTGCAACCCATTCTATCAAAAACAGTTGTTCCAAATGCTCAGGAACTGGCTAAATTGAAGGATTTAAAAATCCCTTTCGAATATCAATCTATATTGGGCTTCCAGATTAATTCGTTGTACGAGTTTTTTATGATGTTTGTGGTGATGGCCGGAATCGCATCTTTAATCTTATTTGCAATTACCAAAAAACTGCAAAAAATGATGCACCAGGATATTCTGGATTAATTTAAAACATAATGACTTAGAAAGCCCGGCTCCGATCGGGCTTTTAATTTTTAAACCTATTTTTAATGGAAAAAACAGTTTCAATAGAAGATATCCAGAATTTTGAGGGGAAATACCCAAAACAACTCTGGCACTTATCGCTGGTAGAAATGTGGGAACGTTTCTGTTTTTATGGAATGCGTGGTGTACTGGCCTTTTTTATGGTAGATCAGCTGGGGCTGAGCGATCAGAAATCGAACCTGCAATATGGCGCAATACAGGCTTTTGTGTACGCTTTTACCTTTATCGGAGGCATTTTTGCAGATAAGGTTCTGGGGTTCAGAAAATCGCTGTTTTGGGGTGGTTCACTTATGATTATCGGAAACCTTGTGCTGGCTTTTTCACCGCATGATCTGTTTTATGCGGGCATTACCTTATCCATTATTGGCACCGGTTTTTTCAAGCCTAACGTATCATCAATGGTAGGCGAATTATACCACGAAAAAGATAACAGAAGAGATGCAGGATATGGTCTTTTTTATGCCGGCATTAACGTGGGTGGCTTATTAGGTGGTGCCATGTGCATTTACTTAGGCAAATATTACAGCTGGCACTGGTGTTTCTTATCTGCAGCGTTGGTAATGATATTCGGTTTGGGCACCTTCATTTTTACAAAAAAACATCTAGGACCAATCGGAAATTCGCCTTTGTTACACCTTAAAAAATCAAAACAGCAACTATCCGAAATTGCCGTTTATGCCGGTTCTATTTTGTGTATCCCATTGATTTATATTATGGTGAAAAACACAGCCTTTACCGACTATTTCATGTACACCATTGGAGTTGTAGCCATGGTTTATTTTTTATATGAAACCTTTAAAATAAAAGATAAAAAAGCACAATATAAATTGCTGGCCGCTTTCATTTTTATTTTCTGCTATTTCATTTTCATGGCCATATCAGAACAAAGCGGTGGTTCATTATCGTTATTTGCAAAGGATAACCTTGATCATAAAATCCTCTTTTTTAATATCGATCCGAATGTGGTAAACAATAGTGTTAATTCATTTTTTGTGATTGTTTTTAGTCCGATTGTGGGTATTTTATGGCTGGGTCTTTATAAACGCAAAATTGAACCAAATACGGTTATAAAATTTGGAATCGGTTTCCTTTTACTGGCGATCAGTTTTTATGGTTTTTATGCCACCAGGTTTTTCGCCAATGCACAAGGCATTAGCTCTTTAAATGTATTTACCTTTGCTTACTTGTTGCTAACCCTGGGCGAGCTTTGCTTAGGCCCGATCGGGATGTCGATTATTACCAAACTATCGCCAAAAAGAATGTTCGGAATGATGATGGGACTTTGGTTTTTATCGAGTGCTTTCGGACAGCTAGCTGCCGGCAAACTTGGCGCAGAAATGTCGAGTATCGATCATGCCTCTTTAACCACCAAATTAATGGCCTATACAGAAGGTTACAAGGCATTAGCCTTATATTCTTTAATTGCGGGTTTGGCATTGATTATTTTTTCGCAATTGGTAAAAAGGTTGATGCAGGAAGTGAGGTAAGAAAAAGATTCGTCATTTCGACCGTAGTGGAGAAATCTAAAAGGATAAATCTCTATATTCTAATAGCAAAAATTTATAATCATTAGGATTTGAAAATGAACGGACAGCAGTTCCTGGAAGCCTGCTGTCCCGCTTTTTGTTTCAAGTCCTCGCCCTCATGCTTCGGTCTGCGGGCTTTACACTGCAATCGGGTTTAGGTACAATGGGTTCAGTGCTTTAAAATCTAATGCTGCGCAGATTTTAATAGATTCATCGTTTCGACCGTAGTGGAGAAATCTAAAAGGATAAATCTCTATATTCTAATAGCAAAAATTTATAATCATTAGGATTTGAAAATGAACGGACAGCAGTTCCTGGAAGCCCGCTGTCCCGCTTTTCGTTTCAAGTCCTCGCTACGCTTTGGGCTTTTCACTACGATCGGGTTTATGAACAAAGCTTCTTCAACTGGAAAACAAATATTAAACTAGTCGGGATTTGCAAAGCCGTCTTAGGCAAAAGATTCGTCATTTCGACCGTAGTGGAGAAATCTAAATGGTAAAGGTTCAGCTTACAAATCCGGACCAACAAAAGAAAATTCATGATGATTTCACATTAAATATTTACTTTCGCAGTTTGAAAGCAATTGTAGCGTATAAAAAAAGCAAAGGCTGAAAGCTTATATCATAAAAACCATAACAAACGTGTCAGATAGTTTAGTCATCATCCCCACCTACAACGAAAAGGAAAATATCGAAAAAATCATTCGAAAGGTTTTTTCTTTAATACAACCTTTTCATGTTTTAATTATTGATGACGGTTCTCCGGATGGAACTGCTGAAATTGTAAAATCGTTACAAGGCGAATACGACGGGCATTTATTTATCGAAGAACGTTCGGGCAAACAGGGATTAGGTACCGCTTATATTTATGGTTTTAACTGGGCCCTACAAAGAGATTATGCCTACATTTTTGAAATGGACGCTGATTTTTCTCATAACCCGGATGATTTAGCGCGTTTGCGCGAGGCCTGTGTAAATGGTGCAGATGTAGCCATCGGCTCGCGTTATGTAAAAGGGGTAAATGTGGTAAACTGGCCAATGGGAAGGGTTTTAATGTCGTACTTTGCTTCCATGTATGTCCGCCTTATTACGAGGATAAACATTCAGGATGCCACAGCCGGTTTTAAATGTTACCGCAGAATTGTGTTAGAAACCATTCCGCTGAATAAAATCAAGTTTGTAGGTTATGCCTTTCAGATCGAAATGAAATTTACCGCCATTAAATTCGGTTTTAAAGTAGTTGAAGTTCCAATCATTTTCACCGATCGTACAGAAGGAACTTCAAAAATGAGCACCCGTATTTTCAGGGAAGCCTTTTTAGGCGTAATCCAGATGAAGGTTTGGAGTTGGTTTAGGGATTATAAACGGAAGGTTTAAGTTTGGAGCGGGGAGTTTGGAGTTAGGAGTCACTAAATTCCGAGCCGTTCTGGTTATTTAGAAGTTAAGTGTTAACAGTGAGTTTTTTTGAGAATGTAAAACACCAGTTCACAACTTAATTATCTAATCCTTTCTGCTCTTTGTAAAACTCCAAACTAAAAACTCCAAACTCACAACTTACTCTCCCTGATCATTGCTCCAAAATCCTGTCCTTTATCCATTGCTTTAACGGTCATTACAATTCTTTTGGTTCGTGTAGGTTCTGTTTTGGCTTGATTGATCCAGTTGATATAGTAGTTTTGATGTGATTTGGGCTGTTTTAAGAAATTCTGGATGAGGTGTTCTTCTTCTGAAAGGCAAATTTCGAGGTCTTCGGGCATTTCGATCTTAAAATCTTTATCTTCTTCTAAATATAGTTCAACCTTCAATCCCGCTTCTTTTTTTAGCTTTTTACGGAGTTCGCCTTTTAAGGCAATAATAAAATCGCCCTCTCCCATCGGGATGGTTGCCAATCCGGATACTTCGAGCTGATCTATTTTTCCTTTTACCCTAAAACTCTTTTTACAACCGGGCTTAATTTCGTTGGCTAAAGCCGCTGGGATAAATACATAACTCCAGCCGGTTTTTTCGCCCATGGCCTCGAAACGCTCTATTTCTGCTTTAAAGTGGATCATGGTTTAAATATAAAAATTATGTTTTAACAAGTAAACGATTTAATGGTTTGGTTATTGATGCACTCGTTAAAAACGAGCGCAAACATTTTTAAAAGATCCTTCGACTACGCTACCATAGACAGACTCCAATAGTGCGGTCGTCATTCCCGCGCATGCGGGAATCTTAATGCAACCTACAAACCCTACCAAGGCATTACGATTCCCAATCGAATTGGGAATGACGATTTCTAGCAGCCTACGATTCGCAAAAAAAAATGTCACTCATATTGATTTTTATAAAATAAATTATCCCTCAGGATTGACAAATGTTTATGGAACGCACATCTCGACTATGTTGTGCCCCGCTACTATTAACAGACTAAAATAAAAATGGTCGTCATTGCGAGGAGGCACGACGAAGCAATGACGACTTTTCGCGGATGACAGGCTTGAGCTAAACCGCCACCGGGTTCATCTGGATATCGAGCTTGGCAAACTTTAAAACCTCGATGCTCTGAAAGCCGAAATCTTCAACCACTTTACCCAAAATAAGATAACAACCTTTTCCTTTAAAGGGATACATCGGCGTGGTGTTGGGGAAATGCGTGGTATCAAAAAAGTCGCCGTTGGCATCTAAAAAGGTACCGAACCACATTTTGGTATTTTTAATGGTATGTACCGTTTTTTCGCATACATAATTGCCTACCATCCTCACGGTTTTACCCAGGTGTTTGGGCAAATCGGCCGTCATCACATCGCCGCGGTATGGTGTTTTTAAAAAATCGAACATCTTGTAATTAAGCGGGTAACCCAGCAATTCTAGTTCGGTATAAGCATTTTCCAGTTCCGAATCGGCCAGTTGGGGTAACTGATAGGTTTTGTAACTTAGCTTAAAAAGTTCGGCATGGTTTACCTGTTTCTGTTTAAAGCCAAGGTAATTGTGCACATCCCAAAGTAAGGTCTTACGGTCTTTCCCGGTGAAGCGCAATGCATCCAAACGGATTAAAATAATGGCCTGTTCGAGGGAAATACAGGTACGTTTTACAAAATTTTCGAGATCGTGGTACAAGCCATTCGCTTTACGTTCCCGTGCGATGATTTTGATATTTTTTTCTTCTAAACCCTGAATGCCGATAAAACCCAAATAGGCATCTTTGCCTGTTATGGTTACCACCTCATCGCTTTGGTTAACGCAGGGCAGGTGCACCTTTGCCCCTGTTTTTTGCAGTTCGTGTACATACACCCAACGACTGTAAAAACCACCATAATTATTGAGCACAGCGACCATAAATTCCATAGGATAGTATGTTTTTAAAAACAAACTCTGATAACTTTCTACAGCAAAGGAAGCCGAGTGTGCCTTAGAAAAACTATAACCTGCAAAAGATGAAATCTGCCGCCACACCTCGGTAATCAATTCTTCTGCATGGCCTTCTTTCCGGGCTGAAACAAAAAATTTGCTCACCAATTCATCAAAAGCGAGTTTAGAACGGTATTTACCGCTCATGGCTTTACGCAGAATATCAGCATCGGCCAGATCCAGACCAGCAAAATAATGGCAAACTTTAATCACATCTTCCTGATAAACCATTACACCATAGGTTTCGCTCAGCCGCTCTTTCATTACATCGCAGAGGTACACCACCTTATCGGGTGCATGATAACGTTCGATATAAGATTTCATCATGCCCGAACTGGCTACACCCGGGCGGATAATGGAACTGGCCGCCACAAGGGTGAGGTAATTGTCGCATTTTAGCTTTTTAAGCAGTTGTCGCATGGCGGGCGATTCGATATAAAAACATCCGATAGGCTGCCCTTCTTTTAGGATATCGTTTAACTTCTGATCTTCTTTAAAGGTTTTAAAATCATGAATATCAATATCTTTTCCCCTGTTTTCTTTGATGAGTTCTACAGCCTCACGGATATGCCCGATACCCCGCTGGCTTAAAATATCGAATTTTTCGTAGCCAATGGCCTCGGCTTCGTACATATCCCACTGCACGGTTGGAAAACCTTTTGGGGGCATATCCAATGCAGTATAGTAGGTAATGGGTTCTTCGGAAATCAGGATGCCACCGGCATGAATAGAGCGCTGGTTGGGCATACTTTTCATATAGCGGTGCACGGCCAATAACTTCTGGTAAGTAGCGTTCAGCAAATTTTCGCGTTCTTTGGTAGGGTCGGTAAAACTATCTATTTCTTCTTTAGGCAAACCCATCACTTTACCGATCTCCCTGATGATTGCGCGATCTTTAAAGGTGCTCATGGTACCCAAAAAAGCCACATGCCATTTGGGGTAACGCTCAAAAATATAACGCTGTATAGTTTCTCTTTCGTCCCATGAAAAATCGATATCAAAATCCGGCGGACTGGTCCTTTTTTCGTGTAAAAAACGTTCGAAATATAAATCGAGATCGATGGGATCTACATCGGTGATGCGCAAACAATAAGCTACAATACTGTTGGCGCCTGAACCACGCCCCACATGATAAAAACCACATTCGTACATGGCATAACGTACAATATCGTGGGTAATGAGGAAATAAGCACAGAAATTTTTAAACTCAATAATCCGCAGTTCTTTCTCCAAACGTTCGATGGCTACGGTATTATTTTCTCCATAACGGTATTTCAATCCTTCTTCGGCCAGCTCACGAAGCATTTTTTTATCCCCCGCGAAATCGCTGGTATAAAAAAATTTATTTTTTGAGGAAGGTGTGGGTTTATCTTCAAAATAAGCGCTTAAATCGCAGCTATTTAATAATTTCTGCGTGTTTTGTACAATAAACGGATATTGTTCAAATTGCCGGGTTAGTTGCTCTTCGGGAATTAAAAATTCATCTGGATCGCATTTTTGCTCATGGGGCACTTTACTTAAAAGGGTATTAAGCGCTATAGCCCTGAAATATTCGTGCAGCCGGTAAGTAATTTTATCGCCTACGGTAACGGGATGCCATACCAGTAATTTTTCTTTCTGTTTTAAAAACGGATGCTTGTACAGTAAATTGAGCTGTTTACCCCTGATTCCTACAAATTCATTTGCTTTAAGCGTTTGGTTAAAAGATTTTTGAAAGGGGTAAATGATGTACACATTTTCCATCGCAGGGGGAACCTCGGGAAGTGGAATATTGTAAATATTATGGTGACTCAAAAATTCATTCAGTTCACGCATGCCTTCCCTGTTTTTGGCAATGCCCACATACAATAACCTGTTATCGATCCTAAATTCGATACCGGCTGTAGGTTTGATTTGATAGGGAATATTGCCTTTGTGTATTTCGTCGGCTTCTTTGGCAATACCCTGTTTGTAGCACTCGCGGATAAATTCTACGGCACCAGTTGAGTTGTTGATATCGGTGAGTACCATTTGATGAATACCAAGATACCGCGCAGCAGCAATGAGCTGATCAATACTCAGTGTACCATATTTCAGGCTATAGGAAGAATGGACATTTAAAAACATCAGTCGTAAGATTTAGTTCCTGTTGTTCCTTTTTCGCTCATAAAACTCCTTATTTTTGAGCGTTTCCTTACTTCCTGCTCCTCTTTTGGTTCTTCTTCTGATATATTTTCAATCAGCATTTTCTTTTTACGGGGATTGTACTTGATTATTTTCCCTTTTTCATCACGGGGCGGCTGGGTAACAATACAGGCTTTTACCACTGCTTCTGCACCATAATGATTACGCACTTTATCCATGGCCTGGTACAGGTTATATTCTTCTTCAGCAATGTTATACAAGCCAATTTGTTCATAACCGCTTACCAGATGCGAAAGTTTTACGCCCACCAAGCGCAACAGCATTCGTTTTGAATACACTTTTTCGAACAGGTTATGTGCCTTACTGATTAAAAAGGAATCGAGCGAGGTATAAGGAATCCGCTCCTGCTGGGTAACGGTTTCGAAATTGGTGTAACGTACGGTTACGGTAATGCAGGCGGTTAATTTTTTCTGGTTGCGGAGTTGAAAGGTTAAACCGGTAACCATACCGGTGATAATGGCTTTCAGTTTGGCCATATCCATGGTATCGCTTTCGAAAGTGGCTTGTGTACCGATAGATTTTCTTTCGCGGTAAGGTACTACAGGCGCAAGATCGATCCCGTTTGCTTTTTGCCACAGGCTTAAGCCATGCTGACCCAAAATTTTAAACATGAGCTGCTGGGGAATCTGGGTAAGGGTAAGGATTTCGCGAACGCCCATTTCGCTCAGTTTTTTATAGGTAGCATGGCCAATACCGGGTATTTTGTGGATGGCTAAAGGATCGAGAAAAGGCCTTAGTTCTGGGTAGGTAACCTGTAACTCACCACCGGGTTTGGATTCGTTGGTGGCAATTTTAGCTACGGTTTTATTAATGGACAGGCCAAAGGAAATGGGTAACTGCATTTCTTTGATAATGGTTTGCCGCAATTCTGAGGCGAATTTCATACAGCCGAAAAAACGGTCCATACCGGTCATATCGATATAATGTTCGTCGATACTTGCTTTTTCGAATAACGGCACTTTATCAGCAATAATTTCGGTAATCTCATGCGATGCTTTGGAGTATTCTTCCATATCGCCTTTTAAAAAAATGGCCTGTGGACAGAGTAATTTTGCGGTACGGCCGGGCATGGCGGAGTGGATACCATATTTGCGGGCTTCGTAACTACAGGATGCGACTACGCCCCGATCGCCGCCACCGCCGATAATAACGGGTTTGCCTGTTAACCTGGGATTTTTTCTAATTTCTACCGACACAAAAAATGCATCTTGATCCATATGAATAATCTGCCTTTCTTTTTCCATTTTCGTACAATTGGGATGATTGAAACCAAAATTACTAATATTTTTAGCTTTAAACTTGATTAAATTTAGTGATTTTTAAACAAAATACTAACATTTTTAGTTTTTATTATTGAATGCGGTGGTGTGTGGAGACACGAACCACGGAGTAGAGAAAGAGTTAACGCAGTAGTGCGTGCGGACACGAACCACGGAGTAGAGAAAGAGTTAACGCAGTGGTGCGTGCGGACACGAACCACGGAATATTCCTACTCCGTGGTTCTGTGTTTCCGTGGCAAAAAAGAATAAATAGGTGGTTAGTGGGGAAACGAACCACGGAACAAAAAATGCCTCCAATTTTCATCAGAGGCAGGTACTAAAAAAATAATATGTTGTTTCTTGATCTGTGTTTTATTGTTTTACAATTTTAAACTCAGTTCTTCTGTTCAACTGGTGTTCTTCTTCGGTACAATTTATACCATTGGCACATTTGTTTAACAATTGGGTTTCGCCATAACCTTTCGCAGTAATGCGATTTTTATTGATTCCCCTTGAAATGATATACTGAACGGCAGATTCGGCCCTTTTTTGCGATAGGTTTAAGTTGTAATTATCTTTACCCCTGCTATCGGTATGCGAACCTAATTCGATCCAGATGGTTGGATTATCAGTCATGATTTTAACCAGCTTATCCAGTTCTACCGCAGCATCAGCACGGATATTCCATTTATCGAAATCATAGTAAATGTTTTCTAACCTGATGGCTTTATCGATCACTACGCCCTCCAGGTACAGGTTTTGGGTAAGTACACTTGAAGTGGTTAAACCAATGGTTGCCAGGTTTTCTACGTCAGATCTATAATTCGTTTTTTCTGCCGAAACATTATATTCCGTTTCTTTGCTTAAGTTAAAACGGTAAGCACCATTATCGTCGGTTTCGGTTTTTAAGATCGATCCGTTTACCTTGGCTAAAGTTACCAATGCACCCGCGATAGGTTGATTGCTGTTTTTATCAAAAACCCTGCCTTCTAATTTAAAAGCCAGGATCATTTTCTGATCGATGGTATAAATATCATCGCTACCTAAACCACCATCGCGGTTAGAGGAAAGATACACAATACCACCTTTTTCGTTCAAACTGAAGCCGAAATCATCCTGTGGAGAGTTAAAAGGATAACCCATATTTTCGATCCTGCCAATCCCACCGTTTTCCCTTAGTGCCTGGTAAACATCAAGGCCGCCCATCCCTACTCTGCCATCGCTGGAGAAATAGAAATTGTCTTTTTCATCAAAAACCGGACTGCGGTCGTTGCCTTCAGTATTTACTTCTTTCAGGTTAATTGGTTTGCCCCATTCACCGGCATCGGTTTTTAAACATACATAAATATCGGTAGCACCTAATCCACCCGGCATGTTCGAAGCAAAATAAAGGCTGTTACCATCGGTAGTGATAAAAGGATCGCCGACCGAATAATCGTTTACATTATTATAAGCGAAAGAAACAGGTTCGCTCCATTTACCATCAGCACCTTTGGTACTGCTATAAATTTCTACGTTTACGGTACTGGGCTTGTTTTTTACTTTTTCTAATTCGTTAGAGATTCGGGTTAAGGTAAAATACATGGTTTTGCCATCAGCAGTGAAACTTGCTGAACCTACATGGTATCTTGTTCCGGCTTTTATCGGGAACAATTGAAGGCTATCTTTTGCTGAAGGTTTGATATATAATTTTAAATATCCGTTACCTGTCCATCCGTACACTTGTTTATCCGGTTCTTTTGATCCATCGAAACGTAAAAAAGGTTTGTTTTCTGCTGATTCCAGTCCTTTGGCCGATCGATCTGAAGTAAATACTACCCCACCCTGATAATTAACGGCACCCCAATCAGACTGGGCACTATTTAGGGCTACCTGATTGATCAGTTCTATTTTCTTTGGATTTTTGATCCATTTTAAGGCAGAATCGCAGGAAGCCACCCAAACGGCCTGTTGTTTTTCGGATACATTTTTGTTTTTATCGATGTAGTTTAAATACTGGAGTTTGGCCTCGCTGTATTTCGAATTGCTTTGCAGGGCTTTGGCATAACCAAGGATATTTTCTGGTTTGCTATCGGGCATTTTAGACGCGATGGCGTACCAGCTTTCTGCCTGCTTATAGTTAAAAACCATTGTGTAGGCACTGGCTAAACGCTCTGCGACGTGTAAGGATTTTTTCTTTTTATAGGCCTGTTCGTATAAATCAATCGCCTTACTATAATTAAACAGTTCGTACTGTTTATCGGCATCTTTAAGTACATATTGTGCTTTTGCTGAAAAATTGAAAGCGAGTAAACAATATGCAGAAAGGCAGGTGCCTATTAAAATTTTCTTCATTATGTTGTTTGGATAATTTAGTCAAAAATACTGAAATACTTGGTTAAAACACCCTCGGTGTTGCTAACCTGATATTTGGTTTTATGAATGAATAAGATAGGGAGATT
>NZ_JAVTSU010000034.1:0-34820 GCF_032678605.1 Pedobacter miscanthi
GATAAAGCGTAAGAAATAGCCATGGTAAAACAGCCTGCATGTGCTGCGGCCAATAGTTCTTCTGGATTCGATCCGCTACCTTCGGCAAAACGGGTGTTAAAAGAGTATGGAGTTTCATTAAGTACACCGCTTTGGGTGGTTAAGTGGCCATGACCTGCTTTGAGGTCGCCATGCCAAAAGGCTTTTGCTGTTCTTTTCATTATACTGAATTTTATAAAACAAAATTCCGCTTAAAGAACCCGTGTTTTTTTCACTTAAGTTAAAAAGGCGATGTCAATAGAAGGATATATAAGTTTTTTTGTAGAAATAGAATATTAAGATAAGGGGTAGGTTGTTAGGGTTAAAAACCTTTGATTTATTGACATTGGTTGGTATGACACGAACCAATAGGGTAATCAGTGTTTAGCTATGGTTAAAAACCAGGGCGCTAATTAGCATTTACATTATTTTTTAACCGTTTCCTTATCCGGCTTAATGAAGGATTAGTGATGCCAAGAAAGGAAGAGATGTGATAGGCCGGAATCCGTTCAACGATGTTAGGGTGCTCTTCCTGTAACCTGAGAAACCGTTCTTCATGGGAGAAAAAGATAAATTCTTCGGTTCTTGATTGTGCATAAGCGAAAAAAGTTTCAGCCAGTATTCTGCCAAATTTGCCCCAATGCAGGTTGCGCTCATATAAACCGTTAAGATCCCGGTATGAAATGAAAATGATCTCCGAATCTTCCATGGCTTCTATAAAATACCAGCAGGGGTTTTGAGAAATGAAACTCCTGAAGGAAACCACAAACTGGTTTTCTGAAAAAAAGAATAAATTTTTCTCTTCTTCTGTTACCGGATCACGGTAAAAAATGCGAAAAATTCCCTTTACTACCAGGCCGAGATCGTTGCACACCATGCTTTGCATATTGAAAAAATCGCCTTTTGCAATTTTCCTGGGTTTCCAAAACGGGAGGCTTTCAGTAATATCCTTGTCGGTTAAAGCAGCAAAGTTTTGCAGGTGCTGTGTTAATATTTCATTTTTGTTATTCATTCGGGACTATTTTATGGGTCAAAAAACGGTAAAACACCTTAAAGTTCGCAATTGCATCTTCACGAAATTTTCACTTAAGTTAAGTTATAAAATAATCATATTAAGAAAGTAAAAGCATAGTTACCTTTTATATTGATGATCATACAAAAACCTGAGCAGTAAAATTTAACTCAGGTTTTAATTGAATAAAACAATTGCTTTAGTGTTTAGTAATCTTTAAACTTTGCAACGGCTTCTGTACTAACCGGTGTAAACAGGTTTACCAGATGGCCATCCGGATCCCTTACTAATAAAGACCGGTTTCCCCAGGGCATTGTTGTGGGCTCTTGCACAATGCGATCTTTCATAAAAGCAGGTAATTGTTCAAAACATTGCTGCACATCATCAACCATAAATTCAATAATCACGCTACGGTTTTGTGCCGGCTGTGCTACAGCATCGCCACCAAAAAACTGTAAAGTCTTTGTGCTTCCGATAGCCAGGGTGGCAGTTTTGCTTTTTAGTTCAGCAAAATCGGGTGTGTACCTGATGGCGGTTAATCCTGTTACCTGCTCATAAAAACTGATGAGTTCTTCTACTTTGGAGGTAATGATCCTGATGGATATTAAATTCATTGCTTATTAATTTTAATTGTGCAACAAAGGTACCGGCCAGTTATGACAACTGTTTGTCAGGGTTTATAAAGTTTTTTTCTTTTTGCTGTAAATATTCCTGAAGACTAAGCTGGTGTGGTTCGAATTTAAGATCAGTGATGTAAACATTTCCTATCCTATCCAACCGGAACATTCTGAAATCATTTCTCAACCTGCAAAAGGCAATCAACGTCCAGTGCTGCTGCATGCTGTAATAAAAGGCAAAAGGTTCAATCCATCTTTCCGAACTTTCATTTTTGCCTTCGGCCTGGTAAGTAATGTGTAACACCAAAAAAGCGGTTAATGCATTCTGGATTACCGCCAGATTGCTGCTGGTAGCTTGTTGAATGCTTGCAGGGCTTACCGCTATTCGTTTAGCAAGCAGTTCGACTTTATCTTTTGCAGCATAATTGAGCACTGCTTTTACTTTATCTATTGCTTTGTTATAATCGCTGATGAGTGAACTGTCTTTATTCAGGTTAATTAATTGCCGGGCTGTAATTAAAGCATTTGCCTCCTGTTCGGTAAACATTACCGGTGGAATTTTGTAACCTTCGGCCAGTGCATAACCTTTGCTTTCGAAACCGGCTATGGGAACGCCAATCTGATCCAGCACCCTGATATCGCGGTAAATGGTACGAACACTCACACCAAATTTTTCTGCCAAATCGGTTGATTTTACCATTCTTTTCGTTTGCAACTGGAGTAAAATGGCGCTTAGTCGTGTAAGCCTTTTCATATCGGTGTGGGTACTCATGGTGTGGGGTATAAGGTCAAATATACAAAAGGGATAGATTTCTATTAAAATGCAGCATTATATTGATGATTTTTAACCACAGATTTACACAGATTTTGGATTTTAAACTTATGTCAGTCTAAGCGTAGTTGAAGCCTTATAAAGAATAAATCAATTAAAGAAATGCCCTTCAACTCGGTTCAGTGAGACACCGTTTTTTGATTTTCTAAAATAATGCGATGCTATTCGTACATTAGGTGCATAAACCAACCACTATTTTAACGATGAACGATTATTCATTAACGGCACTCATTTCCATCCCGGAGGAAGCCGGATATTTTTTTCCAAACAGGCATTTTGAATACATATCAGGCAAACCGCTTTACCGGATCATGATCGAAAAACTTGAAGCCATAAATAATATCGGTAAGATCATCATCAACACCGATTCCAGAAGTATTAAAAGCGAGTATTCACGTTCGCCTAAAACAAAGGTAATCGATGTTTATCATGCGGAGCCTCAGGAAATCGAGTTGGAACTTACTTCCGACAGGTTAACCACCGAATTGCTCAAACATACAGAAGGAGAACATTTTTTGCAACTGGGAACAATTTTTCCCTTCGTTAAGCCGGAAACCATTAATAGAGCAATCGAAATGTATGATGAACATATAATCAATGCTGAGCACCACCACTATGATTCGGTATTTTCGATTAAAACACTTAACCGCAGGTATTACGATAGTGATACCGATTTTATACGGGAAGATCGTCCCAATACTTTCGTAGAAGATGGTATCCTGCATATTTTTAACCGAAATACATTCCAGGCAAATGGCAACCGTAAAGTGGGTAAAAAGCCTTATTTATTCGGTATAGATGAGATTGAAAATTTTGCAGTTGATTCTGAAGAAAACCACCAGATTACTGGTTTTATCAGCGATCACCGCAATCGCTTTCCACGTGTTTTTGGCAGGTAGGTTAACTGGTTGGAAATTCATCCCTTAAACAAACGCTCTTATTTTTAAAAAAAAATATAAAATTCGATAAGAAACAAGGATGTGACCAATCATTGCAAATTTCCGCTTTAAATGTATTTATCTTTGCAGCTAACATTGGGGCTTCCCTTTTGTTTGTGGTCCTTATCCCATTCTAATGAAAACAACGCTTATCAGCATCATCTTGATCAGTTTCTTTAGCTTTTGCTTTGCTCAAAAGAATATCCAGACAGAAATTTATGTTATCGGAAACATTCACGATAGTGTGCCTAATTATACATCTAAAATTCTTTTTGGGATTTTAGATAAAATCAAACCTGATTTGATCCTTCATGAGGTGGATAAAAAAGGCATGAAAGAATATATTGAAGCCCGCACTTTTAAAGAAAACGAAATCAAGGCCAGTAATTTATACTTAAGCCAATACCCAAAAACAGCGCGTTTCCCTTTTGATTTCGAAGGAAGAAACCAATACAGAAAAGACCACGGAATGGTACCTACCGATAACCTAACCGTCAAACTCATTGATAGTCTTTATAAAACAGGAGCGTTAAATGCAGCCCATAGTGTTATATATAAACATTATTTAGACCTTACTCAAAAATTGATGGGCATTGCTGAACTTAGTCCTGAGCACTTTAACAACAAAACCACTGACGCAATAAGCAAAGCACGACAAGAGGCCCAGTATAAAGAACTTGTTAAAATAGTAGATGAACGTCCTGAATTTTTGTCAAATACCGTGATAAAGCCTAATGGAGAAAAAATTACTTACAGAGAAGGTTTTAATTTGATGTGTGGTTTCTGGGATCTCAGAAACCGCAGTATGGCCAAAAATATTTACGAGGTAACAACACAGTATAAGGGAAAAAGAATCGTAGTATTAACAGGATTTTTGCATCGTTATTACATTATCAGTGAGTTAAAAAGGCTAAATCATGGTAATTACATCATTAAAGAGTTTTATGATCTGTAAATGGAATTGTAAGTGTTTTTAACCGGACAATAAGCGATTATTCTAAGCTCTTTGCGAAATATATTCGTCTATGTCCTTCAGGAAAATTCGCTATCTCTCCTATCGCTTTATATCCGTTTTTGATGTAAAAGCTTTCCGCCTGAAAATAATTCTGTAAGTAAACGCATTAACGCTCTACAAATAAGGCTTCATCTTCGAGGTCGAAAGTTATTCTTTTTCCCAGCCAGCTAATAGAGATGATGCCATCATAAATAAGGCCTTCTACAAATTGCACAGGGCAATCTTTTACCAAAACAGTTGGCTGATCTTTGGCTGTTATACTTTTTAATTTTGTACGGTAAATGGTAGAAACAAATTTTTCATCTATTTCGCTCTTCATTTCGATTTTCTTTACCTGCGTAGTATCTGTTACATCTATATCTAAAGCCTTAAGGTATTTTGTATTCAGCCTGTAAACATCTTTCCCGGCACCTGCGTCAAGTGAGAGTTGCAAAGTCAGCTTGTCATTTATTTTAAAATATGAAAAAATAGTGAGTGATTTTCCCCTCGATTGTTCTAGTTGAACGCGAACTTTTTTAGCTGTTTTTTTTATCAGGGCAAGCGAAGCAGGCGATTCAAGTTTCAGCACTTTTTTCTCAAAATCAATCGTAAAAGGCCTGGGTTCTAAAAGTTTTAAGGATATAATGCCATCAATACCGCCAAAATCGGCATCTATAAAGCTTATTTCTTCCTCCGCTTTTTTAAAACTGCCCATCTCGAAATTAGGAACATGATAAAGATCTATATCCAGCCGCTCGCCGGTAGCCCTGAAAGCAGTATATCCCCCATCTTCTTTTTTCGCGTGTTTAAGCTGGTCGAAAAACTTCTTCGTAAATGCGGTTACACCAGCACCTGTATCAAAAATAAAGTTCCCTTGTACATTATCTATTTTTGCTTTAACCAGGATATGCCCTGATGGTAGCAGTTCGAAAGGGATTTCGTCTTTATTAACGGATTGAGAAAAACCAATAAAGGGGAATAGTATTAAAAAACAGGTTATAAGAGCTTTCATCGTTTTATTTATGGGATTATTAGTGGAAAGCTAAAGTATAACTTTCTGTTAAAATTTTTCAATATAATCGTCCCCTAAATAAACAGCACTTATTGCACGTTAACTTCTGCAGCATAAAAAATTATATTTGTGCAACAAAACAGTAAACCTGTGTCAAAAAAGATAAAAAATATTCCGGTAAATGTAATGGCCAACCATTTCGATGCAGGTATTGCTGTTGAACGGATATTTTTCAGCACGTCAGATGAGGCAAAATTAAATGCATCAGATGAAGCAAAACAAGCACACAGAGAAGATCGTCATTCATTTTTTCTGCTGGAGCGCGGAAAAGTCTCTGTCGAAATTGATTTTCAGCAATTCGAAATTGAGCCTTGCTCTATTGTATACATGCATCCCGATCAGGTGCACCGCATCTTAAAACTCGAAGATGTAACTGTCGCTGCCTGGGGCATTAATAATGAAAACCTGCAACCCGAATACCTTCACCTGTTAGAAAACCTCACTCCTGCAAAACCTTTGATGCTGGATAAAGAAACATTTTCTATTCTTTCCGAAGCCATATCTCTCTGTATAAAATTTGCCAACCGTAAAAATGATAAACTTTATCATTCCTTACTAAAAGATAGCTGCAATGCATTGGTGGCCCTGGTGGTTTCGCAATATTTGGAGCTGGATAAATCAAAAGAAGTCGCTTCCAGGTTTAAGCTGATTACAGATGCTTTTAAATCAGCGTTGGAAAGTAATTTTATTCACGTTAAAAGTCCAATGTTATACGCCGGTAAATTGAAAATATCTACATCTTATCTAAATGAATGTGTTAAAGTTGCAACCGGCAATGCTGTTTCGTACCATATTCAACAGCGTGTTGTTTTAGAAGCAAAACGCCTGCTTTATCACTCCAACAAATCTGTAAAAGAAATATCTTCCGAACTGGGCTACGATGATTACCCGTATTTTTCAAGAATTTTTTTAAAAGTTACCGGAGTCACTCCATTAACATTCCGGAACAAAAACCGCGGATAGTACAATACCTGCCTTGTATCCTCATTGTTTGTTATGTGTATGTGGTGTTCATTTGTATCATCAATTTAATACATAAAAAATGAAACCATTAAAAGAAAAAAACGTACTCGTTTCTGGAGCAAGTTTTGCTGGGCTTTCAACTGCCTATTGGATGAATAAGTTAGGTTACCGGGTAACTGTTATAGAGCTTGCAAAAGGACTTAAAAAAGGTGGTTCGCCCGTAAACATTGAGCAGGATACTGTTGAGGTAGTGACGCGTATGGGGCTGCTGGAACAAATTAAGGCTAACCAGATCATTATGGAGGTGATGGAATTCAAAAATGCAGATGATGTAACCGAAAAATCAATGCCACTCCAGGTTGATAGTGATCGATTTAAGCAAAATGAATACGAAATTGAACGTGATATTTTGCTTAATATCATGTTTGATAAAATTAAAGATGATGTCGAGTTTATTTTCGATGATAGTATTACATCTTTAGAAGAGGATGAAAAGGGCATCGATATTACGTTTAAAACCGCATCAAAACGATCGTTTGACCTATTATTTGGTTGCGATGGTATTCATTCTGCCGTTAGGAAATATTGCTTTGGCGAGGAAAATCAGTTTTCGCATTTCCTTGATGCCTATTTCTCCATCACCATTATTGATAAACTGCTGATCAGGGAGAATACCTCACAAATGTACAATGAGCCTGGCAAGGCCATAATGCTGAATGCTTATAACAATAAAACGGATATTGTGCTTTGCTTTTTCTCAGCGCAGGAAATCCCTTACCATTACCGCGATGAAGTGGCGCAACGGAGCATCATTTTGGATCAGTTCTCGGGATTGGGCTGGAGAACACCTGAATTGTTGAATGAAGTGCAGCAATCGAAAACCTTTTACTTCGATAAATTAGGCCAGATTAAAATGCCTTCGTGGACTAAAGGCAGGGTGGCACTGGTTGGTGATGCGGGATACTGTGCATCTCCGGCGGCGGGCAAAGGTGGATCACTGGCTGTAGATGGTGCCGCTGCCCTGGCCGATGCTTTTCAAAAATACCCCAACAATTTTGAGCTGGCCTTTAAAGTATACAATGAAAATTTTCGCCCTTATATTGAGGAAGTTCAAAGCAATGCAGTGAAATTTGGCATAGAAATGCTTCTTCCAAGAACAGCAGAAGCCATCAGCCAAAGAAACACACATTAAGTAAATTTATAAACTCCGCAATACGCCCTTTAAAGTTAAACTTTATTGTATTTAGCTAATTTTAAAGAAAGATGGTTTGGTTTTTGCCGCATCTGTTAAAATTTAATAAGATGCCTCAAAACAATCCCTTGCTGCTCGCATTGCAAAAAAAACGAAAAGGTTATGTGAAATTGATTATCGTTTTTATTTTTTTCGTGCTTTTGTTTTCCCTTACAGCTAAGTCGCAAACCGTATTTGGTATTCCTCCTGAGCAGGTTATATACCAAATAAACGGAGACCTCGATAAAGATGGTATAGACGAAACCGTTTATATATGTGATGTTCCTGCTTCGAAAGATGGATTAGCCATAACAAGACAGCTATTAATTGCTAAAACAGTTAAGGGTAAGCCACAACTTTGGTATAAAACGGCTATTGATCATATTAAAAATATTAACTTACCCCGGAACAAAACTATCGATAGCCTGTACATCAGCCGAAATTGTATTGTACTAAAACAGGAGAAATTTTTAGGAGGTCGTTATGCTGAAGAATATACACACCGTTTCCGGTTTCAAAATGGCAACTGGTATTTAATCGGTTCCAAATTACGCTCCATCAGGAATTGTTACGGCGCAGATGTTTATGAGATTAATTTTTCTACCGGCCTGATCAATATTGATTTTATTCCCGATGGTGGTTGTGATGATGAGCCACAAGCCGATTCGGTTGTAGCTACACATCGGTCTTTTAAGCACCAGTTTAAAAGTCTGCCTTTACTGAATAACCTGAAAATGGGTGAAAATAACTTTGTAATATCCGGAAAGCAAAGTTGTTATTATTGAATAATGTAGGGGTGATAAGCTATTTATAGGTAATAGATTGAAAGTAATTGCTAATTTTCGCCAATTTGGTAAGATAACGCCAGGTCATTTTCTAAAAATATCTATTGAATGAAACAACATACGTATCCCTTTAAAATACTGTTTATTTTTCTTTTCACCTTTTACCAGGTAATTGCTTTTGCACAGGTAAAAAAAGTAAGCACAAAAAACAATGCTAAACCTTTTGTGCTTGGCGTAATCGATGAAATACAATCAAAAGAACTGGCTGAAAAAAGAATCCTGAACATTTACCTGCCGGAAGGTTACAGCGCGGGTGATACCACCAAATATCCGGTGATTTACCTGCTCGATGGTTCTGCTGATGAGGATTTTATCCACGTTGTGGGGCTTGTTCAGTTTAATAGTTTCGAATGGGTTAATCAGGTGCCAAAATCAATTGTGGTTGGCATTGCAACAGTAGATCGAAGAAGAGATTTCACTTTTACGACTACCATTGAAACTGACCGGCAAAAATTTCCCACTACAGGCCATTCAGATCAGTTTATAGCTTTTATAGGCAATGAACTGCAGCCCTATATTCAGCAGAAATATAAAACCAATGGCACAAAAACGATCATTGGACAATCTTTAGGCGGGTTATTGGCTACAGAAATCTTATTTAAAAAACCTTCGTTATTTAATAACTATATCATCATCAGTCCGAGTTTATGGTGGAACAATGGTTCTTTATTAAACGAGAAGGCAAACTTAGCCCAAAGCAGTTTTAAGCAATCCGCGCAGGTTTACATTGCTGTAGGTAAAGAAGGGTTAACACCAACAGCAATACCAAGGGTGATGGAAGTAGATGCGAATCTTTTGGCGGAGAAAATAAAAGACACGAAAAACAAAAACATCAGGGTTTATTTCGATTATCTGCCTTTAGAAAATCACGCAACCATTATGCACCAGGCGGTTTCCAATTCATTTCGGTTTTTGTACCCCTTGGCTGCTAAAGAATAATAATTACTGATCTACCGTCAATTCCAGATGAATATCTTCCGGTTCATCGGCAAATAATCCAGGATCCGGTTCTATTACAGGCACTGCTCCTCTTTTTAAATAAAATTCGACAGTATTTTTAGTCGGTGTTGCAGAGATGTATAATTTATCTGCTCCAAAGTTTTGGGCACTTAATGCTAAAAGAAACGATAATCTGTACAACAATACCAACACATTATACCTTCAAATTTGTATTTAAATAAGATGATGCGTTAAAAAGACGTCATTAGCCTGATCAAAAAAAATAACAAAAAGATATAAACAAGAAAAAATTGGGAAACAGCCTGATTAATTACAGAATATTAAAAAATAGAAATGGAAAATTTAGAAAAAGAAGGCTTTAAGCCTGCACCTTCAGCGTATTTTACAGGCAAAGCCTTTATAAAAGCATTGGTTGTTGCTGATGACGTAACCAATTGTAATGTTAGCGATGTGGCTTTCGAGGCAGCTTGCCGCAACAACTGGCATACCCACCCTTCTAATCAGATATTAATCGTAAAAGAAGGAACCTGTTATTACCAGGAAGAAGGTAAACCCATACAAAAGGTAGCTGCGGGTGGGGTAATCAATATTTTGCCCGGCATCAAACATTGGCATGGCGCATCGCCTGATGCCTCCATGGTGCATGTCGCCATCAACATAAATACAGATAAAGGAATTGTAGACTGGATGGAACCAGTAAGTAACGAAGAATATAACAGCAACTAATTAAACGGCCATTTGAATTACTCAAATGGCCGTTTTGCTTAAAAAAGCATTAAAATTTTTTATTTCAAATAAATAAACGTTAATTAGACGATTATTTATTGTTATGAGCACAGCAAACTATGTAATTGGTGTAGATTACGGGACGGATTCTGTCCGGTCCGTTTTAGTTGATACCGCTAACGGAAAAGAGATCTCCTCTTCCGTTTTTCTTTACCCCCGATGGCAGAAAGGTTTATATTGCAAACCGGCTGTTAACCAGTTCAGGCAGCACCCATTAGATTATGTTGAAGGTTTAACCCATACGATAAGAGATTGTATTGCTAAAGCCGGAGGTGCAGCAATTGCACATTTGATAAAGGGTATTTCGGTAGATACTACCGGATCTAGTCCGGTTGCGGTTGATGCAACAGGAACGCCTTTGGCCCTGACACCAGGTTATGAAGAAAATCCAAATGCCATGTTTGTGCTTTGGAAAGATCATACTGCGGTTAAAGAAGCTGCTGAAATAAATAAGCATGCCACTAAGTTCCAGATAAACTACCTTAAATATGTTGGTGGAATTTATTCTTCTGAGTGGTTCTGGTCTAAATTATTGCGCATTTTAAGAGTAGATGCAGCTGTTAAAAACAGTGCAGCATCCTGGGTAGAACATTGTGATTGGATCCCTTTTTTACTTTGCGGTGGAAACGATATTAAAGAAATGAAACGCAGTCGCTGTGCTGCTGGCCACAAAGCGCTTTGGGCAGAAGAATTTAATGGTTTACCCCCTGAAGATTTTTTTAGTAGCCTCGATCCGCTTTTAGCTGGTTTTAGAGATAAACTATTTACAGATACCCATACCTCTGATGTCGCTGCAGGAACCTTGAGTACAACATGGGCTGATAAACTTGGTTTAACTACTGATGTGGTCATTGGCGTGGGTGCATTTGATGCGCATATGGGCGCTGTTGGCGGACAAATTGAGCCTTATTATTTAAGTAAAGTAATGGGGACCAGTACCTGCGATATATTAGTGGCGCCAAACCAGGACCTGGATGGAAAATTGATCAATGGCATTTGCGGACAAGTAAACGGATCAGTTATTCCTGGTATGGCTGGTTTAGAGGCCGGGCAATCCGCTTTTGGCGATGTGTACGCGTGGTTTAAAAATTTAATCAGCTGGCCTTTAAATCATTTATTAACTGAATCTAACTTAATTGATGAGGCAACAGCAATTGCTTTAAAAGAAGAATTGGAAAGTAAAATTATTGCCAATCTGAGTAAACAAGCCGGGGCATTAGGCGATGATGATTATGCCGAGCTGGCTGTTGACTGGTTAAATGGCAGGAGAACACCAGATGCCAACCAGGAGCTAAAAGGTGCAATAACGGGTTTGGGGCTCGGAACTGATGCTCCGAGATTTTTTCGAGCTTTAGCTGCGGCAACCTGCTTTGGTGCAAAAGCCATTGTTGATCGTTTTAAGGAGCAGGGTGTTCCGGTAAAAGGTATTATAGGTATTGGTGGTGTTGCTAAAAAGTCACCTTACATTATGCAAATGATGGCTGATGTATTGGAGATGCCAATCAGGATTCACCGTTTTGAGCACACCTGTGCTTTAGGCGCGGCCATGTTTGCTGCAGTTGTGGCAAGCATCTACCCAAACATTGAAACGGCAATGGAAGCCATGGGAACTGGTTTTGAAAAGGAATACCAACCAAATATCAAAAAGCAAAAATTGTACCGCCAGCATTATCAACAGTATTTAGGATTGGGTAGGTATTTAGAGAAATACAATAAAAAAGATGTAAAACCTTATTTATCATGAGCAACTACCGGGATATAAAAGAACAAGCCTATATAGCCAATATGCAATTGCCAAAATTGGGCTTGGTGTTGTTTACTTTTGGTAATGTAAGTGCTGCAGATCGGTCTAAAGGTGTTTTTGCCATTAAACCCAGCGGCATTCCATACGAAAATTTGTCACCCAATGATATGGTAATTGTCGATTTCGAGGGCAATACAGTTGATGGAAATTTACGTCCATCCTCTGATACTAAAACACATGCTGTTTTATACAAACATTGGGAAGATATTGGTGGCATTGTGCATACCCATTCTACTTATGGCACAGCCTGGGCACAGGCACAAAGGGCGATTCCTATTTTCGGAACCACACATGCCGACCATTTAACGGTTGACATTCCCTGCGCATCACCCATGGATGATGCTATGATTAAAGGTAATTATGAATACGAAACAGGTTTTCAGATCATAAATCATTTTGAAAACTTAGGCCTGAGTTATAAAGAAGTCGAAATGATTTTAGTAGGCAACCATGCTCCTTTTACCTGGGGGAAAACAGCTGAAAAAGCAGTGTATAACAGCGCTGTTTTAGAAACTGTGGCACAAATGGCACTTTTAACAGAACAGATTAATGCGCAGGCGCCGAAGTTAAAGGATTCGCTTATCAAAAAACATTATGAGCGGAAGCACGGTGAGGATGCTTATTATGGACAGAAGTGAGTTTAGCGCTGGGAGTTGGGAGTTTTGAGTTTGGTTGCATAAATTGAACTAAGGGGCTAGGAAAGCAAGTGCAGTGGTACTTTGGGAACGAAAGTCCCGCCATTCGCTATAGCTCCGATAGAAAAAACCGGAGGCTGTCGCTACTGTCGGGTTTAACATTGTAAGGTTTACCTAAGTAACCTAAACCTGATTGGAGTGAGCATCCCGATCCTTCATCGGGATAAAACGGAAAGCAGGACTATGATAACCGATGGAAAACAGGAACTGCTTTTCAAAAAAAAGAAAAACATTTCAGTCTGTGAGGACACAGACCGAGGAGAATTGAATAAATTAAAAATAACATAAAGAGTAATGATTGATTTAAAAAAATTACAGGTTTGGTTTATAACCGGAACACAACATTTGTACGGAGAAGAAACCTTAAAACAAGTAGCATCGCATGCTCAGGAAGTAGCCGATTCGTTAAGTGAAAATGAAAATATCTCGGTTTCGGTGGTGTATAAGCCCATCGTTAAAACAACAGAAGAAATTTTCGAAACCTTACAACAAGCCAATATTGATGAGAACTGTATTGGGGTAATTACCTGGATGCATACCTTCTCTCCTGCTAAAATGTGGATTAGAGGTTTGAATGTATTACAGAAACCCTTATTACACTTACATACGCAATTTAACCGCGATATTCCCTGGAATACCATCGATATGGATTTCATGAACCTGAACCAAAGTGCCCATGGCGACCGTGAGTTTGGTTTTATGGTTAGCCGCATGCGTAAAGACCGTAAAGTGGTTGTTGGCCACTGGCAGGATGAAGAAGTTGCCAAACAGATTGATACCTGGTGCAGAGCCGCTGCTGGATGGCATGATTGGCAAGGCGCTAAATTTGTGCGTTTTGGTGATAATATGCGCTATGTAGCGGTAACCGATGGTGATAAAGTGGAAGCTGAAATGAAGTTTGGTTTTGCGGTAAATACTTATGGCATAGGTGATTTAGTGGCGGTAATTAATGGAATTGGTGAAGATTCGATCCAGGAACTATTAAAAGAATATGAAGTTACTTACGAAATCGCTGATGATTTAAAAGTTGGTGGTGCCAGACATTCATCTGTTTACGAGGCAGCTAAAATTGAACTGGGTTTAAGGAAATTCTTGGAAGACGGCGGCTTTAAAGGTTTCTCTGATACTTTTGAGGACCTGCATGGTATGATCCAGTTGCCTGGAATTGCTGCTCAACGTTTGATGGCCGATGGTTATGGTTTTGCGGGTGAAGGCGACTGGAAAACTGCAGCTTTGGTACGTGCCTGTAAAGTAATGGGTGCTGGTTTAGCGGGCGGAAATGCATTTATGGAAGATTATACCTATCATTTCGACCCTGCTAATTCGATGGTTTTAGGCTCGCATATGCTTGAGGTTGATGCTTCTTTGGCCAGTGGTAAAGCCAGTTTGGAAGTTCATCCCTTGGGTATTGGTGGTAGGGCTGATCCGGCACGTTTGGTTTTTAATGTAGCTGGTGGCGACGCTTTAAATGCATCTTTAATTGATATGGGGAACCGTTTCCGTTTGTTAGTGAACGAAGTAAAAGCCGTTGAAGCCGAACATGACCTCCCGAATTTACCCGTGGCCCGCGTATTGTGGAAACCCTTACCTGATATGAAAACAGGTTGTGCGGCATGGATTTATGCAGGTGGCGCACACCATACCGCTTATAGTCAGAATTTAACTACTGAGCATTTATTAGATTTTGCTAATATTGCGGGTTTGGAATATGTAAATATCGGTGCAGATACCAAAATCAATCAATTCAGAAATGAATTGCACTGGAATGAGGTTTTTTATAAATAACGTGAATTTTGAGTCTTAATCAGTCCTTTGAAAATTTTGAAACGAAGAATTTTCGCAGTGGTCTGTGGAGACACAAACCACGGGATTGAATACCAAAATCAATCAATTCAGGAATGAATTGCATTGGAATGAGGTTTTCTACAAATAATTTCAATAAAGCATGCTCAATGCTGAAGCCGGTAATCGTTTGATTATCGGCCTTTTTTTGCGACTGTCCAAAATTGAGATAGCTCCTGAAACAACCCGATAACTACCGGGTTCAGGATGACGCGCAACTAAAATATCATCTACAATTATTTTGCTGATCAAATTTGCCATTTTAAGGCATCCGCATTACAAACGAGGACTATTTAAGATAAGTTCGTCATGCCCAACTTGATTGGGAATCGTAATGCCATGAGGCTTAAGATTCCCGCCTGCGCGGGAATGATGACCGTGTAGACTTAGATGAATTATGTCAGTCCATACTAACCATTGCTTTAATCACGCCATTCTTTGGATCTAACCATTTTTCAAATTCTTCTTTTACTTCTTCAAATTTTACTTGATGAGTAATATAATTGGTAGGATTAACCAAACCAGCTCTCATCGATTTAATTACATGCTCGAAATCTTCAATGGTGGCATTCCTGCTGCTCATTAAGGTTGATTCTCTTTTATGAAATTCGGGGTGATTAAAAATTAAATCGCCTTTTTGTAAACCAATTAAAACGAACCTTGCGCCATGGGCCATGTAGTTGATGGCATTATTAATGGCTTTCTGGTTGCCTGTAGCATCAATCACAACGGTTGGCATATCGCCATTGGTAATCTTATTCAGTTGTTGTACCACATCCGGAAAAAGTGCATTCACCACATGGGCAACCTTTAATTTGTCTTTACAAAATGCTAAACGATCTTCGTTAATATCTAGCGCAATTACGCTTGCACCAGCGATTCTGGCAAATTCCATGGTACCTAAACCAATTGGTCCGGCACCAATAACCAGTACAAATTCTCCAGGTTGTACATGTGCCCTGCGAACACCATGCGCACCTATGGCCAAAGGTTCAACTAAAGCCAGTTCATCATAACTTAATCCTTCGCCATGCAGAAGCGTTTTTGATGGCACTTGTAAATATTCGCGCATACCGCCATCCACATGTACCCCACAAACCTGCATTTTAACACAACAATTGGGTTTATTCATCCGGCAGGCAATGCATTCACCGCAATTAAAATATGGAATAAATGTAACCGCCTCTCCTATTTTAAAACCATCAGCTCCATCAGCCTCTACTAATTCGCCAGATAACTCGTGACCTAAAACTCTCGGATAGTTAAAGAAAGGTTGTGTGCCTTCAAAAGCATGCAAATCAGTTCCGCAGATACCGATTCTTTTAATTTTTATAATGGCGTGGTCTTTTTGGAGATCAGGCTTTTCAGTTTCTGAATATTCGAAAGTTCCAGGCGTTGTACAGGTAAGGGTTTTCATTTTAATGAAGGTTAATTGTATAAATTGGTTAATCGGTTAACTGTTAACTGTTAACTGAAAACTCGCTATGCGTTGGCTAAAGCCCTGTCTAAATGTACATAACCACCATCCACATGAATAATTTGCCCGGTGGTATGACTTGATTTAGCTGACATCAAAAAGGCGGTCATATTTGCGATTTCTTCGGCGGTTGTCATCCTGTTTTCCAATGGAATTTTGGAAGTAATTTCTTTTAATTTTTCTTCAGCATTATCTAGCGTTTCAATCCAGGTTTCATAAGCCGGTGTCCAGCATTCGGCTACAACCACTGCATTTACCCTGATCCCATATTTTAATAACTCTACTGCCCACTCGCGGGTTAGTGCATTTCTTCCACCATTTGCCGCTGCGTAGGCTGAGGTATTTCCTTGTCCGGTTTCGGCTGTTTTTGAAGTGATATTTACAATAGCGCCTTTACTTTTAATCAATTCGGGCAAGGCATGATGTGCCATTAAATAATAATGAACCACATTTTTATGTAAAGAAGACATAAAATCCTCATAATTACCACTTTCTAAACCTACGCCATCGTTAACACCCGCATTATTAACTAAACCATCTATTCTACCAAATTGGGCAATGATTTCTGCAATAACGGTTTCGCAATCTTTAGGGTCTGATAATTCAGCCACAAACTGCGCAGCCTTTCCTCCATTTGTAGCGATCGCATCAACCACTTTTTGGTTATCTTCTTTTTTTCTGCCCACAATTATGGCGATTGCATTTTCTTTAGCAAAAACTTCTGCAATACTGCGGCCAATGCCCTTTGCAGCGCCCGTGATTATAATTACTTTTTCTTTTAATTGTAAATCCATGTTTTTTTAGTTAGTGAATGAGCGATTGATAGCATGACTGAATGTTTTTTGCCATTCAATCATCCAAAATTCCCTCATTCTATCATTATTTTTATATCTGCTTTTCTTCCTTCCGGTAATACCTTTAAATCCGTTAATTTCCCACCTTTTAATGTTCCTTCAACTGTAGTTCGGTATGGAGCATGAAGTTTAAAGTGCACATCCCATTCTTTTGGCCATGCAGGAAACAAGTAGATCTTTTTCCCGTCAGCCTGCATTAACATCTCCTGTAAACCGATCATACCGGATCCTCCCCAATTGTGGTCTGGCGTCCAGTCGAAACCCGGGCCCCAGAATGCAGGAAATCTCCTTCCCGAATCTTTCAGCTTCGCTGTGGTTAATTTTGCAGCCTCATTGGTTAAACCTAACCTTGCCGCAAAAATATTATCCTGCTTCCATCCCATGTAACTGCGGAATTTCAGCACATCAGTATCATATTTAAAGGTATTAATTGCAGTATCTAAGCCCGGTTTGCCAATGCCATAAATCCCCCATGGATACACCGGGTACAACTGCGGACTTTCGGTATTATTGATCCGCTCCCAAAGTTTTGCCGGAGAAATGGTGGTGTGACCTTCAAATTGCCTAAAGCTTATAGGCGGAATAGTTTTTAACATATTTACCCATTCTGTTTTCTGAATTTCACTTAAAGAAGGCTGTTCAATCAATCTTTCTAAAACCGTTTTTAAGGCCGCAATGGTTGAAGTGGAATTATAAGCCATTTTATAGGTTTCAGCTCCCGAACCCGGGTATAAAACCAAATGTCCATCTGCATCTAAAGCTTTTGCTCCTCTCTGTTTGGCTAAATAGGCATAATGTTCTTTAAAAAAAGTAAGGGAACTTTCAATCAAAGGCAGGTATTTTTTAATGTTTTTACCGCCATATCTTTCGGTTTCCAAAATCATCATACAAAACTCCAAAACCGTATCCCACTCATATTCCAACCATGCATTGTATTCCATGCCTTTATTAAAATCAGCAGGGCGTTTCCAGCCATATTCTGCAGGGTTTGGCAATCCAAAATTTTCTAATTGTTCTGTAAAACTTGCTCCCTTATGATTCCATGCGGCTTCTGTTCTGATTTCTGCATTCTTCAACAAATTCAGGTAGAAATCAAATTGTGGCTCCATTTGGTCGAAATCTCCGCTTTTCAGCATTGGCCAATATACTAAACGCTGATTTTGTGCCGTATGCGTGCCACCACCCCAGTTTCTGAAGTCGGGTGTATATTTTAATGTCGTATCTGTTAACTGAGGATCGAAAGTGAAAAGTCCGCCGTTAAACTTTGTTGGGTATTTACCAAAAGCATTACAGCCCAACATATAACGGAACAACTGATAGTTTTTAGTCGATTGATTTACGGATTCATCTTTGGAATTGACATAAATAAAACTCTTATTCCAGTAATCATTCCACCATTTTATACTGGCTTTTTGATTATTATTTGCTTTATTTTTTATAAGCTCGATGGATTTTTCCCAGTCTGAAACAGCCGCAGTTTTGCTGGTTGTCAAAGTAATTGTTATTTGATTCAACCTCGATGGAGCCTTACTTTTTAACTTCCAGCCTTGAAATGGCGTGTTTAGGTATATTCCGGTATAATTTCCGGCTGGCACCATATTATTGCCTTGCATTGAACCTCCAAAAATCAGATTTTTTAAAGGATTAAACAGATCCGCTTTATTTTCTACCAATCCTTGTTGTTTTACAGTAATATCGAATACCGTTTCTGGTTTATTTTGATGGTAAAACTGAACCGAATTGCCTTTAAAAGCAATTTCATCTTTTAGTGTTTTTACAACGCCCTGGGGCGCCCATTTGTACGAATTCTGATTATTTTCTTTGCCTTTGCTTATATGGTCTTCAAAACGCCAGCTTTCATAACTGGCTTCGGTAATCACTTTATGGTTCGATTTAACATCAAGGTGGATCACGGGATTAAAAACATCAACCCAAACCTTGATTTTCGCATTTAACCTGCCATTTGAACCCAGAATTTGAGCGTAACCATCTTTTAAAACCAACTCTTGTTTAAATGTTTTCCCTTCAAATGGGTTTGGGCTTAAATTTAGTTTTACGCGGCCGACTTTAAGTAAGGTGTTGTTTTCATCAAAGGTGCCGCTTTTAGATAAATACAGGTAAACTTCACCTTTTTCTACCCAAAGGTTTAGGCCGATGTCGCCACCACCTACGGGCATAGATTCTGCTGAATTGTTACTTTGTGAGCTCCACACGACATTGTCTTTTTCTTGCGAAAAAACATTTGGAGTGATTAACCATAAGGGCATCAAGAACACAAAGAAAAGGTTTGAGTTTTTTAGGTGTGTGTTTTTTGACCACCTAAGACACTTGAGAGCATCTGAGGCATATAGAGGTTTAAAACGGTAAAATTTTGACCATATAAAGTGTGTAAGTACATTTAAGAGCGTAGTGCACATATTACTTAGTGCTCCTTGTGCCTTCGTGGTTAATTTTATTAGGCAAATTATTTTTGACCACCTAAGACATCTGAGGACAGCTAAGGCAGGATGCAAAATAAATTTTGACCATATAAGAAAAATAAGAACATTTAAGTTCCTGGTCAAAATACTTCGTGTCTTAGTGGTTAAAATCATTATTAATTATCCCAGTTATCAGTACGGAACGAGGAAACAGGCAGGCCATCGTTTCCAAATAAATCGCCGATTACAAAATCTTTAAATGCGTAACGAACGGCAACGGGCGCTTTAACTTCAGGGGCCGAAACCGTTATGCTACTTCCTTTTATGGCCGCTTTTGCTGGATAAAATTTCTTATCGGCTCCTGCAATTTCGAATAAAGATAGTTCTTTACCAAAAGAAGTTAATCCGTTGGGTACATTTTGAAACTTGATCACGGCAGTATTCTTTTCTACTGTTAATGATTCGTAATTTGGACTTGCAAAACCAAAACCTTTAATGCCATAAGTTTGAGCTAAAGCAAGGTAAGCTAGTCTCTGTCCACCTTGTTTCTTATTTGCGGGGTGGATAGATTTCTCTTCGCCAATATCCAATAAAACTGCCATTCCAGAATTTGGAATTTTGGCCAAAGATTTACGTTGTACTTCTCTTAAATTAGCTGAATTATATTTTCCGCCAACATGATTTGGAGGCAATTGTGCATAATTATATGGCGCAATCTGGGCATAATAAAACGGAAAATCGCCATTGTCCCAGTTTTTACGCCAGGAAGAAACCATTGCAGGGAATAGATCTTCATAACGATCCGGACGCTCGTAATTAGATTCGCCCTGGTACCAGATCGCACCCTTTATACTATATCCAATAACTGGATAAAGCATACCATTATACAGTGTGGTTGGTGTACGGCTAACTTCTTTAATGCTATCACCTTTACATGGGATTTTAATTTCGGTATAGGGTTTTAGATCTTCTGGCGACATCCAAGCCTCAATAGTTGATCCTCCATAACTGTCGTTGATGATTCCAATTGGCACGTTTAACATTTCGCTTAACAGCGAACCAAAATAATAGGCCGTGGCACTAAAATTAGAAACGGTTTCTGGTGCAGCCAATTTCCAATCAGAAGGCTTGCTATTTTCTTGTCTTTCAATAATTGAGGAACGTGGAACGGTGTACAGCCTGATATTTTTATTCGATGATTTTAAAATGACCTCATTAGAACCAATTACGGGTTGGCTTTTGAAACCTTTCATCGGCATCTCCATGTTCGATTGTCCGCTGCAAAACCACACTTCGCCGATTAGGATATCGGTTAAAACTAGCTTTGCGCCATCATTTAATTCAATTTCGTAAGGCCCTCCTGCTGCTGGTGTAGCAACTTTTACTTTCCATTTGCCACTCTGATCAGAAGTAACGGTATAGTTTTGTTTGCTCCAAGAAGTATTGATTTTTACTTTGCTTGCTGGTTTAGCCCATCCCCAGATAGCCACATTACCTTGTTGCTGTAACACCATGTGATTGGTGAAAATGGATGCAGGTTTAACCATTGCAGATGCAATGAGGCAACATGCGAGATTAAAAAATAGGATAAGTTTTAGTTTCATTGTTTTTCTGTTTTAAAAATGATCGTCATTCTCGCGCAGGCGGGAATCTTAATGCAAACTAAAGATCCTACCTGAGCATTACGATTCCCAATCAAGTTGGGAATGACGAACCACCCATACTTCTATCTACTTACAGGCAACCATACCGACATTTCCGAATGCCCTCTGTTTCCCCATGCAAAATATGGAACCAGTTTTATTTCTGTTTCCTCGTTTTTACGGTCAATTGGCCGGTACAACACATTTTTCCAATTGTTTGGCTCCACTATTTTAACATTGCCTACCAAACTCATCATTTCTGCTCCATCGATGGTTATGGACTTTGCCTCGAATTTGGTTGAAGTGGGTACAAAAGCATTAAAAATACTTTTACCTGGCAGGTCAGTCGATTCTAAACAGTATACAATCGGTCCACGTTTTACGGCAATCTGGTTTCTGTTTTCTTCTACCAGGGGATTAGCCTCAATTAAAGTAGCCTCCATAGGGAGGTTTAATTCGATTACATCTCCTTTCTTCCAAACACGGTTAATTTCGGCGTAAGTACCAGAAATGACTTTAATGTTTTCATCTTTTCCATTGATGGTGATTGTAGCTTCATGTGTCCAGGAAGGGATTCTCAGAAAAAGAGCATAAGGCCTGCTTCCTGTTTCTTTAATGGTAATTTTTATCTTTCCATCCCAGGGATAATTGGTTTCTTCAGCTAAAGAAATTTTGCTTCCATTGCTTAATGTAGTGCTTAAGTTATTGCCGCCATATAAATTAAACCACAATCCTTTATCAGAAATACTGTAAGCATAATCGCTTACTTCGGCAATGGTGCGTACTACATTTGGCGGGCAGCAATTGGATAAGGCGATATAAGGCACCCTATCTTTCGACCAACGCTGTTTGAAAGGTAAATCATCGGATTGAGCAAGTGGATTGGTGTATAAAAAGTTTTTTCCATCGAGGCTGATCCCTGATAAAACGCTGTTGTGTAAAGCCAGTTCCATTACATCGGCATATTTGGCATCACCTGTAATCTGGAGCATCCGCCAGTTCCAAAGTACGTTACCAATATTGGCACAGGTTTCGTTATGTGCGGTGAAATTTGGAAGTTGATAATCGCGACCAAAAGCCTGGTGAATTTTCTGCACATCAGCCGGATTGTAGGATGTTCCATCGGGTGAAGTTCCATCATATAACGAACCACAACCGCCGGTAATGTACATTTTATGTTGATTTACATCATCCCACATTAAATTCAAGGTATTTAAAAGCGAATCTTTTCCTGTTTCAGCATATAAATCGGCTACGCCTGCATAAAGGTAATTCGCCCTTACGGCATGGCCCATGGCTTTTGTTTGCTGTAAAAACGGAATCCGATCCTGATTATCGTCTGTTCCGTCATCAATTTTTCCCTTAATGGCGATTAAATGCTGGGCCAGTTCTAAATAACGCGGATCTTTGGTTGTACGGTACATTTCTATAACGCCCATATAATGTGAAGGACAAATGGCATTACGTGCTAAAGTGGGTGATGCTGATTTATAGAAATTGTACAGATAATCTGTTGCTTTTTTGGCGATGTTGAGTAAAGTTGTTTTGCCGGTAGCCCGGTAATGGATGCAGCCAGCCGTCATTAAATGCCCGATGTTATATGATTCGAAGCTTAACCGATCCTGAAACTGATTTTTTGAGCCTGTTTTTCGTTGCTCAATCATGGCTTTAGTGTAAATGTAGCCGTCTTCACGTTGCGATTTACCGATCACTGCAATGGCTTTATCCATCATTTCGTTCAGCTTTGGGTTTTTAGTGGAGGCATAAAGTGCAGCAACGGCTTCTAAGGTTTTGTAGTAATCTCCATCGTGGAAAGAAGGGCCTGAATGAGCCCCGGTATCTAATCCTGCAGCTATTTTGAAATTTTCAAAAGCATGACTGATTTTAGGATCGTTGTAAATCGCCCACATATTGGGCACCATAGTTTCTGTAGCTACTTTGAAACGATCTGCCCAAAAGCCTTCTGTCCAGCTAACATCAGTCATGTTGATGCTATGCAGCTTGGCGTAAGGTGAATTTGAAGTGTTAACCAAAGCTTTATCCTGTGCATGTACATAAAACGATGCTGCCAACAACACAAAAAGTAAATAGATTTTTAATGTGTTCATATATTATTTCTCCTCCCTTAAAATTAACACTGGCCCTAATAATCCAGCAGGATTTAAAGGTTTTCCTTCTAACCGGAAAGGTGCAGTGGTTTTTGTAATTCTTTTGTCCTCAGTTAATTTGCTATCACCAATTAAACGGTTAGCCCAGGTATTGGTTACTTCAATGGTAATTTCATTTTCTCCATTTTTGATGGCTTTACTAATTTCCAGGCGGTGTGGAGCAGTCCAAAGTGTACCACAATTTATACCGTTGATTTTTACTTCTGCCATGCTTGAGAATTTGCCTAAATCAATCCAGATTTTATTTTTAAGATCTCCATTAAAGGTGAAACTTTTGCTGTACACGGCGGTTCCGGAATAATATTTAACCAGGCTATCGGCATTTAATGTCCAATCGGTTAAGTCGTTAAAAATGACAGGTTTTGATGGGCCAGCATAAGCCGTATCGAATTTCCCTTGCCATGATTTGGAAATATCCTGGATGGTTTTGAAGTTAGACCAGTTGTTGCCACTATTAAATTGAGTTTTTGTAGTTTCCTTTTCGAAGAGAAAAAACAAACTTTGATTAGGAGCGATTTTATAAGTAAAGCCTGTTCGCCCCCTTTCACTCGACCAATTATTAATGTCAGTTAATTTATTGGCAACGGCATCATAAACTTGTGGTATTTTATTGGTTACACGAAATGAAAACCTAAAATTTCTTTCTTTAGCCTCTTGATTGGAAATAAAATAGATATCCTTTTTATCAGTTTTCCTGTGAGTATAAGCTACTTTTTTTGCATAAGTAATTGGCTTACTGTTCGAATTAGCTTCCGTTACATAAAGATCTGGTTCAATTCCTAAAAATTTAAAATTATCGGCATTGAAAGGAGCTTTAAACAGATTTCCTTTGTCCATTATTTTCATTAAAACAGAATGATGATTATTATTTATCTCATGAAAATTATCCTTCCAAATTTCATCCACTGCCGAGCTAAATACAGATTGACTAACTTGTTGTAAACCATTTTGATACAAAGGCTTGTCTGCTACAATCACATTAGCGCCCGCTATAATTAATTCAAATATTTTTTTTACAGTTGTATAACTCATATACTGATAATTCGGGTTCATTTTCATGTTACCTGGGATTACCAAAACTTTGTAAGATGCACCACTTTGGAAAATCACATTTCCATCTTTAACCGTTGCTGTTTTTAAAACATCGGGATTAAAACTATCATAAGCATAACCCCGTAACGGATTTACCCAATTTTCAGGATCGGCCATGTTTGCTGAATGGGTTACGCCAGCTGGAATTTGTCTTAACGGTTCACCAATATTTGCTAAACGTTTCTTTTCTGCCTCTACTACATCGGCGCCAAATATACCGGGCAATGTTTCTACCAAACGATCGGGTAAAACTGATCTGCGAGGTAGCTCTTCACCAGTAAAAACGGCAATATCTACAACAGGTTTCCCTTGCTGTAATAAGTTTTGGGTTCGCTCTG
The DNA here is from genome assembly GCF_032678605.1 of Pedobacter miscanthi. Classification (GTDB taxonomy): domain Bacteria; phylum Bacteroidota; class Bacteroidia; order Sphingobacteriales; family Sphingobacteriaceae; genus Pedobacter; species Pedobacter miscanthi_A. The sequence goes on from NZ_JAVTSU010000034.1 coordinate 24,602, forward strand.
CATAATCTATCCACGCTTTACCGGCCTTCCACCAGGTTTGGTCGCGTTGAAAATATAAACCCACACCGTCTAAAGTCATTCCCGGTTTCCGTTCGATCCAGGGGTTATGCGTAAAAACGTGATAAACGAGTTTATTAATACCAAGTGCATAATTACGATCCTGTAGGGTTTTCATATTTGCCGGATTTTCGTTCCAGTCCATGCGAACGGTTGTAAAAGCCTCTGCCTGAATGATATTTTTACCATAAATGTGTGCTCCTGAGATCGCATCCAGCATATCATTGGGTTTATCATGTGTGGGGCTGTTTAGCCAAAATTCGCCCATGGGTACATCAACCGTTTTGTAATGCATTAATCCATCGCTCATCATGGTGGGCGCTATACTTTCAGCCGTAAAAGTGACACCTTGTTCTTTTGCTAATTTGGCTAATGTTTGATAAAACTGATCAACCACCAATTCTGAAATCGTTTTTCTTACGTCGTAAAGGAAGTTTTCGGATACAGCAGCACTTTCAACAGGTAAGCCGCTCATAATGGGCAGATAAGGTGTTAAATCATAACCTCTGCGCTTTAAAAACTCGGCTTTAAATACGGGCGACCAATTTTGGCTGCCACATTCCCAGCTATCGACATGAAAAACGCTTAATACCTTTTTAGCTATTTCTGGTCCGCCGTGTTTTAAAGCGGCTCCGTACCAGTTATTGAATTGTAATTTAACGGCTTCCGGATTAAATTTATCGCATTCCAGACCCATTCCACCTCCTCCTGTAGCATTGGTATGGCCTGTTGAGGTATGGCCAATCCTTAAAATGGTCCAGTTGCCTTTTGGCGCTTTCCAGTTTAAAGTTCCATCCGGATTTAATTTGCCGGTTAAATTGATGATTTTATTTAATGGAACACATAGGTTTTTGGCAAGCTGTGCCTCTGTACTTCTTTTGCTCACACGCCAAACGGAGCCGTTTTTGCCTTCGAACTGGTTAATCTGTGCTTCAGATGATAATTCGAGGTTAAGCAGTTTTAAAGCGGGTTTCCATTTTGCTGCATCTAAATCTTCAGCTCCGGGTTCAGATCCTTTTTTATCGTAAATAAACCTAAAGAATTTGGCTGTTGTGGGTAAAATGGAATGGGTTACATCTTCATCAGTATCCTGCCAGCCGTGGCGTGGTGCTTCTAATCTACCAATGGAGCGGAAAACTTTCCCGTCATTACTCACTTTGATCGCTAAACGCTGTGCCTGATAGTTATTTCCACTGACTTTAATAGTCACTGTTCTACAGGTGAAAGGTTTTTCAAATTCGTATTGAATGTAACAAGGCTCATTTGAGCCAAAGTTTTTCTTATTACCAGGTTGCACTAAACCTGTGGCATCGGCTCCATTACTTGCTGTAATTTTAGGAATAACAGTTCGTGTTGAAATGCCCTCGCCAACCGGTGATGGATAGGCGTAAACCGCAATATCCTGATAATAGTTTTCTTTTGCTGCTGGTTGAGGTAAAGTGATTTTTGTATTTGAATTACTGACGTTTATCTTTGACCAAACTACTTTTTGCATAGAAAGTTCCGGTGTAATCCACGGGCCGCCGGCCAATGCGAAACCATCACTTACGTGCATGCCTAATTTCAGGTTTAAACGTTTCGCCTCGCTCATGGCAAATTCCACCATTTTCCACCATTCTGGTGTAAGCTGAACAGCAGGCGGATTGTAAACAGGCATTTTATCTGGTCCCTGAATGCTCATGAGATAAGCACCCGATATACCGTTCGATTTCATCGCCTCAAGATCAGCTGTGATGCCGGCTTTGGATACCGCCCCTTTAACCCAATACCAAAATACCCAGGGTTTAGCGTTTTCGTTTTGTTGCGCAAAAACGGTTGATACCAAGAAAAAGCTTGACAACAGAACAAATAGCAGAATTTTGCTAAACCTCATTTTCATTTTTTTTAAAAATTTTATCGTCATTGCTGAGGGTTACTTTTTACCACCTGAAGCAATCTTTCTTTTCAATAGATTGCCACGTCGTGCCTCCTTGCAATGACGAAATCTATTTATTTATGTGCGATTTTATAACCCCGTAGGCCGAAATAAAGGATAATCAGAAAACATACTAATGGAATGCTGTAACCAATTTGGATATTATCGCCATACATATCGATTAGTGTTCCCATTCCAAATGGTAAAATGGCACCACCAACAATAGACATGATCAACCAGGAAGAACCTGGTTTTGTATCATCACCGATTCCATCAATGCCTAAGGCGAAAATGGTTGGAAACATAATAGACATAAAGAATCCGATAGCACCTAAAGCATAAACCACATAAGAACCTTTACCTAAAATAGCAACCAAACACAAGATTATTGATATCGCAGAATAAATCGCAAGCAATTTATTTGAAGATATGAACTGTAAAAGCGCTGTTCCTGCGAAACGGCCAGCGGTAAATAAAAATCCATAAACCACCAAATAAGATGCAGCTGTTTTTTCGTCAAATCCACCGCCCTGTTGCGCCATTCTGATAAAGAAACTGGTTACACAAACCTGCGCACCTACATAGAAAAACTGAGCAATTACAGCCCACCTTAAGTGTTTGTGGCGCAGTGACCCAAAAAAACTTCCTTTTGCTTCTCCATCAATACTTTTCGTTTTAATTTCGGGAAGGTGGATGAAGTAAAAGATTACTGCAATTACCAATAAAACAATGCCTAAGGTGATGTATGGCGTTTTAACGGATGCGGCCTCTTCAAGAAAGTAATTATTTCTATTAACTTCTGTCATCGCTGCTAATTCATCTTTGCTGTGCGATTTACCCGAAAGAATAAACAAACCACCAATCATTGGGGCTACCATTGCAGCCAATCCGTTAAAAGATGCAGCAAGGTTTAATCTGCTCGTTGCTTTTGCAGGATCGCCCAATACAGCAGCGTAAGGATTCGCAGAAGTTTCGAGCATGGTTAAACCACAACCAATAATAAAAAGTGCAATCAAAAATGTAATGTATGATAAGCTATTAGCAGCTGGTACAAATAAAAATGCCCCAAAAGCAAAAGCCAGCAAACCTGAAATCATGGTCGCTTTATAACCCCATTTTTTCAAAATCATTCCGGCGGGAATAGCCATTAAAAAATAAGCGAAGAATACAGAAGTATCGATCAAGGTCGATTGTCTGTTATTTAAATTACAAGCTTTTTTTAAGTGTGGAATGAGGATTGAATCGAGATTATGCGCCATTCCCCAGAGGAAAAACAGACTTATTACGAGTATAAATGGCAATAAATATTTCTTTCCTGATGAAGGATCTCCCTCAGTTATAATTTCTGGATGTGTGTTTAATGGTTCATTTGTCATTGGTTCATTTGTTATTAGTGATAGGTTCACTGGTTCATTTGTCATTGGTTCATTTGTTATTAGTGATAGGTTCACTGGTTCATTTGTCAGTAGTTCACTGGTTCATTTGTCATTAGTTCAGTGTTGGTTAGTATAAATCCCTCGCTGTAAGCACCCAGACCAATGAACTATTGACCATTGAACTAATAAACTTTCTTCTTCACCACCAAAAGATGGTCGCAGACTAATACAACCTCTCCGTGTTGGTTAATGATTTCTACATGTTCGGTTATGGTGCCGTATTCGGGTCTTTTGCTCTCTCCTTTTTCAGAAATAGTGATTTCAGAGTGAATGGTATCACCAATGAAAACCGGTTTTACAAAGCGTAATTTATCATATCCTTTACTCATGGCTTCGGGATTGATTTCTGAGGCGGTTAAACCAATGCCTATGCTAAAAATCATCGTACCGTGAGCGATTCTTTGTTTAAATGGTTGTGTAGCACACCATTCGGCGTCCATATGGTGCGGAAAGAAATCGCCGGTATGTCCTGCGTGAACGACAAAATCGGTTTCGGTTATCGTGCGGCCTAAGGTTATACGTTTATCCTGTAATTGATAATCTTCAAAAAATGCTGATTTGAAATACATAATGTTCTTTCTATACTATGCCGTCATTGCGAGTTTTCGATTTTTCGTCGAAACGAAGCAATCTTTCATGCAAAACAGATTGCTTCGGCTCGCTCATTCCCTGCCTCGCAATGACGATTTAATTAAATTTTAACTGCTCCTTCACTTTAACCCCGCCAATATCACTTGATTTATATGCGCTTTCTACAACCGCCATGGTTTGGATTACATCTTCTACACTGGTATGCAAAACATTCGTTGAACCTTCGTTATAGCGCATTAAATTGGCCATTGTACCAATAAATGCCTCGGGGAACCAGGAACCATCTAATTTTACGGTTTGCCATTCGGCTTGTTTGCCATTTTCGACGATACAATATTCAAAAACATCAGGTACGCCATGAGGATAATCCATTAGTAAGCCAATTTTAGCTACAATAGCACCTTTGGTACCCTCCCATTTGATGTAACTTTCCTGGTGATTTGGACCAAAATCGTGATCGTGGTTGGTGTTGATTACGGCATGCATGGTATCGCCATAATCGAATAAAATGGTAGAACGGGATGATGATAATGTTTTTGCCGGATGTTTTAGGGTTTTGGCCAGAATACTTTCGGGATTACCTAAGAACGAACGTATTAAATCAACGTAATGGATACTATGGTACTGGATTTCTAAACGTGGATGAATGATTACATGAGGGAAAATCTCCCATGGTGTTTTAATTGTTACGCGGACTTCCATGTCGTATAATTCGCCAATTAATCCTTTATCGATCAGGTATTTTGCAGCACTTACAAATGGTGCAAAACGCAATTGAAAGTTTATAGCTGCTTTTAAGTTTTTGGCCCTGCATAATTCAAGGATTTCTTTTGCCTGTGTAAAGTCATCCCCCATCGGTTTTTGAATCAATACCGCGCTTCCATCAGGTAACTGTTTTAAGGTTTCGATGTATTGCTCGGGCATGATGGTTAAATCATAAACAGCGTTTGCAGGAGCCAGTTTTACGGCCTCGGCAACTGAATTATACACATTTGGGATTCCAAAATCGTCGGCTAATTTCTGCGCCCTTTCTTTGGTTCGGTTTACAATGCCATGTACTTCAAAACCAGCTATTTTATAGGCAGGAAGATGCGCATCGGCCACTATACCACCAGCGCCAATAATGATGATGGGTTGCCTTGTTTGTGGTAATTCGGGTTTATATTTGATATCAATACTCATTTGTCAATTTCGTTAATCTGGTTTTGTGCAAGCTGAATGAGTTCTTCAGTTGCTACATCTGTATTAATGGCTTGCAAAACCATCTGGTCTATTATCGTTGCTATTGCAGCCCAATTTTGTTTTTGTGGCAACATATTGGCCACCTCGTGTAATTGCTCCAGTTTATGGTAATAAGGAATAATCTGGTTAATTTCTTCATCCTTCCAGGTTGATATGCGGCAACCGATGCCACCTTCTAAAGTAAGTTGTTTATCCTGTTCAATGGTTAATGCAAAGCGAAGAAAATCGTAAGCGATGGCTTTATGTTTACTGCCTTTGGCGATGGTATATAACCAATAAACATTTAAAGAAGCTGATTTTTGATCAGGCGAACTTGGTAAAAGTTCTACGTCAATTTTGCCTTTTACTTTAGAATTGGGATCTACTTCGCACATGGCAGCAAAACCAAACCAATTGATCATCATGGCTGCTTCGCCCTGTGAAAAGGCAATTCCTGCAGCTACCGACTCAAATTCGCCTGATTTTGGGTGAACGGCAGTTTTATCGTTTACCATTTTGCGGTAAAAGTTTAACCCATCAACGGCTGCTTGTGTATTGATCTGGATGAAGCCGTTTTTATCAACCAGGCTTCCACCCCTGGTCCATAATTGCAGACAAAAATCAAAAACGGTATTATGGCCATCAGGATAACATGCAAAGATACTCCCATAAAGATTATCCTGAGGGCGATTGAAGAACCTGGCGATCTGATGAAAATCTTCCCAGGTTTTCGGTACTTCTAGCGCTTTTCCGTATTGAGCTAAATAATTGGCTTTTTCGGTTTCGTTTTCAAACAAGTCTTTACGGTAAATAAAGCATTCAGGTCCGTCATGAAAAGGTAGACCAACTATTTCCCAACCAAAACGCTGTAAACTTAAAAGCGACTTGCTCCAGCCTCTCGGAAAATCGTCTGGTTTATTTTTATTGATGTAGGGATTTAAAACCTCGAAATCATGATCAGTATAGCCTTCCAAAACCCAATCGGTGCTGATGTGTGCAATATCGAAATCGCCTTTGGCTAAACCTTTTTTGGTAATCGTACTGTCGTAAAGTTCGTGTAGATCCATCACCACCATTTCCAATTTCAGCTTACAACCCGAAAAAATGCAATACTGATCCCAGAATTTCTGCATGGCAGATTCAAAAGGTGCAAATTTGCGAACGGCTATTCTGAAAGTTTCTATCTGGTTATGCATTTGCAGTTGTATTCTGTGTGATAAATTCTTTGATAATTTTTTCATTATCCTGCCCCAATTTTGGCGAACCTTTTGATGAGGTAAGCAACTCGCCATCAATGCGGATCGGGCATCTGGTGGTTTGATATTGGTACCCATCTACCATTTCTACCTGCTGGATCATGTTCAAAACTTTGAAACCATCGTGGGCCATTAAGGCGTTCCAGTTTAAAACATCGGCACACCAGATATCAGCTGGTTCCAGTATAGAAAGCCAGTTTTCGGTTGTTGCAGATAAAAGGTATTTGGCTAAAATTGCCTTGATTTCATCCCGTTTATCAAATGCTTCGCTTACTTCCACATAATCTTCCAGTTTCTCGCAGCCGAGTAAATTGCCCAATTGCGGAATTGACCCCATAGCCAGGGCTAAATATCCGTTTTCTGTTTGATATATACCATATGGAGCGCCTAAATATGCATTTGCATTGTTCTTTTCTGATCTTTTGGGTAAGCTTCCACCATCATTCATAAAGGTGGTAATGGTTTCAAACTGAAAATCGTAAGCGGACTCCATCATGCTTACCTGAACAAAACCACCCTCATTTTTTATGGCCTTACGATATAAACAGGCCAAAAGTCCCTGTGCTAAATGGGCGCCAGCCAGCATATCCACTATCGATAAACCCATTGCCACGGGGCCACTATCGGCATTTCCAGTTAAGGAAGTTAAACCGGTAACCGATTGCAAAAGTAAATCCTGACCTGGTTTATTTTTCCATTCAGTGGTAGTTCCATAACCAGAAATTTCGCCATAGATAATTGAAGGGTTTAAAGCCGTAACCGATTGATAATCGAAACCCAAACGTTCCATTACGCCAGGACGGAAATTGTGGATCATCACATCGGCTTTTTTGAGTAGTTCACGAACCATTTCGCAATCTTCTCCGTTTTTTAAATCAACTTCAAAACTTTCCTTATTTCGGTTGATGGCATGAAATACCGACGATTCGCCATTCATAATCAGGTTTGAAGTATAAAGTGTACGGCAGATATCGCCCACACCCAAACGTTCAATTTTGATTACACGGGCACCCATATCGGCCAGGCGCAAACCTGCCGATGGGCCAGAAAGAAACTGGCTGAAATCGATAACTAAATAATCTTCAAGCGGTCTCATAGTTGTATTTGTTTTTAAAGGCTGTCATTCTGAGTGCAACGAAGAATCTCTGACCTATTCACCACATAACTAACATAAGCTAGTGCGCTATTAAAGGTTTTGTTTCATCGCTTGCAGATTCTTCACTGTGTTCAGAATGACAAACGTTTATGTATTGTTTTCTAATTCAAACTCCTTATTAATTTCCGAAGTATTCCCCCCCAACTTTGGGGCTGCCTTCGCTGCAAATAATTTTTCATTATCAAGGCGGATTGGATTAACTGTTGTCTTTATTTTTTTTCCTTCATTTAAATCCAACTCCTGTTCTATTTCCAGATTTTTATAAGTGTTTAAAGCCGTTGCCGTTTGATAATTCAATACTTCAGCACACCAGATTCCGTGGTTTTCCAATAACTCTACCCAGGTTTTAGTATCCTTTTTTTTAAAGGTTTCGGCTAAACGAACAATTAATTTATCACGGTTTTCGAAGGCAGAACCTGCTTCTACGTACAAATCCGAAATATCGCATTTGATTATTGCACAAATATTTGGCAGGTTGCCCATCGCCATGGCGATGTAACCATCAGCGGTTTCATACATGCCGTAAGGTGCACTTAAATAAGCGTGCGCACTTCCTTTTGCCCCGCTTCTATCGGGTAATTTTCCGCCATCATTTAAGTAGGTGGTGATGACTTCGAATTGTACATCTAAAATCGACTCCAATAAACTGACTTCTACCAAAACGCTCTTATTCGTTTTTGCTCTTTTGATTAATGCCGCCATAATGCCCTGTGCCAGGTGGTTGCCGCACATAATATCCGAAACGGAAAGACCGAAAGGAACAGGCCCGTCTACATCCACTCCCGATAAAAAAGTAAGGCCAGAAACCGACTGAACCAATAAATCCTGTCCGGGTTTGTTTTTCCAGGGACCTTCATTACCGTAGCCTGTAACTACGCCATAAACGATTTTAGGATTCACCGTTTGTACTGTTTTGTAATCGAGTCCAATTTTTTCCATTACCCCCGGGCGGAAATTATGCGTCATCACATCGGCTTTGCTGATCAGTTTTTTCAGCCTTACCAAATCTTCCGGATTCTTTAAATCGGCCGCATAACTTTCTTTATTGCGGTTAATGGTATGAAAAAGTAGACTGTCTTCATCTACAAAAAGGTTTTTGATGGATAGTTGTCTGCAGGCATCTCCCGTTTTTGGGCGTTCGATTTTAATTACACGCGCACCTAAATCGGCCAGTTTTAATCCTGCCGATGGTCCTGCCAAAAACTGGCAAAACTCTAAAACCAAAAGTCCTTCTAGCGGCCTGTTCATGATAATACTAAACTTTTAGATTTTTGATATATTTCATTCATCGTTGTTAAAACCTGAATTTCATCTCCACCATTCATTAAATAATTGCGTACCACATCACCTGCATGATCTTGAAAATACATCGAACCGTGATAGCGCGGACGGAGAAATGCCCTTTGTAAAGCAGGTAAGGTATTTAGAAAATAATTCTGGCTCTGGCGGTTTACTTCTTCGTTTTTCCAGGCTGCCAAATGCCCTGGCTGACCACCGCTTTCAAAAAACAAAGCTGACTGACAAGTTGGTGAACCAACAAATTCTACATATTTGGCAGCAACATCGAGCGATTCGCATTTAGCAGAAATGGCTAAACCTGTTCCGCCCAAAGTGCTTCTAAGGTTTGTTTTTCCATCTAAACTAATCATATCGTGGAAATGCAAGGTTTTACGGGCATAACCGTTACGCGAATAGTTTGAATAACCATAAGCGAAAGGGCAATAAGCAATTTCATCGGTTAAAGTCATCGCTTCATACACCTGAATCGGGTTTCTGTTAAAGTTTGCCGGATCCATTTTTGAAGCCAGTTCACGGTACATTTTTAAAACTTTAATACCTGTTTCTGTAGAAACCACTTCATCATCATTTTGACAAGGATCTTCACCTAAGGAGCAGCAAAGCGTATAGAAATTCATTAAAATATCGATTGGAATGCCTGCGAAAGCGACTAAACCCTTATCGGCAAGAGTTAATAAATCATCGAAAGATTTAGGTAGTTGTAATCCTTTTTCAGTAAGTAAATCGGGGCGTGATGCAGCCACAGGTGTTGCGGCATCAATTGGTAAAGCCCATAAATACGCCTCATAGAAATAACTTTCATAAGATTGGCCAACAGAGTTTTCTTCCTGATCTTTTAAATATTTATCTGAAAGGTATAAATCCAAAGGAATTATCGATTTTGTTTTTGCGGCGAAACCTGCCCAGGGATGATCAATAACCAATAAATCGAAACGCTCAGCCAGTTCCTGAATAGAAAAATCGGCAAATTGCTGCAAACTTCTTTTTTCCCAGGTGATATTTACATTGGGGTGCAATTCGGAAAACCGCTGCGCCGTTGCCACCATAGGCAAAAGCCCACGACTGTGGTTCCAGGTTATTCCTTTTAAATTAATCGTCTTCTCCACTTTATTTTCTCTTTATTTTCTGTCATTCTGAACGCAGTGAAGAATCTCTGGCCTATTTCCTACAACCATGATCTCAGTTACTGCCTTAGTTTAGCTTGTTTTCTGTAGTTTGCAGATTCTTCGTTCCTCAGAATGACAAAACATTTTATTTATTTTCTTTTATCTAATGATTGGTGTTTCCA
>NZ_JAVTSU010000035.1:0-29872 GCF_032678605.1 Pedobacter miscanthi
CTTAGCTGTTTAAATAGCCTTTGCGTTGATGTACTTCCGCTTAAGTTTTACTGTGTAAGATTATAGGAACAGGCAAGCTTATGTGTAACTTTAATGGCTTATATGGTCAAAATTAAGATGCGAAGGTTCTTACCTGCACAAACCACGGCATTAGACTCAGGTGAGCTAAAGTGTCTAAGGTGGTGATAATACTTTATTTTAATTAACCACCTAAGCCACCTGAGAACATCTTAGCAGTTTAAATAGCCTTTGCATTGATGTACTTTCGCTTAAGTTCTATTGTGTAAGATTATAAGAACATGTAAGCTTATATATAACTTTAATGGCTTATATGGTCAACTAAATTAATAAACCATTGGGTAACTTGCTTTCTACTATATATTCTTCTTTAATCCATATAGTCCTTCTTCTGGTTCGTGAGGACACGAACCAAGGCATTGAACATCTTAGCTGTTCAATAGCATTTGTTGCATCGGTGTAGATTCGTTTAAGTTTTCACCATGTAAGACATATAAGCTTATATGTAACTTAAATGCGTTTTATGGTCAATTAAATTAATAAACCATTGGGTAGCTTGCTTTCTACTATATATTCTTCTTTAATGCATATAGTTCTTATTCTGGTTCATGAGGACACGAATCAAGGCATTGAACATCTTAGCTGTTCAATAGCATTTGCATCGGTGTAGATTCGTTTAAGTTTTCACCATGTAAGACATATAAGAACATATAAGCTTATATGTAACTTAAATGCATTTTATGGTCAATTAAATTAACGAACCACTGGTTAGCTTGCTTTCTATTATATTACCATATGGGTTCGTTAGGACACTAACCAAGGCATTAACGTTATATGATCAAAATTGATAAATCTTAACTTCCCTTTACGGTAGAATTACGGATAATGAGTTCAGCATCAAGGGTCCTGATTAATGGTTTCCATTCCGAAATATCCTTGTCCATTAAGTCTAAAAGAAGTTCCATGGCATTACGGCCAATTTCGCGAACAGGCTGTGCAACAGTGGTAAGGCTGGGTTCGATAAAGTTTGATCCATAATTATCGCTAAAACCGACAACAGCTACATCTTCAGGAATCCGTTTCCCCAGTTGTTTCAGCACCTGTATGGCCTCAATAGCTGTTGGATCGTTCACTGCAAATAAGGCATCGGCCGGATTATCGAGTTCAACCAGATGTTTAACGTACATTTTTACTTTATTCAGGGTAAGATCATAGCCAATGATCAATTCTTCATCTGCAGGGATATTGTGCTTTTTAAGGGCATCGAGATAACCGTTCATTCTTTTACGACTGATTACGAGCGAACCCGGCCCGGCTAAATGCGCTATCCGGCGTTTGCCAATGCTAATTAAATGTTCCACCGCTTTAAAGGCTGCATCGTAATCGTTCACCACCACTTTCGGCACCATCATTTCTTCGCAAACGCGGTTAAAAAACACCACTGGAACACGCTTACGGATAAAGGCTTTCCAATGATCATAATTTAAAGTTTCCTTGGTAAGCGATACCATTACGCCGTCAACACGGTTGGCCAGCATTACTTTTGAATTTGCCACCTCGGTTTCGTAACTCTCGTTACATTGAGAAATCAACACACTGTAACCCTGCCTGGCGGCCTCCTCCTGCGCACCAACTACCACCTGTGGGAAAAAGGAAGTGATAAATTCGGGCAAGACGATTCCGATGGTTTTCGTTTTATTGGTAATTAAACTGATGGAAAGCATATTGCGTTGGTAATCCAGCTTCTCGGCCAGTTCTAAAATCTTTGCACGCGTTTCGGTTTTTACGGATGGATGCCCCGTTAACGCCCTGGAAACTGTAGACTTAGAAATTTTAAGTTCGTTGGCAATATCTACTATAGTGGTTTGGTTACTCTTCATATTCTGGTTCACGATCAAAAAATATCGCACTAATTACTAGCGGCAGGATGGCTAATTATCGAAAATTGGTTACAAGTAAAGCAATTTTAATTAAACTTCAAAGCCGGCAAATCAAATACATATTATCCATAAAATTAAACTATAATCAGGTTAACGATGTCTATTTTTTATCCGGCATCACTCAGATTATATTTTTTCTTAAATTCTGAGGGACTTAACTCAAACTGTTTTCTAAAACAAACGCTAAAATACTTTGCATTGTTAAAACCGGTTTGATAAGCAATTTCGGCTATTGTCAAATCAGAATGTTCGAGCAGATAGGCACTCCTTTTCAACCTGATATTCAAAATAAATTCCTTGATCGACATGCCAACGATATCATTTATCTTCTGATATAAAATAGTCCTGCCTGTATTCATATCCGATACAAAAGCCTCAACAGAATAATTGGTATTGGCCATATTGAGTTCGATAAATTTCATTGCCTTTACCAAAAGCTCTTCGTCCATAGAGGTTATGGTTACATTCGATGGATCCACAACCAATCTTTTACTGTACATTTCTTTCAGTTCTTCCCTGTTTTTCAGGATGGTATCAATCTGCTGCAGCAGGTAATCAACCTCGAACGGTTTATCGATAAATACGGTAGCGCCAGATTCAAGCGCTTTAATTTTATTCTGGTTTTCCTCACCCACGCCAGAAACCATAATAATCGGAATATGACTGGTTTTAAAGTTTTGACGCAAACGGTTACAAACCTCAAATCCATTGGCATTTGGCATCATCAGGTCGGTTATGATCAATTGGGGATTAATTTTTTCGGCTTTGATAATCCCCTCTATTCCATCGCTGGCAGTATAAACATTGTATTTTTCGGATAAGCGGCGTTCTAAATAGGTCCTCATGGTAAGGTCATCTTCTACAAGTAAAAGACTGTTTGATTTCCGTGCATTTTTGATGGCCTGATCGGTTTCTGCAGGCTCCAGCATAATGTCGTCAATTTCCGAAAGGGTATAATCATAAACATTCCACTGCATATCGCCCAAGCTGGCCTCTTTTTTTAGCGGCAACATTATCGTAAAAGATATTTTACTGGTTTTATTTACCATCCAGATTTTACCTTCCATTATATCCAACAGTTCTTTAACTATGGCAAGGCCAAGTCCGGAGCTTTCTTCGAAAGTAGGTCTAAATGATGATAAACGGTTAAAAGAAGTGAACAGGTTTGCTATCTGCTGGTCAGAAAATCCGGTTCCCGTATTTAATACTTCTATAGAAACATAAGCCCTTTCCTGATTAACAGGATCAGTTAATTTCTGTTTTTCTTCATCTGTAGATTCATAAATGCGTACGCCAACATATCCCTTATTTGTAGTATATTTTAATGCATTAGAAAACAGATTGGTCAGGATTTTTTCGACCACATCATAATCAAAGGCAATAGGTAACTGATCGGTATATGCGGTAATATTGGTTTCAATTTCTTTTTTGTTGGCATACAACTCAAAAAGGCCAAATACATCTCGTACGAAACCGATAAAATCTCCCATTTGGGGATTTAAGGTCACCTTTTGACTTTCTATTTGCCTAAAACGCAGCAATTGACTGATGGTTCGCTGTATGCGGGCAACATTTTTTTCGATCAATTGCATGTGCCCTACTGCTTTATGATCGCTTTGTACCATAGTTTCTTTTAACTGTTTAAGCGGCTCGAGTACCAGCGTGAGCGGCGTTTTTAAATCATGAGAGATATTGGTAAAAAAATCGGTTCTGGCCTGGTTCAAGTCGCGCATATTCTGCTCTTTTAGCGTCTCTAACGCCAGCCGTTCTTTAAATACCTTTTTATTGGTATAATACCGCATAATGAAATACAACAAGGCCATTGCAATAGCCGCATAAATAAGATAGGCCCACCAGGAAAGAAAAAACGGTGGATCGACATGTAAATAAAGCCGCGATACTTCATTGCTCCATAAACCATCATTGTTGGCAGCCTTTATTTCGAAGGTATAATTTCCACTGGGAAGATTAAAAAAATGCACTGATCTTTGATTTGAGTTAACCGGCACCCATTTTTCGCCCAATCCCAACATCCGGTAAGCAAACTGATTTTTATCGGCGGATAGATAACTATTGGATGAAAACCTGATTTCTATATTGGATTGTTTACTGGAAAGCCGGATTTTGTCTTTTTCTATACCCACCAACATGGAAATGTCTTTTGATAAGGGCGAATTTTTACTACTTGCGGTTACCTGATTGTTGTTGATGGAAAAGCCTGTAAAAAACACCCGTGGTTTTTGCGGATTTTTATTCAGATAGCCGGGATCAAAAAGAATAAAACCGTTTGTGCCACCAAAAAGCATTTCCCCTTTTTTCGTGCTAAAGGCCGACCGGATGTAAAAAGAACCGCAGCTATTTTCTTTATAAAATCTGGCTTTCTCAAACTTCGCTGTTTTTTGCTCATAATAATACAGGCCATCGCTGGTACTAAACCAAATATTTTTTGAGGCATCATCTTCTAAAATAGCAAATACTGTTTTTGGTGGAAATCCATTTTCGATATTGAAATTGATATAACTGCCGTCTTTTTTTAAAACATTAACTCCCCTGCCCGAGGTACCCAGCCATACATCGCCGTTTGCCTCCTCATAATAACAATTTAGGTGGTTAACGGCATATGGCCCGTTTTTAATAAAATAATGTTTGAGTATTTTCAGGCTGTTTTTATCCACTACAAATAGCCCCTGATGGCTGATCAGGCGAAGATTATTTTGCCTATCAAGGTATAGGGCCTCAATCTCAACGTCCAATGATTTACCATCTGCCCCGATAATTTTAACCATCTCTGTTTCCCCCTGGCTTTTCCGCTTATAAAAAAAGGTTTTATCGGGATCTGTCATCCACCAGGTGCCTTGCTCATCACGTACAAAATCATATATAGCCAGTGGCTGTTTGTTTATGGGTGAGCGAAAATTCAGATCGCTGAATGTTTTCTGCGCCACGTTATAAGATGAAATCCCGCTGTTGAAAGTCGAAATAAACAGCTGCCTTTTTTCCTGATCAAAACGCATCCGTTTAATGTTCGAGTTAAGCGAATTCGCACTTGCTTTTAGATAATATCGGAAAGAGTCGTCTGTCCTGTTCCAATAATTTAATCCAACGCCTTCGGTACCGATCCAGATATTACCCAAGCCGTCTTCCTGAAAGCCACTTACCACAGGGTGGTTAAGCCCACCCGGACTTGGGTTAAAATAACGCACATAGGCATCATAAAGTGAACAATAAGCAATTTTACCCCCATAGGTTCCAATCCATGCACCCTGATCGGGATCGCGATAGATGGTCCATATAGAATTATTCGGCAATGAAAAAGCATCGTTTAAATTCATTTTTAAAAGACTGCTGTGTTCGGTAACCGGATCAAAAAGAAAGAGGCCAGCCTGTGTGGCCACCCATATTATACCAGCCTGATCAAGAAATAATTTCTTCGACATAATGGGCCGGTCTTTAGCCGCAGATACCAGGATATTTTTTTTGATATTTCCTGTAGCATCGGTAATGTAGATGCCTCCTCTTTGGGTAAGAAAATAATATTGGCCATTAAATTCGAGCGCATCAATGGTTATATTGGATAGAGCGCCAAAATCAGCAAATAAAACAAAGCGACGTTTGCTTTTTTCTATCTTGTAAAGCAGGTTTTCCTGGGCAACATAAACGTGGCCATTGAGGCTTATGATGTTATTGAAGTATTTATGGGTTGGCAGGGCCAGTTGTTGGGTTTTCTTATTTTTTTGATCATAGCAGAATACATTTTCACCGGATAACATATACAAATTACCATCATCATTTAAACAGAGCGATCTTATTCTCCCGGGTACAATTAGCTCAAAAGAAAAACGTTCATAGTTAAATTTCATCAGGCCGTGGTTGGTAGCCAGAAAAAGCCGCCCTCCCTTATCGGTAATCAAAGTTCCGTAAGCCCATTTCACTTTTGGATTACTGGCAGATACCACATCATTTAGCTGGTAAAAACTATTCCCGTCATACATAAAAACGGCATCCGGTCCGGTGTACCAGATCCGGCCTAAACTATCTTTTGTAATGCTCTGTATACCGCCATAGTAGGAATTATCGGGCATGAGGTGAAAACGGTACCTGGAAATATCGACCGCAAAAGCAGCTTTAATGAGCAACATGCACAAGCAAAAAGACAAAAGACTGAATTTGCGAAATCTCATAAAACCAAGTGAATCGGGGGATGTTAAAGCCTATAGCCTTGAAAATTACTATAAATATTTGTTTTCTATCATTTTATTGAACATTTAAAACTCCTATTTCAGCTCATGATAATCTGCAAAACGGATAAAATTTTCCCAATCATAAACATTCAGGTCGTGTATGCCCGTTCGTAAATGATAACCGATGAAAGAGTTGATCATTGGCACATTAACAGCCGGTGGCCCAGCACTTAAAGCAAGTTTTTTTCCATAGAGTTTATACACCGGACTGGCATTTACAAGTGAAAGGTAAGATCCACGGGGATCAGCCCATCGATCTTCTACGGCATTGGTGGTGTAAACAGGCCTTGGTGCCATTAAAGCAATCAACATGTGCTGATCAACCGGTAATTCGTTTACCCGGTTGCTGTATTTTTTATAATTGCTGGCAAACCAGTAGCCAAATTGTTTATTAATCAAACTAACGGTTTCGCCATATTGCCTGCGTGAGAGTGATGCGCCGCTGTTTCCGGAGCAACTGCTGAACACCATGGCAAAACGCTGATCTAAGGCTCCTGCCCATAGTGAAGTTTTACCGCCCCTTGAATGTCCTACGATGGCTACTTTACGGGCATCAATATCCTGATCGGTTTCGAAATAATCCATAACCCTGCTGGCTGCCCAGGCCCAGGCGCCAATGGCTTTCATTCCATCATCAAAGTTAAGTTGTTCGGGATAAAGCTGATCTATTACCCCGTGCTGGTAGCTATCTTTTTTATCAGGCGCAGCATCGGCCACATGAAAACTGGCTACGGCATAACCTTTTTCTATAATCATTTCGGCCGGCCAGAATGTACTTTTTACTAAACGGTTGGGATCGGTATTTTTCTTACTCCGGTTATTGATGAGCAAAAAAACAGGTGCCGGTTTTTTTCGGTTGTTAGGGATAAATAATACGATCGGAATAGCCACACTTTTACCCTTGTTCCAAATGTTGATGTTTACCTCTTTTAAACAGGCACGGCCATCCATTGCATTGGTAACTTTACGGGTCAGTTCAAATTTAATGCTATCAAATGCTGCAGGCATTTGCCCATAAACATTTTGCTTAAACAGGGCTACGATTTCGGGCCGTCTTTCGTTTTCCCAGGCTTTTTTACTTTTAACCAACTTACCATCGGTTTTCTGTAGTACGTTGGGTAAGGTATATTGAGGTACCAGATCTTCATCATAATTAACGGTCTCCCCCATAAAAAGATCTGTTTTTATTTGGGCCCGGGCCTGAAACAGAACCATTTCTATAGAAAGCATAAGGACCAGTAAGGTGATTTTTTTCATAACGCCTGTTTGCATGGTAAGGTTAAAATAGATCATATAGCTGGAACAACCGGGAACGTAAGGGAGAAATCTTTAAACTTTTTTAATTACATCCAAAGATCTCTCCACTCTGCGTTGCTTCGGTCGAGAGGACGAATTTTATTTATTTATTTCACATTCACATTCATCAGTTTCAACCAGCCATCGGTAGTAATATCACCATTAACCGCGAGTTTTATACCCGGCAGGTTATCTTTTGTGGTATCGATAATTGCTACTGCCCAGGTGTAGGTTCCGGCTGGTACATTTACATTTGTTTTTAAAGTGTAAGATGCCGGCTGATTTTTAAGCCATGCGGAAGGTTCGGCAGAGTTATCTATAAAAAGTTTTTTCACTGCATTGCTCCCATCAAGAAGGGCAAAAGCTACTTTATATTTATAATTCCACTGTGGGATGTTGTTTGGAAAATAACCCCAGCCCATGTTTCGCCAACGGTGTGTAATGGTGGTTTCTGCCCCACTATTTATACTTTCGGGCAGGTATACCTGATCGGGATATAACCGATAACCGCCTTCTGAAATAAAACGCTGACATAGGTTAAATGATTTTGTAAACCAGGTTTCAATATCGCCAATACGGAAATCCATCATATTTACAGCTGCCTCTGCCGAGCTATCAAACTCACCCTGACGCACATCTTCGGGATGGCCCTCCCGGTACTTTCCACTAGGATCGATCCAATAACGGTGTGTACCACTTGTGATCCAGCCACCTTCCATCACAATGGGGCGTTTAAAATTCCAGCTTTTTGCAAAGTTCTTTTCCCAACTTTGATAATAATCTGTCATCCCAAATGCATCCTGCCGAAGACTGTACCCTTTTTTAATGGCCATTTCTAATAAACGGGTACTGTTGGGATTTACACTCCCCCCACTGGCAGGGTCGGCAATTAAACGATGGTATGTCATTAATAAAGGCACCTTTGTAAAACTCTTCGAATAGAGCGTTGTTATCCAATCCATTACCTCTTCTTTAAGCTTTTCGGTACTGGCAACCGTTGCCTTAGATGGATCTTCATAAATAACACCATGTCCTTCTCCCCATTTCCCAAGGCCATAACCATCAACAAATGCCGTGTGCTTAGGGTCGTTAAAATCTTCTGCCAAGGCCTGAATAAATTTGGCGTAGTATTGTTGAAAAACAGGATCCTGGGGATAAGGAGACTTCCGTTCGGGAAATTTACTATCTACAACATAATATTTGGCTCCTGCATCAATTACAAACTGTGGGGTATTTAAACCTTGATCCTGCCCGTCTGCTACAAAACGGAAAGCAATTGGCAAACCTCTGCTTTCGGCGCCTTTAATCATCTTATAAATTGCAGAATTTGGATTCCTCCAAGCGTAAACCCCATCTGCCGGATTAAAAGTTGCCCAATTGGTACGGATGTAACAAGCTGAAGCATAATCTATTGCTTTCACTTTTTTCCCTAAATCGGGCACATAATATTCGGTATCCCAATAAGATGCTAAACCTGAGCCTGAACCATACATCACCCATCCGTTTAAAGGGTTGCGGAACATGGTGCTTCTGTTGTACATCGGTTTTACAAGTGTGCCTTCGGCGGTTGTAACATCTACCTCCTCATTTTTTTTACAGGCAAAAACCATGATGCATAATAAGGCCACTAATGTTTGTGAAACCAGATTTTTATAATTTAACTTTTTCATTTTAATGAGTTTTAAAAAATTAACATGCTGTTAAAATTATTTACCGTTTTTCGGCCAGGACTGTCATATTGCGCAGATCGAAAATTAGCGTATTGGTACCCGATGGAATGGTGTAATAGGAGTTGCGCTGTGCACTTGTTGATCCACCAGATAGGCTCGCTACCGTTCCCTGCACTAGGGTAAGTTCCTGCAGCGCCCCCGTAGCTGTTAACGGGCAGCTAAATGCGTAAGCCAGGTTTTTATTGTTATCTGTTCCACCATACACGATAAATTTGGTTTTACCTACCTTGCCACCGGTATAAACCAGTATCTGCGGATCGGCTAAACTAACTTTACAATCCATTTTAATCGGGTTTCCGAAACTGTTGATTGCGCCATGCATCCACAACTCGCTTACTGTGGTG
This sequence comes from Pedobacter miscanthi, assembly GCF_032678605.1. Classification (GTDB taxonomy): domain Bacteria; phylum Bacteroidota; class Bacteroidia; order Sphingobacteriales; family Sphingobacteriaceae; genus Pedobacter; species Pedobacter miscanthi_A. The sequence continues at coordinate 9,570 of NZ_JAVTSU010000035.1, forward strand.
GTTTGTGCTACGCCGCCATCTCCGTTCCATGTTACCACTTTTGGGGAAAGCGCCTGTGCCGGCGAATAAATGGTAGCAGTAGCTTTTTGCATATTTACCACAACACGGTATTGTCCGGCAGATTCTATTTTCCATGAGAAAGCTGTTTCTCTCATTTTAATGCCAATGGCGGTACCATCATTTAAGGTTGTACCGGCATCGGCTGAAGCAATGTAATTGGTGGCACCGCTATATTCTACAGGAATTTGCAGCTCGCCCGGCTGGAGATTGAGCACATAGGCATATTGATTGAGGTTTTCCAATGTTTTTGGCATTTCTACCTTGCTTAGTCCCGGCACTGCACTTCCGCCTAAAAACACTTTATCGGCATCAAACACCACCGTTCTAATCGGCGTTACATTCACCTGAACGGTACGTACTTCCGGCGCCTCAAAAGTAGCACCACCCTCCCATTGGGCTACCACCCTAAATTCGACGGTAAAAGATTTATTTGTGGGTATGCCCCATTTTTGGTTCGCCCAGTTCTGTAACTGTTCAGAAGTAAAACTACGGCTTAATGTTCCGTCATCTTCATAGTTCATAATTGCCGTGGATGACCCGAAGTTATTGCCTACTATATCCAGCTTGGTGGTGTAAGAAACCAGGTGATCATCTGATTGTGGCCTGGCCGGTTTCCAGTTAAAGGTGATGATATTTTTGGAGAGGTTATTTTCATCGAGCGTTATACTTGCAGATGAAGTGGTAAGGGCCATTTGTTCCTGTACTTTTTCAATGTCATTAATCCCCTTTTTGCAGGCGGCAAAACCAATCAAGAGGAAAAGCAAAGGCCACGTTTTATATAAATATTTTATTTTTTTCATCGTTTCATTATAGCGTAAGTAGTTATTTACTCAGTTCTATTCCATTTCAATGGGCAGATTGCAGGGTCGTTATTATTTACCGTAACCTGGATTTTGTGGAAATGGGGCATCACGGTTAGCATCTATAATCGCCTGCGGAACAGGCCACAAAGTGTGATAATCCATCATTTTATCCTTGATTGCGGTGTTGTACATTTTTACACGATCGACCAGTTTATTGGTGCGTAACAGGGTAAAACGACGGGTTTCTTCACCCACCAGCTCGCGGATGCGTTCATCGAGCAGGAAATCGATGGTCATTTGACCTGCTGTAACTACCGAAGCACCAGCACGTTTACGCACTTCATTTACGGCATCGGCTGCTTTTGCCGTATTCCCCTGCCCTAAATAAGCTTCTGCAAGCAAAAGGTAGGTTTCTGCCAAACGGAACTTCATGCGGTCTTTATAACTTCCTGTTAGGCTCAGGTTTTCTGCACGACCATAGAAGAATTTGGTAATGGCCGGGTTTAAGGTTTTCGTTGAGAACCAGGTTTGCTCCGTTATACTGGCCTTTTTACCAAATAATGAAGTTTCGGCAGGATTGTTATAATACCAGCTGCGTTTGATATTATAATTTGAGTTTCGGATATCCGATCCCTCAAAAATCCCCGTAACGTTGCCTGTTGCATTGGTTCCTGTTGTACCCACCCACCATTTCATTGGTGTAAGCTGGGCCAAACCACGCCCGCCTAAACTATCGGCTAAAACAAAACCGGTAATACCCGAATAATTGGGAATCCAGGCCCTTCGTGTCCAGTCATCAGAATTGGTACCGCCGCCAATCGTATTAAACTCAAACTGCAAAACCCAGATGCTTTCTTTATTGGCATTTTTAAGCCTGTTTTGATTATTTTCAACAAAAAGATCGCTGAATACATCGCCGGCTTTATCTTTAGCAGCACCAAAACGCGTTTTCATCAAACTGTAATAACCACTGTTAATTACGGCCAAAGCGGCCTGTTCTGCAGGTACATATTCTTTATTTAACAGGTACATTTCGCTTAATAAATGATACGCAGCCCATTTGGTCAGTTTTCCGTCTTTTACCTGATCGGGATTTGCGGGCAGGTACTGGCTTGCAAATTTTAAGTCATCGATAATATGCCCCATTACCTCTGCTTTTGGTGTACGGGTAAAATTGAGTTTAAAATCATAGAGTATGGTTTCCACATAGGGCACATCTCCATATAGGTAAACCAGCGTACGGTAAGCATAAGCCCGGAAAAAACGGGCCTCAGCCTGAAAACGTTCTTTATCTGTTGGGCTATCCCAATTGGTATTTTTTTCAGAATACACCAGCATTAAATTGGCCGATGAAATTAAACTGTAAGCCCAGTTCCAATAGCTGTTTACAAACCGCTCTGATGAGGTAAGGGTAAGGTTTGCAAAGGGAAGTAAAGATGCATCGCTGTTGATTACATCGGCAATATCGGTAGCAGCCTGCAAAGCCTCATATGGGCAGGCGCCATTATGGATATAAGCACCGCCCTCTCCAAAAGTATTATATTCTGAACGGGTTAGTGCATATAAACCCGCGCTACCTACTTCAAAACCATAGGTACTGGTATAAGTATTGGTTGGTGCAAGTTCTGTTTTTAGATCCTCTACAAGAAACTTTTTACAGCCACTTATCGAAACTAAAATAAGCAGTGCCACACCTGTTTTTATGATATTTTTCATGTTGTTGTATTGCTTAGAAATTTACATTTAAACCGAACATGTAAGAACGGGCGGTAGGATAAGAAGCCATCCAGGTATTGTCGTAATTGAGTACCTGCCTGATATTTGAAAAGGTATCGAGGTTATTTACGCTCACATTTACATCAATTGTGCTCAGGCCAACTTTTTGGGCGAGTTCTTTCCCAATCCTGTATCCAAGGGTAATATTTTTGACCTGCACATAAGAAACTTTTTTGTAGTACCCATGGCCGAAACTATTGGTATATCCCGGGGAAACGATGGTTGCACCGGGATTTTCTGGCGTCCAGTAATTGGCATTGTGTACGTAATTGGTTACACCAAATGTCCAGGCACCGATATTGGCCATATTATCATCACGCCAAACACCGAATACCCCGGTTAACAAGGCCGATAAGTAAAAACTTTTATAACTCAGCCTGTTGCTTAAAGAGGCAGTGTAACCCGGCATTTTAGAACCGATCACTTTTCTATCTTTCGAATCGATTAGACCATTTCCGTCAACATCCTCTAATTTTGCCGATCCGGCAGCTGCACCCGATTGTCCGGTATAGTTTTCTCCTTTTTGCCAGATACCGATCATGTTGTAATCATAAAAAACCCTTAGCGGTTTTCCAATAAACCAGTTGTTGTTTACATCATCAAGCCCATCACCCCTTAACTCCACAATCTTATCGCGGTCCAAAGAGAAAACGGCGGTACTGTTCCATTTAAAGTTTTTCGTATCAATGTTCAGCGAGTTCAATGTTACCTCAAAACCTTTGTTCTGGGTTTGCCCAATGTTATCCCAAATCCTGTTATAGCCATTCATAATGGGTACCGTACGGATCATTAAGAGGTCTTTTGTGTTGGATAGGTAAGCATCAACTGTTCCGCTCAAACGGTTTTTAAAAAACTGGAAATCGATACCAATATTTTTGGTGTAGGTAGTTTCCCATTTCAGGTTCGGATTACCGATACCATCACCAGCGAGATAAGCTGTATTTACGGCTGTTCCGCCATCGCCCCAGATATATTTTACGTTCGAATACAGACGATCGAGTGTTCTATAAGCCGTTATGGCCTGGTTACCGTTTGCGCCATAAGAAACCCTGAGTTTTAACAGGTCGATCCAGTTTGCGTGATCTTTAACAAAACTTTCTTCGCCAATATTCCAGGCTAGAGCAGCAGATGGGAAAAAAGCATATTTATTGTTTTCTCCAAATACCGAAGCACCATCGGTACGGCCGGTAAAAGTGGCGATATATTTACCTTTAAAAGAATAATTGATACGGCCCATGTACGACAGAAGTGCTGTTTCTGATAAGCTGGAAGACATGGCGAGGTTACGCGCCGCCGTACTCATCATATAATAGCTGGTATTATCGGTTACAAAACCCTCACCACTTTGAGCGGTGCCCACGCTTTTGGTCTGCTGCATACTGAATAACCCGGTGGCATCAAAACGGTGATCGCCGATCGTTTTTTCATATTTAAGTACATTTTCCCAGGTATAATCATTGTAATGACCGTTGTTGATGCTGGCCTTTCCGCCAACCAAACCAGCCTGCTCCCTCCCGTCGAAGGTATCGCGACCATAATAGGTTCCGGTAAAGCTGCTTCGATAATTATAACCTAAGTTAGATCTTAGCGACAGGCCTTTCAGTGGCAGTTTAATATCGGCATATCCCGTAAGGAAAAAGTTCCGGTTAATCCTGTCCTGATCTGCATTTACGTTACGCATCGGGTTAACAATAAGCGAATACTCCATAGGTTCGGGAACATAATAACCCGCAGCATCTTTATATTTTCCGTAAGGGCTCTGCTTAATGGCATGTTCGATATTCGGGGTTACCCCACCATCGTTTCTTTGAGAAAACTGTGTTCCGATACCGATAGTTAACCAGTTATTGAAAGTTTGATCGATATTGGCAGTAATATTCAACCTCGAAAGTTTAGAATTATAAACCACTCCATCTTGTTGCAGGGAAGATGCCGCTGCCATATATTTTGTGCTTTCCGTTCCGCCATTAATGCTTACCTGATGATCCATGGTAAGGCCTCTCCTGAAAATGTAATCCTGCCAGTTATTGGTAATACCGTTTTTATAATTTTCACGTTCGGATACACTCAGGATATTTCCGGCAATGGGATCGAGCTGATCGCCAGTATAGCCTGATTTTAAACGGCCAATATCTTGTTTGAACCTGATAAATTCGTTCGGCCCCATTACATCAATGCGTTGCATCGGTTCGGCAAAACCAATCTGGCCTTTGTACGAAACCTGTGCTTTGCCCAACATGCCTCTTTTGGTCTGGATCAGGATTACCCCGTTAGAACCACGCGAACCATAAATGGCTACCGCCGAGGCATCTTTTAAAATGGTCAGGTTTTCGATGTTGTTGGGGTCTAAATCAACCAGTGATCCACTATATGGAATGCCGTCCAAAACAATTAACGGCGAGTTATTGGCAGACAGTGAATTTTCGCCACGGATAAGCAGGCTTTGATCCTGCCCGGGTGCGGCATTACCTGTGGTAATATTGAAACCGGCCACCTGCCCAACCAGGCGGTCCATTAAGTTAGGTGTAGAAACCATGTTTAACTGGTCTTTTCCAACTACGGCCAGGCCACCGGTTAAATCTTTCTTTTTGGCTGTACCATATCCCACAACCACTACTTCATCTAACTGTTTATCGCCAGCCATTTTAACATTTATGGTTCCTGAAGGGTTTACTTTTACTTCCTGGTTGTTAAAGCCGATATAGGAAAAAACCAGTATCGCAGATGGAGTGGCCTGCAGGTTATAATTTCCTTCGCCATCGGTAGAAGTACCGGTATTGTTTCCTTTTACACGAACGGAAACACCTACGAGCACTTCGCCCTTCTCATCGGTAACTTTTCCTTTAATTTTAATAAGATCCTGTGCATAACTCATACTCGCTGCAAATAAGAGCAGTGCAAAAGCCATGAGGTAGCCTTTAAGCTTGATGTGTATTTCTTTTATCATTTAGATTTATATTGGTTAGTATTTAGTTTAATGGTTTTCTTCGCCTTCATCCCGTATTCGAAATGAAGATTGTTTGTTGATTTTTTTCTATAGGCGCTTATTTAAGGGTTAAACTTTTCTTTTATTGGCTTTAAATCCGAAACACAAGTGACACTGGGGTCTTCCACCTAAACCTGTAATTTTATGGCTTTGGTTGCAAAAGGCTACGGGCTAATTAAGGTATCGGTAGATCACATTTTGATTAGTGCAAAAAGTAAGATTGCTGTGCTCGTTGCCTGTAAAATTGGTGTTTCAGGGATATGCTGTTTGTTAGGTACATCCAAAATAATCAGTTGTAAAATGCTCATCGTTGGTTTGGTATTATATCTGGTTATCACAAAACTAGGCCTAAACACCATTGCAGAGGGTTCGTTTTTGTACGGAAATGGTTTGCTTTTGTACAAAATGATACAGATTTCCATAATACAGCTCGCCAGATGATTTGTCTCTTAGCTTATTATAAATCTTTCCTTAATTGTGGCAATGATTTTTGAAGACTCCCAGCTCAGCAGTTTTGCTTTTTCTGAGCTTAATCATTTTCGGAGCTGCACAAAATCCAAGTCGACAGGAACTTAACAACGCCTTAATCTTAAGTAAACATGGATTGGGTAATTTACAAATGCATTTGCTTACCGGTAATGCGGCAGGCAACAGGACTTCAACAAAACATGGAGCTATGAAACAGCAAACCAGAACAATCCCGGGAAAACTTGTAGATTTTGATTATAGCCGTTACAGGCTTCCAACATTTGTGATGCAATTTAAACCTTGTGTTTATCAGGATGGGGATTGCTATTATGCCGTACTCTCTTTCGAAGAGGAAAATGACCTTTCAGGCCTTGGAACTACTCCCGAAGATGCGCTAATAGACTGGAATGATAAAGTTTGTGAAATGCTGGCCTTATCGGGCCCATTGCGTGCTGCACTGGAAGAAAAAAACAAGTAGCATACAAAGTCTATATTGCAAATTTAAGCAGGAGAATCCAGCACCATTTTACTCCATCCTTCCGCATCGGCTTTGCCAAAGCCATCCTTATTTTCCAATAATTTCTTTTTAAATCTGGAACTGTACACCCAGCAGGTGCTCTGCCGGATATCGAGCAGTTCTGCAAGTTTATAGGAGGATATTTTGCCTTTTGTATTGTACACCAGAATCAACATGTAAAAGGCTTTGTTGATCAGGATTTTGGAATTATGAAAAATGGTGTTAACCGTGGCCGATTCATCGTAACCACATTTGGTACAACGCCTGCCGTATGGGGTTTGGCCAGCAAGAAAAGTCTCATTGCTACACCTGATACAAGAATAACCTTTATTCCATTTCAGTCTGGCAATGTATTTAAGGATGGCATCTTTGTCCGGATATATTTTACTAAATGATTCAAAATCTTCGAATTTTGACAAAACAGGCATCTTTACATCTTTTTCAACCACTTTGCTTATCCCGTTTGTCTCTTTTTCTAGCATCTCATTCATGATCAAAATTTCTTCCTTTAGTTTTTCAATGATCTCCATACTTTTTTTCAGTTCGAGATTATGGTCTGCTAAAAGAGCTGAAAGTTCTGCGTTAATTACCGCATGGTGTTTATCATTAACCTGCATCTGTGCGATAAGCTGCTCCTGTGCCAGGTTTTCCTTTATCCCCTGCTTTCTTATCCTGTTTCTTACCATGAAAAACAGCATGATCATTTCTATAATAAAACAAATACCTAAACCGCAATATACCAGGGCAGCGTAAGGAATAATGACCACGGTGTTTCCCGATTCCAAAACCTGATCAGCCAGCTGGTCATCCATTTTTAAGTGCATCCATGCAGCAGTTGTAATATTGGGTAATAGAAATAGTGATACTGCTATCCGCCACGGTAAAGAAAAATAGTAAGGTAAGGATTTTTTAGCCTGATTGAACGGCGCGATATACTTTTGGAACATCAAGGTTTTTGATTGGTCGATGTTATTATACTTACATTATGTGTAATCGCCAATTTTCGAAACCATAAATACACCATTTCTTCAGTCAGCATAGCATTTCAAACGATTGAAAAAATGAACATTCGCTTTTAACTGCCTTATCCCGGGTAAAAAGACCAATGTGCTTCTTTTATACGTATAACACAGTTTTAGAAACCAGCCACCCTTTTTCACCTCTACAACAGTCCTTTTTAAATGTTTTCTTATCGTATTATCAAGATTCAAACAAATACATCGATACAAGGCCAAAATGCCCGAATAAGCCCATCTAACGTTGAGTATTAAACGCATTACGGCTAAATTTAATTGTTTTTTCATCGCTTAGCGCATTCTGCACCCTGTTGAGATTATCATTTCATTAGAATAGATTTACATCAACCAAATCAAACACTAACCAAATAAATCATGATCACAATACCTTCCTGCGAATGGTTAAAACCATTACGTATGTAAAAGCTTCTCTTATTTCGCTGCTTAATTTATAATGATAACCACATTTAACATGTAGCGGAAAACAATTAACCAAATTCCAAACCAAACTTAAAAACAAATTGCATGAAAAAACTTAGACTTATTCTTACCTAACGGCAAGTCCGAAATTCATTTTTTCATTTGAGGTAAATTAATCAATTCGCCAGGTGAAAACTATTGCCAAAAATTTAACGAATAATTACTCATTAAACATTTTCTAAATTATTATGATTTTAAATTATCTTATAATTTACAGTCCGGGGCGTTTACAAAATTCTTTGAAAAACGATGACTAGCGCTCATAAAAGACTACTGTTACGTACAGTACATATTTCCTTTTTACTTTTTTTAATGATCATAAGCGCCCAAAATACCATGGCGCAAGACCTTGTTAAGGTAAGGGGTACGGTAAAAGATAGCGTAGGTGGCTTACCTGGCGTAAATATCAGTGTTGTGGGTACAAAAATAGGTACAGCAACTGATGGTGACGGAAATTTCAGGATTGAGATGCCAGGATCAGGCACCCTGCTAATTTCTTCTACGGGTTTTGTAACCCAAAAATTCGACCTCAAAAAGTTTAAGCCTGGTGCGAATGGAACCTATGTGGTTAATACAACCCTGGTACCTGATGAAAATTCGCTTACCGAAGTTACCGTGGTTGGCTTTGGCACGCAAAAGAAAATAAGCATGGTAAGTGCTGTAACCACCATTAACCCCAAAGCCTTAAAAGGCCCAACCAGTAACTTAACCCAAATGCTGGCCGGAAGAATTGCAGGGATAATCGGCTATCAAAGCGGTGGTGAACCAGGCGCCGATAATGCTTCTTTCTTTGTACGGGGATTGGGATCATTTGGAGCAGGAAAAGTAGATCCGCTGATTTTGATAGATGGTGTAGAATCTTCACAAAACGACCTTGCCCGTTTACAGGCAGATGATATTGCCAGCTTTTCGGTATTAAAAGATGCAACAGCTGCTGCCGTTTATGGCGCCCGCGGTGCAAATGGTGTAATTCTCGTTAAAACCAAAGAGGGTGAACCCGGAAAAACCAAGTTCACTTTCCGTTCGGATAATACCATATCAGGGAATACGGAGAATTTGAAGTATGCAGATAATATCACTTATATGACGATGGCCAATGAGGCTGCTTTAACCCGGAATCCTTTAAATCCACTACCCTATTCTCAAACCAAAATAGATCGTACGGCATCCGGAACGGCGAATCCATATTTATATCCCGACAACGACTGGATTAAACAGGTAATTAAAGATTATACCTACAACCAGCGGTTTAACATGAGTGTTACCGGTGGTGCTGATAAGGCCAATTATTATGTGGCAGGAACCTATAATGTAGATAACGGGATTTACAACGTGGATAAACTGAATAATTTTAACAGTAATGTTAAACTGATCAACTATTCCATCCGATCTAACGTTACCCTGAATTTTACCAAAACAACAAGGGCCGATTTCAGGGTTTATGGTCAGTTCGACGATTATAACGGACCTCTCGGAAGTGGAAAGGATGTTTTTCAGCGGGCCATGTTCGCCAATCCGGTAAACTTTCCAATGCGTTTCCCGGCTGATTATGCACCCAGGATAAAACACGTCCTGTTTGGTAATGCCGTGGTACAATCTGTTCCAGGCTCCATTATAGGAGGTAATTTGTACGTAAATCCTTATGCCGATTTGGTAAGAGGCTATCGCCAGTCTAACACCTCCAACCTGCAGCCACAGGTAGAGGTTAACCAGGATCTGAAAGGCATTATACCCGGCTTAAAAGCGCGTTTTATGGGTTATGTACAGCGTACCAGCTCCTATAGCGTTTCTCGTGGCTACAATCCATTTTATTATAGTGCCAACTCTATAGATGGAAACAACATTACCTTAACAGAAATTAACGGTGGCGGTCCGCAAAGTGTAGGCGTAGTAGGCAGCGATTACCTGAGCTATGCCGAAGGCAGCAAGGATATTAAAGCGGTACTCTACTCTGAAGCAGCCATAAACTACAACCAGATCTTTAAAAAGAACTCGGTAAGCGGCATGTTGGTAGGTATTTTGCGTAATTCACTTTCCGGTAATGCGGGTAGTTTGCAAAACTCGCTCCCTAAACGTAACGTCGGTTTATCAGGAAGGCTTACTTATGGATATGACGACAGGTACCTGACCGAATTTAATTTCGGGTATAATGGAACGGAAAGGTTCGATAAGAAAAACCGTTTTGGCTTTTTCCCTTCAGTTGGTTTGGGTTATGTATTAACCAACGAAAAGTTTTTTAAACCGTTAACCAATGTGGTAAGCTTGCTTAAATTCAGGGCATCCTACGGTTTAAACGGAAACGACCAGATTGGACGTGATGAAGACAGGTTCTTTTACCTCTCTAATGTAGATCTGAACAATGGCCCTGGTGCTTCCTTTGGTGAAGATCCTGCAACGGCATATTCCAGAAACGGAATTTTGATATCCAGGTATGCAAACCCACAGATTACCTGGGAAGAATCCAGACAACTTAACCTCGGGATGGACATATCGTTATTTAACGCGGTAAATATTACCATTGATGCCTACAAAAAAAGGACGTCGAATATCCTGCAAGTAAGAAGCGGCATCCCTACCACCATGGGCTTATTGGCCGCTGCCAGCGCCAACGTAGGTATTTCGGAAAGTAAGGGTGTCGATTTTCAGACAGATTACAGTAAATCATTTAAAAATGGCTGGGTACAGTTTAGGGGTACTTTTACCTATGCAACCAATAAAATTATAAAATATGATGAGCCTACCTATCCTGCAAGTTTAGCCAATCTATACCGCGTTGGGCATTCATCTGCCGAAATGATGGGTTACATTGCCGAGCGTTTATTTACCGATGATGTTGAAGTAGCCAATTCGCCGAGCCAGGTTGCTTTAGCCGGCAATACGCCTGTAAGGGGTGGCGATATCAAATACAGGGATGTTAACCGCGATGGTATAATTAATGCTGATGACAGGGTATTTATGGGGCTGCCCAACACGCCTGAAATTACTTATGGTTTTGGTTTCTCTGCTTCCTATAAAACATTCGATATCAGCGCACAGATGCAGGGAAATGCACGGATTGCATTTTTCGTAAACAGTGGCGGTTTTAATACCGACGACCTGAGTAAAAGCGGTATCGCACCATTTTTGCAGATAGGTGGTTACCAAACAGGGCTGCTACAGTCTGTTGCCGATAATCACTGGTCAGAAGATAGCCGCAATTCTTATGCTTTTTTCCCACGCTTAAGCAGCACACCTACCCCAAACAACTATGTTAATTCGAGCTGGTGGTTACGCAATGGCGCTTTTTTACGCCTGCAACAGGTAGAGCTCGGTTTTACTCCAAAGGCCAGGTTCAGGCAAAAATTAGGACTGGCTAACTTACGGATATATGCCAGCGCCCGGAACCTTTTCGTAATGAGCAAATTCAAGTTATGGGATCCCGAAGTGCGTGGAAATGGATTGGATTACCCGTTACAACGCGTGTACAACTTAGGTGTTAACATAGGTCTTTAACCTTGATATAATTAAGAAGACAATGAAAAATATGATGCAAACAAAAAAGATATGGCCGGTACTGGTTTTACTGTTATTCGCTGTTTCTTCCTGCAAAAAATTTCTGGATGTGGTTCCGGATAACGTACCTACTATAGACAATGCCTTTACCAGTAAAAATGAGGCTGAAAAATTTTTATTTACCTGTTATTCCTATTTACCAAGAAATGGTGATGTGATGAGTAATCCGGGCTTTCTGGCCGGAGATGAACTCTGGATTCCGAGCAGCCGAAGGGGTACTTTTGATACCCAGGGCGGGTTGATGAACTGGGATATTGCCCAGGGCAGGCAAAACTCGGCAAACCCGATCAGCGGGGTATGGACAAGCAGGTACCAGGCCATCAGACAATGTAATATCTTTCTCGAAAACATCAAAAATGAAGAGAAAGCATTCGATTTAAACCCTGATTTAAGGGCTCGCTGGCTGGCAGAAGTAACAGTTTTAAAGGCATTTTACAATTTCGAGCTTTTACGGATGTACGGACCAGTGCCTATTGTAGATACCAATATTGATATCGATGCGCCGACTTCAGACATGATGGTGAGCCGCTTGCCTTTTGATGATTGTGTAAACTATACAGCCGGTTTGATCGATAAATCTATCGCCTCTTTACCTGTTGTAATCAGCGACCGTACCAACGAACTGGGCAGAATTACACAACCTATTGCACTGGCCATTAAAGCCAAACTATTGTTACTTGCGGCTAGTCCGTTATTTAATGGCAATAGCGATTATGCCCGTTTGGTAAATAAAGACGGAACACCTTTGGTAAAAACTGCTTTCGATAAAACCAAATGGGACAGGGCCATGCAGGCGGCAAAAGCAGCAATCGATGTATCTGAACAGGCCGGGATAAAATTATACACCGCCGTTCCATCGGCTGTGCTTTCTCCTTTTACCAACCAACAGATGAGTTTGAGGGGGGCAATTTCAGAACGCTGGAATACCGAACGGGTTTGGGGTTTATCCAATAGTTATGCAAGCCAGTTGCAACGTGTAGCCATGGGCTGTCTTGACAGTAAGTTTACACCAAACAACTCAAATGGCCAACTGTCTGCCCCAATGAAGATTGTCGATCTTTTTTACACCAAAAACGGCGTACCGATGAGCGAAGATAAAACACTCAATTTCACGGTAAAGAACGAACTGAGAACCGCAACCCGCGATGAACGTTTTGCCATTAGCGAGGGTTATCAAACGGCACGAGTAAATTTCGATCGCGAGCCACGTTTCTATGCTGATCTTGGATTTGATGGCGGTACCTGGTACATGATTGCCAATAATCCTGGTACTGGAGACGAAAGCACCTTTTACATGCAGGCCAAATATACCCAACCCGGTAATTCCGGCGCCGAAGGTTATTATAATGAAACCGGATATTTTATTAAAAAGTTAGTGGAGGCAAACCTCACTAATTCGGCCACGGCCAATACAGTAAAACAATATGACTGGCCCGAAATCAGGCTCGCCGATATCTATCTGATGTACGCTGAAGCCGTAAATGAAGCTAACGGGCCAACCGATCCTGAAATATACAAATACCTGGATCTGATCAGAACAAGGGCCGGATTACTTGGCGTTAAGGAATCATGGGAAACTTTTGTTGATGGCGGTGGTGCAAAACTGGGTGATAAAGAATATGTAAGGCAACTCATCAGGCGCGAAAGAGGTATTGAACTGGCTTTTGAAGGAAGCCGTTTCTGGGACCTTCGCCGGTGGAAAACTGCAGCTATTGAATTAAATGGGGCTATTTCTGGCTGGACCATTAGCCAGGTTGCGCCTGTAGGTTATTATCAGAACAGGGTGATTTATAACCAGACTTTTATTGCGCCAAGAGATTATTTGTGGCCGATTCAGGCAGGTGCCTTTAGGGTAAATACCAATTTAGTTCAAAATCCAGGATGGTAATCATAAAAATTAAGAAATGAAATTAATTAAATCAATTTTAATGTTGGCATTGCCCTTAATTACAATATTAAGTGGTTGTCAGAAAGATATCCTTGGCCCATTGGGTAATAATCCAAATCCGCCAGGCGCACTAAAAAACGTGCAGATAACCAACCAGTCGGGGCAGGCAACACTTACCTACGAGCTGCCTACCGATCTGGATGTGGCCTATGTAAAAGCCGAGTACACCTTGCTTTCGGGTGCAAAAAGAGAAGTAAGGGCTTCTTTTTACACCAGTCAAATGGTGGTTGATGGTTTTGGCGATACACAAGAACATGAAGTAACCCTTTGGGTAGTAAACAAAAGTGAGGTGGCTTCCACACCGGTAACCATCAAGGTAAAACCACTGGAAAATGCCATTCAGATTGCTTTCAGAACCGTTAAAGTAGTTCCGGCCTTTGGCGGTATCAATGTTTCGCTAAAAAACATCTCTAAGGCTAACCTTTCCATCATCCCGATGCGTTTGCAGGGCTACAAAGGCTGGGTTGCTTTCGATGGTATTTATACTTCCGCAGCCGACATCAGTAAAAATATCCGTGGATTGGATACCATTCCGGTAAAAATAGCTGTGGTGATCCGCGATAGGTTTTTAAACCAGACCGACACCCTGTTTACAACCGTAAAACCACTGTTCGAATTACCCCTGGCTAAATCCCTGTACCGGGAAATGCAGCCGGTAATCTGGCCGGGAGACCAGCGTGCCAATTTCTCCAATAACGGAACAGATGCTACGGGGGTAAGAAGGATATGGGATGCAGAAACAGTAGCATTTCCTAGTGTGGCCTATACGCCGCCAACCACTACCGACCAGGGCCCCCACTCCATTACATTCGATCTTGGGCAGGTGGCCCAGCTGAGCAGGCTGGTGATCTGGGATTACCCTGAAACCGTGAGCGGAAGGAAAACCTACTATTACCGTGGCAACATGAAAAACTTCGAAATATGGGGCTCTGCCAATCCTAATCCCGATGGAAGTTATGATAGCTGGTACAAACTGGGCACTTACACCTCTGTAAAACCATCGGGCCTGCCTTATGGTGAAGTAAGCGATGAAGACCAGACTACGGCTGCTGCCGGTTTAAGCTATGATCTTGATATCAATGTGCCTAAACTGCGTTACCTGAGGATAAAATGTATCAACAACTGGCAGGGAACAAATTTTTTGATGATTACCGAGGTACAGGCTTATGGAAATCCTAAATAATGAAACAAAATCCAATAGCGATGAAAAAGATGCTTAACATAAGGCTGATCATGTTCCTGTTTGTAATAGGGATAGCAGCATTTACATCCTGCACTAAAATGGATGACTTTAAAAAATACGTGGAAGGTGGCGAAATATCCTACACCGGTAGGGTCGACTCCTTAAAAATACGCTCAGGGCGCAACCGGGTACTGGTTCAGGGATTGTTTATCTCTGACCGGAAAGTGACCAAATGCAAAATATACTGGAACAGCCGGCAGGATTCTTTAATCGTGCCTGTTGAGCGGAAACTTTCGGTAGATACCCTTAGTAAGTATGTAAACAATTTATTCGAGGGTTCCTATAATTTCGAAATCATTACCTACGATGCAGCTGGTAATGCTTCCATTCCGGTGGTAAAAAGCGGCGTAAAGGTTTATGGTGATAACTATGCAGCCTCTTTAATCAATATGCCTGTTTCGGATGTTTCTTTAGATGGAACAACGGCAACCATTACCTGGGGCGGACTTGATAAATCCAACGGTCCACAGTACATGGATGTATCCTATATCAACACAGCAGGTGTTAAAACGAAGGTTAAAAAATTAGTCAATGCGGCAACGGCCATCCTTTCGGATTATAAATACCGCAGCACTTTCGATTACCGGACGGTTTATTTACCTGATACAATGGCAATTGACACCTTTTACACGGCTTACCGTGTTGGGGTTAATGCCCGTACGGATGTTACCGCTACTTTTATTGCAAACCCGGGTAAAATGAATCCGGCGAGTACAACGGGTACCCAGTTTCAACCGGTAAGTGCCAGCCAGGGCGCTGTAGTTGCCGGAAATGCAGCCATCTGGCGGAGATTGGCTTCATGGACATCGAATGCGCAAGCCAATAACTGGGGTACCGATTTTGATACTTTTGGCACCTATGTACAGCGAACGGCAGAAAATGTGACCAATTTCGGCACCATGTCTTTCGAGGCCGGAAAAAACACTACAAACACCAATTTGAACACCATTAATAATGGTAAAATTTACCAGACCCAGTTATTGCCCGCTGGCGAATACAGTATGGAAGCACGGGTAGGTAATGCGAGCCTTGCCTCTGCAACCTCATTAAGTTATTTTGTGGCCAATGTGGGCACGCAGCTTCCTGATGTTAACGCACTGGCCGCAAAACCAAGTCTGCTCAACCTCGCAGATGTAAATGATGCTTCTTATACACAGATAAAACCAACGGCAACAGGCTTGGCCTATACCATTAGCATTAATTTTACGCTAAATCGCCCTACTCAGGTAACTTTTGGTTTCGTAGCAACGCTTTTAGGAAACACTTCAACAAATTACTACCTCAAAGTTTCAGGCGTAAGGATGAAATCACTGGCCTTTTAATTATTACGCATCAACATATTGCCGAACCGGTTAACTGCTTTTATTAAGTAGTTACCGGTTCAATATTTAACCGAAAAAGCGGGTTATTTTTCTTAATCAGGCTTAAACCCATGCCCCTACATTAATCTATGATACCAAAACACCATTACAAGCAAATGAGATCGATAAAATCCTTATCGCTGATGCTCCTCATGGCTACCATTCCCTTTGTGCAAAGTTGTGTTGTTAAAAAAAATCAAAAACAGCAACAAGCTAAAAAAGTTATTGTTGCCTATGTAACCTCATGGACCAGCGTAATGCCGGATCCAAAACACATTACACACCTTAATTATGCTTTCGGGCATGTAAACGATACCTTCAATGGCATCCGAATTAATAATCCTGAAAGACTCAGAAATCTTACCGAATTAAAAAGCACCGCCCCCGATCTCAAAATCCTGATTTCAATCGGCGGTTGGGGCAGCGGAAAATTTAGCGAAATGGCAGCATCAGATACCGGAAGAACAAAATTTGCAGACGATTGCTTACGTGTGATTAAAGAGTTTAACCTCGATGGTATTGATATAGACTGGGAATACCCCACCAATAAATCGGCTGGAATTTCTTCCTCTCCTGAGGATACAAAAAATTATACGTTAATGATGAAAGCCATCAGAAACAGAATAGGTAAACAGAAATTATTAACTTTAGCCTCATCGCCTGATGCACATTACATTGATTTCAAAGCAATTCAGCCGGTAATTGATTTTGTGAACATCATGACCTACGATATGGGAAATCCCCCACATCATCACGCAGGTTTATTCCGGTCGAAATATACCAAATGGATCAGCGCAGATGAAGCTGTAACGGCTCATGTAAAGGCAGGAATCCCGATACAGCAACTGGTTTTGGGCATTCCTTTTTACGGGCATGGCAAAAACGGCATCAAAGGTTATATAGATTACAAGGAAGTGGTTAAACTTACCGGTTTTAAAACCCTATGGGATGATGATGCCAAAGTACCGTACTTAGAAAATGATAAGGGAGAGCTGGTATGTACTTATGAAAATCCCGAATCAATACAGATTAAATGCGAGTACCTGTTAAAACGGGGCATGCTCGGCGCAATGTACTGGGATTACGCAGGCGATACCGAAGAAGGTACTTTAAGAAAAGCAGTTTATGCAGGCATTAACAAATGATGCTCAGGAATTCAATTATAAAATGATGAGATATAGTACAACCGCCATTTTAATATTCAGCCTGTTCACCAACATTTCGCTTTCCAAAGCCCAACTATTACCGCAGAACGGAATCCAGATTTTGGTAAACCAGGTTGCTTATAACCAGCAAGGTACTAAACAGGCCATGGTAAAAAGCGAACAGCCCCTGCCTGTTGGCCTGCACTTTCAGGTTTTAGATACCGCAACCCGATTGTCTGTATTTTCGGGAAAAGTTAAAGCCAGCGAACGTGTGGCCGGCTGGGAAACCGGATCTTTCTACAGCCCGGTAATTTTCTCCGGTTTTACTAAAAACGGCACCTACAAAATCCGCCTTTCAATAAACGGACAAACAATAGATTCTTTTCCCTTTCAAATAGGAGATGCTTTAATCGGCAAGGTTGCCATTCCGGCCATTGTAAACTTTTTTCAACATCAACGGGCAAATTCTCCTGAAGAACTTAAAGCCGATCAGCAAATACGTTTACACGGCAGTACCCGTACCGTTAATTTAACCGGTGGCTGGTGCGATGCTTCAGGCGATGTAAGCAAATACTTCTCCCACCTGGCCTATACCAATGTAATGCTGCCTCAACAGATTCCTATGGTTACCTGGTCGATGGCCAATACCGTAGAAACTGTTCCTGCCCTGTTAGAAAATATTGGCAGTAAACAGTCACTCACCGCTGAGGCCATTTACGGCGCAGATTACATCATGCGCTCACTCGATCCCGACGGATATTTTTACATGACGGTTTTCAGTTATTTCGATAAAAACCCGTCTGCCCGAAGGGTGGTTGGTTTATTGGCCGATAGCAAAACTACCGACGATTACCAGTGTGCCTACCGTGAGGGTGGCGGGATGGCTGTTGCTGCTTTGGCGCGCATTTCCCAATGGAACATCAATGGCGATTTTAAAGCTAAAGATTACCTCGATGCAGCCGAACGTGCTTTTGCCCACCTGCAAAAATATAGCCTGCAATATGCCGACGACCATAAGAACAATATAATAGATGATTATTGTGCGCTAATGGCTGCCAGCGAACTCTGGAAAGCGACGGGTAAAGAATTGTATCAAAAAGAAGCCAGGATCCGTGCCGAAAACCTGCATAAACGCCTTGCTCCTGCCGGATATTTTATTGCAAATGATGCTAACCGCCCATTTTGGCATGCGGCTGATGCAGGTTTGCCGATTATCTCATTGGTAAGGTACCTGGATGTAGAAAAAGATCAGGCATTTCGGAAAAACGCTTTATCAACCATTAAAAAAGCGCTGGATTATAACCTTAACATCACCAAAGAAACAGCCAATCCCTTTGGATACGCAAGGCAAAGTTTTATTTATAAAGGGAAGGTACAGAATGGCTTTTTTATCCCCCACGATAACGAAAGCGGATGGTGGTGGCAGGGCGAAGATGCCAGGCTCGGTTCTTTGGCGGCAGCCGCAATTGTGGGCGGCCGTTTGGTTTATCCCGGCAACGGCGCTTATGGCGTAAAACCCGAGCTTTCGCAATTTGCAGATCATCTCGTATCCTGGGTTTTAGGCTGCAATCCTTACAACATCTGCATGATGTATGGTTACGGGCAGAACAATGTACCTCACATGAGCTCCATGTATGGCCACGGCACAGGTAAAGGAGGCATTTCTAACGGCATTACCGGCAAAGATGGAAAAGGTGATGGCTCTGGTATCGACTTCAAAATAACCGATAACGGAAACGAGTGGCGTTGGACCGAACAGTGGATTCCACACACCGGATGGTTTTTACAGGCCGTAACGGCTATGTCGGTTAAGTAACCGCAAAAAACAAAATCATTAGTACCTCATTATTTAGCTCAATGAAAAATATTTTTTATAAACAATTCCTTTTAGGTATAACATTGCTATTATTAAGCACCTCAAATGTAAAGGCCCAGTATCGTCCAAAATTTAAAGTTCTGGCCTTTTATAGTAAAGAAGTCGAATCTGCGCACGTTAATTTTGCCAATGATGCCATTAAATTTTTTCAGGATTTAACCATAGGAAAAACCTTTGTGTTCGATTTAACCACCAATATGGACGATATGAACGACGAAAAGGTGAAAGATTATCAACTGGTGATGATGCTGAATGATTTTCCAACCAGTACGGCCCAAAAACTGGCCTTCCAAAAATACATGGAAAATGGAGGTGGCTGGATGGGTTTCCACGTGGCAGCCTATAACGACCGCACCACTAACTGGCCCTGGTTTGTCGATTTTCTGGGAGGAGGTGTTTTCGAGCGGAACAGCTGGCCACCCTTACCCGCAAAACTGAATATTGAAGATAACAAACACCCCATTACAAAAGCTTTACCCAAAACCTTTATCGCTCCTGCCAACGAGTGGTACCAATGGAAACCAAGTCCGAGGGAGCGTAAAAATGTAAAAGTGCTGGTGTCTTTATCGCAGGATAATTACCCCTTAGGTTTAAAAGATATTCTTCCCGGTGGAGATACGCCGGTGGTTTGGACCAATACCGGTTACCGGATGATTTACCTGAACATGGGCCACGGAGGAGAGATATTTAAAGATGCCACACAGAACAAACTCATTATTGATGCCTTCCGCTGGGTAATTGCTACGGATAAAAAAGGAAATGTGTTTAATCAATAGTAAAAATTTGGTTAGTGATGACTCCAAATCATGATCCAAACCATGGTATGTGTCTCCACAGGCCATTCACGAAATTTAGTTTTCATTGTTTTTTGCTACGGCAATCACGTAAGTCCTCCTATGTATTTGAAAAATGCTAACTTCTACCATTGCCGGACATAAAAACACCCGTCATTGCGAGGTACGAAGCAATCTTACAACGATCGCTAAGTATTAAAACTATATAATGCTTTTTGCCCACCCATTGTAGTAAGATTGCTTCGTGCCTTGCAATGACGACTTGAGAGATAATGACC
>NZ_JAVTSU010000036.1:0-24895 GCF_032678605.1 Pedobacter miscanthi
AGAAGGCTTTTTCAGCCGACGAAGCAATCTTACAACGATCGCTAGGTGCGAACTTAAGTTAGTGCTTTTTTTACCCACCCACAGTTGTAGGATTGCTTCGTGCCTCGCAATGACGACTCTTCGCGGCTTATCAAAGGCATTAAGATTCCCATCCGATAGCTATCGGATCAAGTTGGGAATGACGTATCGCGGGGAGTTAATTGCGTTAAATCTTCTGTCAACAATATAAATTTTTAAGCAATAAATTACTCGCAATGACGGCTACTCTTGGTTCAAAAAAACAAAGGGGCATTCTATCCAGATATGCCCCTTTTTCTAACCAAATATAAACCTGCTACGAGCCAGGAGTTTTTTGTATAAGTCTGTATTTCACAGACCGAAAATGTTAATTATGCGTAATAATCGTTGCCGTAATGGATGGCGTTCCACTTATTGTACCATTAATGTAAACCGTATAAATTTTCCCGGCCTCGAAAGTAGCAGCATTTAAAGCAGTATTGGTTAAAGCAATAACCGCTTTAGTGGTGTTATCCTTAATCAATAAACCCAGGTTGGTACCTGCGTCTACTTCTTTAAATGGCCCCAGTGTCTTCCAGCTTAAACCTTCAATTACTGCAGGTGCTTTTCCTGATGTATAAGAAATAACGGTCTGATTGCCAAAATTACCATAAGCTACACCGGCAAATATTTCTGTTCCGGTGGCGTAGGTAAGATCAACCTTTGGTGCATCAGGCGAAAAATTAGCAAACCTGATTTTTGCTTTACCTGCTGCAGGAAGTGTAAGGTCATCATATACCAGGATCAAACTATCGATATTACCAGGATTTAGCGTACTGGTTAATTTTTTCTTCACAGTAAATAAGCTGTGTGCAAAATTGGCAATAGGCCCGTTCGGACCAGCAAAAGATGCCGAATTGGTTTCTTGTACGAAATTTGCACTTCCGCCAAAAATATAAGATGCTTTATAAGAAAGATCTGTTCCTTCCGTGAGGTTAAACTGTACTTTTCCATATTGGGTATCTAAATAACCCGTTGCCGTATTGCGTTGCAATGCAGTTGCAGTAACTTTTCGGGTAAAATCCCAGAAATTAACGGCCGTAACCGATTGGCGCGCATTGATAAATTTAACCTTTGCACTCAAAGCAGGTCTGTCGCCGGCATCGATATCGAGGTAATCTGTCTTTTTGCACGAAGTAAACAATGAAGCCGTTAATGCAAAAAATAATATTTGAAATTTATAAATTCTCATCTGTGATCTTATTTAAAGGTGGCCGAAAGTCTGATAAATGGCTGCAAACCGGTACTGGTGCCAGATTGTGCCGCGCTTGGTGCATTGGTACGGGTAATATTACTTCCCGGTGCAGGGATGGAATAATCACCTTGAACATTGAAGAGGTTATTTACACCAACGGTGGCCTGTAGCAAAGGTGTAATCTTGTATCCTGCCGAAATATCGGTAATCCAGATTGGGCTATACGTTTGATAATAATAATCAGGTTTCGGGAAATTGGCATTTAGCTGGCTCACTGCCGATACCGATCCAAAATATACACTCCGCAACAAAAAGTTAAACTTGTTGATATTATAGGTCCCCTGAAGGGTAATTTTGGTTTTTGGGATGCTCCGGGTTACACGCACCTCTTCGCTTTCATCAAAAATAATGTAACGATAAGCCTCTAAACCTTTAGGCGTATTTACTTTGGTAAGGGTTGTTTTTTGCAGGTTAGCGCCGGCCAAAAAAGCTACATTACCTCCATTGGGCAATAAGAAACGGTAACTTCCGGTAAATTCGATTCCCCTTGTCCGTGTGCTGAAAGAATTATAGAAAAACTTGGCCTGTACGGTACCGGTTTGTACAAATAAAGCCCTAACATCAGCAGGTAAATTGCTATCTGTTGCAGAAAAACGCCCGGTATTGCCCACGCGGTCTTTAATGTCGATCTGGTATCCATCAATAGTCAATTCCACATTCTGGATCGGCTGTGAAGTTAATCCGGCAGAATAACCTTTCGATTTTTCGGGCTGCAGCGATGGGATACCCAAAGCTTTGGTTGCGGGATTTACATTATTTGCGGTAACCTGATCAATCGCTACACCGTTCTGAAAGGTGGTAGAGGTTTCGGTATAATAAAACTGTGCCAGATCGGGCGCCCTGAAACCGGTATTGAAGCCACCACGAACCGCCAGCCATTTGGCAAAACCATAACGTGTTGCTGCTTTATAAGTGGTTACGCTACCAAAATCTGAATAATTTTCTACCCTTACCGCACCTGATAATAGCCATTTATCGGTTACGTTTAATTCAAGATCTGCATAGGCAGCAGAAATAGAGCGTTTTACATTCACCTCGTTTGATGGCCTGAAACCTGCATGGATTTGTGAACCCGGAGAAAGTCCGTTTAAAGGCGTGCTGCCTGCAGCAACAAAATACGGAATCCCGCCCGTGGTGTAACCAATAGAATAAATGGTACTTAAATCTGCTTTCGAATAAGAACCCTCTTCGCCTGCAATAATCTGGTAGGTTTCTACCCGGTACTGACCGCCAAAAGCAACGTTCAAGCCTTTAAGCACTTTATCGAATTTCCTCGAGAAATCTAAACTTCCGCTATTTTGCGAAGCATTATAACTGCCCGCATTAAAGGTACGCGGTGTTTTTTGACCTAAACTGGCGTTCAACGTATTGCTGATGATGTTATCGAAAGCATTTCTTCCATATACGTTTGATACATCGAAATTCCACCCGCTTACTTTACCTTTTACCCCTATCGCTAAAGATTGATCGGTGATGATGTTATCCATTGCGGGCAAAAATCCATCCGGATAAACAAAGGTATTGTTGCGCTCTGTCCAGCCTGGTAAACGATATACCGCCGTAAACTGCGAGTTACGGTGACTGATGCCACCAAATGAGTACACCTCAAAACCATCTTTTAATGGGATTCCGGCATTAAACGATAATAAACCATCTTTGGATTTATTGGTCGATCCACGCTGATCAAAGAAATGACGGTCGATACCACGACTGGCAATAATCGCATCATCAATTTCCTTGGTATAAATCTGGTCAAAGCCTCGGGTATTGGCCCCACCACCATAAGCAGGACCGATATAAATCCCATCCGAATCATTTCCCGAAGGAAGTGAAACCGCTTGTGTGGCATATTCGCCGGTGATGTTCAGAAAACCTTTTGTACCCAGTTTAAGCCCGATATTGGCATTGGTCCTTGTGGTTAAGCCATCTCCCCTGCGGCGGATGCTTTCGATCGTGCTTGCCGTAATTTCATCAGGAGTATTTTTTAGCACCACATTGATTACCCCTGCAATGGCATCCGATCCGTATTGGGCAGCAGCACCATCCCTTAAAATTTCAATACGATCTATCGATCCTACGGGAATGGCGTTCAGATCGTATCCGGTTGCACCATTACCCAAACCACCCCAACTGATGTTCGAACTTTTATGCCTTCTTTTACCGTTTACCAATACTAATACCTGATCTACGCCAAGGCCTTTCAATTGTACGGTAGAAGTTGCCGAAGCGGCATCGCCACCACCCGAAACCGAAGAATGGAAAGATGGTGATACGTACTGAAGTAACTGTGTTACGCTGGCCTGTGGCGAGGTTTGCTGTAATGTTTTTAAATCGATCACATCAACCGGAACAGGCGAATTGAGTTTGGTACGGTTGGCATTTCTCGAGCCTACAATCTGTAATTCGGTTAAAGTGTTATCGGCCTGCTGGAGCGAAACGTTCAATTTGCCAGCCGGTCCGATTTCTACCGTAGCGGTTTTATAACCGATATACGATACTTCGATAAAGCGTCCGTTTTTAGTCGTAATCTTGAATGCGCCGTCTTTATCGGTTACGGTAGAACCATCTAATCCTTTGATCCTTACCGATACACCGGGTAATGGCGATTGATCTTCCGCAGAAACCACCACCCCGGTGATGACCCGCTGCTGGGCAGATAGTTTTGAGTAGATAACTGTACTCAACAGCAATATTAATAGTAGTTTTATCTTCATGTTGTTTATTTTGGAATAGACATGCCAATGGCCGTTCAACCTTTTTTCGTGTTGAAAAATGCATTAATATTAATTTTTCGGATTTTGGCTACTGGCCTATTTTATGGTTTATTTTTTTTGAAATCTGTCATCAGTTAGCGACAGTAAAAAAGCTTCAATATCGTTTATTTCGGTTTCGCTTAATCCCAATGGTTTGTTGAGGGAAAGATCCCTGTTTTTGCCGTTTTTAATTACTGCATCAGGATTATTATAATACTGGATCACTTCTTTCAATGTTTTGAACATCCCATTGTGCATGTATGGAGCCGTAATGCCCACATTTCTTAAACCCGGGATTTTAAAATGTCCTTTATGCTCGGGATTACCAGTCACATCGAACCTGCCCTGGTCTTTCAACTCCTGATCGTTAAATAAGCCTATGCCTTTGAAACGGTCGGCAGTAAAATCCTCACCCGAATGACAGTTGTTACAATTGGCTTTTCCGATAAATAACATCCTGCCCCGTTTGGCATTTTCGGAGATCGCTTTATCATCGCCATTAATGTAACGGTCGTAAGGACTGTTTGCGGTTTCTAAAGTCCTTTCGAAAGAAGCAATGGCCAGCAGTAAATTCTTTTGTGTGGGTGGTGCATTAAAAATTTTCTGGAAAAGTGCTGCATAATCTTTGTCTTTCTGTAACCGATCAATGGCATCGGCAATGGGCAGGTTCATTTCTACCGGATTGATGATGGGTTGCAAAGCCTGATCTTCGAGAGAAGCAGCCCTGCCATCCCAAAAAAGATTCGGCCTGCCCGAAAGGTTGGTTACCGATGGCGAATTACGTGTTCCCTTTGTTCCACCAACGCCTAAACTCACCCTTGCGGTATCGGCAAAAGCAAATTCTGGTTTATGGCAGGAAGCGCAGCTGATACTTTTATCTTTGGAAAGGATCGGATCGAAAAACAATTTTTCACCCAAACGTTCCCTGCTGTTGATTACCGCCGGATCATCTGCACCAAAACCGGCCATCAGTATCACTAATGTGATAAGACTAAGGGGAATTATGAATTTGCTTCTTTTCATTGGTTTATTTGGATAATATCGAATCGTCATGCTGAAGAGTGTCGTCATCTCGACCGGAGTACTATTGACAGGCTCCAATAAAAGCGTCGTCATCTCGACTGGAGCAAAGCGGAACGGAGAGATCTATTTCAAATAATATTGACTGTCATTCTGAACGCAGTGAAGAATCCCTGGCCGATGAAACACGGAACCCAATCTATAGGTAAAAATGAATACTTATTCAATAAAAGATTCTTCGTTGCACTCAGAATGACAACCAGACCTAGCTAGAGGCAGGGAGAACAATTTATCCTCCCATACTCCACTAACCTTAACAAGAGATTTTTTAATTATTGGCAACTAACTGTACGTTCAGCTCAAAATCATCATAAATGGTTTTGTCGCCCAGGTTTTCAAAGAAACTTTTCGACCTGAATTTGATATCGTACTTTGTTCTGTCGATAATAATTTTTGCATTGGCTGTTACTTTATTGCCATCCTGCTTAACTGTAGCCGGGAAACTGATTTCGTTGGTAATGCCTTTTATGGTCAGTTTTCCTTTAACATCATAGGTTCCTGCGCCCGTACTTTTGGCAGAAGTGATGTTAAAATTAGCTTTACCAAATTTCTCTACTGCGAAAAAATCATCACTTTTTAAGTGGCCTAATAGTTTTGCATTGGTTTCTTTATCCGTTAAATCGGTTACCGCAATGGTTTTGGTATCGAGCTCAAAACTGCCTCCTTTTAACACTTTATTATCCAAGGCAAGCGATCCCGAAGTAACATTGATGGTTCCCGAATGCTCTCCGGTTACTTTTTTCGCCAGCCAGGTGAGTTTACTCTGTTCGGCATTTACTTTATAGTTTACCAGTTTCCTTGCCGAAGCTTCGGCAGGTGCTTTAAGTTTAGGCTGCGGGCCGTTTAAAGCGGTTAAAGATCCAGCTACGATGGTGGTAGCAATGAGTGCAATCGTTTTGTACTGTAACATTATTTTATGGTTTTTAGTTGAGGTGGTATCTATTTTCCATTTGCCTGCGCCTCAAAATAGGCTGCTGACGGTACTGGCTCTGCAATTAATTCATCCAGCACTTTATTGAATTTTTTCTCATAATCATCGTAATATTTTCCGGTTACGGTTCCGGTATAGCCGGTGTAGATTTCGCGTACTTCTCCTTTACGGTCGATGATGATGGTGGTTGGGTAAGCGATAAATTTGTTCAAAGCCGGAAGTTTATCGGCAACTAAACGTTTGTCGGCCAATCCGCCGAACAGGATATCATATTTGATGTTGTATTTATCACGAAGTTTGCCCAAAGTATATTTTCCATACTCCAGATCGTCTTTCTGTTCGAAACCGATTGCAATGGCTTCTACCCCTCTTTTGCTGTTTTTATCGAACCATGGCGAAAGGAATACGGTTTGATCGGTACAGTTAGGGCACCAGGTACCTACCAGTTCTACAATCACCACTTTACCTTTATATTTATCGTCTGTTAACGAAACCGGTTTGCCGTTCAGGTCAGGAAAAGTAAATGCAAGTTTTTTAACGCCCTCTTTTAAGTGCGTTAATTTGTAGGGATCCGGCAATTCTGCCTGACTATCTTTTACACCTGTAAACTTTAAGTTATCGTAAATCCCCTGACTGATTTCGCCAGAAAGTGTACCGTCTTCATTAATGGTACCTTTGTATATTTTAGGGCTCGGGCCGCTAAAGCCAGAAAGTACAAACTGGTTTCCCTGTACAGTACCTTCGAGTTCGCGGCTATCGCCGGTTACCTGCATAATTACACCGGTAAGTTTATTTCCTTCTTGTTTTAATATGGCTACCTTGTTTGGAACAGCTTCTTTAGAAAACCCTTTAAATTCCCATTTTCCGGTTAAATTGGCGGTAGGGGCTACATCTTTTCCTGGTTCAACAAAACGGTACGATTTCCCTTGTTCGGCTGTGAAAGGCAAAGCATTACCCTGTAAACCTGGCACTAAACTTTTATATTCGCCAGAGATCCTGCCATCGCTTTCTATTTTGGCTACCAAAGCAGCATCGTAGGTATTCATTTTGATGAACAAAGAATCCTGACCTAAATATTTGATGTGGAAATCGTCTCTACGGGTTCCGTTTAATAGTGTAAAAGTAGCATGTTCGGCATCTTTTCCTTTGAGTTCGAAATTAAATGGCACTTCGGTTTCTGCAACTTTGAACACACCGCGCCATATTCCTTCTTTTATAAATTTTTTAGCCACTTTTGGTTCTTCGTCTACCTTATGTGCAGCAAAGGCTGTTGTAGAAATGAGCGATGCCAAAGCCAGCACCTGCATTTTAGCAAAGTAATTTTTCATCTTAGTATAATTTTAGGGGTAGGTTAAAATATGGGCTGCCATTAAATGCAGCCCGATATTTAGGTTAGTTGGTTTGGTTTTATTTACTTTTTAGTGTTTCGGTAGAAGCCAGTTTTTCGGGTACCGGTTCGGCAATCAGCTCGTCTAACACTTTATTGAATTTCGTTTCGTAATCGTTAAAATATTTTCCGGTTACAGTTCCGGTGTAACCGGTATAAATCTCCCTTACATTTCCTTTTCTATCAATAATGATTGTGGTAGGGAAAGCAACAAATTTATTTAATGCAGGCAGTTTTTCGGCCACTACTTTTTTATCGGCAATGCCTCCAAACAGGATATCGTAAGTGATCCCGTACTTTTCTTTTAATTTGCCCAGGGTATATTTGGCATATTCCAGGTCATCTTTCTGTTCAAAACCAATGGCAATGGCTTCTACACCGCGTTTTTGATTCTTTTTAAACCATGGCGAAAGGAAAACCGTTTGATCGGTGCAATTTGGGCACCAGGTACCAATGGTTTCGATAATTACCACCTTACCTTTGTATTTATCATCGCTCAGGGAAACGTTTTTACCGCTAAGATCAGGAAAGGTGAAATCGAGTTTGCTATAACCCTCTTTAAGGAAGGTAAGTTTATAAGGATCAGGAAGCT
This sequence comes from Pedobacter miscanthi, assembly GCF_032678605.1. Lineage (GTDB taxonomy): Bacteria > Bacteroidota > Bacteroidia > Sphingobacteriales > Sphingobacteriaceae > Pedobacter > Pedobacter miscanthi_A. Next base: position 8,056 of record NZ_JAVTSU010000036.1, read on the forward strand.
CAGCTTTTTCGTTACGCTGACCATCAAATTTCAGGTTTTTGTAAATCCCGAAGCCCTGTTCGCCGGTAATGCTGTTATCGTCGTTTATTTTTCCTTTCACAATAAAAGGACTTGGTCCGGTAAAACCCGATAACTCAAATTCATCACCCTGTACGGTACCTTCAAGCTCGCGGGTATCGCCTACAACGGTCATAATTACACCGGTAAGTTTGTTGCCATCCTGTTTTAGCAAAGCAATTGAGGCGGGTACAGCTTCTTTGGTATAGGTTTTAATTTCCCACTTGCCTGAGATGTTGTGTTTTGGCGCTACATCTTTACCAGGCTCCACAAAGCGGTAACTTTTGCCATGTTCGGCAACAAAAGGTAACGAATTGCCTCTAAAACCTGGTACGAGACTGCGGTATTCGCCTGATAAAGTACCATCGGTTTCGATCTTCGCCACCAAAGCAGCATCATAAGTGTTCATTTTTACATAGATCGAGTCGTCGCCGCGTCGTTCTACATGAAAATCATCACGTCTGGAGCCATTAATGAGGGTTAAAATGGCTGTTCGTGGTGTTTTTCCTTTCAATTGAAAGTTAAAAGGCACTTTTGATTCGCTTACACTAAATTCGCCCCTCCAAATTCCTTCTTTAGGGAACGGTTTTGCCACCCTGGCTGATGCAATGCCTCCCAGTAGCAATACTGAGGTGGTTAGGCATGCAATTTTTGAGGTAATTCTCGTTTTCATAATCATCATTATTAGTTAAACACTATCGTTTTAGAGTTTTTTGATAACAAGGCACAATGATCCGTACGGAAAACCATATCGCAAGGTTACATACTGCTTAAACAGCTGTTACTTTCAATGATTTTTTAACGGGAAACGGTTGTTTACTTGTTACCGGTTAATTTATAATCTATTGCTAGATCAGTTTGAGCACTTTTTCCTATGGAAAGTTGCTAGAAGTTCAACGAGGACTGACTCTCCCTTCTTCTGTATAAATCAACTAATTAATGGTGGTGAATTAATTAGAGTAATAACCTAAACTAGTGGTGGTGATTAGTTTTGGCTGTTCCTGATACCCCGGCAACTTATTGACTGAAATACATGACCACCATAATATTCTATCAAAAGGCCCCGGGGTACCAGGATTTTTAAATGAGAATATTTGAATGAAAACCTTTATCAGGTGATCTGTATCTTAGTTTATATTAGCGGCAACAGCAGTTATACTGACCTGAAAAATTGATCAGAAAATATGGCTGAGGTTGTCTGCGGAGTTTCATATCGAACGTAGATTTGCTGGTGAACTGTTTTAATTTTTTGTAAAAGTATAAACTTTGAACAATTTATACAAGTATTCCTATAGATTTTATAGACTTTATTTATAAAATACTGATTTACAGTAACATAATTTACAATACAAGTAGTTTAACAGAGGGTTGGGCAGAGGAGATGCGGCGAAGAGTTGCGTCATCTCGACTGAAGCGCAGCGGAATGAAGAGATCTATAATAGATTTCTCGACTTCGTTGCACTCCGCTCGAAATGACGACAATTTGAAGGTAGTGAATGCATCTTCAATTCTACATTCTCCATAACATGCTGTCATCCTGAACGCAGTGAAGAATCTTTTATTAAATATTAAAGTTGCTTATTAAAGATCCCTCGTTGCACTACCATTGACAGATTTAAAAATCGCCCGTCATTCCCGCCCAGGCCTATTGTGTGAACACATCTTTTTTAAATTTTTGTGGCGTTATGCTAGCTTGCTTTGAAATAACACAGCCCTTACCGAAGCGTGCCGGTTAATCCGCAGGGCCAGGAAAATCAAAAAAACAGGCGTACAACAGTACAAATGGCACTATCAAACCTAAAACGCAGTGGTTTTGTGTTTCATGTTTGCAAAAACTTTTCACCCGGCCCTAACAAACAAAACAATTGCAGCTGTTTTTTTGATGTGTATGGGGATTGTGTAAAAGGCCCCTTGCTGGATTGACAAAGCATTTTTGCATACTTTTGATGCCTTGCGGCATAGGAGCAAATAAAACTAATCTAATATTTGTGTCCATACGATAGGCGCAGGCGGGAACCACGAAGTGCTCAGCGAAGCTAATCTTAATGCAATTGCAAACCCTACCAAGGCATTACGATTGCCAGTCGAGCTGGCAATGACGGTCTTGCGCAGCTTATCCTGTATCTAAAAAATATCGCTGTCACTAATATTGATTTTTATACCATAAATTATCCCTCAGGATGACCGAGAAAAAACATATTTCAAAAAAAAACTACTATTTCTATAGAATTTATAGTAATTATTATTTATCTTTGCTTTGTCTTCTTCAAAAAGCAATAAATAAACTGATTGAAAAAGAACATATAGTCATGTGGCCGAGTGGCGAGGTAAAGGTCTGCAAAACCTAGTACGGCGGTTCGATTCCGTCCATGACGTCTGAAATTATATTACATACTTATCAAGAAAGACCGAGGGAATGGCCCTTTGATGTCTTAGCAACCTGTTCTGTAACAAGGTGCTAACTCCATCTGCAATAAGCAGAAAAGATGAGTTTGAAAACGGTTAATGCAACTGTTTTCGGCTAATGTTCAGCGGCTATTCCATCTTTCTGAAACTGGTAAACTAAATTTTAAGAAATGTCAGTTCATTTTGATTACCCATCAATCAGGGATTTTTTTGAGATCTACGGGAATACTTCCTGCGAAAAATTAGACGATTATGAACACTGTAGGGCAGAATCAGACCGGCTTTACAACGAACAACTCAAACAAAGCGAGGAAATAGATCCTACAGAAGATCAACAAAAAACGGAAACCTAAGATAAAAACATAATAATGCATTTAATACCACCAACATTTTCAACACCGACCAAAAATTTATTTTTTACCGTTTTAACCCTTTTTCTTCTTACAACCCAAACCTGGGCACAAACAAAAGACCCCTCTCCCATTAATTTTCCTACGCCTAAAAATGTAGATAACATGTTGTTCTACCTCCAGCGCGACCCGAATACAAATACGCTTATTTATGCTTTAAATCTGAAAGAAAATGGCAGTATCAATGCCGATTCGCCCATACAAGTATATTGGATCCGTTATGGAGAGAAAGGGCAAAAGAAAGATCTTGGTTATATCCAGCGAAAATTTGCTTACGGTATTGATACAAAAGCTTTGGGAGGCGATAAGTACGAATTCCATTTCGTTTCGCATAAAAAACTGTCCTTTTACCTGCAGCGCTACAGTGATAAAAGTTATCATGCTTCGGTAACGATTAATAACCATACGATTAAGGTTAACCGATTATTTGTAAGAATACAAGGTGGCAGTTTCTGGCTCCCGAATGTAAGATACGCAGAAGTAGAAGGAATTGATGAAGCCACTGGCAAACCGATTGTAGAAAGGGTGAGCGTGAAATAATCCGTGTTTTCCGTGCATCCGTGGCTTTTTAACCACAAAGATTGCAGAGTTAGTTTATTTCGTAATCCATTCTACATCTCCCATCTTTTAACCATAGAGGCCACAAGGAGAACCACGGAGTACACAGAGGCTACATAATTACATTATCCATTCTTTACCGCAAAGAGCACAAAGATAGGCCGCAAAGAACGCAGAGTAAAGGTTCAATTCCATCATCCATTTTACATCTTACATAATATGCTGTCATTCTGAACGCAGTGAAGAATCTTTTAATGAAATGGTAATTTATTGTTAAAAGATCCTTCGTTGCACTCAGGATGACAAACTGCAAAGTAAAGTCTGTTGGAAGAGAAACAGTATTATTCTGCCTATCTCTGATTATCAACGGCTTTATTAAAGGTTTTATTAAATTCACCTTTAAGCCATGTTGCCTTGCCAGCTTCCTGCATGGCCGGTGCAACGATATAATTTCCCGTCTCGCTGTCAAGAATTACGATCATGTTATTGGCATTAACTTCGGTATGATACCTTCCTCCTGTTTGATCCTGTCCGTTTTTAAAACTGATGGCGGTGAACATTAAGCCAGCGCCTAAAAATCCCAGTAAAAGGGATTTGGTATCTAATGTAATTTTCATATTTATAAGATTTATTTGTGTGTAAAATCAAGGTAAGACTTTTGAATACCACATTTTCATTCTATCAGAAATATTGCAATCTGTTAAGCTCAAATTTTAAACATGAGGTAGGTTAAGGCTATGGCAATCAGGATAATGATTAACAGTTTGATCAGGAATTTTTTAAATGGGTTATTGGTGGAATTATTAGCGATGATATTTTTAATATCGGTATCCCTGCTTTGTTGCACAGTATTGCCAATAACCTTATAGTGCATAAGCTTTTCAACATAATCTTTACTTTCTGCCAGCCCCAGGCCTGTAGCATCTTTATAATGTTTAATGGCGTTTAACTTGTTACCCTGACTTAAAATAGCCAATACTTCTTCATCCAGATGAGCAGGATTTGAGGCAGGCTTCTGAAAGCCAATCTGCAAGTCATCAATATAATCCTTTGCTTCTTTTAAACCACAGCGGGTTTTATCCATAATTAACTTTACAGCTAATATTTTTTGATTACCGGCAATGAGAAACTGCGCTTCTTGTTGTATTTCGGGACTAACATCAATCATAGGTTTAAGTTAACTAAATATTTAAAATTTAACACAAATGGATATAGAAAGCAATCAAAATTAAATTAGCTTTACCGCCCGTAACGTTTACAAAAACCTGATTCTTCAAAACATTTGGCTTAGTTCAGTTATAGAAAATAATCCCTTTAATCAACCAAATGAATTACAAAATCCTTTTCTCCATCCTGTTTATAGTTTTTTTTACAAATGCATGTTTCGCCCAGAAAAACACCTCCATTGCAGCAGACAGTTTATATAAAGCAATAGTAAAAGCAGATAGCCTGTTATTTAATGCCTTTAACAACTGCGATACGGTTACTTATAGAAAATTTATTAAAGATGATCTTGAATTTTACCACGATCTGGGCGGATTAGCTGTTGGTGCAGATATAGAAATGTTATCGATTAAGCAAATGTGCGCACGCGGAAGCCACATCCGCAGGGAACTGATTAAAAGCAGCCTAGAAGTTCACCCATTAAAAGGTTATGGTGCTGTAGAAATCGGCATTCACCGTTTTTACCACACCAACAAGGGCGAGAAAGAAAAAATCAGCGGTACCTACAAATTTGTTCAGGTTTGGCAGTTAAAAGATGGCCTTTGGAAACTGGCTCGCGTAATTAGTTACGGACATGATGAGATGCATAACAACTAGCTAAAAAACCAGGTTCCCGTTGTGGATCAATGATTTAACAGGCGATACCCTCGAAACGGCTTCGGCAGAGCAACTCGCATCAACCAACACCACATTGGCCTCATCGCCGGTTGCCGGCCACTGTCTTTTTCCTTTATCATCCAGGGGAAGAATGTTACCTGTAGCCAGTTTTAAAATCCTCGAAAGTTCAAATTCGGTACGGTAACCGTAAATCTGCGCAGCAATATTCGCCTTTTGTAAAATACTTCCGCTACCAAAAGTATTCCAATGATCAACAATACAATCGTTCCCTGCAATCACTTCTACGCCATGTTTGTACAATGTTGGGATCGGCATCGGACTGCCAGAAAGTGGAATGGTAGAAGCAATACCCACTTTTGCAGTGCCAAGTTTTTCGGCTATTTCTTCGGTTTTAGCTTTATCGAGATACCTCAATGCAAAAGCGTGACTTACATAGGTTTTTCCTTTCAAAACCGGATTTTCGTTTACTTTATCAATCAGGTACTCAATGGTTTTAATGCCAGATTCACCTGATTCGTGAAGGTGGATATCGATACCTTTTCCATTATCAAGGGCCAGTTGAACCACAAAATCCATATGTTTTTCAATACCGCCATCAATAGAAGTCGGATCGAGTCCACCAATAAAATCGATATCCATTTTGGCTGCTTCTTTTAATAAATCTGCAGATTTGGTGTAATAAATCCCATGTTGAGGGAAAGCCACCAGCTCAGCCCCGAAAGATTTATTTTTATGTTCTAATGCCAGTTGCAAATGTTTTAAAGAATCGAGTTGCGAGGTAGGATCAATATTGACGTGCGAACGTGCATAACTTGTTCCATACGATTGGAGCAGTCCAATCAGCTTTTCGGTACGCGGAATGGAGGTTTTTAACAATTCAGGGATCACCTGTTGCTCAAAAGCAATCATATCCTTTACCGATTTATTCTTTTTAAGGTGTGCTTGCCAAGGCAAACCATAATAAGTTTTATCCAGGTGGATGTGCATATCCCTGAAAGCTGGAAGCATCAATAAACCTTTTGCATCAATGGCTTTTGCTTTGGGTTGATTGGGCAATACATTTTTGATCTTTCCCTTTTCGATCTCTACCGTAAATAGTTCGGTTTTGGTATGGATTACCTCATCACCATCGTATTCAAACCCGGTTTCGAGCCTTACATTTTTTAAGGTAAGGGTTTTATCAGCAAAATGTTCTTTAACCATTTCATTTGCCGTTGCCCCCTGGGTTGAAGGAATATAGGTACTGGCCAGCAATATAGAAGAGCTTCTGATAAAATTTTTTCTTGAGATTGGTTGTGGATTCATCGCAACAGGGTTTTCTTTATACAAATGTAATGTCCTGTTTAGATGATGAGTGGTAGGATTTATTTCAAAAATTGTATTATTTATAACTATCAGGGATTTTATTGAATAATCTTTACAAAATTATAGTGCAATTCATTATTACCCCCGAAAAGTATGAGGCGTGATCTGCGTCTGCTTTTTAAAAAATTTGGAAAAATAGGCAACGTCATAAAAGCCAAGTTCGAAAGCAATTACCTTAATTGGTTTTTCGGTAGTTAGTAAATTACGCTTTGCTTCTAAAATCAATCTTTCATGGATCAATGCCGTAGCGGATACATTAAAATGCTTTTTACAAAGAATATTCAGATAATTTGCCGAAATATTCAATTGATTGGCATAAAAAGTCACCAATTTTTCTGTTTTATAATGAAGATCAATTAGCGACCGATACTTGAATAAAAGCGGTTTGGTTTGATAAATCGTTTGGTTATTAAAAATCGTTTCCATTTCCTGGCTGATCATCAAGGCAATAAGTTTGGTTCTGGTCTGGATGATTTCCCACAATATATTCGGCTTTGCAAGCTCATTTTTAATCTGTTTAAATTCATGTAGAATGTCTTGATAAGCTTTGGCAGTTAAATTAATAACCGGATGATTTTGATAAAGAATTAACGAAAACCTTAAGGAACTGGCTAAAGTTTCGAATATGTTCCTGCTAATCATCAACTGATGCGCACGGGTATCTGCCTGTAATTCCCATTTATGGATCTGTTCGGGAAACAATAAATGCAACTGTTTGCCCTTAACCTGATGATCGATAAAATCGATGTTATGCGTGCCACTCCCATCTTCGAATAGCATAAACAGGAAAAAATCATGTTTGTGCGGTTTTTCGATATGCCTTTTTCCGATGATTTCATGATACAATAAATTATTTCCTGCGCCTTGGTTAGGCCAAAATTCACTGATATCCAGTGTAGGAAAATTTATAATTGCATCCATTGGCGAAAATTACCATTTAGGATGGAAAATAAAGGAGGTAATATGAAAAATGTAAAATGGATGATGGGAAAGAAAAAGGTATTTAAGTTATGAGGAGATTAAAGCGTATTTAATAGCTTAGATGTTATCAGCTGCCTAAGGCGTCAATTAAACCTGTTGCTTTTTATTTTCATAACCGCCTTAGGCATTAAACACCTGAGTTTTCACGTTGCGAAATCTTAAAACTTCAAGGATAAACACTTCACATATAACTTCATCCAGATTTTTTTAGTAACAAAAAACATAATGGATACTCGGCGACTATAAAAGATTTACTAACGGAACATTAACTAATGGCCTTCCTTTTACGTTTAAACCAAAGTAATGCACCAGTAACGGAAAGAAATCCTGGTAATAAGCCAAGCAGTACATAAAATGATTTAAGCACACCGCCACCAAAAGCACCAATATGAAGCTGATACATCCAGGCATCAAACCGTGCAGCAAATGGCTGCTTTTCGATAGCACTCGTATTCAGCAACTTACCTGTGTTTTGATCGAAAGTAAATCCACTCGCCTTACCGCGATAAAGTAAATTGCCGCTGCTGGGCATATGCCCACGAACTTGTACCGGAATTCCGGGCGTAGTAGGGATATTCACGGCAATCGGCTCAAAACCTTTAACCAGTTTTCGCGAAGCAGCAACCAGGGAGTCGATATCAACTTTTACCAAAGTATTTTGAACCGGTGGGTTTATTTTCCATGTTTCGGGACTAAAATGCTCCCTGTTCATCCAAAAACCGGTAAAAAACAACAATGCGGTAAACAACATTGCCCATACGCCAATAATGCGGTGCAGTGAGGAAATGGCCGTTCTGGAATTTTTAAAATTAAGACCTGCTTTAAAGCGAAGGGCATCCCAGAAATGTTTCCGGTAAACAATTATTCCTGTGATTAGTGAAAGCAGCATAATTAAGCCAATTATTGCCGAGAAAAGTTTGCCAGGCATGCCCAATTGTAAGCTATAATGCAACGAATAAAGCCAACGAAAAAAGGAAGGCTGAAGACCTGCATAACTACCTTCTTTCAATATTTTACCCGAATAAGGATTTACACAAACATAATAAAGGTAATTTTCGGTCGTTTCCTGCTGATTCCGGTAAACCATAAATTCATAGCTATCATAAGCGTCAACAGGAAAATCATGCAGTACAATTTTCTTTAGGTTGGGATGAGACCGTACCAGATTTCTGTAGATTTCATCAGCTCCCAGCATTTTTCCTTCAGGGATAATATGATGAATTTCGGGATTAAAATACCGGTCGAGTTCACCACGGAACATCAACATGGAGCCCGTTATGCCATAAAAGAGAAAGAACAACCCAGCCATCAGGCCAAGCCATCCATGTAGATTGAATGCCCATTTGGTAAAGTTGTTCTTTCTTTTCATTTCCTTAAAAATTATAACCAACCGTTAGCCTGAATTCTCTTGGCGCAAATGGTACGTAAGCATTCAATCCGATCGGATTTGAAGACACCGGAGTTACCCAGGCACTGCCGTAATTATTGCGATCGAGCAGGTTGTTTACAATGGCATTTACCGTAATGCGGTTATTTGTCCAGCCGATGCCACCATCAAGCCTAAAAATGGGTGCAACTGCTAAATTATTCTCTACCGAATAACGGCCAGAACGACCAGATTGAAGCTGATAACCACCGGAAACCGTGAAGGAACCTGGCAACCCTAAAGGTAACCTGTAGTTTAACCAGGTATTCTGGATATGTTTGGTGAGGTACGGAGAAGGAAGCCCAACCAATGCTGCATTGGCATCTTTCGAAATAGTGGCATCGGTATAAGCGTAGTTAATCACCGCGTTCAATCCTTTAACAATCTCCCCTTTCAGGTCGAACTCGATTCCCTTAGCCCTTGTTTGCCCAATTTGCGATTGCAATAGCGTAGAAGGATCGGTTACAATGATATTATCCCTCGTTAACCTGTAAAAAGTTAAAGTTGTATTCCACTTTCCGTTGGCCCAGTCTTTTTTTAGTCCGAACTCGAAATTTTCTCCTTTTAAGGGTTTAAAAACTCCTCCGCCCGTACTTAAACCACTTTGTGGGGTATAGGTATTATCGTAAACGGCATAAGCGGCAAAATTGCTCAAAATTGAATAACTGATCCCTGCTCTTGGTGTAACCACCCAGTCTTTCACTTCGCTTACGGTTGGAATTGCGACAGCACTTTTCGATCCGGTTAGCCTTGCCGCCAAAGTGATCCTCAGTTTATCATCCAGCATATTCAGTTCATCCTGCACATATCCCGCATAATATTCAACTGATTGTTTGTTAGTGGCAATATCTTTTAATGCACCATCTCTTTTGTTCGGATCGAAATTGATTCCGTATACAGGATTGTTGATATCCAGATAATACAACGTTGGGTTGGCAGTTTTATCATTATAACCCGAATAAGCTAACAGATTTTTACGGTTAGCATCTAAGCCACCCATAAGTTTATGAGTAATGCTTCCTGTTTTGACTTCGCCATTAACAAAAGCCTGAAAAGCATACACATTGGTATTGAACCTTTCGTAAGTTACCCGCCTTGGCAATAAATTTGGGGCGGCCTTGTTATAGCTGGAAACAAAAAAGTAATTTCCATCTAAGTGGCTGCCGGCAAAAACACCCTTTGCCGTTAAATGCCAGTTTTTAGCTATCTGGTTTTCATAGGTCAGAAAAGCATTATTTTCTGATCCCTTGACAGGTTCTTTATTCGGATCGGCAATGCTAAAATCCCTTGGTAACGAACCAAATCCATCAGGTGTGAATACCGTTAACAGGTATTGCAAAAATTTCTGCTTTTGGTAAATGTATTCAGCAGTAATGGACGAATGGCTGTCAATATTGTATTTCAACACCGGATCGACCACAAACTTATCGTTAAAGGCAAATTTTTGAAAAGATTTGGCTTTTTGTCCGACAACGTTTAAACGGTATTGCCATTTTTTGTTTTTATCCAGATTTCCATCAAAATCGCCGCTCAACCTAAAAAGATCAAAACTCCCTGCAGTAAAACTTACATTATTGGTTGATATTCCGGTAGGATTTTTAGTTACGATATTAAAAGAACCAGCCGGATCGCCAATGGCATTCATAAAACCTGCAGGACCTTTAATAAACTCCATACGATCGATAATGGCTGCGTCTTCGGGCATTGGCCCGTAATAGATCATAGAAAGATCGACTCCGTTGCGAAGTGTGTTTATCCCTGCACCACGCATAAAAATAAACGGTCCATAAAAATCGGCAGTATTGTTGCGGATTGCTCCACTGACGTTGCGCGTTACACTTTCGTTAATGTTGATCGCCTGTTGATCTAAAAGGATACTTTTATCAATCTCCTGGATATTTTGCGGCAATTGTAATAGCGGTGTAGTCTGCTTTAAAGTAACCGACGATTTGCCAATATTATAGCGCCGGTAATAACGCGAGTTAATATCAACAGTCTGTAAATGTTTAACACTATCCGTTTTTGTAGTATCTGTATTTTTTGTTTTGCCATTCTGAGCCAGTACGCCAAAAGGCATAGCAACGAATGCAAATAGCATCAATCTGTTTGTCATAATTTATTGGGACGGTTGTCCCCGAAAAAGTCTGTTAATGCAGCGTTTTTCTCTTTTCTATATGAAGACTATCCAGATAACGGTCTGAACGGATAATTACCGTTTTAAACTGTTTATCTAAATCATTTATCTTTTTCAGCTCGGCTTTAAAATAGCTGGAAGCCTCTTTGCCGCTTTTTCCTGAAATGTCGGGCTCAAAATGGTTCATCCAGATTTCCATCTGGTGATTGGCTTCATCAACCAGCTTGATCACCGCAGCCAATTTAACCGTATCATTACCAGAGGATTTAAGCGACCGATAAATGGAATCGAGCACCGATTTTTGACCATTGGCCAGATCGGCATCATTCATCACTTTATCATGCCGGGCAACCACTTCAGCCCGGATGGTTTTATAGTCTTGCTCCTGTTTACACGAAAACCATAAACAAACCGCCACGGTAGCTAACACGTAGAAAAAGATAAATTTCATAAGAATTTACAAATGCTGTTTTATATTATAATTATTCTGACCCCAGGCATTACGTCGCAAAAAGCCTTTAAAAAGATCAGAATCAATAGAATAAATATTTATTCTCAATAACATGATTTCGAAAAATAATATGATTGTTATATCGTGAAAGGTGTTGAAATAAATTCAGCATGACGATTATGTCAGACTTGTGTTAAAAACAATCATAAAATTTAAATCGAATTCAAGCTAATATTAACAGGTTGGCTTTGGAGGCTGAAATATAGAGAAATGACAGCTGATCGGGTTTTCTACCTTAGCTGGTGAATAATGACGTTTGAAAAGCACCGGAGTAAAATGAAATGAGATTGGGGAGTTTGGCATGGCCAACTGAAAAGCAGCACGCTGACTTTCGCGTTCCTGTTTCTTTTCTTTCTCCTCTGCCTGTTTCAACTTTTTCATCAGGTAACACTTCCCGTTACAATGCATCCAGGGCCTGTTTTTGTTTACACAGAACTTTTCGGCCAGTTGCTTTTGGTTCACCTCAAATCCGGCGTAAATAAAATATGCAGACATATTTGATCCAAACAGGGAAGCTAACAGCACAATAACGATAAGCCTTTTATACATTTCGTGCCAAAGATAAACACTATAAACTTTAAAAAGCGGCAATGAGAAGGAAAATGTTACGAAGTTACTTCAGCAGTTCAATTGATTATTTTTCATAGGTAGATGAAAAATAATCAATGTTTCAAATTAATAATGGCAGATACTACTCCGATTAAAAACGATATCAGGTAGTAAGAGGCCGGAACAAGGATACTTCTCAGCAATAATCCCTTTTTACTATAATTAAAGCCAGAAAAAAACTGGTAATAAAACCAGATACTGTAGATAAATGCGAAGATGGTTACTGCACTAAAATACAACAACACAAACACTTTGCTGTTGGTGTAAAAAATAGTAATGACCGAGAAAAGCAATCCAATAATCAATTCGACAATAATGCGGTTTGAATTTAAAACCAGGTGTTCCGAATAATTAAGTTTTGCTTTCCTGAACCAGATAAAAGTAAAAAATGAATAAATGGGAATGGTAATAATCAGGATCAGCTTTGGATGGTCGGAGATAAATTTTTCGATCCCGCTCATCATTGCTTTGCTTCCCTGAGGCATCAGGTCCGTTATGCTACCATGCGTGTACGGTGCGATAAGACTTGATGCCGTCAAGATAAGCAGGATGAGCGTAACAAAACTAAAATAAGGTACCCTTTTGCCCTGAATAAACTCCCGAACACTATGGCCCGGTCGTGTAAAAAGTGCTTTTAGGGTAAATAAAATACCTTTATCAACATGCCAAACGCCATGAATAAAATCGTGGGCCATGAAATGTTTAATGGAATAACGGTGTGTGGTAGATTTTTGTCCACAATTTGGGCAGTAATTATGTACTATTGGAGCGGCACAATTCAGGCAATCTGATGACATTGAAATCGTTATTTTGAATTACGGTTTTTAATTTCAGTATTAATCTGGCTTAAACTAATCATGGCAGGTAATAATGCCAGCAGGCATGATATAGGAAGGGCCGCCAAAACTTTAGGTGTTTTAGCCGTAAAAACCAGGTAAAACAAAATACCGCTTGCGGCAAGTATCACCACGCCTAATCCAATTAGTGCACCGAGCATGCTTTGTTTTTTTTTGTATAATTCTTCTACAGATAATTCGTTGAGTGGAATCGCTTTTTTCATTTCAATCTTGATCAGGATAATTTAGTTTATGGCATGACACAGAGGCACATAGGCAATTTGCAATGTTTCTTTAGCCAAACAAATATACAATATATCACGATATAGTGACAAAAATATTTTAAATCGATTGTGCAATTTTATAACGTGATATTTTTCATCAAAAAAGAACAGAAAAGAGAAGAAAATGCAAAAAGATACCGGGCGATTATTGCGCTACTGATCTCGGGCATTTAATACCTGGATATTTATGCAACCACTAACGATTGCCCCTTTTGTGGTTTAGACTTTATAGGTAAGGACGGAAGAACAGAATTTGAGGAAACTCTGATTTTTTTGATTGATAATACTTATGAACGGGCTAAAATATAAAACGGTCCATCAAAAATACAACACATAAAAAAGTGGTTGTATCATAAAGATAATTCCAGTTCAGATGCTGCCATGTTGAGCCCGTCGAAACACCTTAAAGAGTATTTAAACAGGTCCTTAGACAAGCTCAGGATTGACAAATCTATATTTATGATACAACCTCTAATATCCATAAAACTAAACTTTAAAACTTAAATGGAGGATTTTAGACTTCACCTCCCCGCCTACTTAATGCCGCTACGAAAGGGCTTTTCGAACGATTGATAAAACTGGTTCTTTCCGAATGATTCTTCACTTCGCTAAAAAGTGAATTTACTGAAAACATTATTTCTCACTTTTTTTACCCTTAAAACTGGTAATGCTATTTCCCTCATATCGATATACTCCGTCTGAAGCGCCAAACCAGATACGGCCCTTATCATCTTCTAAAATCCCAAAAACCATTGGTTTATTTGCTATTTCAGTTATAACTGGTTTTTTATTAGACAGCGATTTTCCATCATAATAGGAAAGTACCCAACCTGTAGTATTTGCATTATCACCAGGAAGCCCCTTGTTTAAATCCTTATAAATTTCTGAACTCGTCCAAATATTACCTTTTTTATCTTCGAAAATGTTGCCAACAAAGTTCTGTGAAAAATTGGTAAACGTACTGCCATCATATCGCCAAAGCCCATCCTTCCCTCCCAGCCAAATATTGCCTTTCTTATCTTTGATTATCGAACGAACATTCACAAAAGGTTTTCCGTCTTTTCTAATTACAGTCGTAAATGTTTTTCCATCATAAATGCGGGTGTAACCCCTGGTACCAAACCAAAATTTCCCTGTTTTATCTTCAAGGATAGCATTAACATCGTTATGCATCCAATGAACTTCCGTAAGCAGTTGTTCGTAAACTGAAACATGGATAGAATCAGACGGAGTAACTGCCGGGGCTTCATTCATTTTAAAATTCCGAAAGGATTTCCCATCGTAACGACTTGCTCCGCTTTCAGTACCAAACCAAATATTACCGGTTTTATCTTCATAAATGTTAGTCACCCGATCACTGGCAAGCCCATCCTTAGTTGTAAAATTTCTAAAAGATTTCCCTTGCCCTATTCCCTCATTCAGGCGGGGATTATAGGAATAAACACCTGAACCTACTGAAGCGAACCAGAAATTCCCTTTTTTATCTTCTAAAACAGAAAAAAAGCGGGCCGAACTCACTTTACTGGTCATATTGGTAAAAGATTTTCCCTCATATTTAAAAATACCTTCCCACGAAGCAATCCAAATGTTACCCTTTCTGTCTTGCCTGATTGTACGAACGATGCTTTTAGGTCCGCGAGAAGTGCTTGTACTTTTGCTTTCAACGGCATCCCGGGCGTCATTTTTTTGCTGAGCCTCTGCGGGAAGATAAGTTACTGCTGCCAGTATGAACAGCAGGTTGTAAAAAACGTTTCTTTTATTTTTCATATCCTTTTTAAATTGATTCAACGAAATTACTTTGATATCTTTCCGTCAGAAGAAGCCGGATTGTAAATAAAAATGTAAACTTTGTAAATAAAAACCTGACATAATGCATCTTAGCCTAAATCTCATCTCCGGGAAGCATAAATACCTGTTCGGATCGATGGTACTCTTATTGATCTCTGTCATCTGCGTGGCTTTCAGTGTGGAGGACAAAGCCGATTTTGATATGGCAAGAAGAGAAATTTTACTCCGCAGAATCGGACATGAACTATTGTTACAGTCTGGCGATGTTAAATCGAGGGTACTTCCGATAAAAAAGATTGCAGAAAATGAATATCAGATCAGGTTTGAGAAAGATTTTACTTTCCTACCGGATTCGCTGGTGAACATTACCAGGCGTTTATTAGCCAAAAACCCGCTTGCACCTGATTATGTTGTAAACGTTCTGAACTGTGCCGACTCCAGCGTAGCCTATGGATATGCCATATCTAAAAATAAAAAAAATGATATTGTAGCCTGTATAGGCAGAACGCAGCCCAAAGCATGTTACTGGGTTAACATTAAATTTAAACCGACAGGTATTAATACAACAACTAAAGGTTATCTGCTTGGCAGCCTTCCTTTTTTAGCATTTGTTGGTTTTGTATTTTTAAGATCGGTTAAGCCACGAAGAGCCTTATCTGATGCCGGTAATTATACTGCTGACATGTTAACTTTAGGTACAGCGTGGTTCGACGTGAAAAACCGTAAACTCATCATAAAGGGAAAAACGATAGGCCTAACAGGAACTGAAACCCGGGTACTGCGTATTTTCGCATTGTCTC
The DNA here is from genome assembly GCF_032678605.1 of Pedobacter miscanthi. GTDB lineage: Bacteria > Bacteroidota > Bacteroidia > Sphingobacteriales > Sphingobacteriaceae > Pedobacter > Pedobacter miscanthi_A. The sequence continues at coordinate 24,063 of NZ_JAVTSU010000036.1, forward strand.
CTAACGAAACCATAGAAAGAAACCGGCTGCAAAAAGAGATTTGGGAAGATGAAGGCGTTATTGTGGGCCGCAGTTTGGATATGTTCATATCAAAACTTAGAAAAAAACTGGAAGCTGATCCGAACATAAATATTGTTGTTATTCGCGGTAAAGGATACAAGTTAGCAATCAACGATTAAGAAAGAGGCCTTTAACCTGATTAACAACACCCAATTGTAAAATCATTTTTTAGTTTTTGCAGGCTAGCGGCTTTCTTTTACTTTCGGGACAAACAATCAGATCAATGAAAAGCACCCTTTCTATTTTCCGAAAAGTAGCCGTAGCCGAAGGAATATCCTATCTTCTTTTATTATTTGTAGCCATGCCTTTAAAGTACCTGGCACACTTCGATTCAGCCGTTAAATATACCGGATGGGTACATGGCATCTTGTTTATTGCTTACGTTGCTTTGTTGATTATGACCTGGCAAGAGCAAAAATGGAAGTTTGGTAAAGCAATTTTAATCTTTTTTGCCTCTGTTTTACCGTTTATGCCCTTTGTTGTCGATCGAAAACTAAAAGATGAACGTCCGATATAATTGTTTATCAGCGAGTTGAAATTAATTGAAAATATGTTTTGGATTTTAAGTTTCAATTTCTACATTTGCAACCCCGTCCAACACGAATGCCCGGATGGCGGAATTGGTAGACGCGCTGGTCTCAAACACCTGTGGGAAACCGTGCCGGTTCGACTCCGGCTCCGGGTACAACCCCTCTCTGAATCATTTAGAGAGGGGTTTTGGTTTTTACCTCTTTTGTAATATACCTTTCTAGCATTGAAATGAGGATTTTGAT
>NZ_JAVTSU010000037.1:0-17984 GCF_032678605.1 Pedobacter miscanthi
CCTTAGCATGAAAGATTGCTTCGTCGTTCCTCCTCGCAATGACGATGTAGATTAGAAAAGACTAATCAACAAGTCACAAAGAACACAAAGCATATAATACTTGGTGCCTTCGTGTCTTGGTGGTAAAACAACCTAGCTATTCCAAATAAACGGTGCCCGTTTTACAAAGGCCTCCTCCCCTAATTGTTCGATAATAAACTGAGCTAAATTAGAAGCATTAATCTGATCGCCATCACAATTGATCAAACTTGTTCCTACAGCCGTTTGTTCATCAGTTTGCATGATTAAAGGCAAACGAATCAAGGTCCAATCGAGATTACTTTCAGTTAACAGATCATATTCTTTCTGCCTATCGGCTGTAGAAACCGGATAGTTATCGTACATCCATTTGGTTGCAAATTGAGTCTTCGCATCCTTTTCATCAGCAGGCGTATCCACATTGATCCCCGTAATTACAATATACCGTTTCAGGTGAATAGCATCCATTGCTTTTAAAATATTAACTGTTGATTGCGTAAAGATTGTTTTTTCGCTGGCAGGTTGGCCCATACCGAGGGCACTGATTATCATATCGCAGCCCTGTATAAAAGAATGTACCGTTTCCGCATCTTTAACATCGCCGGTTATGATTTCCAGCGTAGAATGATTAACCAAAAGTTTTTCTGGATTTCTGACAAGGGCTTTTACCCTGAATTTTTGCGCCATTAGCGCTTTTAAAATATAAGCACCAGCTTTACCTGTAGCACCAATTAAAGCAATTTTTAAATCTTGCATGATGTTCTCTTTATAAAATTTTAGAAAATAATAGTTTAATCCCTGTTATCGGATGGATAAGGGAATTTCAGAACAAGGTTCTGTTAGGGGAATATTTTATAAAGAGATTTTAATGGCACTAAGCTACGGAAATTTCCGGTATTTAAATAACGATAGCTATCGGTGAAGTGCAGTGAAGATAAATATTCTTGTATGAAAGACCCTGAAACAAGTTCAGCGTGGCGAACCTCGAAAATAATCGTCATTGCGAGAAGGCTTTTTCAGCCGACGAAGCAATCTCACTAGCAGGATCACTAGCATGAAAGATTGCTTCGTCGTGCCTCCTCGCAAGGACGATGTATGGAAGAAAAAGAAAAAACGCTATCCCTTAAATTTCTTCATAAAGCTGCTCACACTTTCTTCCAAATTGCCCTCAGCGATGGCTTTAACGAAAGCGGTACCGATAATGGCTCCATTGGCATAAGAACAAGCTTTATCAAATGTCTGTTTATCACTGATCCCGAAACCAATCATGGTTGGGTTTTTCAGGTTCAGGTTTTTAATTCTGCTAAAATAAGCTTCGGTGGTATCGCCAACTTCGAGGTTTTTACCTGTAGTAGCCGATGAGGATAGCAAATAGATAAATCCATTGGTTAAACCATCAATTTTATGGATGCGTTCTTCAGCGGTTTGGGGCGTAATTAAAAATACATTGCTCAGGTTATGTTTTTCGAAACACTCCTGATAAAATTCCTCATACTCTACCATGGGCAGATCGGGAACAATACAGCCATCTACGCCTACTTCAGCACAGGCCTCACAAAATTTTTCTACACCAAACTGCAAAACAGGGTTTACATAGCCCATTAATAAAACCGGGATACTTACTTTTTTACGTAAATCTTTCAACTGTTCGAAAAGCAGTTTTAGTGTCATTCCCTGATCCAACGATTGTTTACTGCTCGCCTGAATTACCGGCCCATCAGCTACAGGATCCGAATAAGGGAAACCGATTTCGAGCATATCGGCACCCGATTTCTCCAATGCCTCTGCAATTTGCAAGGTATCGCCAGTATTTGGATAACCAGCGGTATAATAAATTGATAATATATTTTTCTTCTCCTGGAAGAGTTGTTTAATTCGGTTCATATACCCCAACCCCTAAAGGGGCTTTATTTAGTGTGAAAAAATTACCTCAAAAGTCCCCTTCAGGGGATTTAGGGGTTATAGATTAAAATATTTAATATAAGTATCCAGATCCTTGTCGCCACGACCTGAAAGGCAAACCACTACGTTTTCGCCACCTTTAAATTCCATTTTTTCTAAGTAAGCCAATGCATGTGCACTTTCAATCGCCGGAATAATCCCTTCCAATTGTGTACAAAGCAAACCTGCATCTAAACTTTCTTCATCAGTGATCGAAACATATTGTCCGCGGCCTGTTTTAAACAAATGTGCATGTTGCGGACCAATGCCCGGATAATCCAATCCAGCTGAAACCGAATGTGGTTCTACCACCTGTCCATCTTCCGTTTGCATTAAAATACTTCTGCTGCCATGTAAAACACCTTCTTTACCTAAGTAAGTGGTTGCGGCAGAAAATCCGCTAGATACTCCTTTACCGGCCGCTTCAACTGCAATGAGTTTAACATTTTCATCGTCCATAAAATGATAGAACATGCCCATGGCATTACTTCCACCACCTACGCAGGCCAAAACATAATCAGGCTGGTCGCTTCCGGTTTGTTCTAACAATTGTTTTTTGGTTTCTTCAGAGATAATGGATTGGAATATCGCCACCATATCAGGGTAAGGGTGTGGACCAACCACTGAACCTATAATGTAATGAGTATCAACCGGATTGTTGATCCAATCGCGCATCGCCTCATTAGTGGCATCTTTTAAGGTTTTACTTCCAGAACTCGCCGGAACCACCTTTGCACCCAACATTTTCATACGGGCCACATTCGGCGCCTGGCGCTCGATATCTACCTCTCCCATGTAAATTACACATTCGAGGTTACGCAAAGCACAAACCGTTGCGGTAGCTACACCATGCTGACCAGCACCTGTTTCGGCAATGATTCTCTTTTTGCCCAGTTTTTCGGCCAATAAAATCTGTCCTATGGTATTGTTAATTTTATGTGCACCGGTATGGTTTAAATCTTCTCTTTTCAGGAAAATATTAGCTCCGTAACGTTCCGAATACCTTTTGGCCAGGTATAAAGGCGAAGGACGACCAACGTAATCTTTTAACAACTGATGAAATTCCTTTTGAAAATCGGCATCATCAATAATCTTTAAATAGTTTTGACGCAATTCTTCTACGTTTGGATAAAGCATTTCGGGGATGTATGCGCCACCAAAATCTCCATAATATCCTTTTTCGTTTACTTTGTATTTCATAATATTTTTATCAACTAATCTGTCACATTGAGCTTGTCGAAATGCTATACTAAATTCCTTCGACAGGCTCAGGATGACATTATTTCGTGCTCATTTCCTTAATAAATTCTTTAATCTGCTCTACATCCTTTAAACCTGGCTCAATTTCAAATCTGCTATTGATGTCGATGGCAAATAAACGCTCATCTTGTATGTTTTTTATAGCTGTAGTATGTTCTAAATCAATTCCGCCGCTTAAAAAGTAAGGTTTGGAGTAAGTATAGTTGGCCAAAATAGGCCAATTAAATGTTTTTCCTGATCCCCCGTGGGCTTTTGTTTTGGTATCGAACAGAAAATAATCCGCTACGTTTAAATAAGGCTCCAAAGTTGAGAAATCAAAGTCTTCATCTATTCCAAATGATTTAATCACTTCTAATGAAGCGAAATCTGATTTTAGCGATTCGCAGAAGGCTGGCGATTCGTTACCATGTAGCTGAACGGCTTTCAACTTTAATAAAATAACTTTCTCTTTTACCTTTTCGAGTTCTTCATTTACAAAAACACCCACAGTTTTAATTTCTGAAGGAATATATTTAATCAATTCCGCTGAAACCTCGCTAATCAACCGGGGCGATTTCTCGTAAAAGATAAAACCCAGATAATCTGGTTGTAGTTCGGCAACCGCAGCAATATTGGCCGCTAACCGCATCCCGCAAACTTTTAACTTTAACATGCCAATAGGTTTTTAAAACTGTTTAATGCTTTTTTGCTCGTTAACGATTCTTCTGCTTCGTAAAAACAATCAGCAAAAGAAAGATCAGGTTTAATGGTTTTTATGGCCAGCGCCGAATTACACAATACCACATTATTTTGTATATCTGTAGCTTCGCCATTTAATACATCCATAAATATTTTGGCCGACGATTCTACTGTATCGCCACCTTTAATGGCATTGGTTTCAACCTTTTCAAAACCCATATCCTGAAGGGTTAAAATCTGTTCACCTTTATTCGAAAATGTCTTCACATCGCAGGTTAACGAAACCTCATCATAACCTTCAAGTGCATGTACAATGGTATAACTTTTATCGGTATCCTGATATAAATAAGCATACAAACGGGCCAGTTCGAGACTAAAAACACCCATCATCTGGTATTTTGGCCGTGATGGATTAACCATTGGCCCAAGCATATTGAAAAATGTTTTTACACCCAGTTCCTTACGGATTGGTGCTACGATTTTCATGGCAGGATTAAACAGTGGTGCATGTAAGAAACAAATCCCCGCAGCATCCAGGCTCCGTTTTAAGGCATCTTCATCATTGGTAAAAGTATAACCCAGATATTCCATCACATTAGAAGAGCCACAGCCCGAAGAAACGCCGTAATTACCATGTTTGGCCACCTGGTGACCTGCGCCAGCCACTACAAAAGAAGATAGCGTAGATATATTGAAGGTATCTTTTCCATCACCGCCGGTTCCGGCCAGATCGATTACTTCGAAACCAGAAAAATTAACTTGCTGGCACATTTCGAGCATGGCATCCCGAAAGCCCTGTAATTCCGCCACGGTGATATTACGCATGGCATAGGCTGTAATAAAAGCAGCAATCTGCGAAGAATTAAATGCTCCTTCTGAAATTGAAATAAGGATATTTTTTGCCTCTTCCCTGCTAAAACTTTTGTTCTCGAATAAATGGTTTAATATTTTTTTCATGTTTATTGCTCAATCTTATTTAACCACAGAACACGGGTACACACAGATTTTATCCGTGTTCATCTTTTTTATCTGTGGTTCATTTCTCATTCTTTTATTTTACGCCATGGTTTATGTCTCCACAAACCATTTATCTTCTTCCGTTTCGTGGAGACACGAACCGGGGCGTCGATATTACGCCTACTTGTTTATCGCTCAATCTTATTTAACCACAGAGAACACGGATATACACAGATTTTATCCGTGTTCATCTTTTTTATCCGTGGTTCATTTCTCATTCTTTTATTTTACGCCATGGTTTGTGTCTCCACAAACCATTTATCTTCTTCCGTTTCGTGGAGACACGAACCGGGGCGTCGATATTACGCCTACTTGTTTATCGCTCAATCTTATTTAACCACAGATGAACACGGGTACACACAGATTTTATCCCTGTTCATCTTTTTTATCTGTGGTTCATTTCTCATGCTTTTATTTTACGCCATGAATTTGTGTCTCCACAAACCATTTATCTTCTTCCGTATTAATATACTCTTGCTCCTTAACCACCCCGTCCTTCGCCCCCCTCCACGGGAGGAGAAGGCAAAAAAAAAGGATTGCTTTTTGGGCAATCCTTTTCATTGTGTTTAAAATATTTTAAAATATATAACAATAGAATTTGCCTAACGAATTTCGTTATGCCACCACCAATTGTTATTTAAGTTTTTAATTATCATGTTTGTATAAAGCAAATATTGATATAGTTTTTTAATATTCCAAAATCTTTCTAAAAATATATGTCTTTCTTCAAAAGAAAAGTACAGTTTAATGATGATTTCGGTTTCGGATCCAATCCGGTAACCAAAAATCAGCGCATGCTCAATCCCGATGGATCAGCAAATATAGAGCGTACAGGCCTACCCTGGTTTAAGTTTGATGATACCTATACCCGCCTGGTAACCATGAGCTGGACTAGGTTTTTCTTTGTCATACTCGTTACTTATATGGCTGTAAATACCTTATTTGCTGTTTTATACAATGTTGTTGGAATAGAAAATTTGGATGGTGCCAAAGGTGTAACCCTACGAGATCAGTTTTTTGATGCCTTTTTCTTTTCGGCCCAAACCATTTCTACAGTTGGCTATGGCCATATTTCACCTCAGGGTTTTATTACCAGTATCTTGGCTGCTTTCGAAAGTATGTTGGGATTACTGGCTTTCGCATTGGCTACCGGTTTATTGTATGGTCGTTTTAGTAGACCTACCTCTAAAGTGAGTTTCAGTAAAAAAATGGTGATAGCCCCTTACGAAAAAGGCCATGGTTTGATGTGCCGTTTGGTTAATTTACGCAGAAATCAACTTATTGAAGTAGAAGTACAGATGGTAATGTCGTACAACGAAACCGTAGATGGCAAACATGTGAGAAGGTTTTACCCACTGGCATTAGAGCGCGATAAAATTGGCATCTTATCCTTAAACTGGACGCTGGTACACGCCATTACAGAAGAAAGCCCCTTTTATGAGAAATCCTTAACCGAGCTGCAACATGCCGAAGTAGAAGTTTTTGTGATCCTTAAAGCTTTTGATGATACTTTTTCGCAGACAATCCATACCAGAACGAGTTATCAGGATGAGGAAATTGAAATGGACGCCAAGTTTGAGAAAATGTATTACCACAATGAGGAAGGTAAAATGGTGATGGATTATAGTAAACTGGATAAGGTTACAAGGACGGTGTAAGTTTCTTCTTTCGTATGTTAAAGTTGTTTTGTTTTTGGAAAGCAATTGCTTGCTAATCGGTTAAGACAATCCCGCCATATGCTTTATCCCGATTGAAGGAATCGGGATGCTCGCTGCTGTCGGGTTTATTAAACCTGGGTCGCTGCAATAAAAATACTATCGACTTAATTGCATGCTCTCCAGAGTTGTCAACTTGAATAGCAAGTAGGCTAGAAAGTTGACAACTCTTATAAGGATTTCTTTTGTATAAACCCCACAATATCCTGATACAAATCATTCCCACCAAAAATCATCTGACTGATCATTGGCACATGGCTTTTGCCTTTAATCTCCTTTATTACTACAGGAACATTGTTGGCTTTAAGTTTTTCGTATAACCTTGGTGTCTGCAATTTAATGGCACCGTAAGTTTTGCTTCCATAAAAGAGTAAATGCGGATTTTTGATATTATTGACGTAATCCAATGGCGAAGCCACTTTCCAAACGGCAGGCTGATCGGTAAAAGTTCTGATGAAGTCGAAATAAAAATGATCTTTTTCGGCGGTGGTTAAATATTCTTTCATATCCAACCCAAAAGGATCGTTTAAGATCACCCCTTTAATTGGATTTTTAATGCCAGCCTTTTTAAAATATTTAGGATCTGCATTAATCAGTTCGCCGAGATGTGCCCCTGCCGAGTGTCCCATTACAAAAATCTTATCTGCACTTGCCGTATAATCTGTAATATGCTCCTTAACCCATTTTACAGCCAAAGCACAATCATCGCCCATTTTTTCATACTGAACATTTGGCGCCAAACGGTAATTGATGATTACGGTAACCACTCCTTTCCGTGCAAAGTTTCTACCCAGCCACCAATACGTTTCTTTTTTGCCACTGCTCCAAGAACCTCCATGAATAAAGATCAGAACAGGTTTGTCTTTTAAACTATCGTTTTTATAAAAAATATTCAGCGTATTGGCCACATCAGCATTTCCAGCATAATTTATATTTTTAACTTTTTTAACCTGCGCAGAAGAAAGTATCGTTTGAAATAAGAGCATTAATAAAATAAGGGATTTGTACATAAAAACGGTTTATCATCTCAACACTAAATAAACGAAAATGTTGTAAGCGTGGATTTTTTGAGGAGTATCGGGAAGAGAGTATAAAGTATCAAGATGCGAGTATCAAGTATCGAGACATGATTCATCCAGCGCTAAACCCTAACCGCTAACCAATTAACCCTATGCCTTAAACCTTCCACCTTTATACCCTAAGCCTTCTACCCTTTTATCAATGGATTTTTCTCTTTTGCAAATAAATCAAAAACCTTTTTATCTACAAAAGCCGGGAAAAGTTTATTCATCCATACGGCTAATTTCCCTTGTCCGGTCATGATTAAGGTACGTTTACGCTTTTCGATACCATCAGCGATAATGCTTGCTACTTCTTCCGAGGTCATCATTTTGCCTTCATCCATGCTCGTTTCGCCATGTGCGGCACCATCTTTTGATAAGGCGGTTACACGGATGTTCGAGGCAGTAAAACCAGGACAGGCCAATAAAACGTTCACACCGGTTTTTAGCAGTTCAGTACGTAAAGATTCCATAAAACCATTCATCGCAAATTTAGAGGCCGAATAACCTGTTCTGCCCGGTAAACCACGGTAACCCGCAATAGATGAAATGCCCACAACGGTTCCTTTGGTTTTCAAAATCTCGGGCAAGGCATATTTGGTACAATACACCGTTCCCCAAAAGTTCACATCCATCAGGTTTTTAAGCACCGATAAATCCAGATCGTTAAACAGGGCACGCATCGATAATCCGGCATTATTTACCAGGATATCTATCTTTTGAAAGGAAACCAATGCTTGTTTAATAATCAGTTCGCAATCTGCCTCTTTACTTACATCTGCCTGAACGGCCACCGCCCTGATGCCGTATTTATTTTCCAGATCTGCAGTAATTTCGCAAAGGGTTACATATTGGCGGGCAGCTAAAACCAGATTGGCGCCACGTTTTGCAAATTCTTCGGCACAGGCTTTTCCAATTCCGCTTGATGCCCCGGTGATGATGATTACTTTATTTTTTAGGTTCATTTGTAGTAGCAAGATTTGAGTAGCAAGTATAAAGACTGGATACTGCTTTTATTTTTTATATTAATGTAATTTGACAAAAAAACGCTTTACTATTATTTCATCATTGCGGTTTCGTATGGCACACGGGTAATGATGGATCTGCCCAGCGTAATTTCATCTGTATACTCCAGTTCTCCACCAAATGCAATACCTCTGGCAATGGTTGTTACGGGCACGTTAAATTCCTTTAACCTTTTGTACAGGTAAAACAAAGTGGTATCGCCCTCCATATTCGGACTTAAGGCCAAAATTACTTCTTTAATACCTCCCTGGGTCATTCGTGCAACCAATCCATCAATAAACAAATCGGAAGGTCCAACACCATCCATCGGGGAAATTAATCCACCCAAAACATGGTACACCCCGAAATATTGTCCGGTATTTTCAATCGCCATTACATCGCGGGTATCTTCTACCACACAAATGGTTTCTTTATCCCGTTTTATTGAAGTGCAGATTTCGCATACGGTATAATCAGATATATTATGGCAGGTAGTACAGTGTTTAATCTGCTGTTTTAATTTGATAAAGGTATTGCCAAACTGGTTTACCTCTTCCTGCTCCTTGTTTAAAAGATGTAAAACCAAACGTAAAGCCGTTTTTTGCCCTACACCAGGAAGTTTTGAGAATTCGTTTACCGCATCTTCTAGCAGTTTGGATGAAAAATTCATATTGCAAAAATAGGTAAAATGGTTTGTTAGTTCAATAGATTGGCCAATAGTTTAATGGTTGATCGTTCATAGCCGTTGGTTCAATAACCTGTATGCTTAGCTCACTATGCTTATGCTTGCCGACCATCAACTGTTAACCATCAGCCATCACCAAATAGTTAACTGCGAACTGCTTCATAATTTATAATCGCTTTGACTCCGGACTTCCGACTTCGGACTTAATGTATTGCTTGATTTGATACTTTTCTTTACATTTATCAGCTTAACACAAAATCTATGTCCCCAACCATTCTCTTATGTTTCCTGATCGGTTATTTTTTACTGCTGATCATTATTTCATTTGTAACCTCAAAAAACTCATCCGATAACGCTACTTTTTTTGTTGCCAACCGGAATTCTAAATGGTACCTGGTTGCTTTTGGCATGATTGGAACAGCACTTTCTGGTGTAACCTTTATATCGGTACCAGGTGAAGTTGGCGCACCCAGCGGTAACCAGTTTCAGTATTTTCAGTTCGTTTTAGGCAATGCCGTCGGCTTTATCATCATTGCCACGGTTTTACTTCCACTTTATTACCGGATGAACCTCACTTCTATTTATAGCTATATTGAGAAGCGATTAGGTCATTACAGCTACAAAACTGCCGCATCAATATTTTTATTGAGCCGTACACTGGGTTCAGCCACGAGGTTGTATTTAGTGGTAATTGTTTTACAGCGTTTTATCTTTGATAATTATGGCATTCCGTTCTGGCTAACGGTATTAATTTCGCTGGCACTGATCTGGTCATATACTTTTAAAGGCGGTTTAAAAACCATTATTATTACCGATACTTTGCAAACGTTTTTCCTCGTATTATCAGTGTTCCTTACCATTTATTTCATCTGCAATAGTTTAAATTTCAATATCCCACAGGCATTTGAAACGGTAAAAAATAGCAGTTATTCGAAAATATTCTTTTTAGATGATTTCCTCACCAACAAGTTCTATTTCAGTAAACAATTTATCGGTGGTATTTTTGTAACCATTGCCATGACAGGTTTAGACCAGGATTTGATGCAGAAAAACCTGAGTATGGGCACCATTAAAGAAGCGCAGAAAAACATGTTTACGTTTACTGGAGTTTTTGTGATCCTAAATGTTTTTTTCTTAAGCGTAGGCGCATTATTGTACATTTTTGCAGCGAAAAACGGCATCGATATCCCTTTGGATCACATTACCGGAAAACCAAGGACCGATTTATTATTTCCTGAAATTGCTTTAAATAACCTGGGGGCGATACCAGCCATTATATTTATGCTCGGACTTACTGCAGCCACTTTTGCCACCACCGATTCGGCATTAACCGCTTTAACCACTTCGTTTTGTGTCGACTTTTTAGGGATGGATAAAGCAGAAAATGTAAATGCTAAAGACGCGGTTAAAAAACGCCACACCGTACACGTTGCATTTTCTATTTTAATGTTTTTAGTGATTATTGTTATTAATGCCCTAAATAGTTCATCAGTGGTAAGCTTAATTTTCACTATTGCCTCTTACACCTATGGACCGCTTTTAGGACTGTACAGTTTTGGATTATTTGTAAAAAAACGCGGACTTCATGATAAATTAGTGCCGATAGTTTGCTTATTATCACCTTTTTTATGTTACTTGCTTGCAACGAACTCGACCAAATTATTTGGAGGTTACGTTTTTAGTGTTGAACTGATTTTAATTAACGGTTTAATCACATTTATAGGCTTATTGTTCATCAGCAAAAAAACTGATGCACAAACCAGATTTTAATATTAGAATAACAGTATATGACGAGTGAAGAAAAAATTAGAAGTGCTTTTGAAAACAAAGACTGGCAGGAAATTAAAGTAACGGATTCCTGGCAAATTTTTAAAATCATGGCCGAATTTGTAGACGGCTTTGAAAAACTGGCTAAAATTGGCCCTTGTGTTACCATTTATGGGTCTGCCCGTACGCCTCAAACACATAGATATTATCAATTGGCAGAACAATGTGGTAAATTATTAACCGATCGCGGTTATGGTGTAATTACAGGCGGTGGCCCGGGTATTATGGAAGCCGGTAATAAAGGTGCCCATACCAACGGTGGTAAATCAGTAGGTTTAAATATCGAATTGCCTTTTGAGCAGTTCCACAATAAATACATTGATCATAATAAATTACTGGAGTTTGATTACTTTTTTGTGCGCAAAGTAATGTTTATGAAATACAGTCAGGGATTTGTGGTGTTACCAGGCGGTTTCGGTACCATGGATGAGCTTTTCGAAGCTTTAACCCTCATCCAAACTGGTAAAATTGCACGTTTCCCTATTGTATTGGTTGGGGTGGATTATTGGGGTGGATTAATCGACTGGATTAAAGGAACGATGTTACAAAAAGAGCACAATATCCACGAAGAAGATCTAAACCTTTTCAGATTGGTTGATACTGCCGAAGAAGCTGCTGAACACATTTTCCGTTTCTACGATAAATATGTACTTAAACCGAATTTCTAACTGGTTCAATAGTTTATTTGCCATTGGTTTATGAGTAGTCTTAACTGAAAACTGATAATTGCCAACTGAAAAAGTGCTTACAAACAATAAGCACTTTTTTTATTGTAACATCTGAAAGAAACTGTTATCTAAAATAAAACGCAATTGATATGTCGAAATTTATTAACTGGAAAAGCGATTGGCTTAGCGGAAATTTTCAGCTCTTTGCAGATGGTGTTCAGAAAGGGATGATCACTTTTAGCACCTGGAGAAGCGATGCAGAAAGTATGTTCGAAGATAAAAACTATCAATTCGTAAACGAGGGTGTCTGGCAATCAAGAACAAAAGTTATCGATAGAAAAACAAATGAGGTGGTTGCGGTAATTAATTACGACAGTTGGAAATCGAAAGCACTGATCAGTTTAAAATCCGGCGAACAATACGAATGGAAATCGACGGGCATTTGGAAAGCACAGTTTACGGTGAGTAATTATAAAGATGAGCATATTATGTACAGCTCAAGTAGCAATGCCGGAGCCATTTCGTCTGATTCGGACAATGAAATGTTGATTATTGCAGGCCTGTTTATTAAACAGATTTACAACAAACGTGCGGTTTTACTTATTGCTTGCATTATGCCAATTATAACAATATCAATTAACCGTCATCATTAGTAATCATTAAATCCTTTTGTGAGATGGAACAGGTATTAAATTGGAGAAAAGGTTTGTTTGATAGCAATTATCAGGTAATCAATAACGGTTACTTAAAATTCTCGTTGAATTTTGGTTCATGGAAAAATTCTGCAATTGCCACTACACAGAAGGGTATTTATTTGTTAAAAAGTGAAGGTTTTTCTAAGCCAGAAACTAAAATTATAGATAACAAAAACACCGTTTTAGCCGTCATTACTTACGATTGGCTGGGCTTTAAAGCCAGAATCGTATTTGCCAATGGCGAAACTTTCGATTGGAGCTATCAAAATAGCTGGCTAAGCCGCTGGTCGTTAAATAACCATAAAGATAAACAGATTCTTTTTAATGCTTCAGCGGGGAGTGGGTTAATCCATAGCAATGTTGATGATGACATGCTGGTTTTATCGGGGCTTTTTATTAGGGAGTATTATTCAAGGATCCTTTTTGGGTTCATCATTATTGTACTTATCATGCTTAGTTTCAAAAGCATTTTTTAGGTCGCTTTCAAGGAATTTCCAGTCCTGCTGTACATTCCAGTCCTTTGGTCACTTACCTTTCAAAAAATTTATCGAGAACCAAAAGGGATTTCCATTTCCATCAGGGCTATGGTGTGCAAACAGTAATCTCAATCTATTGAAAGATGCTGATCGCGAATGTTCGGAACAGCATGACGATATTTCGAGAGGTTTAAGAAGTCCACCCCTAAACTTCCGAAGTCTTCCCTGGTTTCTTCCCTTTCAAACTTCTGAAGTTAGCTTAAAATCTCTCTAATCTTTTCCATTGGTCTGGCAATTACAGCTTTGTTTTCAGATATAATGATCGGTCTTTCAATTAAAATCGGATGTGCAATCATCACATCAAGCCATTCATCATCACTTAAGTTTTTTCCTTTATAATTTTCGGCAAAAACTTTTTCGCCTTTACGAATCAGTTCTAAAGGTTTGATGCCCAGTTTAGCAATAATTTCTTTGAGGGCTGTTTTATCCGGTGGTGTTTCGAGGTAATAAACCACTTCGAAATCTTTTCCACTTTTTTGCAATTCCTCTAAAGCACAACGGCTTTTAGTACAACGGTTATTATGATAAATTGTAATCATCCGGAAAAATTTTTAAAGTCCGCTCACCCCTCCGCTCACAACCAATTTCATGGCATCGGCAGCAGTCATGTTTAAATCGGCTACTTTTTCTCTTTTCACAATACAAAGCTGACCGGCAAAAGAATAAGAAAGCGGAAAATACACGGCTACTTCGTCCGGCAGATCGAGTTTATGCAAATCATTCTGTGTTAAAAAGCCAATTTTTTTTAAGCCTCCCTCCACTTCAACAAGTACGGGATGGTTAAATTTCTTTTCATCGCCAACAAATGCTTCCGTTAGGTCTTTAATTGATGAGTAAATAAAATTTAGTAAAGGCAACCTTTGCATCATCCGCTGAAACCAGTTGTACATCGGTTCCGTAACCAAATTGGTTACAAAAATGCCGGCAAGCAAAATGATGGTCAAAACCGTTAATAAACCAAGGCCTGGTATGTTACGGCTTTCGCCTGTATTTGGGTTTACGCCCAAAATATTATTTACATTTAACCAGCTATCAACCGTTGTAACTGCCCAAACCACAATAAAAATACTCACGGCAATGGGTACAACAATTAATAAACCTTTAATTAAATAGTTTAAAATGGCTTTCCCGACTTTGTTCATGGTGCAAAAATAACATTTTTTTTAAGCATTGGTTCACTAGTCATTGGTTCATTTGTGCGGAAAGTTCAATAGTTTATTCGTCATTGGTTCATTTGTACTGGGTGCATAACCTAGCGGCTGGTTGTATTAGAATCGTTCATTTGCCATTAGCTCATTTTTACTGGGTTCTTATTGAAGCTATAGGTGTTACAATTGTTGATAAGCAAATTCGCCAAAAGCTTATTATGCATATTTTTAACATATGTGTACCTAAGCAAATTGCCAATTAATGACCAATGAACAACTGAACCAATAAACTATTCATAAAAATAAACCCGTTTTACCCTTTGCGAGATATTCGTCAAAATTTCATAAGGAATGGTATTGATATCTTTTGCAAGTTGCATAATGGTATGTTCCTGATTAAAAACAATGGCTTCATCCCCGGGTTTTACATCAATACCGGTAACATCCAACATGGTCATATCCATACAGATGGAACCGATTACCGGCACCAAATGGCCATTAACCAACATTTTACCTACACCATTTCCAAAATACCTGGTATAACCATCTGCGTAGCCAATTTTTACGGTCGCTATTTTTCCGCCCTTAAGCATGATGCCTTTCCTGCTGTAACCTACAGTTTCGCCAGCATCGAGGTTTTTCACCTGTGTAACGGTTGTTTTAAGTACCATTACGGTCTGTAAACCGCGGTTATTGGTTAAAGCAGAATCAAAGCCATATAAACCTATTCCTAAACGTACCATATCCATCTGGGCATCGGGCCAGCGCGAAATACCGGAGGTATTGGCGATATGAAGTAATGGCTTATAGCCTAAAACGTTAAGCAATTGATCAGCTATGATTTTAAATTTATCGATTTGTTGCTGTGTAAATCCATCATGCTCTGCAGCATCACTTGCCACTAAATGAGAAAAAATACTTTGCACTTTTACTCTTGCCGAATCTTTTAATAAAAGAGACAGGGTATCCATTTCCGGCTGATCAAAACCTAAACGGTGCATGCCACTATCAATTTTAATGTGGATCGGATAATCGAAATCATAATCAGATAGCGCATTTAAAAAGCTATTCAGGATTTCGACACTATAAATTTCGGGCTCGAGCCTGTGTTTAATAATGGCTTCGAAAGCAGATTCTTCGGGGCTCATGACCATAATAGGCAGCGTAATTCCGGCTTTGCGAAGTGCAATACCTTCATCGGCATAGGCTACCGCCAGATAATCTACTTTGTGAAACTGCAATAAATTGGCAATTTCAAAACTACCGCTTCCATATGAAAAGGCTTTAACCATGGCCATGATTTTAACGCCTGGTTTAACTTTAGAACGGTAAAATTGCAGGTTACCCACCATGGCGTTCAGGTCGATTTCTAAAACGGTATCGTGTATTTTTTGCGT
Source organism: Pedobacter miscanthi (assembly GCF_032678605.1). Classification (GTDB taxonomy): domain Bacteria; phylum Bacteroidota; class Bacteroidia; order Sphingobacteriales; family Sphingobacteriaceae; genus Pedobacter; species Pedobacter miscanthi_A. Next base: position 15,652 of record NZ_JAVTSU010000037.1, read on the forward strand.
GAGCAGTTTACTAATCCGCCCAAATTCAAAACGCCTGGCGCCTTTTACCAATATGGTTTCGTGGTTAAACTGTAAACCAGGAAAAGCTTCGATAAAAGCGTTTGTATCGTCGAAAAACAGGGTTTCAAACTTAAAAAGATCAGCAAAATGCGAAATATGTGTTCCAATACCGATTAACCGGTTTATCTTTTTTTGTGAAAGAAGCTCTGCTATTTCGGTATATAATTCCAGGTCACCCCTACCCGTTTCAAATAATTCTGACAGGATAACGGTTTTCTTTGGGTGTTGGTTTTGCTGGTTTAAAAAATCGAGTGCAATGGCCAATGAAGAGATATCAGCACTATAAGAATCGTCGATAATGGAACATTGGTTGATGCCGTTTTTCAGTTCCAGGCGCATGCTTACATGACTCAGTTTTTCTAAACGTAAATCGGCCTGTTCAGGTGTATAACCCAAAGCCAGTAAAGTTGCCCAGCAGATCATTCCATTTTCAATTGAGGCTTTATCTTTAAAAGGCAGCATACATTCTATTTCTGCATCCTGATAAATGGCCCGCAAATAACAATTCCCTTCAATGGGTTCGATTGTGGTGATTTGTAAATCGGCTACCTGTTTACTGCTCCAGCTAAATTTTTTCTTGCCGGGTAAATCTTTAATACTTAGTTCAGTGATATACTCAGGCGAGTAAATCAATAGATCTGAATCTTTAAAAAGTTTCAGCTTTTCGGTCAGTTTTTCTTTTTTAGAGCTGAATCCTTCGGCATGGGCTTCTCCGATATTGGTTAATATCCCAATTTCAGGCTGGATAATTTCGGCCAGGCGTTGCATTTCATCAACAGCAGAAATACCCGCTTCGAATATCCCCAGTGTATCATCAGCCTCAATCTGCCAAACGGAAAGCGGCACCCCAATTTGCGAATTATAACTTTTAGGGCTTTTAACAATATTAAAATCGGCAGCTAAAAGTTGATAAAGCCATTCTTTTACAATTGTTTTTCCATTACTCCCCGTAATGCCAATGGTGTTAAGGTCAAATTGATTGCGGTGATAAATTGTGAGTTGCTGTAGGGCAGCTAAAGCATCATTAACGAGTAAAAAATTACAATCAGCGTATTGATGTATGTATTTAGCCTCTGTAATTACAAAATTACGGATATCCTTTGTATAAGCATCTTTGATAAATTCATGTCCGTCGCGGTGCGATTGCAAAGCAAAAAACACAGAATTTTCTGGCACTAAAACCGACCGGCTATCAATTACCAGGTATTGAATAATCACCTCTCCATCAACTAATTTGGCATCGGCATTTAAAATTTTGGCTATTTTGGCTAGGGTATATATAGGGTTTTGCATGCTATTATATTCAGAAAAATACGGTAATCGCTTTTATTTTTACGAATTTCAGTAAATAATTATGAAAAGCGGTAAACAAGAGGCAGTAATATTAGATAAAAAACAAGCTTTGGCCAAAGCAGAAAGTTTTTGCGTTTATCAGGAGCGCTCACAAAAGGAAGTGCGTTATAAACTGGTAGAATGGGGCATGCGCGGCGATGAACTGGAAGAAATTATCAGTGAACTGATTGTAAACAATTTTTTGAACGAAGAAAGGTTTGCCAAAAGCTATGCATCGGGCAAATTCAACATCAAACACTGGGGCCGGGTTAAAATTAAACAGGGTTTAAAATTGAAAGGTGTGCCGGATAAAATTTTGCAAAAAGCAATTTACAGCATCGATGATGATGATTATTTGTTAGCGATAGAAAAATTAGCGGCTAAAAAAGCAGAAAGTTTAAGCGAAAATGATCCGTTTAAAAGAAAAAACAGGCTGATGAGCTACCTTCAGGCAAAAGGTTTTGAAACTGATTTAATTTTACTTGTACTGAAAGCCAGCAATTTAAATTAAATATTAAATTTTTAACAAGAAATCCCTTGACAGAAATATAAATCTGCCTATATTTGCATCACCAAAACGAAACAACAACATCAGTTTTGTAAATGCGAAAGTAGCTCAGTTGGTAGAGCACGACCTTGCCAAGGTCGGGGTCGCGAGTTCGAATCTCGTCTTTCGCTCCAAAATGCCTTCCTACCAGAAGGCATTTATTTTAAAGTTAACCAAGCCGATGGAGATCGGCAGCGGCTAATGCTCGGGTGGTGGAACTGGTAGACACGCAGGACTTAAAATCCTGTGCTTTCAAAGGCGTGCGGGTTCGATTCCCGCCCCGAGTACAACAAAAAAAATCGAACAAAAAGCCATCAGATGATGGCTTTTTTGTTTATAAAACAGAATTAAATATATACAGGTCAATCGCTGATCTCCTAAACTTCAACATTAC
>NZ_JAVTSU010000038.1:0-16793 GCF_032678605.1 Pedobacter miscanthi
ACTGGCCACCTGAAGCGCAAGCCCCACGTTACCGCTGTTTGCAATGGCATCTACAGCAAGCGACATGCTCCTTGGTGCCCCGGTAATACCCGTCCACTGGCTGCGGTAAAAGCTGTGCACGTTAAGCACTTCTTTATAACCTGCGTAAGCCGGATTGATATAAATCCCGTTAAACATGTACTGACTGTACTGGGCGTCTTGTTGTGCAGATGCCGGCCTCGAAAGCAACAAAAACGAACCTGCTATTAACAATATTAATTTCTTCATCATCTTAATATCTTAAAGCTCAGCCTGGTTTTAACAACCAGGCTGAGCTAAGCCTTTTATCTTATTTTTTAAACGCCCTAATCAATGTAATGTAACCTTTGTACACTTCTAACTCATCGCTGTTTGCTTTTTTAACACGTAGCAAGTAGTAGTAGGTACCTTCGTTCAGTCCCTCGCCTGTCCAGTTGTTTTGGTAACCTTTGGCGTGGAATACTTCATTACCCCATCTGTTAATAATCTGCAGTTCGTTAGACTGGTATTGGTTAAGACCAATAATTTCGAAGGTATCGTTAATACCATCGCCATTCGGCGTAAACAGGTTAGGGATGGTAATACCTGTGAAATTGGCGGTTAAATTCACCGAAGCTACATTGGTATAATATCCGTAAGCGTCTTTTACGCGGTAAGTAAATACATCATCACCCACATAACCCGGATCTGGCGTATAAGTTACTGTACCATCAGCATTTACTTTTACGGTACCATGTTTAGGCTGGCTTACAATTTCAACCGTTAATTTATCAAAGGTTGAGTTACCCGGATCATCATTCGCCAGCACATTAATTACAACTGGTTTATTGGCCACTGTACCACCAGCATCATCAACCGCACGCGGCGATTTAGGGAAAGTAGTAACCGTAGGTGTATCATTCGTTTCGGCTGTACCGGAAACATCTGATACGTTTGCGCCACCCAGTGTTTTGGCATTTACAGTCGCCGTATTAATTACTGTACCTAAATCCTTATCGGCCTGTGTTAGGGTGTATACTTCAACATCAGTAGTAGTGGCACCCGGGGCAAGTCCGCCGGCAACCGTAATCACCTTGTTGTTTAAGCCCAGTTTGGCGTCAGTTAAGGTAATGGTGTTTAAAGTAATGGTTCCTGTATTCTTAATGGTGAATGTATAGGTTACTTTATTGCCATTAAATACGGATGTTTTAACCAAGGCTATCGATCCTGCGTTAGGAATCAATGTTACCGTTGGTGTATCATTATTCTCGGCCGTACCAGAGATATCGCTTATTGATACGTTTGCAGGTGTTTGACCAGTGATTTTAGCCGTATTGGTTACACTGCCCGCATCTTTATCAGCCTGCGTTAACTGGTAAACATAACTATCGGTTACGCTTGCACCCGGAGCCAATGTTCCTGGTATCAACCTGTTCAATGCAAGTTTAGTATCAACCAAAGTAATGATGTGTAAGGTTACATTACCTGTGTTTTTAACTGTGAAGTTATAGGTAATGCTATTTCCATCAGCACTTAGCGTACCTGTTTTAACCAGGGTAATGGTAGATGCCGGAGCAATTACCGTTATGGTTGCATCACCAACAGCAGGTGTATTCGGATCATCTGATTGTTTGCTGATGGTACCACCGCCCGGCGTTTGCGCTGTAGCGGATGCCTGGTTGGTGAATGAGCCATTGTTCACCTCGGTTAAAGTAACGGTGTGTTTAGCCGTTACGGTTACACTAACACCTGGTAACAGGCTTGCTATACCTGCCGGAGTGATTGATCCTAAATCAGCACCTGCATCGGTTACGTTAACATTGGTTAAGGCTACATTACCTGTATTGGTTACCACGATGTTATAATTGATCACATCGCCCACTTTGCTTACGCTATTAGTAGCTACTTTGGTTAAGCTCATGGCTGGTACTGCTACCAATGTTACATTTACCGGAATGGTTACTGTTGTGGCACCGCCTTTACCATCGCTTACCGTTACGGTGAAGGTATCGTTACCTGCATAACCCGCAGTTGGCGTATAAGTATAAGTACCATCAGGATTAACTACTACAGTACCATGTGCAGGAGGTGTAGTTACCGCGAAGGTAAGTGCATCGCCATCTGCATCGCTTGCTGTAATGGTTCCGTTAACCGGTGTATTCTGCGGCGTAGTAATTGCCGGAGCAGTAGCTACCGGAGCATCGTTCACCGGATTAATGCTTACCGAAATGGTTACGGTTGTAATACCGCCTTTACCATCACTTACGGTTACCGTAAAGGTATCGTTGCCGTTATAGTTTAGTGCAGGGGTATACGTATAAGTACCATCGGGATTTACAGTTACCGTTCCATGTGCCGGTGGCGTAGTTACCGCGAAGGTAAGTGCATCGCCATCTGCATCGGTTGCCGTAATTTTTCCATTAACCGGCGTATCCTCGTTAGTGGTAATGGCCGGAGCACTTGCAAATGGCGCCACATTGGTTGGATTAACGGTTACGTCAATACTTACTATAGTTGTTCCGCCTTTACCATCGCTCACCGTTACCGTGAATACATCTGTACCACTGTAATTGTTGGCCGGGGTATAAGTATAGGTTCCATCAGGATTAACTACCACTGTACCATGTGCCGGTGGCGTAGTTACCGCGAAGGTAAGTGCATCGCCATCTGCATCGGTTGCGGTAATGGTTCCGTTAACCGGTGTGTTTTTATTGGTACTAATGGCCGGAGCACTTGCAACCGGGGCAACATTGGTTGGATTAATAGTGACGTTAATGGTTACCGTTGTGGTACCGCCATTACCATCGCTCACCGTTACCGTGAATACATCTTTACCACTGTAATTGTTGGCCGGGGTATAAGTATATGTTCCGTCAGGATTAACTACCACTGTACCATGTGCCGGTGGCGTAGTTACCGCGAAGGTAAGTGCATCGCCATCTGCATCGGTTGCGGTAATGGTTCCGTTAACCGGTGTGTTTTTATTGGTAATAATGGCCGGAGCACTTGCAACCGGGGCAACATTGGTTGGATTAATAGTGACGTTAATGGTTACCGTTGTGCTACCGCCATTACCATCGCTTACCGTTACCGTGAACACATCTGTACCACTGTAATTGTTGGCCGGGGTATAAGTATATGTTCCGTCAGGATTCACTACCACTGTACCATGTGCCGGTGGTGTAGTTACCGCGAAAGTAAGTGCATCGCCATCTGCATCAGTTGCGGTAATGGTTCCGTTAACCGGTGTGTTTTTATTGGTAGTGATGACTGGTGCCGTTGCAACAGGCGCATCATTTACCGGATTAATGGTTACCGAAATGGTTACAGGAACCGTACCACCTTTACCATCACTTACCGTTACCGTGAAAGTGTCAGTACCGTTGTAGTTCGGTGCAGGGGTATAAGTATAAGTACCATCAGGATTTACTACCACTGTTCCATGTGCCGGTGGCGTAGTTACCGTGTAAGCAAGCGGGTTGCCATCAGGATCGCTCGCAGTAATGGTTCCGCTAACCGGGGTATCCTCATTGGTGGTAATCGCTGGTGCAGTTGCAACAGGCGGACGGTTATCTGTGATGTTAACTGTAGCTGGTGTTGTGCCTGCCGTGATTAATGCATTGCTTGTTGCTGCATTCATCGTTATTATTACCGTTTCGTTTCCTTCGCTGATGTTGTCATCAAGTACCGGAACCGGAAGGGTTACCGAAGTTTGTCCGGCAGGGATGGTAATGGTTGTACCAATTGAGGTATAATCAGCACCGCTGGTTGCTGTTCCGCTTACGGTATAAGTAATCTGTGTATCTGTTGTAGATGGATTACTTAGGGTAAAGGTAAACTCACCAGAAGTTGATGGTTCGGCACCATCGGCTGTTGCAGTTACGGTTACTGTTGCCGTTGTACCATCGGTGATGTTGATGCTTGCCGGAACGTTACTTACGGTTACCGCAGGGTTGGCCGAACTGCTTAAAGTTGCAATAACGGTTTCTACACCTTCTACCACTCCATCGCTCAATACCGGAATGGTAATGGTAGCAGTGGTTTGACCGGCAGGAATTGTAATGGTTTTGGTTACAATCGTACTGTAGTCGCTACCCTCTGTAGCCGTACCACTTAAGGTATAAGTAATCTGTGTATCGGTAGCCGACGGTTTGCTCAGGGTTACGGTAAATGTTCCATTAACCGGACCATTTTCGTTACCGTTTGTACCCGCAGCAATGGTCGCTACTGTAGCATCGTTATCGATAATGGTGGTGGTTGCCGTGTTTGTGGCAATGGTTACCAGGTTACCAGATACGTTGCTGATTACACCATTAAATGTTTCGTTCGTTTCAACGATGTTGTCGTCGATAACCGGAACGGTAAACGTTAAGGTTGCACCCGCAGCAGAACCGGCCGGGAATGTTAAGGTTCCATTGGTTGCGGTATAATCTAAACCAGCAGTTGCAGTACCGTTGGTGGTAGTATAATCAACTGTAAATGCATTTTGAACCGCAGCACTTAAGGTAACGGTAAAAGTTGCCGTTCCTGCATCTTCGTTAACAGTCGGTGCAGTTGAGATGCTTACACTGGCTGCATTGTTATCGGCAATATTAATGGTTGCAGGAACGTTGCTCACCGTTACCGCTGGATTACCAGAGGCGGTTAAGGTAGCAATTACTGTTTCCGGGCCTTCTAAAACAGCATCGCTCAATACAGGGATAGTAATGGTAGCAGTGGTTTGACCAGCAGGAACTATAACTGTTTTAGTTACAATCGCACTATAATCAGTACCCTCTGTTGCCGTACCACCTAAAGTATAGGTAATCTGTGTATCGGTAGCCGATGGATTGCTTAGGGTTACGATGAATGTTCCGTTTGCAGGACCATTTTCGTTACCATCAACACCAGCAGTAATCGTAGCTACCGATGTATCGTTATCAATAATGGTAGTGGTTGCTGTACCGGTACCAATGGTTACCAGGTTTCCGGTTACACTACTGATCACGCCGCTAAAAGTATGGTTGCCTTCAATAATGTTATCGTCGATAACCGGAACAGTGAACGTTAAGGTTGTACCCGCTGCTGCACCTGCAGGGAATGTTAAGGTTCCACTTGTTGCGGTATAATCTAAGCCAGCTGTTGCGGTGCCATCGCTTGTGGTATAAGCAACCGTAAATGCATTCTGCACAGCAGCGCTTAAGGTGATGGTAAATGTAGCCGTCCCATCTCCTTCGTTAACCGTTGGAGCAGTAGAAATGCTTACTGTAGCCACATTGTTATCGGCAATGGCAATGGTTGCCGGAACGTTGCTGGTGGTAATCTGTGGATTGCTTGAAGATACAAGCGTAGCAATTACCGTTTCTGCTCCCTCTACTATGGCATCAGCCAATACCGGAATGGTGATGGTTGCCGTGGTTTGACCCGCCGGGATGGTAATGGTTTTGGTTACAACCGGACTATAATCACTGCCTTCTGTAGCTGTTCCACTTAAAGTATAAGCAATCTGTGTATCGGTAGCCGATGGATTGTTTAAGGTAACGGTAAATGTGCCGTTAACCGGACCGTTTTCGTTACCGTTTGTACCCGCAGTTATCGTAGCAATTGAAGAACCACTATCGGTTATATTTACCGTTGCAGGCGTAGTGCTTGCAATGATCGAACCATTATTGGTAGTGGCATTCATGGTTAAAATTACCGTTTCGGTTCCCTCTACAATGTTATCGTTTAATACCGGCACCGATACTGTTGCAGTGCTTTGTCCGGCAGGGATGGTTACCGTATTGCCAATTGGCGAGTAATCCGTTCCACTGGTTGCTGTTCCACTTACAGTATAGGTAATCTGTGTATCGGTTGTGGATATATGACTTAGGGTAAAGGTAAACTGACCAGGCGTTGAAGGCTCTGCTCCATCTGCCGTTGCAGCTACCGTTACAATTGCTTCAGTATTATCTGCAATGTTAATGGTTGCAGGCGTATTGCTTACGGTTACCAATGGATTACCAGAAGTTACCAGTTTAGCAATAATGGTTTCTGTACCTTCTACTATTGCATCGGTTAATACCGGAATAGTGATTGTTCCGGTGGTTTGACCAGCAGGAATGGTGATGGTTTTGGTTACAATGTTACTGTAATCGCTACCCTCGGTTGCTGTTCCTGCCAGGGTATAAGTTAACTGCGTATCGGTAGCAGCCGGATTGCTTAAGGTTACGGTAAATGTGCCGTTTACAGGTCCGTTCTCGCTACCATTTGTTCCTGCAGTGATTGTAGCTACCGACGAATCGTTATCGGTAATGGTTACCGTAGCGGTACCATTTGCAATGGTTACCAAATTACCAGATACGTTACTGATGATCCCGCTAAAGGTTTCATCTCCTTCAACAATGTTATCATCTATAATAGGAACAGTAAAGGTTAAACTTGCACCTGCTGCTGAACCTGCAGGGAAATTTAATTTTCCGCTGGTTGCCACATAATCCAATCCTGCTTTTGCCGTGCCATCGGCAGTAGTATAATCTACACTGAAAGCATCCTGTACCGCTCCGCTCAAGGTTACGGTAAAGGTTGCGGTGCCGGCTGCTTCGTTAACATTGGTTTGAATCACTGAGATACTTGCCGTTACCGAATTGTTATCGATAATATTAATGGTTGCAGGCGTATTGTTAACCGTTACCGCCGGGTTATTGGTTCCGGTTAAGGTAACAATAACGGTTTCATTCCCCTCTACAATATTATCGCTGATTACCGGGATAATAATGGTTCCGGTAGTTTGACCAGCCGGGATGGTAATAGTTTTGGTAATGGTAGTATAATCGCTGCTTTCGGTTGCTGTTCCACCAAGAGTAAAGGTAATCTGCGTATCAGTTGATGACGGATTACTTAAGGTTACGGTATAAGTTCCATTTACCGGACCGTTTTCGTTACCATTTGTACCTGCAGTAATGCTGGCTACCGAAGTATCATTATCCGTAATGCTTACCGTTGCAGGCGATGTACCAATGGTAACTACATTACCGGTAATACCGCTTAGTGCAGCACTAAAGGTTTCGGATGGTTCTACCAGGTTATCATCGTTAACTGGAACGGTGAAAGTTAAGCTTGTACCAGCTACAGCGTTTGCAGGGAATGTTAAGGTTCCGCTGGTTGCGGTATAATCAAGTCCTGCTGTAGCTGTACCATTGGCCGTTGCGTAATTTACGCTAAAGCTATTTTGTACATTGTTGCTTAAGGTAACCGTAAAGGTGGCCGTGCCGGCATTTTCGTTAATTACCGGTGTAGTTGCGATACTCACCGTTGCAACATCTGCATCCAGGATGTTGATGCTTGCAGGTGTGTTATTCACCGTAATTACCGGGTTGCCGGAAGCAGTTAAAGTAGCAATTACCGTTTCAATACCTTCTGCCACCCCGTCGGCCATTACCGGAATGATGATGGTTCCTGTAGTTGTACCAGCAGGGATGATGATGGTTTTGGTAACCGCACCATAATCGGCACTTTCTGTTGCTGTACCGGTTAAGGTAAAGGTTAAGGTAGTTGGTGTAGCTGATGGGTTGGTTAACGTAACGTTAAACACACCATTTACCAAACCATTTTCATTTGCGTTGGTACCTGCAGTGATGGTTGCCACAGCACTGTCGTTATCGGCAATGGTTACCGTTGCCGGACTTGCGCCAATGGCCACATCAGCACCTTGTACATTGGTTAAACCCACCGTAAATGATTCTGAATTTTCGATCAGGTTATCATCAATGATCGGGATGACCACATTAAGTACGGTACCTGCCGGCGAATTTGCAGGGAAGGTTAAGGTTCCGCTGGTTGCAGTATAATCTAGCCCTGCAAGGGCTGTTCCGTTTGCTGTTGCATAATCAACAGTAAAACTGTTCTGAACTGCCACGTTTAAGGTAACCGATAAAGTAACTGTACCCACAGCTTCGCTTACGCTTGCCGCATTAATCGAGATACTTACGTTGGCGGTATTGGCATCAAGAATATTGATGCTTGCCGGGTTCGTATTTACACTTACCGCAGGATTATTTGAGGTACCTAAAGTTGCAATTACCGTTTCTATACTTTCTGCTACCGCATCGGCAATAACGGGGATGGTAATCGTCCCGGTGGTTTGGCCGGCAGGGATGGTAATTACTTTAGTTACTATTGTGGTGTAATCGCTGCCTTCTGTTGCGGTACCGCCTAAAGTATAATTTAGCTGTGTATCGGTAGCCGACGGGTTACTTAAGGTTACAATATAGGTTCCGTTAACCGGACCAGCTTCGTTACCGTTTGTACCCGGTGTTATGCTTGCTACAGCTGTATCGTTATCAGTAATGGTAACAGTTGCCGTACCAGTTGCAATGCTTACCAACAGGCTGCTTACATTACTTAAAGTAGCACTAAAGGTTTCAGATGGCTCAACAATGTTATCGTCGTTAATCGGAACAGTGAAGGTTAAGGTTGCACCTGCAGGAGAGTTTGCAGGGAACGTTAATGTTCCGGTTGCATTGGTATAATCTAAGCCCGCAGTCGCCGTTCCATCTATTGTTTTATAATCAACACTAAATGCATTTTGTACTGCTGCGCTTAAAGTTACTGTAAAGGTTGCCGTACCTGCGTTTTCATTAATTACCGGTGTGGTAGAAATGCTTACCGTAGCCGTACTGTTATCCAGGATATTGATGCTTGCAGGCGTATTGTTTACATTAATTAAAGGATTGTTTGTACTGCCTAAAGTAATTAAAACCGTTTCTGTTCCTTCTACTACCGCATCTGCCAATACCGGAATGGTAATGGTTCCGGTGGTTTGACCAGCCGGGATGGTAATGGTTTTCACAATCGGACTGTAATCACTTCCTTCGGTTGCAGTTCCGCCAACAGTATAAGTAATCTGTGTATCGGTTGATGACGGATTACTTAAGGTTACCGTGAAGGTTCCGTTAACCGGACCATTTTCGTTACCGCTTATACCTGGCGCAATGGTTGCAATTGCGGTATCATTATCGCTAATATTAACCGTTGCAGGTGTGGTATTTGCTGTAATTGAAGGATTGCTTGTTGCAGCAGCCATGGTTAATACTACCATTTCTGTTCCTTCAACAAGATTATCGTTTAATACCGCCACGCTCACTGTTGCAGTAGTTTGCCCGGCCGGGATGGTTACCGTAGTACCGATCGAAGTATAATCCAATCCGCTGGTGGCTGTTCCATTTACCGAATAGGTAATCTGCGTATCAGTTGTAGATACATTACTTAGGGTAAAGGTAAACTGACCAGGTGTAGATGGCTCTGCTCCATTTGCCGTTGCGGTTACTGTTACCGTTGCAGTGGTATTATCAATAATATTAATAAAAGCAGGTGTATTGCTTACGCTTACCAATGGATTATTAGTAGTACCCAAAGTTACCACAACGGTTTCTGTTCCTTCTACCAAATTATCGGTTAATACCGGGATGGTGATGGTAGCAGTGGTTTGTCCTGCCGGAATGGTTACTGTTTTAGTAACAATGGTCGGGTAATCACTTCCTTCGGTTGCGGTTCCGCCTACGGTATAAGTAATGATAGTTGGTTGCGAAGAAGGATTACTTAAGGTTACCACAAAGGTTCCGTTTACTGGTCCGTTTTCATTACCCTCTGTACCGGCGGCAATGGTCGCTACCGAAGTATCGTTATCGGTAATGTTAACCGTGGCTGGTGTTGTATTTGCCGTAATTGAAGAGTTACTCGTTGCAGGAGTCATGGTTAAGATCACCATTTCTGTTCCTTCAGCAATATTATCATCAATTACCGGTACACTAACCGTAACAGTAGTTTGTCCGGCCGGGATGGTTACCGTTGTACCGATCGAAGTATAATCTACCCCGCTTGTTGCTGTGCCGCTTACGGTGTAGCTAACCTGTGTATCGGTTGTAGATACGTTGCTCAACGTAAAGGTAAACAAGCCCGGTGTTGCAGGCTCTGCCCCGTTTGTGGTAGCCGCTACAGTTATTGTTGCAGTGGTATTATCATCAATATTGATGGTAGCAGGTGTATTGCTTACACTTACCAATGGATTGCCCGAACTGGTTAAAGTAGCCATTACCGTTTCAGTACCCTCAACTAAATTATCGGCTAATACCGGAATGATAATCGTTCCGGTGGTTTGACCGGCCGGGATGGTAATGGTTTTGGTTACGATGGTTGAGTAATCGCTTCCTTCTGTTGCCGAACCACCTAATGTATAGGTAATGGTAGTTGGCTGTGATGATGGATTGCTCAACGTTACGGTAAATGTTCCGTTTGCAGGTCCGTTTTCATTACCCGGTGTACCAGCCGTAATGGTCGCTACCGAAGTATCGTTATCGGTAATATTAACGGTTGCCGGCGTGGTACCAGCAGTAATTGAAGAATTGCTTGTTGCAGCAGTCATGGTTAAAATAACCGTTTCTATCCCTTCAGCAATATTATCATCCAATACCGGTACACTTACCGTTGCCGTAGTTTGTCCGGCAGGGATGGTTACCGTTGTACCGATTGAAGTATAATCCAATCCGCTGGTTGCTGAACCTGTTACCGTATAAGTAATCTGGGTATCAGTTGTAGATACATTGCTTAGCGTAAAGGTGAATAAACCTGGTGTAGTTGGCTCTGCCCCATCGGCTGTTGCGGCCACGGTTACGGTTGCCGTCGTATTATCAAGAATATTGATACTTGCAGGTGTATTGCTTACCGTTACCAATGGATTACCAGAAGCTGTTAAAGTAGCCATTACCGTTTCATTACCTTCAACCAGGTTATCGGTTAATACCGGGATGGTGATGGTTCCGGTGGTTTGACCAGCCGGAATGGTAATGGTTTTAGTAACAATGCTTGAATAATCACTACCCTCAGTAGCTGTACCACCCAAAGTATAGGTGATCTGCGTATCAGTTGATGATGGTTTGCTTAAGGTTACGGTAAATGTTCCATTAACCGGACCGTTTTCGTTTCCAGGTGTACCCGCTGCAATAGTCGCTACAGATGCATCATTATCAACAATGGTTGCCGTTGCCGTTGCATTGCTGATGAGCACTACCCCACCGGTAATACCGCTCAAGGTTGCAGTAAAAGTTTCAGATGGCTCGGCCAGGTTATCATCAATAATCGGAACGGTGAAAGTTAATGTAGCTCCCGCTGCAGCATTTGCAGGGAAGTTTAATATTCCATTGGTTGCGGTATAATCTAATCCTGCCGTTGCAGTTCCGTTTGCTGTTGCATAATTAACGCTAAATGCATCTTGAACAGCATTATTCAGCGTTACCGTAAAGGTAGCCGTTCCAGCACCTTCATCAACTGTTGGCGTAGTCGAAATGCTTACACTTGCGGTATTGGCATCAAGGATATTGATGGTTGCAGGTGTTGTATTCGTCGTTATCGCTGGGTTGTTAGAAGTACCCAATGTAGCAATAACGGTTTCAGGACTTTCGGTAATGGCATCGGTTAATACCGGAATGGTAATCGTTCCGGTGGTTTCACCAGCAGGAATGGTGATCGTTTTGGTTACGATGGTTGAGTAATCACTTCCTTCGGTAGCCGTACCACCTAAAGTATAGGTTAGCTGCGTATCGGTAGCCGATGGATTACTTAAGGTTACAATAAATGTTCCATTTACCGGACCTGTTTCGTTTCCGTTTAGTCCAGGAGCAATGCTGGCAACCGAAGTATCGTTATCAATAATGGTTACAGTAGCCGTAGCAGTGCCAATGGTTACCAAATTATTATTGACGTTGCTAATGGTTGCATTGAAAGTTTCGCTTGCCTCAACCAGGTTATCGTTATTGATTGGAACGGTAAAGGTTAATATTGCACCAGCTGCAGATCCTGCAGGGAAAGTTAGGGTTCCGTTTGTTGCCGTATAATCTAATCCGGCTGTTGCTGTTCCGTTAGCTGTTGCATAATCAACCGTAAATGCATTTTGAACTGCTGCACTTAAAGTTACGGTGAAGGTTGCTGTTCCAGCTGCCTCGTTAACGCTGGTTGGTGTTGCAGAAATGCTCACCGTTGCCGTGTTGTTATCAAGAATATCGATGCTTGCCGGTGTATTGCTTACGGTTACCAGTGGATTGCCCGAGGTAGCCAATGTAGCAATTACCTTCTCGGTACCTTCTACTACCGCATCGCTTAATACCGGAATGGTAATCGTTCCGGTGGTTTGACCAGCCGGGATGGTAATGGTTTTGGTAACAATGGTCGAGTAATCGCTTCCTTCAGTTGCCGTTCCACCCAAAGTATAAGTAATGGTGGTAGGTTGTGAAGATGGATTGCTTAAGGTTACGGTAAATGTTCCGTTAACCGGACCATTTTCGTTTCCTGGCGTACCAGCCGTAATGGTGGCAACTGATGTATCGTTATCGGTAATATTAATGCTTGCAGGTGTTGTACTTGCCGTAACCGATGGATTGCTTGTTGCGGCAGTCATGGTTAAGATTACGTTTTCGGTACCCTCTGCTATATTATCATCCAATACCGGTACACTTACGGTTATAGTGGTTTGTCCTGCAGGGATGGTTACCGTTGTACCAATCGAAGTATAATCCGCACCGCTGGTGGCACTACCGCTTAAAGTATAAGTAACCTGCGTATCAGTTGTAGATACATTGCTTAAGGTGAAGGTAAATTTACCCGGTGTATTAGGTTCAGCACCATCGGCAGTACCGGCTACAGTTACGGTAGCAGTGGTATTGTCGGTAATGTTGATCGTTGCAGGTGTATTGCTTACGGTTACAGCAGGGTTGTTGGCGCTGCTTAAAGTAGCCATAACCGTTTCGGTACCCTCTACAATATTATCGGTTAATACCGGAATAGTGATGGTGCCGGTAGTTTGACCCGCCGGGATGGTAATGATTTTGGTAACGATGGTCGAATAATCACTTCCTTCTGTTGCCGTTCCACCCAAAGTATAGGTAATCTGTGTATCAGTTGATGATGGATTACTTAAGGTTATGGTAAAGGTTCCATTAACCGGGCCATTTTCATTTCCTGGGGTTCCCGGGGTAATGGTAGCAACCGAGGTATCATTATCGGTAATGGTTACCGTAGCGGTATTGGTTGCAATACCTACCAAAGTACCGCTTACATTACTAATGGTTGCGTTAAAAGTTTCATTTGGTTCAACTACATTATCATTAATAATCGGAACGGTAAAGGTTAAAGTTGCACCAGCGGCAGAACCAGCCGGGAAATTTAATGTTCCGCTTGTAGCGGTATAATCGCTGCCAGCAGTAGCTGTTCCGTTTGATGTGGTATAATTAACACTAAAGCCTGCCTGTACCGCATTACTTAAGGTTACCGTAAACGTTGCATTACCCGCTGCTTCGTTTACACTTGTTGGTGTAGCAGAAATGCTCACCGTTGCAGGGTCGTTATCAATAATGGTTCCGATACCTTCTGCCTGTGTAATGGTAAGCGGAGCCGTTGCATTGCTTAAGGTTACTTTAAAACTTTCAGGCCCTTCGGTAACGTTATCATCCGTAACCGGGATCAGAATGGTTTGCGTTGCTCCCGAAACAGATCCGGCAGGGAAAGTAACTACACCTGTTTTAGCGGTATAGTCTGATCCTGCAATCGCTGTATTATCAGAAGTTGCATAATTGACAGATAGTGCATCCTGTATGTTTCCTGTTAAGGTTACGGTGAAGCTCATATTGCCAGCGCTTTCTAAAGCAGAAACACTGTTAATGGCCACACTTGCAGCATCATCGTCGGTAATGGTTGCTGTTCCCGTTGCACCTCCCGCAGGGATGGTTACTACCGATCCGGTACTTACGCTGTTTAATTTAACGGTAAATGTCTCGGTTAATTCGGCAATGTTATCATTTATAACCGGAATGCTGAAGGTTTGTGTTGCACCGCTAAGCGATCCTGCCGGGAAAGTTACGCTGCCTGTTGTTGCCGTATAATCAGAACCAGCTAATGCCGTTCCGTTTGTTGTGCTATAATTTACGGTAAATGCATCCTGAACGTTACCGGTTAAGGTTACGGTAAAGGTTGCATTACCTGCATTTTCTACAACCGAAATACTGTTAACCGCTACGGTTGCATTATCGTTATCGGCAATGTTTACGGTTGCAGGTGTGGTGTTTGCCGTAATTGCCGGATTATTGGTGGCAGCAGCCATGGTCAAAATCACCGTTTCCATTGGCTCGGCAAAAGTATCATCCTGCACCAGAACCGGTACAGTTGCAGTAGTTTGTCCGGCCGGGATGGTTACCGTTGTACCGATTGAAGTATAATCTGTTCCGCCGGTTGCGGTTCCGCTTACGGTATAAGTAATCTGCGTATCGGTTGTAGATACATTACTTAATGTGAAAGTGAACAAGCCCTGCGTATTGGGCTCTGCTCCATCGGTGGTAGCCAATACCGTTACTGTAGCGGTGGTATTATCGGTAATGTTAATGCTTGCTGTTTTATTGGCAGGTATTGGGGTTACCGTTACCAAAAGGCTATTGGTAGAAACCAGTGTTGCCACTACAGTTTCTGTTCCTTCAACAATATTATCGGTTAATACCGGAATGGTAATGGTTCCGGTAGTTTGACCAGCCGGGATGGTGATGGTTTTGGTAACGATGGTAGAATAATCGCTTCCTTCGGTTGCGGTTCCACCTAAAGTATAAGTAATCTGTGTATCAGTTGATGATGGATTACTTAAAGTAACAGTAAATGTTCCGTTAACCGGACCGTTTTCGCTACCAGGTGTTCCGGCGGCGATTGATACTGTTGCGGCATCGTTATCTAAAATAGTTGCTGTCGCTGTAGCATTGCTGATCACGACTACATTACCGGTAATGCCACTTAAGGTAGCAGTAAAGGTTTCGTTCGGTTCAGCAATATTATCGTTTATAATCGGAACGGTAAAGGTTAAGATGGTACCGGCAGGAGAATTGGCAGGGAAGTTTAATGTTCCGCTGGTCGTGGTATAATCCGATCCTGCAATAGCAGTACCATTAGCTGTTGCATAATTTACGCTGAATGCATTTTGAATGGCATTGCTTAAGGTTACGGTAAAAGTTGCCGTACCATTAGCCTCGCTAACTGTAGGCGTGGTAGAAATACTTACACTCGAGGTATTGGCATCAATAATATTGATGCTCGCCGGTGTAGTATTTACGGTTACCGCATTGCCCGAAGTAGCTAAAGTAGCAATTACCGTTTCAGTATTCTCTGCAATCGCATCCTGCAATACATTAATGGTGATGGTTCCGGTAGTTTCTCCGGCTGGGATGGTAATGGTTTTAGTTACAATAGTGGTATAATCGCTTCCTTCGGTTGCGCTTCCGCCTAATGTATAAGTAAGCTGCGTATCTGTTGAAGCCGGTTTGCTCAATGTTACAACAAAAGTTCCCTGAACAGGACCTGTTTCGTTACCGTTAACACCTGGGGCAATACTGGCTACAGAAGCATCGTTATCGATAATGGTTACTGCAGCACTATTTGTTGCAATGGTTACTAATCCTCCGGTTATGCCGGTTAATGTTCCGTTGAAGGTTTCACTCGGCTCAACCGTATTGTCATCAATAATCGGAACGGTAAATGTTAAGGTAGCACCGGCCGGAGAATTTGCAGGGAAGTTTAAGGTTCCGCTTGTGGCGGTATAATCAGCACCTGCGATAGCTGTTCCGTTGCTTGTAGTATAATTAACACTGAATGCATTTTGAACAGCAGTGCTTAAGGTTACCGTAAATTTTGCTGTTCCATCTCCTTCGTTAACGCTGGCTGGCGTAGCAGAAATGCTAACCGTAGCCGTGTTGTTATCGAGGATGTTGATGGTTGCCGTTTTATCAGCAGGTGCTGTGGTAATGGTTACCAGCGGACTATTGCTTGAAACCAGGTTCGCAATAACCGTTTCGGTTCCTTCTACTATGGCATCTGCCAATACCGGAATGGTAATGGTGCCGGTAGTTTGACCAGCAGCAATGGTAATGGTTTTGGTAGTAATGGTAGAATAATCACTGCCTTCAGTAGCACTTCCGGCTAAGCTGTAGGTAATCTGTGTATCAGTTGATGATGGATTACTTAAAGTAACCGTGAATGTTCCGTTTACAGGACCGTTCTCGTTTCCTGGTGTTCCGGAAGTGATGGTGGCGATAGAAGTATCGTTATCGGTAATAGTTGCAGTTGCATTACCGGTTCCGATAGTCACCAAGCCAAATCCACCGGTTACATTGCTCAATGTTGCAGAGAAAGTCTCCGTTGGCTCTACTACATTATCGTTAATAATCGGAACGGTAAAAGTTAAGATTGAACCTGCTGCAGAACCTGCAGGGAAAGTTAAGGTTCCGTTTTTAGCGGTATAATCTGATCCGGCTTTCGCAGTACCATCCACAGTAGTGTAATCAACCGTAAATGCATTTTGTACTGCTGCACTTAAAGTAACAGTAAATGTTGCATTACCGGCAGCTTCATCATAACTGCTCGGTGTAGCAGAGATGCTAACTGTTGCCACATCATCATCGGCAATATTTACCGTAGCAGTTGCAGGGGTTACCGTAATGCTCGGGTTGTTGGTCGCAGCGGTGAAAGTTAACAATACTGTTTCGTTACCTTCTACGATCTGGTCGTTGGTTACGGTAACCGGAACGGTAACGGTAGTCTGACCAGCCAAAATAGTAGCGGTAGTAGGAATGGTTGTATAATCTGTGCCATTGGTAGCAGTACCACCAACAGTATAAGTGATAACCGTATTGGTAGCACTCGCTTTGCTCATGGTAAACACGAACGAACCATTGGTATTCGGTTCAGCGCCATCTGTTGTAGCAACAGTGATCGTTGCCACATCATCATCGGCAATATTAACCGTAGCAGTTGCA
>NZ_JAVTSU010000039.1:0-16027 GCF_032678605.1 Pedobacter miscanthi
TTTTTGGCAGATTTCTCAGCTCCGCTCGAAATGACGGTAACTCGAAGCAATGGCATGTATATTAACTTTGATCTTGGATATTATTTCGACCGGAGCATGGCGGAGCGGAGAGATCTATCTCGAGATAGATTTCTCGGCCTCATTACACTTCGCTCGAAATGATGGCTTTTTTATTTAGCAAAAAATAAACGTAATTTTATAATTATAAAAAATCAAAACAATTTCAATGTAAAAAGCTTTTAAGAAAATGCATTTTCCCCAAAATAACCCAATAATACCACCATATTTACGTTCATGAACTATAAACAATTGCAGGAAGATGTAAAGGCGCACGTTAGCGATTACTTCCATACCCATAACGATCCGCGGTTGGTTTATCATAATTTAGAGCATACCCAGGAAGTTGTAAATGCGGCACAACAGATCGCCAATCACTATCAGCTTAATGAACAGGATTTTTTTACCATAACCGTTGCAGCGTATTTTCATGATACCGGATATTTCGAAGATGCCTTGAACCATGAAGCAAAGGGAGCCGAACTGGCTGATGAATTTTTGGCAAAACATAAGGTAAACCAGGAAGTACGCGAAAGTGTAAAAAGTGCAATTTTAGCTACTAAAATACCACAGCAGCCTAAAAATGAAATCGATAAAATCATCTGTGATGCAGATCTTTTTCATTTAGGATTACCTGATTTCCGTGCTAAAGGAAAACTGATGCACAAGGAAAACGAACTGATTTATAAAAAAGATATCAGCAAATTGGAATGGCGTAAAAAAGATATCCAGTTTATGGAATCGCACCATTACCACACCGATTATGCCAATCTTTTATTGAGCGATCAGAAACAGAAAAACGTCGATAAACTGAAAAGTAAACTCACAGCTCAGGAAGAAATCAGTACAGAACTCGAAGAACCTAAAAACTTTGCGCCGGTAATCATCAAAGACAAAAAGAAAAAAGATAAAGACGACAGACCTGATAAAGGTATCGAAACCATGTTCAGGATTACGTCGGCCAATAACCAGCGTTTGAGCGATATGGCCGATAACAAAGCGCATATCCTCATTACCGTAAACTCGATTATGCTTTCCTTAATCGTGAGTTTGCTGTTAAGGCGTTTAGAAGATCACGGCAACCTGATTATTCCAACTTTTATCCTCTTAATGGTGAGTTTAACCTGTGTGGTGGTTTCTATCCTGTCAACCCGTCCATCTATTCCCAAAGGCGAATTTACCCAGGAAGATATGGATAAGAAAAAAGTAAACCTGTTGTTTTTTGGTAACTTTTATAAAATGAGCTTGCCAAGTTATACCGACGGGATGATTAAGGTGATGAACGATAAAGACTTTTTGTATGGAACGCTTATAACCGATGTGTACTCGCAGGGGGTGGTATTGGGTCGCAAATATAAACTGATCCGCTTAGCTTATAATATTTTCATGTTTGGTTTAATTGCAGCAGTATTGGCATTTGTAATTGCTTACGCAGCTTACGGTAAACTTTAATGGAAACAACAACCGAAACCTCTTTTTTAAACAGGGATTTAAGCTGGTTAAAATTTAACGAGCGCATTTTAATGGAAGCCGAGCGCAACACCGTTCCGCTTTTAGAGAGGATCAAATTTTTGTCGATATTTTCTTCTAACCTCGACGAGTTTTACCGGGTAAGGATGCCTGTACTGCTTGCGCTGGAAAAATTGAGCAATAAAGAAGACAATGATATCCAGATTGATGATAATTTACTAAATACCGCCAATCAACTCATTTCCGATCAACAACAACGATATGGCGTTGTGCTCAAATCGGATATTATTCCGAAGTTAAAAGAAAATAAAATTAATTTAATTTATGGAAAGGCATTTCCTAAAGAAATCCAAAAAAGTGTAACCAGGTATTTTTTGAGTCAGGTGATGGCCTTTTTGCAGCCTGTTCACATCAATCAGGATACCAACTTTTTTCCGGCCAACAACGAGCTTTATTTTCTGATTACCTTAAAAAAGAATGAGGAAACCGAAGTGATTATTTTAAATATTCCTTCCAGCCAGTTACCGCGTTTTTATAAAGTAGAAGCAGGCGACGAAACTTTTATCGTTTTCCTCGATGATATTGTCCGGTTTCATTTAGATAGGATTTTTCCTGAAGGAGAAATTACAGGCTGTTACAGTTTCAAGATTACCCGGGATGCAGAAATCGACCTGAAAGACGAATATTCAGGCAGTTTATCCGAACAATTGGAGAAACAGTTGCTTAAACGAGATTCAGGTCTCGCTACCCGCTTTCTTCATCAGCCCGGCATACCTGCTAATGTTTTCGAACCGCTTAAAAAGCTCTTCAACCTTAAAAAAGCCAATAGGATAGAAGGGGGACAGTACCATAACCTGAAAGATTTTATGGGTTTTCCGGTTAATTCGCCGAAATTATCCAACCAGAACTGGCCCAAACTTTGCAATACCGATCTGATTGATGGATCATTAACCGATGCCATTTATAAAAACGATATCATTGTCCATACCCCATACCAAAGTTACGATAGCGTGCTGCGGTTTTTTAACGAAGCCGCTCTTGATGAAGATGTAAGGGAAATCTATGTGACGCTTTACCGTGTGGCGAGCGATTCTAAAATTGTAAATGCCTTAATCAGCGCAGCTAAAAACGGCAAAAAAGTAACTGTTTTAGTAGAACTTAAAGCCCGTTTTGATGAAGCGAATAATATTAAGTGGGCCAAGAAAATGAAAGAGGTTGGTGTTGATATCATTTACAGTGTTACCGCTTTAAAAGTACATGCCAAAGTAGCGCTTGTAAAACGCCAGACAGGCGATAGGATGCATTATTCAGGTTTATTTGCCACCGGAAACTTTAACGAAAGTACCGCGGCCTTTTATACCGATCATATTTTAATGACGGCTAATAAAGAAATGTTGCGGGAAGTAGAACTGCTTTTTATTTTTCTGGCCAAAAGGGTTAAGCCAACATCAGCCGATCTGATTAATTTCAAGCATTTATTGGTGGCCCAGTTTAACCTTCAACAGGTTTTTCTGGAGCTGATCGATCGCGAGATTGAACATGCCAGGCAGGGCAAACCATCGGGCATTACCATTAAAATGAATAACCTCGAAGAAAAAGTATTGATCAATAAACTTTATGAAGCCTCACAGTCAGGTGTAAAAATCGATATGATGGTGCGGAGCATTTGCCGCCTGGTTCCGGGTGTAAAAGGAATGAGTGAAAACATTAAAGTTACCCGCATAGTTGATCGTTATTTAGAACACGGGCGGGTTTTTATCTTTCACAACCTGGGCAAAAACGACATGTATCTCGGTTCGGCCGACTGGATGAACCGCAATATCTACCGCAGGATCGAAGTTTGTTTCCCCATTTATAATGAACAGATTAAAGCAGAAATGATCGACATTATCGAAATCCAGAAACATGATAATGTGCAGGCTGTTTGTATTGATGAACACATGGATAACATTCCGGTTAAAACTGGCGGGATTCTTGTTTCCTCTCAGCATGATATTTATGAATTATTGAAAAATAAATAACGCCGTGGTCTGTGTCCCTACCGTACGATCGTCATTTCGACTGGAGTGCAACGGAATGGAGAAATCTATAGAAAATGATCTTTGATAGATCTTTCCGCTACGGTCGAGATGACGGCTATGCTGTCGAGATAACGATTAATAAATAAACAAGCATTAAATTTTACCTTATGAAATACAATAAAACTTTCCTCGCTTCCAGTTTACTCATTTCAGTGGCCTTTTTGGGTATATCCTGTGTTAACGGTAACCGTGATGATAAAAAGAGTGATTCAACAGCAACAGTTTCGACCGGTAGTGCCGAAAAATCAGATTTTCCTTACGATTTATCGAAGCCTGTAAAATACAATATGCCGCACAACCTGTTCGAAATATCGGGAATTGTATTTCATAATGGCGATCCTAAAGAGGTATTTGCCATTCAGGATGAAGATGGAGACCTTTTTCATTTAGGTTTGGGCGATAAAGAATCGAAGTTTACCAAATTCGGTGGTAAAGGCGATTATGAAGATGTAACCCTTATCAAAAACTATTTTATTGTGTTAAAAAGCAATGGCGAACTGCATACTTTCCCAATTTCGGAGCTAAGCAAACCAGAAGCCGGCAATGTAACCAAAACCAAAGATCTGGTACCAAAAGCAGAGTATGAAGGGTTGGCTGCGGATGAGAAAAACAACATGATTTACGTATTGACCAAAGACAGCAAACCCGATTCTAAAGCAAAAGCTTCAAGCATTTATGGCTTTAAATTCAACAATGATGCCTCATTAACCCCTGCCGGAGAATTTAGCCTCTCGCACAAGGCCATCGAAAAAGCATCCGGAAGCTCAAAATCAAGGTTCCGCCCATCGGCATTGGCTAAAAATACCAAAACTAATGAGTGGTATGTCCTTTCATCAGTAAATAAACTGTTGGTAATTACCGATGCTGATTTTAAAGTTAAAGCTACACAAGCATTAGATCCGAACTTATTTAACCAACCAGAAGGTATTGCTTTCGACCGCGACAATAACCTTTACATTTCTAACGAAGGTGGAACGTTAGCCGCCGGGAATATTTTATTGCTTAAATTGAAGAAATAAGGAGCAGAGGGGATTCTATGGTACGGTTGTTCTCCTGTCCCGAAACTTTGGGATCAGGATCTTTCCTTCGATAGAAGACCCTGTATCATAAAATACAATTGTCATCCTGAGCCTGTCGAAGGACTAATATAAATGTTTGTTAAGGTGTTTCGACAAGCTCAACATGACAATTTGAATGGAATAACATCCAAAAAACAAAATAATTTTAAAATAACTATATTTATACAAACGCTGAGTCTATGATCAAAAGATTTACCATTTTTACTATCTTATTTTTAATCAACTTCATTGCCTTTGCGCAGGATGATGTAAAATACCGTGTAATTCTTTTTGGCGATGCAGGGGAGATGAATCCCGCTCAGATGCAGGATCTTAAAAATGCTGCAAAACAGATCCTTCCCAAAAAAACAACCGTTGTATATCTTGGCGATAATATTTATCCAACCGGAATGGGGCTTCCGGGCAGTGTTGAAGAGGAGGAAACCAAAAAGATCCTCCGTTCTCAGTTTGAACCCATGCGCAAAATGGGCGCTGCAGTTTATTTTGTTCCCGGTAACCACGATTGGGATAAATCAGGCCCTAAAGGTTTGGCTAAAATCAAAGCACAGGGCGATTTTCTTAGTGCACAGAACGATCCACTGTTAAAATTAATCCCCGCAAACGGCTGTCCCGATCCTGTTGCCATTAAACTCACCGATAAATTAACCATTATTGCTTATGATAGCGAATGGTGGGTTTTTCCTTATAACAAATCGAATCCTAATGGGGAGTGCGATTGTAGAACCAAAGATGAGGTTTTGGTCAAAATGGAGCAGTTGTTAGAAGAAAATAAGGATAAAGTTATTCTATTGGCTTCGCATCATCCATTTCAAAGTTACGGACCACATGGAGGATATTTCAATTTAAGAAACCACCTTTTTCCGTTAACTTCTTTAAACAAAAACCTATACATTCCTTTACCTGTTTTAGGCTCTGTTTACCCCATGTTGCGTTCTACCTTATTAAGTCCTGAAGATTTAAATCACCCTGCCTACAGGGATATGATTAAATCCATTACAGGTGTATTTGGCGATTATCCAAATGTAACCTATGTAGCGGGGCACGAGCACGGCCTACAGTTAATTAAAGGGAAACAGCTGCAGATCATCAGTGGTTCAGGTTCGAAAGTATCGCCCAATAAAGAAGGCAAAACTTCGCTGTTCCACGAAATGCAGCAGGGATACGTGGTTGCCGATCAGTTGAAAAATAACGATATGCGTTACGAATATTATATTTATTCGGATACCAGCGTGAAGAAAGTATACAGTTATATCAAAAAGTTCGAAACCATTCCTCAAAAGGTTAGAAACCGAGATAAACCGATTACAGCCGACAGCATTTTCGTGCGTGTTAAACCCGAATATGATAGTGTTGGCCGTTTCCATCGTTTTGTTTTTGGCGATAATTACCGTAAAGAATATGCCGGAAAAACGAAAGTTCCAGTGTTAAGGGTTTCTCAAATGATGGGTGGTTTAAAGGCTACCCAGCGTGGTGGCGGTAATCAATCGCGCTCTTTGCGTTTAGAAGATAAAGATGGTAAAGAATATGTATTGCGGAGTGTAGAAAAATACCCTGAAGTGCTTTTACCAGCGGCCTTACGTGAAACTTTTGCTAAAGATGTGATTAAAGATAATATGTCGGCACAACACCCCTTTTCGGCCCTTGTAGTGCCCGAACTGGCTAAGGCTGGAGGAATCGCTCATAGCAACCCGATTATTGGCTGGGTTTCTCCCGATGATAACCTTGGAGAATTTGAATCGGCATTTGCCAATACGCTGTGCTTGTTCGAAGAAAGAGAACCTACTGGTGAATCAGATAGTTCTCCCAAAATGGATAAAAAACTGACCGACGATAACGATAACAAGCTAGACGGACCAGCCTGGGTAAGGGCAAGGGCATTTGATGTGCTGCTTGGCGATTGGGACAGGCATGAAGACCAGTGGCGCTGGAAAGAAACCAAAACTAAAGATGGTTCAACTTATTCGCCGGTTCCAAGAGACCGTGATCAGGTGTTTTTCAGATCTGACGGCTTTTTACAGCGTTATACCCAATCCTCTTCCTTATTACCGATGATGCAGGGTTACGAGCGTGGCATACAGAATATTAATTGGTTTTTATGGGAAGGAAGGGAAATCAGCAGCCGTTGGACAGCCAACATTGATGAAAAGGAATTTGATCAGATTGTAAAGGATTTTTGCGCCAATTACAACGATGCCGTATTCGAAAAAGCGTTAAAAAAACTTCCCGAACCAAGTTATTCCTTACACCACGATGCCTTTTTGGCACAGATGCGCAACAGGATATCCACTTTGCCGAAACTGATGAACCAGTATTACCACTTCTTTAACCGCATTGTGGATATCGAAGTAACCAATAAAAACGAACTGATCCGGATTACTGATGCCAAAGACAATGGTTTAAGGGTAAAAATCAATAAAATTTCTAAAGAAGGAAATATCAAGGATGAACTTTTCGACAGGAAATTTGATCCGAAAGTAACCAAAGAAATCAGGGTGTACATGCACAATGGTAATGATAGTCTGATTCTGGATAATAAAAATTCGAATATCAAAATCAGGATTATTGGTGGCAAGGGCAATAAAGTGTATGATTTTGCCAATAGTAATGGTTCGGTAAAGTTATACGGAAGAGAAGATAAAGCCACTTATAACGGCGATGATGCCAACAAAATCAGGAAAATCATTTCCAACGATACCGCTAATTTCAGTTACATTCCAAAAGATATGTACCGCAGAAATTCGTGGTTGTTAAACGCAGGTTACAATCAGGATGATGGTGTTTTATTGGGGTTGATTTACAAACAAACCAATCCGGGTTTCAGAAAACAACCCTATGGCAACTCTCAAACCCTTTCTTTTCTCCATTCTTTTTCTACAAAAGCCTTTAGGTTTAACTACAAAGGAGAGTGGTTAAAGGCATTGGGTAAAGCTGATATTGTGGTTAAAGCAGACGCTTTTGCTCCAAATAATACACAGAATTTCTTTGGCTTAGGGAACGAAACACCTTTCAACGATGGAGATAACATCAGGTATTACCGGGCACGTTACAACCTCTATCAGGTTGATGCCGCTGTGAGGTGGCGCCGCCCTAAATCTACTTTCAGTGTTGGTCCTTCATGGCAATATTATAAATACAACCAGGAAGATAACGATGGGCGTTTTATCGAAAATCCATCACTGTTACATTCGGCTGATTCATTAACCGTTCGCAACGAAAAGATGTTTGCCGGTGCTTTCATCAATTTTACCAACAATACCCGCGATAATGACCTGTTGCCAACTTTAGGGAGTTATGTCGATTTTAAGCTTTCAGGTTATAAAGGTGTAAATCAATATTCTAACTCTTACGGACAGTTTACGGCAAGTATAGCCCTTTATAAAAATCTCGATGGCAGAAAAAACTTCATTTTGGCAGATCGTTTTGGCGGTGGCGTAACCGTAGGGAAACCAGCCTTTTACCAGGCACTTTATCTCGGCGGACAGGGTAATCTGCTCGGTTATCGCCAGTTTAGGTTTGCTGGTGAGCACATGTTTTATAATAATTTAGAACTCAGGGCCAAACTGGGTGATCTGGTAAGTTATGTTTTACCCGGACAAATTGGCTTATTGGGATTTTATGATGTTGGCAGGGTTTGGAAACGTGACGAAGCATCAACAATCTGGCACCACGGTGTAGGAGGGGGCGTTTATTTCGCGCCGGCATCACTCACAGTTGTACGATTTGTGATGGGGCACTCTTCTGATGGCTGGTATCCATACGTTTCGCTTAATTTTAGGTACTAAATTTGTGTAACATATTAATAGATGTAATATCCAACTATTACGTTCAGCAGACGAACATTACTTTTAGGAGTGTGTATCTTTGCAATGAATTAGTAATTAATTAGATAACTATAATTTTTACACTATAGCAAAACTTATACAATGAATACCAATGTAATACAGATACATAAAAACGAATGTATACATTGCCAGGTAGAATCTTCTCTGTCTTTCCGCCCCCTCGTGGAGTATTTAAAAGGCCGGTTGAAAACAGAAAAATCCGTAAAATCTGAATTTTACAGATTTTTACTTCAAAAAATTGAAAAAGACGATGTGCTGCTTGGCAACATCAGTGCCGAAGAATTATCCAAATACAAAGATACTTTAGAATTGATTTTCACCATTCTAACCCCTTTAATGGATAACGAAGATGATTTGTTTTGGGCTTTAAGTACCCCGATTCCGGATCAGATTTTCTTTAGCACCAACGCATTCTATAAATTTTTTAAGGATCATGATCCTAAAAATAAAGTAACAAAAGATAACGAACCGGTTGAGAAAAAACAGCTTAAATTTATTTATAACGTTATTTTAGGCCGTTTTTATAATTTTACCCCGGTACTAAAAAATGAGATCATTTATGCCCATATCAATCAGGATACCAAACTTACCCAATATTATAATATTCAGACTGATACCAAGTTTGTAGATATTATACATAACGGTGATCTGCCTGAGCTTAATTTTGAAGAACTGGGGAAACATTTCCAGAGCGAAACCGAACTCGAATACCTGATTGAACATTTGCCTTTAAAAGATTTTCATTTCGAAGGTTTTAGCATTATTTCCATAACAGATGTAACATTGCAACATGCCATTGATGGCATTCGTGATGCATTGGTTGACCATAATTATCAAACAGAGGCCTATAAACATGTAATACATGCCTTAAAAACTTTGAGCGGTAATGGAAAGGTAGAATTTGGTTTAATGCCCTTTTTAACTGTGAACAATAAACTGGTTTTTGATAACCAGGAGTTTTCGCAGAGCATGTTAATCAATTCAGCCAAATCATCTAATCTCGAAGAAGAAGTTTTTTATTCGCTGGTTGAAAAATATAAAGAAAACCCAAGGGCAATTTTTGTAAGTGCCATTAACGACGATCAGATCAGTAAAGATCCTTTTTTAAGGGTGTTGAAAGAAGCAGGCGTTTGTTCTTATTCAGTATTGCCGATTTATTACAACAACCAGTTGGCTGGTGTTTTAGAGGTGTATTCGGAGGAAGAAGTATTGGTTGATGATAAATTGTTATCCAGATTACGTCCGGCGATGCCTTTAATCGGTCAGCTTTTCCAATACAGTATCGAAGAGTTTGATGCCAAAATGGATGAAGTGCTGATGGATAAATTTACCGCTTTACAACCTTCTGTACAATGGAAATTTAACGAAGCCGTATGGCATTTCCTTCAGAATAACGGCAATCAGAAATTAAAGGAAATTGAAACCATTACCTTTAAACACATGTACCCTTTATTTGGTGCAATTGATATCCGTAATTCTACCATAGAGCGAAATAAGGCTTTAAAAGATGATATGGAAGTGCAGTTGAATAGTTTAATTGATACTTTAAAGGCCATCCGTAAACATGTTTCTTTAGAGCTTACCGATAAACTACTGTTTAATTGCAAAGATTGGATTAAACGGATTGGTGATTTTGCTTCTTCTAACGAAGAAAACAAATTGAATGAGTTTTTAGAAATAGAAGTTTACCCGTTTTTATCGATTATAAAAGGGAACTACCCGGCAACTGCAGAATTTGTAGACCAGTATTTCGAAGTAATTGTGCCTCAAACAGGTGCTGCCTTTGCCAACCGCAGGCAGCTTGAAGTGTCGATGCAATTGATCAATACTGAAGTAAGTCAATACCTCGAAAAATCGCAGGCAAACCTACAGGCTTCGTATCCTTGTTATTTTGCGAAATTTAGAACGGATGGAGTAGAATACGACATTTACATCGGTCAGGAAATTGCGCCTGATAAACCTTTCGATTTGTTGTATTTAAAAAATATCCGTTTATGGCAGTTAACTTCCATGGTTGATATTGCACGTTTATCAAAAGGATTAATCAGCGACATGCCGCGTTCATTAGAAACTACGCAGTTGATTTTTATCCACTCCAATGCGATCGATATCAGCTTTAGGAACGATGAACGTAGATTTGATGTAGAAGGTGCTTATAACATCCGTTACGAAGTAGTGAAAAAACGTATCGATAAAGTATTGATTAAAGGTACAACCGAACGTTTAACACAGCCCCATAAAATTGCAATGGTGTATTTCAATCCTGAAGAAGCCAAAGAATATATGGAGTATATTAAATACATGCAGGTTCAGGGTTATTTAAACGACGATTTAGAGCAGCTCGAACTGGATGAACTACAAGGTGTTTCTGGTTTAAAAGCTTTAAGGGTGGGTGTAAAATACTTAGAAAATAATGTAAGTAGCAAACCTGATGCAGCAAAAAAACTTAAGCCTAAAGAACTTAAATCTATCGAGAAAGAGATAGCTGAAGTGCTAAAGCGATAAGTTGTTTTACTATCATTACAAATCCTCTGGTTCAGGCCAGGGGATTTTTGCTTTTTAACTATAAAGGAAAGAAAGAGGCAAAAAGCAATCGTTGTAAGATTGCTTTGTCGGCTGAAAAAACCTCCTCGCAATGACGGACTTTTTATGAGGTTGTAATGCTAGCGAGACTCCCAGTCGGGAAATCTACCTCGGGATAGATATCTCTGTTGCGCTGCGCTTCAATGGAGATAACGGTTTTTTATTGAGGTGTGTACAAGGTAAATTTATCATTCCATCATCCATTCTACATTTTCCATAAAAAAAAAGGCCTCCTGATCCGATCAGAAAGCCTTGTTTCATTTGTGTGTTTTATTTAGCGGATGGCTGCAATTTCTTTTTCTACTGCAATGGTTTCTACTGAGCTGATATTGGTTTTAAGAGCGGCAAACCTATCGATGGTCAATTTTTGCGAATTGCCCATTACCAAAGTATGGTTGTCTGTAGAACCGCTTAATTTCAGGTCTGCATTATCAGCAATTACGGTGTACAATCCTTCAGTACTGGTATTGATTTCGGCATGCGCATTTCCTTTTAAAAAGATCTGCAGGTATTTGGTTTTTAACTTTCCTTCTGTTTTAACTATTGCATTCTCAAGGGCTTCAATTCTGTAAATATCAGTTACGTAAATAATTAATTTAGCTTTGTCGGTACCGGTTGAAGTAATTTTTAAATTATCACCATCCTGAATAATTTTGGCTGTACCTGTATTGTCATCTGTATAAGAAATACTTGCACAATTGTTCTGAACAATTGTGAGTTCTACATTTCCATTAACCGAAACTCTTTTAAATGCTTTGAGTTTTGAAATGGTTACTGGCTCTTTTTCTGTTGCAGATACGCTGGTAGTAAACAGGGTTGATGATAAAATGATTGCAGTTAATGATGTTGCGATTAGGGTTTTGATAGAGGTTTTCATAATATTTTTATTTAAAAATTAAATGTTAATTAATTGTTATTTAAATGTTTAAGTCTTTTTGTTAATGTTTTGTAGATAAGACGCCATCAATTGAAAAACGTTGCAGCACATTTTACGTTTTTATACAATCGATAACTAATACTCGACGAACAGGCATTAATTCAAGACGAAAACCTGCAACATTTACTTTTCAATTGTAAAATATTCTAATAAACAGTATTGCATTATTCTTTTTATTTATCTTTAAAAAGATTTTAGTCAGCTTATTTATGAAGAAAAAGGTTGTACTTGTTCAGGATAATAAAGATATCTTAGATATTATGGACCAGGTATTGGAAGAGGAAGGTTTTGATGTTGTTGCATCATTAACCACCGAACCGATTGAGAAGATAGAAGAAATTGAACCTGATGTGGTGATTGTGGATGATCATATCAAAGGGAAAAAGAAAGGATCTGATGTAATTAAAGCACTCAAATCTGATCCCGAAACGGAAGATGTATCTGCCGTTTTAACCTCAACATCAAATAATTTGCCGCAACAGGCAGAAGATTGTAAAGCCGACGATTATATCGAAAAACCTTTCGATCTGGACCATATGGTTGAGGTGGTAAAGAAAAATGCTTAGTTAAGTCCGAAGTTGGACGTCAGGGTCGGAAGTACGTCCCTCACAAAACGCAGGGGAATCTCGAGATAGATCTCTCGACTTCGTAGCACTTCACTCAAGATAACGCCTATATTTTATGCATAAAACCTTAATTTTCTTAACTCCTTAATGGTCAATATTAATTGTTACAGAAGGATTAATTATTGCAATAAATTTCTCTAAGCACCAACATTTGGTTTAAAGGTATCAGTTTTAACAGTCGCTTTCAGCTCATGTAAAATGGTGTACAACCCGAAATTAGTACGGTTAACATAAATAAAATGTTTTACGCCGCGGGCCTGCTTAAACTCCGGCATTTTAGAAATCTTTTCGCCATACATATACAATTGCTCAAAAAAATCAGGTTTGCTAAAATCAAAAGAGCCACTTGTATAAGGTTTGGCAAATAAACTGATCATTTCCCTGTATGATTTATAATAAAACTCAACTTGTTCCGGTGTATCATCCGCATGGATCATATCCAGTTTTCTAAATGCTGCTATCGTTTTATTTTTATCATTAATTACATCAGTAGAAATTAAGGCGAAAAAAGGATAGTAAAAATCATCGGGTAATTCTTTTATGCAACCAAAATCAATCACACCAAGATTTTCATCAGGAGTGATCATAAAATTGCCAGGATGAGGGTCGGCATGTACCGCTCTTAATTCATGCTGTTGGAAATTATAAAAATCCCATAAAGCCTGACCAATTTTATTCTTTAACTCCTGCGAAGGATTGGTCAATAAAAATTCCTTCAAGTGTAACCCCTCAATCCAATCCATGGTAATAATCCGTTTGCCGGATAATTCAGGATAATATTTAGGAAATAACACATGATCGAGGTTTTTACAGGCTTCAGAAAACTCAATAGAACGTTTCACTTCCAGTTCATAATCTGTTTCTTCCAACAAACGTTCTTCAACCTCTTTTATGTAAACATTCAATTCCCTTTCCGACATACCTAATAAGCGGAAAGCAAAAGGTTTAACCAGCTTTAAATCAGATGAAATACTATCGCCTACGCCAGGATATTGGATTTTAACAGCGAGTTTTTTGCCATTAAGGGTAGCCTGGTGCACCTGGCCTATAGAGGCCGCGTTGCTGGAGGTAAGGTTAAAACTATCGTAAATATTTTCGGGTGTTTTACCGAAATTTTTGGTAAAAGTGCGCACAATCAACGGACCTGAAAGGGGCGGGGCATTGTACTGCGATTGGGTAAATTTATCTACATAAGATTTTGGCAGGATATTTTTATCCATACTGAGCATTTGAGCAATTTTTAAAGCACTGCCCTTTAACTCACTCAGCGATTTGTAAATATCCGTAGCATTATCTTCATTCAGCTGTTCGCGGTCCATTTCGGGATTAAACAGTTTTTTAGAATAATGTTTAATGTAATTACCACCAATCTGGATACCTGTTTTAACAAATTTAGCCGAACGCTCTACCTTGGTTGTCGGAATACTTTTTTGTGTCTTCATCTAATGTTTAAAATCCCATTTTATCGGCAAACTTCCCGTTTCTTGATAAAAACTTCCCATATTCCAATAAATTATCAATTGGTGAGTGCTGAAAAAGATCGAAAGTAACATTAATGCCTTTTTCAATCGCTTCATCACTTTTTTCAAAGCCCTCGCTATCATCATTGATCCAGAAATTTACAATAAAAGCAAACTGGATCCATAGCGCATCTTTGTATCTTTTACTTAAAAAACGTCGCTCAGCAAGTTCACCACTTTCTAAACCTTCATCGATAATTTCCTGTGCAAAGTTTTCGAAAATGGGTTTTACCCCAGCCAGTACATCAGGTGTAGAAAATTTTCCACGGTGGTTCTTTAAACTATAAATTACAAAACTACGTTCGTTCTTCAGGTTTTCAAGGTAGCTGTAAAAAAATGAAAGCATTTTTTCCCTGGCCGTATATTGCGGCCAAACTTCCTGTTCTTTAATTTTGCTAATGGTTTCGAAAGTGAGCTCAAACCAGATGGTTTTTTCTATACTTTCAAAAGAGGAGAAAAACTGGTAAAAATCGGCTTCCGTGATTTTAAGCTTTTTAACAAAAACATAAACCGATTTTGGTTTTTCATTGTTTGTTAAAACATAGTCTAAATATGCTTTTCTAATTTGTTGAGCAGTTGCCATATAGCTGTTTTTTACAAGTATAACGTTTAATTTATTTGCTTGTTTTTAAGATGGTTCTTTTATCGATCATAAAATTGTAATAATAGCTTTCAAAATATTTGAAAGTTGGTTTTTAGCTAGTTTATTTAGTTTTTGTATGTGCGGATTGTGGATAATTATTTTCTATAAAACTAAAATAATTAGTATTTTTGTTTTCAATTATTCCCCTGGTTAAAGCAAAGTGATATGATTCAGTTAAATGATTTTTTATATGGCAAAATGGAATTGCCTGAGGTGTTTTCTGATCTGTTAGAAACTGATGCTTTAAAAAGATTGGCCGGAATACATCAAAGTGGTGCAATATTTTTAGTCAACCCTGATATTTCTCATTCCAGGCTCGAACATGTTATCGGGGTAACCATGTTGATCAGGATGCTTGGCGGCTCGGAACTCGAACAAATTGCCGGTTTACTGCATGATATTTCCCATACGGCCTTTTCGCATGTGGGTGATTATGTTTTCGGGAATACAGATGAAGATTACCATGAAAAAGTTTTTGCAGAAATTTTATGTAAATCTGAAATTCCTGATGTGCTGTTGAAATATGGATATAATATCAATCAGATTCTGTATGGTACTTTCGATATTTTAGAACAATCTTTGCCAGCACTTTGTGCCGACCGGTTGGATTATACCTTGCGTGATGGCGTTCATGGTGGTATCATTTCTCGTCAGCGGGCACGCGAATTTTTAACCGCAGTAGTTTTGAAAGATGGGAAAATTGCGGTGAATAATGAAGGTGAGGTAACATGGATTAATGAAGTTTTTGAAAAACTGAATAACGAAGTTTTTAAACTACCACTCCATCTTTATGCGAATGGAAAAATAGCCGAATTAATTAAGAAATTTTTAGACAAAGGATTGTTGATAGAAGGCGACATGTTTAAAACCGATACCATGTTGTTGAACAAAATCAGAACCACATACGAAGGTTACGAGGCCATTAAATCGATCAAACAGTTAAAAGGTTTTGCCGAATTTATGCGCCATGGCGCCGTGCCGAAAATAAAAGCAAGAAAATTGAACGCGCTTTTAGTGTAGCTGATGAGTTAGTCCAAAGCCCATAGTCTTTAGTCGATTTATTCTTTCGTTTGGTCATCCTGAGCGTAGTCGAAGGGTTTTTAAGTTTGGAGTTTTGGGTTGGGAT
The DNA here is from genome assembly GCF_032678605.1 of Pedobacter miscanthi. Classification (GTDB taxonomy): domain Bacteria; phylum Bacteroidota; class Bacteroidia; order Sphingobacteriales; family Sphingobacteriaceae; genus Pedobacter; species Pedobacter miscanthi_A. The sequence continues at coordinate 15,965 of NZ_JAVTSU010000039.1, forward strand.
TTTGGAACCGATTAACCGATTTAAACAATTAACCTCTACTTAGCCCTAAGTCCATAGTCTTTA
>NZ_JAVTSU010000040.1:0-12552 GCF_032678605.1 Pedobacter miscanthi
TGTCAGGTGGTAACACCTGACATCACACTAGGAGAACTATATTCCTACAAATGATGCGGCCTGCCATATTGATCCATTTTTACCTTTGCTTTATCTTCTTTTACTGATAACTCAAAAATGTAATCATAATCATCGTCCGTTAATTCATCTTTTGGTCTTTTCCCGCCCAGCGCTTCAATAATTTCGAGTACGGTATTGGAATGGCCTGCTACAATAACGGTTTTACCAACATAATTTGTTTTGATGCTATCCACCAGTGATTTAATATCTTTATAATCGATCACCTTTGGGATCACCAGTGAATCCAGCGTTTGATGGGTTCTTTTCGTTGGTGTGGTAAATGCAGCATCAAATTTTACCTTTTTTAAATACTTTGCTAAATCTTCTGTGCGTATTTTCCCTTCGTCGGATAAATTAGGATTGGTATCCTGTGGGTTCGATCTATCTTTTTCAGCATGTCTAACAATCCAAACGGTAGTGGTTTGTGCAGAAATGATATTAGCAAATAGAAGCGTTAACGACAGGAGTACGAACAGTTTTTTCATGTCATAAATATTCAAAAATTAATTGGATAAGAAAAGCTTAAAAAAATATGGCGGCAATTAGCTTTTCAATATCCTCTTTTTCATGCCATGCGGAAAGCACGATACGGTTTAAAGTTTTGTCGGTAGGATTTGGATAAGGGAAAGACGAAATCAGGATCTGCTGTTGCAAAAGGCGTTGGGAGAAATTTACATCGCCCAACAGATACACAGGGAAATCCCATGTGAACTTCCAGGTAAGATTTAATGCTTCTTCAAACATGGCCATGTTATTTTTCAGCTTATTTAGGGCCTTACTATATATTTGCCCTGCATGGATAAATGCATACAGCCCTGCTGCACTGGGTGGAGAAGCGCCGATAAACGTATTGGTTTTTTTAAGTTTATCGATCATTTTATCTGAGGCCAAAACCAGCCCGGCATCTACACCTAATGCTTTTGCCATGGAGGCAACTACTACATTTTCGATGTTTTCTTGCTTCGGAAGGTTTACAATTGCGCCTATTCCATTATTATTTACACCGATTCCATGCGAATCGTCAACAACAAGGATTATATTTTTATCTTTACTGAGTTCTTTTGCAAAGTCGAAATCATAAATTTCAGGGACGAGATTATTCATCGAATTGCTGACCAAAACCCAGGTTTTTTCTTCAGAAGAATTTATCCTTTCGATCGTTTCCGCTACCCAATCTCTTAATAACATTAAATTTTTGGGTTGATGTTCTGCCAGCGAAAGTGCAGGGTGGGCTGCTGGGCCATAAATTACCTCGCCTAATGCAGATAGTGCTTTAACCGTTAGCTGTGCCGCTAAATACCCACTCGAGGTAATCAGGGCCGCTTCTGTGCCATATCTTTTAGCAGCTACTTTTTCGGCTTCATTATAAATACCCTGTTGGATATTGTTGGTGCGGCTTGTGCCGTTATTTAAACCAAATTTTTTGATTCCTTCAATATACAAATCAATGAAATCCTGATCTTGTGGAATGCCTAAATAAGCCGTTCCGCCAAAATATAGATAGGAGGTACCATCAATGTTTATTTTGTTCGAAAAGGGTTGGTCAATTGATTTAAAATCTGGCATTAGAAATTCTCATGTATATAAGTTACTATCCGCACCATTTCTGCCCTTACCTCGGCAGTAGGTTTTACAAAATTATTGTTCATGAAAGAATAGATGTACGTTTTTCCTTTTTTGGTGAGTACATAACCACTTTGGTTGTGTACGCCTCCCAATGAGCCTGTTTTACCATAAACAAAGGGTTTGTCGGTTTTGGGGTAAGCGCTTTTTAAGGTTCCGCTTTTTCCACCTGCCGGTAACATATTAAAAAGCTTTTCCGGGTTATTCACCAGTTTATAAATAGAATCAAGTAAATACACGTTATCGCGTGGCGTAAATAAATTTTGTCGTGATAAACCTGAACCATCTACCCATTTAACCTTATCGGGTAAAAAAGAAAGGTAATTTTTGGTAATATGTGCGATGGCTTTAACCGTACTTAGGGTATCACCAATCTGGTTCGAGCATACTAAAAGTAAATGTTCAGCTATAAAATTATCGCTGGGCAGCATCATGTGTTTTAAAACAGAATCGCGGTTAGCACCCGGCAACGTTTTCGCGTCTGCAGGAATTTTAAAATTGATAATTCCTACAGGTTTGTGCAAGGTATCCGATAATACTTCAACGGTAACCTGTGCGCTTGTTTTATAAGGGTTTTGCTGGTTATATCCTGGTTTTACGGCAACTGCAGGGTAATGAAAACTATTGGTTAAAAAATCGCGGGTTACCTGAAAATTGCCTGTGTTTTTAGTAGAATCTACTTTAAAGCATGGCGCAAAAACTTTAGGTTCGATGTTTATTTTATTTGCACCGGCATATGTAGAAGTTACCATGTTATCCATAATCGGCATTTCGGTAATTTCTGGTTGATAATAGTAGTCATAATCATCCCAGGCCCAGCCATCGCCAAAAAAAGTACCTGAATAACGGCCTGGTGCAAAAAATAGTTTTTTATTGGAAGCGAGAAGGAAATTATAGGCTGATTTATCTTTCACCGCAAATTGTAAAAACGATGGATCGCCGGTTCCCCAAAAAATCAACGAATCATTCCGTTCGATGTATTTTAATGCCGGCATTAGTTCTGGTATCATTTTCAAACTGGCAAAAAAAGTATACAATTTAGTGTTGGAGGCCGGAGTAAAATATTTATCGGCATCCTTCTCAAAAACCATTTTTTTATCGGTAGGGTTGTAAAGAGCAAAACCAACCTGATATTGCCTGATAACCTGCGAATTTTTAAATTCTTTTGCCACTTTTCTCGAAACCATTTTGTTGGCAGAACAGGCTGTTAACAAACAAATGGATAACATTAGGATAAAAAAAGTGTGGTTTTGATTTTTTAGCCGGAACATCTTCTAAATTTAGGGGACATAATTATCAACTAATTTATTAAATTTAGTTTAATGTTAACCAAATATAGTCCCGGTGTAATAATCTGTTTACGTAAACTTTGCATTTGCCTGGGATTGGTATGTGTTGTGTTTTCTGCCGCTGGACAGGATTTTTTGTTTAAAAGAAACCGCCAAAAACAATCAATTCCTTTTAAATGCATCAAAAACCTCATTGTTATCCCGGTTTATGTTGGTGGTAAAGGGCCATTTGATTTTGTGCTTGATACCGGTGTTGGCCCAATGATTATCACAGATCCATCTATCATCGATTCGTTAAATTTTAACATGCTCCGTAAAATTAAAGTTTCAGGGCTGGGCATAGAAACAGTTGAGGCCTATGTTTCTCAAAGCCTCGATGTTAAAGTGGGCAGTACAAGTATAGAACATATCCCTACTGCTATTTTAAAAGAAGATCTTTTTAATTTATCGGGACATCTGGGCATCAAGATCTATGGTTTACTAGGGTACAGTTTTTTTAATAGTTTTATTGTTGATTTAAGGTACAGTGAAAACAGGCTGATTATTTACGGTCGCGACGCAAAAGTAAAGTACCGGGGGAAAAAGATTCCCATTGAAATCGAAAATCAGAAACCTTACGTAAAGGCCGATGTTCAACTTCCAGATGGTGAATCGGTTAGCGCCCGGTTTTTAATGGACACGGGTGCGAGTCATGCCTTATCGCTTGAAATGCTACAGGGAGGTGAATTTCCTCTGCCAGAAAAAACAATCAAGGCCAATTTAGGAATGAGCCTAAGCGGGCAGATTAAAGGTTACATTGGCAGGGTAGGCAAGTTTAGTTTAGGAAATTATGTTTTTAATGATGTTGTTTCCGGATTTCCGGATTTTAAAACCATTGCAGAAAAAATTGACCTTACCAGGCGGAATGGAAATTTAGGAGCCGATTTGCTGCGGAAATTTAATATCCAATTTAATTACGAGGAAGGTTTTATCTACGTTAAACCAAATGGTTTCAGTAAAGCACCTTTTGAGCACGATATGGTCGGAATGGTTATCTATCTCGATCAGAAGGAATATAAAAGGGTGCTTATCGGCGAAATTGATGAAAACAGTCCGGCCGAAAAAGCAGGCCTTTGCCCTGACGACGAAATTATTGGTGTCAATTTTAAAGGAGTGGAAAACTATACCTTAAACGACCTGACCGATTTGTTTAAATCAAAAGCAGACCGAAGTGTTATTTTTGAGATTTACAGGGGCAAAGAAACCTTTTTTAAGGTAGTGAGGCTAGAAAAGAGAATTTAAATAGCGTAATTTTCCGGTTACAAAACAATTGCTGTGTAACAAGACTCTAACTTTAACCTCTTATTATCAAGCAAACTAACTTTTATATACACATGAAGAAAAACTTTAAGGTGCTTGCTTTGGCAGGTATCGTAGCACTTGGTGTAGCCGGATCAGGGTCCGTATATGCTCAAAAGAAGCCCAAAACTACAAAAGGTGCAACCCCCGCAACACCTGCTGCTGCAGCTGCTGCGCCGAAAAAAGAAGGAATTAAACCATTTTCGGAGATTATTACAGCAAAAGCCAGAACTACAAACGGTTTGTTTAAAACTCATAAAGTAGATGATAAATGGTACTTTGAGATTCCAGATTCGATGATTAACCGTGAAATGCTGGTGGTTACCCGTTTGGCAAAAGTGCCCGCAGGCGTAAAAGTAGGTAACCAGCAATATGGTGGTGAGGAATTAAACGAGCAGGTTTGGAAATGGGAGCGCAGGGGCAAACAGGTTTACATTCGTGTACCAAGTTACGCAACCAAGGCCGATCCGAACAGTGATATGTACGAATCAGTACAAAATTCTAACCTGGCGCAAATTTTAGCCAGTTTTGATATTAAAGCTTATAATAAAGATACTACAGGTGTGGTTATCGATGTAACCGACTTTTATAACGGCGATATCATGGCCATAGGTGCTACCGATCAGATCCGTAAGGCCTATAAAGTAACGATGTACGATGCTACACGCTCTTACATCGATACCGTAAAAACTTTCCCGATTAATATTGAGGTAAAAACGGCTAAAACATACCGTGCGGCAGAATCGCCAACCGATAATAGCAATGCTGCTGTAACTTTCGAGTTTAATACTTCGATGTTGTTATTGCCAAAAATTCCGGTAAAAGCCAGGATAATGGATAGCAGGGTAGGTTTCTTCGGTCAATCGCAGATTGATTATGGAAGCAACGCACAAAAAGCAGAACGTACAGCTTACATTCACCGCTGGAACCTGGTTCCAAAAGATACCAACGCGTACAAACGTGGCGAACTGGTGGAGCCGGTAAAACCGATTGTAATTTACATTGATCCGGCAACACCAAAGAAATGGGTGCCATTTCTAATCCAGGGAATTAACGATTGGCAGGTTGCTTTCGAAGCTGCCGGTTTCAAAAATGCCATTATGGGTAAAGAAGCCCCAACAGCAGAGCAAGATCCTCAGTTTAGTGTAGAAGATTCACGCTATTCAGTAGTGCGTTATTTTGCATCTGATATAGCAAACGCTTACGGTCCGCACATCAGCGATCCTCGCACCGGACAGATTTTAGAAACACACATTGGCTGGTACCACAACGTAATGAATTTATTGCGCAACTGGTATTTTGTGCAAACAGCAGCCATTAATCCAGAAGTACGTAAAGCACAGTTTACTGATGCACAAATGGGCGAATTGATCCGTTTTGTATCCTCGCACGAAATTGGTCATACTTTAGGTTTACCACACAACTTTGGTTCGAGTTATGCTTATCCTGTTGATTCGTTACGATCTAAAACATTTACCGATAAACATGGTACCGCACCATCAATTATGGATTATGCCCGTTTTAACTATATCGCACAACCAGGCGATGGTGTAACTAAACTTCACCCTCAAATTGGCGAATATGATAAATGGGTGGTAAAATGGGGATACTCTTGGATCCCCGGAAATAAAACTGCTGAACAGGAAAAAGAAGTTTTGGATCAATGGACTTTAAAAAATGCCGGTAATCCATTGTATTTCTATGGCCGTCAGGGAACTACTTTAGATCCCCGTTTACAGAGCGAAGATTTGGGCGATAATGCAATGAAGGCCAGTACCTATGGTATTGCCAACTTAAAACGCATTTTGCCTAACGTGGAAAAATGGACATACCAAAAAGGCAAAGATTATAGCGATTTAAAAGAAATCTATACTGAAATTGTAGGTCAGTTTAACCGTTACATGGGGCATGTAGCCACCAACGTTGGTGGATTAAGTGAAAACTTTAAAACTTACGAGCAAAGCGGACCAGTTTATGCTTACTTACCGAAAGCAAAACAAAAGGAAGCCATCACTTTCTTTAACCAACAATTGTTTACTACACCACTTTGGTTAATCAGCAACGATCAGTTGAGTAAATTTGATAACGGTGTATTGCTAAACCGCATAAAAAGCGTTCAAACCAATACTTTGGGTAACCTGTTATCTGCATCCCGTATTGCTCGTTTGTTAGATAATGAAACCAAAAATGGCGCAGCAAAAGCTTACACCTTGCCCGAATTATTTACAGATTTAAGATCGTCAGTGTTTGTTGCCGGAAGAGCTGATGCTTTTAAACGTAATTTACAACGTGCTTATGTAGACCGTTTACAGGATTTAATGACCAAAGAATCGGAGCTTCCGGTTGGTTTCCCTGTAGAATATGCTGCAAGCTATGGTTTAACGCCAATTAACGTTGGTTTATCTGATATCAGACCATTGGTTAGGGCAGAATTAAAAACCCTATTGACCACTACTAAAGCAAGAGCTGCTGCTGGTGATGCCATTACAAAAGCACATTATGAAGATTTAAGTATCCGTATTAAAGATATTTTAGATCCGAAGAAATAAATAGATAACATGAGCGAAGGATGGAATTAGAGAATGGTTGAATTGCGATTCGCCATTCAATCATATAACCTCTTTCATTCAGTCATTAAAAAACGGAGCAGATCATTAAATTGATCGCTCCGTTTTTTTGTGGCCAAACCTCGCAAAACTTCAATAGAAGAAGCGTCATCTCGGCTTCGTTACACTTCGCTCGAAACGACGTGCCTGTTTAGTAACCCTTTGTATAATTCTTGATGCTTTAAGTTAAACATACAACAGTTTTTTAATTTTATGGCAAAACAAGCTTATGTTTAAGAAACTATCAATTGCATTTATATTATTTACCTGCAGTTTCCCGGCTTTTAGCCAAAACACTGATTCTTTAACCGTTGTAAAAACCAAATGGGAAAAAAATAAAATTGCCAGACAGGTGGTTTTGTTCAGGTATCATTTTGATCAGAATCTTTTTGCTGCAAACGAAAACATTTCATTTCTAGAAATAAAAAATACAGGTCGTAAAGCTGTTTTTGCTATTGGGGCAGAAGAAAAAGCATTAATTACCACTAGTAGTTTTGGCTTAAGAGATACAGCCATTGCTGCGGTAAACGGCAATTTTTTTGATGTAAAAAACGGAGGATCGGTCGATTTTGTACGTGTTAACGGAAAAACAATTAATACCAGCCGTTTCGAAAAGAATGGAAGCAGGGCGAGGCACCAGGAAGCAGCAGTTGTAATTGATAAAGGCAAGATTTCCATTAAAAAATGGGATGGATCAACCGACTGGGAAACAAAATTAAGCGAAGAAAATGTTTTGTTAAACGGTCCGTTATTAACTTTAAATAATGTTGACGAAGTATTGGATACGGCAGGCTTTAACCGTTTGCGCCATCCACGCACCTGCATGGGCATAAAACCTAACGGTAGGGTAATTTTATTAACCGTTGATGGAAGAAATGAAAATTCGGCAGGAATGAGTTTGCCCGAACTTACCAAACTGATGCGTTGGTTAGGCTGTACTTCATCTATAAATTTTGACGGAGGAGGCTCCACCACTTTGTGGGTAAACGGAATGCCCGATGGCGGTGTAATTAATTACCCAACTGATAATAAAAAGTGGGATCATGAAGGGCAGCGAAAAGTGGCCAATGTTATTCTGGTAAAGAAACAGGCTAAAAGATAAAGTGCTGTGAAAGCAACACTGCTTAAAAAAACTTATTTTAGCCAAAGATTTTTGTTGAAATGATTAAAAATACGATATACCTTTTCTTTTTTGTGCTCATGCTCAGTGCCTGTAAAATGGGTACCAAAACCAGCGACGCAACCCTTAGGGATTTTACTTTCGAGCCTGTTAAGGGCATCCGTTATGTTGAAGTAAAACGTCGCTTTAAAGACGGGTATTCGTTTAACCGGGACGGTTTTATGCAAAAACCATCCTGGATAATCCAAGTGGTTAAAGAAGATACCATGTCGGCATGGAGCCCGCAGAAGCATAGGATGCAGAATTTTTACCTGCAGTACGATCATGGCAACGTATATAATTTCGCAGCAGAATATTTTAAGGTAAAACACGTTAGCAAGGATAGCCTGGTTTTTCAACGGATACAGGTTGATGGAAGGGTGATTGCTTCAGACGTTCGCTCGGATGTAAACATGACCTTTTATGCACAGGATTACATCAAAAATAAATTAAAAGCTAAACCCGAAGAACTGCAAAAGCCAACCAAAGCCGATACTGCTTTTATCGAAAAGCGTTCTGCCAAGGTTAATCTGAACAGCGATAGCGCTTTTGCGGCAACAGATCCGGTTCAGTTTATACCCAAAAGCAAAATTGCAAGGGTAGAAAAAATCAGTACAGTAGACCGTGCAAATAACAGAACCGAAGCTTACGATTACATGTTCCCACAATATATTATCAGGATAGACAAGGCTTATAAAGATTTTGCTTATCAGGTTGCCGCTGTTGTAGATTTTCAAGGTGGAATACACGTAAAAACCATTTATAACGTGTTACCAGAAAATGTGGAGGCGAAAAAAAAGGTGGCCCAGGGCATTGCCGATATCTATGTTCGTAACCTTTTTAATGTGGCTCCCGGAACTACGTTAGGCGTTCCGCATAATAGCGAAATTACCTTAACCATGATTGGGAAGGTGGCTAAAAAGCCTTAATAATCTGATATTTACAAAATTTTAACGTTAAAAAAATGTTAAAATTTTATTTTGATTTTAAAAATTAAAACTTACCTTGCGTACTTAATTTTAATATTTAATACAATGCAAGAAGGCACAGTAAAATTCTTCAATGTAACTAAAGGTTTTGGCTTTATCGTACCTGCGAATGGCGATAGCGAAATTTTTGTTCATTCAACAGGTCTTATCGACGAAATCCGTGAAAACGACAAAGTACAGTACGAAGTTGCTAACGGTAAAAAAGGCTTAAACGCCGTTAATGTGAAAGTAATTTAATTTATTTATCATATTTACAAATGGCCTCGATCCCAATCGGGGCTTTTTTGTTTTTTATCGTCAACGTAAATCCCCTTTCATACCTTTTATGACGCATTATTTTATTGTTCCGGGTTTGGGCAATTCAGGCCCGGACCATTGGCAAACCCATTTCGAAAAATCTGGCGATAACTTTATCCGCATTAACCAAAAGGAATGGGATGCCCCGGCAAATCAGGATTGGATCGAAACTATAGAATCAATGCTTACTGCAGATCATCTTGATGATGTGGTTTTAATCGGACATAGTTTAGGCTGTACGGCCATTGCCAATTGGGCAAAAGCTTACCAAAAGAAAATTAAGGGCGCTTTATTAGTTGCACCGAGTGATATAGAAGCCCCAAAGTACAATTTTGATACGCCCGGTTTTGATCATGTGCCTCTGGATCAGATCAATTTTAAAACCATTGTTGTATCCAGCACAAACGATGAATGGGTTACTTTAGAAAGAGCTGAATTTTTTGCGAAACATTGGGGCAGCGAATTCATCAATATTGGAGCAGCAGGACACATTAATGCCGATGCTGGTTTTGGTGAATGGACGGAAGGATTGGAGATTTTAAAAAAACTGGGATAGATAAATCGTCATCTCAACCATGGCGGAGAAATCTTTTATATAACTGATAGATTTCTCCCACTCCGGTCGAAATGACGTACATAAATTAAATGTACGCCCTTTGTAGCATTTATTTATGCATCCTTTTCCTCAAAAACTGATCAAGAAAAATTAAACCAATTACCAGATCGAAAAATAAAAAGCTATACAGTACCGTATGCGTGATGTAGTGATCTAAATTAAAGTTTAAATTAACGTCAAAATCGAATTTAGGCATGCTTAAGCTCGAATTGTAAAGCACATAACCAAACAAGGCCAGTAAAGAGATTACGAAAAAGCCGCCAATGCCATAAATAATTTTTTTATCAACCTGTGTTTTCATCGCCAGTGGTGCGGGCACCAGGGCCACACTTTCCATTACATTCCGAGTGAAAGACATGGAGGGTTCATCCAGATCAAGTTCAGCAAATGTAGAATTGAGTTTTAAAAGGTCCTCGTACAGCGATTTAACCCCGGTATCTGATTCGATTTTTTCTTCGATTGTTTTTTTTGCAGATTCTTCTAAATTTCCATCTATATAATCCCAAAGTTGTTGTTCTATTGTATTCATAGTAACTCCTTTACTTCATCTTTTAACAAATATTGTAATTTTTCTTTAAGCCTTTGTCTTGCCCTGTGCAACTTTACCTTTATGGTATTGGGCTCCATGTGTAAAGCTTCACCAATTTCTTCCAAACTCTGCTCGCCTTTATAAAATAAGGTAATAATGGCCGCGTCATCTGGCAATAATTGCGTAATGGCTATATTTAAAAAAGCATGGCTATCCTGTTTATCATAACCATTGGCATTAAAGCCTGAGGTATGGTTTTCAAGCTGCAAAACGGTACCTTCCTCATGAATTGATGAGGTATCTAATCGCTTTTTTCTCAAAAACGTCATCGCCGTAGTATAAGTAATGGTGTACAGCCAGGTGCTAAATTTGGCTGTTTGTTTAAAAGTACCTAAAGCTTTATAGGCCTTTACAAAGCAATCCTGAGCAATTTCTTCGGCATCTTCCCTGTTTTTTGCAAACCTTAGCGCCAGCGTAAATACAAACCGCTGATGGCGTTTAACCAACAGCCCATACTGATCGGTTTGCCCGTTCAATATGTTTTGTATCAGTGCTAAATCGGTAAGTTTTTGCTCCATGTTTAGTTGTAAGACTATACCATCGATCAGAAGGTTACACGTGGAACATAATTAAGGAGATTTATTATTTGTTAATAACCAGGTGAATAGTGTAAATAGTTTAATTTTTTAGAAATGAAAGGGCCGTTCTCATGGCAGAGGAAAGTCCTGCTTTCCATTCCAAGTCCTCGTTTCGTTCCTCAACTGTGGGCTTTACATTGCAATCAGGTTTAGGCGGCGAGGGCATTCATTCTAAACGTACTGAAAAATCCCGAGCCGAAAAAATACAGGATCAACAATAAGCAGTCAATTTCAGCATCTGCTACTATGAAACAGATTCTTCACTGCATTAAGAACGACATTAAGTATTACGCTGCAGGCTGAGGCATCCCGAACCTGGACGCGGCACTAATGCGAAGCGAAAAATTTTAACCCTGCAATAGAGCCAATAAGCGTGCAAATAAAAAATATCCGCCAAAAGGTGGCTGGTTCGTTAAAATATACGATACCGATAATTACGGTACCAACGGCTCCAATACCTGTCCAAACGGCATAGGCAGTTCCCATTGGCAAAGTTTGGGTAGCCTTGTTTAACAACAGAAAACTTAAAGCAATGCAGACAAAAAATGCCGCACTCCATTTTATATTCGAGAAATTATTCGATAATTTAAGGCAGGTTGTAAAGCCAACTTCGAAAAGTCCGGCAATAATTAAGATAATCCAGTTCATAATTTATATGTTTCTGCAAAATTACGATGCATTTACCGGACAACATTTTACAAATGTTAAAAAATGAGCTTATTTATAGGCGGCTCTAATCCGGCTTAGTGTAACCTGGGTTACGCCAAGGTAAGAAGCAATGTGTTTTAAAGCAACCCGTTTAATCAGCTCGGGCGATTGCGCTACAAACTCCTGATAACGTTCTGCAGCTCCTTTAAAAGCACGATCAATGAGTCGGCGTTCGGTAGCAATTAATTCTTGTTCGGCTATTTTTCTGCCCCAGTTTGCAATTTCTAAATGTTTATCGTAAAGTAAAAAGAGATTGCTTAACCTCATGCGCATTAAGATGCTATCTTCTAAAAGCTCTATATTTTCATACCCTGGCTGGTTATTAATGTAACTGTTAAAAGAAAAAAGAACATTCCCGCTTTGCCCAAACCAAAAGGTAATCTGTTGATTTTCGCCATCGCTATATGCTCGGGCAATACCTCTTTCAAGAACATAAAAATGAGGCTCAATCTTATCAGCACGAATAATGATAGTTCCCTTTTGATGTTTAACATATTCAATATGCTTAGCAAACTCATACAGTGAACCATCACTTAATGCAGTAAAGACGGCAATATTTCTAAGTTGTTCAATCAAAATCTATAATTATAAAACAAAAATAACAATGTTTTGCCCGGGTAGCACTTGGTGGCAGACATTTATTATTTTCTTTTTATGATTTGGTGATTGAATATTTTTTGATATCAGGTGTAACCTGATT
>NZ_JAVTSU010000041.1:0-10755 GCF_032678605.1 Pedobacter miscanthi
GCTATTTTTGTTTAACCTTAATGTTATCGTTATGAAAACCAATTTTAGCGTGCTTTTCTTTTTGAAAAAGCCAAAGAACTACACCAAAGGGGCTGTTTACTTTATCTTTTTAAGGATTACAGTGGACGGGGTGCGTGCGGAAATGTCAACAAGCAGAAACTGCGAGCCGGAGCGGTGGAATGCAAAAGCCGGAAAAGTCATTGGTACAAAGGAAGATGTTAAAACCCTGAATGCCTATCTGGAAAATATTAAAGCCGAAGTTTATGCAGCGCATAGCCAGCTAAACGCGGACGGAGCTGCAATAACCGCTGATAGCGTTAAATGCAAATTCTTAGGCAAGGCCGAAAAAACACACACCATTATGGAGGCCATTAAAATCCATAATACAAACATGGCCGCACTCGTAGAGAAGGAAGATTATGCTGAAGGCACTTTGAGGCGGTTTAAAGTGCTTGAAAAGCACGTTAAAGAATATCTTTCACTGAAATACCAAACAGGTGACCTCAATATCCGAAATATAGACCATGAGTTTATTGATGGTTTTGATTTCTACCTGCACACTTCAAAAGATAATGATACCAATACCGCCAGTAAGCATCTTAAAAATCTAGGAAAAATCGTCCGTATATGTCTTAGAAACAAGTGGATCATCACTGACCCCTTCTTCGGTTATAAGTTGAAATCCAAACTCGTACAAAGGGAATATCTGACTGCGGATGAACTTCAAAACATTGCGGGCAAAAAATACAGTACCGCAAGACTTACACAAGTTCGGGACTTTTTCCTGTTTAGCTGCTATACGGGGCTGTCCTATGCCGATGTACAAAAACTCAAACAAACCGACATACGTATAGGGATTGACGGGGAAAAGTGGCTGTTCAGCTATCGTAAAAAAACTGGTACGCCTGTAGCCGTCCCGCTTATCCCAATAGCCGCTGATATTCTAGAAAAGTATGAAAATCATCCTCTCTGTGTCAACCAGAACAGGGCGCTGCCGATTTCCAGCAATCAAAAAATGAACGAATATTTGGTCGAGATTGCGGCACTATCGAGCATCGTCAAGACACTCGGGAACCGGATCGCCAAGCGCACTTTTGCCACTACAGTTACTCTTTTGAACGGTGTACCTATCGAAAGCGTATCTAAAATGATGGGGCATACCAATATACGCACTACCCAACTTTATGCAAAAATGCTAGATGAAAAGGTAAGCAGTGACATGGCACCTTTAAGACAGATTTTCGCATCAATTTAACCCCTTCCGGTCGGCAGTTCATGTGCCGACCGTCTTTAAATACACAATAAGAGAATGGAAACAAAAATCAAAATTTCTGATGAACTGGTTATGAACCAGATTTACATGATAAGAGGGCATAAAGTGATGCTGGATTCTGATCTGGCTGAACTATATGGAGTGGAAACCAAACAGCTAAAGCGGCAGGTAAAAAGAAATGCAGAACGTTTTCCCGAAGATTTCATGTTTGAGCTAAACACGGAGGAACAGAAAATCTTAAGGAGCCAATTTGGCACCTTAAGACACGGGGCGCACTCTAAATATAACATCATGGCCTTTACCGAACAGGGCGTGGCAATGCTTTCCAGCGTGCTAAACAGTACAGGGGCTATTGAGGTAAACATCCAGATCATCCGCATTTTCACCAAAATGCGCCATGTGCTGTCGGACAATACAGAGATTAGGCTGGAAATTGAAAAGATTAAAGGGAAACTGGATAACCAAGACAAAAACATGGGAATCGTTTTCCGCTACCTAGACGAACTGCTGGAGAAACAGGAACGGCCAGCGCCGAAAAGGACACGAATTGGGTTCAAACCCGACGAACTGTAGTTTTCTGTTACTGGCTTCTCCGTATATGCCAAAAGCGGAAACAGCAACAGCCAAGAGCGGGAGGCGTTCCGCAGGCCGCAAATGCGGGACGGCCAGTTTGCAGGCATTAATCATGTAAATGTTGTTTATGGTTATTTGATTGATCATATCGCTATTTATCCTTTTCAATTTTATGGGTAAATACATAACACAGGTTCAATAATTCCACTAATTGATTATAAAAAAATAACATATCTGTCAGTTCCTCACCATCTGGCGATTCAGCAGCAAAATGAATCCATCCGGCGTATAACTCCCAAAGCTTAGTACGGGATTCGTGAATCGGATGGTTCACGAAAAAATAAGTAATTGATGGCACAGGATTATCAAGATCCTCATCGGAGATATCAATGGGCTGATAATTTAAAGCCTTTAAAATTTCTTCCATAACCTCTCTATTTATTGATGAAACGATATACCATTCTTAATTGATCTACAAAATTTTTAAAATCACCGTCATAGTGTTTCTTTAGTACCAAGAGCTGAAATTGGCTTTGCTGAAAATAACTGACCAGTTGGCTATCATCAACAGAGTTCAACAACACATATTTTCTCGGGCTGTAGCTAAGCATAGCAAAGAAAGCAGTATTGAAGTAATATTGTAGCGGATGTATTTTTCCTTGAAGCATTAATCGAAGTTCCAGTTTATAATAATCACCCATGTCTTTCCATAGAAAACAGATTTCTGGTGTTTCATTATTAAAGGCGCATGGCGTCATATACGATCTTCTTGGCTTGCCTTTTACATTACGCATTCCATATGTATAACTGTACTGTGTGTACAACCTTCCTGAAAGTAAAGGAAGCGCCTTTTGCCAGAGCTCAAAAAGCTGATTGAAATTATTTTGGTTCCGTTTTCGTTTTTCAGCAAGCTTACGAGCGTCTTCTTTATATTCCGGGCTGGCAACCAAGGCTATTTTCTTCATGTCGAAGCAAATCTCAACGAGGTTTTGCTGTTCGTCCGAAAGATCGATTTCAGCAAGTTGCATTTCATTAAGCACGTATATTGTAAAGCTTCTTACCGCAGTTTTAGCCTTGTTCAAAATCCCTATATAAGGAATTAGAAAGGGATAATGATTTGTTCGGAACCTTTCATTGTTGTTATCTGCCAAACAGAAACCCAACACCGTGTGTGTTTCTCTAGGTGGCTGTTCTTGAATTGAATGAACTGCTTTCCGTAGCTCTACTATATTTGCAGATACTATGGGGAGTTGTTTTCCAGGTTTATATAGGCCTTTGTACCTCACTTTTGACGATACATGTAAATTATCCTTCGACTTATGGATCATCAGATACTTAGATCCTCCTGTTTCCTGATCAAAAAATCCCGGCCAATAATAGTCCTCGAAATTATACTCAGTGTAATAATACATCAGTTGGTTAAGCGAAAAATAAGCATATCGGCTCAAATAGTTTTCATGGGTATCAACGCTGCAACTTACCAGTAGTTCGGATGTGGTGACCTTAATATAAACTAGTTCTTCAGGCTCTTTATCCAGAATTACACCGATTACAAGCAGTTCATTGCTGAAAGATATCTTTCTGATTTTAATGGGAAAATAACCCCTTTTGGGTTTTCTGATCTCGGAATATTGGTTCAGTGTATTTTCTGTAAGTATTCTTGTATTTGGCGTAAAAGGCAAATGAAAGAAGTTCATCGATAGAATATTATTATCCTCCATAAACCACCTCACTTTCTTGTTTTAATTGTGTGTAGGATTCCGCCACTTTTGCAAGGGATTTTATCTTGTCACCGCACATAATTTCAGTAAGCTTTAAAAAGGTTGAAACACGAGAAAAAATTTGCTCTGCATCGGCTTGTTCAACCTTAAAATCATCTTTGTAACGTGCAGCGGAATAACTTTTTACCATGATATCAAAGAGCCGTTTGTCCTCTTCACTGCCCGATAAGAATAGCTTTGATGGTGCCGGAGAAAAGCTTTCGCACAACCGAAGCTGTCTATATAGGTTGTGTATATCAGAACGGTATGCCATATGAACCCTTATCAAGGCAATACAGCATTGCTCTGCAACCTGATGCGCCATAAATGCACTTAGATTATAATGTTGGTTAGTCAGGCATTCTTTTGCACTTGCTAAAAACCCCGTTGCCAATGGAAAGCGGTGATCGTAATGTTTTTGGGCTTTTACTGCTCCTTGGGTGGGTATAAAATTTATGATATGAGTGCGTTGCACCATACCATCTCGACTATAAAGAATCTGGCCCTCGTTATAAATGGTAATGAAAAACCTGTTATTGGACTTTATTGCATCTGCAATGGTTTCTCTCCCATGAGCCAATATGGTGATCTTGCCGAAGGGATAATGATTATTGGCAAAGTCCTGAACCTCATGTTCAATTCTGGTAACGCTTTCGGTCACCATCAACAAAAAATAATGATATTTTTCTGTATGGTGGTCTTCTATAAAACACCCGTTATTGACTTTAAAATCGATGTTTTTACCAAAGCTATGGATTTGCTCGGGTTTGAATTTTTGAACCAGCTCTTTGATAAAGGCCGAAAAGTTTTCTTTCTGGAATTGACCAGTTTGTGAGAATTGTGTTTCCATAATCGTGACATTTTTGATTTCTGAGATCAAAAATGTGGTACGGCAATTCCGTAACCTACCAATAAAACTGGTATCTTACTACAATACATTGGTTCATTACTATCTTAGGAATTTATTATATTTGCTTTATGGAAACGCCTACAAAATCTAACAAAGTGCATCTCGGTAGAAAAATCAGCCGTATCAGAGAAATACGTGGTATCAAGCAGGATTATCTTGCTATTGAACTAGGCGTAAGCCAGCAGACCATTTCTAAAATTGAGCAAAGTGAGGAAGTTGAAGATGCAATGTTGGAAAAGATTGCAGGTGTACTTGGTGTGAGCGCCGAAGCAATAAAGAATTTCAGTGAAGAGGTTCTTATATTTCACATTCAAAATATGCATGATAACGCATCAGCATACCAGTACAATTACCAATGTCATTACAATCCATTAGATAAAGTGGTAGAACTTTATGAACGACTGCTCCAGAGTGAACGTGAAAAAAATGAGCTTTTAAAAAATAAGTAATTCAACTAATACGCTGCGTAGTTAAGAAATTGGTAATTTGTTGGCTACCTTTTACCCTGCTATTTTTCATCCTTTAAATTGTCAAAAACTCATAATCAAAAATTGAAAAATAAATTTGATTACTGAAATGAGTTTATGGAAAATATAAAAGATGTGGAGAAGTCCAATTTATTGTATCACGCTATTTTCAGAATTTCTGATTTAAATTCTCAATAATAGAGGGAATAATGATAAACTTTCTGCAGTTAGCCAGTTTTTGGGCTTTCTAATTTATTGTTGGCTCATATACAACCCCATCTTTAATGATTATTTTGTCAGAAAGAAAATTGTTGGCACTGTCAAAGGGGCTTCTATGCCAAATAAGCAAATCAGCTCGACTGCCTTTTTCAATTATCCCAACTTTTGAGTCGATGCCTAAAGCTTGTGCTCCGTTAATTGTACATATTTGTAATATCGAGGATATAGAAAATCCAGTTTTGAATAACAGTAATTGTTCGGCTTGAAGTGACTTTCCACCCTTTGCCATGTCTGTTCCAATCCTAAGTTTAATTCCCTTCTCTTGCATCTGTCTAACGTACTTCATGAAAGTTTCAAAGTTTTCCTTCGTCCTGTTTTGTTGTCTTACTAAAGACACCGAATCCCCAGGAGAACCAGACTGGAATAGTTCCGCTAGAATATTTATGCTAGTTGAAAAAGTAGCATTTCGGCTTGCCAGCTTATCTATCAAAATATTAATTTCAGCCTTTTTATGTTCGTCAATATATCTGAACATTTCTAAGAACATTTTCAATATATCGGACTGTGTTTTGACTTCTCCGTAATTAGCGGTGAATTCTTGATTAAAAGAATCCCAGTCTTTTTTCTCTTTGATCACACTATAAGCAATGGTGACCAGATGTTCATAATTCTTTAAACCAATATCTAAAGTGTGATCCATAGTCATGACGTTTTGGTCAATATGACCATAAACCCTCATACCTAAGCTATCTGCGGTTTTAAAGGCAATTTTAAACTCGGGATCTCTTAACCTCCAATAGAGTTTAATATGTCTGATGCCAAGTTGGTAATAAGCTTCAATTTTCTTCTTTGCTGCTAACGGACTATCAACAACTACATGACCAATATATGTAGGTCTGTCTTCTTTCGAAATAATGGCCGCGCCAGCTGTATAGATATTTATATGGTTTGGGCGAGGGTTAATTGACCAGCCGAGGATAGGTATTAGCCACTTTTCAGGTTGTCCCATCATCATGACAGTAGTGATCCCATATGGTAGATATGCATCAGTTAGATGCTGTCTGTATATATTTAACGAATCTTTCACCAGATACTCAGGTGCTTTATCATAGTCCCCAAATACATCAGTGGGATGGATGTGTGCATCAATAAAGCTTGGGGTTACTAGTTTCCCTTTCGCATCAATCGTTTTTTCCGCTGCGAATTTGTTGGTGTTTCTAACGATGTCTTCAATGATACCCTTTTTTATAAGGATGACCTGATCTGGCCCGACTACTCCTGTTTTGACGTCAAAAATTTTTACATTTTTAATGGCTAGATCATATTTTTTAACTTGACTAAAAGAACTGAAGCTGAAGAATAGGCAGAATATTGTTATGTATTTCATGTAGTAATAAAGAGATTAATGCCGATTACCTTCGGCATTCTTGTATAGGCTTGTATCCTAAAGGTTTTCTTATCTAAGAGAAGTGTAATCAATTGAAGAAACAAATTTTTAACAAACTTTAACCTTTGATTTTCTTGATGTCAGATAGTATCTGTTTATCAGAAAACGGTGAGATACTAATAATTTATCGCAGTTATTTTCTAAGCTTTGTGATCTGTTAATACCAAAATCATATTTGATTTTATCGTTGTTTGCCTTGACTTTGATCCATAACTTTTTTCTTTTTCTTCTTACGTTTTGGAGGTTCCATCGTATTTGCTCGTGGCGCAACATAAACAGGCTCAATTGGAGAAAAAAGAAAGATATGAGTGAACTGATCCCGACCGATGAGGGCATATTAAAATCGCTTGGGAAAGATGACCTGCTCAAATTATTTAGATAGTGCAACGGTCTTACTATCAAAAAAGCAAAGGGTTTGAAATGATCGCCCCCTCTGATTTGCCATTCATTATTTGTTGAGTGGCAAATTATTTCAAATCGCCACCTAGGTAGCATTTAGTCACACCTCTTAAATTTATCATTTCACATTAACAAACTCAATCCTTCTTTTTCAGCGAATGCAGCCGCTTCCTGGCTTGCTTCGCCTCTTCTGCCGTTTCTCTGGCAATTTCTTCCGCATAGGCTTTTTCTAACGCTTCGGCTTCCAGCTTGATGGTGTTCTCTTCCATCGCTTTGGGATTACGGCTGTAGGTCGTATCCGCCCAATGCCCCCAAGTGGGAGCCGTCTGTCTGATCACACGGAACTTGATATCATTGGCACTCATGCGGTTGTTTTCGTGTTTCAGGTACAAAGCTGTCCCGACAGATAAGGCTGTAATTAGGAAACAGGCCGCTACACCAATGATGAGGTTTTTTGACCAAGCCCCGAAATGGTAGTGATGTTCGTTTTTTACGGTGATGATCTTGGGCATGGTACCCACGAGGTCTTTGACCTGATCGATCTGCTGGCTGATTTTCTGATCGTCATAACGCTTGTTGGATTTTTCTATCTGGCCAGAGATGTTAGCTAAAGTCTCTTTATACTGTTCTAAAAAAGACTTTAAAAATTCTGGCAGTTCGCTTTCGATGACTTCCATTCGCTTAACTAAGCCCAGAATGAGTTCTTCGGACATTGTTACTTTTTCTTCTAATTCGTCCTGTTCCATAACATTGAATTTTGTTGGTGAATAGTTTGTTTATTTATCTGGTTACTCCTTGGGATTGCTCTGCTTGATGTTTCTTTCGTTTCCTGCGGGCTATTTCTGCGTCTCCGACCGGGTCTGGTGCCGATGGCACAAACTCCGGGCTAAGCAGGATATTCAGCAGGTTTTCAACTACACCAGACGCATTCGGACTATGCTCATGCTCGGCATGAATGTCATGTCGGATGGTCTCTCTCAACTGCTGCGCCAGTGAGGGCTGATGTTCCTCCCTTGCGTTATGGTAAGCCTGTACCTGCTGGCTGCGGTTTAACTTTGCATCCATACGGGAAAAGCTTAAACTCCTATCAATAGCGGAGCCCTTCATTTTCAGCTCGCCCTTTTCAAAAGAGATGCCCTGCACTTCTTTGGTACCGCTTTTGAACTTATAGGCGATACCGATGCCCCGCACGGTCAGCTTCGCTTCCAACTCTTTCCAGTTCTTGGAAGTTTTCATAGCCGCCCTGATGGCATCATACAGTTCATACCTGATCTTTTCCCTGCCATTTAAAGCCTGCCTGTTGACCTGCTCTTTGCCCTTGCTCCAATGGTAACCGTATTTTAGGGTAAGCTCCCTGCAGGCTTTGATATTGCGTGCGTAGTTGTTCTTATCGGTGATCGTCGCACCCTTGTTGTCCACCCGGTTATATACGACGTGTAAATGTGGGTGCAATCTATCATGGTGACGTACCACCACGTACTGTGTATCCCGGATACCCATCTTATGCATATACTCTTTGGCATGTCCCAGCATAACCGAATCGGTCAGTTTGGACAGGTCTTCCTTACTCCAACTTAAGACCAGATGCCCGACCGCCTTGCCCAGTTCCGGCCTCATTTTGCGTTGCAGGTTAAAATCATTGGTCAGCGTGGTTGCGTTCTGCATCCTTACACCCTCTGCAAAAAGAATCTTTGCTTCAGGCTTATCCACGATGTAGCGGACACAGCCCCCGAAGCTTCTTCCTGTGATCGGTTTACCGATCATGGTCATTGATTTTGGTTAACAGTTCTTCGATCTGTCTGATCAGCGCCTGACATTTTAAAGCCAGCGTTGGCAAGCCTTCCACATGGGAAAGATGGGTCAACTGGTTGAGGTTATTGGCTATCCCTGATAGCATCCTGAACCATCCGCTTTCCTCGGGGGTAAAGCGGGGGAAAACCCTTGCACTCTTTGCCGCCCTGCGGAACCATTCACTGGGTTTCAGCCCCGCATTTTTCGCCCGTTGCCCGATCAGTTGTTTTTCTGTAGGGGTTAACCGGATCATAAGCAGGTCACTTCGGCTAATCTTTTTTTTTGGTCTGCCGGGTACTCTTTTTTTCTTTAGTTCACTATTGGCCATCGCTGTTTTCATGCGCTGTGTTCCTTTCCAAATCTTTGGTAAATCCTTTCTTTTTTCTTTTTTTTAACCGACCGACGGGAGCGAGCCCGGGGCATCCCTTTAGGGTGAATCCGGGTTTTTGTATAGCAAAAACATTAACTCGCTCCATCAAGGCTCCCTGCAATGCACTGGCGAGAATAGAGGTCTGGGGTGATCATTTGTTAAGCCCCCAAAAGCGGAAGAAGGGAGAGCTGTCAAGGGAACGTGGAATAAATGGCCATTGCGGGCAGGCTTAGAGCGTTTATGCCGCGAAAGTCCCTTTACTGCTTTTCCTTCTGAGGCTATCTTTGCTGTAACATATGATCAACCTTACCAGTAGCAGAAACTCTCCGAAGAACGAAATTACCCCTCTTGTAAAACCCAAGCAAAAAACTAACTTTACGCTAAAGGAACGTTCTTTATAAAGCTGAAAAGTCGCTGCCAGCGAATCCGGCGAACTGTGAAAAAGTTGCATAAGGGTGTTTGATTACGGTGCAAGGTTCTATGATCCGGTGATTGGGAGGTGGAATGTTGTTGATCCGCTAGCGGAAGACTATAATGATGTTTCTCCGTATAACTACGGATTGAATAATCCTATTTTAAATATCGATCCAGATGGGAGAGGGACAATGGGCTTCTACAATGATTATCAATATGGCCGGGATGGAAAATTACAAATGGTTGTAATTAATGATTTGCCCGATAGATTCTATCAAGTGAATAATACTGGTGGTGTTGATCAGTTGCAATACCGCCAGCTTACCGCCGATATGAAAACTCAGTACGGAATTAAGAGTGCTGAATTGGGAACTAATTTGGGAAGTGTAACTATTGAAAGTACGAAATCAAATACTATTCCATTAGTCTTGTCCCCTCCGTCAGGAACAATGCGATTGCCGAGAATACCGCCGCCGCACCCAATATTTGTTTTCTTAGCCGCTATGATAACAAATAGTGGCCTGGATGCGATGATGAAGGGCCAAAGATTTGGGGAATTGTCTGCATTGCAACAATCACAAGTTCTTTTAACTAAAAAAAGTGGCAAAGAGAAAGCTGATGATATTCCATCATGGGCTGCAGGTCAAAAACCAAAAGATGGGGAGTCTGGGAAAGAGTTTGCAAAAAGAGTACTAGATGGACATTATGGCGAAGGGAATTGGAGTGGCACAGGTCCTGGTAGTGAGTACAATAAACTTAAGAAAAATGGTGATAGAAATAAAAAATAAATGTTAAAGATGGGATTAGTTTATTTATTATGGCATACTCATTATGACAATCGATTGGAAAATAATGAAGACATTAAGTTAATCGGTGTTTATAGTACAGAAGATATGGCAAAGGAGGCTGAATGTAGAGCGAAGTTACTAGAAGGATTTAAAGATTCGCAAGATGGATTTGAAATATCTTCTTATAGACTTGATAAGGATGAATGGACGTCTGGCTTTGTAACAGTTTAACTTGATTTATTTCCCTATCTAGTCTTAGCGTCTCGCTAAGACTAGATATAACTTAGATAACGAAGCCTGGCGGTCTAAAAATTGCTTGGCTTTGTTATTTCTGTAGTAGTCCA
>NZ_JAVTSU010000042.1:0-10108 GCF_032678605.1 Pedobacter miscanthi
GGCGGTATTGAATAGTTTTTGAATGTTTTTCATAGGTAGCGGAGATTTAAATCTTTACAGATTGAAGGTTGATTAATTCATCAGTTTCGGTGGTTTTTAACTTATAAACGGGTTGATGCAGCACCTGTAGATTGGAATTGAATTTTGCCGCATCCAGTTTAATTTCTTTTGGTACAATAACCGTTTTCAGGCTGCTTTGGTCGGTATAGGCCTGTGCATGGATGCCAAATGCGGTGTATATATGCTGTGGTGTAAGTACCTGTACAGGCGTGCCATCCCACCATTTCCGGCCATCTTTTAAAATGATGATCCGGCTGGCGTATTGTGCGGCAAGGTTAACCTCGTGCAGCACCACAATAATCATATAACCTTTTTTTGCCATTGCAGCAGCTATGGCCAGCGTTTGGTGCTGAAACTGAAGGTCCATATTGTTGGTGGGTTCGTCTAAAAGCAATACAGCATCTTTGTTATCCCACAACTGCGCCAAAACCCTCGCTAGGTGCACCCGCTGTTGTTCGCCACCCGAAAGGCTTAACATCGATCGGTCGGCAAGGTCGGTTAAACCGCAGAGTTCCATCGTTTCGCGCAGCGCCATTTGATCGTTTTTTGCTGATGAGCGACTTTTAAAACCATACCTGCCCATCATTACCACTTCTTGTACCGTAAAAGCCATCGAAATAGGATTATGCTGTTGCAGGTAAGCCCTTTTGGCGGCCAGAATTTTCCGGTTATAAGCTGCAAGATCTTCCCCATACAGCATAATGCGCCCCGTATCTGGTTTTCGCTCGCCCGAGAGTAAACGCATCAGGGTTGATTTGCCCGCACCGTTCGAGCCTAATAGCGCAACCATTTCGCCCGGCCTGATACTGAATGAGATATCTTTTAACAGCGGCCTGTTATTTAATTTATAGCTGATGGATTCTACTCTAAGCATAACTTAATTCACTAATTTCTTTTTGTCTTTAATGAGGATATATAAAAATATGGGTGTACCCATTAAAGCAGTAACCACGCCGATAGGCAATTCGATAGGCTGAACAATTAATCTCGAAACCATATCGGCCAGGGTAAGCACCAAAGCACCCATTAATGCCGAAACCGGAAGCACAAAACGGTGATCTACACCGCCCAGCAAACGGGTGAGATGCGGGATAAGCAATCCGATAAAACCGATAATGCCCGAAACAGCTACGGATGCACCAACGGCCATAGTGGCCAGTACCACCACCCATATTTTGATGCGGTTAGGATTTAGGCCAATCAGTTCTACCTGACTTTCGCCGATGGCAAATAAATTCAGTCCCCTGGATAGAAAAGGGAGTCCGATTACCGGGATTAGTACAAAAGGAAACAAACAGCTTACATTTTGCCAGGTAGCACCACCCAAACTGCCCATCATCCAGAAGGTAATGCTGCGGAGTTTCTGCTCATCTGCCAGATAGGTTACCAATCCGGTTAAAGCGCCTGCCATGGCATTAATGGCAATACCAGCCAGCAACATGGTAGAAACATTGGCCTGTCCGTTTACTTTCGAAAGGTTATATACCAGCATAGCGGTTAGGCCTGCACCCGCAAAAGCACCAAAAGCCAACAAATAATAACCCAATACCTGGCTTAGGCTCGAAAATAATAAAGTTTCGAAAGCAATAATCAACACGGCCATTAAAGATGCTCCGGCCGATATGCCAACTAAACTGGGTTCGGCCAAAGGATTCCTGAATATGCCTTGTATGGCAGCCCCTGATATCCCTAGCGCAGCACCAACCAGCATGCCCATTAAGGTACGCGGTAGCCTGATCATCATGATTATACCTTCATTTATGCCATGGTCTGTACCACCAAAAACAGTAAAACCCATGTTATGGGTCAGGGTATCGATTACTTCTTTTAAAGGGATATGCATGGCACCCAGGGCAAGGGAGAAACAAACAGAAACCAGTAATCCTGCACTCAGGCAGGTATAAATAACCATTCTTTTCATTATAAAATACGGTTATTTAGTGCTTTAATGGCTTCGGGTAAACGGTTGCTGAAGTTAATGAGCAAGGGGCCGTTCATTTCTACTATTCTTTTGTTTTTTCCGGCATTAGTATAAGCTACGCCCGGAAGGTCTAAAAAGGCTTCTCTGCCGCCCAAACTGCTTAGTCCAAAATCGAACATCAGGATGATATCCGGATTACTTTTAATCAGTGCTTCGGTAGTGTAGGGTTTAAAATCGCTGAATTCCTGTATGGCGTTTTTGCCGCCTGCCAGTTTAATAATCGCATCAATACTGCTGCCTTTTCCGGCCACGTTCATGGTGCCTACGCCACGGGCATAAATAAATAATACTTTCGGAGGCTTATTTCCTTTTTTTAACAGACTTAAAGTGGTATTAACGCTGTTTTCTGTTTTTTGTGCAAGCTGTTCGCCGCGGGTTTTATCGCCAATGGCTGCAGCAATCTGCCTGATAAATTTAGTAGCTCCCTCAACTGAAAATTCCTGACGGATGCTTACCACCCGGATGCCAAGTGATTTAAACTGGTATAGGTTTTCTTTAGAGAGATCGCCTTCGGGTACCAGAATCAGATCAGGGCGGAAAGCGGTAATACTTTCTACAGAGAACGACCTGTTACGACTCACTTTTGGCAACCTGTTAATTTCTTCGGGCGATACACTGGTGACATCGGTGGCTAAAATGCTCTTACCATAACCCAGGGCATTTACCGTTTCGCTAATGGCACTGCTTAGGGTAATAATGCGCTTCGCCTGTGCGGCCGCTTGCTGCATGGTAAGGGAAAAAGAAAGAGTGACTAATATGATGTAATACTTTTTTATGCTCATGTAGGCTTTGTTATTGGGACAAAAAAAGTGTTTAATTAATCTAAATACAAGTATTTAAGCCTCATCAGGAATTTAGCCTATATGTATTTTTTTTGAAGAAACTACTATCATGGTTATTGTTTATATGTCTGGTAATCAATTTGTTGTTTTGTTTTTTGACGAGGTTTAACCTGCCTGTTTTTGCAAAATAGAGGGTAAAAAAATACGCTTTGAACAAAAGAAAATACGGATTGCACAAATTAAAATACGGATTGCACAAATCATTTATGACGCTTAATATGGATGTTTGCAGTGTTCTTATTTAGAATGATTAAAAATAATATCCGCAATGAAGTACATAAAATATGCTTGCCGGTTCAATAAAAAAACGATCACTGCTGGTCTGTTGCTTTTAACGGTCGCTTTTGGGGCGTGCAAGAAAGATGAACCTGATCCGAATGAGGTTTTACAGGATGGCAAAAGTGTGGTGATTACGGATCTGGCCGGCGATACACAGGCTGCAATGGGCAGTGGAACCCCTGGTAAAGAAGTACGTCCGTTTTATACTTTTCTTTTCCGCTTTAGGGATCAGAAACAGATCTGGATCCGCAATGCAAACGATTCTGCACAATGGCTGAAAACAAAAGACTGGGACCTGGCCTTCACCGGACCTTACAACAGTGAGGTTTATGTTAACGATAAAGATTATCAGTACAACCCAGGGTTCGGTGGAACGGCAAAAAGTGCAGTAGTAATGCTTGAACAAGGTTATGATACGGTTAACCAGGCACCATCCGATCAGGCTTTTAATGCCAGCGAGGTAACTAAAGTTGGTTGGGCATCATCTGCAGCCTCAAACGGTTGGTTCTTTTATAGCCTCAATACACATATTATGCAGGCCATACCCAACCGTACCTATGCCATCAGGTTGCCAGATGGTAAATATGCCAAATTGCAGTTGATCAATGCCTATAAAGGCAATCCGCCCAGTGTTACCGATTTAAACTGGCCTGCGCCTTATTACACTTTTAAATATTATGTGCAACAAGATGGAAGCAAAAACTTACAGACCAAATAAAGAAGATGAATAAATCAAATACCATAAACAAAAACCTACTAAAATGGGTCTCAGCCTGTTTATTACTAGGTTTGCTTTTTGCAAGCTGCAAAAAAGACGAAGTGATTTCGCCGGAACCTGAAAAGGAAATACCTACCAAAACAGAAGGTGGTACACCATATTATAAGTTACAGCGGATCGAAAATTTGGCTGTAGAAACTGATGATGCCAACCCCACTGTACCGCCAACCGCTGTTTTATTCAGTTTAGAAACCAAGGCAATTGTTCCTTTATTATACACCAAAACCAACCGTTGGGATATCGGTTTCAATGGACTTTACAACAGTTTTTTAAGCCCCAATAATGGTCAGTCGTCAACAAGTTTAGGGTCTGGAAGTACAGGCTTAGGTGGTATTACCATTTTGGAAAAGCCATTCGATCAGGTAATCGATGTGCCTGCAGATGGTACATTAAGCATCAGCAAATTTATTGGGACAGACAATGAAGGCGATTTTGGTGAAGGCATCGGCTGGTACCTGTACGATTTTGGAGGCACCAAAAGAGGGGATGGCAGTTACGATAAACAACACGTAGCCTATGCTATGCCAGAGAAACGAACTATAATCATCCGCACGGCTAAGGGCGATTATGCGAAGATCAAAATGGTCAGTTGTTATAAAGATGCCTTTACTGCCGACAAGTGGTTCAGAACCACTCCGCACATGTATTTCACCTTCGAATTCGTAATTGTGCCAAAAGGAAGTACAAAATTCGAGATTAAATAAACCTACGCATAAATCAATATCCATATTAAAATGAAGAATAAATTAACGCAACTGCTTTGTCTGATATTAACAGTTGCTACGCTTACCGCCTGCAAAAAAACAGTTGGACTGGATCCGCTTCCAGCAAATAAAATCACCGAATTTAAGGTCGTTGTATCCGACGGAAATATTTTTGGTGCCATTGATGAAACCGATAAAACGATTACACTCTATTTGCCATATTATTACGAACTGGATGTAATAGAGCCGGTAATCAAACTTTCGACAGGAGCTAAGCTGAGTGAAACCCTTGCCCCGGTAGAAGTTTTGGATACCAAAAAAACTTATACCGTGATTGCTGCTAATCAAAGCACTTCAACTTATACACTCATCATTAAACTAAATCAGGTGGCACCATTGGTAATAACTGAACTATCAACAGGCACTACCACTTCTAACATGTCTATCGGTGGTGCAGATATTGCCCTTCAGGGTAATTTTAATGTTTCCGATATCAAAAAGATCAAAGCTTATCTGGTAGATGCAAACAATAAAGAATACGAATTTCTGGCTTCTCCATCTTTTGGTGCTCCAGGTATAACTGTTTCTATGATAGGCAGCAGTAAAATTTATACTTATGGAAGGTTAATGGCCCCACAGACATTAGAGCCTGGAACATATAAAATCAGGGTTAAGGTGCAGGCTTTAACCGCGGAGATGAAATATCCGGTAAATGTAGTTTATGGCAGGCCAGGGATTAACTACGGTCCGGTTACGGTTAAACAGGGCGAAACCTTTAAAGTTGTAAGCAGTACAACGGTATTTAACGATTTTAGAGAGTTCTATATCATGGTAAACGGGCAAAAAACGCTTTTGCCGATTGTTTCCTATACCCGCACCGAGGCGGTAATACGTGTTCCAGATAGCGTTCCGCCAGGGGCATATACACCAACAGCCTCTTTTGGGACATGGCCTTTATCAACCTTAAACTGGGCGGTTACCGTAACGGCAAAATAATACCCATTTACTATTTAATCATGAAAAACGATTCGGGAGATTATTCCCATTTATATAATAAAATCATAAATCTAAAAAAAATGAAAATGAAATTTTTAAAACTTACGTTCGCTGTTGCAACTTTAGCCATATTAGGAACCGCTTGTAAAAAAGATGCTGTTCAACCAGAAAACAAACTTGCCTTACAAAATACTACTGCTGCTCTTGCTGTAGGTGATACTGAAGCAGGTGTGGTAACCAATTCATCAACTTCACCAACTTCGTGGACTGCGGTTGGTTACGACTTATTGAACAATGTTGTTGCAAGCTCTGGCAACCAGGTTAATTTCGACAGCAATTTTAACGGGAACATTACCCCAGTAACGGGTTTTTATCTTGGTTACTATGATTCTCCTTCTGTAACCAATGTTACCGGTATCACTTTAACTGATGTTTCTTCAGTTACACTGGATGTAAGCACTTTGGGCAGCAATACTACAACTGTAGTTGGCTGGTATAATTACGATAGGGTTAACCGTACGATTACTCCTGTGGCTCAAAGATATGCTGTTGTAGGTAACGGTTCAACAATTGCTGGTTCAACCAGACTTTATCTAGTTCAGCTTGATAGTGTAACTACATCTGGTACTTACAACACGACTGTTAACTTCCACACTAAGAGATTAAAATAAGGAGTTGCTCAATCAAGGGAAATCCTTAATTAAAAAGATTAAAAAGGGACGAAAACACGACTTATCGTCCCTAAAAATCATAAATAAACCCAAATAAGGGAATAATCCCGAATCGTTTTAAAAATATTAGCCTAGGCTAAGGCCTTATTTGCGGGCTCTAAAAATGCAAATCTAACAATTATTGATTATGAATACAATATATAAACGCTTCTCCACCAGTCCGTACTATCTTTTGCTTTTTTGCTTTTTTAGCATATTCAGCTCCTGCAAGAAAGAATATGAAGATTTCCCTTATGCCGACATTGTAAGCTTTACGGTAAAAGATGCAGACGGAAATCCGTTAAAGGCCGTAATCGACGAAAAGAACCTTACCATATACTGGCCATCAGGGCAGGCTGTGCCAGATAATATTATACCCACCATTGTGGTATCAGAAAGGGCAAATGTTAGTCCAGCTTCAGGTCAAAGTGTTGCTTTTAAAGAAACAACCAGGTTTGTGGTAACCGCCCAAAATGGTACAACCAAAGAATACCTGATTAAAAAGGTAATCAATCAGCCATTACTCAAAATAAATATTTCATCGGGGGTTTTGGTTTATAACACTAAAAACTTTGTAAACAGAGGTAGCAATATTAATGTTACCGGCGATAATATTATTGCCAATAAGGAACAAACCAAAGCTTTTTTGGTAAATACGGCTAATAATACTGAGAAAGAAGTTGCGATTGCAACAATAACACCAATTGCACTCAGCGTAACAGTTGATAATAATGTACCAGATGGTATTTATCAATTGAAGATCATATCGGGGCAGAGAAGCGTAGTTTTAGAACGTTCATTCGGTGTGGCTAATGGCCGTCCGAGCATTACTCCTGTAGAATTGAGTGCCATAAAACTCACGTTAAAACTTGGAGAAGAGTTTGTACTTAACGGTGCAAACAGGATTGAACTGGTCAATAAATTTTCTATCCGTAATGCAGCCAATAAACAAATTTACGACTTGATTATCAAAGAAACCAAAACAGGTCAGTTAACATTAAAAGTGCCCGATAATTTACCTACTGGTAACTATGATCTATATAGCTATAACTATCCTGCCGGAGAATATTATGCCGCTGGCCCGGTTAGCGGTACTTTCGATGATGCGATAACAATTGTTAATTAGGCTGTAAAGTGCAATACAACACAAAGACATATATCACGCTTCTTACGCTCATTCTAATAGGAACCTCTGCCTGTAAAAAGACACAGGTTTCTGTTGATGATGCGGAGGAGATTGTTTCGCCTACAACAGGTACGCGCAGTCAGTTTACGCTCGATTCTATCTTTTTGTATGCGAAACAGGTATACCTATGGAATGATGCGCTGCCAAGCTATGCCGCGTTTAATCCAAGGCAAAAATATGTAGGGATCGGTTCTGATATTACTACTTTTCGGAATGAGCTATTCGATATTTCGCAGCTTAAGATAAATGCAGCAACGGGTAGTCCTTACGAATTGCCTGTTTATTTCGAAAATCCAAAATATTCGAACCTTCAGGTGGGGAGGAGCATTCCCGGAAGTACTGCCGGAATAGGAATCCCGAGTACAGCCGTGCTTACCAGTAAAATAATTCCTAGTGGAAAAAAGACTGTCGCTTATCTGGCATTGGGTTCATTCCCTTCATTAAGCAGCAGTAAAGCGGCCTTAGATCAAGCTTTTGTCGAACTCGCAGCTGCCAATCCAAAAGATATTGTAATCGACCTGCGGGGCAACGGCGGTGGTTATCTCGAAACTGCAGAATATGTGGCGGATTTAATTATACCAGCCAGTTTGAATGGTAAAGTGATGTACAGCGAGGTATTTAACCAGGCCATGCAGAATGGTACTGCTCCAATACTAAAGCATCAGCCTTATTTAGATGCCAATGGAAAAACGGCTGTTTACAATGGTCGTAATGCCACCATGGCCGATGTAGATTATACCATAGCGGGCAATACCTATAAATTCAATAAAAAAGGAAGTTTACAGACCATTCAATCTGTTTATTTCATTGTTTCGGGCAATACCGCTTCGGCCAGCGAAATGCTGATCAGTAGCTTGAAACCTTATTTTGATGTGAAACTCATCGGGGAGAAAACCTATGGCAAACCTGTCGGCTTTTTCGGCATCAACATCGATCAGTACAGTGTTTTCCTGAGCAGTTTCCTCATTAAAAATGCCAATGGCTGGTCTGATTATTTTACGGGCATGCAGCCTGATATTGCTATAAAAAGTTTAGAAAACCCTGTATTGGGTGATCCGAATGAAAGTTGCTTAAGTGCAGCTTTGGAACTCATTAACGGAATAAAAAAACTGGCCGTAAGCAAACTGGCCACAACAGATAAAATTACAGTCAATAGAACCGGTCTTTCACAGCCAACCGTTGTAGAAAGCTTCATGCTTGAAAACAGATTAAGATTAAGAAAATAATTAGGAAAAGGCTAAAACCTGATCCTGCAAAAATAAAATAAAACATGTTTAAACTATTCTCCATCATATTCTTGCTTGCGTTTTTCCATTTAAAGATTGCCGCGCAGGATTATGGAAGTTTAAAGGGCACGGTTAGCGATGAACAGGTTAAAGCTTTACGTGGGGCAACTGTTCGCCTGGAACCTGACGGACATACAACTGAAACCGATGCTAAAGGGAACTTTGTTTTCAATAAGATATTTACCGGTAATTACAGCATTACGGTAACCATGGTTGGTAAGGCCAGTTACCAGAATAATATTAAAATTGGTACAGTTGCCAATAACCTGATCATTAAATTATTGGCCGATGAACGCGAACTTAATGAGGTAGCTATATCCGAAAACTGTTCTGCTCCGGATAACCTGATGAAATTAGAACGCAGCGCCATGCCTGTTACCGTAATCAGCAGGCGCACCATCGAATTGATGGGCAGCAGAAGGCTCGATGAGGTATTGAAAGAGCAAACCGGGATTGCGATTGTAAATAACATTGGCGGCGGTGCCCGGTCAGTAGGCGTGCAGATGCAGGGTTTTAGCAGCGAATATGTGATGATTTTAATTGACGGGCAGCCCATGGTTGGTCGCAACAGCGGAAATTTTGATTTATCCAGGATCAGCGTTTCCAATATCGAACGGATAGAAATTATTAAGGGCGCATCTTCCTGTCTCTTCGGAAGCGAGGCGCTTGGCGGGGCGATTAACATCGTTACCCGCTATGGCGCTTTACAGCCACAGGCACTTATTGCGGCCAATTACGGGAGTTTGAACATTGCCGATATTACCCTCGAGGGCGAAACACCATTCGCTTCGCAAAGGGGATCGGCCAATATTTCTGCCAATTATTACCGCACGGATGGTTTTAATACCAATCCAAAATACATTCAGCAGGGTACAACAGCACCACCTTACGATAATTATGCGTTGCAGGGCAGGCTGAGGTACCGTTTAACACCAACAAGTACCATTGGTTTTAGCGGCAGGTATGGGTTGAGGAAATCGTTTATGGCTAAAGATTTTGGTTTAGGTATTATTTCAGGCGACAGCCAGGACGAGCAGGATTTAAACCTTTCGGCCACTTTTGATCACAATTTCCGTTCAGGACTGCGTAGCATGAGCCGTTATTATATTACCAATTTCAGGTCTGATCAAAGTGTAGACTGGCAGCAAACGAACAGCAGCATTACCAAAGATATTTTTGTGCAGAACCTGCACCGTTTCGAACAGCAATTTGCCTATGGTGTAAGCGATGAACTTAAATTTACCAGCGGTTTGGGCGGTAGTATCGAAACCATGAACGATGTTTCG
>NZ_JAVTSU010000043.1:0-10082 GCF_032678605.1 Pedobacter miscanthi
TGACACATCATTCATGGTTTCGATACTGCCACCTAAACCGCCCGTAAATTTAAGTTCATCGCTGATACCATAAGCAAATTGCTGTTCGAAACGGTGCAGGTTCTTCACAAAAACATCTTTGGTAATGCTGCTGTTCGTTTGCTGCCAGTCTACACTTTGATCGGACCGGAAATTGGTAAAATAATAACGGCTCATGCTGCGCAATCCCGAATTGAAATTATGATCAAAAGTGGCCGAAAGGTTTAAATCCTGCTCATCCTGACTATCGCCGGAAATAATGCCCAAACCAAAATCTTTAGCCATAAACGATTTCCTCAACCCATACCTGCCGCTAAAACCAAGTGTACTTGTTGGTGTTAAACGGTACCTCAGCCTGCCTTGCAATGCATAATTATCGTAAGGTGGTGCTGTTGTCCCCTGCTGAATGTATTTTGGATTGGTATTAAAACCATCCGTGCGATAATAATTGGCAGAAATATTGGCCGATCCCCTTTGTGAAGCGAATGGTGTTTCGCCTTCGAGGGTAATATCGGCAATGTTTAAACTCCCGTAATTTGCTGCGATAAGTGCCTGTGGCTGTAAAGCGCCATAGCGGGTAACGATGTTAATCGCCCCGCCGAGCGCCTCGCTTCCGAAGAGACAGGAAGATGCACCTTTAATAATTTCGATCCGTTCGATATTGGAAACGCTGATCCTGGATAAATCAAAATTTCCGCTGTTGCGACCAACCATGGGTTGCCCGTCAATTAAAATCATCACGTATTCGCTGCTAAAACCCTGCATCTGCACACCTACTGACCGGGCACCACCGCCAATGTTATTTACAATCGCAATCCCGGTTTGTTCTTTCAATACCTCATCAAGCCTTCTGCTACCCATCAGTTCGATGGTGCGCCTGCTGATTACGGTAACAGGCATGGCGCTGCGCTCTAATTTCATCAGGTTATCCGGGGCAGCACGGTTTTCGGATACGGCAACCTCGTTAAGTTCGAGTTCATCGCCTGATAATTTAATGATCAGGTTATTGGCAGCTATACCAATTTTAATATTATTCTGGTAACTGGCCTTACCAACCATGGTTACCGTAATACTGTAACTACCTGCAAATATCTTGTTGAAAACAAAATTACCTTTGGCATCAGTTTCAGTGGTATGTCCGTCAGGTTCCAGGCGTATGGTTGCACCGCGTAAAGCTTTACCCTGTTCATCGCTAACCGTGCCTTTTAAACTTCCATAATCCTGTGCGGTAACGTTTAGATGAAAAAATGCAAGGAAAAATATGATAGCGGATAGTTTAAACATGTTTACTTTTATTGCTTCAGAATCAGGCTTTTAACCTTTTTCCTATTATTTTCTTAATCTTAATCTGTTTTCAAACATGATACTTTCTACACCTGTTAGCAGAAGAAGATCTGTTTTATTGACTGTAATTTTATCTGTTGTGGCCAGTTTGCTTACAGCCAGTTTTTTTGTTCCATTGATGAGTTCCAAGGCTGCACTGAGGCAACTTTCGGTTGGATCCCCCAGAACCGGGTTATCTACACCTTTTACGGCAACATCAGGCTGCATGCCCGTAAAATAATCCGACCAGCCATTGGCATTTTTAATTAAAAAACTGCTCAGGTAAACACTGTACTGATCGATGTTGATGCCGAAAAAGCCTACAGGTTTGCCATAGGTTTTCTCTCCGATGAGTTTGACATCGAAATAGGGTTTCAAGCTACTGATCAGCATTTCGCTGGCCGACGCGGTATTACCCGAAACGATGAAATAAACGGATTCAATAGTCTGTAAACTTCCTTTTTTATTGAATTTATAGGTATTGCCCGCTATGGTATAATCTACATCGGCCATGGTGGCATTACGCCCATTGTAAACAGCCATTTTCCCATTGGCATCTAAATAAAGTTGATGCTTTAGTATAGCAGCAGTACCGTTCTGCATGGCCGGGTTAAATACCTCGCTGTACATCACCTTACCATTCAAACTGGCTGGTATAATTAAATCCGCCACATATTCTGCAGTTTCTAGATAACCACCGCCGTTGCCCCGCAGGTCGATTACAATAGCTTTTGGATTGGCAGTTGCGAGTTCGGCAAAGGCCTGATCTAATACCGCTTTACTGCTGCTTAATGAAGGGAATGAACCCAATGCCAGATAAGCGACAGTCTTATTTCCACTTGGAATTATTTTACTGGTAAGCACGGCTGTACTCGGGATTCCTACCCCTGCGGTACTTCCGGGAATACTTCTCCCCAACTGCAGATTAGAATATTTTGGATTTTCGAAATAAACAGGCAATTCGTAGGGGCTCCCGGTAGCTGCGTTTATTTTAAGTTGCGAAATATCGAATAGCTCCTTCCTAAAAGTAGTAATATCGGAACCGATCCCTACATATTTTTGCCTTGGGTTAAACTCGGCATAACCTGGCAACGCATCATTCCATAGGTATACCTGTTTCGCATACAAAAAGATAGAATCGAGCGTAAACTGACTGCGTGTGCCCGTTGTTGGCGAAATAATTTCGTCCGCATCATCAACAGAAACCTGTGCCTTTTTACAAGCAGAGGTTCCCATTAGAATCAGCGTTAAGAGCGTGGTATATATTTTTAAGTTGTGCTTCACTTCCTTAATTTGTGATCGTAATCAGCTCATCAAAGTAGCCAAAAGCTGAGCCTGCCGCATAATACTCTCCACCAGGGAAATTGTAGATATAAAGGTCGTACTGACCGGTAGGCAAGTTTTCTGGTACTTTTAAAGTTAATTGACCTGTTTTCGCCTCTTTAATCGGAAGTTCGTAAATCTGTTGATTATCCAGATTCCGGATGGTAAACTTAGTGAGCTGTTCAATCCTGTTTGTGCCGTTTAATGTAAATTCTTCCCCGAGTTTAAAGGTTTTCTTTAAAACAGCTATTTCTTCCAGGCTTACACGCGGGAAACCAGAAGATATGCCAAAAGTGCGTTCTATAATAACAGTTCGTTGTCCGGAAACAACCTTCAATTTATAAATGCCATCCGGTGTTGTGCTGCCCAAAGTTACATTTATGGCAATTGGGGTAATTGTTCCGATGGCAAGCTCTTTTTCAGTATTATCGGCTGTATTGATCAGGTAAACCTTTGTCTGATTCTTATCAGCAATGATATTATCACCACCAATAGCGATGTTATTCCCCCTTAACGCGTAATTTTTTGTATTGTAAACTAAAACCCCGCCGGTTACATTTATTTTAAGTAACGGCTGATTGATTACCTTTTTAATCAGATATTCTTTAGTGGCACCATTCTGCGCAGTTACCACAAATTTGGTTGTTTCTTTAAAAGCTATGCTTTGTCCTGAAGCCGGACTAACCGTTGCCCTTTCAGATAATACAATATCTGGCACAATATTATCTGGCACTGCCTGGTTGGATGGCCAGTATATAATGAGGTTCTTTTCGTCTATTACCGCTTTCAACGGATTTCCGGCTGCATCTTTTATTGTAAAGCTTACAATGTCGGTATAAGGAAAATCTTCGTATTCCTTTTTACAGGAACTAAATATGCTTAATAAGCATAAAAGAAAAAGATAATATGAACTGGCAGAGAAGCGTTTATATATTGTATTCATAATCTATTATTGTTAGGTTTGCATTTTTAAAGCCCGCAAATATGGTCTTACCAAAGGCTGATATTTTTAAAACGATTCGGGGATTATCCCCTTAATTTGGGTATTTATGATTTATAGAGCGGTATTAGTGGTATCGCTCTTTTTTTAACTGAAGGTTTGTTTATTTCAATCTTTTGATGTGGAAATTAACAGTGGTATTGTAAGTACCAGAAGTGGTTACCCCATCAAGCTGAACTGCATAAAGTTGTGTTGAGGCAGAAACAGAAGTGTTATTACCTACAAGTGCATATCTTTTAGCAACAGGTGTAATGGTGCGGAAAGTTCTGTCGTAATCGTACCAACCCGTTACAGCCGGAACAGAATTGTTGATTCCTAAAGTACTGATACCTCCTAGTGTAACACTTGCAACATCTGTTAATGTAATGTTCGCTACATCGGTGATGGTTGCAGAATCATAGTAACCCAATTGGTAGGTTCCAACCACAGTGATGTTTCCATCAAAGTTATTGTCGAAGTTTACCTGATTAGTAGTACTTGATGGTGCATTATTTAACAAATCGTAGCCAACTGCTGTCCAGGATGTTGGAGAAGTAGACGAATTGGTTACTACGCCTGCCTGTGTACCGCCTACAGGTATAACTGCCTGGGTATTCTGTAAAGCAAGTTTATTGTCTGGTTGAGCAGCATCTTTTTTACAGGCGGTTCCTAATATGGCTAAAGTTGCAATTGCAAACGTAAGTTTTAAAAATTTCATTTTCATTTTTTTAAGATTTATGATTTTTTATATAAATGGGAATAATCTCCCGAATCGTTTTTCAATGGTATAGGTTGTTATTTAGCAGTTACGGTAACGGCCCAGTTTAGTGTGAGCAATGGCCAGGTACCAAATGCTGCTGTTGGTGTATATACGCCTGGCGGCACAGTTTCAGGAATCCGGATTACCGCCTCTATTCTGTTGTAGGATACAATTGGTAAAAGCGTTTTCTGCCCGTTTACCATGATGTAGAACTCTTTAAAATCGTTAAATACAGTTGTGGTGGTTACAATTTTAAAGGTTTCACCCTGTTTAGCGGTTACCGGACCATAGTTTATCCCTGATCTGCCAAAAACTACATTTACAGGATTCTTCATTTCTGCAGTTAAAGCCTGTACCTTAACCCTGATTTTGTAAGCGCCCGGCTCCAATGTCTGTGGAGCCATCAACCGCCCGTAGGTATAAGTTTTAGTGCTGCCTATCATAGAAACAGTTACTGCCGGAGCGCCAAATGATGGAGAGGGCAAAAATTCGTATTCTTTATTGTTGGCATCTACCAGATATGCCTTGATCTTTTTGATATCCGAAACATTAAAATTGCCCTGAAGCGCAATATCTGCACCACCTATGGCAATGTTAGCAGTATTGGTAGCCGTTGACAGTTCGGTTAGTACCAATGGCGATTCCTGATTTAATTTAATAATCAGTGTATAGGTTGAGGTACTTTGATCGGCAGCTATTACAGTATAGATCTTTTTGGTATCCAAAACTTCTACCGGAGCAATGGCTTCTTTGAGTTTAGCCCCGGCCGAAAGTTTGATTACAGGCTCTATTACATCCAGTTCGTAATAATATGGCAGATAGAGCGTAATGGTTTTATCGGTTTCATCAATGGCCCCGAAAATATCTCCATCCGATACGGCAACCTTAAATTCGGTGATTTTATTTGCAGGAAGCGGATCCAAACCAATTGTTTTTTTGCAGGCGGCAAGCGTGGCAACTGTTAATATAATACAAAGCAGTTGCGTTAATTTATTCTTCATTTTAATGATTGTATTGATTTATTTGTGAGCTTATTTGATTTCGAATTTGATACTTCCTTTTGGCACAATTACATATTCAAAAGTGAAATACATGTGTGGGGTGGTCCTGAACCATTTATCGGCCGTAAAAGCATCCTTATAACAGCTGATCATTTTGATCTTGGCATAATCGCCTTTGGCAGTACGGATGATTATAGTTCTTTTCTCGGGCATGGCGTAGGCCACATGCTGTTTATCGTAACTGCCATCCCCTCTTTTTGTTCCTCCAAAATCATAGAGGTACCAACCGATGCCTTCACCAAAATCTC
Organism: Pedobacter miscanthi; assembly: GCF_032678605.1. Taxonomy (GTDB): domain Bacteria; phylum Bacteroidota; class Bacteroidia; order Sphingobacteriales; family Sphingobacteriaceae; genus Pedobacter; species Pedobacter miscanthi_A. Next base: position 5,713 of record NZ_JAVTSU010000043.1, read on the forward strand.
CTTCATCGTCGGTACCAATGGTTTTAGTGATGCTCAATGTGCCGTCTGTCGGTATATCGGTAACCTGATCAAATGGTTTTTGTATGATGGTAATCGCACCTGTACCTGTGCTTCCGGCGCCAAGGCTAGTACTCGACTGACCATTATTACTGCTTAAAAAGCTATTGTAAAGTCCGCTAAAGCAGATATCCCAACGATTGGTTTTAGCGTATAATAAAGGAACAATTGCTTTAGTTTCTAAACTGAATAATACAGCTGTTGGTGGCACGGTGGGGTTTGCATCATCCGTTTCTACAGCTAAATTTTCTATACGTTGTAGCTTAAAGTATGGTGTACCACCTTCAGTTTTGGTAGGTACTTCCTTTTCAGGTTCGGGCGCAACAATTTCATCTTTTTTGCAACTGGCGAAAAGTACTATGAATACAAAACAGATTAATGCCCATTTAACCAGGTTTTTGTTTATGGTAATTGATTTATTCATCTTCTTTATTTGGTCTGTAAGTTTTTGCTACCATCCTGCTGTACATAATATTTAAAGGTGTAATAAGGCGCAGGCCAGTTTAAATCGGTAACACTAGGCGGATTGCCCTTGTAAGCATTGATTAACTGTAATTTGGCGTATTTGCCGTCGGGCAACCTGATGGCGTAGGTGCGGTTGGGGATAGCCTGCATAATGTGGGTATTGAGACTATAAAAAAACCATCCCTTTGATGCTGCAGACGATGCCCAGCCTATTTTGGTTACTTCACTGGCATTAAAGGCCTGATCGGATGGTGCCTGGTTAACCGTATCGTAAATTTGTTCCAACTGTAATACTGCGCTTTTTGCTGTTCCGCCGAAACCAGGGTTGTACTGATAATCTTTATCGTTAACATAAACCTCACTGTTGTAAGGACCGGTGAAAGCTAAATCCCAGTCTTTTGTTTTCAGCCACTGTGCCGAATCGGCTGCATTATGGATCCAGATCTGTTTCTGATCCCTGAAGCGGAAAAGAAAAGTATAAAACGGACGTACTTCTTTACCAGGAGTTCCACTGCCCATGGCGGCCTGTGTATCGCCGGCAAGATCGGTAATTACCACACTTTTGCCATCCTGTAAAACTTCATTCGGATCCAGTTCATCTTTCTTGCACCCACCAAAAGCGACCGTTAAAAGCAAAAGACCAGCAGTAATCGCTTTTTTATTGAACCGGCAAGTGTATTTTGTGTACTTCATTACGGATATTATTTTTAATCATTCTAAATAAGAACACTGCAAACATCCATATTAAGCGCCATAAATGGTTTGTGCAATCCGTATTTTAATTTGTGCAATCCGTATTTTCTTTTGTTCAAAGCGTATTTTTTTAGTCTCTATTTTGCACAAATTGGTTAATTAAATCTTACATAAAACTCATCAAATAAATGATTATCAGATTGTTAACCAACTATATCAGTAACTCTTTCTTCAAAAAAATACATTATGGCTAAATTCCTAACGAGGCTCAAATACTTGTATTTAGATTAATTAAACACTTTTTTTGTCCCGATAACAAAGCCTACATGAGTATAAAAAAACATTACATTATATTAGTTACTCTTTCTTTTTCCCTTATCCTGCAGCAAGCGGCCGCACAGGCGAAACGTATTATTAGCCTAAGCAGTGCCATTAGCGAAACGGTAAATGCATTAGGTTACGGTAAAAGTATTTTAGCTACCGATGTAACCAGTGTTTCGCCCGAAGAAATTAACAGATTACCAAAAGTGAGCCGCAACAGGTCGTTCTCTGTAGAAAGCATTACCGCTTTCCGTCCTGATCTTATTTTGGTACCCGAAGGCGATTTCTCTAAAGAAAACCTCTATCAGTTTAAGTCACTCGGCATTAGGGTGGTGAGCATCCGCCAGGAATTTTCGGTTGAAGGGGCTACGAAATTTATCAGGCAGATTGCCACAGCTATTGGAGATAAAGCCCGTGGCGAACAACTTGCACAAAAAACAGAAAACAGTGTTAATACCACTTTAAGCCAATTAAAAAAGGGAAACAAGGCTCCGAAAGTATTGTTTATTTATGCCCGCGGTGTGGGCACCATGAACGTGGCCGGAAAAGGCAGCAGTATTGATGCGATTATTAAACTGGCTGGGGGTAAAAATGCCATACAGGAATTCAGCGATTTTAAACCCTACACTACCGAAGCACTGGTTAAAAGTAATCCGGATATAATACTAATGTTCGATTTTGGTTTAAGCAGTTTAGGTGGCAGGGAAGCATTTTTAGAACTCCCCGGCGTAGCTTATACCAATGCAGGAAAAAACAAAAGGATAGTAGAAATGAACGGACCATTGCTCATCAACTTCAGCAACCGTTTACCCGAAGCCATTAAAACATTAAATAACCGTATTTTATAATGAAAAGAACCGTTATTTATACCTGCCTGAGTGCAGGATTACTGGTTTCCATCTGCTTTTCCCTTGCACTGGGCGCCATGCGCATCCCTTTAAAAGAAGTAATCGATACCCTGACCCATACCATGGGTTTTACTGTTTTTGGTGGTACAAATCACGGAATAAATGAAGGCGTAATCATGATGATCAGGCTACCGCGTACCTTAATGGGTGTACTGGTTGGTGCTGCACTGGGCATATCTGGTGCTGCGATACAGGGTATATTCAGGAACCCTTTGGCCGAACCCAGTTTAGTAGGGATATCGGCCGGGGCATCTTTAATGGCTGTATTGATTATTGCTTTCGAAACTTTGTTATTTTCGAGCCTAAGCCAGGTATTAGGTTATTATTTATTGGCTTTTGGTGCTTTTGCTGGTGCAGGCATTACCGCTATGCTGGTGTATAACCTTTCGAAAGTAAACGGGCAAGCCAATGTTTCAACCATGCTTCTTGCAGGTATTGCCATTAATGCCATGGCAGGGGCTTTAACCGGACTGGTAACCTATCTGGCCGACGAGCAGAAACTCCGCAGCATTACCTTTTGGATGATGGGCAGTTTGGGTGGTGCTACCTGGCAAAATGTAAGCTGTTTGTTCCCTTTTGTGCTTATACCCATAATCGGACTCCCTTTTCTATCCAGGGGATTGAATTTATTTGCCATCGGCGAAAGTCAGGTAGAACTGATCGGGCTAAACCCCAACCGCATCAAAATATTGGTGGTGGTACTAGCGACTATGGCCGTTGGGGCTTCTGTAGCCGTTTCGGGCATTATCGGCTTTATCGGATTGCTTATCCCCCATCTTACGCGTTTGCTGGGCGGTGTAGATCACCGTTTTGTGCTTCCGGTTTCGGCATTAATGGGGGCTTTGGTGCTTACCCTGGCCGATATGGTGTCGAGATTGATTTTTCAGCCCATCGAATTGCCTATCGGCGTGGTTACTGCTTTAATGGGTACACCCATATTTTTATATATCCTCATTAAAGACAAAAAGAAATTAGTTAATTAAATACCGGTTATGCTTAGAGTAGAATCCATCAGCTATAAATTAAATAACAGGCCGCTGTTAAAAGATATCTCATTCAGTATCAGGCCGGGCGAAATGGTTGCGCTTTTAGGATCAAACGGTGCGGGTAAATCAACCCTGATGCGTTTGCTTTCGGGCGAACGAAAACCCGATACCGGACGTATTATGCTGTATGGGGAAGACCTTGCGGCTTATAACCGGAAAATTTTGGCTACCAAGAGGGCTTACCTGCAACAACATAATCCCATTTCGATGGCCTTTACTGTAAAAGAAGTGGTAATGATGGGCAGATATGGTTTAAAAAGTGGCTCATCAGCAAAAAACGACCAAACAGCACTACTCGAAACCATGAAACTATGCGGTTTAACCGATCTTTCCGACCGATCAATGCTAAGCCTTTCGGGTGGTGAACAACAGCGGGTGCACCTGGCCAGGGTTTTGGCGCAGTTGTGGGATAATAAAGATGCTGTATTGCTTCTAGACGAACCAACCAATAACATGGATCTTCAGTTTCAGCACCAAACCCTGGCTATTGCTGCTGCGATGGCAAAAAAAGGCTATATGATTATTGTGGTACTGCACGAGGTTAACCTTGCCGCGCAATATGCCAGCCGGATCATTATTTTAAAAGATGGGCGGAAATGGTGGGACGGTACCCCGGTACAGGTACTTACTCCACAACACATATATACGGCATTTGGCATCCATGCACAGGCCTATACCGACCAAAGCAGCCTGAAAACTGTTATTGTACCGAAAGAAATTAAACTGGATGCAGCAAAATTCAATTCCAACCTGCAAGTGCTCCACCAACCCGTTTATAAGTTAAAAACTACCGAAACCGATGAATTAATTAACCTCCAATCCGTAAAGATTTAAATCTCCGCTAACTATGAAAAACATTCAAAAACTATTCAATACCGCG
>NZ_JAVTSU010000044.1:0-9093 GCF_032678605.1 Pedobacter miscanthi
GGGATTCGTGCGGAAATGTCTACAAGCAGAAACTGCGAACCAGAGCGGTGGAATGCAAAAGCGGGAAAAGTCATCGGCACAAAGGAAGATGTTAAAACTTTGAATGCCTATTTGGAAAATATGAAAGCGGAGGTTTATGCAGCCCATAGCCAACTAAACGCGGACGGAGCTGCAATAACCGCGGATAGTGTTAAATGCAAATTCTTAGGCAAAGCCGAAAAAACACACACCATTATGAAGGCCATTATAATCCATAACACAAACATGGCGGCACTCGTAGAAAAAGAAGATTATGCGGAAGGCACTTTGAGACGGTTTAAAGTGCTTGAAAAGCACGTCAAAGAATATCTTTTATTCAAATACCAAACAAGTGACCTCAACATCAGGAATATAGACCATGAGTTTATTGACGGTTTTGATTTCTATCTGCATACCTCAAAGGATAATGATACCAATACAGCCAGTAAGCACCTTAAAAATCTAGGAAAGATTGTCCGTATATGCCTTAGAAACAAATGGATTATCACCGACCCGTTCTTTGGCTATAAGTTGAAATCAAAGCTTGTACAAAGGGAATACCTTACTGCGGATGAACTGAAAAACATTGCGGGCAAAAAACACAGCACCGCAAGACTATCACAGGTTCGGGACTTCTTCCTGTTCAGCTGTTATACGGGGCTGTCCTATGCAGATGTGCAAAAACTCAAACAAACCGACATACGTATAGGTATTGATGGGGAAAAGTGGCTGTTCAGCTATCGCAAAAAAACTGGTACGCCTGTAGCCGTCCCGCTTATTCCCATAGCCGCTGATATTTTGGAAAGGTATAAGGATCATCCTTTTTGTGTCAATCACAACAGGGCGTTGCCGGTTTCCAGCAATCAAAAAATGAACGAGTATTTGGTGGAAATTGCCGCCCTGTCGGGCATCACCAAGACACTAGGCAACAGGATTGCCAAGCGCACTTTTGCCACTACAGTTACCCTGCTGAACGGTGTACCTATAGAAAGCGTATCAAAAATGATGGGTCATACCAATATCCGCACCACCCAACTTTATGCAAAAATGTTGGATGAAAGAGTTGCCAGCGATATGGCACCATTAAGAGAAATGTTTGCTGTTATATAATATAAATAATGCACACCCAAAACTATGGTTCGGGTGTGCATTCGTCACTATGTATGAATGCAAAGGAAAGGAATGCCGTTCAAAGCTGCAATAGCATTTCCGAAGTTGCAGGAAACCGACCGCCACCACTCCGTAAAGGCTAAGAGCGAGAACAGCGGGCGGATATTTGAGCGACGGGGTTTCGCAGCCCGCACCGAGCGTGGGGATAAGTTTATGTGTACCATACCATTGGAATTAATTAATTTTAACAAATGCCAAATCCAAATAATAACAGGAAACAAGAGAGCCAATATATTATAAGATCATTAAGGAAAACCTTGAAGTTATCCTTCTAGTAACTAATCGTTACTGCCATTTCGGTATGTACTCCAAATAATTGCGTCTTGTGCATTGGCACTTAATCCAAAAGAAAGAACTTCTGATAGATAAGAGAGCTATTTTTTTTAATTTCACAATTTATATTTAATTAGCAATATTATGGTTATTTTGAACTACTGATAATTTAGACTTCGCGAATAAGTTTTAATCTTGGCATTTTAAGTGATGAACGTAAGAAAGACAAACATTAATCTGGTGCAAGTTGCAAGGTAATCCAATTGGATCCTTTAAAATTCAATTAATAAGTAAAGTCCGAGCAAATTAAAAATTTCAAAAAACGATCAAAAAAGTAAAAATGATTAACAGAAATGGATGATAAAGTAAACGAACTTGACGAAATACTCTCCACCAGTTTCATAGAACTAGGATTTAACTCTACATTTTGCGAATTAAGTGAAAGGATGGGTTATAGAACATTGAAGGATGTTTGTTCAATCTCACCAGCGGAGCTAATCAATAAAAAAGAATTTACATATACATGGCTAGGACAATTAGCTGATTATATGGATAAGAAGGGTATATTACACTTGCTTCAAAACCCATTCAAATCGAGTTAATTTTCTCGTCTAGAAAATAGTTTTACTACCATTTAGATGCCAGTACGTTCATCCAGTTCTTTAAGAAACTGTGGTGTATGCAGCAAAATTTCTTATCGTTTCGTGGACATCACATACCAACTAAGGATGTATAGGCAACATACCCACCAAAGCCTATTGAACACGCGATTGTCAAGGCAAGAGTTTTATTTTGCTTTCAAATTGCCGCTACGCGAACTTGTTTACGAAATTATGTGCACCGCTAAGAAGTTGTATTTTACTTTCAAATGAATTGAAACATTATAAGTTACGAAAACCCGTATGAAAAAATTAGTGAGTGTTAAATGTAACCTCACCCTACGGCTGTACAAGCAGCCTCCAATAATTAATATATTTTCATACAACCTTTTAATAGTTTGCAATCTGAAATTTACAAAGTGGTCAATCAGCATCTTGCCATACGCGTGCAATTTTGCATCCCACACAGCTTTTCCCTAACGCTGATAATCTACCAAAGTTTTCACTTTCCGCTTAATGACAAGGGCCACCTGGAACTGTAGTTTGCTTGTAAATTGCGGCTACACGAACTTGTTTACGAAATTATGTGCACCGCTAAGAGATTGTATTTTGCATTCAAATGGATTAAAACATTATAGTTTACCAAACCTCAAATGAAACAATTATTGAGTGTTAATCTAACTACACCCTACGGTTGTACAAGCGGCCTCTAACAATTAATATATTTCCAAAGAACTTTTAATACGTTGCACCCGGCTATATAGTTCAATTTTGTGTTCTAAATGGCGTTTTCCCCTGATGCTGACATCTATATACTTTTGCTATTACGCTTACTGCCATGAACCTCTAGAAACTTGTATTTTGCTTTTAAATTGGGACGCACTAACTTTGTGTACCGTCAAGAAATTGTACTTTGTTTTTAAAATGAATTGAAACATTATACCTTACGATGCCAAAATCCATTTCAAACAATTAGTGAGTGTTAATATAACCTCACCCTACGGCTTTACAAGCACCCTCTAATATTAATTTATTTTCAAAGAACTTCAAATACTGTTATTTTACACAGCCGTCAATCAGTATCCGGACTGTATACGTGCAATCTGTATTCTATATATAGCGTTTTTCTTGATGACGATATAAAACACTATTGTCTTTTAGGCTTCTTCCATGTTCCGCCAGAAATTGTACTTTGTTTTTAAAATGAATTGAAACATTATACCTTAGGATGCCAAAATCCATATCAAACAATTAGTGAGTGTAATATAACCTCACCCTACGGCTCAGTACAAGCAGCCTCTAATAATTAATATATTTTCAAATAACCTTTAATACCGCTATTTAAAAGCGCAATTTGTATTCTTGATAGCGTTTTCCGTGATGCTAATAATCTACAACACTTCTTCCTCTATGTGTACCGTCAAGAACATTGTATTTGCTTTCAAGTGACTTGAAAGATCATAAGCTTACGATTGATAAAAACCTATATGAAACAATTAGTGAGTGTTAATCAAACCTCACCCTACGGCTGTACAAGCAGCCTCAAATATTAATTTATTTTCAAAGAACTTTTAATACCGTTATTTATTCAACGATCATTTGAATTCCTGCTTTTGCAGCTTTATAACCAATTTTTTCTTTTAATCTGTAATAACTCCAATTTTTTAGCAGGAAGGGATCATCTTTAGCTATTTCTTCTTTTTGCTCTTGGTTAATAAGTAACAAAGTTGCAGCCTGATATTTTAGACAGAAGTCAATCAGCATCCGGCTATATACATGCAATTTGTATTCTACATAGCGTTTTTCCTGATGCTGATAATCTACCAGACTTTTCCTTTTACGTTTACTGCCATGACCTCCACGATTGAATTTAACAGCTTTTTGTACCCGATACATTGCAGCTTGTATAGCTAATCGGCGATGCAAAAACTCCTCCTTTGTACCAATCGTCTGCTCATATTTCCCTATTTTAACAGTAACAGGGTGTTCTATGGACAGCGAAGCTTCTGCAATAATAGAGGTATCTAGGGTATGCTGTTCTTTATCTACCTGAATGGCTGCCAGTAGAAATATCTTCCCCTTATCCAATTGGATACTGCTGACGCAAAGCTTTAAAGTTCCGTTCATAATATTTTCAAGCATTATTTTTTTATCGCTCTTGTCTTTTCCTAAATATGTTCTAAACGGAATTTTAAAAAGTTTAAAAGAAAAATTCCTTTTGTCCGGAGTATAGGCAAACTTGGAGATTACACTAGCTTCAAAGGGCATAGGGATATTTTTTTTATAGTTCCTTAGCGATTTTTCGCCTTTCCAATAAGCTGACTTTTCTTTGTTAAAATAAGAAATAAGGGTATTGTTGAGGTTGCTTAGGATATTGGTTGGTATCTGTCCTTTAAAGTGATTGGAAAGCAACCGATAAGTGGTGTTTTGGCGAGAGGACTTTAAAATGCCGTTTTCTTCTTTTTTTTCATCGGCGATTTTGAGCTTGATGTCTTCTGTTAGATAAAAAAAATCCTTCACCTGCTCCTGAACAAAGTGATGGCTCATTATCATATTTGCGGATCGATAAGTAATCCATTGCCAGTTGTAAAGCTGATCCTTCATCTTTTTAACTTGCTCTTTGTCCTCAGAATCAATCAGTAACTGAATTTTTCGCGTGATTACCATTTTATTACTTTCCATAACCTTACAGTTTTACTTTCTTGATTTTGGTACATGCCCCTACAAATACTTTCTTGATATATCCCTGATCCAGATTCAAGGCAGAAGAAATCTCCTCGAAACTGTATTGGAGTTGATAGCGCATATGGAGGATTGAAGATTGCTCTTCATTTAAATCCCCTTCAAACCTGAACTTATTATTTTTTCCAACGATCTCAAGCTTTTGACTATTTGTGAAAATGGCCTTAAGGGATTCAAGTGTTTTTTCCACTTTTCTTGAAACATGATAGTCAGAAATTCCGCCTATATGCCACGCAATTCGGTCATAGTTGAAGGAGTATTTTAAGCATAACCGGACAATTAATTGTTGATCTTGAGTGAGTTTGGGGATCAACGTTTCTAACTTAGTCCACTTTTCCTTCAGATCCTTTTCAAGTTCTTCCTGATAGAGTACCTCCGTGTCCTCTTCAATTTCAGGATCATATCCGAAAATAAAGTCATCATAATTTTCGATTTCATCAAGTCTTAGCAGATTCCGCTGGAACCTCTTATTAGACGCTCTATAATATGCCTTGCAGGCCTGAGTTGTAAGCTTCTTAATAAACGGCTCAATATGATCCGGATCATCGATACTTTTTCTTAGCAGCCATAGCCTTAGAAAAGCTTCATTAACTATGCAGTCAGCGTTCATATCATCCTTGATGTATCTAAAGCTATAGAAGTATAGAGAGTAGTATAATCGTTTATAGAAAAACTCTAGCCCTTTCTCATCACCTTCTTTGAACCTGGCGAAGTTTATATCTTGATTTTGCTTCGGAAGGAACGTTTTCATGGCTCTTTTATAATTATTATTCATGGTAGAGAATCTTATAGTGTATTAAAGAAGAGAGTAGCATTTTTAATGTTTTAAGCCAAATCGGCCTCTCTCTATGATCATTCAGGTTGTACGTTAGTATTTATATTAGATAGTTGAGCTTTTACAGTTTTAACTTTGCGATTTTTAGAAATCATGTCTTCATTATTCAAGGCTTTGGGTTTACGTTTTATGCTAATTTCCAATGTTTAATTACCGTAACCCACCAAAATGTGCGGTATTTTACCAAATAGCAGGTGTATAATACTCGCAGTAATTTTTTATATTTGTTTTATGGAGTCCAAAGAGCAATTTAAAAAGACACATTTAGGCAGAAAGATCAGCCGTATTAGGGAAATACGTGGTATAAAGCAAGATTATCTTGCGAACGAACTTGGAGTAAGCCAACAGACTATATCTAAGATAGAGCAGAGCGAAGAGGTGGAAGATTCAACATTAGAAAAAATCGCTGCTATTTTAGGCGTTACAGCTGAAGGGATAAAAAACTTTACAGAAGAAGGTATTGTCAACTATTTTAATACTTTCAATGATGAAGTTACCCACTCTTTTAATTCTTACCAGGGATGTACATTTAATCCCCTTGATAAATTGATGGATGTTGTTGAGGAAAATAAAAGTCTTTATGAGCGGTTGCTAGCAAGTGAGCGTGAAAAGATAGAATTATTGAAAGGTAAAAGCACCGAAAAGTAAAATATTTTTATAGTCTTTTTATACAAAATGCCTCGGAATTAGTTCTGAGGCATTTTTTCTATAAATAAGTTATCCCGCATAAGCGTTGATACTTAGAGCCTTTATGATGTAAAAATTTAGTCAGGATGGTTATTTAGTAACAGTTTTGCCACTATTTATTTTATTTATTGAATGGCAAATTATTTCATATCGTCCCCTATATTCGCACCTCTTACATTTATCATTTACATAAATAAACTCAATCTTTCCTTTTTAGCGAATGCAGCCGCTTCCTAGCTTGCTTAGCCTCTTCTGCCGTTTCTCTGGCAATTTCTTCCGCATAGGCTTTTTCCAACGCTTCGGCTTCCAGCTTGATGGTGTTATCTTCCATCGCCTTAGGATTACGCCTGTAGGTGGTGACTGCCCAATGTCCCCATCTTGCAGTTGTCTGCCTGATCGCACGAAATTTGATGTCATTGGCACTCATGCGGTTGTTTTCATGTTTCAGATACAAAGCTGTTCCTGTCGCTAAGGCGGTGATTAGGAAACAGGCCGCTACACCAATGATGAGTTTTTTTGACCATGCCCCGAAATGGTGGTGGTGTTCGTTTTTTACGGTGATGATCTTGGGCATGGTACCCACGAGGTGTTCTACCTGATCAATCTGCTGGCTGATCTTCTGATCGTCATAACGCTTGTTGGATTTTTCTATCTGGCCAGAGATGTTAGCTAAAGTCTCTTTATACTGTTCTAAAAACGACTTTAAAAATTCTGGCAGTTCGCTTTCTATGACTTCCATACGCTTAACTAAGCCCAGAATAAGCTCTTCGGCCATTGTTACTTTTTCTTCTAATTCGTCTTGTTCCATAACATTAAATTTTGTTGGTGGATAGTTTGTTTATTTATCTGGTTACTCCCTGGGATTGCTCAGTCTGGTGTTTCTTTCGTTTCCTGCGGGCTATTTCTGCGTCTCCGACCGGGTCAGGTGCCGATGGCACGAACTCCGGGCTAAGTAGTATATTCAATAGGTTTTCAACTGCACCAGACACATTCGGACTATGCCCATGCTCGGCATGAATGTCATGTCGGATGGCCTCCCGCAACTGCAGCGCCAGTGAGGGCTGGTGTGCCTCCCTTGCGGCATGGTAGGCCTGTACCTGCTGGTTGCGGTTTAGCTGTGCATCCATACGGGAAAAGCTCAAATTCCGGTCAATGGCGGAACCTTTCATTTTCAGTTCACCCTTTTCAAAGGAAATACCCTGCACTTCTTTGGTGCCGCTTTTGAACTTATAGGTCATACCAATACCCCGTAAGGTCAGCTTCGCTTCCAACTCTTTCCAGTTATTGGAAGTTTTCATAGCCGCCTTGATGGCATCATACAGTTCATACCTGATCTTTTCCTTGCCATTTAAAGCCTGCCTGTTGACATGCTCTTTGCCCTTGCCCCAATGGTAACCGTATTTTAAGGTAAGCTCCCTGCAGGCTTTGATATTGCGTGCGTAATTATTCTTATCGGTGATCGTAGCCCCCTTGTTATCGACCCGGTTATAAACTACGTGTAGATGGGGGTTCAATCTATCATGGTGACGTACCACCACATACTGCGTATCCCGGATACCCATCTTCTGCATATACTCTTTGGCATGTTCCAGCATAACCGAATCGGTCAGTTTGGGCAGGTCTTCCTTACTCCAACTTAAGACCAGATGCCCGACCGCCTTGCCCAGTTCCGGCCTCATTTTGCGTTGCAGGTTAAAATCATTGGTCAGCGTGGTTGCGTTCTGCATCCTTAGACCCTCGGCAAAAAGGATCTTCGCTTCGGGCTTGTCCACGACGTAGCGGACACAGCCCCCGAAGCTTCTTCCTGTGATCGGTTTACCGATCATGGCTGCTGATCTTAGTTAACAGTTCTTCGATCTGCCTAACCAGTGCTTGGCATTTTAAAGCCAGCGTAGGCAAGCCTTCCACGTGGGCAAGGTGGGTCAACTGGTTGAGGTTATTGGCCATCCCTGATAGCATCCTGAACCATCCGCTTTCCTCTGGGGTAAAGCGGGGAAAAACCCTTGCACTTTTTGCCGCCTTGCGGAACCATTCACTAGGTTTCAGCCCCGCATTTTTTGCCCGTTGCCCGATCAGTTGTTTTTCCGTCGGGGTTAACCGGATCATCAGCAGGTCACTACGGCTGATCGTTTTTTTTGGTCTGCCGGGTACTCTTTTCTTCTTTATTTCACTACCAGTTGTCGCTGTTTTCATGAGCTCCTTTCCTTTCCAAATCTTCTATAGATACTTTCTTAATTCCTTTTTTTAACCGACCAACGGGAGCGAGTCCGGTGCATCCCTTTAGGGTGAATCCGGGTTTTTGTATAGCAAAAACATTAACTCGCTCCCTATAAAGCGCATAAGTTTGACGTGCTAAAAGCTTCGGCAAACCTTAGCGGTCTCCATGCCCTGATAGCTCCTATAAGGAACGTCAGGGCGCAAACTTCGCCGGGATTTCCCGGTACCTTTTTCAGCCCGCCTGCCCGGATTAACCGGGCGGCCAGTAGACTAGGCTGCCCCTGATCGGATGGTAGGATGGCTGGTAGCGGATGTAGCCAAATGCATCTAATTCTTTAATGCATTTATGGTATGTGGCAACCGATGCGATCCGGCTATAGGCCATCAGCTTTTTGCGGGTAACGGCAAAAGGACTGGTAAATCTGCCATGCTGCCAACAGACAAATAGTGCGGTAAACAGGCTGAAATGTGTGGCCAGTATCCGGCTGTCTGCACCCATGCGCCTGACCAGTTTGCTGTAGTCCGCCGCTTTGTTTTCCATGCTTGTGTCTG
>NZ_JAVTSU010000045.1:0-6992 GCF_032678605.1 Pedobacter miscanthi
CGAGCGGTATACCGCTCCCCCAATAAATTTCCTATCTATTCCTAGCGCGCTGGTAGTAGTGGCTTGGTTATAATCTGTAAAAAAATGGTTTAATGTAGCTAGCAGCGGCACATACACGGCAATTTCCACCCCTATCAAAAAAGAAACCTTCAGGAGATAAAAACGTCCCTTAGAAAAAATGTCCATCATCCGCGAATGTGTATAGAACAAAGAAATATTGAGCAGATAGTGAACGATATAGTTTTCTGCCTTCCCGAACCTTCCAGCAAATATACCAGTCAGCCCTGATTCGTACAAAATATACACCGCCCAGAAGATGATGTGGATCCTATATTGCCCAATCAACCTTGCAAGAAAACTGCCCATCCCAATAATATACCCTTTCATACCATAATCTATCCTTTCTGTCACTTCACATTGACTTACTTTTTCCTGCGGGCTAAGTTTCCCGAAAATCCATATTATGAAAACAACAAAAATCACAAAAAAAACAATCTTCCGGTTCCGATCAGTCAAATCAGGAAAATCTGAAACCTCGGATCCCACCTTAGATACCCTTACACATACCGTTACAGGACACCTGTAAACATCAATATTAAAGCCCGCCCCGATTATTCCGATGGGTAGGCTTTAACGTCCGGTTTGTAAGGAAGTTATCTAAGGTTTTCCGGAAATTATTCCCTATGGTGAATTTACTCCCATTGCTCATCGTGAGTATGTTCCCATCGATCGAGGTGATATGTTCACCCGATATCAGAAAACTTCTGTGTAACTGCATGAATCCAGCACGTTTTCCAAAAATCTCCCTTGCCTCTTTGAGTTTCAAATGTGTGACAATATTTGAATCAGTTGTATAAATCCTAATATAATTGGCAAGGCTCTCAATGGCAATTATATCGCTGTACCTAACTTTTACCATTTTAAGGTCCTCAGACTTGTTTTTCACGAAAAGGTATTCTCCGCTTTTTTGCACAGCCCGCCCTTCAGTGTTAAAAAATCTTGACACTACGGAAAAAAACTTCGCGTAATTGAAGGGCTTGAGCAGGAATCCATCAGCCTGCACGTCGAAAGCATCCAGCGCATACTTTGCATGGCAAGTACTAAAAACCATCCTAGCGGCACGATCCCGTACCATAGCGGAAAGCTCAATACCGTTCATATTCGGCATATCCACATCCATAAACAACATATCAAAATCCCCATTCCCCCTGATATAGTTCAGGGCCGCTACCGGGTCAGAAAAACTCCTGATTAGTTCCAGTCCAGGCGTTGAGAGAATGTATGCGCTTATTTCATCAATCGCATCAAGGTCATCATCAATCACAATACAACTCAGCGGCATAAAAATTAATGTCTCAGTTAACAATTAAAAGCATTAGGGTTATAAATATAGTCGGTTTTTCGGTTTATCACCGCTCTGTTTGTATCTTTTTTTTAACCATCAGAAAAAATCTCTGTTAAGAAATTTCCCAAAAGGAGATGATATAAAGAAGGTCCACTTGAATTCTGCATGGTTTCCCACCCCTAAAGAGGCCCCTTTTGTACCGGATATGTACCTTTTGGTAAACGTTTTTCGGTAACACTGTTTTTAAGGCGTATATTCAATTCAACAACATAATAAAGAAAAGATAAGTCTGTCCAGGGAAACGAATTGTTTCCGGATGTTATTTTTGTTTTAACCCGATCCTGATTTATACGCCAGATATGCCTAGGTCCATTCCCTATTTGCTAATGATCCTTGTGATCCAACTTTTAGGTACAGCATTATATGGACAGCAGACTTTGACACTGAACATCAAGCTGATAAGTAAAGAAGATAATATGCCTGTAACTTTTGCAAAGATATCCTTGACCGATGATAAAGGAAAGATCAGCCAGAACACACTTACTGATACAAAAGGACTGTGCAGTTTTACTATTGCGGACTCATTGAACGGAAAACTGAAAGTCACTGCCTCAGCTATGGGGTTCATGGCATATACTTCCCCCCTGATCATTTTCAGGGGTTTGATCCATAGCGACACCATTTTGCTGGAGAAGAAAAGTATCACCTTGAATGAAGTTAAAATTATTCAGCAGCAGGTAACCAAAGATGGTGAAAAATTAATCTACAGGCCAAAATTCAACCAGTTTTCGAACTCGACTGCATCGATTGAACTTTTCTCCAAACTTCCCGGGGTTTCACTGGTATCGGGTAAACTTAAACTCAATGGCAATGATGGTGTACTGGTGCTTATCGATGGAAAAGGGGAACTGATTAGCCAATCGCAACAATTGGAAATGCTCAGTGGCATCAGCGCTGATAAAATTGAGAGGATAGAAATCATATCCACTGCCTCATCAAGGTACGATGCAAATATCACATCTGTTATTAATATCATCACAAAAAAAGACCGCGGCAGTTCTACCTTTCGGGCCAATGTTTCCCAGCCTTTATACATGGACTTAAAAAGTTTTGGAAGTGCCCAACTGTCCGGTGGGGCCTCGACCAATCTTAACTTCAAGATTGATAAGATCAGGGCATCACTTGTACTTATCGCTAACAACAACAGAAGGCCTGAAGAGTCAGAATTCAGTAAAATAATATATAACCTATTAGCCTACCAATCCAAAACCCGTTCTGTTAGCTCTCGATTTGCCCTTAACCCTAATCTGACTTTCGACTATGACATCAACAGCCAGTCAAGCCTAGGTATCAATGCTGATATATCGATCGTACCATCTTTAAACAGAAATACCTTAGAGGAATACACCTTCATGAATTACTACTCTAATGCTGTTGATTCCACTGTCAGTATCGGGAACAGTTATAACAATAAGCGCAGTACAGTTCAGATCAGCGGTAACTATAGATACCTGCTCAATGCGACGAAAAACAGCAACTTTTACCTGAACCTCATTTATTCCCATAATCCCTACTCAATATCTAACGTCCTTTCAAAATTTTCAGGCGGTATTTTGCCCTTGAGCAATGAATTCGAAAGCAACACGAACATCATTAATATTTCCTTAATCGTCAGCGACCTTATCAAATCAAAAAAGCTGTCGAGCGAATTCGGGCTGAAATCCAATTCACTTAATAACGGCACTCAGCAGGTTTACAGGTCAGATGAAACCAAGTTTGATTATTCTGAACAGCTCAGCAGTGCTTTTGTCAGCATTAGGTATAAGTTTGGCAATTACCTTCTAATGGCAGGAATAAGGGGAGAGCTCCTCAATTCTACCTCTGAGTTTAATGCAAACAGCTCTATCCAGAAACTTAACCAGGATTATTTCAAGATCTATCCCAACTTCCTTTTACAGAAAGAACTACACAACGGACTTACCGCCAGCATCGGTTATAGCAAAAAAATAAGACGCCCGTTCATCAGCGAACTGAACCCCACCAGCCAGATTAACAACTTTCTCACCAGTACTACAGGCAACATCGCTTATAAGCCGGTATTTTCAGATAGGATCGAAGCTCAGTTCCGCTACAAAGAGGCAGGTCTTACCTTATTTTATGACCGTTCGTCCAGCAGGCCAGTTTTTCTGCCAACATCAGACCCTTTCATATTCCAGTCGGTAAACCTAAACAGGCTGCACAAATTTGCCGTTTCTGTTAATAGCGATTTTAAGATAGGAACCGTTTTTAGTTCTAGCCTCAATGTGAACTACTCCTATTCTAGACATGAACAGGGCAGTATGATATATTTCAAAAATGGGCTTAACCTATTCGAAATCAGCGGATCCGGTAATTTTGAACTGAGTAAAAAAACACAGTTACAGGCGGATTTTTATTACTGTGCAAAAATGAACCTGGAATATAGCATATATAGCCCTCTTTTCTCCCATTCCCTTACCCTTCGACAGCTAGTTCTCAGAGATAAACTCAGCATAAACATTTCTGTTAATGACCCACTGGGCCTTGAGAAGGCCAGCTCAAAAAGTTATTATGAAAACCAATACCTGGAAGGCAGGGCACTGACAAGTCAGCGCACATTTTCTATCCAGCTGGTATATAATTTCCCTTTCGGGCAGAAGTTCAGAAACCAGAACTACAAAAAAAAGAATGACGGGGAAATCAGAGACCAGCAATAAACAGGATTATACATAAACCCCATATGATACACCAACAAATACAAAAGAACATGAGTTTACGGCCGCTAATTCAGTTGCAAAAAAAATCACCAGTCTTAAGTCTCCTCGCCTCGCTAATTTTGCTAGGCTACCTGTCGTCATGCAAAAACGCATCAAAAAGCGAGAAACCTGCAGATGTCGTAAATGAGTGGATAGGCAAAGAAATCAGGTTGCCACAACTTAATACCTGTGCTATCCTGGGTAAATATGCTGAATGCGGTATCAAAGTTCCCAAACCTTACCGCGTTTTGATTTATACAGACTCGGTTGGCTGCACTAGTTGCGACCTGCGAATTGATATCTGGAAAACACTGATTAAGGAAGCCGATACCTTTGCAAAGGGAAAAGTTGATTTCCTTTTTTACTTTAATCCAAAAAAGAATGAAAACCTTTCCGAGCTGTTCAAACGTGAAAATTTCAGAAATCTGGTCTACATGGATCTAAAGGACGAATTGAATAAGACCAACGGCTTTCCAAAGTCGATGGAATACCAGTGTTTTCTACTAGATGAACATAATAAAGTCCTGGCGATTGGAAACCCCACCATGAACGGAAATGTTTGGGAGCTTTATAAAAAAACGATAAAAGGTGGCTGATGTATTGCACAGCTAAAAGATACATATACCTATGAAAGACAAAAGAAAAAGAAAGGAGGAATCGGCAGTAATATAGCTAACACGAATTGATACAAATTCTATCTGATGAAATGATAAATGCAGATCAACCTATTAGAAAACTATTTTAAAAACTTAATTATGAAAAAACGTCTTTTTGCGGCCCTTGGCGCTACAGGAGTAGCCACCGCACTAATTTTTACCCTAACCTTAAGTTCAGGGCAATCAAACGCATCGCAAAACAAAAGAAATGTTGACGCCTTGGAAACCGAACTTCCAAGTGACGGAAAATGCACAGGCCCAAGACCACAGAACGGTAACTGCGAAAGCAGCAACACAAACAAATGTTCTGACACAGCTGGATGCAGCTCATAAAAAAACATATCCCCAGGGCCAAAGCTCTGGGGATATCCCTTGAAAGAGTAGCAACCTCTGCAAATATTCCCTTTAAGAGAGCTAACCAATTAATAAATACCAGATTGGTTACTGAATTTATTTCCAATAACCAAGATCATTTTTAGAGCATATGAATAACCGACCAGCACCATGAAAAAGAAACCTCAAATAATTAGCGGCTTTGCCACTTTGGCAGCAGTATTAACTCTGGGAGTATTAATGAGCCCAAAATTCTCACAGGCATCAAAGCAAGTCAAAGACAATACTGAGGCATTTAGACTGGATGTTCCCACCCATAAGTGTACAGGTCCTAAAATTGCAACAGACGGGAGATGCACCCACACTAACGATCGCCTCTGTTCGGATTTAAACGGATGTGATGGAAGCGAGAACTAGATTCTAGTTAACGACTGCATCAAATCAAAAACATAAGCCATTCTCCATCTTCCCACCAATGAAAAAACATTTTTTCTTAATTTACACGATTATAATTTTCTTAAGCAGTTGCATTCAGAAAGCAAAAGAAAAGCTGCCAGAGATACCTGTTTCAGATATCAATCTCTCATCCTTTAGGGAAATGCCATTTGAAACGCTACCAGTGGATATTGTCAAAAAAAAGCGTTACGTTAATCTGGAAATGAAGGACGGCGATAATTATGTTGGTCTGATCGATAAGGTGATGCACAAAAACGGTATTTATTATGTACTGGACGTGAGAAAGAAAATTCTTGTAGCTTTCAGCGAAAACGGAAAATACATTGCCACGATTGGTAGGCTTGGCACAGATTACCTCAATATTGCGGACTTTGATGTTGATGAAAATGGAATGGTTTATATTGTAGATGGAAAAGCTGATAGTTTTCTAGTCTACGCAAGCGATTTTTCTTTGCTTAGAAAAATAAAATCACCATTCGAAATCGATGTAATCCAAAAACTACCGGACGGAAATTTTCTAATTGGCCTCTCTTCTTGGAACAAAAAAGATAATAGCGGAGACAAAATCTTAAGAACGGACAAAAATTTGGCCGTCCTGAACACGTCTGCCGTTTACAATGAGTTCATTGATGATAATTTCTGGATTTCCAGATACAGGTTCATCTGCACAGGAAAAAACATCTTCTACAACAGGCCGATCGATAACGATGTCCTTGTTTTTGATTCTAAAGGAAAATTAGAAAAAGCATACAGGTTTAATTTTGGAAAAATGACAGTACCTGATGAAGACAAAAAAGAAATAGACACCAAGGTTAATCGTTACAATGCTTACCGTCTACTAACGAATTTTACCTTCGTAAATGAAAGATATGCGTTTGGCAAGATATGGGACAAAAGGAAATTCAAATTCTTTTTTCTTGATAGAACTAAACGGACCTTACTTCTTGAAGATCCTTTGATCCCTAACGAACAGAGTAATATCACCGATTTTGATGGTACGCACCTCATTTCCTTCATTAGTGCCGCGCAGTTTGACGAAAAAAACTTAGAAAAACTACCTCAATCCGTAGCGAAGCACCTAAATAATGGTGGATTTATAATATGTGATACCGAAATCAATTTGAACTGACATAGATTTTGACAAGTAAATTCAGGAAGGGACAAGTGTCTTCGCAAAAGACGAGCTTTTTAAAACTGAAGGAGTTGGTCTGAACGGAATAGTATACCATTCTGATGGATTTCTAATAGTAGATAACAGCTCAAAGGGACAGCTTTTTAAAGTTGACCTAAAAGATCCGAAAAAGGTAACCAAAATCAAGATTTCCCAGTTTTTCTTAGGCGCTGATGGCTTATTATTAACTGATAAAAATACGCTCAACATTGTAGTCAATGGAGGAAGCGATAAGATTTACCAACTCGGCTCAACGG
>NZ_JAVTSU010000046.1:0-5796 GCF_032678605.1 Pedobacter miscanthi
AGAAAAAGATTGCTACCTTTGCAGCCCGGTTCGGAAGAGCGGAAAGCTGGTTAAGACCAGCGTATTGAAATAGAGGGAAAGAAGAAAAGAAGGCTAAAAAAATAAAATTTATTTTATTTGGAAGTTCGGAAAAGATCCTTACCTTTGCACTCCCAACCGAAAGGAAGGGTAAAAAAATCGGAACGGCGGATGTCGGAAAGATAACAAAACAAGATTGAAATTGGCCGAAACAGGTGAAAGACGAAAACGACTTTTACCAACTGAGGTCCAAACGATATAAAGATCGGCCGTGAGGTTTAGAAGATCAATAAGTTCTTAAAAGAGATGTCAATGTAGCGTAGCGGGGTAATGGAGTACTAATCAAAGTACATGATTATTTTGCTTTATTTTAAAGGTGGTGTCTAACAGACAACATAACAAAAAGAAGACTATTTTTAACAATAGTTAAAACTGGTCAGCATCTTACAACACATTTTACAATGGAGAGTTTGATCCTGGCTCAGGATGAACGCTAGCGGCAGGCCTAATACATGCAAGTCGAACGATAGATAGAAGCTTGCTTTTATCGAAAGTGGCGCACGGGTGCGTAACGCGTATGCAACCTACCTTAATCAGGGGGATAGCCCGGAGAAATCCGGATTAACACCGCATAAAAACACAGGATAGCATTATCCAATGTTCAAATATTTATAGGATTAAGATGGGCATGCGTGTCATTAGCTAGTTGGCGGGGTAACGGCCCACCAAGGCGACGATGACTAGGGGATCTGAGAGGATGGCCCCCCACACTGGTACTGAGACACGGACCAGACTCCTACGGGAGGCAGCAGTAAGGAATATTGGTCAATGGAGGCAACTCTGAACCAGCCATGCCGCGTGCAGGAAGACTGCCCTATGGGTTGTAAACTGCTTTTATCTGGGAATAAACCTTTCTACGTGTAGGAAGCTGAATGTACCAGAAGAATAAGGATCGGCTAACTCCGTGCCAGCAGCCGCGGTAATACGGAGGATCCAAGCGTTATCCGGATTTATTGGGTTTAAAGGGTGCGTAGGCGGCCTGTTAAGTCAGGGGTGAAAGACGGTAGCTCAACTATCGCAGTGCCCTTGATACTGATGGGCTTGAATGGACTAGAGGTAGGCGGAATGAGACAAGTAGCGGTGAAATGCATAGATATGTCTCAGAACACCGATTGCGAAGGCAGCTTACTATGGTCTTATTGACGCTGAGGCACGAAAGCGTGGGGATCAAACAGGATTAGATACCCTGGTAGTCCACGCCCTAAACGATGAACACTCGCTGTTGGCGATACACAGTCAGCGGCTAAGCGAAAGCGTTAAGTGTTCCACCTGGGGAGTACGCCCGCAAGGGTGAAACTCAAAGGAATTGACGGGGGCCCGCACAAGCGGAGGAGCATGTGGTTTAATTCGATGATACGCGAGGAACCTTACCCGGGCTTGAAAGTTAGTGAATGATTTAGAGATAGATCAGTGAGCAATCACACGAAACTAGGTGCTGCATGGCTGTCGTCAGCTCGTGCCGTGAGGTGTTGGGTTAAGTCCCGCAACGAGCGCAACCCCTATGTTTAGTTGCCAGCATGTAATGATGGGGACTCTAAACAGACTGCCTGTGCAAACAGAGAGGAAGGAGGGGACGACGTCAAGTCATCATGGCCCTTACGTCCGGGGCTACACACGTGCTACAATGGATGGTACAGAGGGCAGCTACATAGCAATATGATGCGAATCTCACAAAGCCATTCACAGTTCGGATTGGGGTCTGCAACTCGACCCCATGAAGTTGGATTCGCTAGTAATCGCGTATCAGCAATGACGCGGTGAATACGTTCCCGGGCCTTGTACACACCGCCCGTCAAGCCATGGAAGCTGGGGGTACCTAAAGTATGTAACCGCAAGGAGCGTCCTAGGGTAAAACCGGTAACTGGGGCTAAGTCGTAACAAGGTAGCCGTACCGGAAGGTGCGGCTGGAATACCTCCTTTCTGGAGTAGCACCGTCTACCCGCAACGCAACATGATATTTCAAAAAAAAAGAGAAAAAAGAAACACCCAGAAGAAACGGTGTGCCTGCTATAACTATTATAGGATAAGCATAACGGACAAACGCTGAGGTAGCCAAGGAAAGCAGTAGCGGTAAGATACTATTACTGCCCACTTAAAAGCTTACCGAAAAGCAAAGTCCCGTAGCTCAGCCTGGTTAGAGCACTACACTGATAATGTAGGGGTCTCCAGTTCAAATCTGGACGGGACTACACCTTATAACAATCCTTTTGGGGGATTAGCTCAGCTGGCTAGAGCGCCTGCCTTGCACGCAGGAGGTCAACGGTTCGACTCCGTTATTCTCCACATTTGAGCATAAAGCTTAAAGACAAAGCTGAAAGCTTTCAAAAAACACAGAAATACAAAGATTACCTGGATTGGTAATATACATTGACATAAAGATTAAGAAAGAAGAAAACGCCAAGGGGCACATATGTAGATATATTAATATCGGATATATGAAACGGTTCGAGACCGCAGTTTTTTACTAACGAAGCTGAAACGAAGCTTAGGTTGGGGACAATGAAACCCTCCGCCTTTATACCTTCGACCTTCAGCCTTGGTAAAGTTCTTTGACATATTGGAAGAAGTTAAAAAAGAAGAGCAAACAACAATAGGCGACTGTTGTGTTTGTGCTCACCAGGCAGTGTAGCAATACAATGCATGGTATGAGACATCATAACAAGAGCAAAAAAAGCATACTGTACGGCGCAAAAGGCGTACAAGTAGAAGAAAGTAATAAAGAGTACACGGGGGATGCCTTGGCTCTCAGAGGCGATGAAGGACGTGATAAGCTGCGATAAGCTTCGGGTATTTGCAAATAGGAATTAATCCGAAGATTTCCGAATGGGGCAACCCGGCATGTTGAAGACATGTCACATATAATGAGCAAACCTGCCGAACTGAAACATCTAAGTAAGCAGAGGAAGAGAAAATAATAATGATTTCCTGAGTAGTGGCGAGCGAAAGGGAAAAAGCCCAAACCATTAATGTTACGGCATTAGTGGGGTTGTAGGACTGCGATATGGCATTAGCAAACAGAAGTGGAATGGGATGGGAAGCCCAGCGATACACGGTGATAGCCCGGTACACGTATAGAATGCTAGTCTAGCAGTATCCTGAGTACCGCGAGGTCGGAGACGCCTTGTGGGAATCTGCCGGCACCATCCGGTAAGGCTAAATACTCCTGAGAGACCGATAGTGAACCAGTACCGTGAGGGAAAGGTGAAAAGAACCCCGAACAGGGGAGTGAAATAGAACCTGAAACCGTGTACTTACAAGCGGTCGGAGCATACAAGTTGTGTGACGGCGTGCCTTTTGCATAATGAGCCTACGAGTTACTCCTCTCTGGCAAGGTTAAGTGCTTCAGGCACGGATCCGAAGCGAAAGCGAGTCTGAATAGGGCGTATAGTCAGAGGGGGTAGACGCGAAACCTTGTGATCTACCCATGGACAGGTTGAAGGTGCGGTAACACGTACTGGAGGACCGAACCGATAAACGTTGAAAAGTTTCCGGATGATCTGTGGGTAGGGGTGAAAGGCTAATCAAACTGGGAAATAGCTCGTACTCCCCGAAATGTTTTTAGGAACAGCGTGGATATTAAGTTTCATAGAGGTAGAGCTACTGATTGGGTGCGGGGGAGTCAAATCCTACCAAATCCAGACAAACTCCGAATGCTATGAAATATGATCTGCAGTGAGGCGCGGGGTGCTAAGGTCACGCGCCGAGAGGGAAAGAACCCAGACCATCAGCTAAGGTCCCCAAGTTACAGTTAAGTTGAACTAACGAGGTCCGATTGCACAGACAGCTAGGATGTTGGCTTGGAAGCAGCCATTCATTTAAAGAGTGCGTAACAGCTCACTAGTCGAGCGATCGGGCATGGATAATAAACGGGCATTAAATTGTACACCGAAGCTATGGGATTGAAATATATCGGTAGGGGAGCATTCTATATGCAGCGAAGGTATCTGGTAATGGGTGCTGGAGCGTATAGAAAAGCAAATGTAGGCATAAGTAACGATAAGGTGGGCGAGAAACCCACCCACCGAAAGGATAAGGTTTCCTGATCAACGCTAATCGGATCAGGGTTAGTCGGGACCTAAGGAGAACCCGAAGGGGAAATTCGATGGACAACTGGTTAATATTCCAGTACTTTTTATAACTGCGATGTGGGGACGGAGTAGTGACACTGCCGCGATCTGACGGAATAGATCGTTAAAGGCCGTAGGTATATCGATGGTAGGCAAATCCGCCAACGATGCTGAAAGCTGATAGTACCAAAAACCTTCGGGTGATTGGATAGCGCAGGTAATCAGACTTCCAAGAAAAACCGCTAAGCTTCAGGTTATAAAAACCCGTACCGCAAACCGACACAGGTATCCGGGAAGAGGATTCTAAGGTGCTCGAGTGAATCATGGCTAAGGAACTCGGCAAAATGGCCCTGTAACTTCGGGAGAAGGGGCGCTGGCAGCAATGTCAGCCGCAGTGAAAAGGCCCAGGCGACTGTTTAACAAAAACACATGGCTTTGCAAAATCGAAAGATGAGGTATAAGGCCTGACACCTGCCCGGTGCTGGAAGGTTAAGAGGGGATGTCATCGTAAGAGAAGCATTGAATCGAAGCCCCAGTAAACGGCGGCCGTAACTATAACGGTCCTAAGGTAGCGAAATTCCTTGTCGGGTAAGTTCCGACCTGCACGAATGGTGTAACGATCTGGGCGCTGTCTCAGCCATGAGCTCGGTGAAATTGTGGTCCCGGTGAAGACGCCGGGTACCCGCAACGGGACGGAAAGACCCCATGCACCTTCACTACAATTTAACATTGACATTGGATACAGGATGTGTAGGATAGGTGGGAGGCTTTGAAGCGGCGTCGCTAGGCGTCGTGGAGCCAACGTTGAAATACCACCCTTTCTGTATTCGGTGTCTAATCCCACATAGTGGGAGACATTGTTTGATGGGTAGTTTGACTGGGGTGGTCGCCTCCAAAAAGGTAACGGAGGCTTTCAAAGGTAAGCTCAGTACGCTTGGTAACCGTACGCGGAGTGCAATAGCATAAGCTTGCTTGACTGTGAGACATACAGGTCGATCAGGGTCGAAAGACGGATATAGTGATCCGGTGGTTCTGCATGGAAGGGCCATCGCTCAAAGGATAAAAGGTACGCTGGGGATAACAGGCTGATCTCCCCCAAGAGCTCATATCGACGGGGAGGTTTGGCACCTCGATGTCGGCTCGTCACATCCTGGGGCTGGAGAAGGTCCCAAGGGTTCGGCTGTTCGCCGATTAAAGTGGCACGCGAGCTGGGTTCAGAACGTCGCGAGACAGTTCGGTCCCTATCTGTTGTGGGCGTAGGAATTTTGAGTGGGGCTGACCTTAGTACGAGAGGACCGGGTTGGACTAGCCTCTAGTGAATCTGTTGTTCCGCCAGGGGCATTGCAGAGTAGCTACGCTGGGAATAGATAAGCGCTGAAAGCATCTAAGTGCGAAACTAGCCACGAGATGAGAATTCCATATAGGACCGTAGCAGACTACTACGTTGATAGGCTACAGATGTAAAGCTGGCGACAGCACAGTCGAGTAGTACTAATCATCCGAAGCTTTCAAAGCAAACAGACTGTTGTTTGTTCTTCAAACTAACTTCTTTCAATAATATGTCATTTAAGGCTTAAGGTAAAAGGCTTAAGGCGTAAGGAGAAATAACCTTATACCCTACACCTTTGAACCCTCAACCTTATTTAAAAAC
>NZ_JAVTSU010000047.1:0-5358 GCF_032678605.1 Pedobacter miscanthi
GTTCAAAGGCTCCAGGTTATGTACGGGGTATGTAGCTTGCCCTGCTTTTTTTTACAAAATTAAAGTTTAATACGATTCGAAATAACAAACTAACGTCATCCCCATTTTTTTCAGATTGCGCCCTGATGAGTACTCGCAATGACGACTTATCTTATAATCTGTCAATAGCAGCAGAGTGCAACGCAGCCGAGAACCCGCAGGCTCAGCGAAGCTAAATCTGTCTCGAGGTAGATCTCTCCACTTCGCGATGCTTCGGTCGAGATGACGTTTAGAGATAAGAGGTGGGCTTACCCCAGCTTCCTACCTGTATTAATCACATTAACACCATTAAAACGGGTAGTGGAACTGCCATGCGAAACAGCACTTGCCTGTCCGGGTTGGCCTTTTCCATCCGAAAATGTTCCGCCCAATCGGTAATCGTTTTTATCACAGCGCTGCACACAGGAGTTCCAGAATTCCTGCGTATTGGCCTGGTAGGCAGCATCTTTAAACATGCCTACAATTTTGCCTTCCTTGATTTCGTAGGCCAATTGTGCGCTGAACTGGAAATTATAGCGTTGCTGATCGATCGAATAAGAATTTCGACCGAACATGTAAATGCCTTTTTCTACATTTTTTACCATATCTGCTGCACTTAAAGCGGCATTTCCGGGCGCTAATGAAACATTTGGCATCCTTTGAAACTGGATACTGTCCCAACTGTCGGCGTAACAGCAGCCTTGCGATGCTGCCAAACCTAAAATATGTGCCTGATCGCGGATGGTTTGATAATTCACCAAAATCCCATCTTTAATGATATCCCATTTGCCGCATTTTACACCTTCATCATCATAACCTACAGCGCCTAAAGAACCTGTTTCCAGTTTATCTGCAATTATGTTGACCTCTTTGCTCCCGAAGTTGAATTTTTTTGATTCCCATTTATCCAGTGTCAGGAAACTGGTTCCGGCATAATTGGCTTCGTAGCCTAAAACCCGGTCTAATTCTGTTGGGTGGCCAACAGATTCGTGAATGGTTAAAAAGAGGTGCGAAGGATCCAATACCAGGTCGTATTTGCCCGGGGCAATGGGTTTTGCTTTTAATTTTTCGTCAACATGTACTGCTGCTTCACGCACATCTTCCAGAATGTCGTAACGCTTTTTGTACATCGTAACGGGACCGCCTTTAATTTTTTCTTCGTCTTTAGGTTTCAGGTATTCAAAACCCATCCCCATGGGGGCACTTAAAGCATTCCTGGTTTCGAATTTGCCACTAGCTGCGTCGGTTTTGGTGAGCGTAAATGTTGGCCATATGCGGTGGATATCCTGATCGATATAAGAACCATCGGTTGAAGCAAAATATTTCTGCTCATTGATCATGAAGAGGTTGGAGCTGATGTATTTTGCACCGCCTTTAATCGCCTCGCTGTTTACTTTTAAAAGCAGGTCTACTTTATCGGCAATGGGCACTTCAAAAGCATTGATTTCAATAGGTGTTTTCCAGCTTACCTCGCCAAAGCCCTTTTGAGGAGCCAGTTGAACAGGCTCTTCCATAATTTTGGCATTTCCTTTTGCAATGGCCACGGCAGCTTCTGCAGCTTTGGCAATGCTGGCATCATCCATATTGTTGGTGGCGGCAAAACCCCAGCTTCCGTTGGCAATTACGCGAACACCCAAACCATAGGATTCGGAATTGGAGATATTTTCAACCCGCGTTTCCCTGGTGGCCACAACCTGGTTCAGGTACCGGCCTATCCGAACATCGGCATAGGTTGCACCCTTGCTTTTTGCTGCATTAAGTGCAACATCGGCCATTTTTTTCTTCAGGGCAACATCAACAGGAGTTAAAGATTCTTCAACAGAAATAATTTTGCCAAAAGCAGGGATGTTGGGGATTATGCTGGCGCCAAGGCCAACACCTGTCATGTATAGGAAATCTCTTCTTCTCAATTTTTAATGTTTTAATAAGTTGTTTTAGGTCCTTCGACTCCGCTCAGGGTGACATTCATAGAACGGTCGTCATTGCGAGGAGGAACGACGAAGCAATCTTACAACGGTCGCTACCAGCGTGTGCATTAAGATTGCTTCGTACCTCGCAATGACGGAGTTTTTGGGTGGACTATCGCTAGTTAAATCGCGTCTGATAATGAAGTGAAGGTAAAATCCCTTATTTTCATTGGTGGGATCAATCCGCTTCCAGTTCTTACCGGTTTACCTAAAGCTTCCACATTGTTGAGCATAATTACCGGACTCTCGTTGAACCTGAAATTCTTGATCGGGAATTTGATTTCGCCGTTTTCGATATAAAAAGTGCCATCACGGGTTAGTCCTGTTAATAATAAAGTTTGTGGATCAACCGAGCGGATGTACCAGAAACGGGTAACCAAAATACCTTTTTCGGTGCTTTTGATCAGGTCTTCCAATGATTGTGTGCCACCCTCTATAATCATGCTGCGGCTAAAGGGAAGCGGCTGGACATTTTTCTGTGCGGCCCAATATCTTGAATAGGATAGGTTTTTTACTACACCCTTTTCTACCCACTGTGTTCTGGTTACCGGCAAACCTTCACCTGTAAAAGTTGAAGACGGGATTTCGGTATTCATCGGATCGGAATAGATATTTACATTTTCAGAAAATAATTGCTCTCCTAAACGTGTGCCACCACCTTTTTTGCTCATAAAACTTCTACCTTCGTCGGCACTGCGGGCATCAAAACCCCTAAACATGTTGCTAATGATATCGCTGGCTGCAAGCGGTTCTAAAATAACGGTATATTTTCCAGGTTCTATTGCTTTTGCACCTGCAGAGCCATTGGCTTTGCTTGCTGCAATTTTGCTGAGTGCAAGGGTATCCATTTTGTCAAGATCGTTAAAATCCTGCTCTACATAACCCGAGCCTGTTCCCTGTTTATTCCTCACGGTAACGGAGAAAGAGACGTTTGTGCCTTTGTTGTAGGCGAACAAACCTTTAGAGTTCATGATGGCATTAAAACGGTTCGAATTTTCCAGGAAACCTGCAGCATCTAAACCGGCTGCTTTTGATACGCTTAAACTTTTACCAACCATTTCGGCCCTGGTATCGGGGGTGATGGCGGCAGTTTTTGAATTATAGGTATTTGATTCGGCAAATGTCTGCGGACCGAGCGGTGGCATAAATTCTGGATTCTCCGGTGCCAGCATAGCCAATTCTTCTGCTCTTTTTACCACTTTTTGAAGGGAGGCATCATCAAACTCGTTGATGGTAGCTGTGCCTGTTTTTTTACCAAAAGTTGAACTTATTCCTAAACTCATGGTACTGATCTGGCCTGCTGTGGAAACGGCATTCCGGGCATAGCGGATATTTCCACCGTCTGAACCGCTTAAACTTACTTCGCAGAAATCGGCTTTAGAAAAACCAATTACTTTTTTTAATATCGCTTGGGCTTCTTCTTTACTTAATATGGCCATAATTATATTTTTCTTGCTGTATTGATAACATTAACTCCATTAAACCGCGCAGTAGAACTGCCATGCGAAACGGCACTGCTTTGTGAGGGCTGACCTTTTCCATCATTGAACGAGCCACCTAAACGGTAATCGCCTGCATCGCAGATTGAATTGCAAGAATTCCAGAACTCTTGTGTATTGGCCTGATAAGCCACATCGTTAAGCATGCCTACAATTTTACCTTCTTTGATTTCGTAGAAAATTTGTCCGCCGAACTGGAAATTGTAACGTTGCTGATCGATAGAAAAACTACCATCGCCAATGATATAAATGCCTTTTTCTACATTTTTGATCATATCATCCACACTTAGTTTTTCTTTGCCCGGCTGTAGCGAAACGTTTGGCATACGCTGGAACTGTACATCATCCCAGCCCTGCGAGTAACAGCAGCCATTAGATTCTGTTAAACCGATAATGTGTGCCTGATCGCGAATGGCCTGATAACTTACCAAAACCCCATCCTTAATCAAATCCCATTTTTTGCATTTTACGCCTTCATCATCATAACCCACGGCACCTAGTGATCCAACCTGGGTTTTATCGGCCACAATATTTACTTTATCGCTACCGAATTTGAATTTTTTCGATTCCCATTTATCTAAAGTAAGAAAACTGGTACCTGCATAATTAGCTTCATAGCCTAAAACACGGTCGAGTTCGGTAGGGTGACCAACAGATTCATGAATGGTTAACCAAAGGTGCGAAGGATCGAGCACCAGGTCGTATTTACCAGGCTCAACCGATTTTGCTTTTACTTTTTCATTGGCAACACGGGCTGCTTCTTTCACATCCTCGAGCATATCGTAACGGTCTTTGTAACGGGTCACAATGCCGGTAACTTTATCTTCAGGGCGTGCGTGCATGTACTCGTAGCCTTTTCCGCTTGGGGCGCTTAATGCATTACGGGTTTTAAATTTACCCGATTCGCGGTCAACTTTGGTTACATTAAAAGTAGGGTAAATGCGGTGAACATCCTGATCGATATAAGAACCATCGGTAGAGGCAAAGTATTTCTGCTCGTTAACGGCAAAAATAACCGAGTTTACAAAGTTGGCCCCATTTTGCATGGCGATATCATTCACGTTCAAAAGCAAGTCTACTTTTTCTTTTACAGGCACTTCGAAAGCATTGATTTCGATCGGTGTTTTCCAGCTTACTTCGCCATAACCTTTCTGGGGAGCCAGTTGCACAGGTTCTCCCTGTATTTTTGCATTGGCTTTTGCAACGGCAACTGCCTGTTCAGCCGCTTTGGCAATGGCATCTTTGGTTACGTTGTTGGTAGCTGCAAAGCCCCAGCATCCATTTGCCAAAACGCGGATGCCCACGCCATACGATTCGGTATTGGCAACACCTTGAACACGTTTTTCACGAGTAGCTACAAACTGGTTCAGGTAACGCCCGATGCGGATATCGGCATAGGTTGCACCTTTTGATTTTGCAGCATTGAGTGCAACATCGGCCAGTTCCTTTTTAATTTTTACATCCACTCCATCTAAGGCCTGTAAAGGGTCAATAGGAGTTCCGAATGCAGAAAGATCGGGCAGGAGTAAGGTACCCATACCCATTCCGGATAAGTAGAGGAAATCTTTTCTTTTCAATTGGTTTAGTTTAAGTTAGTTTACGATCTCAATATAACTAATTTATGCTGCTAAAAAGATCAAATTGATTATAACATTTTAGTTTCAAAGCTGAAAATTGAGTGAATTTTGCAACGGAGACAAAAAAAGCATGGAAATTAAGCGAAAAACTGATGTTTACATGATTTTAATACGATTTTCATCCCGCGCGATTCGTCATTTCGACTGAAGCTGCTGATTTTTCATCAGTAGCGGAATGGCGAAAACTATTGGAAGATTCATGCTTGCGCTCGTTTCCAAACGAGTGCAGAAATAGTT
>NZ_JAVTSU010000048.1:0-4405 GCF_032678605.1 Pedobacter miscanthi
GATCTCGCTGTCTTATTCATTCATTAAACCAAACATCAGATTAGCTACGCCAAGAGTGTTTTAAACAAAATTTTTTAGTTGTGTATAATAATATTTACACATTTAGCCAAAAAATTCACTACAATTGCGTACAAAAAAGTAACTTTTTACTAACTTGCAGAATATTCTTAAAATAATGAAGACAAAAAATGCCGTAAGTACTTTTACAGTACTCATCGCTGATGATCATGAAATCATCCGTCGTGGTTTAAAAGGTTTAATATCAGACTTTTGGCCTGGTGTTGAGATCATCCATGCATCAACTTTAGAACAAGCGCTTATCGAAACAGAAAAGTCGCCGAGTTTAATTATTATTGATGTGAACTTGCCTGGGGGTAATAACCTTAAAGTGATTGATCAGTTAAAATTAGTACAGCCAAATGCTAAGATCCTGGTATTTTCATCGTTGAATGAGAATATTTATGCGGTTCCATATTTAAAATCCGGTGCATCAGGTTACTTAACCAAAAATGCAGAAGAATCTGAAATTGTAACAGCCATCACTACTATTTTAGCTGGCAGCCGTTATTCGAGCAGAAACGTTAAAGAAAATATGTTCAATAGCATTTTGGGTAACGATGCCGATAATCCTTTTACCAAACTTTCGGGCAGGGAATTAGAAGTTGCAGAATTACTTACAAAAGGTATTGGTGTATTAGAAATTTCTAATCAGTTAAACCTTCAGATGGGTACCGTGAGCACTTATAAATTGAGGTTATTCCAAAAACTGAAAATAAAAAGCATCATAGAGCTTGCCGAAAAAATGAGCATCTACGAAAGATAAAAAGAGTATTTTACTCTTTTTATCTTTTTTAAGCCTTTTTATCTTTATTTACGGTACCCGTGCCGGCTTCTCCTGATTCGTTAGGGGTTGATCCAGCTTGGCCGAATTTGTCGGAAGCACCTTTTCCGTTCTGGTCAAAAGATGCCTTTTCTTTTGAGCTCCCTTTTGTTTTATCCGCATTTTCTTTATTTTTCGTTTTCATATCAATTCGTTTTACCTACATTGATAACACCATAAAAAGTCCAAAGTTTTATGGCAACCGGTATAATCATTTTATTTTTCCGGAAAATCTTTCCTCTTTCTGATCCCTCTGCTTTATTATCATTCATTTGCTAATCTTATAATACGTTTTAGCCCAACTCGTAATGCTGATGTTGTGGAATAAATAGCATAAACAGTTTGATTGCGAGGTGTATTATTAATATGACAAAATTATTATATAGCTGTAGGTTGTGAGTATATATTTGATCAATATCAAAGATATCAGGGTTGTACACATTTTAAAAAGCTTTCTGGAATTCAATAGAGGGATATTTTTAATGACAAATATCAAATTTATTGAGTTGTGTAGTTTTTGTACTACACAAATAGCTGGTTGAGTAAAAATAATGATACTCGAATAATATATCTTTGCCCCCAAAATGAACAGAATGAACAATCTATTTAGAAATAGAAATATTTATTCATTTTTTAAAAACCATAAGTTTTAAGATTACGTAAGTGGTTCTAAAACCGACAAATAGCTTTAAAAGGTTGCATTATCCCCAATGAGGTAGCCGCTCTATTATCCCGCGTATGAATAAAAATTTACTCTCCCTGTGTATCCCTGCACGGGCTTTTTCGAGGACTGCTAATCATTTAACGAATTTTTTCGGTAAATATTTTTCGTTCACACTTTTTTTCTCCTTTGTACTTCTTTTTACGAATCTGAATTCGGCTTTTGCTGATGGAAGTAAAGATTTGTATCCAAATGGAGCTAGCGGTCATAGGGCTTTTTTACTAAGCTCTACCGCGGTTAATGCAACGGTAAGTTGGCCATATCAGAGTCCTGGTACAATGAAGGTATTTGCAAAAGTTGGCGATTGGATTTATGTGGCTTCCAGTGCTCAGGGCGTTGGTGGTGGAACCATTCGCTTATTTGCTCCGGGGGTGGTACCTAATACGGCCAGATCAAATGCAACGGATAATTCGGGAAATAGTACAACTGTTGGGGTAATTGCGAGCCGTGATGCTGAAAAGGCAGGGCCAAAACCTTCTGCTAATGTTAACGCTTATTCAGCTTATAAACACCAGGTTACTGCGGCTGAAGGAGATGGGATATGGGAAATAGATTTTGTTTCGCCTAATGTAGGTCAAGGCACTATTCCAAACGTGCCGAATATAACAGCAGATGGAGCCTGGACTCAACCTACTGATCAGGCTTTAGTAGCGGCCTGGGACGTTTCTGTTAGAAGAAGTAGCTCGGAAACTGTTGGTACGCTGGCAGCTAATCCATTTATAACCGGCCGTGTTTACACCAATGTTTTTAATGGTCATATTGCTGCTGATTTTGCAACAGGAAATGGGTTTTATGGGAAATTTTATGTGATGACAAAAGATGGCTTTTCTTATCTCGTAAGTAATAATGGCCAGATGGGGGTTGGTTTTACATTTTTTGTAAACAATCAAGGGTTTACTACACTTCCTGCGGGGGCAGGTTCTCCAACTTATAAAAGTTATAATAGTACCTCAAATATCCCGGTTAGAGACCCCAGTACGGCTGATGATGGAACGAATGTAACACATAAAATATTTTACACTAAACCTGCTGCAGATTTACCAGAAACAGCCTTGAATAAAGGTAGTTCTACCTGGCTTAAAAAGACAAATCCTGAAGATCCAAAAGCTGAAGCTGTTACTTTTAAAGGCGTTGAAGGAACACCTAATAAAGCGAGTTCAAAAGGTGCTGTTATAGGTTTTGATTCTAATATAAACGGACTTTATAAGATTACGATTCCTGGTAATGGTCAGTTTTTTGATCGTATATTAACAGGGATTGTTACCGCAGGGCACAATGATGTTACCTGGGATGCAAAAGCAGGAACACAATTAGACCCTTTAATTGCAGGAAACCCGGTGCCTCCGGGAAGTACAGTTAGTTCTATTATTGTACAGGTATTTGGTGCTGAAGTGCACTTCCCGTTTATTGATACTGAAATTAATCCTTCAGGTACTGTTATTGAACAATTGACAAAAGATGGAAATTATGCTTCTTTTAGTCCTGTGCGTGATGCCGTATATTGGGATGATTCAAATATAACAACCACTGGTAATTCTGCATCTTCAACCCCTTCTGCACCGAATAAGGTTCTTTTTGGTACAAATGGATCTTCGAGTACGGCCAGCGGGCACAAGTGGGGGGCTAACCCCGGTGCAGGTTTAACCGATTATGGTAACGAAAGAGGGATGGATACTTATTCATTTGTGCCTGGAGCGGCTGTAACAACCACGGTAAATACCACCATTCTACAGGCCGATCTTGCTGTTGCCAGTATCACGCCATCTGTTACAACTGTTAAAATCGGCAATACGGTAACCTATACCGTTGTTGTTCAAAATTTAAGAAGAACTACGGTAGGTAACGAAAGTGTGAGTCCGGTTACGGGCGCAAAATTTGGGTTCGAATATCCTAATGGATTTACAATCACTTCTGTTAACAAGGTTGTTAATTCTGGAACAATCAGCGAAACAAGTCCTTCTACAACATCAACTAAATATTCGTCGCTGTTGGATATGACAAGTGATTCTCAAATTACCTATACCATAACAGGAACAATAGGAACTGCATTGAGTAACACAACGATAAATCCAAGGGCCACTATTTTACGGCCAAATGATGTTACTGACCCTGATGCAACGAGTGATGCTCTACCATATTCGAATGATCCGGATATCGAATGTAACGGAGGTTCGAGTGGGGTAGGTTGTAATAATATCAAAACTGCCGCAAATGTTATTGTTCCGGCATCGGTAAGCATTGTGGCCACAACGCCAAATGCATCAGAACCGAGTACCAACGGACTTTTTACCGTTAATATTACAAGTGCAGTTGCTGGTAACACTGTTGTAAACTATTCTATTGCCGGAACAGCTACTAATGGTACTGATTATAATATAGCAACGCCTTTATCTGGATCAGCAACGATATTGGCCGGTCAAACTTCCGCAACAATCCCTGTTACGGTTTTTGATGATAACATTGTAGAACCGACTGAAACTGTAATTTTAACAATTACAAGCGTTAGTAATGCTACAACTCCGGCAACAACAACTGCACTTAATGCATCTGACTTGACGGCAACTGTAAATATTGCCGACAATGATGTATCAACCATTACTGTTGCTACAACAGATGGTGCAGAACCAGGTACCAACGGTTCGTTCGTGTTCACCATGAGTAAACCAAGTACTACCAATACTACGGTTACTTATACAGTTGGCGGAACGGCTACCAATGGTACCGATTATACAACCATTCCAACTACCGCTACTATTTTGGCTGGTCAGACTACCGTTACCGTTCCGGTTACCGTAACCAACGAT
>NZ_JAVTSU010000049.1:0-4294 GCF_032678605.1 Pedobacter miscanthi
AATCCCGGTAACGTTGAATCCGCTCTCGGTGAGTTTCCTTTTTTCTGTTTTTCCGTTTACGTTCACCGTTTCCATGTCCCTGCTATCGCTGATGAGCACAAAATCGAAAACATCCTGCCCACCTGAGCGCTTTACTTCCACAGTCTGCTTTTTCAAACGATAACCTACCGCACTAACCTCGAGTGTGTAAAAACCAGCTTTATCAACCTTAAGCTCAAAGCTTCCGTCGGCAGCGCTGACTGTGCCGGCCTTTAACGAACGGATCATTATGGTAGCCCCTTCGATGGGCAACTGGTCATTTCCTTTTACTCTTCCGGGAATCCGAAACTGGGTGCTTTGTGCATTGGAGAAGAAATTTACGGCACATAGAAGCCCCGTCAGCAGAATTTTATTAATTTGCATTGATTTTAATTGTCATACGTTAAAATTAACCCCGCCAGCGGGGACAGGCCGTACTGTTACCAGCAGTCCGGCCTATTTTATTTTCATTAGATCGACTTTAGGTCCTTATTGATCTGCATCGCAAGGTTCAAGGGCAAAAAGTCCTCCATATAGCGCTGGTCCACCACGATAATATCGGGCGAAATCCTGCTCATCTTCAAGGCCACATAAGTGACACCTTTCTTACATATAAAATTTTTGGGCGCCTTTCCGTTCTGTGAACAGTTGGAGGCAAAGTTCAGGCTGATATCCTTAACCGAATTGTTTTCGATCAGCATCACATCACAAAAAGTGACATTGCCCGATGAGTGTGCGATATTGGCGCTGATATTCCCTTTTGGAAGTGCGGTAAAAATAAGGCCGTCTATATTTTCTGTCTTCGAAATCCCACCACTGAGGTTATTGATGAGTACCGTCCTTGAGCCAGCAGCATTGGGCTGGGCATCAAAATACAATCCTGCACAGATAAACAACAGCGCAAAAGCTCCGGCAACAACCAGACCGCTGCGCAACAGTTTTAACCTCTTGCGCCTTAAATCCTGATGAACAGTCGATTGCTCGATAGCAGACCAAAGTGATTGTTCTATTCTGTGCTCAGTTAGCCCGTCATGAATAAAAACTGGATCTTCTTCACCTTCTTCGAGCCACGAGGCTATGGCGGCAGATTCCTCCGCTGTGCATTCGCCCAGGTGGTACCTGCGAAAAGTGTCTTCATTTATCGAGTATCTGCCCATATATCTTAACAGTCGCTCGTGGAAAGGTTTACCCCTACGCCTTATTAAGATTCTTTTTAAATAAAATGCAAGCTACTGATAATCCGAAAGTTTTAATTTAAGATAAACGTACGTGTGATCATTTTCCAGAAGGCTGGAGCATTAAAAAGGAAGATTTTGCGGAAACCGATCCCCGGATGGCAGGTCCTTTGATCAGATTCCCATTTTTGACATCATAAAGGTATATCCTGGATTCTCCCTGTTTTTCATTGACAACAAAAGTGGCATGCGCTCCGTCATATAAACCACTTGTGCCCCAAACAAAGTTCGGCTGGAGCTGATCTTTAAGCAATAATTTCAGTGTCTTTCTTTTCACGTCCACTAGATAATAATCACTCTTTCCTGTACTGGGAAAAGCGATCGTTGAAAGGATTACCTGATCTTCTCCAGCCTGGGTAATGCCCAGTAGATGCGCGCCCTTCAATTTTGACGAAAGATCAAAAAAATATTCTGGATCAAAGCCCCCTCTGCCTTCGCCAACGCGGTAAAAAGCCGTAGGAGCGGTCGGATGATTACCGTGATAAAATACGGGCGAGGTAAGCACATACAGCGCCCCATCCCCACCTTCGAAATAGTTGAACAGACCGTTTACTCCGGCTCCCGGAAAGGCCGACCTAGTATCTTTGGCCAGTGATAGCCGCTTTAAAGAGGGATAATCCATCACCGCCAGATATGAGGTATCACTGCAATGGTCATAATCTTCCCCAAAAGAGCTATATCCCACATAAAACCGGTTACCCTTTAAAATACCAAAGTTATCGCTTGGATTTTGACCGCTTGCCACAGGCAATAAAAGTTTTCCGCGCCTGATCACCTTCATATTTTTGGTGTCCACTACTGCAAAAGAAGAAATATTATTTTTGCCGCGACCACTGATATAAAGCTCTTCAGCATCAATCTTGGAGCTAAAAGAGATATATTCAAATTCCGCGAGTATAAGCTTACCCGTTTCGGTCAGCCCTTCAGGAGAATAGGCATACTTCTGCATTGCTCCGGTATTTTTATCCATACTGAGCAGAAAACTATCCTGCGGGATAACAGCTGATCCTAGATGATCATTGATGGCTGTTCCATGGTCAGTACGCAACACAAGGGATGAATCCAGTGAATCAAACCAGATCATATTGTCCTGTTCCCTGGAACCTTTTTCGCCATTGATCAGCAGCAGGTATTTTCCCTTTGTGGATTTCTTTTGTGCACCCGACCTGCAGTTCACGATCAACGTCGCAATCAGGCATAAAAACAGGATACGGTTACAATAACAGGATAATCTGGGCTTCATTCATTTTTGTATTGGCCAAGCCTTTGGCGGATGTAGGACATTGCCTTGGTGATCTGGCTCTCCACGGTTTTTTCTGAAACCAGTAAAGAGGCAGCGATCTCCCGGTTGTTTAACCCATCCTCACGGCTCAGCTTATAAATCAATCTGCGGCGCTCTGGTAGCCGCTCTACCAGCACTTTAAGTTCCTGGGAGAGGAAACTGTAAGCAACCTGTTTTTCGGTTACCGATTCAGATTCCCGCACATAAAGCTGTGATTCCCCAAGGTTTCTCTCCTGCTGGATCTTTTCACGAAAGTAACCAGATATTTTGTATTTGATGGAACGGACCATATATTTTTCAATGGAATCATTAATGATGAGCTCCCCACGCCTTTCCCAGATCGATCGGAAAAGATCATGCACAAGGTCCTGAGCGATCGCACTGTCCCCGATATTCTGATAACAGAGATAATAAAGTTTTTTCCAGAACTGTTTATAGATCAGCACAAAAGTATCCCCGTTCACACGGAACACCTGTTTTTGATCTAGTTCTTCTGCTTCAGACAATTTCCTGGATATTAAGCGGCAAAGTTAAAATTATTTAGATCAATTCCAAATAAAGAATATTCACATTGTAAATCAAATAGAATTCTGGTCTTTGATCCTAAATAGAAGAATTTATTAATGAATCGAGTATCCGCCATCATACTGATATGCACACCATTTCAAAAAAATGAATCTGCGTTGTTACAGTATGATCTAGGTACCGGATTTACTGTCACTTATATTTTTTCTAACCGTTCCTGTGCGGCCTTACATAAATCGATCTGACAGCATATTCGAGGTCATAAATGGCGAACTAACGGTTGTTGCTATAATTTCTTGAAAAAGGTTTTAACCTATACCAGTTTTGCCGCTCAGCAACTGGTATAGATAATTTTTAAACCTTCGGAGTTTAGACAGGATGCACACTCACTTTTTCGAAAACATAAGCAAAGTGTTTAAAGGTCTCGTTTGCTGCAACAATAGCTTCTTGTTCATCCTTCTCAGTCTTTGCCTGTGCATTTAAAACAGCTATAAAATTGCCCCACATCATGCCTGTAGCTTCTCCATAACCCGAAAAGAAAGAAACGCCTTTGATTACCCCTCCTTTTTCGAGCATTTTCACAATAATACTTCCTCCCATAATCGAACCTTCCAAAACGTATAATGCACCTAATGCCTGTACCACATTTTCAATTTTTGGTACGGTTGTAAAAGGAAGATTAGCAATATCGGCCCCAAGTTCTAAAATATCGGCTTTGATATAACTCGAGTTTCTACGCTGCGCATAATCGGGCAAAACTGATACTGTGATAAAGGGTTTTATTTTTTCTTCGATGTGACTGAAGTATGCAAAAAAATGTTTTAACAGATCTGCATAATCCTGATTGCTTCTGATGGCTTTTAGTTTTAAAACAACCTGTTTCTCCAGGTTCTGGTGCTCGACTTTTGTAGCCTCTTTAATATTAGTACTTAACATGTTTTGTAATTTATGGTGATTGAATAATTAATCTTTATATAAACGATAGGTTAATCCGGTCAGCAGTACACGCCCCGGCTGACCGGGCATTAACCGGTCGGTATAATTTAAAATATTGTCGGCTGTAAGCCTGATGCTTAAATGCTGTTTCATCAGTTTTTTTTCAAAAGCAGCATTGAGCATAAAAAAGCCATTTACAAAAGTGTCGTAACGATCGATAAACTGGTTTCCGTTACGATCACCAAAAGGATATTTGCCCCTGTAATTTACGCGAATGTTTAAACTGGCCTCCCACGGA
>NZ_JAVTSU010000050.1:0-4215 GCF_032678605.1 Pedobacter miscanthi
GCTGGCCACCTGAAGCGCAAGCCCCACGTTACCGCTGTTTGCAATGGCATCTACAGCAAGCGACATACTCCTTGGCGCCCCGGTAATACCCGTCCACTGGCTACGGTAAAAGCTGTGCACGTTAAGCACTTCTTTATAACCTGCGTAAGCCGGATTGATATAAATCCCGTTAAACATGTACTGACTGTACTGGGCGTCTTGTTGTGCAGCCACCGGCCTCGAAAGTAATAGCAACGATCCTGCTATTAACCATACTAATTTCTTCATCATATCTCGGCTCATTAATTTTTAAACGCCCTGATTAAGGTGATATATCCTTTAAACACTTTCCATTCGCTACTGCCATTTTTCCTGGCGCGTAACAGGTAATAATAAGTTCCTTCATTCAGCCCCTCTCCTGTCCAGTTGTTTTTATAACCTTTCGCCCTGAATACTTCATTGCCCCAACGGTTAACAATAGTCAGGTCATTTTCTGCAAACTCAGCAAGTCCGTTAATTTCGAAAGTATCATTAATACCATCTCCATTTGGTGTAAACAGGTTCGGAATCAATAAATCATCTCCTGTAATTACGGCAGCATCGGCTAAAACAAGGTTATTGTTATTCACCGGGTCTGGCTGATCTGCTTTCACCGTTGCTGAATTGTTTAATGCACCCGAAGCCAGCGTTCTTGATTTAAAGGTTAAGGTTGCGATCTGGTTTAAATCCAAACTTCCAACCAGCCACACAAAATCTCTCGTTGTGGTTGAATATGTTGTGCTGCCGGTGGTTACGGTAATCTCTTTCGGCGCATCGATGATGGTAGAAAGACGATCGGTTACAGTAACACCAGTTGCCCGGTTCGGACCTTTGTTGGTTACGGTAATTTTATACGTTACATCCGATCCTGTTTTGATCTCACCTTTGGTTACCAACTCTTTGGTGATCATTAAATCGGCGGATTGATCAACATCGATCGCAGCATCCGGATTGATGGTTTTCCCGTTAGGGGCAGTCATGATTGCCACGTTTTTAATGGTACGGTAACTGTTTACATCCGGTGCAACTTTCGCATCTAATGTTAATACCGTACTCGAGTTGGCCTGCATATTAATGGTCCATTTCAGCGTATTACCCATTACGGTGCCATAACCAGATACTGAGCCAGGAACATAGGTTAATCCGGCAGGAAGTTCATCGGTAATGGTTACACCGTTTAAGGCTGATCCACCTGTATTTTTAACAGTTAATGAATAAGTTAAGATCTCATTGGCCTGTGCCTTACCATCTTTATTGCCCTTGGTATCTATAACTGATTTACTACCCTCAAGTACACCTTCGGTAGGGATTGAAACCGCAGGATTTAATGGAGTGGATGTATTGCCAGGATCTGTCACGGTAGCGGTATTGTTGATAGCAAGGGTTCCTGAAGGAAGTGTTGCATTAACAGTTACCTTAAAATTAACCACCACCTGTGAGTTGGCCGGAATGGTTAAACTGCTCCAGTTTAAGGTATTGCCCGCCAATACAGCACCATTATCGGCACTACCGGTTACATAAGTGGTATTTCCCGGAATATTATCGACAATTTTCACCCCTGTACGTGTGGTGTTCCCATTATTTTTAACCGTGATGTTATAGGTTAAAACTTCATTAGCTTCTGCTTTACCATTGTTATTGGCATCCGAAACGGTTTTAGCACTTACAATTTTTGGAAGCTCTAAAATGGTCGGATAATCGTTGTCTTCTTCTGTTCCAGAAACATCAGCAATTGAAGTTCCGGCTGGCGTAGTGGCTGTTAATGTAGCCGTATTTCTTACCGAACTTGCCGTTTTCTCTGCCAGACTAATGGTATAAACTGCGGTGGCTGTAGCCGTTTCATCAGGGGCAATACTTGCTGGACTGAAAGTAATGGTTGATGAAATTTTCGGGTCAGTCAAACTGAAATTATTCAAAGTAACATTACCGGTATTTTTCGCGGTAAAAGTATAGGTGATCGAATTTCCATCGGCACTTAAAACCCCTGTTTTAACCAAAGTTAAACCTGGTGCTTCTTTGATCAGGAATACGGTTGGATCATCAGGAGCCACAGTTCTGGGATCATCAGAAAGTTTATTCAGTTTACCAACGCTGGCAAATTTTGCTACTAAAACCGCCTGGTTAACAAACTTACCATAATCGATTTCTGGCTGCGTAAGGGTGTGTCTGGCTAAAATCATGGCCGTTTCTGCAGGCTCCAGTTTGCTGATTACTGAAGGTGTAATACTACCTGCATCTGCTCCCGGGTCAGTTACCACAATATCAGTTAAGGTAATGTTACCGGTATTGGTTACCTGAATGCTGTACTCAAT
This sequence comes from Pedobacter miscanthi, assembly GCF_032678605.1. Taxonomy (GTDB): domain Bacteria; phylum Bacteroidota; class Bacteroidia; order Sphingobacteriales; family Sphingobacteriaceae; genus Pedobacter; species Pedobacter miscanthi_A. The sequence goes on from NZ_JAVTSU010000050.1 coordinate 2,331, forward strand.
CGTTTTTACCACACCTGCACTGTTGGCAATCATTTTAGTGAACCTTACCGAAGGATCAGCCACAATTGCAGTAAAGGTTGCATCATCTGCAGCAGGTGTTGATGGATCATCAGATACTTTAACCAGCGTATTTCCTTTTGGATCTTTTACGGTTGCACTTACCTGATTGCTGAAACCACCTGCATTTACATCGCTTTGTTTTACGGTATGTTTAGCCGTGATGTTTACAGTAGCTCCAGGTAATACCGAAGTAATGTTTGATGGTGTTAAACTTCCTGCATCGGCGTTGGCATCAACTAAAACGATATCAGAAAGGGTAACATTACCTGTGTTTTTAAATACAATGCTGTAATTAACTACATCGCCAGCTTTGGATGCACCATTTGTAGCCGATTTGGTTAAAGTATAACCTGGAGCCGGCGTTAATCGGGTTACTGTTGGGTCGTTTGGTGCCGGGGTTGAAGGATCATCAGAAACCTGATTGATGATATTGCCTTTGTTACCGGTTACTTTTACGGAAGCCTGATTGGTGAATGTTCCCTGATTTACATCATTTTGTGTTAAAGTATGTTTTGCGGTTAAAGTTACACTGGCACCAGGTGCTAAAGTTGAAATGTTGGCAGGATTGATCGATCCGCCATCAACTGCAGCATCACTCACGGTTAAATCCTTAAGCGTAACACTTCCGGTATTGGTGATGGTAAAGGTATAACTGATCGATTCGCCAACTTTGGTTCCTACCGCATTGGCTACTTTTGTGAAAGTGAATGTTGAAGCACCTGAAATTGGTGTTTCAGTAGGATTATCGTTTGAATAATCGGTTCCGGACACATCTTTAATGGTATTACCTGCAGGCGTCTCCGCAATTACTGATGCCGTATTGGTTACCAAAGCAGCATCTTTATCGCTTTGCGTTAAAACGTAAACCTGATTATAGGTAAAACTTGTTCCTACTGCTAATGAGTTGGCGAACGTTTTATTTAATCCCAGTTTGGCATCGGTTAATACAAAATTGCTTAACGCAACCTCACCAACATTGCTGATCTTAAAGGTGTAGGTTACGCTATTGCCATCTGAACTCAGCAAACCTGTTTTAATTAAGGCTATTTTTCCTTTTAACAATGGTGTGGTAACGGTCGACTGGTTGTTTACGCTTTCCGGATCATTGGTTTTAGCGCCTGGCGTTAAGGAAACGCTGTTTACCAAATTCGCACCGGTAAATCCTGCTGCAACATGGCCATTCACGGTTAAACTTATCTGTTTACCAAGGGTTAAATCAGCAGACAGTACAAAGGTATTTGTGGTTGAAGTGTATGTTCCTCCAATGGCGTTATAAGTGATATTTTCCAATCCTGCCGGAAGATTTTCGATCAGCCCGATAGATTGACCACTTAATACGGTAGCTGGTCCGTTATTTTTAATATTAATGGTATAACTGATGCTTCCGTTGGCTTCTACACCAGTAACATTGGCAGTTTTGCTCACCTGAAGATCAGTGATCCAGTTAGGAATAGTTACGGTTACAACGGCAGTAGAAGATTTTGTTGCATCTAACTTATCGGTGATTTGGTAGGTTAGGGTGTAAACTCCGGGAAGTGTTCCTGCAGCCACATTTACTTTTCCTGTGGTTACATCTATGGTCACATTTGCATCTGAGGTTGAAACCTGATTGATGGTAACGGTGGCAATAGTTGCTGTTGAAGCATTATTGTAGGTATCGTTGATCAATACATTCGCTACAGCTACACCACCAGTAAAACCATTTGCTGTTCCGGCATCATCTTTAGCCAGAATTGTACCCGTGCCAACCGTTACAGTTACCGTGGCAGTTTTAGTCTGACCAGGGTTCAGTTTATCTTCGATCTGGTAAATGACTTCGTAAGTA
>NZ_JAVTSU010000051.1:0-4199 GCF_032678605.1 Pedobacter miscanthi
GTCGGGCTTTTACCGTAGTGCTGTTGATTTTATCAATGCTGTGCCAGGGGGCGTTTTTTCTTCCTTCACCAATATAGGAAAGGTTAATATCTCCGGTGTTGACGGAGAGCTTAGGTACAGTCACAAAGACTGGCTTTCTTTTACGGTCAATGCCAGTTATATGGATGCCCTGAACGCGGACAAAAGTTCCACGGTATTCGAAGACCGCATTCCCAATCAGCCATGGCTTTTTGGAAATGCAGACCTGGGCCTGGGAAAGAATGATGTTCTGGGAAAGGACAGCAGGATACAGTTTAACTGGTTCAGTCAGTATACCCACTGGTTCTACCTCAACTGGCCGAGCCGCGGTTTTGCAGATGGCAAGAGCCGTATCCCAACACAGTTTATCCATAATGCGACATTTACTTATTCCACTCACCAGGGAAGATACAACCTGTCGCTGGAGTGCCGCAACATCTTTGACCAGACCGCTTATGATAGTTTCAGACTTCAAAAACCAGGAAGATCACTTCTGGTCAAACTGCGCTATTTCATTCAATAATTATAATCTTATCATATACAAACAATCAATTTTAATCATGAAAACAAAATTTCAAGCCATAAACCGACTTGCCCTTGCAGCGCTTGCACTAACCTTAACCGTATCATCCTGTAAAAAAAGTACGGATGGGGAAGAAACAGGGGGAGAGACGCAGAATGGGAATGCCTTTGCCATTGTTGGTGAGGTGACTAACCCATCTGCGCTTTATTTCCTGACTGCCGGAACTTTGGGCACGGGTTCTGTTACTGCCGTGGGCAAGGGAGCGGAAATTACCGGAGCAGGCCGCCTGTTCAAAAAGGGATATTATTACACCATTACAAATGGAACACTGATCAAATATAAATATGAGAACAGTGTGCTTTCTTCCGCAGGGCAGGTTGCAGTTACCGGAAGCGCTTTATATTCTTACTGGTTGAACGATGAAACACTGATCGTATGGAACGGTACCACTTCTGCTCCTAATAATGTGATGAGCTACAATATTGTAAATACAGGCAATATGTCGGTAACCAAAAGCGGAAGTTTAAACCTGACGGGACTGATAACAGGGGATAAGGCAATCTATTTGAGCGGATGTATATTAAGGGGTAGCCGTTTGTATATCCCATATGCTGTTTATAACTCGGAGTGGACTTCACATGATATTTCTTACCTGGCTGCTGTGGATTATCCGGCAATGACCAATTTAACGATCAGCTCTGATACCCGTTCTGCTTACGCAGGATCTTTTTCAAGCGTGATCCCTTCAACAGCTTTATTGAACGGTGATATTTATATGTTGACCAACACAGGTGACAGATGGGCCGTAACACCAAATAAACCTAGCGCTGTTTACAAAATTAAGGCTGGAGAGAATGCATTTGATAGCAGCTACTTTTTTGACCTTTCGGCAATCAGTGCAGGCAACAGGGAATTTTATGGGTTCTGGGACCTGGGCAATGGCAAGGCGATCACCCGTCTGGGCAAGGCAGAACTATTAAAAACTTTTGAAGACTATTTCGCAACGGATGTATTTGAATATTATCTGGTGGATGTTGTAGCCAAAACAAAAACCAAACTCGATCTGCCATTGAGTAAAGTGGTGCACGCATCACCTGTATTGGTTGAAAACGGAAAAGCCTATATAGCGGTAGCCTCATCTACAAGTGGCAATTTTGTCTATACCTATGATATTGCAAGCGGAAGTCTGACCAAAGGTCTTGAGATAAAGGGTGTGGATAACGTGAACTATATTTCAAGGTTTAACTAAACAATGTTCAGAAAAGTAAATAACTGGTTGCATCTATGGCTGGGACTCACCTCGGGGCTGATCATGCTCGTGGTCTGCCTTACCGGGGCGGTCTGGGTTTTCGCAGATGATATCAGGGAGCTGACAGATCCGTCCGTCTCTGTTGTGCATCAGGATGGGAGGATCATCAGTCCATCTGAAATAGGAGGAATTGTACAGCGCCTTTATCCCGGAGAGCCGGTGAACAATGTTTTTTATAAGAACGGTTCCGCGGTAGAGGTGCTGGTGAAGAAGTGGGGGAACAACCCGCTTCTTCTTTTTTTAGATCCATATTCGGGCAGGGTTATTTATCAGCGGCCGTTGGAAGACCGTCTGACCTTATTTTTTTACTGGATAGAAAGTGGGCACCGTAACCTTTGGCTGCCCTTTAAAACCGGGCGGCTGGTGGTCAATTATGGTACTTTGGTCTTTGTGGTCCTGCTCATTACGGGGCTCGTCTGGTGGTACCCCAAGAAATGGAACAGGTCTACGCGAAATAAGAGCTTTAAGATCAAGTGGGGCGCAAAATGGAAACGGATCAATATCGACCTGCATAATGTGCTTGGGTTTTATGCAATGCTGATTTTATTATTGCTTTCGCTCACGGGCATGATCTATGGTATCAAGTGGTATAATAAGGGCCTTTATAAAATTACAGGCGGTGGATCGGTTCCCGAATGGTCGGCGCCGCTTTCCGACAGCACAGGGGTGAAGGGAGGGCTTTTGCTTGAAACTGCGCTAGATAACGTGGTAGAAAGGGTGCAAAAACACTTTCCGGATGCTGCGGGTTATTTTTACAGGATGCCCGATACGGCAGATGTGAAATCGGCAATTGAGATTGATGTCTACCCGAAACTGAATAGTTATTACGCTAACCAGAGCCTTTGTTTCGACCGTTATACCGCTATAGAGATCAAGCGGGATGCGTATTACTCTGCCAGTTTCGCTGAAAGTGGCACAGCGCTGAAGCTTAGGCGGATGAACTATGATATCCATGTGGGGCGTATCCTTGGTTTACCTGGAAAAATTATCGCCTGCCTGGCCAGCCTGATCGGTGCATCGCTTCCTGTCACCGGATTTATAATCTGGTATAACCGTAAGTTTGGTAAAAAAGGGAAAAGGAGGGTGTAGTTTAATATAAGTAGATAAAAAAGGGATAATCAACTTAATGATTACCCCCATCTAAATGTGCGCTATGCATGCCATATATCTAAAGGGTGCAAGTCCCTTACGAGCCTACCAACAGGAATCGTTAGCTTTAAGGCAAGGGTGTTGAGAGTGATCTCAAATCTGAAGGAAGCCCGCGGCAAAAGCTTGACCGAACGAAGAGAAACATAATATAAGGCTTATTCTGTGGGGTGGAGCAGTTATAGCTTATGAAATTGTTAAATGGGGTGTAGCTATTATTTTGGCGCCCGAAACTGGGGGTGCTTCCTTAGCTACTGCCGGAGTTATGCCATAATTAATTATATTTGGACATGGAAATTTTCCCTGTTTTTAAAGCACTGTTTTTAATTTTAACACTTGTTAATGTGAACAAAAATTCAATAGACGAACAAAAGTTCGATTTTTACACTGAATACAATTATTTTAAGATTCTTGACGCTACTGCTGAGGACGAGCCGCTACCTGATTTTGCTGACCAGAAAGACTACCTTACCAGATTGAACGTTGGGAAGTCTGTTTTAGGAGTCGGTACCCAATCCTATGGGCATATTCGGGGAGAACTCCATATCCTGGAAGTAGAGAATAAAGAATTTAATGCAGAAAAGTTTGATCACATAGTTGAATCAGAAATCAACCTGCCAACAGGTGATATCCGATTTGCTGCAACCATCGAATCTACTATTGTGTTAAAGGCTAAGGTCAAACCGGGTAAATATGGTGTAAGAATTTATACGCATGGAAGTACAGCTTTTACTGACGATGATGTTGAGGGAACAGATAGATACATTGTGGAAATTTGGCCTATAGTCAATCTTCCTAAAAAAGTGTTGAAAATGGATTCATCACATTAGGAGTTATATTCATCTTCCCCAGTATGTTGGGGAAGATGAATCATTGTTATTGTCAAACAGTAATTCTTCTCTATCAAAAAAAACAGACTCTTTTAAAAAGGACAAAGTCTGGAAGGAGAATTATCCAAAATCTTACTTGCGAGCACCTGAAAAATGTTCAAAAATACTTGATGGTTTTTGATAACTTTAAGGTTAGATATCGCATGGAATAGATATGAAGAATATGATTTGATTATTATAGCATGACTATATAAATTTATAGTTATCTTTAACTAGTCATTTATAGCCAAATACTTGCAAAAAAATGGTGAGCATTTGGTGAGCAGTTTGCTTAAGGTTGATTTATGGTGCTTATTTTCAAAGATATACGAGG
>NZ_JAVTSU010000052.1:0-1942 GCF_032678605.1 Pedobacter miscanthi
CACCGTAGCGGTTGATGTTTTGGTGGCATCAAGCTTATCGGTGATGGTATACGTTAAAGTATAAACACCTGCCGGGGTATTGGCAGCAACGCTTACTTTTCCGGTTGTTACATCTAAGGTTACTTTTCCATTACTGTCATTCGCACCGTTAGTGATGGTGACATCAGCCAAAGTCGGAGCAACAGTTGTTCCGTTGTAATTATCGTTCGATAATACATTTATAATGTCAGTTCCGCCCGTTACCGAGTTCGCAGAACCAGCATCATCTTTAGCAAGCAAAGCACCAGAAGCTACAGTTACTTTCACCGTAGCAGTTGATGTCTTGGTGGCATCCAGCTTATCGGTGATGGTGTACGTTAAAGTGTAAACACCTGCCAGGGTATTGGCAGCAACACTCACTTTGCCAGTTGTTACATCTAAGGTTACTTTGCCATTACTGTCATTCGCACCGTTAGTGATGGTGACATCAGCCAAAGTCGGAGCCGTTGTGGTTCCGTTGTAATTATCGTTAGATAATACATTCGCTACTGCAGTTCCACCCGTTACCGAGTTGGCTGAACCTGCATCATCTTTAGCAAGCAAAGCACCCGCAATGATATGCACAGTAACCGTCGCCTGTTTTACATTCCCAGGATTCGCCTTATCTTCAATTTGATAAACCAAAGTATAATCTCCAACAGGCGTACCCGGCAATACATTAACCTTTCCGGTAGCAGGATCGATAGAAATATTCGGATGGCTGGTGGATATCTGGCTGATCGTTACATTGGCTAGAGTAGCCTGATTACCGTTTACTTTATCGTTAATTAAAACATTGCTCACCGCAATACCACCGGTTACTGCATTTAAAGTCCCTTCATCATCAACAGCATAAACACCAGTGTAAGTTACCGTTTGGTTATCATTCCCCTCTGTTGTGCCCGAAATATCAGACACATTGCCATTTAATGGATTTTTTCCAGTAACTGTAGCCGTATTGCTAACTGATCCGGCAGCTTTTTCTGCAGAAGAAATTGTATATACTGACGTTGCAGTTGTACTGGCACCAGGAACCAACGTTGTAGCCGCTAATGTAATTACGCTCGTAACTTTACTATCGGTTATGGTAAGGTTACTTAAAGTAACATTACCTGTATTTTTAACTGTGAATAAATAACTGATTGTGTTTCCGTTAGTATTCAGCGTTCCGGTTTTAACCAGGGCAACTGATGGATTTAAAACAATATTTACATCAGCCGTTGCTGTTTTTGCAGTTGGAAATTCAGTAGTTGTTACACTAGCAGTATTGCTGATCTTGCCTGAATTATTGGTTGGGTTGCCATTATTGTTTAAATCAGATTGAAGTACGGTATAGGAACCTGTGTAAGTCCAGATCTCCCCTTTTTCTAAAATATTATCTGTATTTCCGGTTTTTACAGGACTGCTTAAATTACCACCCAATAAAAGGTCATTAAGTACCACATTATTTTGATTGGCATTACCGGTATTCGAAACTGTTATTGTATAATTAATCACATTTCCGGTCTGGTTAACCAATGTTACATTTCTCGTTTTTGTGATCGATAGCGATGAACAAACAGGAACATTAACCGTAATGGTAAAAGGATTACCAACACAGCCTCCCGTAACAGTTGCTTTGGGCGTTACAGTATATACAATTGCCTGAGCGCTGTTACCCGTATTAATTAAAGTTTGATTAATTGTATTGCCTGATCCATTTGCAGCACCGGTGACATTCGTGTTTGAATTTATCGTCCACGTAAATGACGCTGGAACCGAATTGCCTCCATTTGCTGTACTGTTGATATTCTGCGTTTGAATATTGTAGCTAAACATCCCCGCGCAATCAAGTGTCTTCGTATCATTAAATCCTTTTGGAGTTTGATAAATACCTACCGTAATAGAAGCACGTGTAGCACTCTCACAACCATTAACCGTTTGA
>NZ_JAVTSU010000053.1:0-1822 GCF_032678605.1 Pedobacter miscanthi
ATGGGTAAAAGAAAATATAGAAGCTTTCGGTGGAGATGCTAAACGGATTACGGTCGGAGGTGAATCCGTCGGCGCGCAATCGGTCAGTGCGCTCATGGCCTCTCCACTATCGAAGGGATTATTCTCATCTGCGATCGCCGAAAGCGGCTCATTGCTAGATATCAGACCTATGGTTCTGTCACTTAAAAAATCTGAAGCGATGGGAACTGAACTTTCGGTGCTTGCCAAATCAGCTTCAATTGATGATCTTCGTTCAATAAGTGCAAAAAAATTACTAAAAATCGTAGATAAAGAAAATCCCCGGCGCTTTAAACCAACGATTGACGGTTATTTTCTTACTGAAATGCCAGAAGAAACATTCAGCAAAGGCATGCAGGCAAAAGTACCACTTCTGCTGGGTTGGAATGCACAGGAAGTGCCTGCCGCCGCATTATTCCGCCTTAGAAGAATAAATGCAAAAAATTACGATAGAGCCGTAAAGAAAATATATGGAGAGAAGTCAGCAGAGGTACTTAAACTTTATCCATCAGGTACGAAAGCTGAGATAAAAAATGTATCAGTTGAGCTGATGAGTGACCGTCTGATTAATTATAGCAGCTGGAAGCTGGCCGAGCTTCACGCCCAAAACACATCTGCACCGGTTTACCGGTACCTTTTTGCACATCCCCATCCGGGATTGAACCGTAGAACAATCAGGGAAGGAAACTTTTTTCAGGTGCTGATTAAAAAGCTAATCAACAGGACCATATCTGGAACGGCCTTTCACGCTTCAGAAATAGAGTACGTCCTTGGCAATCTTGATGTTCAGGACAATTACGCATGGAGAGCAAGTGATTATCAGGTATCAGAACAGATGCAAAGCTATTTTGTTAATTTTATAAAAAATGGAAACCCAAACAGCCTGAGTCTCCAGAGCACAAGTCTATTGGAATGGCCGGCCTACAGGCGAACAGAAAACCGGAAATTCATCAGGATACAGACAGAAAGCGTCATTGAAACAGAGCAGAACAATAAACGATTTCTTTTACTTGAAAGTCTCAAAAAGGAAGAATAGATTAATCAGAGTCAAGGTTAAAATTGCTGTTCATCGTAATTTAGCAGAAAATTTCCTCAGATGCAATTGTCTTGTTAGAACCATAAACCAGATATTTGGAATGATCTCCTGTCTTTCCACTTAAGTGGGAATTTCAGCGATAGCAGTCTTCCAAACAACCAAAATACCAGATTTAGCAGTTAATAATTCTTTTTAATCCACTTGTCAGTAACAATGCGAAAAGAACTTACTGTAAATTGATATCAAAAGCCTTACTTTGTATCTATCAAACGCAATGTCATGCCCATAGAGCAACTCTTCTCTTACTTTGCCCGTTTTATTCCTTTGAAGGATATAGAAAAGAATGAGTTACAACAACGCGTAATTGAAAGAAAAATCAAACGTAGGCAGTTCATTCTACAGGAAAACGATATTTGCAAGCATTATACATTTGTAGTGTCAGGCTGTTTCAAAATGTATGGTGTAGATGATAACGGAACCGAACACAATATTCAATTTGCCGCAGAAAATGAATGGATAGCGGATATCGGTAGTTTTCATTCCGGTAAAGCCAGTCAGCTTTATATTGAAGCAATAGAACCTTCGATAATCTTACAGATTGATGCGGTGAATCTGGTTTACCTTTATCATAACCATCCAAAATTCGACCGCATATTCCGCGTAATCGCCGAAAATAAGGTGATAGAACTTCAGCAAAGGGTGTTGCAGAACATCAGCTCAACAGCAGATGAGCGCTATCAAACCTTTTTGGAACAGTATCCCCTATTG
>NZ_JAVTSU010000054.1:0-1639 GCF_032678605.1 Pedobacter miscanthi
CTTGAGTTTGGCTAATTTCTCATGTAAAAAAGTGAAGATAGGATAGGATTGGCTAATTTTTCCAACTTTGCCATTTTTTTCTCTATGTTCACGAAGTCTGAAAAATTGATTCTTATACTTTCCAGCCATTTTTCTGCTCTGAATCTGTTTAGTATATCTCCTGTTGTTGTTCTTGTTCTCAACGCATTCTTATACCATTTTGTTCCAGGCAGAGAAACCTTTTCGGTCAGGTTGGTTTCGTGCGCTGCCAATAGCATCATCCCATAGCAGGCTGAAATAAACGCTGGTACTTTTTCCACAACACCTTTTAACCTAACCTGGGCCTGGCCACAGCCGATCAAAGTTTTCTGGTCCCGAAAACCAACCTCTATTTCCCACCTTCTTATATAGGCCTGCAACAGCATGCTTATTTCCATTTCTGGATTGGTACATATCAGATAGGCAGGGTTCCTGTAAAGTAGCTTTGATTTTTTTGTGAGCCTGTAGCCGACTGGTCTTACTATGACAAGCATCAGGTTTTTCGGTCCAGATTTCCTCCATCTTACGTTTCTAATCACTTTGACATCAAATGACCTGATTTTTCCTGCTGCCCAAGCCCTCACCGCCATATATGGGTATTGTTGGTCCTGGCGAATCATTTCCGGGGTGGGGAGTTCCTCTCCATAATACTTTTTTCTGCCAGATCCCTGGGGTTGTTCACAGGGAAGTGCATAAAGCTTACAATCTTTTCTGATCCTGCCTATCATATCAACATTATCCGGGAGCTTTCTTATCACTGTTTCATTGGTATAGCTTCCGTCCACGCTTATGACAAGTTTTCTTTCCGCGTGTCCGTCGCTGTCCAGATCGGTCCTTAACTTAACAATGCGCTGGGCACCGATCTCACTAAGCTTGGCTTTTTTCTGGGTTTCTTTGAAGATATCAATTTCTGCCTGTGAGGCAGTCTTACCGGGCTTCCTGGTGGCGGGGCAATGGACAAGGTCGACAGGTATAGCTTTTGAAGGACCAGAGGATCCATTCTCCAGCAAGGAAAGCGAAACCTGTATAAATCTTTGGCCCCAGACGAAATTGTTTGCAAAAGGTGGCCCCAATGGATCCCTTAGCCAAGAGGCCCCAAATACATTTCTTCCCTTTTTACGAAACAGGGTATCGTCCATATGGCCATAGATGTTCGTATCCTCACTGGAAAGATTGAGTTTCTGTACACGTCTTCTTACAGCCCCGAAGATCCCATCAAGGTTCATCCTGTCGCCCTTGAACAGTCTGTATGCCGCAGACCAGTCCTTGAACTGGCTACCATTGGCCGAGAGCATGCCGGTAATGGTACACCGGCCAAGGCATCCCAACACACCCAAGGCCAATGACCTTGCACGATCAAAGGTTCTGGACTGCTTGAAGGCTGGCAGGCAACCTTCGAAAATCGATCTGAAGCATCCGATCAGGGTTTCTTGGGGAGTTTTTTTTTAAGGTCCTCAACGGACTCATCGCTTCTCTGAAGGATCAGTCGCTGGTTGTCATCAATAATCCACTCCACAACCTCGCCCTGCTTGAACTCGATTGCCTGGGCGACAGCTGAGGGGAAATTAACATACCACTGCTCGCTTGTCTTTCTTTTTATAACCTGTACTTTGGTTGGATA
>NZ_JAVTSU010000055.1:0-1604 GCF_032678605.1 Pedobacter miscanthi
TAACAGTAATGTTATAGGGTTTTCTTCGTTTATAACCACTTCATGCTGTACTGCTCAACTTTTCCCAACATTACCTTCTTAATGTCTTTAAGCCCTTAATGATAAGAAGGACAGCAATAGGGTTTACTGTATAATTTAGCATTAAGTTAAGATAATTTATGAGGAATCTGGATACCGGACCTTGCCAGCTAGCCTGATGGCAGCGGAAATCCCTTTTGGGCAAAGGTAGATTATTTACACCAAAGGTTTCCCAAAAGGATTGCAGTGCACAGCAGGACAGAACCCTAAATACAACTTAAAGGCACTGCGCTCCTAAAAATACATTACTTGAAAGCTATCCCAGAAAAACAGTTAACTCTTCGGTAGGTAATTAAATTGTCGTGTTCTTTAACGGTATCGTGCCAGGACTTTGTAATTGATTCTTCCTTAGTGAAGCACTTTAGGAATTTTACAGTAATAAGTTTATCAAATAAGCACTATTTCTCGAATATTATTTTAGCCCATATCAGCCTTAATGATTTAAATATGATTGTCCAAATCTGGAAAGGATTTGATATTTTGCGGCTTAATTGAATTTAGATATGGCTTCAGGTTTTTTTGCGATTTTGGATGATATAGGTGCTTTAATGGACGATGTAGCGGTAACAGCTAAGGTAGCGGCCAAAAAGACTGCAGGTATTTTAGGAGATGATTTAGCCGTAAACGTAGAAAAATCGACTGGTTTTCTTTCTTCGAGAGAATTGCCCGTACTGTGGGCAATCACAAAAGGGTCATTCTTGAATAAGCTTATTATCGTCCCGATAGCATTATTACTCAATTTCTTTTTTCCAATAGCGATTAAAGTGATCTTGGTACTAGGCGGCTTATACCTGGCGTATGAAGGGGTGGAGAAAATTGTTGAATATTTTATTCATCGATCAAAGCCTTCACATGTAGAGGCAAAAGAAGTCATCCAGGAGGGGGAGCTAGTGGAAAAAGCGAAAATCAAATCAGCGATTATTACCGATTTTATTTTATCAATAGAAATCGTAATTATTGCTTTGGGAAGTGTGCTCGAAGAAAAGTTATTGATACAAATTATGACCGTATCGGCTGTAGCTTTGTTGGCTACCGTTGGTGTTTATGGCATCGTAGCTATTATTGTTAGAATGGATGATGCTGGATATCGCTTAATGAAGGCCTCAGGCGAAAAAGGTATCCTTTCGGTTATCGGCAAGTTGCTGGTTCGTTCTTTACCAGTTATAATAAAAATATTAAGTGTTGTAGGAACAGTAGCGTTAATTTTGGTTTCAGGTGGGATTTTCGCGCATAATGTCGGCTTTCTACATGATGTTCTTCATACTTTACCTTCAATTCTTAGAGAATTTGGTTTTGGATTAGCCGCTGGATTAGCCTCTGTGCTTGTTGTAATGGCGGGTAAAAAACTATTAGCAATGGTCAAAAAATAAAGAATTTCCGAAGTCTACAGGTTGGATTTTTAATTTTTTTTAGCAAATCAGATTCAATGCTACTATATAAGTATGTTATTACGGCGCGCTTTATATATCAAACCCATCAGGTTTATTAAATCGCCCTAAACACCTGATTTACCAAAAAGTGTTGCT
>NZ_JAVTSU010000056.1:0-1591 GCF_032678605.1 Pedobacter miscanthi
CATTAAAAGCTCAAAAATGAAAAAGTTTAGGAATGGCTGGATTATCCTATTTTCGAAAGTGTTTCTATCCGATAATCTCCACCAGATTTAGTAAAAGGCTATATTCGGTTTTAATCCAAAAGACGACTGTGGTAAGTACACATGAAATCTTCTGTCAGGGGCATCAGCGGCATCCTTTTGGAACAAAAGATACAGCGCATGGCCCGGCCCTTCAAGGTACAGCCAAAAAAACCTAAAAAAGCAAAGTTTCCAGCATTACTCAGTTTAAAACCTACCCCTCCAGCACCTCCACCGCGGCAAACCCAGTACTCCTTGAAAACCTCGTCCTATGCACAAAATTCCGCATCGCATCCCAGCACTCAATACGCCCGAAATCCAGCCTGCTTAAATTATCCTCCACAAACATCACCGACAATACCGGCACAGACTTAATCCTTCCCGTAGCAGAATCCAGCAAATCTGCAACCGCAATGACAAAAACACATTCAACAGGCAAAAGCGCAAAAATTTCTCTGGCCACTCTGATCGAAGCACCGCACAAATAGTCCTGGTAAAGTTCGTTAAAGCTGGAAGGACCATTTTTTATTGGGAAATTTAAATTAGCGTTAAGAGAGCATGTAGTTCGGAAGAATTTTCGAAGAACTGGCCATTAAGATATACTTAAGAGGCGGCCCTGTCGAAGACAATGTTAACAAACTGAAGACTGTTAACCGTCAAATGCATGGAAAGCAAGCTTCGATTTACCCAAGAAAAGATTTCTGTCAGCAAAGGTTAACCACCAAAGCGGGGATGAACCACTTTTATTGAAATACAAAATTCATTCCTTTAAGACCTGGGGCACCTGGCCAATAGTAAATTTACCGTCAATAGCATTTGCGGGTATTTTGATAAAGACCTCAAATTTACCATTCATTTCACCATAGCTCATTTCGGCAGCTCCGGCATAATAGTCCAAAAGGCGGCTACGGAGATTGACCAAACCCGTTCCCAAACCTAGAGGCCTGCCCAGTCCTGAAATAGCATTTTCAGTACGGAAAACAATTTTTCCATCAAGGATGAATACATCAATTTCACCATAATTGCCAGGGTCTGAAAGGTCTCCATGTTTGTACATATTTTCCATAAGGGTCAGTAAAATCAGTGGTACTGTCGATAATTTTAAGACCGCCTCCTCTATATTCATCCTGAAATAAAATCCCCCCCCCTTGAGTATTTTAAGTATATTTTCCAGATCCCTAACCTGTTCAACTTCTTCCGAGATTGAGACAAACTCCGTTCCGAAGTTATTCTCAACAGAATAGCGCATCAGTGAAGTGAGCGAAATTATAGCCTCACCCGCAAGAGCATCGTTTTTTTTCACGCGGCGGTAAATAAAAGTAAGTACATTGAACAGCAAGTGTGGGCTCACTTGTGCACGCAGGTGCGCATTTCTGGCAATCAGTAAGTTCTTTTCAGCCTTTTCGCGTTTAACAATCTGTTCCAAGCGGTCCGTTTCAAGCTGGACAGCCCTTTTGCGCTGGCTGAGATACTGCCTTAAAAACCAGTATCCGGTCGAAACAATGATAAAGAATATCGAGCGGTATACCGCTCC
>NZ_JAVTSU010000057.1:0-1559 GCF_032678605.1 Pedobacter miscanthi
TATAATGACGTTCATTTAAGTTATTCATAATCAAGCTACTTTTTGAATAGCGTATCCCATATTGGCTGCGTCCTTTAATAGTCTCGCTATTCTTTTTGCCTCCCGAATTTCTACATTCTGTTGTATTTTCTTGGGATCAAAGGCTTCTTTTTTAAGTACCATGTTATAAAAGACTGTCGCTAATTTTCTTGCTATAGCTTTTATAGCCTTGGCCGACCCTTTTGTTGCAGCCAGTTTTCGATATTGCTGCCCAATTGGCCCTTTGTTCTGCCACAAACTATTTGCGGCGAGACGAAAGGCTTGGGTGGCTGGATTATTAGTGCTTCGTTTCTCATTTCCTATTTTCTTGCCCCCTGATATTTTAGGTCGTGGCGATAGATTCAGCCAGCTTGCAAAGTGTGATGCTGTGGGCCATTTTTTCATATCGGTTCCCGTTACCGCTAGAATGGCCAGCAACCCAATTTCATCCAGTCCATCTACAGCGGTAAGGTCTACACCAAATATGCTTTCCAGATAATCGGTTAGGTTGAAATGGTATTCATTCTTGCGGGCTTTAACTTTTTTCTTCCCTATAACCTGTAGATCCCCACCCGGACCAGAAACAGGAACCAGCTTTTGCAGTGTGGACTCAATATAGGTTTCATACTCCAACATCTGGCTTTTATGGAAATCATAGGCCTTCATCATACTTGCAAGGATATGGATATGGTGCTCCTGATAATCACCTTTTAATGAACTGATCAGGTCTTCAGGGCTTGCCTTTAAGCGGTTCAGGTCGACAAGCTTTAATAGGGCTTCAGGTTCACTCACTCCGGAAACGATAGCCCGCAATATTTTCATTCCCGCAACACCCTCGATATCACTGATCAGGTGCTGGAATTTTATATTCATCAGGGTAAGGGTTTTTTGGATGCGGTTAAGGGTATCGCTTTTCAGATCCTGACAGGTTTTTCTTTCATGCACATAGCGCCGTAGCTGTCGGTATAGCTCTGTAGCAATATGTGAGCTGCGGATCAGCCCGTGGGCCAGTAACTGGTGCAGCCATTGTGCATCATTGATGTCAGTTTTCTGGGCACTTACATTCCGGTAGTGGCTTGGATTGGCCATCAGGACCTGCATGCCATGGGTTTCAAGCATGCAGTAAAGTGTTTTCCAGTATTCGCCGGTTGCTTCCATTACTACCTGCTCAACCCCTTCCCGTTGAAGTAGTTCTGAGAGTTCCATAAGGCTCTCTGTAAAACTGTTGAACTCCCTGACATTAATCATATCATTCCGGTCGGTATAGGATACAACCATCAGCATACTGCCAACGTCAATGCCCGCAGATCTTGGATATAATAACCCAAACCGTTCCATTTTCAGGCCTTCTCTGCTGGAGGATGCCCTTTTCTTTTTGATTTTACTAACTTTGCTCATCTTATTTCTAATAAGTAGGCAGGACAAGCTCTGCAGTTCTATAAATGTTTAAGCTTAAAAGCGTGGTAAACTTCCCTCAGGGATGGTTTCCAACAATATTTATTTCAAAGAACTACAGTCCCAAACTCGCAATCAGGCTCTCT
>NZ_JAVTSU010000058.1:0-1542 GCF_032678605.1 Pedobacter miscanthi
TTGACTCGTCCTGATTTTACTTGTCGTTTTTGAGTTATAATACTAGAATTAGTTTACATCTTCTGAGTGGTAATACTGGAATTAGTTTACACCACTTTTGTGTTAATTCTGATATTACTTTACAAGTGTACAATTTGTAATCTATTAATAATAGAATTGCGGTGCATTTTTTCTGATTGTATTTTCAGACGGTCTCCAGGGGCTCTTCTTGCATACCTTTTTTTTTATAAGGATAGTGTTTCCAACGCTTGCTTATCTCGCCAGACATATCATGGGCTTTGCTAGGCGTAAGATAGTCCAGACTACCTTGGGGCCTTTTATCGTTATAGTTTTTGATAATGATTTCAATGCTCTTTTTAGCCTCTTTATAATCCTTATATATCTTTTTTGGAAAGAACTCATTTTTCACTATTCCATTAACACGTTCGGCTAAAGCATTATCATAGGGACTACCACTTTCAGTCATACTTATTGCAATTTTGTCCCTGTTAAGAAGCTCAGTATAGCTTTTAGAACAATACTGTATTCCCCGGTCCGAATGATGAACCAATATGAACGGTGAGTTTTTTTTCCTCCCGTTGATAGCCATCTCCAGAGCGATAATACAGCCGGTAGCTTCAAGGTTCGGATGGAGTGCAAACCCTACGATCTTTCTGGAATAGGCATCTGTGATCAGGCTTAGATAGCTAAAGCCATCCTGCATACGGATATAGGTTATGTCACTTACCCATAGTTGTTCCGGGGCAGAGAACATCATATGTTTTATGAGATTCGGGTATCTTTTTAGGGAGTGGTTGGAGTCAGTAGTCCTAACGGAACGTTTCCTCCGCCGTATAAGCAGTCCATGAAATCTCAAAAGATCATAAAGCTGGTCTCTCCCCATCTTTATATTATGCTTTTCCATTTCCGGAGAAAGCATGTATAGCAGTTTCCTTGTTCCCAAAAACGGAACTGCTGTACGGAATTCAGCTACCAGGGCTAATACCACCATGTGGGAAATATCAGTTTTGATCGCTGTTTTTTGGGCCAGATAATAAGCCTGGCGGCTTACACCAAACAGTGCACAAAGTTCAACCAGACGCTTATCCGGTAGTTTTTGCCGCATCCTTAAGACCGTTTGGCACCACGCTTTTTTCTAATATTAATCTTAAGTTCGCTTTCCGCAACCTCTATCATAGTCTCTAATCCAACATTTCTCAGCTGGGCATCAGCCAAAGCTTTTGTTAGCTCATCGATCTTTTTCTTAAGAAGTTTTGTCTCTTGGTTTTCGTCCATCGCTGAAAGTTCATAAGATGTTTTGGAATGGACTAAGATAGCCAAATTATGTTTCTCCATCCATTTGCCAATGGTACTTGAAGGTAAGCCATATTTGCGTCCAGCTGCTCGCTGACTGAGCATACCGGATTTGATCTCGCAAATGATTTTCTCTTTCAGATCATCGCTTAACCGTCCCCAAGGTTTTCTAGTTGCAATTTTTGTTTTGTCTTTGCTTTTTGTTGCCATTTTGCTGTTTTTAATGACAAGCTATAGCAGGACGAGACA
>NZ_JAVTSU010000059.1:0-1387 GCF_032678605.1 Pedobacter miscanthi
GCTGAAAAACGGCTGAAAAGTTGTGGTAGGCAGTATGATTACGGGGCAAGGTTCTATGACCCAATCATCGGGCGCTGGAACGTAGTGGATCCGCTGGCGGAGAAGATGAGGAGGTATTCGCCTTACAATTATGCCTTTGATAATCCTATTAGCTTTGTGGATCCTGATGGGATGATTCCAAAAGATATTATTATCCTGGGAACAAAAGAATATAGATTGCAAGTATTTAAGCACCTGCAATCCTTAACTAATCAAAAATTGACCATGAAGAATGATGGTCATTTAACAATCGGTACTCCTACAGTAAGAAATAAGCCTGTTGGAACAGATTTAGTTAGAGATTTAATAAAAAGCGAACACAAAACGGTTATTAAAAATACAGAAGGAACGGGTAATATGACAACATTTGCCAGTACAGAAAAGGCTAGCGGAAAAGTTAGCGGGGGCAGTCCTTCGACAATTAACTATAACCCTGTTGATCCAGGTACAGGGATTGTCAATGCAGATGGTACTACTGGTAGACCAGCACAAGTTGGTCTTGCACATGAACTTGGACATGCAAGGGACGGAATAAATGGAAAGGTAAATAGTGTTGATTATGATAACCCAACAAGTGTGCAACAAGGTACAGTTATAGTTAACGATCCAGACAATGGGGAGCGACGCTATATGACTAAAGATGAATATAATATCAGAAAAAATGTAGATAACCCTATAAGGAGAGAACAAGGAGCTAAAGCAAGAGCTATGCCTCAAATCGTACCATAATGAAGTATAAAATAACACTAATTTTAGGTTTGCTAACTCTTACGGCTTGTACTGATGAGAGTAAATGTAATAGGAATTTTCACGATGTGTTGAATGTTTCCACATTTCAATTATGGGAAAAACAGACCTCCTTGGATATAAATACTAGTAAAAATGTAAAGTTGATGTTTCTTTTGAAGTCGGAACAAAAACTTGGAATTTCAATATTTCATAGGCAGATCTTCCTTAAAAACGGCCTACATGGTATAAAAGACTTAGAAAATTTGAAGTTTGATTCTTTAGTCATTGTAGAAATGAATAAAAGTGGAGAAGTGAATGAAGAGGTTAAGTATATTGTGGCTTCGTGTAGTGAAAATACAACAATATTTAAATTTGAATTACACCGTGGAAAGTGGAAGATTGATAACATTCATGAAGCGAAAACGAAAAGAATTAATCATGTCATTAACATATTGAATCATCGAACTGAAAATGATCCTTACTCGGGAAGTGGTATTAATGATTTAGTTTCAATATCTAAATTCTTGACCAATGATAAAATTACAGTAAAAGTTTTATCCTATGTTGATAAGGAACAGTTTGAAGCCTTGTCTAGTTTATAATATAGAAGTAAGTATCC
>NZ_JAVTSU010000060.1:0-1310 GCF_032678605.1 Pedobacter miscanthi
TGGAGTTGCTACCTTTAACTGGAGGCTTTTTGTTGTCAGATTTAAACATTAAACATTAAACTTTAAATTTGAATATATGAGCAGACGAATATTTGATGAGCCTTTTAAAAGAATGGCTTTGGATCTGGCCCATGCGCGGGGTTCGATAAAGGATGTTGCAATAGAATTGGGTATAAGTTCGAACCTTTTAAGTAAATGGAAAGAGCGCGAAGGAATTGCAAAAACTGATACTACAAGCCTTAGCGAAGACCAGCAATTGATCCGGAAACTACAAAAGGAGCTTAAAGAAGCCCAGCTAGAACGTGATATATTAAAAAAGGCGGTAGGCATCTTTTCCAAGGGAGACGGGAGATATTCGGATTTATAAAAGATTACCGAAAGATATTTTCTGTTGAAAGGATGTGTAGAGTATTTGGAATAAACAACAGTAGTTTTTATTACTGGTTAAAAAACCCTCAGGGTAAGCGGCTTACCGATGATAATTATCTTATGATAGAGATAAGTAAGATTTACGCAGAGAGTAAAGGGTGTTACGGGAGTCCGCGCATTACTGCCGAATTATGTTCCAGAGGGATCTTTATCTCACGTCCCAGAGTTGCCAGGCTGATGCGCAGATTGGGTATAAAGAGTACTATCCGTAAGAAATGGGTACAGACAACGGATTCACAGCACACTTACTCTTTAGCAGAAAATCTCCTTAATAGAGATTTTTATGCCTCCAATATTGGAGAGAAATGGGTTTCAGACCTCACCTATATACAAACTGGGGAAGGTTGGCTATATCTGACAACAGTTATAGATCTGGCGGATAGAAAAGTTGTAGGCTGGTCATTAAGTGAAAATATGGAAGCTAAGAACACCACGATAAAGGCATTGGAAATGGCTATAAAGAATAGACCTATTACACAACAGTTGATTTTTCACTCAGACAGAGGTATACAATATGCATGTTCCGAGTTCAGAAAAAAATTAGCATGCTTACCGATAAAGCAAAGCATGAGCAGAAAAGGAAACTGTTGGGATAACGCAGTTGCAGAGAGTTTCTTTAAAACTATAAAAACAGAAATGATATACCAGCAGATATATAAAACAAGAGCGAAGGCTGGTTTAGACATTTTTGAATATATAGAAATATGGTATAATAGAAAAAGAAGACACTCTTTTTTGGGGTACTTATCGCCATTAGAGTTTGCAAACAACTCAATAAATCCTAAAATCGCAGCTTAAAAAAGAAAATATCTAAAGTAATGCTTCTCAATAAAAATAATAATATGACAACAAAAAATCTCCAGTAGACTATTGCAATTCCA
>NZ_JAVTSU010000061.1:0-1284 GCF_032678605.1 Pedobacter miscanthi
GTCCGGCAGTCGGTAGGCATGTTCATAAGAGGCTTTGATGCCCGCATCCTCAGAAAACCGATAGCGCGTAGCAATACCATAACCGTAATAGTTTTTGGTCTGGTCAGCTTCCTCTTTCACATATCCGCTACCATTGTAATATACCGCCGAGCGGATATAAGAATGAATGTTATACTGTTTGACAAAAACCGATGTTGTCAACCTGTCTTCAAAAAGACGGTTCTGGAAAGATAATCCCAACACTCCCTTATCTAGCTTATTTGGAATATCCAGTGGATTTGAATCCTGATTTACCCCGGCATAGGTATTGATCCCGGTCCTTTTACCGGCATTGAGCGAATAGTTCAGGCTCAATGCGTTCGAGGGATTGATGGAATAGGACAGATTCCCTCTGATGACCGCAAACTCATTGGTATACTTAAAGATTGAAAAGGCACCCTGTTCGGCAAAATTCTTATCTACAGATATCACATCGCCCATCCAGTTGTATTTTGCGGCAGAAGTATCGACTGTGGTCGATTTATCTTTTGCGTAGGAGGCAAAAAGGCTCAGGTCAAGCCCATTAATAAGCAGGTTTTTTTTCCTGTATTTCAAGCTCGGCATCACAAAGTTGCCCGTAGAATTTACCCTGCCATAAACCAGGTCCTGTTGCGCCCCCGTCTGCCTTTCCTTGTACCCGGAAGAATAAAGCAGGCCAACAAGCAGCGCATCGGCCCATTTTTTATCACGGAAACCAAACTCGGCCTGTCCCATTGCAGAACGGTAAGCATCATGAAAACGCCTGGCATCCCTGGTTACATTGCCTTCAGCAAGTCTGACCACCACGTCCTTCATCAAATAGTTGTTATCCGCATAATTATAAAATCCACTGGCATTAATGGTAAAACCGGATTTTACATCAGTATACCGCCCGCTAAGTGCGGCCCTATGGGTATTAAAAGAACCGAAACCGTAACTGGCATCCAGATATTGTTTTACATGCTGATTGGTCACAATGTTCACCGCCCCGCCCAGTGCATCTGCACCAAGTTCGACAGGAACAACCCCTTTGTACACTTCTATCCTTTCGGCCAAGTTTACCGGGATATTGTTCAGCGACATCGAACTCCCAAAATTTTCCATAGGAATCCCGTCGATAAAAAACTTCACCTGTTTGCCCGATAGCCCATTGATCGAAAAATTAAAGTCAGACCCCAGTCCGCCGCTTTCCCTCACCCTGATCCCCGTACTCCTGCTCAAGACCTGGTTAAGGTCTGCAGTTGTATTGGCAAGGGCTTTGGTCTC
>NZ_JAVTSU010000062.1:0-1214 GCF_032678605.1 Pedobacter miscanthi
ATGTAAGCTCCCCCGTTTTTCAGACCATTCAAAAGTATAATTTTGTCCTCAAATTTCCTGTAATAAATCTACCGGAGTTTTGAAGTTTAATGCCTGGTGTGGTCGATGGTAATTGTAATCCACCATCCATTCCTCCACTTTCTCCCTTACATCATCCAGGGAGTGAAATATGTAGGCATTTAACAATTCTCTTCTGATGCTTCCATTCAATCTTTCAATATATGCGTTCTGTGTTGGCTCTCCTGGCTGGATAAAAACTAGTTCAATATTGTTTTCCTTTGCCCATTCATCCAACTTATGCGAGATAAACTCCGGCCCGTTATCCATTCTTATTTTTTTTGGCAGCTCCCTATATTGTTTTAGCTCATCCAAGGCTCTTATAACTCGCAATGCTGGAAGTGAATAATCTATCTCCATAATAAGCATCTCTCTGTTATAATCATCAGCGATGTTTAACAACCTAAATTTCCTTCCATTCCAAAGCGCATCACTCATAAAATCCATGGACCATACCTCATTTACCGTTTCTGGCACGAATAAGGGTTTTTTGACTCTTTCTGGCAGCCTCTTCTTTGCCCTACGACGGATATTAAGCCTCATTGAGGTGTAAATCCTGTAAATCTTTTTATGGTTCCATTTAAGACCTTTTCGACGCAATCGGTAGTAACACTGCCAGAAGCCTATGGAGACGTGCTTTTCAACAAGAAGTGAAAGCGCATCAACTACTTCACTGTCATCCCGTCGTTTTTGTTGATAATAATGTTTGCTCCGGTTCAATCCAACGCATTTACAGGCCTGACGATGGCTTATCCTTTTTACCATTTCATCCACTAAATTCTTTTTCTCGTCAGGCGTTAAAGCTTTTTTTCTACAGCCTCCTTGAAAACTTCATGCACGAGGCTGAGATTCGCATACATTTTCTTTAAACGTGCATTTTCTTCTTCCAGCGCCTTTAATTTCGATAGTTCTTTGACTTCCATTCCGCCATACCTTTGGCGCCATTTGTAAAAGGCTGCAGTGCTAATTCCTAACTCTCTGCAGAGATCATGAACGTTTTTGCCGCTCTCATGTTCCTTGATTGCTTTTACAATCTGGGATTCCGTAAACTTGATTCTTTTCATATTACCAATTAAAATTAATAGTTTTTCTAATAGCCTCGCTGCGCTCGGTCTATAATTCTACTTTTAACTGGTCTGAATTTTGGGAAGTGCACA
>NZ_JAVTSU010000063.1:0-1066 GCF_032678605.1 Pedobacter miscanthi
GTAGAAGGTGAGGCCATTACCAGCCAGTTTATTTTTAGCAATAAAAACAGCTCAAATCCCAACGGCAAACAATCGGCAAAATACGGGCGCAGCCGGCATAATATCCGTTATATACCTTCTGCCAAAGAAGCTTACGATGTTAAACCCGATGTAGAATTTGTCTATTTCCTGATCGTTTTATCAAAGGATTATTACCTGCGTTTGGTTGATCTTTATTCACCACTGCACGAGCAGTTTGTACAGGAAATGGAAAAAGGAATTTCGACATCTTTTGCCGAACACGATCTTTTTATGACGCCCGAAATGCGCAGATCCATAGAAGCGATTATTTCTTGCAGACAGGATGGCGAATTAAAACGCCTTTTTACCGATGCCAGGATAACCGAGCTGATTATGTACCAGTTGGAACAATTTAGTCAGCATATACAGGGAGGCAGGGAATCGCTCCTCGACCGTGATATCCCCAAACTGGAAGAAGCCCGCGAGATTTTAGAACGCGATTATATCGATCCGCCAACGCACAAACAGCTTTCTAAAATGATCCTGCTCAATGAGTTTAAATTGCGTACAGGATTTAAAAAATATTTTGGCAGTACCATTTACGATTTCGTAACCCGGTTACGGATGGAAGAAGCCAAACGGTTGATTTTGGAAGAAGGTAAAAACATGTACGAAGTTGGTGTTAATATCGGTTTTAAACACCAGGCCAGTTTTACCAATGCCTTTAAAAAATATTACGGTATATTACCTAGTGATGTGCGGCTCTGATCTTGTAAAGGATTAACCGCGATCCAGCACTCTGTGCTTCGGCTATTCCGGCCGCTTCCATTAGTTTGAGGTTGCTGTACACACAACCGATGCTGATGGGCATTTTATCTTCTTTAAGCATCAGCCAAAGTGATTCGGGATGGGTAAAATCGCTTACTTCCAGTAATTTAAAGGCGATCCATAATCTTTTTTCCGAAAATAACAGGCGTTTTAACCTGCAATAATCGTTTATGGTTTTTAAAATGGTTTCTTTAAAGGCATCGGTACAGGCCGATTGAGGTAGCTGGCTGATACTTTG
>NZ_JAVTSU010000064.1:0-900 GCF_032678605.1 Pedobacter miscanthi
TCATCTTTCGCTAATAATGCTCCAGAAGCTACCGTTACTTTTACCATGGCGGTTGATGTTTTGGTGGCATCAAGCTTATCGGTGATGGTATACGTTAAAGTGTAAACACCGGCCGGGGTATTGGCAGCAACGCTCACTTTACCAGTTGTCGGATCAAGCGTTACTTTTCCGTTGCTATCATTCGCACCGTTAGTGATGGTGACATCAGTTAAAGTCGGAGCCGTTGTGGTTCCGTTGTAATTATCGTTCGATAATACATTTATAATGTCAGTTCCACCAGTTACTGAATTGGCTGAACCAGCATCATCTTTAGCAAGCAAAGCACCAGAAGCTACCGTTACTTTTACCGTAGCGGTTGATGTTTTGGTGGCATCCAGTTTATCAGTAATGGTATAAGTTAAAGTGTAAATCCCTGCCGGGGTATTGGCCGCAACACTCACTTTTGCGGTTGTTGGATCTAAGGTTACTTTGCTATTGCTATCATTCGCACCGTTAGTGATGATGACATCAGCCAAAGTCGGAGCAACAGTTGTTCCGTTGTAATTATCGTTAGATAATACATTTATAATGTCAGTTCCACCAGTTACCGAGTTCGCAGAACCAGCATCATCCTTAGCAAGCAAAGTACCAGAAGCTACAGTTACTTTTACAGTCGCGATTGATGTTTTGGTGGCATCAAGCTTATCGGTGATGGTATAAGTTAAAGTATAAATTCCTGCCGGGGTATTGGCAGCAACGCTTACTTTGCCGGTTGTTGGATCTAAGGTTACTTTGCCATTACTGTCATTCGCACCGTTAGTGATGGTTACATCCGTTAAAGTTGGAGCAACAGTTGTTCCGTTGTAAGTATCGTTCGATAATACATTTATAATGTCAGTTCCACCCGTTACCGAGTTGGCT
>NZ_JAVTSU010000065.1:0-803 GCF_032678605.1 Pedobacter miscanthi
TATGGCATAAGCGCCTACGTTATTACCAGCTACCCTGGTTAATGATCCTGTGAAAGCATCAGTTCCCACTAATGTACCTGTGTAGGTATAGGTTAAGGCCGGATCGGCACTACCATAAACTTTGCTTTTCGCATCGGCTGTTATCACAATTGCACTCGCAGTAATATCTGCCGTAGTTGCTGCTGTGGTATTGCCTAAAGTATAGTTACCAGATGCACCACCTGTAATGGCAATACCTGTAACACTTACCGGTTTGTTTGTACCAATAGTTGCGGTTGCAAATGAAGCGCTCGCATAACTTTCGGCAAATACATCGCCTGTTACACGGTTATCACTTAAGTTTACGGTTGCGGCTGTTGTACCATCGTAAGCTTTATTGATTCCGGCTGCGGTAACCGTTAAGGTTTTTGGTGTAATATTAAGATTCGCACTGTTGTAGGTCAAGCTATAGTTGCTACCTAATGCAAGCGTTCCCTGATTAATGGCATAAGCGCCTACATTCTCACCAGCTACCCTGGTTAATGATCCTGTGAAAGCATCAGTTCCCACTAATGTACCTGTGTAGGTATAGGTTAAGGCCTGGTCGGCACTGCCATAAACTTTATTTTTCACTACAGCTGTTATCACAATTGCACTCGCAGTAATATCTGCCGTAGTTGCTGCTGTGGTATTGCCTAAAGTATAGTTAGCAGATGCACCACCTGTAATGGCGATACCTGCCACGCTTACCGGTTTGTTCGTACCTACAGTTGCAGTTGCAAATCCAGCACTTGCATAACTTTCGGTAAATACATCTCCTGCTA
>NZ_JAVTSU010000066.1:0-788 GCF_032678605.1 Pedobacter miscanthi
CGGTAGTTATAAAATGCCTTAAAATTAGCCATGTGACGTGATCGGTTTTCAATTCCCCAATAATCTGAAGGTTTTGGCGCATAAGAATTTCCTGTCGCTGGATCGTGGATATTTTGGTTATAAGGATAATGACCAGCCTTAATGCTGTCGATTACGCTGAGGTCTTTCGCAATCAGGTATTGATAACCCGCACTTAATTCTAAATTTTTAAGCGGACTCACGGCAAACGATACATCTATACCTTTATTTACCGCTTCAGGAAGATTTTGATAAGTATAAATATTCCGGTTTCCACTACCTGTTGCCACTTGGATGCTGTTGATCTGGTTGCGTAAGCTGTGGTGAAATACGCCTGCCTCTACTTTTACATTATCTTTAGGTTTCCACTCGAAACTTAAATTTAACGAAGTGCTCCGTTCTGCCTGCAAATTCTGATCGAGCTGATTCAATAAAAACTGTCTGATCTCGCTGATCTGCCCCTGCTGATCCAGCTGGTTTAGCGTTTGTCTTAACACTTCGTTACCAATGACCAGGTAATTGGCGGCCGGATTATAAAAAACAAGGTACCTCGTTTTAAAATCTGGCGCTTTAAATCCAGTTCCGGCTCCCGCTTTAAAGGCTAAACCAGGTACAATTTTATACTGTAAACCTAAACTAGGGTTCAGTTTGCTACCGTAGGCATTGGTTAAATCGTAACGCAGGCCCGCAACCAATCCCAATTGTTTGTTCAGCTGCCAATCACCTTGCAAAAAGGCAAAACCGGTACTTACCGAACCCGGATTAGTGAG
>NZ_JAVTSU010000067.1:0-742 GCF_032678605.1 Pedobacter miscanthi
ATTGTTAACTTTCACCGCTGCGACCAACAACCCGAGCATTACGGTAACCCCTGCAACTGCTACGGTTAATATTGCCGATGACGATGTGGCGACGATTACTGTTGCCACAACAGATGGTGCTGAACCGAATACCAATGGTTCGTTTGTGTTTACCATGAGCAAAGCGAGTGCTACAAACACAACCATTACCTATACTGTTGGCGGTACTGCTACCAATGGCACAGATTATACGACTATTCCAACTACCGCTACTATTTTGGCTGGTCAGACTACCGTTACCGTTTCGGTTACTGTAACCAACGACCAGATCGTAGAAGGTAACGAAACCGTTTTATTAACTTTCACCGCTGCGACCAATAACCCAAGCATTACGGTAACCCCTGCAAATGCAACGGTTAATATTGCCGATGATGATGTGGCAACGATTACAGTTGCTACAACAGATGGTGCTGAACCGAATACCAATGGTTCGTTTGTGTTTACCATGAGCAAAGCGAGTGCTACAAACACAACCATTACCTATACAGTTGGTGGTACTGCGACCAATGGTACCGATTATACGACTATTCCAACTACCGCTACTATTTTGGCTGGTCAAACTACCGTTACCGTTCCGGTTACTGTAACCAACGACCAGATCGTAGAAGGTAACGAAACAGTATTGTTAACTTTCACCGCTGCGACCAACAACCCAAGCATTACGGTAACCCCTGCAACGGCTACGGTTAATATTGCCGATGAC
>NZ_JAVTSU010000068.1:0-713 GCF_032678605.1 Pedobacter miscanthi
TTGAATGATTTAAATCCCGACTGTTCGACTTTCTCGTTCCACTTTGCAAGCCTTGCAAAGCCATATAGCTTATCGCCTGTGTTGTTGAATATCCAGGATAGCTCCTGGCTGATCCTGTAGGCGTTTTCAATTTCGGGATATCTCTCAAATAATATTCCTCCTCTCTGTTGTTGATCCTCAGACCATTTGCCTTCACTTTTATATAGCAGGTAGCGGCTTCTAGCTAATAATTGTTTGACCGTATCTCCGTTGGGAAGTATCTCCGGATCATATTTTTTCTTGGAGTGCTTGGCCTTTTCTATCAGCTCATTTTCTTCATCTATTGCATCCCATCGATACTTTATCCTGATTTCCTGAAGTGCTTCGGTTGCCAGTTGCTGTACATGGAACCTATCGATTACCTGCACCGCATTTGGGAAACATTTCTTCGCTATTAGTCCCATATTGCCAGCAAGGTCCAGGGTTATCTCTTCAACCTTATTACGGAGCCTTAAAGGGATCTTCTCCAGTATGGAAATGATATTTTCAGCCTTTGTACCCTTCATAATAGCGACTATGGTACCCTTTTTGCCCTTTGCATGCTTACTGCTCACTACGGTATAGAGTTCTCCCTGTGAAAACGAGGTCTCATCAATGGAAAGCTGGGTACTGATATTTTCTGGAAAAATAAGCCCCTGGGATGCGTTGTCCCTGTGCGCCCAATCTTGATAACC
>NZ_JAVTSU010000069.1:0-655 GCF_032678605.1 Pedobacter miscanthi
TACGATAAAGTTACCGATATTTTCTGCATAGTTGATGAATTTTGCAAGAACTTTGACAAAACCACCAAAAACTTCATTTTAGGGAAAGCTTCTCGACGTCCCGCTACAATGTCCAATAGCGAGGTAATCAGTATTCTGCTTTTGTTTCAAATCAGTGGTTTCAAGTGTTTTAAGCATTATTATGTTTTCTATGTACAGAAACACATGGTAGATGATTTTCCTAAAACTGTATCCTATAACCGGTTTGTTGAACTCAGTCAAAGTGTGATTATGCCTTTAACCATATTTCTTAAAACCTGTTGCTCAGGTGCATGCACGGGTATTTCATTCGTGGATTCAACGCCAATAAGAGTTTGCAAGAACAAACGTATCAAGGCAAACAAAGTATTTAAGGGTACTGCTGAAGTTGGAAAGTCAACAATGGGCTGGTTTTATGGCTTCAAACTTCACTTGGTAATAAACGACAAAGGCGAAATCCTCAATTTCCTGATTAGCCAGGGCAACATGGATGACAGGGAACCATTGAAAAGAGAAGGGTTTCTTAAAAAAATATTTGGAAAGCTGTTTGGGGACAAGGGATACATATCCAAAAATCTGTTCGAAATACTTTTTACTGACGGTATACATCTGGTAACAGGAATACGTAACAAAATGA
>NZ_JAVTSU010000070.1:0-651 GCF_032678605.1 Pedobacter miscanthi
TTTTCCTAACGGATTTTTAAGCTGTTATAAAGAACGTTCCTTATGCGTAAAGTTAGTTTTTTGTTCGGGTTTACAAGCCTGTTGTTGGTGCATTTTTTTTGTTCCTTCCGGGATTTCGTAGGTTTTTTTTAAGCATTGAGTGCTCTGAAGTATGAACCAAAAAAGAAAAGCCAGAACCTTAGCCCTGACTTCCTTTTCAATGTTATACTTCGTCGCACACTGGTGTATTTCCTCGCAGGTTGCTCCTCAGCAGAGCCTGTTTCCGCTCATCGCCAGCAACATAAATATAATGGCTTTTATTTTTTTCATCGGTTCTTTTTTTCAACATTCCCGGGCAACATCTCTTCCCTCACTTTTGGATAACAACCGGCATATTGAGATTCTCCAGGCCCTGGCCGCTGGTACCGACCCCGTAACAGGAGAAGTATTCCCTGCAGACAGCCCGTACAACCAGCCCGAAATCATCAGGGCGCTATTCTTTGCTCTTAATGAACTTAGGGCGGTAGCTGAAAAAGGTAATCAGGGTTTGGCCTGGACTGAAGAGGAAGATGAATTGCTTGCAGAACGCTTTAACGAAGGAACCAAGATTACCCAACTCGCCAAACTACACTCCCGTACCTATGGAGCCATTAAAGCCCGGCTAATCAAACT
>NZ_JAVTSU010000071.1:0-641 GCF_032678605.1 Pedobacter miscanthi
GATAAACTGGGTGCACAAACCAACCTGAGCATTTATGGTAATTATGCTTACCGCATCAGGATGAATGATGATGGTAGCTCGAGGTTGGCCCTAGGCTTAGGTATAGGGATGGTGCAGCTGGGGATCGACGGTTCCATGCTAAACCCCAACAACCCTGAACCTAACCAGCCTGTAGGTGTGCAGAGTACCATTGTACCCGATGCCAGGGCAGGGGTTTACTTTGCCAATGATAGGTATTATGCCGGTTTCTCGGTTGATAACCTGATTGCCACTTATATCAATATCGACCGTTATGCCTTTATCCCACAGCCAAAACCACATTATTATTTAACAGCAGGAGCATTGTTTCCGCTTAACGAAGATTTTCAGATCAAACCTTCTTTCCTTTTAAAAGACGACCGTGGCGGCCCCACCAGTTTAGATGTTAACGCATTTTTACTGATCAAAGATTTTTTATGGGTAGGTGGTTCGTACCGTACCGGAGTAAAACTGTATGATAAAAGCTATCTACAGCGCGACCTAACGCCGCGTAACTCAGCAGTTGCCGCGATCCAGCTTTTTCCATCAGAGAAAATCAGGATTGGTTACGGATACGACTTCTCCATTGGCCCGTTACAGGGTTACAGCGGCGGCACGCATGA
>NZ_JAVTSU010000072.1:0-596 GCF_032678605.1 Pedobacter miscanthi
TGTCATTATCTCTCTCAAGTCGTCATTGAGGGGTACGAAGCAATCCTACTACTATTGGGGGGAATATTAATTTATTTTATGCCTAGCAATCCTACTACAATGGGTGGGCAAAAAGCATTATATAGTTTTAATACTTAGCGATCGTTGTAAGATTGCTTCGTGCCTCGCAATGACGAGTGTTTTTATGTCCGGCAATGGTAGCGCGTAGAATTTTGCAAATACATAGGAGTGTTGATGACAGTGCGTATAATCGTCATTGCCAGCCCGACTGGCAATCGTAATGCCTTGGTAGGGATTGCAGGTTGCATTAAGATTCCCGCCTGCGCGGGAATGACGCCCGCTGTTATGGATTCTGTCATTGATAGAGGTTAGCATTTTTCAAATACATCGGAGATTTAATGACAGTGCGTATAATCGTCATTGCCAGCCCGACTGGCAATCGTAATGCCTTAGTAGGGATTGCAGGTTGCATTAAGATCCCCGCCTGCGCGAGGATGACGAACTTTTTAATGTAAGTTTGTTGATAGTTATTAATCGCCCACTCCGTCATTGCGAGAAGGCTTTTTCAGCCGACGAAGCAATCTTTTTAGTTAACT
>NZ_JAVTSU010000073.1:0-554 GCF_032678605.1 Pedobacter miscanthi
TCGTGCGGATAGAAAATTATTAATGCACCGTTAAAATGGAATAGCAATAAGATAACGAAATGGTTAGTTACTATCAAGAGGGGGGATCGAAAAGTATTTGGCGATTTTTAACGGCAAAGGGCGCAAGGTAAAGAGGTAGTCCAAA
Organism: Pedobacter miscanthi; assembly: GCF_032678605.1. Taxonomy (GTDB): domain Bacteria; phylum Bacteroidota; class Bacteroidia; order Sphingobacteriales; family Sphingobacteriaceae; genus Pedobacter; species Pedobacter miscanthi_A. The sequence goes on from NZ_JAVTSU010000073.1 coordinate 146, forward strand.
GTTGGAAAGACCGGGGACCGAGGTTTGGTGTACTATAGCGAATCGCCCCTCATCGCGTCATTTCGACTTTAAATTTATTGTACAATCGGTATTATTTACAGAACGTGTTTGTTTGATCACTATTTCAGCGCGATACGTCATTCCCAACTTGATTGGGAATCCTAATGCAATAAGTTAATCTCTTTAAGATTCCCGCCTGCGCGAGGATGACGCCGCTGTTATGGATTCTGTCATTGAAAGCGGAGCAGATAAATCTGCCAAAAGTCGTCATTGCCAGCCCGACTGGCAATCGTAATGCCTTAGTAGGGATTGCAGGTTGCATTACGATTCCCGCCTGCGCGGGAATGACGACCATTCTTTAGAATTTGTCATTGATAGAGGTTAGCATTTTTTAAATACATTGGAGGTT